>PACZ01000024.1 GCA_002700305.1 Hyphomonas sp. | reverse complement strand
TACCGGGTTGAGGTCCTGCCGCCCATCGGGCGTGTTGCCTCCCCTTCCCCCCAAGTTTCCAGCCAGCCGCTGTGCATTCCTGCCAGCGGCTTTTTTAGTCCCTGCAGCAAGGAGACCTCCCATGGGAAAACGCAACGCAGCCAAGCGCATGAAAACCGCTTCGGAAGTGAACACCTCTGCCTGGTTTGAAGAAACCGGCCGTGTGAGGGGTCCGCGGCTGCAGGCCATTGATGGAGGTCGGTCCTGGCATCCCGACGATGCTGACCAGAAACAATACAAGCGCGCCGCCACCGCGCCAGAGGGCGACCGGGCCCAGCGCTACCAGAAGAATGTGAAACCCCGCTCCGAAAACCAGGCCCGCCTGATGGAAGCGATGGACGAATATGCCCTCGTCGCCGCGCTCGGCCCGGCGGGCACGGGCAAGACCTATCTCGCCATCTGCAAGGCGGTCGAGGCGCTGCAAAAGGGCAAGGTTTCGCGCATCATCCTGTCGCGCCCGGCGGTCGAGGCCGGCGAGCAGATCGGCTTCCTGCCCGGCGCCATGGAAGACAAGCTCGCGCCTTACCTGCGCCCGCTCTACGACGCCCTGTCCGACCGGCTCTCGCCCGGACAGCTGAAACACATGCTGGCCGAAGGCGTGATCGAGATCGCGCCCATCGGCTTTATGCGGGGACGCACGCTCAACAACGCCTTCATCGTCATCGACGAGGCGCAGAACTGTACCTACACGCAGCTGAAAATGCTGCTGACGCGGCTTGGCTGGCACTCGACCATGGTGATCACTGGCGACCCGGCCCAGTCGGACCTGCTGCCGGAATTCTCCGGCCTCGCCAAAGCGGGCGAGCGGCTGGAGAAACTGGAAGGCGCCGCGGTCGTCACGCTCGAAGGCCAGGACGTCGTCCGCCACCCGCTCGTCGCCGACATGCTGGGCGTTCTCTAAGGCCAGCCCGCCTCACCCCTGTTCAGCCCGCCGGAATGCCCTCCGGCGGGCTTTTTCTTCTTTAAGTTGAAGTAATTTACTCTCAAATTGACCTAATGCTCAGGCGAAGTGGATCATTGACCAGACAATCAAAGGGATCAGGCGCGTGAAAGACCTTCTCCGCTGGAAAACCATTCGGCTTGCGATCCTTCCGGGTCTCGCGCTCGTCCTGCTCATGAACTTTGGTCCATTCTGCTTTCTCCGGATGAAATGCCTCAGCACAGATGAGATGGTCACCGCCGCTCTGGACGCCCCTGTCCATTCGGTAGGTATCGACAATCCGGAATTCTTAAAGCTAGCCAGGCAGCACAGGTCCGCGAGGCCAACTTACTTACCCAAATATGAGGACTATCGCCGCGGCATCTTCGGAGAAACCAGAGTAAGCATCACTCGCGCGAAACGGTACAATGATGGGTCTGTCAATGAAGAACAGGTCGTCGCCAGAGTTTCGCGTTGCGGGCACGTTTCCATTTTCCCGGAAGTGATGGGGTTGGAGAGATACGATACCGTTGAAGCATGGTTGCAATCGAAGGAGCCGGTTGCTGACACCCGCAACTGAGTTGGTCTCCAACCTCTCAAGCCAGGTCCATCCTGAGCTCCTCTGCTACAGCGTTGCTCCGTAGTCCGGTATAGTCCGGTATGATCATGTTAAGTCACACATGGTCATCATGGAGTACCAGCCGGTCATGCGGGAGCAATCCGGTGGATATCGGCGTTGCCTAACCCCACCCTCCATTAAAGATCCATCCGCAACACCGCCGCGCCTTCGAAGCGCCCGGCGCGCAGATCATCCAGCGCCTCGTTCGCCTTCTCCAGCGGATAGGCATGGGTCGAGGTCTTCACCATCGCTTCCGGCGCGATCTTCAGGAAATCAACCCCGTCCTGCCGGGTGAGGTTCGCGACAGACTGTATCCGCCGCTCCTCCCATAGGTCCGCATACGGAAAGGAGGGAATGTCGCTCATATGGATGCCGGCACAGATCACCGCACCGCCCTTGTCCACGGCTTTCAGCGCCGCTGGCACCAGCGCCCCGACCGGAGCGAAAATGATCGCCGAGTTCAGCACCTCCGGTGGCGCCTCATCGCTGCTGCCTGCCCAGACAGCGCCGAGCGAGCGGGCAAAGTCCTGCCCCTTCTCATCGCCTGCCTTTGTGAAGGCATAGACCTCCCGCCCCTGATGCACAGCCACTTGCGCGATGATGTGCGCCGCCGCGCCAAAGCCATATAGGCCGAGCCGCTTGCCATCGCCCGCCATCCGGTAGGAGCGGTAACCTATAAGCCCAGCGCACATCAGCGGCGCGGCGGCCTCGTCGGAATAGGTGTCCGGGATCGGGAAACAGTAATGCGCATCGGCCACCGTATAATCGGCAAAACCGCCATCGCGGGTGTAGCCGGTGAATTCCGCCGCCTCGCAGAGATTCTCCTGCCCGCGCTGGCAATACACGCAAGTCCCGCAAGTGTGACCAAGCCATGGCACGCCAACCCGGTCGCCCACGGCAAATCCCGCCGCGCCCGGCCCCAGCGCATCGACCACGCCGATGATCTCATGGCCCGGAATCAGCGGCAGCTTTGGCTGCGCCAGGTCGCCATCGGCCACATGCAGATCCGTCCGGCACACGGCGCAGGCCGTCACCCTGATCCGGATCTGCCCTTCTCCCGGCACAGGCTCCGGCAGCTCTTTCAGCACAAGCGGCGCTCCGGCTTTCTCGAACACCATTGCACGCATGAGAGGCTCCCTGTCATTGCCGCCGCATCGTCCGTCGTCGTCATGTTGCGCGTCAAGCACTGCCGCAAGAAAACTTGTTCTGCCTTCAATTGAAAAACCCCGTATTTACAAGTGCATTGCTTGGTTACCAAAAATGCGGCTTAATCATTCCACAAGAGAGGTGCCGCTCAGAGAGCACCCGAGGGGATGAGTGTGGCGGATATTTTCCTATCGTACAGCCGGGCGGACAGGCCCAAGGCACAGCAGATCGCGAAGGCGCTGGAGCAGGAAGGCTTCACGGTCTGGTGGGACAAGATCCTCCGCGCCGGTCAGACCTATGACGAAGTCACGGAAGGCATGCTGCGGGATGCCCGCGTGGTCATCGTGCTGTGGTCGGAAGTCTCTGTGAAGTCAAAATGGGTCCGGGCGGAGGCCACGCTGGGCGAACGTACCTCCACCGTCATCCCCGCCATGATCCAGGACGCCGAACGCCCGATCATGTTCGAACTGACCCAGAGCGCAGACCTGATTGGCTGGGACGGCGATCACGAAGACAGCCGCTGGAAAGGCTTCGTGGCAGACATCCGCCTGGCCCTTGAGCGCGCAGAGTCGAAAGCAGAGGCCGCCCCGGCCGCCATCGAACCGTCCGCGTCCCCGCGCGATGCAACCATCGAAAACACGTTCTGGACCTCCATCGCGGACAGCGATGATGGGGCCGATTACGAAGCCTATCTCAGCCGGTATCCCGATGGCCATTTCGTCGATCTGGCCCGCAACCGGCTGGCCGGACTGGCAAAAGCCGCCGCTCCGGCAGCGGCCGCGCAAACACCCGCGCCACCCGGCCGCCCCGCCGCGCCAAAGCTCGAACCGGCCCCGCCGCCAGCTTCCAAGCCAAACCGTCTCATTCCGGCCGGCATAGGCCTGGCCGTGCTGGCGCTCGGCGGCGGCATCGCGGCGATGGTCATGTCCGGCCCTCAGCCCGAGCGTCCCGCAGTTGAAGCGCCTGTCGAAGAAGACCCCATGGCGGCGTTCAGCGATTGCGACACCTGCCCCACCATGATCCCCATTCCGGCCGGCAGCTTCCAGATGGGCTCGCCTGCGACGGAAGCGGGACGGACCGGCAATGAAGACCCGCTGCATGAGGTGACCCTGCCCAGTTTCGCGATCGGACAGACCGAGATCACGTTCGACGAGTGGGACGCCTGTGTCGCCGGCGGCGGATGCAATGGCTTCGAGCCCTCAGACCGGGGCTATGGCAAAGGATTGCAGCCTGTCATCGGCGTGTCCTGGACCGATGCCAATGCCTATGCCCGCTGGCTCAGCAGCAAGACAGGCCGGACCTACCGGCTGCCGACCGAAGCGGAATGGGAATACGCCGCCCGGGGCGGAACCGCGACGGCCTATTGGTGGGGCGACTATTTCGACGCCGCCATCGCCCCCTCCCGCGCTCCGGTCCCGGTCGATACGCTGGTGGAAAACCCGTTCGGCCTCAAAGGCATGCTCGGCAATGCGCGTGAGTGGGTAGAAGATTGCTACATCAACAACTATACGAGCGCCCCGACGGACGGCACGGCCCAGCTTGCCGGCGATTGTGCGCGGCGTGTGCTGCGGGGCGGCGCATGGGGACGCGACCCCGACGACCACCGGGCCGCAAACAGGGCACGGATCGACCGGAACGTCCGCGACAAGGTCTTCGGCTTCCGCGTCGTGACAAGCGACCTGTCTGCAGAATGACAACCGCCCCAGCCCAGATGACGCCCGACCGGGCCTGCGCGTGATATTCCAGGACAAGCCGTTTCATGATGCAGATAGCCAATCGCGATGTGTTTCCCACCGATACGACGACCGAAGTGTTCGCGCCGGTCCGGACACTGTTTCAGATCCCGGCCATAGACGAAGCCTTCAACAAGCATGAAGCGGCCGCCGTCCGCGCCAAACGCCGCTATCATCGCTTCGGGCGGCTGGCGATCATCCTGATCGCCTTCAGCTCGATCTATACCGTTGCCGAAGCCATCATCATTCCTCCGTACCCGGCGCAGCCGCTGACCAGCGCAATTGCCGCCCTTCTGGCCGGGCTCGGCATCGTGCTGCAGATCTACCTGATCACGACGCACCAGAAGGAGAAGTGGCTGCTCAACCGTTATGCCGTCGAGCGGCTGCGAAGTGCCAAGTTCCAGGCCTACCATCTCGGCCATATCGCAAAGGATGCCGAAGAGCTCGAGACCCTGTCCGATCAGTTTGCAACCCGGCAGGTTGCCAGGATCGAAAACGAGCTGAACGGCGGAGATTCCGTGTTTCGTGCCTTCCAGCCCTCGGCCGCCGTGTTCGTGCCCCGAACGCCGAAAAGGCCCGCAAATGCGGACCTGGCCCAGATCACCAAGGAAGCGTATGGCGAGTTGCGTATCCAGTACCAGAAGCGGTTCGCGCAGAGCGAGCTGACCCATTTCGCCAACCGGCGGCGGGTCTTCTACTCCTCGCAGGACATGATCTATCTCAGCGCCGCAGCTTTCGCGTTCTTTGCGCTGTCGACCAAATTGTTCACCGGACTGGACGGGTCGGCGACATCCGGCTGGCTCGATTTTCTGGCGGTCACCCTGTTCATTGCAGGCGCGACGGTTTCCATTCTCGACAATGCCTCGATCGAGGAACAGTCCCAGACCCGTTTCGAGCAATATGTCCGCGACATCGAACGGATTTCGAGCCATGCGGACGAAACCAATCTGCTCGATCTCGTGCACGATATGGAATTGCTCTGCCTGCAGGAGCTCGACACGTTCTGCCGCGCAGGCGAACGCATCAGCTACCGGCTATGACGCCGTAAAAAATGCCGCAGGCCTCGCGCGTCGCGGAGGCCTGCGGTGTCTCGTATGGGTCGGATCAGAATTTGTAGCGGACGCCCACTTCGATCAGGTTCGCCTTGTTCTCGACTTCGAGGTTCGCCGGGAACAGGTCGACCTTGTACTCGCCATCCTCGACAGAACGGTAGGTATACTGACCGAAGACATCCCAGCGTTCATTGAAGCTGTAGGTCGCACCGGCCATCACCTGATAGGCGAAACCGTTGTCGTCATCATCGATGATGCCCACGCCGGAAGGCTTGAACGTCACGTCGGTCTTCGCATAGCCGATACCTGCGCCGACATAAGGCGTGAAGCCGGAGTCATTGGCGAAATCGTAATAACCATTGACGAACAGGGCCGTGGTCTTGGTGTCCCCGCGGCCGTCGGCAACAACGTCGGCAACGGTCACGCCGAGGGTATCGGCAGACCCGGTCAGCGCGCCCGCATCAAGGGCATCGATGGAACCGCCGCCCAGCGTCACGCTCTTGTGCGTATCCACATCGGCCTTCGACATGGCGAGCTGGACCTCACCACGGATTGACGGGGAATAGCGGTAACCGACGGCAGCCGAGTAGGACATGCCATTGTCAAATTCCGTCTTCCAGCCAACCGATGTGCCTGAGGCGATGGGTGTGCCTGCCGGCAGTGCGCCGCCATTGCCTGTCAGGAAATCGGCGCTGGTTGCGCCGGTATTGTCACTGTCTGATTGCATGGCTGCACCAACCGTACCCGACACATAAAATCCTTGTGCATGGCCCGGGGCAGCCAGAAGCGCACCAATGATTGATGCCGTGGCTAAAACTCCAAGTCGCATTTCGTGATCCCTTTTTTTATTGGCCGATCCTCCTGACCGGTGCGCTTAATACGTTTCAGCTGCGGAACCGGACGGGCCGATAACAAAAACGTTATCGGAAACCTGAAAGGTGGATAAATCCGGGCCAGTGCCCCGTCTGCTCTCCGGAGACGTCCTTGTCCTGGCTGGATTTTTTGCGGCGCCGAACAACTCCGTATCCGTCTGATAAGCGCTCATGGCAGTCTTTCCGCCATGACACATTACTCCGATTTCATCATTCATGCCTACAAGACGATCGCCCGCGCTGTGGCGGAAGCCGGCGTGAATGCGGACCTGTTCAAACAGCCGGAATTTATTCCGAAAACACTGAAGCACCGTGTCTCGGCAGAGCTGAAACGGCTCGCCGTTCTGCTCCGCCGTCTGATTTTCCTGATGGCCCTGCAAGTGGAGCTGGCGCCTGTGGTGCCGCGCCCGGCGAGCAATTATTTCGAAAAGAGTGAGGGTGAACCGGAGACGCGCAAGGCGTTCTTTTCTGTGCTGCCTGTGCCCGCGGGCGAAGCGCCGGATTTCCTGCATGGGCCGATCACCGTGCCGCTGCGAGGCCCCGTGCCCGCCGCGCCGC
This sequence comes from Hyphomonas sp., assembly GCA_002700305.1. GTDB lineage: Bacteria > Pseudomonadota > Alphaproteobacteria > Caulobacterales > Hyphomonadaceae > Hyphomonas. Next base: position 452,678 of record PACZ01000024.1, on the reverse strand, counting down.
TGATCGCCCGTTGGGAAGCCATGCTTGAAACGCTCAAATTCTGTAGGCGCCGGGCGAAGTGTCTGGCGCGAACCATTCAGCGCTGGAAGGCCGAAGGCGAGGCGCGGCCTTACATTGCGCCCGTCCCCCGGACACATGCCATGCCCGCTGCCCTAGGCATCGTCTCGGGCGCGCTCACCGTGCAGCTGACCGAAGCCCTGCGCGACTGGCCGCCCGCCGATACGAGCTGAACCTGCTGCACAATCAGGTCTTTTGCCGGAGCGCGAGCAGCGTGTCCGGGCGGACGTGCTGGGTGCGCCTTTATTCCGTCTCCGGACCGCCCGTCAGCGCCAGAAGGTAAAGCACCGCGCTCTCCAGCCGGGCGCGTTGTTCCGCCACCGTGCGTTCGGCAGAGATCAGGGCGCGGCGTCCATTCAGGAATTCGGTGATGGTGATCTCGCCATAGTCATATCCCTTCTGGATCGTCTCCAGGATTTTCCGGGAAGACTCTGCGGTCTCAAGGGATTTCTCATACAGCGTCATCGCAGCGCCGAGGGATTGGCGCGCGGCCTGGACCGCCTGGAAAGCTTCGCGCTGGGCGGTGACCCGGTCGAGTTCGGCGACCGTGGCGGTGGCGGACATTTCCCGCGCATAGGCCCGGCGGGCCGAACCGCCGATCGGGATGCTGACCCGCGCCATGACACTGGTTTCGGACCCGCCGAACTCATTGCCGAAGTCGAGGCCAAAGGTCGGGTCCGGGCGCTTCTCCATCCGCGCCCGCTGCGCTTTCAACCTTGCCTGTTCGGCCAGCAGGTCAGCGCGGCGATAGGCGGGGGAGCTTTCAGCGGTCGCTTCAAACAGCGGAGAGATCATGGTTTCAGACACATCCAGCGGCGCCGTCGTCTCCGGGAACACGATGTCCGGATACCGCGCAACAAGCGCCGCGCGGGCAACCTGCGCCTCCGTCCGGTCCTGTTCCGCCTGCAGCTGCAGCAGGCCTGCTTCAGCGGCCAGCTGGTCTGCCCGGATCTGGCGTTCCGCGCCCTTGTCCACGGCGATCTGTTGCAGCTCGGCGATACGAAGCGCTTCGGCGGCCTGCGACGCGGAAGAGGTCGACAGAAGGTCCGCCCGGCGCCAGGCACTCCACAGCATCGCGAACTTCTCGCGTTCGGCAAACAGGGACTGGTCCACCCCGGTGCCGGCGAGGTCTGTTTCCAGCTGCGCAATATTGGCATCGACCTGCCGCTTGCCCGGCAGGCGGACCGTGCGGGAGATACCCGCGGACCATTCCGTGTACCGGTTTTCCGAGGCGAGCGGATCGTCGATCTTGCGCTGGCCACCGCTTGCATTGATCTCGAACTCATACGGGCCGGACGCAATCCGCCGGGCCGAGGCGCTGGCCCGGTCCATGTCGGCTTTGGCCGAACGGTAGGACGGGCTGGTCCGGACGGCCTGTTCCATCAGGTCCACAACCGGGTCGGTCTGGCTGATGGCCGGTTGGGCAAGAAACAGGGTGCTGGCAAGCGCGGCGGCAAGGAGGCGAAGTTTCATTTCAGGCGTCCAAAGTCGAGTACAGGTTCGATCCAGTAAGAGATCTGACGGCGTGGGCAGGCCTTGCGGATGGTTTCCAGCACTAGTGGAATGGCTTCCTCCGGAAGGACCATCAGCACGGTGAAGACCTTCATGGCGCCCTTCACCTTCTCTGCGGTCGAGGCGAGGTCCATCGAGCTGCCATGGCCGAGCCCGTCATGGCTGGTATATCCCGGCAGCGGCGGGGCGATCCCGTCCAGCGTGTCCAGCACGGTCGGCTGGATGCTTTTGGGGCAGACCAGCGTCAGTTTGCGTAGGGGCGTATCCATTGGACCTCTCCTTGCGGCACACCGGCCGGCGTACGTTCGACACCGAACCGGCGGTAAAGCACCGGCATCAGGAACAGTGTCAGAATGGTGGATGATGCGAGACCGCCAATCACGACGATCGCCAGCGGCCGCTGGAGTTCCGATCCCGGGCCATGAGCGAAAAGGAGCGGGACGAGGCCGAGGGCGGCAGTCGCGGCGGTCATCAGAACCGGACGAAGGCGACGCTCCGAGCCCTGGCGGACGGCTTCTTCCGTGTCGAGACCGATGGCGCGCAAGTCATTGAAACAGGTCACCAGCACCAGTCCATTGAGGACAGCGATGCCGAGCAGGGCAATGAAGCCAACCGATGCCGGAACCGAGAGATACTCGCCGGACAGGCTGAGCGCGATGATCCCGCCGACCAGCGCAAAGGGAATGTTCAGGAGGATCAGCATGGCTTGCCGGATCGACCGGAGCGTTCCGAACAGGACGACAAAGATCAGGCCGAGCGAGAGCGGCACCATCAGGGACAGTCGGGCCGAGGCACGGCGCTGGTTTTCGAACTCGCCGCCGAACTCAAGCGTGTAGCCGGCTGGCATAGCGCCCGAGGCTTCAACCGCCGCCTGTGCATCTGCCACGAAGCCAACGAGATCGCGCCCCGAGACAAAGGCCTGAACCACAGCATAGCGGGAGCCATTCTCCCGAGCGACCGAGGCGAGACCTCCAACGCGGGAGACAGTCGCCACATCGGACAGGCGGACCATCTCTCCTGCCGGATTGACGATGAGGAGATTACCGAAGTCGAACGCCGCGTTTCCTTCTGCCTGGTCCTGCCGGATGACAATGGGCGTGCGCCGGCCGGGCTCGATCACTTCACCTGCGGTGACGCCTTCAAGCCGCGACCGGAGTTCGTCCTGGATCGTGATGACATCCAGACCGAGCCGGCCTGCGCGGGTCGGGTCGATGTCCACCTGCAGATATTCGGAAACATCATTGGAGGCGGTGAAAACGTCTGCTGCCCCCGGAACGGTGGAGATAGCCTGCTCCACCCGGCCGGCCAGCGCGGCGAGTTCGTTGGAGTCGGGCCCGAAGATCTTCACGGCCAGATCGCCCCGGGAACCGGTCAGCATTTCGGAGACGCGCATTTCAATTGGCTGGGTGAAGGAGGATTCGATGCCGACAAAGTCATCCATCACCGTGCGGATTTCCCCGACCAGCCATTCCGTATCCGGGCCGCGCCATTCTTCGCGGGGAACCAGTTCGAGGAACATGTCGGATTCATTGAGGCCCATCGGATCAAGGCCCAATTCGTCGGAACCGATACGGCCGACAATATGTTCGACTTCTGGAACCTTCTCCAGAATGGCGGCCTGCGCGCGCATGGCGTCGGCTTCACTCTGGTTGAGATTGATGGATGGAAGGGCTGCAAGCTGCATCACGACCGATCCCTCGTTCATGGTCGGCATGAACGTCTTTCCGGTGGCCGTATAGGCAAACCCGGCAAAGACAATGCTGATCGCGGCAATCGCGTAAACGATGACCGGCATATCGAGGACACGGTTCAGCAGGCTGCGATAAGCAGGCGAAAGGATCCGCATCAGGAAGGTTTCGTGCGCGCCGGAAGATTTGAGGAGGTAGGATGCCAGAACAGGGATCAGCGTACAGGCGAGCAGAAGCGCAGAGCCAAGGGCAAACACGATGGCAAGGGCGACCGGCGCGAACAGTTTGCCTTCGAGGCCCTGCAGCGTGAGCAGCGGCACGAAAACCAGGCAGATGATGAAGATACCGGCGGCGGTGGGAAGCGCGACTTCCGATGCGGCGCGATAGATCACATGCAGTTTGCTGGAATTCGGATTTTCGTGCAGGCGCTCGACGGCGTTCTCCGTCACGACGATCGCCCCGTCGACGATCATGCCGATAGCGATAGCAAGTCCGCCGAGGCTCATCAGGTTGGCCGACAGGCCGAAGACTTTCATCAGGAGGAATGTCGCCAGAGCAGAGGCTGGCAGGATCAGCGTCACGACCAGGGCTGCACGCCAGTCTCCAAGGAAGACGATGAGGAGACCAATCACGAGGACGACAGCGATCAGCAACGCCTCGGTGACGGTCCAGACCGCTTTTTCGATCAGGTCGGAGCGATTGTAGAAGACTTCGATCTTCACGCCTTCCGGCAGGCTGCTCTGCAACTCTGCAAGTTTGTCCTCCACGCCTTTGACAACCATCCGGGCGTCGGCACCGCGAAGGGCGACGACGATGCCTTCGACGGCTTCGCCCGTGCCATCACGCGTGACGGAGCCATAGCGGGTGAGGCTGCCGAGCTGGACGGTTGCAATGTCTCGCAGACGGAGGACCTGTCCATCCGATTCCTGAATGACCAGGGCGCCAATGTCCGCTTCGTTTTCGGTGGCGCCGGTGGAGCGAACGACGAGGGCTTCTTCACCTTCGGACATGCGGCCTGCGCCATCATTCCGGTTGTTGTTTTCAAGCGCCGTGCGGATGTCGTCGAGACTGACTCCGGCCATGGCCATCGCGGCTTCGTCTGGCGCGATGGTGAAGGTCCGTACCCGGCCGCCGAGCGCATTCACGTCGGCGACGCCTGGCAAGGTCCGCAGGGCCGGCCGGATAACCCAGTCGAGCAGGGACCGGCGTTCCTCCAGCGAGAGATCATCGCTCTCGATGGTAAACATGAACACTTCAGACAGGGCCGTGGAGATCGGGGCGAGTCCACCGGAAACGGTTTCCGGGAATTCCCCGCTGACAGCCGTCAGCCGTTCGGAGACCTGCTGGCGGGCCCAGTAGATATCCGTGCCTTCCTTGAAGTCGATTGTGATGTCGGCAATCGCGTATTTTGCCTTGGCGCGCATGATGGTCTGGTCGGGAATGCCGAGCAGTTCCATTTCCAGCGGGCGGACCACGCGGGATTCCACTTCTTCCGGTGTCATGCCGGGCGCCTTCAGGATGATCTTGACCTGGGTCGGTGCGATCTCGGGAAAGGCATCAATGGGAAGGCGGGCCGATGCATAGAGACCGGATACGGCCAGCAGCAGGGCGGCGCCCAGGATGAAGATGCGCTGGGTGAGCGAAAAGGAGACAAGGCGGTCCAGCACGGTCCTCAGACTCCTTCTGCGAGGTTCTTGAGCGCGGCGAGACCGGAGATGGCAACCCGGTCGCCCGGCTCAACGCCGCCGGTCAGCACTGCGTCTTCCCGGCTGCGGGTGAGAACGTTCACTTCAACGCGGCGGAAGCTGTCCCCGGTATCGACAAAGACACAGTCCATGCCGCCAGTCCGCACGATGGCGCGGGCAGGAATAACCATATTGGCGTCGTGCCCGGCGGTATCGAGCGAAAGGTCAACGAGCTGGCCAAGGCGCCAGTTGCCGGTTTCCGGCAGTTCGATCTTTATCCGGATGGACTGGAGGCGGGCATCGATCGTTGGATCAATCGCCACCACAGTGCCTTTGCCTGCATTGCCGGCGAGGGAAACGGTGGAGCCAATCGAGAAAGTGTTTGCCACCCGCTCCGGCAGGGCGACGTCCAGCCAGTATCGCTGGCCATCGAAGATCGAGAGGAAAGGCTCTGACATGCCGACAGCTTGCCCGGCCGCGACAGAGATGCTGGCGACTGTGCCGGATGCGGGCGCCACGAGCTTGAAGCGGCCGGCGCCGTTTGCGCTGCGCACGGCGGACAGGCGCCGCTGCGATGCGGCGAGGTTCAGATGGGCTGATTTAGAGTCGTGCTCGGCTTCGTCTGCCTCCTGGGCAGAGCGCAGGCCCAGTTCGCGAAGCTCCGTGACCCGTTCAAGCAAATGGTCCATGTGTTCGGCGGTGATCCGCTCGGACTCGATCTCGGCCTGGGCGGTTTCATATTCCGGGCTGTACATCAGGGCGACCGGATCACCGGCTTTGACCTGCATGCCCGGAATGACGAGCGGTTCGAGCAGGACGGCCTCGAACGGACTTGCGACAGGAGAGGAATTCCCCGGCGGCGCAATGACGGTTCCGAACATCCGCGCGCCTTCAATTGTGCTTTCGGTGCGCACTGTTGCTGTTGAAATACCGAGCGCCTTCCGGCTGGCTGCGGTGACTTCAACGGTCTGGGAAAGAGCCCCCTGACTGCAGACAAGCAGGGCGGTGGCCGCCATCGCTGTACGTAATACCCAATTCACCATCGTCTTCTCGCCGTCTCATGGTTTCTGTCCATGAGGGCGGTTCTGGCAGAACTCTCTGACACGATCCTGACGCGGAATTGCGCAACTGCATGTGTGTCATGCAGATCAGGGAGAAGTTCGGTGCTGAAAAATCAGGCAGGCCGGGCGTCGGGGAAGCGAAGCGCAAGACCGGAATATTCCGGCAGGCAGGTGACAAGTTCACCGCCATGGGAGTCGGCAATCCGGTCTGCGATGGCGAGGCCAAGGCCGGCTTCGCCACCGGGGGCCCTGTCGGCGCGGATGCCGCGGGCTTTCAGTTTTTCCAGTTCGCCTGCCGTCAGGCCTGTGCCGCCATCAATGACAGAGAGGCTCGCGCCGGGGCCTGCGCGGACAATGACTTCGCTGCCTTCCGGCGTGGCGCGCAAGGCATTGACGATCAGGGTGCGAAGGGACGCTGCGATCGCCTCTTCCAGCCCGCGGAACGGGGCGGGGTTCTCAGTCTCGACCGATAGATCGCGGCCGGCCTGGATCGCCGCGGGGGCAAGTTCAGCGACGACCCGGCGGGCCAGCGCGTCCGGCTCGATCAGCTTGTGGCGCTGGTCCGTGTCGGGGGCATTGCTGCGCGCGAGGAGCAAGAGCTGGTCAACCATGTCAGACAATGCACGGACCTGCGTACGTAGAGGCGCCGCTTCGTCAGCGGGCAGTTTGTCGAGCGAGAGGGCCAGAATGGACAGCGGCGTTTTCAGTTCATGCGCGGCATCGGCAGCGAAGGCCTCCTGGCGACGGGCATGGCTGGCCAGGCGGCTGGTCAGTTCGTTGACCGCTTCCGTGAACGGTGTGAGTTCGCTGGGCAGCGCATCGGGCGGCATCTGGTAGCTGCGAAGTTCCTTGGCGGCTTCCTGCACATTCCCGGCGATCGCCTTCAGCTGGCGCTCAACCCGGCGGACCACCAGCAGCGCACCCGTTCCGAACAGCAAAAGAAACACACCGAAGGGGACCAGAACGTGTTCAGTAATTTCGCGGACAGTTCGCCAAAAGGGGGGCGGATTGGCGCTGAGCAGGCCATACTCATAGGTGACGAGAACCGTCAGCACGACGCCGCCGACCAGTCCCGATATCAACAGGCCACGAAGTAATCTGCCGGCAATGGAGTTCATGATGCGCCCCGGTTTCCGAACAGGTATCCGACGCCGCGGACTGTGTGGAGGATATCGTTCTCTCCGGCCTCAGCGAAGCGGCGCCGAAGACGGGAGGCTACAGCTTCCAGGGCATTTGGCGTGACCGGATCTGCGGCGCTGTAGAGTGCGCCTTCAATGCGTTCGCGGGGCACGACCTTGCCGGCATTGCGCAGCAGGATCTCCAGGAAGTCAGCTTCTTTCCGGCCGATGGCCAGGGGACGTCCCGCCAGCTCTGCCTGCCGGCTGGTCGTGTCGAATGTGACCTCTCCAACCGTCAGAACGACCGGGTCGCGGCGGCCGGGCCGGCGGATCAGCGCGCGCAGCCGGGCGGCGATTTCTTCCACCTCTGCCGGTTTGACAAGATAGTCGTCGGCGCCTGTGTCCAGCCCGGTGACGCGGTCATCCAGCGTGCTTCGCGCCGAAAGGATCAGAACGGGTGGGCGGTCCGCGGGCAGGCCACGCAACCAGTCGATTCCATCCCCGTCCGGCAGGCCGAGATCGAGCATGATGACATCGAACTGCCCAACGGCCATATGGTCGTCTGCCTCTTCGATACCGCCGGCAATGTCGCTGTCGATCCCGCGTGCACCCAAGCGTTCGGAGAGCAGGTTTGCCAGTTCTCGATTATCTTCAATGATCAGTGTTCGCATGCGTTTCGGATGTCCGGCATTTTACACAACCCTATCCGCAAAAGCTGACATTGTCCTGACCGGCCGGTCTAGTTGTTCAGCGGCACGGATCTGGTTTCATAAACCGGTGTCCCCGATTGCAGGTGTGCGGTGATGAAGTCGTAGGTGATCTGCAGCAGTGTTTTCCCGTCAATCGTAAGAGTGCGGACCGGAACCTCATCGAAGCTGTGGCGGGCGCCGGTAACGGTATAAAAGGCATAAGGAATGTTGCTGGCAGCCGCTTCGGCCTGAATTGCCTGGGCGAACGAATAGTCCACGACGTCATCCTGATCGCCGTGGAGGATCAGAAGCGGCGGTTCGCCGGGATCCATCAGGCCATCATAGATGAAACGCCCCCAGTAATCGATCATGACCTGTGGCTCCGGAGAGTAGATCGAATACTCATCCAGGCCGTAGGTCACGTGAAGGCCGATCACGGATCCTGCGGATTCGCCCCAGATGGCGAAACGGCTCATGTCCACGCAGAGATCGTCATCATTGGCCTCGATCCAGCGAAGGGCATTCGTGGCGTCTTCGATTGAACTGGCAATCGCATCCGCCTGCGCCTGAAGGTCATTCGAGATAACGGGGCCGACGCCGGAATTCAGGATCGCATCCCGGATGGGTTGGAATTCTGCTGAAGGCACCGGGTCGTCGCCAATCAGGCGATAGTCGATCGAAATGGCGACATAGCCCTGATCGGTCAGTTCGGACGCAAAGGATGGCCAGGGCGCAGACTGTTTCGATCCGATCTCAAACCCGCCGCCGTGAACCAGAACGACGAGAGGCCGGGGCGCCGTGCATTCTTGGCCCGACTGATACACGTCGAGCAGGAGCGACCTGGATCCGTTGGCGAGCTGCCCGCTGCCATACACTACGTCCGTCTGGCTTGTCGGAACCGGTGGAGGCGGAGGAGGAGGGGGGGGCGGCGGTGGTGGAGGCGGGGGAGATGGTGGTGGCGGAGACACCGGCGCGCCGGTCGATGAGCCACTTCCGCCCCCGCCGCCGCAGCCGGTGAGCAGCGCCAGCGCCGACACGGAAATCAGAAAGGGCTTGAGGTATTTCATCCCGGCATTCTCCTGGGCCACCGGGTGCCATGGCGCATTCGCGCTTTGCCCGGCTTTGCCAAAAACCAAGGCCAGCGAGGACAATCGGATGACCTGATGTCTGGTTAAAGCAATGCCGGGTCAGGCTGTCTATGTTCGATCAGCTGCTCGCGTAGAGGGCTTAGCGGGACCGGGACGCCGCCACATTGTCCGCTGGTGCGGGCGCATTGGCCTCGGCCCGTTTACGGCGGGCCTTCAGCCATTTGTTGATCGCGGCGCGGACGGGCTCATCGTACCATTGCCAGGCTGCGTAGGAGACGGCCATCGAAATGCCAAGGACAATGAAGCTGCCGAGTGCCGGCGTTTCCAGAATGACCGGATACTTCCATGCAACCCGCTTGACGACTTCATAGATCGGGAAGTGCAGGATGTAGAGGGCGTAGGACATCCCTCCGAGGGCCGCGAAGGTTGACTGTAGCCAGCGCGGTGGCTGCACGATCAGGAACAGCCAAAGTATGGTCGGTCCGACCAGGGTGACCAGGATGATGTCGCGGACCAGAACCCACGGTTCCGGCGCGTTAAAGCTGTAGAGCAGGAGCAGCATAATGAACGGAACGGAGATCAGGCTTCGCCATGACGACGTTTCCTTCGGCTTGCCCATCAGGCGATAGATCAGGACACCGGTGAAGAAGGTACAGCCGACGCGGCCGAAACCACCCCAGAATTCCGTCCAGCGGGAGCCGAGATCGGTCGTGTCATAGTGGACGGCCATTGCCAGGAACAGGGCGATGCTGAGAACCACGACGACCAGCAGTCCGCTCGTCCGGCGGATAAGCGGATAGATCAGGATGTAGAAGAGGTTGATGACAAGTTCGAAGAACAGGGTCCAGGCAGGAACGTTGGCGGCGTAAATGTATTCGGATCTCGGATCCATCCAGGGAACCATGAGGAATGCCGGCGCCGCGTTGAAAAGCAGGTCGCCGAGAGAAGAGTCCGGACCATCGCCATAATAGGCGTAGAGGTGGACCAGCGTCCCCATCGCGATGCCGAGGATGTAGAGCGGATAGAGCCGGACTACCCTGGCGAGCATGAACTGCCAGGGGGTCATGCCGCGGTCGAAGCGCGGCTCATAGGCGAAGGCGAGAACAAAGCCGCTGAGAATGAAAAAGATGTCGACCAGCGGGACCAGGGGAAGTGTCGGAAAGCCGGGCCAGAACATGGCGCTGTGCCCCAGCACCACAAGTATGGCGCCCACACCGCGCCCGCCATCCAGCGTCAGAAAGTTCTGGCTTTCGAGCCTGGTCTTCATTTCAACGTCCCCTGCAAGAGTTCTTGCTTGCTGAGGATGCAAGTTACACGCCGATAGAAGGCAGCAACAGGCCTTTCTCAACCCGGTGGAGGATTTTTGTCTTTTTGCCGGTCCATTGGCCTGTGCGAGCGGGTCAGTCTTCGCGTTCTGACATGGGCCGGCAAGCTCTGTCGTTACGGGAAAGCATCACGAACAAAGCGGTGAGGGCGAACACGACAAGGCAGGTCAGCATGAGGCGGGGCTGCCACCACAAGCCGTCCATCCTGTACTGGTCCAGCTTGTCGGTCGTGGTCAGTCCCGCAAGCAGAATACCGCCAGCCACAAAGCCGGCCGAGCCGGGCATGGGTTTGCTCTCATCGTCGTCCGGCGTGGTGTCCGCCATGGTCGCAAGGTAGACGAGTAGGATGTAGGCAAAGAAGCGGGCCCAATCGTGTGCGATCAGCATGAGCGGGAAGACCGCCAGCATGACCAAGGCGAAGGAGATCGCTGCCCGCGCCTGAATGGGCGTCGGAGGGATGTTTGCGCCGTAGCGCGAGGCGATGAACATGAGCCCGAGGAAGACTGGCACCATCATGGCGCCGCCGACGCGCGCCGCGGTTTCGTAGAGGCCATAAAAGCCGCTTCCGAACATGCGTGTCAGCTCCTCGCCCAACAAGTTATCGAAACTGTCAAACTTCCCCTCATACGCGAACCCGGCGCCGCCAAGATGCAGGACGGGGTTGGACGCCGGCGCCTCAGCCATGTTGGTGAGCATGAGGATGGCGACAACGATCGCGCTCGTCGTAAGACAGGCTCCGAAGGCCGTCCATGATACCAGATCCCGGCGCAGGACAAGGGCCTGAATACCGAGGGCCGGCAGGACGAAGAACACGCTCGCCTCGTGCGTCAGAGACATGAAAAGTCCAAGCAGGGCAAAGACCGGCGCAATGATCAGCAGGTTCCGGCCAGGCAGAACGAAGCGGGCCGTGAGAATATAGATCAGCAGGATCAGCTGAAGCGGGTCACCCAGCGTTTCGAGCAGGATGCCGAATGTGGCCGGGGACACAAAAACGGCCATGGAGAGCAGAATGGCGTCCCACTGTCCCATCTTGCGTGTCAGGCGCCACATCGCATCAATCGCGACAGCTGCAAGGCCGAGGGCCACGATCCAGCTGGCGAAGGTGATCAAGGCGTAGCTGGTATTGTCTGCTCCGACGAAGGAAATAATTTCACCCAGCAGGCCCCGCCGGGCGAAGCCGCCGGAATAGTCCCGCGCCCAGTGCGTCGCCCAGTATTCGTGCGGACCGAACCACTGGAACAGGTGCCGCTCTCCGCGGACGAGGAAGACGAGATAAAATGCCAGTCCACCCGCAAGCCAGAAGCTGTGTTGTCTGCTAAGGCTCCGCATTGCGTCAGATGCTCATCTTCTTGAAGATCATTTCCGGAATGTGCGTGATGATCAGCATGATCAATGCCCAGACGGGCTTTGTATAGACGGTGTTCTTGTGTTTCCGGACGGCTTTGACGGTTGCGGCTGCGACTTCCTCCGGATCGGCCGTGATGGGAGCGGGCAATTTCATGCCTTCAGTCATCTGTGTCCGCACGAAACCGGGTTTCACCGTCACAACGTGAACGCCCTTTTTGGCCAGCCGGTTTCGCAGGCCTGAAAGGAAAGCGGTGAAGCCGGCTTTGGCGGACCCATAGATATAATTGGTGGCACGGCCGCGATCGCCCGCGACAGAGCTGACACCGACCAGGGTGCCTGAACCGCGCTCTTCGAAACGGTTCGCGAAAAGCCCCAGGATGAGGGCCGGGCCTTCGTAATTGCTGCGCATGACGCGGGCCGCAAGGCCTGTGTCTTTTTCGTTTTCTTCCTGCTCGCCCATCAGTCCGACAACGCTCACCACGACATCCGGCAGCCCGTCCAGACTGTCGATGAATGGCTCCATCTTGCCGGTATCCAGCACATCGAACTCATGCAGGCTGACGGGAACGCCGTGCCGCAATGAAATGTCTGACTTGTCGGTCTCGAGGCTTGCCGCATTGCGGGCTGCAAGGGCCACGGCATAACCGTCCGCCGCGAAGCCATGCGCGATTGCGCGTCCGATATCGGAGCGCCCGCCAAGCACGAGCACGGTTTTTTGTCTGGAAGTATCTGTCATCACAGGACAAGCCTATCCGATTGGGCTGAGGAAAAGGTTTCCGCCGCAGAGGTAGATTTCCGCATTTCCCTGAAATCGCTCACGCGCTCGTCGGATTTCGCCAGGGTTTCTGCTTTCAGGCGGGAGTCCTTGGCCAGGTAGAAGCGACCGCCATGAGCGATGGTGATCTCATCCAGCCGGTTCATGAGGTCGAGGCTTCGGCGATTGACCGGGAAATCGAGCGCCAGAGTATAACCTTCCATCGGGAAGGAGAAACGGCTCTCCTGTGCACCGAAGCGCTTCAGCACCGACAGAAAGGATCCCTGGCCTGCCGCGCTGATGGCTTCAAGTAGCGCCTGCATGCCCTCTTTGGACTGCTCCAGCGGGATGACGCATTGGAACTGTGCGAACCCTTTACGTCCATAGATGCGGTTCCACTTGAGAATGGCGTCCAGCGGATAGAAATAGGTGTCCCAATCCACAAGCTGGGTACCGGTCTTGGCGCGGCCTGCGCGATAGTAGACTTCGTTGAAGGCTTTCACGGTCCATCGGTTCAGGGCGAAACCGGGCGCATCCAGCGGAACGGTCAGCTTCCGTTTTCTGGGCGTCTGAAACGGGGCTTGCAGCTGCTTCCGCGGAAGATCTGCATGGGTGGCGTGCTCACCAAGATAAACGAGGGAGCGGCCGAGCGAAGCGCCGGTGCTCAGGCAATCAATCCAGGCGACCGAATAGGTGGCGTCTGCTGATTGTTCGAAAATATCGATGGCAGCGGAGAGGTTTTCCGCCGGGATGGTCGTCTGGCGGATCCAGCCGGACTCAACGGGGCGGAGACGAAAGGCCGCCCTGACGATGATGCCGGTGAGGCCCATACCGCCAATCGTCCACTCAAACCAATCCGGGCTCTCTTCTCTTGAACAGCGCCGGATATTCCCGTCGGAGCCCAGAATATCGACCCAGTCCAGGAAAGAGCTGAATGCGCCGTCTTTATGGTGGTTCTTGCCGTGCACGTCTGCGGCGATTATGCCGCCGACAGTGACGAATTTCGTGCCGGGCGTAACGGCCGGGAACCAGCCGCGTGGCAGGAAGGTTGAGATGATGTCGGCAAGGAGTACGCCAGCTTCGGCGGTCAGTTGGCCGTTTGCCTCATCGAAGGACAACATCCGGCTCATGCGGCGCATGTCGATGGTCATGTGACTGTTCAGGGAACTGTCGCCGTAGGAGCGGCCATTTCCCCGGGCAATCACTGGGCCTGACCGGACAAGCTCTGCCAGGTCTGCTTCACTTCGCGGCGAACCGGTCTCGCATTCGACTGTCGGATACCGCCCCCAACCGGATAATTTCATGAGTCCGATCCGTCGGTGGCCAGTTGAGCGGATGAGAAAACAAAGCGCCGGTCGAGCTGGTATTTGACAAAATATCCAACGGCCAGTCCGGCGATGGCGCCGACTTCGCGCATGAGGTCTGTTTTCCAGATGAACCAGAAGGCCGTTTCAGACGACCAGAATATGGCTGTCGTGAAAACACCCATGACCGTATACAGAGTGAATTTCCGGCCGTGGGCTTTAAACCCGGTTTGCATGTCGCCGAAGATCCAGCGTTTATCGAGAATGTATTTGACCACCAGTCCGGTCAATGTACCGGCGGCGACTGCCGCGGCATAGAATAGTGCGTCGGTTCCAAAGGCCAGGACCAGACGTTGAGTTCCCAGGTTCACCAGCGTCGCAATCGCGGCAAACGCTGTGTATCGGAAGACAAGTTCGCGGACCGTCACAGGAGCACCCCGGCTGCCGCGCAAGCGACGCCCAGTGCGCCGCAAACCAGGCTGGTGCGGTCCTTGACGGCAAACACAATCGGGTCGTCGTGCATGCCGCCTCTATGGGCGACCATGACCATGCGATTGATCCAGAAGAGCAGGATCAGGCACAGGCCCCAAAGCGCTGCCGGTTGGCTGTAAAGTGCACTGACCGCAGGTGAATTCAGGTAAAGCGCAAGAACCAGGACGGAAACGAAACCCGAGCTCGTCGCCATTTGGGAAACAACCGGCAGGTCGTCGATGATATAACCTCTGCCGGATGGCTTGAGCACTTCCCGGCTTGCGCTGTCGACCAGTTCCGCCTGCCGCTTGACCGAAGCCAGAGCGAAGAAGAGGAACACGGAGAATGCCAGAAGCCAGAAAGAGAGGACGATCCCCGTAGCGGCAGATCCTGCCAGGATGCGGATCGTGTACAGGCCGGCAAGCGTGACAATGTCAATCAGCACTCTGCGCTTCAGGAAGAAGGAATAGGCCATGGTGACGGTGTAATACCCTGCCATGACCACGAGGAAAGCAGGTCCAAGGATGGTGCCGAGACCAATGCCGGCCATGAGGAGAACCGGCGCGAGCAGCGTGCCATGGATCAGCGGCAGGTCACCTGAGGCGAGCGGACGGCGATGCTTGCGCGGGTGTGCCCGGTCTGCCGACAGGTCCAGCAGGTCATTCAGCAGATAGACGCTCGAGGCGATCAGGCTGAAACAAACGAAAGCCAGGCTGCTCTGGAGAAGAGTCGTGGCATCGATCCTGTGACCCGCGATCATCGGAATGAAGACCAGCATGTTCTTCAGCCATTGATGTGGCCTGATCGCTTTCAGAATTGGACGGAGAGATTTGGAGTTCGTGGCAATATGGTCGGCCTGTTGGCAGGCCGCTTCAGCGGCGCTCCGCAAAGAGCCGCCGGCATTTACGGTGATTGCCTTGGCAGCCGATTTCCAAACCGGAATGTCCGCTCTGCTGTCGCCCATATAGGCATAGCCAGCTTCGCCGAACCGCTCAGTCAGGAATTGTGCTTTCCGGCTGCCCTTCAGATTCAACTTGCCGTCCGAGCCATGGATTTCGTCGAATATTCCCAGATGTTCACCGATGGCGCGGACGATGTTCTCATCTGAGGCGGAAACAAGCGCGGTGCGGCCACCACGTTTCTTCCACGCAAGAATATAGTCGATGACGGCCTGGTTGTAGGGGAGGGTGACCGGATCAAACCGGGCTTTTGCCGACAGGTCGCGCTTGAGTGCCGCGCGGCCCTCAAAGGCTTTCGGTATCAACTTGAGAGGGGTCAGGACATCGGAAGAGCATGCCGCCCAGAAGGATTCGGCCAGCATGTCAGTGCGGATAAGTGTGCCATCCAGATCTACGACCAGAACGGGCATTGCGCCGTTGTCAGCCAATTCGCCGATCAACACATCAGACCCCGCGCTTCGCTGATCGCCGTCCATGGGGGAGCGGTCAGAATTCGCCATAATATACCCCGTCGGCCCTTGCGATGTCTCCGCTGAGTGGAGCGCCGCCCGCCGTTCACCCTATTTGCTGGTTCAATTACTAAGATTTTGCAAGAGTCATGCCGGGAAGCTGTCTTTCAAGGCCGTGTTAACCGTCAGTTTGACCGAACGCACAAACAGGTGCTGCGTTGTTTGTCAGTTCAGCGGTGCATGAGCTTCCCGACTGCAGATTGCAGCTCTGAATACGGTTCGTTATCTGGACAAGGCCAATCGGCAGGGTATTCCATTTGCGCATGAGCCAGTACCACGACCTACTCATCGCGCTGAGGCGCATTACTCGCGCGATAGATATGCACTCCAAAAAGCTGTCGAAGGATACGGGGCTGACCGCGCCTCAGCTTCTTGTGCTGCAGAGCGTAGCGGCTGCCGAGCGCGCGAAACCCAGCGACATTGCGCGCCAGGTTCACCTTTCGCAAGCCACTATTACCTCAATTGTTGACCGGCTTGTACGCGCAGGTCTCGTTGTGCGTGAAAGGAACGAACACGATCGCCGCAGCCTTGAGGTCGTCATCACGGACAAGGGCGCGCAGCGCCTCGTCGGAGCGCCGGAACTGCTTCAGGAGGGATTCCAGTCGGCATTCGATCACCTTCCGGACTGGGAGAAATCCATGCTGGTCTCCAGCATGCAGAAAGTTGCGTTCATGATGGACGCCGACAATCTGGATGTCGCGCCAATACTTGAGGTCGGTGACCTCAGCGAGACAGAGAACTAGGTGTCCTGTATCTGCTCCAGTTCGTCTTCAGGCGGCGTATCCCATTGGATGTGCCGGCCATCCAGAACCACGATATTGTCGCGGCTGACGATGGTCGCATTTGTCTGAAAGCCTAATAGTTGCTTGGCTGGAATTTCCTTGTTCCTCGCCAGAATAATCGTCTCTTCCGCGGTGAAGTTGGCGAGGCCGCGAGCCCGCTCATTTCCTTCTTCGTCATAAATGTGCAGAACGTCCCCCCGCACGAATGTGCCCTGGATCGATTGTATGTCCTGCCGCAGCAGGCCGCGTTCTCCGCTGCACAGGGCTTCTGCCGCTTCTGCCGGGACCACGATGCTGCCGGCCATCTGCAGGCGGTCGGTCAACCATGCCGTCCAGTCTGTTGCCGGCTTGTCATGCGCGACACACCGCGTGTGCTTGCGCGAACCATCGAGAAGGGAAGTGACTGGGTTTTCCGCCTCGCCATTGCCGATCAATGTTGTGCAGCCCGAGTTCTGCGCCATATTGGCAGCCTGCATTTTGGTGAGCATCCCGCCGGTGCCCAGACTGCTGACGCTTTTCGTCACTTCCAGAAACTCGTTCACATCGTTGACAATTTCGACCAACTGCGCGCCCGGCTCATCTGGGTTTCGATCGTAGAGGCCGTCAACACTGGTCAGGATGATCAGCGTTTCTGCCTGAACCATTTGGGCGACCTTCGCCGCAAGGCGGTCATTGTCGCCGACCCGGATTTCTTCCGTCGTGATGGAGTCGTTCTCGTTCACAATCGGCGTAATGCCGGCTCGGATCAGTCTGTGTACTGTATTCTTCGTGTTCAGAAACCGGCGGCGGTCTTCCAGGTCCTTCAGGGTGACAAGCACCTGAGCAATGTCGAAACTGTATTCGTGCGCGACCTGCTTGTAGGCATTCAGCAGGATGGGCATTCCGCACGCGGCTGCAGCCTGCTTGTCTCTGAGGCCGGCGGTTTCAGGAGACTCGCCAATTGTGCTGAGTCCCAATGCGACAGCCCCCGATGAGCAGATCAGAACTTCATATCCCTGATCCCGGAGCGTCTTCACGTCGCTCAGCAGTTGCTGAATGAAGGCCCAGCGCGGTGTGAGCAGTTCTTCGTTCGCCAGCAGGCTGGATCCGATCTTGATGACAATACGCTTCGATTTTGGCACGCAGGGCTCCCTTGTTCCACGGGCTAGCACCTAGGCTGCGTTGCTGAAGATCGCAACACGATTAGAGCACAAAGTAACAGTCTGTTGCGCTGTGGATGCAGTAATCTTCCCAAAACCTACAAAATTAACAAACTATTGGCTATGTCAGGGCGTGATACGCCGTTGCTGCAGAGAGAAACCACAGCAGAAAATTTGAATTCAAAGTAAGATCAGCTTATGTGCGTGGCATTGATTCCAGGAGGACTTATGCACGCTTTAATGATCGGTTGTGGAAATATGGGCGCTTCGCTGCTGTCCCGGTGGGTCGATGTGCCTGGCATGTCGTTCTCGGCGGTCGACCCAATGGCGACCTTTCCGGACTCGCGTGTGAAAATGTTCAAGTCAGCGGATGATATTCAGGGCGAGCCGTTTGACCTCCTGATCATCGCAGTGAAACCACAAATGATCGCTGACGTTATCCCGGACTATCTGAAGTTTGTAACGCCGGATGCGCCGGCGCTTTCCATCGCAGCAGGTGTTTCCTGCCAGCGTCTGGAGTCGATCGTGGGGTCGCGTTCCGTGGTCCGCGTGATGCCGAATATGCCTGCAAGCGTCGGCAAGGGCGTGAGTGGTCTGCTCTTCAATGACAAGACATCGGACAATGTAAAAGAAACAGCGCGTACGATGATGCGCGCTACAGGTTCTGTCGTTGAAGTGGAGACTGAAGACGGCCTCGACAGGTTCACCGCCATTGCGGGTAGCGGGCCCGGATTCGTCTTCGAGATCGCCCGCGCCTTCATGGAAGCTGCAAAGGAACTGGGTTTCGATGACAGCGAATCCCGGAAGCTCGTTCTGGACACGATTGCGGGTACGATAGAGATGGCCAGCCAGTCCGGCAAAGACCTGGCCGACCTTCGAAACGCTGTCACGAGTAAGGCAGGGGCCACCGAGGCTGGCTTGAAACAACTGAATGGCAATGGCGAGCTTTCCAGATTAATGCTTGCAACGACACAAGCTGCGTACAAGCGCACTGTGGAGTTGCGGTAGGTCAAAATCATCATGCGGCGGGGGCTGAAGATGAAGATAGAATTGGAAGGCCTCAGCTTCCGGTGATGCGAACTCTTCCAGGAGTGCCAGCGTCATTGCGTCAAATCTGCCGGTGCCACCGGCGTAAACGAAATACGAACACGGAAAAAGTGAGCCTATGAACCACGAAGCTCTGATTTCTCTCGCTGTATATTTTGTCCTGATGCTGGCCATCGGCCTTTATGCATACCGGAAGTCCACAAGTGATGTTTCCGAATACATGCTGGGTGGGCGTCAGTTGCATCCTGCGGTCGGTGCGCTTTCCGCCGGTGCATCAGATATGAGCGGTTGGATGCTGATGGGGCTGCCGGGAGCCGTGTTCGTGTCTGGCTTTAGCGCCGCCTGGATTGCGGTGGGGCTCGTGATCGGTGCCTACCTCAACTATCTGTTCGTCGCGCCGCGCCTTAGGGTCTACACAGAGCTGGCTGACGACGCGATCACCATTCCCGACTTTTTCGAGAAACGTTTCCACGACAAGTCACGCATGCTGCGCGTATTGTCCTCGGTCGTGATTGTTATTTTCTTCACGCTGTACACCTCTGCAGGTGTTGTTGCAGGTGGCAAGCTTTTCGAGGCATCGTTTGGGCTTGATTACCAGCTTGGACTGTTCCTGACCGCGGGGGTTGTTGTGGCCTACACGCTGTTTGGCGGCTTCCTTGCGGTCAGCCTGACGGACTTTGTGCAGGGGTGCATCATGTTCGTTGCCCTGATCCTCGTGCCGGTCGTGTCATTCATTGTCCTGCGGAATGAAGGCGACTGGGCTCCGGCGGTGGCTTCGTTGGATCCTGGCTATTTTGGCATGTGGCCGAAG
The DNA here is from genome assembly GCA_002700305.1 of Hyphomonas sp. Classification (GTDB taxonomy): domain Bacteria; phylum Pseudomonadota; class Alphaproteobacteria; order Caulobacterales; family Hyphomonadaceae; genus Hyphomonas. The sequence goes on along the minus strand of PACZ01000024.1, from coordinate 433,332 downwards.
GGCATGACCGTGATGGGGGTCATCTCATTGCTTGCCTGGGGGCTCGGCTATTTTGGCCAGCCGCACATCATTGTCCGGTTCATGGCGATCCGGTCCCTCAAGGATATTGCCACGGCCCGCTATATCGGGATGAGCTGGATGATCGTGACGGTGATTGGCGCAGTGCTGACGGGGATCGCAGGCTATGCCTACACCTATGCGCATGGCACGCCGGTCGACGACCCGGAGACGATTTTCATCATCCTCTCCCAGATCCTGTTCCATCCGCTTGTGGCAGGGTTCCTGCTGGCGGCCATTCTTGCGGCAATCATGAGTACGATTTCATCGCAATTGCTGGTGTCTTCCAGCTCGCTGACGGAGGATTTCTACAAGACGTTCCTTCGCAAGGAAGCGAGCCAAGGCGAGTTGGTCGCTGTAGGCCGGATTTCGGTGCTTGTGGTTTCACTGATCGCGATCGGATTGGCGTTTGACCGGTCAAGCAACATTCTGTCGCTTGTCGGAAATGCCTGGGCCGGATTTGGCGCAGCCTTTGGTCCGATTATCCTGCTAAGCCTGTATTGGCGGGGCCTTACCCGCGATGGTGCACTGGCCGGGATGATTGTGGGGGCGGTTACAGTGCTTTTCTGGCTCTACGCACCGATCGAGATTAACGGGAAGTCGCTGTCCGATATTCTCTACGAGATCGTGCCGGGTTTCGTGTTCAGCGGAATCGCGGCCATCGTCGTCAGCGTCGTCGGCCGGGATGTGTTGCCCCATGTCGCCCATCGCTTCGGCGAAATGGAAAAAGCCATGGACGCCGACTGAGGTTGAGTGATTAGGGGCTCAGGGAATACCTCAGAGCCCCTTCCTCAATCGGTCGTGGTAGCTCGCGACAATAAAGCAAACTTCCCGCGTGATGTTGTCTTCCTGTTCGGGGTCCTCAATTGCCATCTCGGTCGCGGAGAACATGAGTTCGATTGTCAGTCTGGTCGCTGTTACGAGCCGTTCTTCCGCAATTCCAGGCAAGGTATTGCGGAGCGCGTCGAGCACTTCTTCGGCGACCAGCTCACGTGACTCCAGGCGGACCTCCTTCAGCGCGGGGATGACGCGCATAACGCGAACAACCCATGCGCCGCCGGGAAATGCCTTGGTAATTTCGTTCACCTCTTTTTGCAGGCGAAGGGTGCTTTCAACGGTTTCTTCGAAGGTGTGAGTGTTCAGGCCGCCTCCGCGGATCCAGGCGAAGACTGCCTGGTCCTGAGCCTCCATGAGCCGGCGTCCTAGTTCATGCAGGATGGCGTATTTGTTCGGAAAATACCGGTAGAGAGCAGGAGGCGTCAGGCCAGCCCGTTTGCAGATTATATTGGTCGATAGGCGTTCAAAGCCCACCTCTGAAAGAAGCGTTCCTGCAATGGAGAGGATGGTTTCAAACGTATTCCGCGCCCGGTTCTGAGAAGGGGAAACCTTGGTTTCCAGTTCAACGCCATCCAGTGCCGCGGAGCGCCCCTCCGTCTGAGACTGTTTGGAGGTCGCCGGCTTTTGCCTGGATGCGGTCATGTCTTCCCCTCGAAACCTGTCGCACCTTAATGGTCATTGGGCGCCACAGATTCATTGATTTTCCGTCTATTCCCGACACTTAAGCGCCGCATTCCGGCAAGTCTACCGGGCGGGTCAGCGTGGCTGGACTAAAGAGACGGCGCAAAGGCGAATTTGGATATCTAGGGATGGGGAAGATTTTCAAATATGAAAAAATGCAAAGAGCTCTGGATGGAATCCAAGAGTGAGGCGTCAATAATCGTAGACGCAATGCCTTAGCCGCAGGATAATCGAATGGTGTGCAGGTTGAGGAGCACTTGGAGCGGCGAACGGTTCTGAGCCCCAACTGATTTCGTCCGGGCAGGACACGCCGCATTGCCCTGGCGGACCTCGTTCATGTGAGACAGAAGCCCAAAAAAAGCCCCCGGATGACAGGTGCCAATCGGAGGGGGCTGAGGATTGCCACGGGGCAGGGATCAAACATGTTTGGCGCAAATCCCGGGATCGGGAAAAAAGGGAGACCCGGCCAGTGGGGAAAGACTGGCCGGGCCTTGAGTGCGGTTAGAACGAGTACTCGTATTGGATCCAGAAGGACCGAGGCTTACCGTTCCAGCCGTACTGCCGGTAATAGGCGCTGTCATTCGGGCCGATCTCGCCACGAACAACCGCCCTGTCGCGGGTATAGGTCGAGCCGCCGGAGGCGCGCTCGAAGTAATCTTCACCCAGAAGGTTCACGCCACGGATCAGGAAACGGTGGCGCTTTTCTTCACCCAGGAAGTACTGGACCGAACCGTTGAGGACGAAATAGTCACCGAAGTTCATGTCTTCCACAACACGATCCCCATTCTCATCTACGAGACGGGCGAGGCTGGTGCCGGCATAGGCCCATTCCGGGCCTTGCCAGCGCGGGTTCAGCGAGAACACCCAGTTCTCGTTTGGCGTGTAGGTCACCAGACCAGACAGCGTCCACTCAGGACGTTCTGAGGACTGACGGAACTCCGAGTGACCCGCGTGGCCGGGGATGATGAAGTCAAGGTCAGTCGCTGTGCCGTCCAGCCGGGCGAGGGTTCCGTACACGGGGTTTGGCTCCAGCGATTCCATGTCAGTATAGCTGAAGTCGGCCTGCCATTTGTCGAAATCGAAAGCCAAGTCGATGGTGAAACCCTTGATGTCCTGGTTTGCCAGGGCATTCACCGCGACCGACTCGCCGGGGTCGGAAAGGCCGCTTGCGGCTGTCCGGCAGAAGTCATCCGGTGCAATGATGTTGCGGCGGTTCTGCTCAATCGCGGCTGTATCATTGGTGAGGTTGTCGAACAGCGGATTGGCAAGGTCGTTGGCGTATTCAAGGCAGACAGCTCCAACCGCGCGGCTTGAGAACAGGTTCTTGATGTCTGTCTCGAAGTAGCCAAGCTCGACGTTGTATGTGCCGCCGAAGATGTCCCCATCGATACCGGCACCCACGTTGAACGCATCGACTTCCTGTGGCTGCAGGCCAGGATTGATGTTCGCACCGGCGCCGAAAGCGCCGATTTCATCGATCTTTGGAAGGCTATAGGAGGTGCCGCCTGATCCACGGGCATAGAGGCCGTGACCAAAATTCTGACGCAAGCCGACTTTCCAGACAGATTGATCGTCGAAATTATCATTGAAGTCCTGACGAGCGGCAAAGGATCCGCTGAAGCCTTCAAGGACGGGTAGGGACAGGCGAAGGTCGCCATACACGCCTGTGCTGGTCAGTTTGACATCGCGCACACCGAAGGAGTCATCGGAATTGTCCTTGTAGCTGGTGTTCTGAACACCGGCGACGATTTCGACATAGTCGTTCAGTGTATACGTCGCCCGGGCATTGAGGCCGTAGTCGACATATCCGGACTCGCGCTGGTCGGTCGTGCCGAAGCCTTTTGTCAGACCGCCATCGCCGAAAGATGCAGTGGACTGGACGACGTAACCCATCGGTGCGCCGATCGGGAACGGATTGTCCAGCGTGCCGTAAGGCTGGCCATAGAACGGGCTGTCCGGATCCTGGTTGATGTAGAAGCTGCTGCCGCCATTCCAGTTGTCGTCGCCAGCGCTGCCGGCACTGCCATAAGGGTTGGTGACACAGCCGGCCGGGAGCCCCGGTACGGACGCCGCGAAGGCCTCATACGAAGCCGCTGTGGAAAAGCCGGTGATACCCTGATCGGCTGCAAGTGCCTGAATGTCTGCGGGCAGGTCGCCAAGCCGCGGGATCTGACAGATGCGGGCGTCGATCTCGTTGTTCTTCAGCTGTGGATCCTGGTAGTGGGCTTCAACGTCGATCTTCAGCTTGTCATTGAAGCGATGCTTGAAGGCGGCATTGTAGATGGGGAATTCCGTGAAGTTCGGCTGGAACACCGTGCTTTGCGGGAAGGAATCCCGGAAGTCGATGGTCGAGTAGGTTGCGCCGGCACGGAATTCAGTGTCCGGCCCGATCTGCCAGAGGTATTTCAGGCCAAGACTGTTGTAGCTGTAAGGAAACTCGTGACGACCACCGAGGGCCAGAACGTTGTCCCCATAGGCTTCCTTGTCGAACAGCTCATGTGCATCCGTTTCGTAGGAGCGGCCAAAGACGAGAATGGAGTGCTTGCCGTCCTTGTCGAGCGGGAAGGACATGTTGCCGTAAATTTCGCGGGTCTTGAATGCGCCGGTATAGACACCGAACTGCCCCTTGGTCGTGCCATCCGGCTCCTTGGTGCGGACGCTGACGACGCCGAGGCCACCGTTCGATCCGAAATAAAGGCTGTTGCCACCCCGGTAGACTTCCACGCTTTCGATCATGCGCGGGTCGATGGCGGTTGCAGGCCAGAGGTCTTCCAGCGGAGACGAGCGGTCGAAATACGGAACGCCATCCACGAGGAGAAGGGTGTCACGGTCGGTGCCGCCGTCAATGCGGATGGTGAACTCGCCTTCGTCCGGAGAATAACCAATATTCGCACCACGGATCAGGCCCGATGCGAGTTCGCCGAAGTTTGTGAAGCCGCCTGTCTCAATCTCTTCCGAGCTAATCAGCTGGACCTGTGTGCCAAACTCGGCGAAGTCGACAGCAATGTCAGATGTCAGAGCATCGACGGCTTGGCCTTCGACGCGGATTGTTTCGAGCCGGCGCGTATCGCCCCCTTCCGGCTCCGGTTCAGCAAGCGCAGACTGGACAACGGTTGCCGCCATCAGTGCGCTCAAGCAGAATTTTACGCTGCTTTTCAATTTCTGTTTCATGGCTGATGCCTCCATATAACCCCATCACCCGCCGGACATCGGCGAGCCGGGCGCGGGCGGCCAGTAGCCGCTCTTGCCACGCCGCCGATCTAGTCAGCCATCGCAACATTTCTGTGAACTTTGAATAAAATTGATATGAATAGTATTTACTTATAAGCCGATTTATAATTGAGGAAAATTCAAACAATGGAATTGACTTTGGAGTGAGATGCATGGCGCACGGCTTTTTACCCGCCTCGTCGGCCGAGATCGCGTGTGTGACGCAATCGGCCCGGGGCTTCCTGCTGGACTGGGATGGTTGTTGCGCTATCGACAATGTTCTCACGGATGCCGCAGCAGCCTTTCTCCGTACACACCACGTGCGTACGGCGATCGTGTCGAACAATTCGTCAAACACTGTAGATGATTTCCTGGGTATCCTGTCTGCAGCAGGAATTGACATGCCGCGGGAGCAGGTTGTTCTGGCGGGTGTCGAAGCTATAGACCGGGCAGCAAAGGCGGGTCAGGTCGATGTCATGGTTCTTGCGCATCCCCGTATGCGGGCGGTTGCCCGGAACATTGGCATTCGCCTCAACCGGGATGAGGCCGATGTCGTCGTTCTTTTGCGCGACACGCGGTTTAGCTATAGCCGTCTGGAGCGCGCCGCGAATGCTCTCAGGAAGGGTGCGTGCCTGATCGTCGCTAATCCCGACCTGACGCATCCGGGAGCCGAAGGCAGGATTATTCCTGAGACTGGAGCGCTTCTGTCTGCACTCGGTTCCTGCGTCAACCTGGATGCAGTGGAAATGGAAATCGTCGGCAAACCGAAGCCGGGCCTCTACTTGAAGGCCTGCCGTGCATTGAACCTTGAGCCGGAAGGGGTTGTAATGATGGGGGACAATCCGGCGACTGACCTGGCGGGTGCTGAAGCGCTTGGCATGAAGTCACTGCTTGTGCGGGCCACTGAGCCAGCCGTGATGGAGGCTGTGCTTCAGGAGGTCGGCACTTAAAAGCGCTTTAGAGACAAAACATCAAATGTTTTCCGTAGTGTATCGGTGGCCCGATCATAATCGGCGAGGGCGAGCGCGGCGATCAAAGCGTCGAGCACGCAGAGTTGGGCGATCCGGCTGGTCATCGCTTCGGTACGGAATTTGGTTTCGCGCGCCATCGTGAAGAGCTTCACGTCGGCATAGGCCTGAAGTGGTGAGCTGGAGAAGTTGGTAACAATGATAGTCTTCGCGCCGGCTTCCTTTGCAAGGCGGGTTGCCGCGAGGGTTTCGTGTGTTGCGCCGGAGTGAGAAATGGTGAGCACAGCTACCTTAGGCCCGGTTCGTGAGGCGCTAATAGCCTGAATATGGCTGTCCACAACGACTTTGGCGTCTATCCCGATGCGGAGCATCCGGTATTGCGCGTCTTCCGCAATTGGTGCGGATGAGCCGATGCCATAGATTTCAACGCGCTCTGCTGCGCGAATAATACGTACGGCCTCATCGACAGCGTCAGCGTCAAGGATTGAGAGCGTGTCGCGCAACGCTTGGATTCCGGCATGGAATGTTTTCCGGCATACGGTCGGGGTTGTGTCTGAAGGACGCAAATCTTCATGAATGAACTGAACGGGTTGCACGACTTCTTGCGCGAGACTGAGTTTCAGCTGCTGGAACCCTGACAGATCCAGCTGCCGGCAGAGGTTGATGACACTGCCGTCGCTGGCGCCTGTCGCTTCGGCGAGTTCCGTTACCGACATGCCGACAACCTGCCGTGGGTTCTCCAGAATGAAATCTGCGATGGAGCGGGTGCTGGGGCCGAGAGAGGAGTGCCGAACGCGAATGCGCGTCATGACGTTGTCAACGATCGGAACGTCGCCGCGCTTTTTGGTTGTGCTCTTGCGCCTTGGTTTGCTCTCAGACATTTGCCACTCCAGCCATATAGTGCCTCACTAATTGAATTTTCTTCAATAAACGTCAAGAAGTCTCGCTGTTCGTTACACCAGTGTCACAAGCGGCTGTTATCGCGTTTCCTGAGGTTTGGTGCGGCGCACAATGTGCGTTGGCCCTGTTCAATTGGAGGTATCGGCATGCGCCTTGTGATGCTCATGGTTGTTCTTGCTGGCCTTTGTTTCAGTGGTCTTCCGGCGAAGGCCGAGCGCACCGGAACGGCCGCAAGCCCGCTCCGTGTGCTGCTGATCCCGGCAGATGGGGGGACCGAGGACGGCACCCGGGCAGATTTTCTTCCGCTGTTCAACGCCATAACCCGGACCAGTGGCATTCACTTTGATGTCCGGACGGGACAGAGTTATGCCGCTGTGATTGAGGGCATGTGTGCCGGTCAGGCGGAGATTGCTTGGCTGGGGCCGGTCTCGTATGTCGAGGCGCACAAGCGCGGTTGTGCGGACCTGCTCGCCATTGAAGAGCGTGACGGCAGCTCCACCTATTATGCAGGCATATTCGTTTCATCGGCGTCAGGCGTTGATGAACCGAGGGATTTGCATGGAAAGTCCATAGCGCTTGGGTCTCAGCATTCAGCGAGCAGTTTTTCCTACCCCTTGTCCATGCTATCAAAGGCAGGGGTTGACCCGTTGAGAGACCTTTCGGCCATTCGCATCACGGGCAGCCATGCCAACAGTCTGCTTGCCCTGCAGAACGGTCTCGTCGATGCGGCAGGCGCTTCTTTTGTCTCCTTTGAGAGGGCGGTCAATCAGGGTGGGTTGAAGGCGTCTGACTTTCGACTGTTGATGAAGTCGGACCCGATTCCAAACCCGCCGATTGCCATGCATCCTGAGCTGGCACCGCAGGTGAAAGCATCCCTCCGGGCCTCTTTTGGCAAGGTACATGAAACACCCGGAATTCGTCCGGAATCCATTCGTGGCTACGGCGGGAAACAAGTGGACCGCTACAATGTAGACGTAACAGACGCTCTGTTTGAAGCCATGGCGAGTGCAATCGGCTTTATCGATACGGACTATCAGGCTGCCATCCTGCAGAAGTCTGGGTCCTGAGCGTTGAACCGGTAGATGCAGCCCTTCGACTCTCCTGCGGCGCGCCCAGAGGCCGTCTTGAGCGTGTCAGGCGCCTGCAAAGCGTTTCCGAATGGTCCGACGGTTTTGGACAATGTCTCGTTTAAAATTGAGCCGGGCAGTTTTTGTGTGCTGCTCGGCGCTTCAGGATCCGGAAAGACGACGCTCCTGCGCTCAGTGATCGGCCTGAACAAACTCGATGCCGGGTCGGTCCGTGTTTGCGGCGTGGAGAGCACTCCCAGGAGCCTCCGGCGTATCCGGCAGAAGATCGGGATGGTGCATCAGGATTTCGGATTGTCCGGACGTCTGACTGCGGCCAGGAATGTGATGTCTGGAAGGGCGCCGGATTTACCCGTTTGGCGCTTGATGCTTCAGGCCTATCCGGAGCGCGTGCAGCGCGATGCTTGCTTGCTCTTGTCACGCGTCGGGCTTGAAGCCGGTCATGTGAACCGACTGGTGAATGGCTTGTCGGGCGGGCAGAAGCAGCGCGTGGGTATTGCCCGGGCTTTGATCAAGGACCCGAAGCTCATTCTCGCAGATGAACCCGTTGCCAGCCTCGACCCTCAAACAGCTGAGGATGTAATGAGTTTGCTCCGCCAGATGGCCAAAGAGCAGGGAGCTGCCGTCCTGTGCTCGCTGCACCAGATCAACCTCTCGCGCATCTTCGCTGATCGCATCATCGGTTTGCGGGAAGGACGGATCGTTTTCGACGGACCGCCCGGACAGCTGTCTCAGGAAGCGCTCTCCCGGATATTCGGAACGGGGCGTGACCTGTTCTCTCCTTCCAGGGTGGCCTGATATGTCGGAGGTGACGGAGAGCCGGCAGACCGGGGCGGAACTCTGGCGTGTCAAACCGGCTTTTGACTGGAAGACGGTCCTGGCTGTTGTGGTGGCATTTGCTCTCATTTCGGTTTCAGCGCATCGGATGGAGCTGCACCGGCTCTCCGGTCAATTGGGCGAATTCCTGCAGGCGAGTGTTGGCCTGAAGGAAAGCTCTCAGGTGGGGCGTGGGATCGGAAGTGTCGCAAAGCAGATGTACCCCCTTGCCATTGCCGAGCGGACGCCTGTCTCGCTGATTGATCATTTCGACCCGGATCATCTGCCCTTGTTTTCGCGCCTGGAAACAGAAACCGTCGAAGAATCTGCGCTTGATGCTGAAACCATGCAGATGACGACGCAGACTGTCGAAAAGACGTATCTTGTAGAGCCTGTAGGCTATCTGACTTTCACGCTGGGTAAGATGCTGGAAACGATTGAGATGGCCGTATGGGCCAGTCTGTTTGCCGTGCTGCTCAGTTTGCCGCTGGCATGGGTGGCGGCGAGGAATTTTACGCCGCACCCTGTTCTTTATAGGCTTGCCCGCAGTTTTATTTCATTCCTGCGTGCGGTGCCTGAACTGATTAGCGCACTGTTCCTGGTTCTGGCATTCGGTTTCGGCCCAATCGCGGGCATTCTGGCGCTCGCACTACATAGTGTGGGATTTCTCGCCAAATTCTTCGCAGAAGACATTGAAGCGGCGGACAAGGTTCCTCAGGATGCCATCCGTGCGACGGGCGCGGGCGACCTTGCCGTCCTGCGTCTGGCGGTGCTGCCGCAGGTCTTGCCAAGCTACACGGCGCTGACCTTTTACATACTGGACCGCAACATTCGCATGGGCACAGTCATTGGGCTCGTGGGGGCTGGCGGGATCGGGCAGGAACTCAAAGGCCGCTACGACATGTTCCAATATGACCATGTCGCGACGATCCTGCTGATCATCTTTCTGTCGGTACTTGCGCTGGATGCGCTTGCGGCGAGGCTTCGCCGCAAGCTTATCTGACAGGAAAGCCTATGACTGACCTGCGTTTTGCAGTTCGGCGCTGAGGCGGTCACGAAGGTCCCTTTTCACGAACTTGCCACTGGCATTCCGGGGCAGGGCGTCGGCGATAAACCAGACATACCGAGGCACCTTGTGCTTCGCCATGATGCCGGCGCAATGGGCGCGGAATTCATCAGCGGTCAGCTTTTCGCCAGGCTTCAGGACGATTGCGATGCCGACCTCTTCCCCCAGCCGGTCGTCTGGCACGCCGAACACACTGCATTCAGCGACCGCTGGATGGGTGTAGGCAACGGATTCCACTTCAGCGCAATAAACGTTCTCACCGCCGCGCAGGACCATGTCTTTCTTGCGGTCGACGATGAAGATGAAGCCGTCCTTGTCGATGCGGGCAATATCACCGGTGTGCAGCCAGCCATCCGTGATGGATTCAGCTGTCGCTTCCGGGCGATTGATATAGCCCTTGATGACAGAGGAGCCTTTCACCCAGAGTTCACCCAACTCTCCGGGCGGCACAGTATCGCCCAGTTCGTCGACGCATTTGACTTCGAAGTTGGGCATGGCCGGACCGGCGCTGTCCGGTTTGTCGACGAAAAAGTCTGCAGATACGGACGTGATGATCCCGCATGTCTCGGTCATGCCATACCCTGTGGCCGGGCGAGCGGTTGCAATGCTCGATTCGATTTTGTGGACCAGATCGGGCGGCACCTGCGCTCCGCCGCCCGAAAGCTGGACGAGGCTGGACGTATCGGTCTTGGCGAAGTCCGGGTGATTGATCAGTTCCCTCCCCATGACCGGCACGCCGCCGAGGCTCGTAACCTTTTCGCGCTCGATAATCTTCAGCGCTTCGCCAGCGTCCCAGCGGTACATGAGAATGATCGTGCCGCCGAGTGCAGTCGTGGCATAGGCTCCACAATTGTTTGCGGTGACGTGAAACAGTGGCGTGGTCAGCAGACCCACAGGTGGCGGCGGATCTGCTGGCGGCTCGACACCCGTTGCGCGCTGTATCGCCAGTGCCGTGGACGCTCCAGCATACAGCATGTTCATGAGATTGGCGACGCAACCGCGTTGAGTGAGTTGTGCGCCTTTCGGGAATCCCGTTGTGCCAGATGTATAGAAGATGCAGGCATCCGAGTCCGGGTCTACCGTAACATCGGGCATGTCTCCGCCATGAGCGATAACTTCGCTCCACGGCGTCACATTCTCAGGCAGGTCTGGCATTCTGATGCCAACAAGCTTCATAGAACCCGTCAGGTCCGGACCGTCTTTGACCCGCTCAAACCGTTCGGCGTCGAGAAACAGCACTTTGGGTTCGGAATCTTTCAAGGCGTAGGCCATCTCCTCGGCCGTCCACCACGCATTCATGCCGACAACCGTGACGCCAACCGAGACACAAGCCCAGTAGATGAGCATCCACTCCGGATAGTTCCGCATGGCGATCGCAACCCGGTCGCCCGGCTGGACACCCTGGTCAAACAGCCAGGCAGCAACGGCGTTTACGTGATCATGGGCTTCGGCATAAGTGAGCCGCTCATCTTTGTAGACCAGATAAGTCCGGTCTGCGAATTGCTTGGTAGACTGCCAGACTTCCCGAACGCTGGGAGGAGCATTCTTATAGACGCGAAGCGTGTTGCCGAGGACTTCAGCTTCGACAATCTCAAACTCACCGCCCGGGCCGGTGAGTTCCTGGCGGGCCTTCAGAAGTTCTGCGTAGTGCATGGCTCTCCCCAATGGTGTTTTCGGGGATCATACATGCCTTCCCGGCCAAGGAAATGACTTGCGTAGGGGCAAGTAGCATCCATGAAGGCGTTCCGGAGCAGTGAAACGCCGGCACGTGGAAGCTAGTCCCGGACAGCCACGACTTCGATTTCGATCAGCCAGCCGGGATTGGCGAGCCCGGCAACCTCGAACACAGAGCGTGTCGGGAGGTTGGGTTGTTCTTCCGTGCCGAAGAATTTGACATAACCTTCCATAAAGCCGCCGAAATCGAGCGAGTCTTCACCGGGGGCCGCCACAATGTAGACCTGCATCTTGATCACATCGCTCATGGTGAGCCCGATGCTTTCCAGGCGGGACTCGATGGCCGCAAGCGTGGATTCCGTCTGGGTGGTAATGTCGCCATAGGCCGCCGGGGTTCGCGGCTCAGCCGTCTCGTCGGAAACGGAAGGTCCTGCGCCGCTGAGATAAACCAGCGTTGCATCCGCAGGGACTTCGACGGCCTGAAGAATGGGGAAATCCGATCCGGGGATCTTGTGGCGGATCACTTCGCTGTCCGCTGCACCGCAGGCGGCGAGTGCAATTGCAGTAGCGGAAAGAAGGGGGGTGGTCAGACGCATGATATCACTCCGTATTCAGATTATTGTGGCCGGCTCAGCTTAGCCTGTTCGACTCTAGCGGCCGGTTCGTATGAGTTCCCGCCGAGGCCGGACTGCAGGTAATTTACAACGGCGGCCACCTGCTCATCGGAAAGCGTATGAGCAAAGGATGGCATGGCTTTGTACCCGTTCAGGACGATAAAGACAGCATAATCGGGGTATTCAAGCTTCTCATTTCCAGCGAGCGCCGGGTACATGCCCCCGCCGACAGCGCCTTCACCCTTTGGCATATGGCAGCCTGCGCAGAGAGTCGAATAGATGTCCTCACCGCGCGTCACGGTGACGCCGGGGCCATCGAATATCTTCCTTTCGAGTTGGGTCGGTTCGAAGCTTGTGACTTCAGGGATACCGTCATCGGCGTGCACGGTGAGCGCTGTGGCGACAAAAGCAAAAGCGGACACAAAGATACGGGGGGATCGGTTCAGGTGTTTCATCCGTTGATCACCTTGTCATGCAGCCGGCCTATCGCGTCGAGGGAAGATTCGATCGCGCCTTCCATCCAGGCTCCGAGATAGGAGACATGTTCTCCCGCGCAGACGACGCGATTGTCGATCTCCACCGCATTCGCGTAATGGGTTTCCTTGTCCCTCCATATCCCGAAGCAGCCCAGCACCCATGGCACCTTATGCCAGACGACGCTGACACCGGTCTTATACTCTTCGAGATATTGCGGGTGAATGTGGGAGCCGAATTCCAGCGCCCATTTGATCCGGTCTTCAGGCTGCATGGCATTGAATTCAAATGCCTGTGCGTCATCCCAGGTGTACCCCCCCAGAAGAACGGCCGGACCCTTTGTGAAGAAGCCCGTCGATGGGTAGGAAATCATTTCAATGGGAAGATCGGTATAGCTGATCCCGCCATAGATATGTTCATCCTGCTCCCAGAAGCGGCGTTTGAATTCGAGCCCCCATTTGGCGGACCCGCGATAGTAGACATTGTTCACTGCCGCGGTCAGTTCCGGTGACAGATTGTGATCCATCTGGCCAAGGATCGAGAATGGTACGGTACACACACACCAGTCCGCTTGAGTTGTCAGCGTGCCGCCGGTTCGGGTGTCTTCGTAGGCGACCTTCACGCCAACATCGTCTTGCTGCAATGAAACGACTTTGGAGTTGAAGCGGATCAGGTCGCCAACTTCCCGGGCAAATGCCTGCGCGATCATGTCCATGCCGCCGACCGGCTGGAACATGGGCATCTGGTGATCCAGGAGGTCGGCGTCGGCCAGCCACTCCCACATGCCTGATTGCAGGATTTCGGACAAGCTGATCGGATCGGAAGCAGAGGGCGCTCCATCGATGCCCGCGCCCGGTGGTCTGCCAAAGCCGCGAAACCGGCTGGTCAGCTCGCCGGACCTGTAGGCATTGGTGTCATCAAGCGCCCCCGTTGCCCGGAGAGACTCAATCAGCGCTTCCCGGTCTTCCGACGTGAGCACATCATCGAGGCGGTTTTGGTTGACGGCCTTGGCCAGCAATTCCGATGTCTGGCCGCGATAGTCTGTGGCGATGTGCTTGAAGCGTTGTGGCTTGCCGCCGAATGCCCTGCTGTTGTGGAGATAGGCGTTATGGTTCTGCTGGATGAAGGGTTCCAGCTGGACACCCAGGCGCTGGCAGTAATCCAGCACGCCATGGTGGTCGTACGGAATCCGCCAGGGGCCGGGATTAATGTAATTGTCTCCGTCGAAAGTGACCTTCTGGGTGGCGCCGCCCATTTCTGTATAGGTGTCGCCCCCCCTCAGCGACCAGCAGCGGCCGCCGGCCTTTTCGCGGTATTCCAGAACCTCGACGTCATAACCAGCTGACCGGAGTTCCAGTGCCGCGACCATGCCCGCGAGACCGGCGCCAAGAATAAGGACTTTCGCGCCCTTCGGATCTCCATCGAGCTTGATGGGGCCTTTATAAGATGATGGCTGGACGTGCCGAATGGACTTCATCGCGGCATATAATGCCGCGCTGCCAGCCGTTGCGCCGATGAGCGCCAATGCAGATCGGCGGGTCGCTCCCTCCATATTACCCTCCACGTTTCCTTCCGTGGTAGGTGGTTGGGGGCGAACGTAAAGAAAAAACTGGGGCGAATCGGAGCATTCCGAAGATCGGACCAAAATTCGGTCAGCTTCGACTGAAGATGCGGAGTCGTCGTTTCAGCTGTTCGCGGGGGAAGGGATTTAGCCCGGAAGCCGGGTCGAGGCGGCATTCTGATTCTTGGGTGGGGCCGGAGGCGTGATCAGCCCTGCCGCCGACGAAAACCGACTCTCATAGTGCGTATCAGAGAGGCTGCGGGACCAAATTTATCCAGAAAATGCAGCAGCTTGTGGATTGGCTGCAGACATAGGCGAAGCCACCCTTGTTTCCAAATTTAGAATGATTATAGAAACAGGAACAGGGCGAAGGAAACGTCAGTCGCGGGACGCGACGCGCAATAATTCAGATACAAGCGCGCGATATGTCCCACCACATATTATTGGCAAGCCATATGGGACGGTTATGGATTTGTCCCGGCAAGCAACAACAGACGGAGCTACAATGTCCCTTATCAATACCGAAATTAAGCCCTTCAAAGCCGAAGCCTTCAAGCAAGGCAAATTCGAGTCGGTGAGCGATGCCGACGTGAAAGGCAAATGGGCGATCTTCTTCTTCTACCCGGCTGACTTCACCTTCGTCTGCCCGACCGAACTTGAAGACCTTCAGTCCGAATACGCGACGCTGAAGAACATGGGCGTGGAAGTCTTTGCTGTTTCGACCGACACCCACTTCAGCCACAAGGCCTGGCACGAAACCTCGCCGGCCATCGGCAAGATCGAATACTACATGCTCGGCGACCCGACCGGCGCCATCACCCGCAACTTCGACAATATGCGCGAAGACATGGGCCTCGCTGACCGCGGTACCTTCGTGGTTGACCCGGACGGTGTGATCCAGGTGATCGAAGTGACCTGTGAAGGCGTTGGCCGTAACGCGGCTGAACTCGTCCGCAAGGTCAAAGCCGCACAATATGTCCGCGAGAACCCGGGCCAGGTTTGCCCGGCGAAATGGGAAGAAGGGTCTGAAACCCTCGCCCCGTCGCTGGAACTCGTCGGCAAGATCTAAGCTGACCGCTTTCCGTTCTCCGGCTGGCTGTGCACGTCACAGCCGGCCGGCTTTCCCTTTCCCCGCAGGATATCGCGCTGCCCGTCAGCGCGGCCGCTCTCTTTGCAGGAGATGACGCATGTTGGATGCAAATCTGAAGACCCAGCTCAAAGCCTATATGGAAAACATCCGGCGACCGGTGGAACTCGTGGCCGCCCTGGATGACAGCAAGGGCAGCCGGGATCTCGAAGAACTCCTGCAGGAAATTTCAGATCTGTCCGACAAGGTCGGCTGGACGCGCAAGGACGATGCGCGCGCGCCGTCCTTCGCCATCACGACGCCGGAAGCGGACATCAGCCTGCGTTTCGCCGGCCTTCCCCTCGGCCATGAATTTACCTCGCTCGTCCTGGCGCTTCTGCAGGTTGGCGGCCACCCGCCTAAGGTGGCGCCGGAAGTGATCGAGCAGATCAAATCGCTCGAAGGGACGTTCGAATTCGAAACCTATTTCTCCCTGTCCTGCCAGAACTGCCCGGATGTGGTTCAGGCACTGAACATGATGGCCGTCCTGAACCCGAATATTCGTCACACCGCGATTGATGGGGCCCTGTTCAAGGATGAGGTCGATGCGCGCCAGGTCATGGCTGTGCCGACCGTTTATCTGAACGGCGAAGTCTTCGGCTCCGGCCGGATGGAGGTCGAGCAGATCCTTGCGAAGCTCGATACGGGCGCGCAGGAAAAAATGGCGCAAAAGATTTCGCAGAAAGAGCCGTTTGATGTTCTGGTCGTCGGCGGCGGACCCGCTGGCGCAGCTGGCGCAATCTATGCGGCCCGCAAGGGTATCCGCACGGGCATCGCCGCAGAACGTCTGGGCGGGCAGGTGCTGGATACGATGGGCATCGAGAACCTTATCTCTGTGCCGTATACGGAAGGGCCCAAGCTTGCCTCAGCCATGGAAACCCACATCAAGGAATACGACATCGATGTGATGAACCTCCAGATTGCTGCGAAGTTCGTGCCGGCCAAAGAAGAAGGCGGCCTGCATGAAATCGTCCTGGAGAATGGTGCGAGCCTCAAGACCCGCAGCCTGATCCTTGCGCCTGGTGCCCGCTGGCGCCAGATGGGCGTGCCCGGGGAAGAAGAGTACCGCAACAAGGGCGTCGCCTATTGCCCGCACTGTGATGGCCCGCTGTTCAAAGGCAAGCGCGTTGCGGTCATCGGCGGCGGTAATTCCGGAGTCGAGGCTGCGATCGACCTCGCCGGTCTCGTTGCGCATGTCACGCTGATCGAGTTTGACACCCAACTGCGCGCCGATGCTGTGTTGCAGAGCAAGCTGCGCAGCTTGCCGAATGTCACCATCATCACCTCTGCGATGACGACCGAAGTGCTTGGTGACGGGGCAAAGGTGAACGGCCTGATCTACAAGAACCGGAACACCGACGAGTCACACGAAGTTGCCCTGGAGGGCATCTTCGTTCAAATCGGTCTTGTGCCCAACACGGAATGGTTGCGCGGTAGTGTAGAACTGAGCGAGCGTGGAGAGATCGTGACCGATATGCGCGCCCAGACATCTGTTCCCGGCGTCTTTGCGGCGGGTGATGCCACGACGACCCCCTACAAGCAGATTGTCATTTCGATGGGCGAAGGGGCCAAGGCGGCCCTCTCCGCATTCGATTACCTGATCCGTCTGGCACCAGCTGAGGCGCCGGTTCTGGAAGACGCCTGATCCTGCTTACAGTCCTAGTTCGCTGAGCGCAGGATGATCGTCCGGGCGCCGGCCTTGGGGCCAGTGAAAAAGGCGCTGGGCTTCTGTAATCGTCAAGTCGTTGATGCTGGCATAGCGTCTTTTCATCAGGCCTTGCGCGTCGAATTCCCAGTTTTCGTTGCCATAGGCACGATACCATTGCCCGTTCGCATCGTGGAATTCATAGGCGTAGCGTACAGCGATGCGGTTGCCGGTGAAGGCGAACAATTCCTTGACCAGCCGATATTCCTGTTCCTTTTCCCACTTTTCAGTCAGGAAGCGGACGATTTCGGCGCGGCCGGTGATGAACAGGTCGCGGTTCCGCCAGACACTGTCTTCGCTGTAGGCGAGTGACACTTTTTCTGCATTGCGGCTGTTCCAGCCATCTTCAGCCAGGCGTACTTTTTCGACTGCAGTCTCATGCGTGAAAGGTGGTGTGGGCGGTCTCATATCGATCGTCTCGTATTTTCGGGTTCAGGAAAGCAGGGCGGCTGAATATCTTCAGCCGCCCGCGTCTACGGTTTAAAGGTCGCCCACAGCCTTGTGCTCGATGCGCGGCCAGGTGCGCTCTGCTTTTGCGAGAATGCGCTTGGAGTCCTTCTTGTACTTTTCGAAGATCTCGGCGTTGACGAACAGGTAGAGTTTGCCATCGACAATGTCCGCATATTGCGGGTCGCCATCGAATTTCTTCCCGAGGGCGACGGCATAGGCGCAGAAGCCGCCATACTGGGGGGCGTACATGGCCGGGTTAGCCTTGAACTTTTTCGCCGACTCTTCCGATGCGAAATAGTAAGCGACACCGTCATCAACAACCGTGTACTGTGCGTTGCCTTCGGCGACAGCGTTCAGCGTTGTCAGAGCAACGGCATCGACGCCGTGGAGGCCCAGTGGGGCGCCGGCCGTCGTAATGCCGGTCGAGACATTGTACTCGTCTTCGGCAGCGGCGGGCAGGGCAGTCGCAAAGGCGGCAGCCACGACCATGGCGGAGAGTGTGAGTGTACGGGACATTTCATTTTCCTTTTCGGGAGGTTGGAGCCAAAGGCTCTTGGGGGAGGGCTCCTGCCGGTCAGGTGAGGAAACCGGCAGGAGTTGGGTGTCTGGAACTTCTCGGACAGCGAGCTCCAGACGGACTAGGAAGATCAGGGAACAGGCGACACGTAACTGGCCGGGCGAGGGCTCCAGGGGAGGAAGAAGTTCTTGCTCGGGCATGTCGTACTCCCTGAGTTTTCGAATGGATGGGATGCGAGGGGGTGAAAGGCCCGGCTGGCGGTGGAGAGAGAGGGAAAAGCCGCCAGCCGGGCTGCAGGTCATCCACGCGGGGTGAGACGTGGATGGGGAGGAGCCTATTTCCGGTAGGCGGCCTTGATCGCCTTCACCGTGTTTTCGGTGTTGTTGACCGCGCTGGCGATCATCCGGAAATTGGTGAGAGAGGCGTCGTAGCCATTGTAGAGCGGCGTGATGGCACCAGCCGTCGCATCGGTGACCACCATCACTTCAAAGCCCTGCTCGATCAGCTCGCGCATGTGGGACTCCGTGCAGAGGTTCGACGACATCCCGCCCAGGATCACCTTGGAAATGCCGGCCTTGCGCAGCTGGAGAACGAGGTCGTTTGTTTCCGGGCCGTAGACTTTGTGCGGGCTGGTGACGACCGTCTTGCCGTTGTTGATGTAAGGCTTGTAGCGATCCAGCCAGTCAGCGCCGGAGCCTTCGAAGCCTTCCAGGGTGAGCGCGTGCGGGCGGTCGAACATGCCGATGCTGTGCATCAGTGTTTCGAGCGTGCCTTCGAATTCCCATTTGTGGTCATGTTCGAAATAGAAGTGCGGTGACACGAAGACCGGCATGCCGGTTTCGCCGGCGACTTTGAACAGGGCTTCCAGATTTTCCACGGTGCCGTTCTCGGTGATACTCTGGCCGACCACGCCCCAGGTAACGCCATCCGGCGAGAGGAAGTCGTTCTGCGGGTCTGTGATGACGATTGCGGTCGTGGCCGGATCGATGGTGAAGCCCGGCATCGGCAGGCCATCATTCACCGGTGGCATTTTCGCCGTCGCGGCGCGAGCCGTTTCGGCATCGGCGGACGGCTGGGCACTCAGCAGGCTGGCAAGGCCGGCCGACGCCAGAAGGAGTTTCAGGGAAATACGCGAAGTAAACATGGTGACCTCCACAAGAGTCGTTTGAGTTTTCCGCCGTCGTTCGTGAGGGGGGGCAGCCACCGTTCCGGTGCGTCCTTGCCCTTCAGACTTGAGCTGAGTTCTGGATATGCGGAGGGGCGCCGAGGGTATTGACGGCGGACGCCACAGTTTTGACCGGTCACGTCAAAACGCCCGAGTGCGCCGCTTGAGGCACAAAAGAAAGGCCGGACCTTCGAGGGAAGGTCCGACCTTGCGTGTCTGGAAAAGTTTCTCTTCGGGCTAGGTCAGTTTGGAGGCGAGATAAGCATGGCCATCCACCATACGCCGGATTTCATCGGCGCGCGGCTCGAGGCTCCAGTCGCCTTTGTCAACAGATCCGCCGAGGAGAATTCCGGTCTTCCGGGGGAAGGAATAAAGCAGGCCATAGTCATCCACTGATCCGGCATAGCCATAGTCAATGTCGTTCTGAGGCAGCAGGAAGCTCAGCTGTCCACGTGCAGGAATGATGCTTTCGTCCCCAAAGACCTTCCCCGCGCCGAGCCCCATACAATTGACGATGCTTGTCTCCGTCAGCTTTTCGAGATCCCCTTCGGTCTCGAACGCCATTTCTTTCATACGTCCGCCAGCGGCCAGAAAATCATTCACCAGCGCGCGCAGATAAATGTCCGGGTCGATCATCAGCGTGTAATAGGCATCGTAATAAGGAAAGCCGAACGGGCCACCGGGCCGGTTGCGGACCAGTCCCGGATAAAGCGCGTCCCCACCGACATAGGGCCGGAGGGTGCTCATGGGCCTTTCACTGAGCGAGTATTGGCGGATCCAGTAAACGCCGTACTTCGGATCGTTTGCGAACCGGATGAACCGGTTGAACGCGATCCGAGAGGCGAGATCGAGCATGGCAAGGGTTTCCTGTGACACCTGATCGCTTTCGAACAGGGTCACCGGGTGCCACATCGCACCTGCCACATTTGAGGTTGTGTATGGCGGGAAGTCCTTCGCGTAGATCGTTACGTCCACTCCGGCGCGCTGCAGCAGGATGGCTGTGGACAAGCCGACCGCGCCCGACCCGAGCACGGCAACCCGGTTGCTGTGTGCCTCTTTCGTCAGATTGGCCGCCAGTTCGGCCACGCCCCAGGAAAGAGAGACGCCCCCGCCGCCATGCCCATAATTGTGCACGACATGTTTGGACCCGACCGTGACGGCTTCCAGGCGTGGTCCAGGCTTTCGGAACGGACGCAGGCCGACAATTGTGCGGGTCACCCGGCTCATCGATGATTTGATGGGGCGCATCGGAGCCCCGATGGACTGTACCAGCGCATCACCCGTTACCGGGGCCGTCGCAATACCGGCAGTATTTGTTGCGCAGCCAGCAAGGGCAGCCAGGCCAAGGCCGGTGCCAGACGCCAGAAAGTCTCTACGTTTCATAATTCCCTCAATGCAAATGCGGTCCCTGAGGCAACCATTGAGTCGGTCCAGGTAGCGGTCAAGGCGGGCAGCGGAAGAGAGGCGGCTTCGTCCCCGAATTGCTTGTCCCTGAAGCGGTTGACATCGTTTCACGCGCAATTGCTCCCGGAGCGGGGGCGAAACTCGCCAACGCAGTGGCTTTAAGTGCGCCGCTATTGTGCCGGGTATTTGGTCAAACGCGAAACAGGAATGACCAGTTGCAGACAAACTGAGGGGGCAAATTGCGTTAGCCTGTTTGGTGTTGGCGGGACTGTCCTCAAGATTCCAATGAAATTATCGGTTTGAACGTTTCGACCAGAGCCTGGATCATCATGGCGTCAGATACCTCTCGCGGAGCTGTGTTGCTGGAAGAAGGCCAGCAATTTGCCCAATCAGCTGAATCCAGCGTCTGGGACAGCCAGATACTGGTGCTGGCCAGCGATGAAGCCAGAGCCAGCCTGATCGCGGGCGGGCTCAGCGACAAGCCTTTGCAGGTTGAGGTCACCGGGCAAGCGGACTGGGAGACCGGGCGTCTAAAATTGGTTGGCGCCAGCGCCATTATTCTCGCGTCTGTGGAAGCAGACCTTGATTTGTTGTCAGAGCTTCTGGCGATGCGGCGCTTCCGGTCCATTCCGATTCTTGTCTTCGTTGACCGGAGTTCACGGGAAGAAATGAGCCGGGCACTGAAGCTTGGCGTCAGTTCGTTCATCGTCGATGGCCTGGAGCCTGAGCGCATCCCGGTCATTCTTGAGGTGGCTGAAGAGCGTCATGTGCTGACCTCTGAATTGCGCGACGAACTACGAAAATCCCAGGAAAGCCTGGCCGCACGTAAGACAATTGAACGTGCCAAAGGCCTGCTGATGACCAAGAGCGGCCTACCTGAGCAGGAAGTCTACGATTCCATGCGCCGCCTGGCGATGACTCAGGGCAAAACGATGCGGGAAGTGGCAGAAAACATTCTGGCAATCTTCGCGCTTTTTCCATGAAACCTTACAAATTTTGGAAGATTACTGTACTCCGCCCATGTGCTGAGACTTTGGGCGTTGTCTGGTGTGCAGTGCACAAAAGCATGACGGGTTAAAGATTCAACGCCAGTCGCAGCGCCTTTCGAATTGGCAATCCCTGACACCCGGAACAGCCTGAACACAAGTCAGCTGGAGCGGAGTGCCAACGACGGCATTTTAACAGCCCTCTGACGGGTATGGCTCAATGGCGGGCCCGACTTACACCTCAGGATATCAGTGCCTTGGGCGTTCGGCTCAACGGGGGAAGCTGGTGTGTGCTCGACAACAGGGGGCAGACGGAGCCGTGAAGAGAGTGACGGTTTCGCTGCGGAAAGGGAATACAAAGTGCGATTTAGTTCTTTCTTGAAATGTGCCGTGTCATCAGCGGTCGTGGGAATGGTGGTCACTGGGGGAGTGGCTTACGCAGAACCAGACGATGAACCGGCAGCCGATGAAACTTCCGTACAGGAAAAAGTTATCATCACCGGTATGCGGGGCAAGGCCCGTTCCGTTATGGATTCGCCTGTTCCAGTAGACGTTCTGAGTTCAGACGAAATCTCCGACGTCCCGTTTACCGATGCCAACGACATCATCAAGACGCTGGTTCCGTCTTATTCATTGTCTCGCCAGCCGATCTCTGATGGCGGTACATTCATCCGTCCGGCAACGCTGCGGGGCATGCCCACTGACAAGACGCTGGTCCTGGTCAATTCCAAGCGCCGTCACCGCGCCGCTCTGGTGCAGATCGGCGGGTCCGGTACGCAGGGGCCGGATATTGCAACAATTCCTGCAATTGCGCTGAAAAGCGTTGAAGTCCTGCGCGATGGCGCTGCGGCTCAGTACGGCTCCGACGCAATTGCCGGCGTCATCAACTTCATCCTGAAGGACTCCCCGGAAGGTGGTGCGATCAGTGCCGACTTCGGTCAGTACTATGAGGGTGACGGCTTCAATACAACACTTGCAGGTAACTTCGGTCTTGGTCTCGGTGAGAATGGTTTCATCAACGTCTCTGCCGAATACTCGAAGGCTGATGCGACGCTTCGCGGTGAACAGTACTGTCAGAGCTGGGTCTGTGTGGACGTGGACAGCCCTGATTTCAATCCGGGCGATACGTCGATCGCTGGTTTCGATCTGGACTCCTTCATCGCCGGTCTCGATAGCGCTGACTATTCTGGTTCTGGTGTCGTTCAGCCGTGGGGGCAACCGAACTCCAAAGCCTTCCGGTCTTTCGTGAACGCCGGTTACACAATTGGCGATGTTGAGCTCTATGGCTTCGGCAATTATTCGAACTCCGAAGCGGACGGCGGTTTCTTCTACCGTTATCCAGGCAATGGCACGATTGAGAACATCCGTCTTGAAGATGGATCGCTCTGGTCTTCGCTCTTCCTGTTCCCGGGCGGCTTTACCCCGCGCTTCTTCGGCAACGTGATCGACTACTCCGGTGTCGTCGGTGCCCGAGGTGAATGGGACAACGGCATCACATATGACTTCAGCGGACGTCTCGGTCACAACGAGATCAAGTATACGCTGAAGAATACTGTCAACCCGTCGCTGGGCGATGCCTCTCCGACAAGCTTTCACCCTGGCGATCTGATCAACGAAGAAATGCAGCTGCAGTCGGACTTCTCCAAGGAGTTTGAAGTCGGTCTTTCGAGCCCGCTGCTGTTTGCCTTCGGCGCCAGCTATCTCGACGAGTCGTATGAATTGGTTGGTGGTGACGCAGCATCGTATCAGGATGGTCCATACTCCCTTCCGGATCCTTGGGGCTTCTGTGCTTCGGGGGCGCCAACGGCCGCGGGTGCGGCGGTGATCTCAAGTGGCTCGTCGCTCGATTGCTCCAACCCGGATGATCCGGTCTATACCGCACTTGGCGTCGGTTCGAATGGCTTCCCGGGCTACTCTCCGGAATTCTCGGGCGAATACACGCGTGACTCCTATGCCATTTACGGTGATCTGAGTGCTGACGTAACGGATGCCTTGTTCCTGCAAGGTGCCCTGCGCTTCGAAGACTATTCGGACTTCGACTCCGAACTGGTCTGGAAGCTGGCTGGGCGTTATGAGTTCACGCCGAACTTTGCGATGCGCGGTTCTGTCGGTACGGGTTTCCGGGCTCCGACACCGGGCCAGCAGGGTACGACCAACGTGTCGACCCGTCTGCCCAATGGTTTCCCTGTAGCAACGGGGCTGTTCCCGGCAGGCGGTCCGATTGCCGGCGCGCTTGGCGCTGAGCCGCTCAAACCCGAGAAGTCCACCAACTACACGTTGGGATTCACTTCGTCTTATGATGCCTTCTCGCTGACGGTCGACTTCTACCAGATCGACCTGGAAGATCGTGTGAATGCAATTTCGACGCAGGATGTTTCGACGGATCCGGGCGCGGGCACTGCATATGACAACTATCTCGCTCTCGTTGGTGCCGGGGTTGTCGGCGCGGAATCGATTGGTGGCGTGTTCTACTTCACCAACGCTTTCGACACGAGCACCAAGGGTGTGGATATTGTTGGTACCTACTCCAAGGATTGGGCGAACGGGTCTTCAACGAAGTTCACGGGATCTGTGAACTACAACAAGACTGAGTTCGACAGCGATGTCGGTTCACTGTTCAACGACGAAGACCAGTACGACTTCGTCAACTACGATCCGAAATGGCGCGGCGTCTTCTCCGTGACGCACGAAGTCGGACCTTACAGCTTCCTGGCACGTGCCAACTACTATGGTGAGTCCACAAACTCCGACGGCTCGAATGCGCCGCTGGTTTATCAGGACTATGGTGCCAAGGTTCAGGTTGACCTCGAAGGGTCCTTCCAGGCTTCTGAAGCCGTGAAGATCTCGATCGGTGCCCGCAACGCTTTCGACCAGTATCCGGATGAAGCGGAACTTGGTGACAGCTGCTGTGGCCGTATCTATCGCTCCGGCGACATCATCGACTGGCAGGGTGGCTACTACTACGTCAAACTGCTCGCCAACTTCTAAGCTGGCATGAAATCCGCCCGCCCCCTGATCGGGGCGGGCGGCATTTTCGCGGGGAGGGGGATCGCTACCCCTTCTTGCATTTTCGGGAAGGGGCGTTTTGACAAGCCTCAATCAGGAAGCGCAGATCAGAATGTCTGGCAATAAACAGCGGTAATCGCCCGATGCGCGCGAACCGTGTCCCGGCACCGTGACTGCAACCTTTTCGGGTATATTCGCGTCTTTTCCGCTCGGCTGCGCCTTGATATTCGTGACTTCACATCCGGAGCGTGCGAATCTACTGCTAGGGATTTTGCTCGACGCCTATTCACTTACCGCAGCGGCAAGTGCGGCAATTTCATTCTTCACTGCCCTGATAGGCGCCAAAGCTGCCCACCAATTCAACGCCGCAATCGCCATACCGGCAATTACTACCCCTTTCGTCGCAACATCCGGAATGGTCCTGTACAATGGCCGGACAGGATGATGCTCCCAATCGCAATCAAGCGAACCTCAAGGATTCAGTTTCTTTTCAACCCAAAGGCTACAGGTAATTCAGAATATGGCTTACGATATTTCCAGACGTTTTCTTCTGGCTGGTGCGACCGGTCTCGGTGTGGCGGGTGCAACCGCTTGCGCATCGGGCGCCTCTGCGATCGCCGAAACAACTGAGGCAGCTTTCCCGCCTGAGAAAGTTGCTGTGGAGAACCCCTACCTTCTCGGACCGCCGGAAGGCGTTGCGCTCCTGTCGCGGAACGAGAACCCCTACGGCCCGGCGCCGTCTGCCCTGAAAATGATCGAATATGCGGGCTCCAAAGGCGCGTACTATGCGTCGCAGGATGCAGTGAAGCAGCTGGCCCAGATGATTGCGGATCGCCATGGCGTGGCGCCGGAGCAGATCGCGCTGACCACCGGTTCGGGCGAAGCGCTGTCCGCCATCGCGATGATCTATGGCCCCAACGGTCCGATTGTTGCGCCGCGCCTGTTCTGGGACACGACAGCGCTGTATGCCGCTCGTCTCGGCATGGCGACCATCGACCGGGTGCCGCTGAAAGCCGACATGAGCACTGATCTTGAAGCCATTGAAGCCAAGGTCAGTGAGAGCACAGGCCTTGTCCAGCTCTGCAACCCGAACAACCCGACCGGCCTCGTTGCGCCAGAAGCAGACATGAAAGCCGCCGTAAAGCGGATGGCTGCGAAGACCACTGTCCTGGTCGACGAAGCCTATATGGAACTGGCTGACGATCCGGATGCGAATACCTGCATCCCGCTGATCAAGGAAGGCCACAACGTAATCGTGTCGCGGACCTTCTCGAAGATCTACGGCATGGCCGGTATCCGCATGGGCTACACGATCTCTTCGCCGGAAGTGGCGCAGAAGATTCAGGCGACGGCAATGTCCTGGTCGCCGTGCACGTCCTATGCGGCTGCCATCGGCTGCTACAATGACGAGCAATTCCTCGCTTATTCGAAAGCGAAAGTCCGCGAAGCCCGTGACATGATCAAGGCGACCCTGGATACGCTCGGTCTGGAATACCTGCCGTCGCAAACCAACTTCGTTTTCTTCAAGTCTGGCAAAGCAGCCAATGATGTCCAGAAAGCCTTCGCTGAGCAGAAGATCTCTGTTCGCGGACAATATATGGACTATGTCGACTGGACCCGCGTCTCCACCGGCAAGATCGAAGATGTCGAACGTTTCTGCAAGGCGCTTCCGGGCATCGTCGGCGCGTAGTAGTTTGCGCCCCCGTTGCCGGGGGCTTCCGGCCCTGTTCTGCAATTGAAGAGAGTCTGGAAAATGAAGAGGGCGAAGCGGTTTGGATCGCTTCGCCCTTTTTTCTTGTCTGCATTGCGCAGGGCCGTTCAATCGCTCCAATTGTCCAGACCGGCAATTGCCTGGGCATAGATAGTTTCGGAGGTCTTCAGCACGCTGCTGCGCCAGGCTGGGTCGCGCGGATAGAAGCGTTCGATCAGGTCACTCCGGACGGCATCGACCTGAGCCGGGCTCGAGCCGTTGGCGCGATGCATCAGCCAGTTATCCATGACCAATGCCTGCACCATCTTTTCGACATCATAGGTGCCCCATTCGATCGTCACATTCACGACCTGTGCCGGGCTAAACGAACGGATGTCCTTCCGGAGCCCCTCAAGGAAGAGGCCATTGTAAAAGATCGACACACCCTCAACGACGTCGTCGCAGTGGATGGTGTGATCCGGCCACCAGCTGGACAGGACCGAATAGCTTTCCGAGGCTTTTGGTTCATCAAGGATGAAGTGCGCTCGTCCGTATTCGCCGATGCCGGTATGCCAGTCGATATGGGCGATCTTTTCCGCCTGTCTGAGGTGGTCACGGGCGATCTGAAAGAGGACCTCGCCAGACCAGCTGAGCGCGTCGCCGCCAAAGCTCAGTCCGTCCGGAAAGTCATATTGCCCGGAGGTTATGCCAGTCAGGGCGGTGTTCATCCCTTTTTGCGCAGCCAGTTTGTGGAACCCTTGCACAAATCGGCTGAGGCCATCCTCATCCATTGAGGTGTCCATAAGGAGGTGGTGAATATCCTTGTACGCTGTATTTGATGGCAGCGCATTGCCCCGATCAGCAAAGTTCCGGTTCAGGTCAATGCCATTCTCATTGATCCGGTGCGCCCACGCCCATCCAAAGGGATTGATCGCATGAATCAGAAGCACGGCCATATCACCTGGAAGACGGCTTGGTCCGCCTGTCTCCAGCCAATGGAGCATGGTCGCAGCACCCGGTGCGGCTTCCAGTCCGTGCGTTCCGCAGCTGAAAATGACGACGCGAGAGGCATTCTCTGGCCCGAGCCAGGCCGCGTCTATTGCCAGGTCTTCCCCGGAAGGCCCTTTCAGGGAAGGGTGGTGGTGGCTACTCAACGCAAAGCCATTGTTCCGGCATGACGTGAGAAACTTCTGGCGGCCTTCCGAATAGGAAGCAGAAAACCGCCGGGAAAGCACCGCATCCCCGATGGAGGGATACGATGCATTTCCCGGCAGAGAAGGATCAGTCATCGATCAGAAGTTCACAACCAGTTCAGCGCCGTAAGTCCGCCCGATGTTCGGGTGGTTGACGATGGTGCCCAGGAAGTCGCGGAAATCATCAATCAGATAATCCTCGTCCGTAAGGTTCCGGCCCCAGAGATAGACTTCATACCGTCCATTGTCGCTTTGCAGGCCGACACGGCCGTTCAGCAGCGTCACGGAGTCGATATAGCCGTAAGGCACGACCTGTGTGCTGGGCAGCGTCGTGGTCTTCTGGTTGTCCACCGTGGTGTAGAACCCATCCTTGTAGGTCATGTCGAGACGCGTGAGGAACGTCGCGCCGAGCGATGGGAGATCGCGGGTATAGAGACCGCCAAGGGAGGCCGACCATTTCGAGGCGCCGGGCAGCTGATTGCCGGAGACGTCGCCGCCGGCCGTGCCGCCGCCAGGGAAGGAATCGAAGGTGGCATCGAGATAACCGGCAGATCCTTGCAGGGAGAAGTTATCAGTAGCCTGAAGGTTGAACTCCGCTTCGATGCCCTGGGTGATGACTTTCGCGGCATTGGTGATGCGGATCGATGTGCGACCGCCGCCAAGATCGACGAACTGGTTCACCTGATAGTCGTCATAGCCCGAGTAGAAACCGGCAAGGTTCAGCGTGAACCGGCCGTTCATGAACTCGTTCTTCAGACCGATTTCATAGGCATCGACAGTTTCCTTGCCAAACTCCAGACCGGAATTGGCAGCCAGTTCGTCTTCATTGATGAAGTCGAGGTTGAAGCCGCCGCTCTTGTAGCCGGAGGAATACTTCACATAAAGATTGCTCTGGTCTGTGACGGCATAGCTGAGGCTGACGGCCGGCGACAGGAAGCTGTCGCGCCGGTCATTGACCAGCGGCGTGGGGGCCGTGGTCGAATCGCCCGGTGCAACATTGGTCGAGCCAATTCTGAAGACGCCGGAATTGCGGCCATCGAGCAGCCAGTTCACATCCTTGTCCTCAACGCTGTAACGCAGGCCGAAGCCGAGGGTCCAGCGGTCGGCAAAATCATAGCTGCCGTTGAAATAGGCTGCGAAGCTTTCGGTATCGACCGTGCCGGCGTTGATGACCTTCGATCCGACCGGGCCAAAGCCCGCGAGCGACGAGATGAAGGCCAATTGCGCTTCGGTCAGGTTGTTGGGATCCAGGTTCAACAGCGGCGCAACGCTTGGGGCCACAACCGGCTGGATAAAGGCTGTCAGAAAGTCGTCACCAAGGAACACATCCCGGTTCGTGTCAGCACTCTGATTGTAATAGTAGAGGCCGGCCATGTAGGTGAACGCGTTGTCGTCCGGCGAGATAAGCTGGAATTCCTGGCTCAACTGTTCGAACTTGTCGCCATATTCGACGTAGAGCATCGAAACCGGCGCATAGTCGGTCGCGTTCTTGTAGTTCGCTTCCGTATCGCGGTAGCCGGTGATCGACTTGGCGGTGAAGCCGTTGTCGAACTTGTAGGTCAGGTCCATCATGGCACCGGAGACATCGCGGTCTTCGGTGGGGTCAAAATCAAATGCGACTTTGCGCGGTTCCGGAGCGATCGTGACCTTCTGAATGCCGAGCGTGTCGGTGAGGGGCTCGCCAACGAGAATCTTGTTGTCGGTCTTCAGACCGTCATAGGCGAGGTTGATCTCGAGCTTGTCCGTCGGCGTGATGCGCAGCTGGGCGCGATAAGCCAGCACGTCTTTGGTGTCGAGGTCATTGCCGGTTGTGATATTGTCGATGTATCCATCGCGGTCCGTCTTGGAGATCGAGAGCTTGGCGGCAACGTTCTTCGCGATTGGCAAATTCACCATGCCTTGCAGTTCGCGCAGGTTGTAGTTGCCGACATTGACGCTTGCCTTGCCGTAGAATTCGTCGGACGGCTTCTTGGTGACGAGGCTGATAGCGCCGGCGACGGTGTTCTTGCCAAACAGCATGCCCTGCGGTCCGCGCAGCACTTCGACGCGCTCAAGGTCCAGCAGTTCTTGGTTCACGGCCGGGGACTGGCCCATATAGACGCCGTCGACATAGACGCCGACGCGGCTGTCGAAACCGATATTGCGGGAGGCCGAGCCGACGCCGCGAATGGTGATGACGGAGCGGAAGTCGTTATGGCCGGAGATCGAGACGTTGGGGATGTATTCCGAGATTTCGGAAAGCTCGCGCACGCTGGTCTGGTCGATGGCGTCGTCGCCGAAGACGGACATGGCAATCGGAACTTCAGACAGCTTCTCGGCGCGCCGCGTGGCGGTCACGACAATGCTTTCGTAGACTTTCGCTTCTTCGTCTCCATTGGTGCCCTGGGCGGCAACAGGCGTATCGGTCGATTCGGTCTGTGCCACCGCGGTTGCCCACGGGGCGGCAGCGGACAGGATGAGGCAGCTCGCCCCCATGAGGAGTTTAGACGTCATTCTTTTCTTCCCTTATTTGACTATCTGAAATCCGGAAGTGCCCCAGCGGGAGGAAACGTCATGCAAAGGCGCAACTTACCCAGATGTTGACCGCCAAGTTAATTAAGTTAACATTGCTGTGTCAACGCACCGTTCTGGTGCAGAATGGCTTTTGAATCATCGAGTGACATAAAAGACATGGCAAATGTCAGAGCCGCCGCGAAACGTGGCATTGTGAAGAAAGCCGGTTACCACCACGGCGATCTTCGCAATGCGATCATCGAATCCGTCGCCAAGTTGATCGCTCAGAAGTCTTCACTTGATTTCCAGTTGAAGGATGTCGCCAAACTGGTCGGCACTTCGACGCCTGCGATTTACCGTCACTTCGAAAGCAAGCAGAGCCTGCTGGTTGAAACAGCCATCGCCGGCTACGCCATTCAGGAAGACTACCGTAATAGGGCGATCAGCTTGTCAAAGCCGTCGCCACTCGCCCGTCTTATCGCGATCGGGCACGCCTACGTCCTATTCGGCCGGACCCATCCCGGCTATTTCCGTCTCATGAAGAGTTTGGAGACGGAGGAAATGCTTGCCTCGCCGGAGTATCAGTCGCTGCGCAAGAAGGCGCTGGATCTCACAACCGCGCTGACGCGCGAATGCATGGAAGCGGGCCTGTTTCTTGAAGTGGACATGGCGGTGGTGAAGACCTCTTTGCAGACGACGGCTTTGGGCCTTGCGCACATCTATTCGGCCGAACAGCTGCAATATATAGCGCCAGAGGCACTCGATGATGAAGAACTCGTTGCACGGGTTTTCGAGGTGAACCTTGGCGGCCTGTTGAGCGCGAAGGGTAAGCGTCACGTGCGCGAGGCCAGCCAGGATCCGTTCAAGGCCGAGCGCTAAAACCCCATTGAAAAGGAAAGTATGATGACAGCCAGTCAGCCTGTGGAAACTGCCAGCCGCGAGGTCGGCTTGACCGAGATCCTGAGCGCGTCCTCCAAGGCACCCAAGGCGCCGCCGAAGATGGCGCAGGACAACACCGCGCTTCTACTGATCGACATCCAGCATCTGGCGGAGCCTTCCTATCATTTGAAAAATGCTGTTGAGGCCGGGTTGCCGGAAGACGCTGTCCGGGCCGCGCTCAGTGACTACGAAGTCCGGTTTAATGCTGCAGTAGTCCAGGCTGCGCGTGTGCTGGACGCAGCAAGGGCTGCGGGGATCCCGCCGATCCACGTGAAAATTCAGTCCATGTCAGACACCGGGCGCGACACCGGCCAGCTGCACAGCCGTCTCGGCTGGAATTTTCCGCCGGGAAGTGCGGGTGCACAATTCCTCGAACCGACCAAACCGATAAATGGCGAAATCGTCATCACCAAAACCGCCAGCGGCGCCTTCACCGGCACCGGTCTCGATTCCACGCTGCGGAATATGGGAATCGAACACCTGATCGTGGTGGGCTTCCTGACAGACGAATGCGTGGAGACCACGATCCGTGTCGCCCTCGATTATGGATACGTCACGCGGGTGGTGAGTGATGCGACCACGACCTACCTGATGGAATCTTATCATGCGACAATCGGAAAGCTCGCGTCCTATGGGTTCGCCCTCACAGCAGATGAGGCGATCAAGGAGTTCGCGTCGTTGAGCGCAACGGCGTGAAGCGTAGCCCTAGGGAGGGACAGTAGAATGGGAAAACTGACACGACGCGCCTTGATCGGCGGTGGCCTCGTCGCCGGAGCAGGAGTGGCCTATGGAGCCTACTGGCTGCGCAAGCGGCCAGCGGCGGCGCCTCTGGGCTTCGAAGTCTCGGACGAAGAGCGCGCCGCGGCGATTGCCTTGCTGGACAAGTACCCAGCCATCGACAGTCATGCCCATCCCGGCCGAACCTTTGCCCGCGATGCGTCGGGGCTCGCGCCGCTCTTGAAGGTCTACAAGGCGCAGTCCGGCTTTGAGCGGCGCACGATCAGTGACATGCGGCGTGGGCACCTTGCAGCTGCCTGCTTTGCGGCGGTGTCTGATTTCAATGTGCTCAATCTGGCAAAAGGGAAAGGCCTCGAAGCGCAGCGGCCCTTCAATGAGGGCGAAGCCTGGGAAAGCTACAAGGTACAGATCGGGAATCTAAAGCGCCTGGCCAAAGATGGTTTGGTGACCGAAATACTTGCCCCGGATCAGCTGTCAGACCTACGCCCGGCGCAGCGGCCGGGCGCGATCTGGACGGTGGAAGGCGGCGACTTCCTCGAAGGGTCTGTGGAGCGGGTACGGGAAGCCCATGAGGATGGCGTGCGGTCTGTGACCCTTGTTCACTATCGGACAAACGATCTGGCCGATGCCATGACCAATTCGCCGGTTCATGGCAGCCTGACACCGGACGGGGATGCGATCGTGCGCGAGATGAACCGCCTAGGCATGGTCATCGACTTGTCCCACATGGCGGAAGCCGGTGCGTTCAGGGCGCTGGAGCTCAGTACCCGGCCGGTCATGTTTACGCATACGCACATCAGTTCGGCGCATTCTTATCATCCGCGGTTCATATCACTGGAGCTGGCCAGGGCGGCGGCGGACGCTGGCGGGATCATTGGCGCCTGGCCGGCGGGTATCGAAGTGAGTGATCTTGCCGGTTTCGCGGACAGGATTTTCCAGCTGATCGACATGGTCGGGATAGAGCATGTCTGTCTCGGCACGGATATGGATGCCAACTACAAGCCGGTTTTCGATGATTACCGCCGGCTGCCAGATCTCGTCGCCCTGTTGCGCCGCAAAGGCATGAGCGAGCAGGAGCTGGCAGCTTTTCTTGGTGGCAATTTCATGCGTGTCTGGTCAGCGAACCTGAGCGTTTCCTGACGGAACCTTCTGGTCGGTAAGCGCCGACCGGTTAAATTCCGACAACGGGCTGGAACAGGCGAAGCAGGGGATTGGCGAACCTGAGCTTGCCTTCATCCACGACCAGCGAGATGCAGGGACCGTCATCATCGATCCGCAGGTCATGCATGCAGGACTCGTCTTCCTGGTGCAGGTCGCCGGCAACATATTGCTGTGTACCGGACTTGTAGCCGCCGGAGAGAACCAGCGTCCATTCCTGTCCGCTATGGGAGTGACGCGGAACGGGAAGCCCTGGCTTTGCGCGGAGCAAATAAAGCCGTTCACCGCGCCGGCTGCGGCCGAGACGCGCCTGCTGCACGCCGACACCGGCATTACGCCATCTGAGCCTGCGGCCATTGCGGCGCATATAGTCCGCCAATGGGGCGGGCATCCAGTCCGGCGCGATGGAGGTTTCCGCCGCTTCGGATACCTGTGCCTGCGCCTGTTCACCTTCGGTCAGGCGGGCGTCGAGGCGAGCCAGGAAATCGTCTGACAGCGCTGCGGGTTTCGCGCTCTCAAGCAGAGCGCCGGCAACATGATCGTCCGAGGCGAAGATGGGGCGCAGACGTGGCTCCATGTCCGCCTGACAGGTCAGCAGCAATTGCTTGAAAGGCGAGAGGGACCCCGCCGATTGCATGGCCAGCCAGTCGTCGCCAACTGTGATCGGCAGGGAATGTGCCGTACTCATGGGACATCCTTTCGATGGGCTTCAAGTGTGGTTCTGAGTTTCTTCAACGGGGCGCGAATCCGGCTTTTCACGGTGCCGATAGCGATCCCGGTCCGTTCAGCGATTGCGCTGTGCGACAGGCCTTCGAAGAAGGCGAGATAGAGCATCTGTTTCTGTTCGGGTGGGAGTGTCGCAAGTGCATCTCTGACGGCTTGAGCGGCTTCTGCCTCTTCCAGACCAGCGTGAAGGGAGTCGTCTGGTTCATCGACGAGGTTGATCATGTCGCTTGGCGCTGTTGGCTGCAGCCGGTCATGTTTGCGCTTGTGATCGATCCAACGGTTGCGGGTCATGCGATAGACCCAGGTGGAAAAGCTGGCTTTGGTGCTGTCGAAACTCTCTGCTTTTTGCCAGACAGCGGTGAGGACATCCTGGACAATATCTTCACTCGTCGAGTCGCCTTCGCCGCGATGCATCAACCAGGCCTTCAGACGAGGCGCATAGTGCACCGCAAGCGCGTTGAACGCGTCGCGGTCAGCTGATGTCACAACCCGTGACATCAGTTCGCCATCCAGCGAGGAGCGGCCGGGCAGGGCGCTCACTTTAGCCGGGCTTTTCGATTTGTTGCCACCAATGGCTCCTGTCTGTGCGGACGTCACGGACTGCATTATCGCCTCCTTTGGACCTTTTACGCAAATATCGCCGGACTGGATCATTCAATCCGGCAGACGGGCTGCTGCGTATGTCATTGAACAGTTCGGAGAACGCCCATGCCATTTGATGTCGCCGCGCCGATTAACCGTCGCTCAGGAGCCGTTTCTGAAGGGCGCCGCTCGCGGGTGGCCATTATAGGTACGGGAATTTCGGGCCTGTCGGCCGCCTGGGCGTTGCAGAATACCTGCGACATCACCGTTTTCGAGAAGGCCGGGCGGATTGGCGGGCATACCGCGACAGTAACAGTCGAAGCGCCCGAGGGGCCTGTCCCGGTGGATACCGGCTTTATCGTCTTCAATGAGCCGAACTATCCAAATCTGACGGCGTTGTTTGACCGCCTTGGTGTGGCGTCAAACCCGACCCGCATGAACTTTTCCGTCTCGATGCCGGACGAGCGCATGGAATACGCCAGTCATGGTATGGATGGCCTGTTCGCCTGGCGGCGGAACATGGCGAGTCCGCGCTTCTTTCTGATGCTGAAGGACATTCTGCGGTTCCATGCTGCCTCTCATGATCTGGCGCAGTGCCAGCGCGGCCGGTCTATTGGCGACTATATTGCCGAAGAGAAATATGGTCGGGCATTTGTCGACTACCACCTCCTGCCAATGGCTGCCGCGATCTGGTCTTGCCCGGTCTCCATGATCATGGATTTCCCGGCGGCCAGTCTTGCACGGTTCTTCGTGAACCATGGGCTGGTCAGAGTTCGCCCTCAATTTCCGTGGCAGTCCGTCGATGGTGGAAGCGCGTCTTACCTCGCCCCCATGACGCAGGGGTTTTCTGACCGGATCCGCTGCAATGCCGGAATCGAATCCGTGCACCGGACGGCGCAAGGCGTTCGCCTTCGTTTTTCCGACGGCACATTCGAGGATTTTGATGAGGTCGTCTTCGCCTGCCATGCACCAGAAGCGCTGGCTCTGCTTGCTGATGCGGCTGAACCGGAAACCCGGATTCTCTCCGGTTTCCGCACTCAGCCGAACCGTGTCATCCTTCACCGTGACGAAACCCTGATGCCAATCCGCAAGGCAGCCTGGGCCGCCTGGAATTACCGGGCCAGACAGGCTGACTCGCTGCAGCTTTCCGTGACTTACTGGATGAATGCACTTCAGAGACTTGAGACCACGACAAATTACTTTGTAACCCTCAATCCCGAACAGGAGCCCACGCCGGACAAGGTGGAACAGGAGTTTGTCTACAATCATCCGGTCTTTGATGGACGCGCCATGCAGGCTCAGCGGGAGATCTGGTCGATCCAAGGCCACCGGAACACCTGGTTCTGTGGGGCATGGCAGGGCTATGGGTTCCACGAGGATGGAATACAGTCCGGCCTTGCTGTTGCCGAATTGCTGAGCGACTGGAAGCGTCCTTGGGCGTTTGATTATTCGAAGGAGCGTCTGGCGCGGCCGGAGGCCGGAAAGGTTTCCGCATGAGTGCACCGGCGCAATATTACGTCGGCAAGGTGAGCCATCGTCGCTTCGGTGATGTGTCTCACTTTTTACGCTACCGGATTGCCTATGTGTTGCTCGACCTTGACCGGTTGGATGAGGCGCGCGGGCTCACCCGGTTTCTGAAGATTGGAAAAGGCGGGCTTATGAGCGTCAACCCGCTGGACCATGGCGACGGCCAGTCGCGTGATCTGGCTGGATGGGTTCGGGCATTTGTCAAAGGGCAGGGTGTTCAGGAGCCAGCAGACAAGGTCGAGCTGCTGACGCTGCCGCGCATGTTCGGTTATGTGTTCAATCCCATTTCTGTCTACTTCATTCGCAACCACACAGGCGAACTTCATCACGTGCTGTATGAGGTTGGGAATACGTTCGGGGAACGCCACTTTTATCTGTGTGCGGCTGATGAAGAACAGGGCGTTTGCCAGCATGATTGCGACAAGGCGTTCTATGTCTCCCCGTTTTTTGACAAACGCGGGCACTACAAATTTGTCCTCCAGCCCCCTGCAGAGACTCTCAAGCTGGCGATTTCCTATCGGGCGGATGGCACCGAGCGTATGCGCGCCTCCTTGGTAGGGGAGGCACGGCCGGTAACAAACCGAACGACGCTGGGCGTGTTGGCACGTTTTCCGATGATGACGATCGGCGTGATTGCCGGGATCCACTGGGAAGCGCTGAAATTGTTCGTCAAAGGCGCACGTTATCACCGGCATGGGCCGAAACAGCCAGAACCTGGCGTGAGCCTCGGGCGGCCCCATTCTGGCGTCCGGGTTTAGGTTCAGATTCCTGCAAACATCTTTATGGTCTGCGCTCTGGCAAGAGTGCGTGCGCCTGTGCCTGACGATCAGGATCGTCGGCAGATGCCTCTTTGACAAAACCGGAATAAGGTGACATTTCAAGTGTCAATACATCCGGGATTGAGGTAGTCATGTCGAAATGGGCGTGGGACGGTTTTGTCCATAAAATGCGAATGCGGCTGGGTGGGGGGATTGCCTTGCTGGCGGCAAGCTTCGGGCTTGCGGCAGTGGCTGCAGCTGAAACCCCTCAAGCTGAGGACTCGCGGCCGAATTTCGTCCTGATCCTCGTCGATGATGCCGCGCTGATGGATTTTGGGGCGTATGGCGGGGAGGCGCGGACCCCCAACATCGATGCCCTCGCCGCACGCGGCGCAATATTCCGCCGTCATTACTCTTCGCCGCTTTGCTCACCGTCCCGTGCCATGCTCCTGACTGGCATGGACAATCATATGACAGGCATCGCCACCATTCCTGAAGTCCTGCCCAAGGAACATGTCGGCCAGCCGGGCTATACCATGCATCTGGAGCCGGGAGTTCTGACACTGGCAGACCGGCTGAAGGCTGCCGGTTATCGTACCTTGATGTCAGGCAAGTGGCATCTCGGTAGCGGTGCGGGAGACCTGCCGAACGCCCATGGCTTCGACAGGTCGCTGGCATTGGATGCTTCAGGCGCCGACAACTGGTCAGACAAGCCCTACATGCCCTATTACCAAAAGGCGCCCTGGTACGAAGACGGGCAGCCCGCCGAGTTGCCGGATTCCTTCTATTCTTCGACGATGATTGTCGATCACATGATCGAATACCTGGACGAAGGCAATCAGGACGCGCCCTTCTTTGCGTATCTTCCCTTCCAGGCAATCCATATTCCCGTGCAGGCGCCGCCCGAACTGACGACCGGGTATGACGGTGTCTACGACGCGGGCTGGAACGCGTTGAGAGAGGCGCGATGGCAAAAGGCGAAGGAAATCGGACTCATTCCGGATAGCGCTCCTTTGGCGCCCATGCCGGATGAGATGCGTGCCTGGGATGATCTTTCCCCTGAAGATCAGGATCTTTATGCCGCGCGCATGCAGGTGAATGCAGCCATGATGGAAGCCATGGACATCGAGATTGGCCGGTTCGTGGAACATCTCGAGGAAACGGGAAGATACGATAATACCATTTTTGTCGTCACCTCTGACAACGGGCCGGAGCCATCGCGCGGCGATACCGATATTCGCCTGTCAATCTGGATGAAGCTGCATGGCTACCATATCGGCAGGGAGGGTATTGGCGAGCAAGGCAGTTGGGGCTTTATCGGTCCTGAGTGGGCGATCGCGGCGGCGTCTCCGAACAACATGTTCAAGTTTCTCGGGTCGGAAGGCGGACTGCGTGTGCCCCTGATCATGACCGGGCCCGGCGTCCCTGAGGGTCAGACGTTTGATGCGCGGACAGTGGTCACCGATATTGCCCCGACACTCCTGAAATATGCCGGGATAGACGACACGGGTGAGAGGATGACCGGGCGAAGTCTTGAGCCGCTACTGTCCGGAACCCAGGCGGCGGTTTATCAGCCAGGCGATGTCATCGGCATGGAAGTCTCCGGCAATTCAGCTGTCCTGAAAGGCCGCTGGAAAATCACTCGCAACCAGAAGCCTCATGGAGACGGGCAGTGGCGCCTTTATGATATCGAAGCGGACCCGGGAGAGACCACGGACCTGCGACTGGAGCAGCCGGATGTGTTTGCCGACATGCTGAACGAATATCAGGCCTACAGCGCGCGCGTTGGGGTTCTTGAGGTTCCGGAAGGATACAATTCGCTGAAAGAAATCACCCGCAACACGATGGCGCGCCAGCTCAAGGCTTACTGGATGCAGCTGGTGGTGTTGCTCATCGGTGTCGTGGCGGTTGTCTGGCTGGTTGGGCGTCTGGTGCTGCGGCTTTTCCGGAGGTGACCCGGGCTCCGGCTCTTGACCGTGAGAGAATTGGCAAAAAGAGTGTCAATAATAATACTAAGCCCGGAGAACGGGCAGGGAGGAAAAATGGTAACCGCAGGCAATGACCGTCTGGTGCTGATGGGAGCGCCCGGCTCACCCTATACCCGCAAGATGGTGGCGTTACTGCGCTACCGTCATATTCCTTACGCTGTGATTTGGGGTGGGCATCAAAATCCGCCGCCAGATCTGCCGCAGCCCAAGGTGAAACTTCTGCCAACATTCTACTTCCCAAACTCCGACGGCGGGGTAGAGGCCGTGGTCGACTCCACGCCGATCACGCGCAGGCTGGAGCGGGATTATTCAGGACGCGGTGTCATCCCGGAGAATCCTGTCCTAGCCTTCCTGAATGAGCTGATCGAAGACTATGCCGATGAGTGGCTGACCAAGGCGATGTTTCATTACCGCTGGTATTTTGAAGCCGATCGCGACAATGCCGGGCCGCTTCTTGTTTACTGGTCTGTGCCAACGCTTGAGGCAGCGGATGCCCAGAAGATGGCGGACATGTTCAGTAAACGGCAAACAGAACGGCTGTATGTCGTCGGGTCGAACGATGTCACAGCCTCCACGATTGAGGCGAGTTATCTCCGCTTCATCGATCTTCTGGACGCATTGATCCAGCATGCCGGTTATGTGCTGGGAGCTCGTCCATCGTCCGCCGATTTCGCGATTTACGGGCAGCTGACCCAGCTGGCGATCATTGAGCCGACATCGGCGACACTGACCCGCGCCCGGTCCGCGAGGGTGCGTGCCTGGCTGGACCGTATGGAAGACCTGTCAGGTGTTGAGCCGGCTGAGGGTGACTGGTTCACACCGGAACAGGCCGCAGAGCGCCTGAAGCCCCTCCTGTCGGAAATTGGGCGGGTGTACCTGCCGTTTCTCAAGGCGAATGCCGCAGCGGTCGCTGCAGGGGAGTCGGATTTCCGCACAAATATAGATGGCCAGATCTGGCAGCAGCCAACATTTCCCTACCAGGCCAAATGCCTGCAGCATTTGTTGCAAACGGCCGAGGCTGTCCCGGACAGCGCGAAAAATGATCTCAAGGAAATCTTCTCCGGCACGGGCTGTGAAGAGCTTGTTACGTAGATCAGGGTGGGAACGGATATGTTGAAAAGAATCCTGATCGGCGGCGCCAGCCTGCTGATAGTCTTCGGCGCGCTGGCATGGTTCAACAAGACAGCGATCATTCTGTTCATCGCGTCGCATTCCGGCCAGAGGGATGTTGCGCCGTACCAGGCGGTGGTCTGGCAACAAGGGCCTGCATCACCGCAGTCGGCGGATGCCGAAAGGCCGCCCAATATCATTTTCATTGTCGCGGATGATCTTGGCATCAATGACATTTCGACTTTCGGCGGCGGTGTGGCCGGTGGACGCGTGCCAACGCCGAACATAGACAGGCTGGCAGCAAGAGGCGCCATCTTCCGGCAGGCTTACTCCGGAACAGGTACCTGCGCACCATCTCGCGCCATGCTGATGACCGGCCGCTATCCGACCCGGACGGGATTTGAATTCACGCCGACCCCAGACGGCATGGGCCGTGTCATATCAATGGTCGGGAATGACATGGATACCGGCCTGCCACCCATCGAATGGAACCGGCAAGCGGATGAAGGCGGTGTTCCCTTTGAGGCGCAGGGACTGCCGGGCGAGGAAGTCACGGTCGCCGAACTCCTGAAAGAAGCGGGCTACCACACGGTCCACATCGGCAAGTGGCATCTGGGGCGCGGCGAAGACTCCCGGCCAACCGCTCAGGGGTTTGATGAAAGCCTGCTCATGGCGAGTGGTCTGTACCTGCCGGAGGACGATCCGGATGTCGTCAATGCCAAGCTGGATTTCGACCCGATCGACAAATTCCTGTGGGCGCGGATGCAGTATGCCGCTTCCTACAACAATGGCGACTGGTTCGAGCCGGGCGGATACCTCACGGACTATTGGACCGATGAAGCGGGCAAGGTGATCGAAGCAAACCGGGATCGGCCATTCTTTCTCTACCTGGCGCATTGGGGCGTGCACACTCCGCTTCAGGCGACGCGGGAAGACTATGAAGCCGTCGGTGATATTCAGCCCGAACGCCTGCGGGTCTACGCTGCCATGGTGCGTGCGCTGGACCGCAGCGTCGGCCGGATCATGGACAAGCTGGAAGAAGAGGGGCTTTCCGACAATACCGTTATTGTGTTCACGTCGGACAATGGCGGCGCTGGCTATATCGGATTGCCGGAAGTCAACGCGCCGTATCGGGGGTGGAAGATCACCCTGTTCGAAGGCGGGATCCGTGTGCCGATGTTTGTGTCATGGCCAGGTAAGATCCCAGCCGGTTCGCAAATCGACACGCCGGTTGCGCATGTCGACCTGATGCCAACGCTCGCATCGATTGCGGGAGAGGCACTGCCTGAAGGCGTGGTGATCGATGGTGAAACCCTGTTGCCAGCAGCCATGGGGCAGGGAGAGGTTTCCCGTCCGGACAATGCGATCTTCTGGTCCAGTGGATACTACCGTGTCGTGAGGGCAGGTGATTGGAAACTGCAGGTAAATGGACGTCAGGAAAAGGTCTGGTTGTTCAACCTGAAGGACGATCCGACGGAGCAAACCAATCTTGCTGAAAGTGAACCTGATAAGGTCGCGGAGCTCCAGGCATTGATCGATGCACACTGGGCAAACGCCAGGCCGCCTCTATACCCATACACGGTTGAGAGTCCGATCATGATCGACAAGACTGCTGCTGATAGGTTCGAGACCGGCGATGAATATGTCTATTGGCCGAACTGACTCATTCAGCGGCAGAGGTATCCCGTACGATCCGGAAGCCGATATGGTTCGATGAGAAATCTATTTCTTCGGGCTGCCGGGCCGCCGGACGGAAACGCCGGCAGAAATTGTCAGCACAAAGATAGGATCCGCCTTTGATCGTGTGGGTGCCCGGGCCATAAGGGGTGTCTGTCCATTCCCAGACATTCCCGATCATGTCATAGGCGCCTATCCTGTCCTTGCCGAAGCAGCCGACCGGCGAGGTGCCCGTGAAGCCGTCACCTGCGGTATTGGAAAACGGGAAAATGCCCTGCCAGGTATTTGCGATGGGCGTGCCGTCACTGTTGTAGGCTCCGGAATTCGAGCGGCCGAGGTCAGGCAATCCCAGAGACGCTGCATATTCCCACTCGACCTCGGTCGGCAGCCGTCCACCTGCCCAGTCGGCATAGGCGCGGGCATCGGCGAGGGAAATATGCACGACCGGATGCAGGGCACGTCCGTCAATATTTGTGCCCGGACCTTCGGGAGATTTCCATGTGGCGCCGGACACAAGTTGCCAGGGCGCCTGAGACATTGAGCCTTCCGCGTTCAGGAAGACGGCCGAACCGGCAGCTTCCCCGCCCGATGCTGCGCTGCGTTCAGCATCTGTCACATAGCCTGTTTCTTTGACAAATCGCGCGAACTCGGCGTTTGTGACCTCATGTGACAGAATATCGAAGCCGTCGACGTGCAGTTTTTCTGTCGGAACTTCTTCGCGGTAAATCGGGTCCCGGCCTTTCAGAAAAGATCCGGACGGAACCGTGATGAATTCATCCAGTTGATCGATCGGCAGGCCGCAGGAGGTCGATTTGGCGCCCGGGTCCGAAGGCGCGCCACAGGCCGCCAGGAGAAGTATGGCCAAGGCGGGAACGCCGCGCCTTTTCATTCCGCGGCGGCGATCAGCGCGTCCAGCATGGTATCCAGAACGGATGTGGCTTTGGCTCTGGAAAAGCCCTGATCCTGCCGCATGCGCCGCCATGTGTCGAAACTCAGCGCGACGTCGAACGCCAGTTTCAGGGGCTCATTTTCCAGCACTTCAGGAGGCAGCGCCAGGGCAAGGGCTGCGGTCTCATGCGCGACGAACCGTTTGTGGTTCGCCATCAGGAGTTCTGAGCGGTACCGTCTGGCAAGCGCACAGATACGAACAGGCATGACGTCTTCGAAGACGCGGATGCGGCGCTCCATCATCTCTTTCACGCGGCCTTGCCAGTCTTCGGTCGTCAGCGGCTTGGCGATTTCCGGAAGAATGCGGGCCTCGATCTGGCCGGACATTTCCCGGTAGAGCGTATCGACATCGTCGAAATGGCGGAAGACTGTCCGCAGCCCCACGCCGGCGCGTTCGGCAATGCTGGCCACGCTCGGGTCGTAGTCGCCCTCGCGCACAAGCTCCATCATCGCGCTCACGATCTTCTGCTTGTTGCGCTCAGATCTCAGCCGGCGGCCATCTGAAACGTGTGTCTGGTCCTGCGTGGCCTGATCCGTTGCCATGTCTAATCCCTGCAAAGTCTATCGGGCCCTTCAGGCAAACCGAATTCTGTCCAACATTTCCACATATACTAGCCAAGCATAAACAGGATCGGCCTTGAGGAAAGGTTCCTGCTGCTGCGGGATCTGCGAGAATCAGTTTTTCTAATCCCCCAGCAGGCTTTTCACCCATGGAGAGTCCTGTTGCGCGGCGGGCAGGACGGTCTCGATGTTGAGTTGTCCCTTGAGGCCGGCTGAGCGGTGGACAGCCGCTTCGCGCCATTCTTCCGACAGGGACATGCGCACCATGTCGGCCCGGCTTGGATACATGGCGATGGCGACCTCGTCCCACAACTCCTCGACGTCTCCCAGGGCGAGGAAGGTTACGTCCGCGGCAAACACAGCCCGGCCGCCGAACTTCGGCAGGATGTCCGCCACCGCCCGGCCGTAGATCATGTAGGCGTCGCGTCCGGAGAGATCTGTCTTACGGCCATCGTCATATTCCGCTTTATCCTTGAATTTCAGAAGGTTGACCATGAAGATCGGGCCGTCAGGGCCTTTCTCGAGCATCTGTTGCATGCGGGCCGGGTCAGATGGGAATACTTCATTCCGGACTTCCATGGACGTGCCTCCTGTTATGTCCGGGAAGCTTAATAAATTGGCACGCACCGCGTCAATTGTTATCAGCCAGCGTCTTTCGCTCTGCGTTCCCCCCTGAATTGCCGGGGCAGCCGGTTACGGTGTGTCTTGCCGCATTTCCGGCATACGCGGGCACACATACCTGCCAATGGAGTGAGCAGAAAGCGGCCGGCCTTCAGTGAAAGTTGCGGCTTGGCGGAATGACCCGGACATTGCGCGGATGAAGTCCCCCGGAAAGGCGTCCGGCGGGGCCCTTGCGCGGTACAACAGGCCGGCGAACCTCGTCCGGCCGGGCCAGTACACCGTTCAGCGGATCGCGCAGCACATCTTCCGACAACAGGGACAGGTCGTCCGTGCAGTCGATCAGCTGCTCCGCCACGATATGCGTGACGTTCTCGGCTGACTGGACCCGGCCGATCACATGAAGGATCCGTGCCCGCATCACGACCGGGCGGAACCGTTCCAGCACGCGCGGCCAGACGACCAGGTTCGCGATCCCGGTCTCATCCTCCAGCGTAACGAAGACGACGCCGCTGGCGGAGCCCGGCCGCTGGCGCACCAGGACCAGGCCGGACGTTTCCACCCGCTGGCCGCTGCGCCGCCCGGTGGCCTCGGCGGTGGAGACGATGCCCCGCCGCGTGTGGGCGTTTCGCAGGAAGTGCATCGGGTGGCCTTTCAGCGACATGCGATGCGTCTGGTAGTCCTGCAGCACATGTTCCGAAGGCGGAACTTGAGGGAGTTCCACATCTGCCTCCGTGCCCTGTTCGGCAAGGTCGGCGGCTGCGAACAGCGGCAGGGCGTGTCCCGGCGCCTCGCCGCGGATTTTCCACAGGGCATCGCGCCGTGACAGACCCATGGAGCGGAACGCATCCGCCGCCGCCAGCCGTTCCAGCACGGCGCGGGTCAGCCGCGCCCGGCGGGTCAACGCGTCCGGGCTGTCATAGCCGCCCGCCCGATGCACCATCAGCTGCTCCATGTCGGCCTGCTTCAGCCCGTCGACCTGCCGGAAGCCGAGGCGCACAGCGAACAGGCCGGCGTCCCCTTCGACCGGTTCCAGTGTATTGTCCCAGTCGGAATGGTTCACATCCACCGGGCGGATTTCAACGCCATGCTCCTGTGCATCCCGCGCCAGCTGGGCAGGGGCGTAGAACCCCATGGGCTGGCTGTTCAGGATGGCGGCGCAGAAAATGTCCGGGTGGTGACATTTCAGCCAGGACGACACGTAAACGAGCAGGGCGAAGGAGGCCGCATGGCTTTCCGGGAAACCATATTCGCCAAAGCCCTTGATCTGCTCATAGCAGGACCGCGCAAAGACTGGGTCATAGCCCCGGTCGATCAGGCGGGAGACCAGCATCTCCTCATAATTATGTATCGTGCCGAGATGGCGGAACGTCGCCATGGCGCGGCGCAGGCCGT
Source organism: Hyphomonas sp. (assembly GCA_002700305.1). Lineage (GTDB taxonomy): Bacteria > Pseudomonadota > Alphaproteobacteria > Caulobacterales > Hyphomonadaceae > Hyphomonas. The sequence goes on along the minus strand of PACZ01000024.1, from coordinate 388,929 downwards.
TGGCTTCGTCCGGTGTGAACTTCGCGGCATCGATGGCGATCTGCATCGCCTGTTCCTGAAACAGGGGCACGCCCTTGGTGCGCGCCAGGATCTGTTCCAGTTCGTCCGGCGGGCCATGTTCCGGGGCGGGGCTGGGAAAGCGCACAGGCTCTGTGCCGTTCCGGCGGCGCAGATAGGGGTGCACCATGTTGCCCTGGATCGGGCCGGGGCGGACGATGGCGACCTCGATCACGAGATCATAGAAGACGCGCGGGCGAAGGCGCGGCAGCATCGCCATCTGCGCGCGGCTTTCCACCTGGAACACGCCGACACTGTCGGCCCGGCATAGCATGTCATAGGTCGGCTGGTCGTCCGGTGGGATGCTGGCCAGCGTGTGGTGGATGCCCTTGTGGCTCTCCAGCATGTCGAACGCCTTGCGGATACAGGTCAGCATGCCCAGCGCCAGCACATCCACTTTCATGATGCCGAGCGCGTTGATGTCGTCCTTGTCCCATTCGATGAAGGTGCGCTTGTCCATCGCCGCATTGCCGATGGGCACGGTTTCGGTAAGGGGGCCCTGCGTCAGCACGAAGCCGCCGACATGCTGGGACAGGTGGCGCGGGAACCCGATCAGCTGCCGGGTCAGCAGGATGGCGCGGCGGATCAGCGGGCTGCGCGGGTCCAGCCCCGCCTCGACAATGCGCTTGTCCGGCATGGCATCGTTCCAGCTGCCCCAGACGCCATTGGCCAGTGCGCTGGAAATGTCCTCGCTGAGGCCCAGCGCCTTGCAGACTTCCCGCACGGCGGAGCGGGAACGGTAGGAGATCACCGTCGCCGTCAGGGCGGCGCGGTGGCGGCCATACCGTCCGTAGACATACTGGATGACCTCCTCGCGGCGTTCGTGTTCGAAATCGACATCGATGTCCGGCGGCTCCCGCCGCTCGCGTGACAGGAAGCGGGCGAACAACAGCTTGGTCAGGGTCGGGTCAACGCTGGTAATGCCGAGGCAGTAACAGACGGCGGAGTTCGCCGCAGAGCCGCGCCCCTGGCAGAGGATGCCCTTGCTGCGTGCCCATGCGACAATGTCGTGCACGGTCAGGAAGTAGGGTGCGTAGGACAGCTCCTCAATCAGGGCGAGTTCTTCTTTCAGCTGCCGGGAGACCTGTTCCGGAATACCGTCCGGATAGCGGTTTTCCGCGCCTTTCCATGTCAGCTTCGTCAGGTGGCTCTGCGGTGTCGCGCCAGAGGGGACGGGCTCGTCCGGATATTCATAGGCCAGTTCATCCAGGCTGAACTGGCAGCGCGCGGCGATGGCCTCTGTCTGCGCCACCGCTTCTTCGAAGCCCTGGAACAGGCGCGCCATTTCAGCCGGGCTTTTCAGGTGGCGTTCGGCATTGGCTTCCAGCCGGTAGCCCGCCGTCTCAAGGGTGCAGTGCTCGCGGATGCAGGTCAGCACATCCTGCAGGGGGCGGCGCTCCGGCGTGTGGTAGAGCGCGTCATTGGTCGCCACCAGCGGGATGCCCGCGCTGGCGGCGATTTCCTCCAGCCGGGCAATGCGCTCCCGGTTGCGGCCGGAATAGGTGTAGCGCGCCGCGAGCCAGGTGCGGCCCGGCGCGGCGGCCGCGATCCCGCGCAGCGTGTCTGCGAACCCGGCGGGCGGAACGGCTGGCGGCATGACGATCAGCACCTGGCCCTCGCTGGCGGCGAGGATGCTCTCTAGCGTCAAATGGCACTCGCCCTTCGGCACATCCGGCTTCATCTTGCCGTCCGACAGAAGGCGGGACAGGCGGCCATAGGCAGCCCGGTCCATCGGGTAGGCGAGGATCTCCGGCCCTTCCAGCGGCACCAGCCGCGCCCCGACCAGCAGCTTCAGACCGGCTTCCTTTGCGGCGGTATGCGCCCGCACGACCCCGGCCAGCGTGTTGCGGTCTGCGACGCCGATCGCGGAGAGGCCCAGCTCGGCCGCCCGCTGCACCAGTTCGGCCCCGTGGCTCGCGCCCCGCAGGAAGGAGAAGTTCGTCGTCACGGCGAGTTCGGCGAAACCGGTCATGCCAGCAGCCCCTGCAGGAACCAGTCGGGATGGCTACCGCGGCCATCGTCATACAGCCCCTCGCGGAAGATCCAGTAGCGGTGGCCGTGCTCATCCTCGACACGGTAATAGTCCCGCGCGCGGGGTAGGGCCGGGGACCCGCCGTCAGCCGGGGGCAGATAGGTCCACCATTCCGGCGCGATCCGTTCCGGGCCATCGGCCTTCACCACGCGGCGCACCACCCGGCGCCAGACGAAGCGCAACGGCGGCCCGTCCGGCACCTCGGCCACGGCATCGATCGGCTCGGGCCGGTCCAGCATGCGGAGGGGGCGCAGGCCCGGTAGCGTGTCGGGTGGCGGCGCGGTATCCTCGGGCAGCTGGCCGGTGAAGGGCACGTGCCGCTCGGCCATGTCCGGGGGATGGCGGGCCTCCGGCTGGATGATCATGACCCGGCCCTCGCCCAGTCGTGCCTGGATCCGGTCGGAGAGCGCGGAAAGCAGCCCCAAGTCCGTTATGGTCATGGCAAGATCAGCGGATAATGGCTGGCTTCCGGCCTCCATGGGGGCCGTTCGCAGGGCCTCAAGCAGCAACAGATCAATGCCAAAACCGGGGTCGATCCGGTCCAGCCGTTCCCGGAAAAGGCGCAGGATATGGGCCGGTTTGCGCACGGGCCGGGCCATGTTGACGGTCAGGCTGCGCGTCTCGCCATCCGAACGAAATGCATGAAAAACAAAGCCTTGTGCGCCAAGGCCATGCGCCGACAGCTTTGCGCACAGCTCCTCGGTGAGGCGGCTGAGGCCTTCGCTGATGCCGGCGCTGTCGCTCAACGGCTCCGGGCAGGGCAGACGGGCAGCATAGTCCGGCGGCGGGCGCAGCGGCGCGAACGGCTCGGCCCGCACGCCCAGCGCCTGATCCAGCCGCAGCATCACCGCCTCCACCGCTTCGCGGGACTGGAAGCGCCGGGAAAGTGCTTTGCGATCAATGGTGTAGAGCTGTCCGATCCGCGTCAGGCCGAACCGGCGCAGGAGGGTCAGCACGGGGCCGGACAGCCTCAGCGCCCGTACCGGCAGCGCCGCCAGCCCCGTCCGCTCCGCCCCCGGCGGCAGGATCACCGGCGCCCCTTCCTCCGCCACGGTCCGCGCCAGCGCCCAGGCTGCGCCGGGCGTCCCCGCAAAGGCGAGGCGGTGGCCATAACCTGCCTGCGAGACCCGCGCCGACAGGGCCGCCGCCATGCCAGCCTCCCCGCCGAAGAGGTGGTCGCAGCCGGTCGTTTCCAGCAACAGCCCGTCGTTTCCATCTGTCGATACAAGCGGAGAGAAGCGCACCATCCAGTCGGCAAGGGCCAGCAGGGCTGTTGCATCGCTCTCCCGGTCGATCTGTTCGGTCATGAGGCCCGGCAGCGCGCCGCGGGCATCCTTGAGGCTGAGCCCGGGATGGATGCCGACCGCAAGGGCCGGGGCATTCGCCGCCGTGACGGTCAGCCCGTGGGTGGATTTCTCATGGAGAACAAAGGGCTGCGGCTCAGCCGGCTTTGCGCTGATGTCCGTGCCTTGTGACGAAGGACGGCGCCGGGCGCGGCGCAGCCGGTCCAGCGGCCATTCCGGAAACCATATGGAGAGATAGCGTCTCATTGTTCCACTCAAGATCAAAAGCCTGCCCCACGGCTGCGGGCGCGGTGCGGCAGCGTTCCAGCACGGCGCGGTAGCGCGGCTGGCCCGGCGCGCGGGGATCGTGACGGTTCATCGCCGAAAGCTGTGTGCCGACCCGCCAGCGGGTGCTGGCCGCCGTTGCGCCGCTGCAGGTGTGCGGCAACAGGAGGGTGACCGGCACGCCATGCTTTTCAGATGCCAGCGCCAGGCGGCGCGTCGCGGTGAAGTCTGCTTCTTCAAGCTCGACCACGACATGACGGATGGCGCCGGACATGATGCCTTCCTCGGCGCTCCAGAGGGCCTCAGCGGACTTGCGGGCAGTGATGCAGAGCCGCGGCTCCCGTCCGCCTGTCATCTGCTGCAGGGAGGTGGCGGGGATATGCCCGGTATCCCGGGACAGGCTTGTCTGGCAGATCCACAGACAGGCACCCTTGCGAGTGGGCTGCACTGTTGCGAGCGTAAAGCCTGTGACCGCTGCCCAGTGGCCGTAAGCCGCTTCCGCCACCTCATGCACGCCATCGCTACCCAGCCCGAAGGGGAAGGCAGCCGGCTGTGTCGGGGCAGCCGTAACGGGGCGGATGAGCCCTTTGGATCTGAGGGTTGCAAGGTCCATTTGTTCTTATTTTGTTCTTTTCTTTCGCATGAGTCAATTCAGCTCACGCGGGCGGAAACCGGCGCACAAACGAAAAGTGCCGGCACAGGGGCCGGCACTTGCTTGATCTGTATGAAATGCTGAAGCGCCTTAGTCTTTCGCGCGTTCCAGATAGGTGTTGTCTTCGGTGTTCACGATGATGCGCGTGCCGACATCGATGTGCGGCGGAACCATCACACGGACGCCATTGTCGAGGATGGCCGGCTTGTAGCTACTGGAGGCCGTCTGGCCTTTCACGACCGGTTCGGTTTCGGAAATCGTCGCGGTGATGCGTGCTGGCAGCGTGGCTGAGACGGGAACGTCATTGAAGATCTGCAGGTTCACTTCCATGTTTTCCTGAAGGAAAGCGGCATTGTCGCCCAGCATCGTGCCGGCCACGTGGACCTGTTCGAACGTTTCCGGGTGCATGAAGACGTAATTGTCACCGTCCTGGTAAAGGTAGGTGTAGCCGATGTCTTCGACGAAGGCCTTTTCCAGCTTGTCGGTCGTCTTGTAGGTGTTGACGATCTTGATGCCATCCGAGATGCGGCGCATTTCAATCGTGGTGGTCGGCGTGCCCTTGCCGGGACGGAAGGATTCAGCCTTGAGGACGGAATAGAGCTGACCGTCGGTGTACTCGATGATATTGCCCCGGCGGATGTTTGCTGCGATTTCGACGGCCATGATGTGTTCCCGAATTGCCCGGACTGGCTCCGGTGCTATAGAGCGCTCCGCTCCGGAGCGCCTGATCGGGGTTCGCAATACCGGCACTTGCGTGTTTCGCCAAGCACCGGTTCACATATTTCCACGCTTGCGGACATTGGGCAGGGCAGATGACTGACGGCAAATGGTGGCATCCGGCGCGGCACAGGGACCGGCGCCCGTTTCTGTTGAAGCGGGGGCAGGTGCGCCGGGCGCTGTCGGACTGGTTCGTCCGGGAAGGCTTTCTGGAGGTCGAATGTGCGGCGCTTCAGGTCTCGCCTGGGAACGAAACCCATCTCCATGCTTTTGAGACGGAATTCAGGACGGATGACGGGCAGGTCAGCCCGCTTTACCTGCACACATCGCCGGAGTTCTCGTGCAAGAAGCTGCTCGCCGCCGGTGAAGAGAAAATTGTCGACTTTTCAAGGGTCTTTCGGAACCGCGAGCAGGGCCTGCTGCATTCGCCCGAGTTCACCATGGTGGAGTGGTACCGCACTGGTGCGGACCTCGCCGCGGTGATGCAGGATGCGGTGGATCTTTGCCGCGCCGCCCTGAATGCCATGGGCGAAACAGCGCTCCGCTGGAAGGGGCGGACCTGCGATCCGGGCGTGACTCCTGAGTATCTGACGCTGACTGAGGCGTTCCACAGGCATGCTAAAACGGACTTAAACGGACTACTGGATGACCGGGACGGATTTCTGGACGCTGCCCGCCGGGCCGGAGTGGGCGTGCCGGACGATGCCTCCTGGTCGGATATTTTCTCCGCCGTGCTGGTGACCCTAATTGAGCCCGCCCTGGGAGACGACCGCCTGACGGTGCTCCACCGATACCCGGTCTGCGAGGCGGCGCTGGCCCGGGCCTGTCCGGACGATCCGCGGTTTGCTGAGCGGTTTGAACTGTATGCCTGCGGCGTGGAATTGGCGAACGGGTTCCATGAACTGACCGATGCGGGCGAGCAGCGGGCGCGTTTTGAGGCGGACATGGCCCTCAAGCAGGAGATCTATGGCGAGCGCTACCCGATCGACGAGGATTTCCTCGAAGCGCTCGGCCACATGCCGGATGCGAGCGGCGTGGCGCTTGGGTTCGACCGGCTGGTGATGCTCGCCTCCGGGGCGCGCTCGATCCGGGATGTCCAGTGGACACCGGTGGAAACATGAGCCGGCCGCTTACCACCCCTCAGGCACTTCAGACCGCTGGGCTGGTCACAGCTGGCGAAGCCGAGGCGCTGGCGCCGGTCGCAGACCATTACGCCATTGCGATCACGCCTTTTCTGACCGGCCGGATCGACCGGGCGGACCCTGACGACCCGATTGCCCGCATGTTCGTGCCACAGCCTGCAGAGATGGTCCGGAAACCGGAGGAGCTGAACGATCCCATCGGAGATGAGGCGCACACGCCCGTGCCCGGCATTGTTCATCGTTATCCGGACCGGGTGCTGCTGAAGCCGGTCGCCGTTTGTCCCGTCTATTGCCGGTTCTGCTTCCGGCGGGAAATGGTGGGGCCGGGGGTCGGTGAGACATTGTCTCCTGCCGAGTTGGAGGCCGCGCTCGATTATATCCGTGCCCAACCCGGCGTGCGGGAAGTGATCCTGACGGGCGGGGACCCGTTCATGCTGTCCCCGGCGCGGGCAAGGGCGCTGACTGAGGCCATCGCCGATATTCCCTATGTCGAGGTGATCCGCTGGCACACGCGGATGCCGGTCGCGGACCCGGACCGGATCACGCCGGAATTCGCCGAAGCGCTGAAAGCGGACGGCAAGGCCGTCTATGTATCGATCCACATCAATCATGTGAAAGAACTGGCACCGGAAACGAAAGCGGCGGCCGCGCGTCTTGCGGATGCGGGCTTTCCGCTCGTGTCCCAGTCCGTGCTGTTGCGCGGCGTGAATGATGATGTGGAGACGCTGGCGGAATTAATGCAGGCGCTCGTCGCGGCGCGGATCCGTCCGTATTACCTCCACCATCCGGATATGGCGCCCGGCACCGGGCATTTCCGCGTCAGCGTGGAGGAGGGGCAGGCGTTATACTCTGCCTTGAGAGACCGCGTGTCCGGGCTCGCCCTGCCGCACTATGTGATCGACATACCGGGCGGTGTGTCCAAGGCGAATGCCGCACGATCAGATGTCGTGGACACGCCAGAAGGCCGGGCGCTGCGAGGCCGGGACGGCAGGAACCATCCGTACAAGGGATAAGTGCGTCTAGTCGAGCGTTCGCCGATAGCGCAACATGGCGATAGAGACCGCCACAGCGGTGAAGATGCACAAGGCGATGATCGGGTTCTGAAGCTGCACCAGGCTGGTATCTTTCAGCATCACGCCGCGCACGATGCGCAGGAAATGCGTCAGCGGCAGGCCTTCTCCGATGATCTGGGCCCATTCCGGCATGCCGCGGAACGGGAACATGAAACCGGAGAGCAGGATCGACGGCAGGAAGAAGAAGAAGGTCAGCTGCATGGCCTGCATCTGCGTGCGCGCGATGGTCGAGAAGGTGAAACCAAGCGCAAGGTTTGCCAGAACGAACACGGAAACGCCGAGGAACAGGATCCATGGGTTCCCGATGAAAGGCACATCAAACAGGATCCGTGCCGCGAGCAGGATCAAAAGGGTTTGCCCGGCCCCGACCACGACATAAGGCATGATCTTGCCTAGCATGACCTCGATCGGCTTCACCGGCATGGCGAGCAGATTCTCGATCGTGCCTTGTTCGGACTCCCGCGTCATTGCGATGGCGGTGATCATCACCAGCGTCATGGTGAGGATCACGCCCAGCAGGCCGGGCACGATGTTGTAGCTGGTTTTGGCTTCGGGATTGTATTTCTGGTGCACCACAAGATCGAAAGGTGGCGGTCCGCCGGCAAGACTGGCGATTGGCCCTTTGAGGTCATGGCGGAGCGCATCCGTCAGGATCGTCTGTGCGAACGCAACGGCGCCTGACGCGGCAGCGGGATCGGTGGCATCGGCTTCGATCAGCAGCTGCGGACGTTCTCCCCGAACCAGCTTGCGGGTAAAGCCAGCCGGAATTGAGACAACGAAAGCGACCTCGCCGCGGGCCAGCAGATCGCCCGTTTCGCGCGGGTCGTCCGTCTGTATGACGAAGTCATAATAGTCCGATGTTTTCAGCGACTGGATCATGGTGCGGACGATCGGCGTCTGCTCCTCCACCAGAAGCGCTGCGGGCAGGTGTTTTGGATTCATGTTGATCGCATAGCCGAAAAGGATCAGCTGCATGATCGGAATGCCGAACATGACGGCAAAAGTCAGGCGGTCGCGCCGGATCTGGACTGTTTCCTTCATGAAAACCGCCCAGATGCGGCCGAGAGATCGGAAGAGGCCCGTCATGCATGCACCCGTTTGTCTTCACCGGCTTCCGCGCTGAGGGCGATGAAAGCGTCTTCCAGGCTCGTGCGCACTTCGCTCCAGCTGACATCATCGGCCGGATGCTTGTCGATGGCGGCCTGAATGGCGGCGCGGTCCCGGCCGCTGACATGAAGGGCAGAGCCGAAATAGGCGACATGTTCGACGCCCGGTTCGTGCTTGATGTCGTCGGCCAGGCGCCGGACGCCGTCGCCTTCACCCCGGAAGGTCAGCAGGCCCGAGCGGTCGATCACGTCCGGCACGCGGCCTTCGACAATCTTTTCGCCATGGGCGAGGTAAACGATGCGGTCACAGCGTTCGGCTTCGTCCATGTAGTGTGTGGAGACCAGCACCGTCATGCCCTTCAGGGAGAGGTGGTGGATCTCGTCCCAGAAGTCACGCCGGGCCTGTGGGTCGACGCCTGCCGTCGGTTCGTCCAGCAGCAGGAGTTTCGGGTTGTGCATGGTGACGGCGGCAAGCGCGAGGCGCTGCTTCCAGCCGCCAGAAAGCGCGCCGGACAGCTGGTGCTGGCGGTGGGAGAGGCCAAGTGTTTCCAGCGTCTCGTCCACCGTTTGCCTTGTATGAGGCAGGCGGTAGAGACGGGCCACAAACTCAAGGTTTTCCCGGATCGTCATATCGGTCCAGAAGGAGAATTTCTGGGTCATATACCCGGTCAGTTCACGGATCTGTGCGGCATCCTTCCGGATGTCGTAGCCGAGGCACTGGCCGGTGCCTTCGGTCGCCGTCAGCAGGCCGCAGATCATCCGGATCGTGGTCGTCTTGCCAGAGCCGTTGGGGCCAAGGAAGCCCCAGACTTCGCCGCGTGGCATCTGGATATCGACACCCGCAACGGCGGTCTTTTTGCCGAAGCGCTTGACCAGACCGTGAACGTCGATGGCGTAGTCGGCCGGCATTACCAGTTGACCTCCACCGGCAGCCCCGGGTGAAGGCCTGCGCCGACCGGCACTTTTGCCTCGACCATGAAGACAAGTTTTTCACGGGAATGACGGGCATAGATAACCGGCGGGGCGAATTCGGCCTCATGGGCGATGAACGAGATGTTCGCCTTGACCGGGCTGGCAAGCCCGTCTGCCGCTACGGAGACAGATTGTCCGACACTCAATCCGGAAAGGTCCGTCTCCGGAACATAGAAGCGTACTTTGAGGCCATCGTCCGGCAGGATGGCCAGAATCGGCGCGCCGGGCGTTACAAATTCTCCCTTGCGGAAGAAGACTTCTTCCACCCTGCCGCCAACCGGGGCAATCGTGCGCCGTTCATTGAGGCGGTATTCGGCGGCGGATTTTGCGGCTTCGGCTGATTTTGCGGCGGCGTCTGCCGCCATGCGGGAGGCGTCACGAGCCGGCAGGGCTGCGACTTTCAGGTCCTGTTCAGCGGCGTGGACGGCGGCTGTGGCCGCGTCGAATTCCGCTTCGACCGTGTCGCGCTGGGATTTCGGGGCAAAGCCCTGATCGACCAGGGGCAGAATCCGGTCGCGTTCGCTGGTCGCTTTCTCCAGCCGGGCCCGCGCTGCCGACAGCTGGGCCTCAAGCCGTTTGATCTCTGGCGGGCGGGCGCCGGTGCTGAGGTCGTCAGCCTGTGCTTTTGCCTGGTTCAGCCTTGCGCCAGCTTCGGAGACGGCGGCTTCTTCGGCAGTGCTGTCGAGCTGAAACAGAAAGTCGCCTGGTGCGACGCGGCTGCCTTCGCTGACCGTCTGGTCGATGATCCGGCCGGCGGCAGGCGCGGAGACATAGGTCCAGTCCGCTTCGACATAGCCGAGATGAACCGGTTCGTCCTGCTGGCTGCAGCCTGAGATGCTGAGCAGAAGAAAGCCGGCCGCCAGCGTTGCGGGCTTGAAGAACGGGGTCATGATACGCATCCGATTTCCAGGGCTTTGAGCATCATCTGCTCGTGGATTTCAAAAAGCTTGTCGAGGTCGACGTCCGCTTCGTATTTCTGATTGAAGACACCCTGCCAGAGCGCGCTGAAGATGATCGGCGCTATGATCAGGCGGGCTGTCAGTTCAGGGTCCGGAACATTGGCCTCGCCGCGGGCGTCTGCCCGGCGGAGCAGGGCGGCAATCATGGACAGGACCCGTTCGACCAGATCTTCGCGGTAGGCGCGCACCAGGTCCGGGAAGAGCTGGCTGTCGCCGACCAGCACCTTCAGCAGCCGGGGCAGGTCTGTCTGTCGGATCAGCATTGGAGCGAATTCACGAATTCCATGCAGCGCCTCTCTCAAGGTTTCTGCCTGTTCCGTGATCCGTTCAATGATTTCAAGGTTCGGATAGGCGAGGGACTCGACCAGTCCCTGAAACAGCGCCTCCTTCGAGTCGAAGTAGAGGTAGAGCGTCCCCTTGGACAGACCGGCGCGCCTGGCGACATCGTGCATACGTGTGGCTGCGAAGCCCTTTTCAAAGACCTCGTCGAGCGCAGCCGCGAGGAGCGCCTGCCGGCGTTCGTCCTTTGCTGCATCACTTCTGGCCCGGAGCATGGTTCACTCGAATACTAACTGACTGGTCAGTCATTTAAGGTGCGTATCAGTGCCGGTCAATGGGCTTACGCATTTGTAATTGCCGGAGTTTCAGTTGTCGCGGCGGCCCCGACAGGCGGCGAGCTGTTTTCCGGGTGGGCGGATTCCGGGTGCCGGGAAACCGTCAAAGAAGCTTTATATTTCTGACATCAAACATTCGGCATGGCCTTCTAAGGGTGCCTGCCTGAAGTTGGAAAACCCCTATGCCGAGCGACGATCACTTTGTTTATTCTCTGGAACTCAAGATCCTGGATCTTGAGAAAACAGTACAGGATCTGGAACGCCGGCTGAGCGAGGTCGAGGCCAGGCAGGCTGCGGCTGTTCAGAGTGCGCAGCCTGACATTCCGGAAGATGTACTCAAGCAGATCGAGCAGGGCGAAAACCCTGTCCGGGCCCTTCGCCAGTACCGGTTGATGACTCAGAAGGAACTGAGTTCGCTGTGCGGAATCCGCGCAAACCATATCTCCGCCATGGAGCGCGGCATGCCTTTCGGGCTGAAGACCGCCAAGCGGCTTGCCGAAGCCCTCGATGTGCCGGTTGGCCTTCTCACCTGAGGATGACAATGACTATCAGACTTTTTCCCATAGCGGTGGCCGCATTGTGCGTGTTGGCGTCCTGTTCAAAACCTGCGCCTTCCGGCCCTGTGGCAATCTTCCCGGGCGCTGAAGCGCCGGGCCACGGAAACAATGCTTATTCCATGACCGAGAGCCCGGATGGAACCATCCGCATCTACACGCAGGAAGATGACGGCGAGGCATGGCTCTACGAGATGCACAAGACCGGCAAGACCTGGTCGGAGCCCGCGCGGATGGACCTGCCAGGCCGCAAGCGGCTCAAGGGGGCGAGCTTCAGTCGCGCCGACGGCGCTCTGTATTTCGCGTCGGACGCCGTCCTGCCGCCGCCGCTGGGCGGGCGGGACCTGAATATCTGGCGCGTAGAGTGGGACGGATCAGCCTGGGGGGAACCAAGCCCTATTGAGGGTGAGATCAATACCAATGCAGATGAGACGATCGCGTCTGTCGCCGCCGATGGCACCATGATCTTTGTCTCGAGCCGTTTCGAAATGGATGGATTCGGTTACGGCCTCGGCGAGGCGCATCAGGATGAGACCGGCGCATGGAAGATCACGGCCTTCCTCAGCTATCTCAATGACATGCGTACCGATGATCATTCCGTGATCACAGCGGACGGCCAGCGGATCTTCTTCTACTCGCACCGGACGCCGAAAGAGGGCGGTGCAGACATCTGGACCAGCACGCGCAACGCGGATGGAACCTGGAGCGATCCTGTGAATCCCGGGCCGCCTCTGAATTCGGAAGCGAACGAATTCGGTGCCGGTCTGTCGGGAGATGATCAGACTTTGTTCTTTTCCCGCGACGGTGTGCTGATGGAAATCCCGATGGATCAGGTGCTGGCCAGCTTGCCGGCTCAGTAACTTTACCGAGCCAGAAATATTGAACCGGGAAGTCCGGTAAGCCTTGTATCGTCGGGCTATAGCAACTGTTGCAGGTCGCAATCTGCAATCAATTTAGACGCTTCCGAAGAACCTCTCGATAAATTCGAGGCCGTCACAAAAGGTTAATCAAACCGTTTCGTAACCGTAAATCAACGCTGCCATAAGCCACCTCGGCGGCAGAAGATTCCCGCGGGGATTCCGGGAACTCGCGCATGCCTGACAACTGAGACATAGCGGCCCGCAGGGGGTCATAGAGGGAAGTTTAATGAAAATCCGTAAAACACTGAAGCTGGCGACGATGGCGAGCCTCGCCGTGATGACGCTGGCTGCATGCTCGGACACGACCATTTCGTCACCCGGCGCGCCTTCGACTCCAATCAGCCCTCCGCCGCCTCCGCCGCCCCCGCCGCCAGCTGCCGCGACGATCGAGCTTGTGCCGACGGCAGGCTGCCCGGATGGCACCTCCGAAGCGACTTTTGACGCAATTGCGGCTGATGGCTTCTCTGATGTGAACGTCTGTGTGCTCGGTGGTACCGGCACGTCGACTGTCCTCACCACCGACGTGACCATCCCTGCAAATACGACGATTGCGCTGCGCGGCCCGGTTTTTGTTGGTGAAGACAACCGTGACGACGCCGGCACGCCGGTCACTCTGACGATTGGCGAAGGTGTCCGCTTCTTCGGTGCTTCCGCTTCCGGTACTTCAACCGCGACCGACGACTATCTCGTCGTGACACGCGGTTCGAAAATTGAAGCTGTCGGCACGGCAGCGAACCCGATCCGCTTCACGTCCCGGGCAAAGATGAACGACGAAGAAACCGGTTCGTCCATCACCGAAGTGACGACCAACGCCCAGTGGGGCGGCCTGGTCATCAACGGCTTCGCACCGATCAACGCCTGTAGCGGCCTGACGGGCGGTTCGGCAGACTGCCAGAAGTCCGGCGAAGGTTCGTCCGGCTTCTTCGGCGGCGACCAGCCAGACGATAACTCCGGTACGCTTCAGTATGTTTCGGTCGAGTATGCGGGTGCGCAGCTCACCACGGAAGACGAACTGAATGGCATCGCTTTCCAGGGCGTCGGCTCCGGCACTGTTGTCGATCACATCCAGGTTCACAACAACCTCGATGACGCGGTTGAGTGGTTCGGCGGTACGGTGAATGTGAAGTACCTGGTTGCCACAGGCGCCGGCGACGACAGCATCGACTGGACCGATGGCTGGTCCGGCAAGCTGCAGTTCGCAGTCGTCAATTCCAACATCCCGACTTCGGGTGATCCGAACGGCATCGAGGCTGACAACCTAAACAACGCTTTCGACGCAACGCCGTTCTCTGATCCGAGCATCTCGAACGTCACGATGGTTGGCAGCGAAGGCAATCTTTACGGTGCTCTGCTGCGCCGCGGGACCAAAGGCACGCTGGTCAACTTCATCGTGACAGGCTTCCCGACAGGCCTGGATATCGACACCGACCAGACCTTCCTCAACCTCGATAGCGGGGACCTGACGCTCGAGAGCTGGCTGCTGGACAACACCGTGAACTTCGAGAACAGCGACGGCGACACGCCGATCTCGTTCCCGGCGTCCGCGAATATCCGCACCGCCAACAATACGCTGGTTGATGGCTTCTTCCCCGGCCAGCAGGAACTGAATGTTCCGGTATCGACCGCGCTTTCCGGCGATACCTTCTTCACGACCACCAACTATATCGGCGCGTTCTCGCCGACGGAAACCGTTTCCGACAACTGGGCAAGCTTCGCCCAGCCCGGCACGCTGTTCCCGGAAGTGGACGTCAACTGCCCGGCAGGCACCACGGAGAACGGCACCCTCGACGGCAAAAAGCTTTGCCAGATAACTGGGACTGTCGCATCCAACGTTCGCCTGACCAATGGTGATGCCCTGATCTACGAACTGATCGGTTCGGTCTTCGTCGGTGTGGACCTCGGTCCTGATCCGGCTGCGCCGCGTACGAACTCTGTCGCCGCCAACCTGACCATCGATCCGGGCGTGACTGTGGTCGGTGAAGGCAACGACGATTACCTCGTGATTGCCCGCGGTTCCAAACTGCTCTCGAACGGTACGGCTACAAAACCGGTCGTGTTCACCGCGAAAGACAAAGTTGCCGGCACTGGCACGTTCGATCAGGATACCAAGGGTATCTGGGGCGGCGTGATCATCAACGGCCGTGCACCGATCAACGCTTGCGGCGGATCGGGTACCGGCGGAACGGTTGATTGTGAAAAACCGGGCGAGGGTTCCTCGGGCTTCTTCGGCGGTGGCACAGCAGACGACGACTCCGGTCAGATCTTCTACACCCGCGTTGAATATGCCGGCGTTCAGCTGACGACCGAAGACGAACTGAACGGTATTGCGTTCCAGGGCGTCGGTTCGGGCACGGAAGTCGACTATGTCCAGGTCTACAACAACCAGGACGACTGTTTTGAGTGGTTCGGCGGCACGGTCAGCGCGAAGCACATGCTGGCCATCGGCTGCGGTGATGACCAGTTCGACTGGACCGATGGCTGGGTCGGCTCGCTTCAGTACGGCATTGCCTACAGCGGCGTTGGTTCTGCGACTGGCAATATCACCGATAACTCCAACGGTATCGAAGGCGATAACCTGGAGAACGATGAACTGGCGACACCGATCTCGACACCGCGTGTTTCGAACCTCACGATTATTGCCGGTGGTGACGCTACTTCACAAATCGGTGTCAAGCTGCGCCGCGGTATGAATGGTACGATTGCCAATCTGATCGTGCTTGGCTGGCCTCAATTCGGTCTGGATGTCGACACGGATACGACGATTGCCAATGCTAACGCCGGAACGCTGAACCTTCAGTCCATGTTCCTGGCCGACAACGGTGCACCGTTCGCCAGCGACGCCGGAGGTGAGCCGGACGTGTTCTCGAACCCGGCAGCCAACAACCTCGTCACGAACCAGTCGGCGACGATGAGCGGCTTCACCTTCCGCGCCGGGCGCCCCGGTGTGGTTCCGGGTGACAATGAGAACGCTGTTCCGGTGTTCGACGTGACCGGCATCGGCGAACTCGAGCCCACAACCTACATCGGCGCTGTCGAAGATGCCGATGACACCTGGTACCTCGGCTGGTCGATCGACCAGGCAGGTAACCTGACCAGCGCCAACTAGTATCGGCGCAGGCAGTTGGGTGGAGCAGCGCGTAACGGCTGCTCCACCTCAATTGCATTATCAGCTCTCATTTCTGCGACTGCTCCGGCCTCGCAATCAGGAAAATAAAGATGAAACGTTTCATGTCTGTCCGCTCCGTTCTGCTGACGAGCGTCTGCCTGGCGTGGGTTTCGCCGGCCCTGGCTCAGGATGCGACGGTCGAAGAGCCTTCTTCCGCGGTTGAACAGCAACCCGCTGCTGAAGCGGAAGCCCGCCAGCAAACCGTGATTGTGCGGGGCCAGTTTATCCCGGACGAAAAGCGCAACACGTCGGAAGTTGCTGCACTCATCGATGAGGGTGACTTCAGCCTTCAGGGTGACGGCGATGCGGCTGCTGCGCTTGCGCGTGTCGCTGGTATCGCAACCGCTGAGAACGAATTCATCTATGTCCGCGGTCTCAACGAGCGCTATTCCACGGCACTGCTCAACGGTTCGCCGCTGCCGAGCCCGGCGCCGCTGCGCCGCGTTGTGCCTCTCAACCTTTTCCCGACATCCACGCTGAAAAGCGTCCTGGTGCAGAAGACCTATTCGCCGGACCTGCCGGGTGAATTCGGTGGCGGCACCGTAGACCTTCGCACGAAGGCCGTTCCGGACGAATCTTTTCTGAACATCGGTGCCAGTGCCAAGTTCGACACCCAGACCACGTGGCGGAATGGCCTGCAGTATGACGGCAGCGAAACAGACTGGCTCGGTTTTGACGATGGCGCGCGCGATCTTCCGAATATTGCCATCACCGACGACAGCCGCGAATTTGGCCGTCAGCTGACGGATAATTCGTCGCTTCTGGTTATCCAGCAGGGCGAAGTGGCGCCGAACCTCGGTTTTGACCTTTCGGGCGGTACGCGCATTGACGTCAACAACGACATTTCCATCGGCCTCACGGCTGCCGGCGGCTACTCGAATGACTGGCAGACGAAGCAGGGCATCCGGAGCTTCGGCGCAGTGAACTCCGCGACCGATCGGCTTGAGCCGAACCAGCTCTTCACGCGCAATTCGACGAAGAACACGGTTGGCGTGAACGCTCTGGCCACCCTTGGTTTCGATCTTTACGACAATCACGAGATCCAGTTTACGGGGCTGATTACACGATCCAGCGAGAAGCAGGCACAGATTGTGTCGACGGGACTCGACGGCTTCAACAATGAAGGCAACCGGGAGCGCAACGACTCGCTTCAATGGATTGAGCAGCAGCTCTGGTCGACCCAGGCGCAGGGCGAGCATTTCTTCCCCGGCCTCCACGATCTGAAGGTCGAGTGGCGCGGTTCCTACTCAGAAGCGCTTCGCGACGCGCCTTACCAGCTGTCCAACATTTACCGCATTGACAATGAAGGCAATCTCGCACTCTCGAGTAGCCCGGCTGCCAACCGCTTCTCGTTCAGCCGCATTGATGATGACACCACGGATTTCGGCATCGACTTCACTTTGCCGCTCGACCGTAGCGGCGATTGCCACCTGTTCTGCGAGACCGAACTGAAAGCAGGCTATGCTTATGTCGAGAACGACCGTGAAGCGACGTCGATTATCTACGACATTCGCGGTGTGGCAGGGGCCCCGGGTCCGAATGGTACTGGTACGAACCGTCTCGACTATATCTATGCCTACCTGTTCCAGGAGGGCGGCGCCGGGTCGGTGACCGAGATCAAGAGCAGCGGTTTCCCGCAACTGTATCTGGCAACGCTTGAAATCGATGCAGGCTATGTCGGCATCGACACCCAGGTCACGCCGTATATTCGGGCGGCCATCGGTGCGCGCTTCGAAGACAGCATTCAGGCTGTGGACACCCAGTCTATCGGCATGGATTTGTCGACAAACTATGTCGAGGCCGTGATCGACGAGCAGAACTGGTTCCCGGCGGTCACGATCACCTGGAACCCGATTGAGGACATTCAGGTTCGCGGTGGTTACTCCGAAACAATCACCCGGCCGCAGTTCCGCGAGCTGGCACCTGCCGTGTTCAACAATACGGAAACTGACGTGACTTTCTTCGGTAACCCTTACCTGGTGAACGCAACGCTGAAGAACTATGACCTCCGGGCTGAATACTATTTCGCCCGCGACCAGTTTGCGACGATCGGTCTGTTCTACAAGGACATCACAAACCCGATCGAGGAAATCCTTGTCCCGGCCGAAACTCTGCAGACGACCTTCCTCAATGCGCCGGCGGCTGAGTTGTACGGCGTCGAGATCGAATATGAGCAGATCCTGCCAATGGAGCAGTGGACGGGCATGTCCTTCTTTGAGGACCGGGATCTCCAGATCAAGGCGAACTATACCTGGTCCGACTCCTCGATCGATGCGGCGGGTGAAGTGGCAGTCAACATCGGGACCAATCTTGACCCGGTTCGTGGCACGGACCTGGCCTCTGACTATCTTGAAGACGGACGGCGTATGCAGGGGCAGTCCGAGCACCTGTTTAACCTTCAGCTCGGCCTTCTGAATGAGAGCGCCCGCTCCGAATACAACCTGCTGCTGAATTATGTTTCAGACAGAATCCGTTCAGGCGAAATTCTTGCCCGTGGCATCCCCGCATTCCTTGAACAGCCGCCAATGACCGTAGACTTTGTGTGGAACAAGGGCTTCAATGTCGGCGATGCGGAATACGAGTTCTCGCTGAACATCCAGAATCTGTTCGGGGAAAGCTACGAAGCCTATCAGGAGCGCGGCTCGGACAAGGTTTACGTAGATACCTACAAACAGGACACTGTGTTCGGCATTGGTCTGAAACGGAGGTTCTGATCATTTGACTGGATCTGAATCCAGAATGTTCAATGGGGGGTCCGCGATGGAGAATATCCGTCGCGGGCTCGTCCGTTTTGCCGGGCCTGCAATTATGGTTACCGAGCTGCTGATCGTGGCCGGACTGGCCATTCTTGCGGCCAAAACCGTGTGGCTGGTGATTGTCCCCGGCGGCGCGGTGTCCGGCACATTGCCCATGGTTCAGAGCCAAAGCGCCGTTTCAGGCAACACCGCGCGTGAGCTGGTCGGAGATATGTCGCTTCTGGTCACGACAAACCCGTTCTCCAAAGTGGCTGAACCTGTTGAAGATGTTCAGGAAGCACCGGAAACCAAGCTGAATCTTGTCCTCAAAGGCGTCCGGGCATCAGCAGATGGCACGGGTGTTGCGATGATTGTGATGCCGAATAACCGGTTGAGCATTTTTGCGCCGGGCGAGACCATCCTTGATGGGGTGGTTCTCGACCGTGTGTATGGGGATCGCGTGACCTTGCGAAAGAATGGACAGATTGAAGCTCTGTTGATGGGGAGCGGCGCGGACAGGCTGGCTGTTCTTACTGAACCGGGCGATCCGTCGCCCAGGAACGCTGTCGGCCAGCCGGAAGCAGAAGGCCGGATCATCAATACGACGGCAAGCGATTTCCTCGCCAACCTGACGATCAACCCGGTTCACCGGGGTCAGGATTTTCTCGGATACGAGGTGGGGAGCCGGGGCGACGAGCAGCTTCTCGAGCAGTCGGGGCTGCGGTCCGGAGACATCATTCTGTCGGTAGATGGTATTCCCGTTGGATCAACGGGGCCTGGAGAACTCGCCATGAAACTTTCTTCATTAAAGAAAGTTCGTTTGAGGATCGATCGCGACGGTCGACAGATTGATCAGGTATTTACGCTAGCGGAGAACCCGTAGCTTATGAAATTCAAATCCGCCCTCTCCGCAGTTCTGTTTGCCGCATCGGCGCCAAGTGCATTCGCTCTTGCCGGCGAAAGCAGTCCTGAACCAACGCGTCATGTGATGAATTTCGATGATGTCGAACTTTCCGCTCTGATTGCGGACGTTTCGACCGTGACAGGCTACACGTTCATCGTGCATCCCGACGCGCGCACCAAGCGGGTAACCGTTTCGTCCTCAACGCCGCTGACACGCGACCAGGTATTTGACGTATTCCTGTCCGCGCTGCGCGTTCACGGATTTACGGCTGTGCCGGCCGGCCGGTCGACCTACCGGATCGTGCCGGAACGCCAGGCCGTCTCGGATGCAAGCGTCTCTTCCGCCGACTCCAATACATTCACCACGGAAATCTTCGCGCTGAAGCATTCTTCCGCGCGGGATGTTGCCGCTGTGATCAAGCCACTGATCGCCGAGCAGGGGCAGGTGGTTGCGAACAATGCGTCCAATACACTTGTGGTCGTGGACTACGCCTCGAACCTTCCGCGGCTCCGCGCTATGCTGAAGCAGATCGATACGGATCCGTCTGTTACACAAACCATCAGCCTGAAGAATATACCGGCACGTGAAATGGCCAGCATTCTGACGGCGCTTTCTGTTCAGCCCGGAGAGAATGCTGCAGCGATCAATTTCCAGGCGGTGTCGTCGGAGTCCGGCAATGCTGTGGTTCTGCAGGGCGATGAAGCGCTGGTTCGGCGGGCCGTCGAAGTCAGCCGTGAACTCGACTCGCATGACCGGACTGAAGACTCGTTGAGAGTTATTCCCCTGAACAATGCCACCGCCGTCGATCTCGTTCCGGTGTTGCAGCAAATGGCTGTTGCGATGGACGCCCGGCGAGCGGCAGGCGGGGAGCTGGAGGCGAGTACGACCATTGCCCAGCACGAGCCGACGAATTCCCTGGTCATCAGCGCCCCGCCGGAAACGCTCGGTGCGCTAGAGCGCATCATTACCGATCTGGACCGGCGCCGCGCTCAGGTTCTGGTCGAAGCGATCATCGTGGAAATGTCGGACGACACCGCGCGGGAGCTTGGTCTTCAGTTCCTCGTGTCTGGCAGCAATGATTCCACCGTGCCGTTCGTGTCGACCAATTATTCTCGGTCTGCGCCCAGCATGCTGGCGCTTGCCGGGGCCCTCAGTTCGGATACGCCGTTCAACACGGGCGACACCGAGACCAACCCTTTTGCTGAAGCGGCGATCAACTCCCTGCTTGGGCTGTCGGGCTTGAGTGTTGGGGTTGGCGGGCAGGATGGCGATACCTTGTTTGGTGCCATTTTGACGGCCGTGGAGAACGACACTCAGTCACGCATCCTGTCCAAGCCGTTCAATATGACGCTCGACAACGGAACCTCCTCGCTCCTGGTGGGGCAGGAAGTTCCCGTCGCAACAGGCGAAGTGCTGGGAGATTCCAACTCGAACCCGTTCCGGACCGTTGAGCGCCGGGATGTCGGTGTAGGCCTGAATGTTACGCCCCGTATTTCGAATGATGATACGATCCGCCTCGATATCATCCAGGAAGTTTCCAACATCGCTCAGGCGATTACGACCGGATCGTCTACAGATCTTATTTTCAATACGCGGAAGATAGAGACCAGCGTCATCGCTGACGATGGGGAGATCATTGTTCTCGGTGGCCTGGTCGAACAGACAGAAAGCATGACGAACGAGAAAGTGCCGGTGTTGGGGGATATACCGGTTGCGGGCCGCCTGTTCCGTTCCGAGGGCAAGGGGCTTGCCCGAACCAATCTCATGGTCTTCATCCGGCCGACAATCGTGCGCAACCGCACTGATGCCCGGAATGCCACGACCCGTTCCTATCGATACCTGCGAGCGCAGGAGCTGTGGGATGGTCAGGAGAACAGTGCGGAGTCTCTGGATCGCTTCGTGAATCAGGTTCTGGGGAGTCCGCCGCCTCAATGATTTCAGCCCCCGCCATTGAACAGTTCACTTACGCCTTTGCCAAGGACAAGGGCGTTGTCGTTTTGCCTGGGCGAGACGTGTTGACTGTTGGCGTGCGGGCAGGGGCAGACCCGCTGGTTCTGGTGGAAGCGCGCCGGTCGCTTGGCGCCGCATTTCAGCTTGAGGCTCTGGATCGTGATTCCTACGAGCGGACGTTGGCCGATGTCTTTGCCTCCGGTGCCCTCGCCGGCGATAGCGTCAATGCGGCAGTAGATTCCCGCGACGGACTTGAGAGTCTGATCGATGATCTCCCGAAGGCAGCTGACTTGCTGGACGGGCAGGACGATGCGCCGGTGATCCGGCTGATCAATGGGCTCATCCATGAGGCGATGAAGCGCCGGGCATCCGATATTCACATCGATCCCTTTGAAGATACGCTCTCGATCCGCTACAGGATTGATGGTGACCTTGTGGAAGTCCTAACGCCGCCCAGAAAACTGGCGGCGCCAATCGTCTCCCGTATCAAGGTCATGTCCCGGCTGGATATTGCTGAAAAGCGTCTTCCTCAGGACGGCCGTATTTCATTGTCAGCAGGCGGAAAGTCTATTGATGTGCGCGTGGCAACCCTGCCCACGCGCTATGGCGAGCGGGTGGTCCTACGTCTTCTGGATACCAAGAATGCTCTGCTGGACCTGACCGATCTTGGCATGGATGAGGACACGTATCAGCGGTTCGCGGATGCGCTCAGCCAGCCCAATGGCGTTATTCTTGTGACCGGGCCGGTGGGGTCGGGTAAAACGTCCACCCTGTATTCGGCCCTTTCGCGCCTGAATACGGGGCGTGATAATATCATGACTCTGGAAGATCCGGTCGAATACGGACTGCCCGGCATCAGCCAGACCCAGATGGACCATAAGGTCGGCCTGAACTTCGCAGCCACGCTCCGTTCCATCCTGCGGCAGGATCCGAACGTTGTGATGGTTGGCGAGATCCGGGACTCTGAAACCGCTGAAGTGACCTTCGAGTTCGCGTCGACCGGCCGTCTGGCGCTCTCAACCTTGCACACCAATTCCGCATCCGGTGCGATCACGCGCCTTCGGGATATGGGCGTGGAAGACTATCTGCTTTCCTCGACACTTCGCGCGATCATGGCGCAGCGGCTTGTCAGAAAGCTTTGCCCCTCCTGCAAAACGCCCCGGATAGCGACGCATGCTGAGTGCGATGCACTCGGATTGGACGGGGAAACGCAGCTGACCGTATATGACCCGCAGGGATGCCTGGCATGTGCTCAGACCGGTTTTATCGGACGGCTCGGTGTATACGAATTGCTGATCGCGGACCGGGACATTCGTAACCTGCTGGGGGATGGTGCGTCAGAGGACGCGATTGATCAGGCGGCTTTCGCGAGCCACGATCGTCTGCTGGATAATGCGCGCCGCTATGTCGTCTCCGGTGACACAAGCGTTGCGGAGGTGCTGCGGGCCTGCAGGAAAGGAGGTCAGTAATGGCCGCCTTTGAATATGTTGCCCTCGACAATGACGGAAAACGCCGCTCTGGCGTGATCTCTGCCGATAGTGCCCGCTCGGCTCGTAGGGAGTTGCGGCTTCGGGACCTTATGGTCCTCAATGTGAACCCGGTGGCAGAGAAACAGGCGCGGTCGGTTGTTCGCCGTGGCCGCATCAGCGAAAAGCAACGCGTGCTACTGGTTCGTCAGATGTCCGTGCTGTTGAAATCCGGGCTTGCCGTGGAGCAGGCGTTGGGGGCTTGTGCCGGGAATGAAAATCCGGTCGCCGTCCAGAAGGCCGTGCATACCGTCCGGGCTGACGTGGTCGAAGGGGCGCGCCTGTCCGATGCGATGGCGCTGGCGCCAGATGCATTTCCGCCGCTCGTGCGCGCCGTGACGTCTGCTGGAGAAATGTCCGGCAAACTCGGCGACATTATGGAACGTCTCGCTACTTATCTGGAGCGCTCCTATCAATTGCGCCAGAAGGTGCGTGCCGCGCTGATCTATCCGGCCCTGTTGTCTGTCATGGCGCTGGGCATGGTGGTTGCCCTGATGGTGATCGTCGTTCCCCGTCTTGTGGAGCAGTTCGATCTATTTGACGCCAAGCTGCCGCTTCTGACACGGGTGGTCATAGCCCTGTCCAATGGCGTCAGAGAGTATGGCCTGATCATCCTATTGCTATTGGCTGCGCTTTCGTTCCTTGGTGCGCGTTTGTTGCGTCAGCCGGCGATGCGGCGCAGCCTGGACCGCGCCGTGCTGAAGCTGCCCCTGATCGGGCAGCAGACGCGCACTGTGGCGGCGGCCCGCTTTGCACGGGTCTTTGCGACACTGTCTGCATCGGGCGCCACGGCGCTCGAATCCCTTGAGGGGGCAAAAGGCGCCGCCAACAACACCGTCTTTGCCGATGCTGCAGACTTCATCGCGGAACGGGTGCGGGAAGGCGGGTCTTTTTCGGCGGCACTGTCCGCGACGGGCGCTTTTCCGCCGATGATGGTACATATGGTCACCAGTGGAGAGGCCGGACGCGATGTTCCGGGCATGATGAACCGGGCGGCGGATTTTCTCGACACGGAGTTCGAAACCGGGTCAGCAGCACTGCTGGCGGTCGCCGAACCCCTTATCATTGTGCTGATGGGAGGGATTGTCGGACTGATTGTCTTGTCAATCATGCTGCCCATTCTGCAACTCAACACACTCGCTATGTCATAGGAGGCACTGCCATGGTGTCAGATGAAACGAACAAAGAGGCCAAGCCGCGCAAAGACAGCGGGTTTTCCCTTGTGGAGCTGATGGTCGTGATTTTTATCATGGGCTTGCTGGCGACCCTGGTCATCATCAATGTGGCCCCGGTGGGGGAACAATCCCGGGTTGGCAAAGTCCGTGCGGACATCGCTGCTTTTGAGAGCGCGCTCGAAATGTACAGCCTCGACATGTATGCCTATCCGAGCGCCGATGCCGGACTGACAGCGCTGAAGACGCCTCCGGCTGGCGCGGATGTCGCGACCTACAGGCCGGGCGGTTATATCAAGCGCCTCCGCGACGACCCATGGGGCAATCCTTATCAGTATGACGTGCCGGGGCAGAGGTCCGGTACAGGCTACGATGTTTACTCTTCCGGACCCGACGGCAAACCCGGAACGGCAGACGACATCGGTAACTGGGAATAGGCTGTTTCGTGCGTAGAGGCCTGTATCGGGATGGCGGCTTCTCCCTTGTGGAGATCATGGTCGCCTTGTTCATCATGGCGCTGGCAAGCGCCATGGTCGTGATGGCTATGCCGTCACGGCCCGATGCCCTGCAGACCGAAACGGCTCAGTTCGAAACGGTGCTGGCCCGCACCATGGATCAGGCAATCACCCGGGGGCAGGCGCAAGGCATCCGTTTCGAAGAGAATACATACCTGGTTTACACGCGCATTAATGGGCGCTGGCTGCCAGTTCAGGGAACGGCCCGGCGGTTGACGGGCGGTGTCACCGCCAGTCTTGTCACCGACAAACAGGGCGAGGCGGAAGAGGTTCGCCCACAGATTATTGCAGACGCCTCCGGAATAGTATCCGGCCCCGATGTGCGGTTTGCGAAGGGCGCGAAAGTTCTGGACGTTGCACTTACCGGGCGGCCGGATCGATGAACGACCGCGGCTTCACCCTTGCCGAGGTGATGGTGGCGCTGATGGTGTTTTCCACAGCGGCGATCGGGCTTGCTCACCTGGTGAATGAAACGACTGCGAATGCCCGGCATACGCGTAGCCTGGCGCTCGCTGCTATTGAAGCAGACAACCGACTTGTCGAGGCGGTGGCCGATCCGGCGGTTCTGCGCGCGGGTTCCATGTCAGGTCAGAGCGAACAGCGGGGGCAGAGTTTCGAATGGGTCCGACAGATAGAAGTCCGCGAACCTGAAGGCCTGGCAGGCGTCCGCGTGACGGTGAGCGACGCATCGACGGGGCAGCAACTGGCCACTCGCGATACGCTGGTAAGGGTGGCGCCATGAGCCGCGATGCCGGATTTACCCTGATCGAAATGCTTGTCGCGCTGGCGCTGACGTCGATGATTGCCATTGCAGGCTCAACGCTTCTTATTGGAACAGTCAGGGCGTCGGATCGGCTGGGTCAGACCACAGAGGCTGTCAGCAGTGCGGACCTGGCGCACACGCTGATGCGGGATGATTTTGCCAATACCATTTCCCTGGCTGGGCAGACGGAGCGCCCTGGCTACACATCAGGTTCGTTTCTCGCATTGGTCCGTGATGGCTGGAGCCATCCGGCTCCGGACGATACCCGGTCCAGTCTCCTCGCGATCGAATACACATTTCGGAACGGCGAATTGGTCCGCCGCGCCTGGTTGAGACCTGATCCCTCTTCTGAGACACCTTATGTGGAGCGCGTCCTGGCAGCCGGCGTAGACCGCATGACAGCACGTTATTTCAATGGGCGGGACTGGCTGCCAGAATGGAATGCCGGTTCTGAGGACATGCCCGAAGCAATCGAACTGAAAATCGAATATTCAGACAAGGACGTGCTGACCCAGCTCTTCATTATGGGAGGGGGCGGATGAGCGTGCGAATTGACAAAGAAACAGGCGCAAGCCTGCTTTCGGTACTGGTCATCGTCATGCTGATGTCCGCCGCTGCCATTGCTGCGACGGATGCGCTGGCGCGTGCCGTCCTCATCGCGAAGTCCTCCAATTCGCGCGCTGAAACTTTCTGGGTCGCGCGCGGGGCGGCGAATGCGGCTGCGTCCCGCCTGACAGATTTGATGAAAGTGACCGAAGGCGTTTTGAACCTGGAGTCAGACCTTCTTTCCAATCCGGTGACCTTGCCTGCAGGCAGAGGCATGGTTGTGCTGCAGGCACAGGAAGCTTCGAACTGCTTCAATCTGAATGCCCTCATTGATGAGGCCGGAGATGGCGGTGTGAGTGAAAACGCGCTGGCGCCGTTTGAAACATTGTTGGTGGCGGCCGGACTGAACAATGCGGAAGCCCAGTCTCTCGGTCAGAAGCTGGCGGATTGGGTGGATGCAGACTTTTCCTCACGCACCTATGGTGCCGAGGATGGATACTACGCCTCTCAAGCCGAACCGTATCGCGCCGCGAATACGCAGCTGCGCAGTATAAGCGAATTGAGATCGGTTGCAGGTTTCGATGCAGATGTCAGGTCGCGGGTGGAGGGGCTTCTATGCCTTCGTCCCGGCCGGGAACAGTCTGTCCTCAACATAAATACGCTCATGCCAGCACAGGCGCCGCTTCTGGTGTCGCTGTTTTCAGGCGAGCTGACTGAGGATGACGCCCGGTCTCTGATCGAATCCCGCCCAACTGGGGGATGGCTGAAAGTGGATGATTTTCTGGCAGAAGACGTCGTGAACCGGATTGCTCCGGATGCGCGCAACGAAGCGGCTCTGTCGATCAAGTCCAGCTTCCTGGCGGCTGATATGGATATTGGCACCGGTGATCTGGTCACCGGGTACCAGGCGCTTTACCAGCGCGCAGAAAGCGGCGATGTCGCGCTCATATCTCTGGTGCGGAGGGAATTCTGATGGCCCGGCATTTTGTTGGCTTGCTGCCAGCGCCAGGCGAGAGCTGGCGATTTGTGGCAGTTGAGCAGGGACGCGTCGCTGTGGAACGGCCAGACGTCATGCCGTCCGGTTCCGATGAGGTGACCGTCATTGTGCCGGCGACCGAAGTGGCGCTGGCGCAGGTAAGGCTGGTGGGCACACGGCGCGCAGACTGGCTGCGTGCGGCCCGCTTTGCGGTCGAGGATGATGTCTCTGTCCCGGTCGAAACTTTGCATGTCGCGATTGACCCGCGCAAGAAAAGTGGTGAGCAGGCCGATGCCTGTCTCGTGGCAAAAGCTGTCATGGACGCGTGGATGTTGCGCTTGGCAGAGGCGGGGCTGGAGGATGCCCGTCTCGTTCCGGATGTGACTTTGCTGCCAGAGGGCGCAGCTCCGCAGGATGTTGGCCAGCACATTATCGCCGCCGCCGGGGGCGTGAGACTCGCCATCGACAAATCCCTCCCCGAAGAACTTGTTTCGGTGCTTCTCGACAAGGCAGGCCAGGCGGTTGAGGTTCCAGACGACGCACTGCTTCTGTTGGCAGGATATGTTGCGTCCGGCGAAACCGGGATTGATTTGCGCCAGGCGGAATTTGCGCGAAAGGCTGAACTTCCGGTGGACTTCAGGCGTTTCCGCCTGCTAGCGGGGCTTGCGGCAGCCTTGGCGGTTGTCTGGGGCCTCTACACATTTGCCAGTATTCAGACGATGAAACAGCTGGAAGCAGAGCTAACGCAGCAAACGCGCGATAATTTTTCGGCCCTTTTCCCCGGTGAGCCTGTTCCGTCAAACATCCTGACGGCCGTGCGGCAGCGGTCTGGAGGACCAGAAGGGCGGGCAGTCAGTTTCAGGCAGATGACGGGCGTCCTGTATGCGGCGCTGGGTCAGGCCGAAGGAACCCAGCTTTCAAGCCTTCGCTACGATGCCGGCAGCGGCCAGCTGCAGGCCAAACTGATCTATAGCGCTTTCGGTGATGACGAGGCTCTGAAATCCTCTAT
Source organism: Hyphomonas sp. (assembly GCA_002700305.1). Lineage (GTDB taxonomy): Bacteria > Pseudomonadota > Alphaproteobacteria > Caulobacterales > Hyphomonadaceae > Hyphomonas. Next base: position 361,301 of record PACZ01000024.1, on the reverse strand, counting down.
CGAGTCCGGAGGGCTGGCCGTTCGCCTCGGAGACGCCCGGGTCGAGGATGGCCGTGTCGTGGGCGATCTGATCCTGGAGTTGCCGTCATGATGGAATACTGGTCCACCCGGTCGGTGCGGGAGCGTCTTCTGATCCTGTTTGCCGGACTTCTGGCAACGGCTCTGCTGGCGAATGTCCTGATCGTGCGTCCGTTGCTGGCGGCCAGGGAGAGCGCCGAATCGTCTCTGGCGGTTGCATCCCGCACGCTGGATGCCGTTGTGGCGGCACGGCCTGTTGTTGGCGGCGGTCGTGACATGCCTGAGATGTCTGTTTCTGGTGAGGATCTGAGGGCGCGTCTGGTCGATCTTGCCAGCCAGCGCGGTCTTGCCGTTTCACGCCTTCAGACAAATGAACGCGGCGCGATTATCATTCAGTTTGATCAGGCGTCTGTACAGTCGCTGTTTTCCTGGTTGGAAATGGCTGAGCGTCAGCTGGGCGCGCAGCCGGCGCAGGCGTCGGTTTTTGCCGATGCGTCGGGCACGGTGCGGGCAAGTTTCGAATTTGGTGGAGGCGGTTCCTGATGGGAAAAAAGCTGCTGCTTTCCACGGCGTTTGTCGGTGTGTTCGCTTGTGCGCTGGTCGCCAACATCCCGCTCTTGTTCGCACTGAGGCAGTCGGGCCTTGTTCAGCAGGGCATCGGCTGGCAGCAAGCGCGCGGTACGGTCTGGCATGGCCAGGTTACGGGGCTTGTTGTTCAGGGGGATGTGGCAGGGGCTGTGGAGGGTGACTTCAGTCTGCTACGTGTCCTGAAGGGGGAGCCTGGCCATATGGTCCGCTGGAGTGGTCCCTACGGGCGTGGCAACGCACTCGCCGGCCTGGCATCCAATGGCATCCGAATCCGCAAAGGGCAGGCTGCGCTGACTTTCGATGCGACACGTATTTCATCCTCTTTTCCTGCGCAGGATGTTTCATTGCGCCTGACAAATGTTTCAATTGATGCCGCGCGAACAGGGTGCCGGGAGGCAAGTGGACATGCCACAACAGATGCGTTGTCGCGCATATCAGCCGTTTACGGAGCGACCTGGCCGGAATTGATCGGTACGCTATCATGTGACCAGGGGCAGTTGGCCATTTCCATGGAGGGCCGGGCCGCCGACGGCACGCAGATTTCGGCGAACGCCTATCTGAATGGTGGCGGCCGGCTGGAACTATGGGATGTGCCGGAGGATCAGGCGAGTGCTCTGCTACTGGCCGGGTTTACCAACGAAGCGGGACGGTTTGTCTACACGCAAGAGAATGGGCAAGGGGAGAGAAGCCAATGATGTTTCGAGCTTTGGTTTGCAGTCTGGTGTTTGTATCTGCCTGTGCGTCGTCAGACACCTCCGTGCCGGCGAACAAGAATGCCGCAGGCCCGGCGGCCGATGTCGTGGCAACGAATTCGCTGCCGGCCCAGACACTTGAACCGGGAACCTGTGGCCTGTTCCTCTGGTCGCGCGATGAACCCCGTCACTTTGTGTTTTTCCATGTTGCCGGTACCGATACCGCGCAAATGGTGTTTGAGGGGCGGGAACAGACGATGGGGATCGAGTCGCAAAGCGGAGATATTTTCGGGCAGTTTCTGACGCAGATGACCCTTCGCAGTGAAGATTCGCGACCGGTCTCATTGACCTTGTCGCCGGGTGAGGAGATCGATGGAGGGCGCAGAGTGCCGCTCGCCCGCATGATTTCACAGGATGTTCAGGGCTGGGAAATCATAACGCCGCTTACAGGATTGACCGCTTGCCAGCCTGAATGACCTAATGTGTCCTGTAGTAATTGCTGCGATACATAAAAAATACTCAATATTGTACGTAATTGACACATAATCGTCACACAGCGTAGTGTGACAGTTATGTTACGAAGCACATACAAATTTCTGTCCGTTTCGGCGCTAGCCCTTGCGGCTCTGAGCGGGCCCGCCTTTGCAGATCCTGCCTGTGACCTATCCGATGGTTACGGGATTACGCCGACGGCGTTCCAGAAAGAAGCCAATGCCTGTCTTCAAGGCATCGACGGCATCAAGACGGACTCGGCTACGGCAAACCAGCTGTTGCGCCTTGCCGGCGAACAGCGCGCTGATCACGGCGCGTCTGAACTTGAGGCGCTCAGCTCGCTGATGGATGCGGCCCGTCTTCATGCCTATGACATGGCTGTGCGCGGCTACGCCGCTCATGAAGACCTGGAAGGCCGGACGCACCTGGACCGTGTGCGGATGATGGAACGCAGCGGTCTGATCGGTGCCTTCGGTGCCAATGTGGTCGTCGTCAAGGCTGGTACGTCTGCCGAAGACATTCAGAAGGTCATGATGGCCGACAAGGCGAATGCCGAAAACTTCAAGCGTAACGCGTTCGACCATATGGGCGTTGCTGCCATTGAAGCGAATGGCGTGGTGTATGTCGTGGAACTGTTCGCCCGGATCGACGGGCGTCTGGACGCGCCGATGCCGACTGTTGCCGCGGCTCGTGCCAAACTGACCGCAGACTACAGCGAGAAATTCGAGCCGGTCGGCTGGTCGGTCGTCTCAGCAAATGGAACAACGCTGATGCGCGGCATCGGAGACAAGCTTCCTGCTTCCATTCCTTCGATGGAGGAAGGCTTCCTGCAAATGGATGTGGCGTTGGGCAACGATGTCTACACCCTGAAAGGTCCGGCGATTTCGTCGTCTCTCTGAGAGGGATCAGAGCATTTTGCAATTCGCCCGGGCTATGAGCCCGGGCGTTTTCGTTTTGGGGTGTTCCTTCTATGCTAAGCCGGTGACGGCGGGGCCGGGTAGGGAAAGCATCATCATGAACACTGACGTGCTGCTTTGGGCCATTGTTCTGTTGCCGGCGTTGGCCGCGCTCTCATGGATCGATTTGCGAACCATGCGCTTGCCGGATGTCCTGACCCTTCCTTTGATTGGCGCGGGGATCGTTCAGTTCTGGTATTTTACCGGGAGTGTCTGGGCCGCAATAATCGGCGCTCTTGCGGGTTATCTCTTTTTCTTTGCGGTAGAAAAGGGATACCGCGCTTTACGCGGTAGTGACGGGCTGGGCCGGGGGGATGCAAAATTGCTCGCCGCCGGTGGCGCATGGTGTGGCTGGATTGGCCTTCCCTGGATCGTGCTGATCGCGAGCAGTTCAGGCTTGTTGTTTGCGGGTGTCCTCATGCTGGCCAGACGTAAACCCTCCGGACTGATGCCGTTTGGCCCTTTCCTGGCGATTGGCATCGCACTGGTCTGGTTAGCCCAGCTACGGACTTTTTTGCTTTAGAGGGGTGAAGGCCCTCTGGCGCGTCACGCTGCTGCGGCGCGCGCAGCGTCGCGGCGGTAGTTGCGGGTGGCCATGAGCAGGCAGGCGATGGATGCAAGATTGAACATCAGCATCATTTCCAGGGATCTCGCGAGAGAATTCTGTGCGCCTTGCGCCGCAAAATAATCGCTGAGCTCGCCTGCGATCCAGGGCCCACCGCCGATACCGATGAGCGTCAGGCAGAACAACATGAAGGCTGATGCGAAAGACCGCATGCGGACCTGAACCAGTTCCTGTGACGCGGTGTAGGCGATGCTCGCATAAATAAGACCGATGAAAGCCGGAACCAGATTCCATGCATAGGCCGCCCAGACATTCGGGGCGTGCAGGAACATCCAGGCAAACGGCAGGGCAAGACCTGCGCAGATCGCAATCATCAGCGGCCGCCAGCGCATATCCTTTGCGGACAGGCGGTCGCAAACTGCGCCCAGTACAACAGCGCCTACGCTGCCGACACCGCCAATGAGCACGCCGAGCGGCAAGGAAACTTCACCGGGGGTCAGGCCATAAGTGCGCTGCAGGTGGCCCGAGGTGAACACGAGAAACGCATTCGAGGAAATACAGATCAGGAGGCATCCGGCCAGCAGCCAGAGATAGGACGACTGACCAAGGATAAAGCGGATCGTTTCCGGGAAGGACGGCGCATCCCCCTCCACCTGCTGCTGGTCGGCCAGGCCACGCGCAGGCTCTTTCACCGTGAAGCGGACAAGTAATGCCAGCAACAAGCCAGGAACCCCGGCCACGAAGAAAGCGGCGCGCCAGCCAAAATGTTCGTAGATGATTCCGCCAAGGGCGAAGCCAGCCATCACGCCGAGGCCAATGCCGGTCGTGTAAATGCCCATCGCTGTGGCGCGTTCCTTTGGCGGGTAGAGGTCCGCGATCATGGATGTCGCAGGCGGTGTACCGCCAGCTTCCCCAACACCAACCCCCATGCGTGCCAGCAGCAATTGCCAGTAGGTCTGGGCCAATCCGGACAGCGCGGTCATCGCCGACCAGATTGTCAGGGCGAGCGCAATGATGTTCCGGCGGTTGCCCCGGTCGGCCCACATCGCCACCGGAATACCAAGCGTGGCGTAAAAGCCGGCGAACACGATGCCGGTCAGCATACCAAGGTCCCCGTCACGCAGGTTCAGCTCTGCCTTGATCGGCTCCAGCAGGATCACCAGGACCTGACGATCAATATGATTGAACGTGTAGGTCAGAGTCAGTACGGCAAGGACCCAGGCGCGGCCGGGAATGGCGGTGGCGGGAGCGGTAGGCGTGACAGCGGTCATGTGCGAGCTTCTATATTGGCCAGGAAGGTCCGGATGCCTTTCAGGGCTTCCGGTTCGTCGAGAATGGGGGCGTGTCCTATGCGGGGAACGGTAACGAGGGATGCGTCAGGGTGTTTTTTGATCATCTTTGCGGCAGTCTTTGCCGACAGGATATCGGATGTTTCTCCACGGATCAGAAGAAGCGGGACCTTCGACATTCCCTTGTAGAGCTTCCACATGGCGATCCGTGTCAGGAGGCCGGGGCGCACTTGTCCGACTGTGCGGGTGATGGCCGGATCGTAGTCAAGCGCCACGCGTCCGTCATCCAGTTCCCGATAGGTGCGGCGGGCAAAGGCCATCCACTGCTCCGGGCCATAGTCGGGGAAGATCTCTGCCTGAACTTCCCCGACGGATCTGGCCGCGTCGTCCCACCCGGCCTTTGGTTCGGTGTCACTTGTATAGGCGGCGATCCGGTCCAGTCCTGATTTCTCAAAGACGGGGCCGACATCGTTCAGGACAACGCCGCTGATGCGTTCCGGCATGGTCTTCATCATGATCATGGACATCAGTCCGCCCATCGATGTTCCTATGAGTGCAACACGCGTCAGGTTCAAATGGTCCAGCAAGGCAGCCATATCGCCGGCATAGACAGCGGGAGAATAGTTCTCTGCGTTCGGGTCCCGGTCTGAAAGGCCGCGGCCTCGCACATCGATGGCAATGAACTGATAGCGGTCCGGCAGGTCCGCGATCATCGGTTCGAAATCCTTGTGATTCCGGGTCAGGCCGTGCATGCACAGTATGCTGAGCGGTGCATCTGCTGCGCCGTAGCGCTTCGCATAGAGATTCAACCCATCCGTAGAGCGGTAATAAATGTCATCTGTCATGGGCGGTTCCCTGGCAGGGGCGTTCTGCCCTGAGCCTGCCGATAGTCACATGGCAGCAAATCAGCTGGATGCCCTGTAAGTGGCCGAACAGCGTCGCTCACATCTCTTCCCCTGCTTCTTGATACCTGATCGGTATTTCTATTTATTCAACAAGCGTTGAAATTGGACTATTCCTGAGGAGATGGCAAGCATAAGCTTGGTGAGGGCCCTGGGTATGTCACCTAGGGGTATCGTTGATCTCCCTGAGTGTGCAGTCTACTAGCGTTGTATGAGTGTGAACAAAACAGAACCCCGACTGGACCGGCGGACCGCTATTCTCGATGCGGCTGAGGAACAGTTCGCAAAGCATGGCTATGACGGCGTGACATTGCGGGCAATCGCCAGGCGTGCGGGGGTCGACCTCGCTTTGCCCAATTACTATTTCGGCCCGAAGCGCGATCTGTTCGATGCGGTTCTGTTCCGGCGCGCAGAAATTCTCAACAAGGCCCGTCTGGATCAGTTGGACCAGTGTCTTGTGGAAAGCGATCAGGCGCCGAGCGTCGAAGCGATTATCCGCGCCTATCTCGAGCCGATGCTGACGGGAGAGCAGGTCGAGGAAGAGGGCTGGAAAAACTATTACGCCCTCATCGCTTATGTGAACAACTCGCCCGAATGGGGCGGGCAGTTGATGACCCAGTTCTTCGATCCGCTCGTTTACCGCTTCATGGACGCGCTCCGTCTCGCGCTGCCGGGCGTTGAGGACCGGGATCTGTACTGGGGCTATCATTGCCTGTCAGGCGCCCTGACGCTGACATTCGCCCAGACCGGACGTATCGATCATCTCTCTGGCGGCTCGTGCCGTTCCAGCGACCTGATGGATGCCTGCGAGCACATGGTGCAGTTCACCACGGCCGGATTTGAAGCATTCCGTAAGCAGATGACAGCGGATAAAAAAGGACGGCCCCGCAAAGGGCCGTCCGCGCGTCGTTGAAGGAGGAATGACGCGTCCGTATCTGAGCGATAACGGAAGTCATGATCGGTGGCGGAGACAGAAAGCTGCCCCCGCCATCCGCTTAGAAGTCAGCTGACAGCGAAACAGTGAAGGTCCGCGGTGGGCCGTAGAAGGCCGAATAGGCAGAGTCGAGGCCGAGCTGGCTCGGCGTGACGAAGTTGTAGGCTGCCACGCGGTATTCTTCGTCCGTCAGGTTCCGGCCATGCAGGCCGACGCGGTACTTGCCAGTGGGCGACGTCCAGACAGCGCTGAGATCGAACAGGTAGTAGCCAGACGGATCCAGTTTCGGACCGCCACCCGGGAAGATGGCGCTCTGCCCGGCCGGGAAGCCTTCGTTCGGAACGTTGAACAGGTAGTACTCGTCACGGCCGGAGACTGTACCGGTCAGAGAGAGTTCGCCGCGGTCTGCGCCCAGGTCATAGTTGTAGTTCGCAGAGATCTGGCCCTGCAGTTCCGGCGTGTTCTGCGTCACGAACGCGTCGGCGACGTTGACGCCGCCAGACAGGATCTCATTGATCTGAGCGTCGATATAGCCGAGCGTTGCGAACAGGGTCAGGTTGTCGGTGGCAAACCAGGTGCCCTCGATTTCCAGGCCTTTGTATTCGGACGCGCCAGCGTTGAACACGGACGATACGAACGTGTCGTTCACGCCGTCATTGTCGGTGTCTGCGCCGCTCTGAACGGTGATCTGCTGATCCGTATAGTCCGCAAAGAACACTGCCGTGTTGAGCAGGAGGCTGTCATCGAAGAACGAGCCTTTCATCCCCAACTCGTAGGAGTCGACCTGTTCCGGGCCAAAGCCCTGGCGGGAGAGGCCGGTCGGGTCGAGGTCTTCACGGGCTCGCGGGTCGAAGCCGCCTGCCTTGAAGCCCTGTGCGTAGGTCGCGTAGAGGTTCAGGTCGTCAGTCGGCTTGTAAGATACGGACACGCGTGGCGTGAACTGGTCGTCCTTCCGCTCGACGCCCTGATAGTCGGTCTGGGTGACGAGGAAAACGGACGTCGTGTTCGACGGATCGAACGACCCTGTTCCGAGACCAAGCCAAGCTTCACGGAGAACGTCAGCCGTCGTCTTGTCTTCGGTGTAGCGGCCGCCAAGCGACACGCTCCACTTGTCGTTCAGTTCGTAGGTGAAGTCGCCATAGATGGAGAAGTTCTCTTTCTCCTGCGCGCCCCCCTGGTAGATCGAGAGGCCAAGGGAGCTGAGGATGACGTCAAAGGCGCCGTCAGCATTGCCATCCAGGTAGTAAATGCCGGCAACGCCGCTCAGCGGGCCGTTATTGTAGAGAAGCTGGAATTCCTGCGAGAACTGATCATCATTGTAGTACGCAGGCACATCGAAGTCCGGCTGAGGCAGGGCGTCGAAGTCGATGGGCGTAATGGTGGAGCCTTCACGATAGGCCGTGATCGATTTCAGGGTGACGATGTCGTTCACGTCCCACTGAGCCGTCAGAGAGTAGCCTTCCGTCTCGACTGAGTTGTCGTCACCAATACCGGCGCGGGTGTCGTAAACATCGCTGGTAACCGGGATCGTGCCGTCTGCACTCGGAAGGAGGCGATGGCCGTGTTTCGCATTGGAGTCGTCTTCAGACTTGTCATAAGCGAACCGGAGCGAGAAATCGTCTGTCGGGGTCCATTCGGCGCTGAGGCGATAGGCCAGCAGGTCCTTGTTGTAATGCTCAGCGCCCGTATTGAGGTTCTTGCCGTAACCGTCTCGCGTGTACTTCGCGATGGCGCCGCCAACGGCGAACGTGTCGCTGAGCGGCGTGGAGCCGGATACGATGACGTCGGCCTGGCTGTAGCTGCCGAGATTGGCTTTGACCTTCAGGTCCGGTTCGCCGCCCAGCGGCTTCGTCACATATTTGATCGCGCCGCCAATTGTGTTGCGTCCATAAAGCGTGCCTTGCGGGCCGCGCAGAACTTCAACACGCTCGACGTCGAAAATGTCGAGGATCGCGCCCTGCGGGCGGGCGATGTAGACGTCATCGACATAGAGACCGACGCCGGGCTCGAAGCCCCAGAGCGGGTCCTGCTGGCCGACACCGCGGATGAAGGCGATCAGCGTCGAGTTCGATCCGCGTGCGACTTCAATCGTGGCGTTCGGAGTGGAGCGCTGGATGGAGGTGATATCGACCGCGCCGGTGAGTTCCAGCCGTTCGGAGCCGATGGCTGTGACGGACAGGGGCACGTCCAGAAGGTCTTCTTCGCGCCGTTGCGCGGTAACCGTGACGGGCCCCAGTTTGCGAGTCGTGTCTTCCTGATCGCCGGTGTCCTGTGCCCAGGCGGGCATAACGGGGGTCAAGGCCGTCGCGGCGAGCGCATACAATGCGAGTCTGGTTTTCGGGTGCATCCTAATTCCTCCCTGATGGATCGCGTCACTTCAACGATTGTTGAGTAATTTCAACGCTTGTTGAAATTGAATGAACACGTTGTTCGCCGGAAGTCAATTCTGTGGCGATTAGACCAATTGATTATTTTGAACGATCAATGCCGGGTGTGACTTTCACGCATCAGGCCCTCAATGGGGAAAGCCTGACCGGAAATCGTCGCTTAAGAGGTGAAACCGATCTGGGCGCAACATGCCGGGCGAAGCGTGACTGGCATTCAGAATGTCATATCCCGGCACGGTTATGGTTGCGGTGGCCCTAATTCTGTTGTGAATTGATTTCTCAGGGGAAAGCGGGGCGTGTCCGATACAGGGCAGACCGGTTTAGAGTGAGGAGTCGGGTCGTGGGAAATAGGCGCAGCCTGCTGGCGTTCACGGCGATGATTGGTGCGTGCACCGCGCTGACCGGGTGTCTGACAAGAAGCATCAATACACGGCCACCGGTCGTTTCGGACGGTATGGGCTCCGACCTGCGGGTCATGCTGGATGATGCGTGTTTGCCGGAAGATACCCGCGGGCCGGGCGACCGTACGCTGGGGTTCGGGCAGGAACTGGCCCTTCAGGCCGGCATGCTGGCGTTTGATTCTGTTGGTGCCTGGCTGCAGCAGATGGGCGCCCCGAAGATCGACCGCAGCACGGGCGTTGTCAGTGGGAAACTGTTCACCAGCCCGGACATGATGGAATTCAATCGCAACGCGGCGTGCGTTCATGTGATCCGCGAAGGGTTCGACCCGTCCGGACCAGCCTTCGGCAATGCGCCGCCGGAGTTCCTGGCAGAGTGGAACCGGCTGGGGCTTGTCTCCCGGCCGTCATTTTATGCCGAGATCCGTCTCGTTCCGGACGATGAGCTGTCTGGCTATTTTTCTGGAGAGCTTCTCAAAGTCGTTTCAAACGAGTTCGAGCGCCAGGCGCGCTACGATTCCCGCGACTATCTTCTGGTTCTGGATTTCGAACGGCCCGAACCGCGCACCTATGTTCAGTTCACGCCCGAAGGGGCGGTCGAGTTTCATGACGCGTCTGGCTTTGCCCGGGGTGTCTTCAAATTTCCTGAGTTGAAGCGTGGACAATATATATCGGGCGCGGCGGCGGCGGGACTCGAAACAGGGTGGATGCCGCTCGACTATTCGGGCGTCGACCGTGATTCGGGTATCTTCAACCTTTTCGTCGATGTTCTGGAACTCAAACGGGGCGATCCGCTGCTGTCCGATGTCGGGTCTCTGTTAAGGTCCAACGCGGTTCAGGCTGCTGCCGAGGAGGAACTTCGCAGGCAGATCGATAAGGACGGCGCCCGGGAAGCCGACGAAGAAGAGCGCACAGATGAGCTGCTCACACAGCGCACGCTGGAACGTTCCCTGCGGCGCGCTGTGCTGGACCTCCGCCGGACGCTCGCTCAGGACGGTCTCACATCGGATTACCTGATCCCGGCGCAGGACGATGTCGAAGATGCCTTGTTCGATATTGAGCGGCACCTCAACTGGCGCGGTCCGAAGCCGACGGACGAAATCGACGCGGCGAACGACTTGCTCGAACAGGCTGACTTGAAGCTTGAGGAATTGCTGGCCGCCGAACTCGGTGACGATCAGTAAGTCGCGGTCGCCGCAGCCCAATCTGACAGGCCACCTTCACTGGATCGGTTGGCGACTTCCGTCAGCATGCGGGTTGCAAAGTCGATGGGCTCCCGTTCCGGCTGCGCCTCTTCGGCGACGGTCCGCATCCGCGCTGGCGTTGGCAGAAGGTCACCGGCGAAGGCAACGCTTTCCGGAATGACGAAAGCATAGATGGTGGCGCCGCCTTCTGCCGGGGGGATGACCATCCACGGAACTTCCGGCAGGCGGACGGTTTGCCCGGCTTTGACAATGGCATTTTCCTCCGGCGTCCGGTCGTTTGGAAAGTAGGTGTTGATCCGGCCTGAATGCTCGAGTTCGAAGACAATGAGCCGCCCGTCGATCTTGGGCGTCACCGCTATGTTCAGTGCGGCATTGCCTCCTTCGCCTTCCTGCGTGACGGACAGGTCTATCTGGTCGCTGGTCGGGGCCAGCACCCGGGCCATGGCTTCCATGGTTTCGGCCGTCGCCACGAATACCTGCTCGGGATCTGCATCCACGAACATCGCACCGCGCGCGGTCGTCTCGATCCAGTCGCGATAGGGGGAGACACGGGTGTAGACGCCTTCTGATTTCGCTGCAGCGCATTCGAAACCGTAGCTGACAATGCCGACCTGATAGGTGCGCTCACTCGCATCCAGTGCGACCAGCGGGCCGCCGCTGTCGCCCTGGCAGCTGTCGGTGCCGCCGAACTTGCGGCCGGCGCAGATCTGCGTGCTGCCGTCATAGGCCAGATCCGCATATTGCGCGCCGCAGACCTCCGGCGGCTTCATGGGCAGCATAGCGTGGTAGAGGTAGCGCGAACCGGCCTGACCCGTGCGGTCAGTGGCGCCGATGCGGAATGTCTCCAGCCTCGCCTGCGCGCCGGAATCTGCCTGCTTCCCGAAACCGGCCACGAAGGCGCGGGCGCCATTCGCGTCGCTGTCGGATGGGCCGCCGGATGAGAGTCGGGCCAGCTGGCCGGTCCATGTGCGTCCGATCCGGACCAGTGCAACGTCATTCTCGGAGCCCTCCCAGACACCGGGTGAGACCTCCATAGTCGGCTTATAGTCCGGATGGATCATGACGGAGTCCACTTCAAACACGGTTCCGTCACCGGCGCCGAGGTCGTCCGTGCCGCCGACGACTTCGAGTTTTGCGCGGGGACTCCACTCCCATCGGTCCTCCAGTCTGCGGGTTTCCCCTTCGAAACAATGCGCTGCGGTCAGCACCCAGCGGCGGGCGACGAATGTGCCGCCGCAGAAATACTGCAGCCGGCCGCTTCGCGTCTCATGCCGCAGAACCGCGATATACGGCCACTGCGCCAGCGTGGAGCGGTCTCCGTTGACGATGCGGTCAGAGGCGCGGGCATCTGCGTCCAGCGTACTGGTCCATGCGAGTTGCGCCTCGCTCGGGGCGTCGTCAGGCCGTGTCTGGCATGCCGTTGCAAGCCCCAGAACTGCAGCAATGACAACAGACAGGCGCAGGAAACTCTTCATCACGGGACTCACTCGCTGACGCTATATGTGACCAAGCCCATGCCGGTATTGGCATAGGGATCGGAAGGGGAGGAATCTGACATGGCGTCCCGGACTTCGAACACGAGGATGTCGGAATAAGACTGCCACACCGTCCTGATCGGCCCCTTGGTGCGGCTGAGGTCGGGCAGCGTATCGCCGATAAGGGCCATGCGTTCCGGCAGGACGAACGCGGCCAGCGTGCTTTTGCCCGGTACGGTCGGCGGTGACACGCTGATCGAGACCCCTCCGGGTGGCAGAACGACAGACTGGCCGGGCTCGACAAGTGCCGTGTCGACTTCGCCCGCATTGCAGGGGAAGAGGCAGCTGACGGTGCCGGACGGATCGAGATCAAAGACCCAGAGGCGGCCCTTTATCGAAGGGTCGACAAAGATCCGGACCCGCTCCCCGGACCGGAACACCGAAGCGCCGTCATTGATGCGGATACCTATTTTGCCTTCAGCCGGTTTGAGCGTCCGGATCAGGTTTTCAAGCCCGGCTTTCGTCATGTAGACGGTCTTTTCCGGCTTGGCGTCCACGAAAGCGGCGTCGGGCACGACGGACAGCACGAAATCCTTGAAGCCGGATACGCGCGTATAGACAGCCGGCTTGCCCCGCACGCCACAGCTCTCCCCGAAGCTGACAATGCCGATCTGGTAGACCCTGCCAGCGAAGTCCCTGGCGATGAGCGGGCCGCCGCTGTCGCCCTGGCAGGAGTCGATGATTCCGGTGTCATACCCGGCGCAGATCATGCTGGCGCTGTCATAAGCCTCCACTTCGTAATCATTGCTGCAGGCGTCCGGGCTGCGCGTCGGGATCATCGCATTGCCGAGAATGCTGGTGTACGCGGCGAAGGGGCCTTCCGCTGACGTGTAGGACTCCGGCTTTTGCTGCCGCATGTCCGTCTTGCCGAAACCGGCAAAGTAGGCGGGGCCGAAGAAGCGGTCGACGTCCGACGCGCTGCTGGCGGACAGCCGTGCGACGGGGCCGTTCCAGGGCCTGTCCAGACGGACCAGAGCGATGTCATTCACGGGAACCTTGTTCTGGCCACCGCGCGTGAAGCTGGGGGCGATCCGTACGTCCATTGCGTTATAGACATTCGAGCTTGTGACGGCTGTCAGGTCTTTGGCGCCGAGCACAATCTGCAGCTCGCCAGAGCCCGGCCGCTCCCACCGCCCTGATGCGTTTGCCGAGGCACCTTCCACACAGTGCGCCGCTGTCAGGACCCATTCTGACGAGATGGCCGTACCACCGCAGTCATAGGTGACGACACCTTCACGCGTCCCGCGAAGGGCAGCGAAAAATGGCCAGTCTTCCTTGCGTGCAGGTTGGGTATTGAAGCCTTTTGTCCCGGCTGCGCCATCTGAAATCGTGAATTCTGTTCGCGGCCAGGCTGGGTCTTCCTCCGGGAAATCAGCCGGTTGTGCCGATGAAGGGGAGGCACAGGCGGCGACCGCAAGCAGGACGAGCCCCGTCAGGCGCTTTAGGATCTGAGCTAGCTGCACGTTACACTTCCACCCGGAACGTTTCTGATTGGGTGAGTGTAACAGGCCTTTCGCCGCATGCCAGCCTGAGCGGGCGTTTAGCGGAACTCGTCCTGAAGCTTCCGAAGGGCGTCCGCCCCCGGATTGAGCTTCGAATAGGGGATGGAGTGCAATGGCGTATCCGGAAGTTTTTTGTGTTCTGCCATCGCCGGGCGGGATTCGTCGATATGGAGCAGGCCTGTCAGGATTTCCTGCGTCTGCTGGCTCTGCATCAGCTTCTCCATGGCCGATGCCCGGTCGGTCGGATCATAGTCCGCGTCCAGCTTGCGAAGCATGATGGAACCGCCATCATGCAACTCCACCGGCATGGCTTCGCCTTCGTCGTAGGCGGCTGTGATCTCTTCGCTTGGCGGCACATAATCGGCGTGCACGGCCTTGTGGTAGTATTGATATGTGTGGGCGTAGGACTTGGTGGACCCCTTGTGGTCATTGAAGCTGACACAGGGGGAGATCACGTCGATCAGGGCAAAGCCCCGATGCGCGATCCCGGCCTTGATGAGGGAAACGAGCTGTTGCTTGTCACCCGAAAAACTGCGCGCCACGAAGGTCGCGCCGATGGAGAGCGCCATGATGGCCGGATCAATCGGCGGCAGCATGTTTGTGGCACCTTTTTTTGCCTTGGAGCCGATATCGCTGGACGCCGAAAACTGGCCTTTCGTCAGTCCGTATACGCCATTGTTCTCCAACATATAAATCATGTCGACATTGCGCCGAATGGCATGAGCCATCTGACCGAGCCCGATGGACAGGCTGTCGCCATCGCCCGATACGCCGACATAGGTGAGGTTCTTGTTCACGGCAGCCGCGCCGGTCGCGAAGGAGGGCATCCGGCCGTGGACCGTGTTGGCGCCGTGGGCGTCCTTCAGGAAGTAAGTCGTCGTCTTGGAGGAGCAGCCGATCCCGGAGACTTTGACGACATCTTTCGGATCTGTCGAAAGCTCATAGAAAGAGCGGGCCAGGGCGGCGGTCACGCTGTCATGGCCGCATCCGGCACAAAGCGTGGACATCGCGCCATCATAATCCGCGCGTGTCTTGCCAAGTCCGTTGGTCGGCTCGTTCAGTCTGCGGATCTTGGGTTTAACGAAGGAGGTCATGCAATCTTCCTCACTTTCAGGGCGGTTTCCACAGCTTCATAGACGAAACGGAAATTCAGCGGTTCACCGGAATAATGCAGAACAGGCACCAGCTTTTCCTTTGGCGCGCTGGTTTCCGTGATCAGCAGGTTCATCAGCTGTGCGTCGCGGTTCTGCTCGACAACGAACACTTCCTCATGCGCGTCGATGAAGGCGGTGACGTCGTCGCTGAACGGGAAACCGCGGACGCGCATGTAATCGACCGGGACGCCGGCGGCTTCGAGACGGTCACGCGCTTCGGTGACGGCCGCGTCGGAGCTGCCGATGGCGATCATGCCGTAGCGTGCCTGGCGCTCCGCCTTCTTGACGACCGGCTCGGGCATGAAGGCGGCGGCGCGTTTCCATTTCTCGTAAAGACGATCGACGACTTCCTTGTATTCCGGCCCTTTTTCCGTGTACCGGCCGAGCTTGGTGTGGCCGGACCCTCGAAGGAAATAGGCGCCTTTGGGATGTGTGCCGGGCAAGGTCCGGTAAGGGATCGTGTCGCCGTCTACATCCAGATAACGATAGAAAGCGTCGATCTCTTCCAGTTGCTCGGCATCGAGGACCTTTCCGCGGTCAGGCACATAATCCTCCGGCCAGGTCAGTTCATCGACCATCCAGTCGTTCATGCCGATGTCGATATCGGACAGGAAGAAGACCGGGGTCTGGAACCGTTCGGCGAGGTCCAGTGCCTTTGCGGAGAATTCGAAACACTCGCCCGGATTGGCGGGGAACAGGACGAGGTGGCGCGTGTCGCCATGTGAAGCGTAGGCGCAGAGCTGGATATCGCATTGTTGTGTCCGGGTCGGCATTCCGGTCGACGGGCCGACCCTCTGGATGTCACAGATCACCAGCGGCACTTCGGTATAGTAGGCAAAGCCGATGAACTCACTCATCAGAGAGACACCGGGACCGGAAGTCGGTGTAAAGCCGCGGGCCCCCGCCCAGGCCGCGCCGATTGTGAGACCGGCCGCTGCCAGTTCGTCTTCCGCCTGCAGGATGCAGAAATTGTTCTGTCCGGTTTCCGGGTCGACGCGGAGTTCTTCGCAATATTTCTGGAAGGCATCCATCAGCGATGTGGAAGGCGTGATCGGGTACCACGCGCCGAAGGTGGCGCCGCCAAAAACCGCGCCGATGCCGGCGGCCGTATTGCCGTCGATCATTACCTTGCCCTTGGTCTTGTCCAGCGGGCTGACCCGGAAATCCAGCGGGCATTTGAAGTTCTGCTTCGCATAGTCATGGCCAAGCGCAACGGCCTGCATGTTCAGTGGGATGAGCTTTTCCTTGCCCGCGAACATTTCGGTCACCAGCTGTTCGATCACGCCGAGATCGAGGTTCAGCAGGGCGGCTGCAGCGCCGACATAGGCCATGTTCTTCATCAGGATACGCGAGCGCGCGGCCTTGAAGGCGTCATTGCACATTGCTGACAGCGGCGCGCCCAGGACGGTCACATCCGGACGGGACAGAAGCTGCGGGCGCGGCCAGGTGGAGTCGTAGAGCAGGACACCGCCGGGGGCGAGCTCGGCCAAATCGTCCGCATAGGTCTCCGGGTTCATGGCGATGACAAAATGCGTCTCGCCGTCGCGTCCGGCATAGCCGTCGCCCGTCACGCGGATTTCATACCAGGTCGGCAGGCCCTGAATGTTGGAGGGGAAGATATTCTTGCCGACGACAGGCACGCCCATCCGGAAGATGGCTTTCATCAGCAGGCCGTTTGCACTGGCCGATCCTGTGCCGTTCACCGTTGCGATACGCAGGGTGAAGTCATTGATGCCGGGTCCGTTCATGCCACGGTCTCCACTTGGTCATCCGCATGGGGGATTTTGATCACGCCTTCCTTCATGTCCCAGGCAGACGTCGGGCAGCGCTCGGCGCACAGGCCGCAATGCAGGCAGACATTCTCGTCCTTGATCATCACCCGGCCGGTCAGGGGCAGGGCGGTGGACACGTACAGAGACTGGTCTTCCGGCGCTTCGGGCTGGCTCAGCGAGGCGCGCAGTTCTGCTTCGCTGTCCGCAGCAGGCGTAATGGCGAGGCATTCGACCGGGCAGACATCGATACAGGCATCGCACTCTTCACAAAGCGGCGCTTCGAACACGGTCTGCACATCGCAGTTCAGGCAGCGCTGAACTTCAACGGCGATCTGTTCCGCATTGAAGCCGAGTTCAACCTCGATGTTCAGGCGCTGGAACCGGTCGACCAGGGCAACATGTTCCATCTCGCGGCGCTCGGCGGCGGTGTAGGCATTCGAATAGCGCCATTCGAACATGCCCATCTTGGCCGATTGCAATTCAACCTCGCGCGGTGCGCGGTCCCTCAGGCCGAGTCCCTGGCAATGCCGGTGGATGGAAATCGCAGCCTGGTGTCCGTGCTCAACGGCCCAGATGATGTTCTTCGGCCCAAACGCGGAGTCGCCGCCGAAGAAGACGCCCTTGCGGCTGGACTCGAAAGTCTCCTTGTCGACCACCGGAACATCCCATTTGCCGAACTCGATACCGGCGTCCTTCTCGATCCAGGGGAAGGCGTTCTCCTGTCCGATGGCGAGAATGACATCGTCGCACGGCAGGGTTTCTTCACCGATGACACGTTGGCCGGTGATCTCGCCCTTGTCGTCGACATCGTATTCCATCAGCTCGAACGTCATGCCGACCAGTTTGCCGTTCTCCGTGACGAAGGCCTTCGGCGAATGGTTCACGACGATCTGGATGTTCTCTTCTTCGGCATCCTCCAGTTCCCATTCGGACGCCTTGAAGAAGTTTCGCGGTTTGCGCGCCATGACCTTCACATTCTCCGCCCCAAGACGAAGCGATGTGCGGCAACAGTCCATGGCCGTGTTACCAACGCCGATGATCAGGACATTCCTGCCAATCGAGTCGATATGCTCGAACGCGACCGACTCCAGCCAGTCGATGCCGATATGGATATTCGCATCCGTCTCTTCGCGGCCGGGCAGGTGAAGGTCCTTGCCCTTCGGGGCGCCCGTACCGACAAAGACAGCGTCCCAGCCTTCATCCAGCAGTGCTTTCATACTGGAAACCGGCGAGTTCAGTTTCAGCTCCACACCCATGTCGAGAATGTACTGAAGCTCTTCATTGAGCACTTTTTCGGGCAGGCGGAAGGCAGGGATGTTGGCCCGCATCAGGCCGCCGGCTTCCGGCAGTTTCTCGAAGATGGTGCACTCATATCCGAGCGGGGCGAGATCATTCGCAACGGTAAAGCTTGCCGGGCCTGCCCCGATCAGGGCGATCCGCTTGCCGTTCGTCTGTTCAGGTTTTCCGGGAAGTCGGTCTGTCACATCGTCGCGATGGTCTGCCGCCACACGCTTCAGGCGACAAATGGCAACGGGCTCCCCATCCACGCGAGTCCGCCGGCAAGCCGGCTCGCAGGGCCGGTCGCAGACGCGGCCCAGAATGCCTGGAAAGACGTTGGAGTCCCGGTTCAGCAAGTAGGCGTCGCTGTAGCGGCCCTGTGCGATGAGACGGATATATGCCGGGACCGGTGTGTGTGCCGGGCAGGCCCATTGGCAATCGACGACTTTATGAAAGTAGTCGGGATTGCTGGTATCTGTTGGTTTCATATTTGCCCGCTTCCTCCGGAGAAAAGACTAGCGACACATTTCACCGGCATCAATGACTTCCGTTTGGCCCGGAAATACCGGCATTGATCCTGCGATTGTTGAATGGAACGCGCCAATTCAGCGGCCCTTGAAATTACCCGGCCGGCGTTCGGCGACAGACCGGATGCCTTCCTGATGGTCTTCCGTCGCGCGCAGCTTCCATTGTTCATCGTGTTCGTGCGCCAGCGTATCCCGGACAGTTTCATAAAGTCCTACGCGTAGGGTTTTCCGGGTCGCCATCACGCCAAGCGGGCCACCTTCGGCAATCTCGGCAGCGAGTTTGTGTGCTGCGTTCCTGACGTCCGCCAGCGGGACCAGTTCGTCCGCCAGCCCCATGGCGAGCGCTTCCTCGCCCTTGATACGCCGGGATGTGAGCAGCATCAGCGCCGCTTTCTGCTGGCCCAGCAGCCGGGGCAGGGTCGCGCTCAGTGCAAAGCCCGGATGGAACGCCAGCCGGGTGAAGTTCGCGACGAAACGGGCTTCCGGCGCGGCGACACGAAAATCCGCGGATACCGCCAGGCCGAGACCGGCACCGACAGCTGCGCCCTGAATTGCCGCGACAATCGGCTTTTTCGCTTCGTAGATACGCAGGGCTTGATCGTAGAATTCGCGTACTGGATCGTCGCCCGATCCGCCGACGCCGCCACCGCTTTCGTCATTGGCGAGGTCTGCGCCGGCGCAAAAGGCCTTGCCTTCGGAGGCGAGCACGATGGCCCGGCATTCCGGCCTGGCATCCAGTGCCAGAAGCGTTTCCCCGATTTCCCGTAGCAGCGCCACATTGGCGTGATTGTTGGGCGGATTGGAAAAGACGATCTCGGTCACATGGCCGACATCGCGCACGGTGATCGTGTGTGTCATGGGCGGGTATCCATCAGGTTCCGGGCGACGACCATCCGGTGCACTTCAGAGGGGCCGTCATAGATGCGCATATTGCGGATGCGGCCGGCAAAGAGATGCAGGGGCATTTCCTTGGTCATGCCCATGGCGCCGAAGCACTGCATCGCATTGTCGATGATCTCCTGCGCCATTTCCGTGGCGTAGAATTTGATCATGGAGATTTCCGTCCGGACGTCGCGGCCCTGGTCGATCTTCCAGGCGCAGTCATAGGCCATCAGCCGGGCCGCATGAATCTTCGCGGCGCCATCGGCCACCCACCACTGGATCGACTGGCGCTCCGACAACTTGTGGCCGAAGGTTTTCCGCTGGGGAGCGTATTCGCGCATCATGTCGAGCGCGCGCTGGGCTGCGCCGATACACCAGGCCGCCATCTCCATCCGGCGGGTGCCCAGCCGCACCTGCATCGGGCCAAAGCCCTGACCTTCTTCCCCAAGCAGCTTCCAGCCCGGCACACGGCAATCTTCCAGCGTCACTTCATAGGTGAATTCTCCGCCCAGCATCGGAATGCGACGCAGGACGTTGAAACCAGGAGCGTCGCGGTCGACCAGAAAAGCCGACATGCCGCCACGGGCTTTCTTTTCCTTGTCCGTGATGGCCATCAGGATGGTGAAATCAGCCTCGGCCGCCCGGGTGATCCAGATCTTGCGGCCATTGATGATCCAGTCGTCACCATCGCGCACGGCGCGTGTGATCATTCCTGAGGGATCTGCGCCAGCGCCGGGTTCGGAAATGCCGATGGCGGATATGGTTTCACCTCGGGCGTAAGGCTCGAGATAGGCCTTGCGCTGCTGTTCATTCACGGTCGTCATGAGCATGCGAAGGTTCGGCGAGTCCGGCGGCAGCGTATAAGTCGCGACCGTGGAGCCGAGCGCCTCATTCACGGCCACAAGGGCGACATGAGGCATGCCCATGCCGCCTGCATCTTCGGGCGCATCGAGACTCCAGAGGCCAAGGTCTTTTGAGATTTTGTCCAGCCGTTGGCGCTCTTCCGGTGTCAGATAGGCGCCTTGTCCATTGGCTTCGCGTTCCAGCACGGCGCCTTCCAGAGGCATCAGCTCGTCCCGCACGAAGCGCTGGACGAGATCGGCAAGCATCCGGTGCTCTTCGTCCAGTTCAAATTTCATATTCTGCTCCTCCGGCCGCCCAATACTGGCGTCTCAGAACGGCAGAACGCCACAAGGGACGGAGTCGGGCAAGGCGCCAAACTTCATGACCTTGGGGAAGCCCGGCGTGAGGCGAAAAAGTCCCGAAGTCTGGCACACGCCGCCAATCTGCCCTATCGATTGTCGCTGGCAGGGGCTGCCGTCAGGCTGTCCGGTCGATGGGGGAAGAAGGTAACAGGCTCATGAAGCGATCAGACGACAAGGCTGAGCGGGACGGCCAGGATACCTATTGGGTCCTACGCAAAGACCAGTTGAGCTGCCTGGCATCTCCGGTCCGAATGGACATTGTCGACCATCTGGTGGGCCGCGGCCCGATGTCCATCAAGCAGCTGGCCACCTCCATGGGGCGGCAACCCTCCTCGATCTATTACCACATGAACATGCTGGTGAAGGCTGACCTGATCGTGGAGGCAGGCTCGCAAGTCTCCAATCGCCGGTCAGAGGTGCTCTATGAAACAAGAGCGCCTCGCATGCGATTGCAGAAGGCGCTGTCGGATCCTGCCAATCACGAGACCATCGACCGGACGGTTGGCGCGATTTCCCGTCAGGCGCACCGGGATTTTGTCCAGGGCCTGACTCATCCCCGGGCACAGCTGGAAGGCGCCGAAAGGAATCTCGGATTTTTCCGGCTGATCAACCGGCCGAGCCCGGAATCGCTGAAGGAAATCAATGGCTACATTGAGCGGATTGCCGAGATACTCTGGGAAGAACGCGACATGGATCAGCCCCTGATCGCATTTGCCTGGACACTGACGCCGTTGCACGAAAAAGCTGTCGGTGGCGACGACTGAGCCACCGGACAGTATGTTCGGCGGGTAATGAAATATAACAATGTTGACGGAGCGACCGTATGAGTGACCTGGACAGCCGCGGGATGATGAAAGCGATTTACGATGTGATCTCGCAACCGTCAGGCGAGCGGGATTGGGAGAGCATCCGGCCGCTGTATCACCCCCGTGCAACCATGACCCGGACGGGCGTCGCGATTGATACGTTACCGGCCAATCAATGCCTGACGTTCGACGAATATATCAAGACTGCCGAGGAAAACCTGGCCGGTGCCTCTTTCGAGGAAACCGAAATCGGGCATGAATGCGCGCAGCTCGGCTCCGTTGCGCAGGTGCGCAGCGTCTACGAAACCATCTACCGTGTCGGCGATCGTGAAATTCATTCCCGGGGCGTGAACTTTGTCACCATGGTCCGGCTTGCAGACGCCTGGCAGATCCTCAGCATTGCCTGGGACAATGAGCGCGCCGGTGTCATCATTCCTGATGAATGGCTCGATTGAGGCTGGCTGAGACGCCCGCGCCGGTCAGACATTGAACCGGAACAGCATCACGTCGCCATCCTGCACGATGTATTCCTTGCCTTCGGCCCGCATCTTTCCGGCTTCCTTGGCACCCGATTCCCCACCGCAGGCGATATAGTCCTCATAGGTGATGGTCTCGGCACGGATGAACCCCTTTTCGAAGTCACCATGGATGACGCCAGCGGCCCTGGGCGCGGTCCAGCCCTTGCGGATCGTCCAGGCGCGGGCCTCTTTCGGGCCGACGGTGAAATAGGTCTGAAGGTCCAGCAGGTCGTAGCCTGCATGAATGAGGCGGGTCAGGCCGGGCTCTTCCAGGCCGAGCGTTTCGAGGAACTCGGTCCTGTCAGGCTCGTCCAGGACGGCCAGCTCGGATTCGATCTGGGCTGAAATGACAACGCAGCCGGCGCCTTCTTCCTTGGCGCGTTCTTCCACGCGTTTGGAGTAGTCATTGCCCGTCGCCGCACTGGCTTCGTCCACGTTCGCGACGAAGAGGATCGGTTTGGACGTCAGCAGCTGCAGCATGTTCCACGCCTTTCGGTCGTCTTTCGGTACATCGGCGCGGCGGGCAGGGCGGCCTTCTTTCAGTTCGGCAAGCGCCAGGTCGATCAGCGCCACCTGGGCCTTGGCTTCCTTGTCGCCGGAATTTGCTTTCTTGATAACGTTCTGCTTGCGCTTCTCGAGGCTTTCGAGATCAGCCAGCATCAGCTCGGTCTCGACAACTTCAAAGTCGGCAACCGGGTCGATGGTGCCGCGAACATGGGTGATGTCGTCATTGTCGAAGCAGCGCAGCACGTAGATGATCGCGTCGGTCTCGCGGATGTTGGCGAGGAATTTGTTGCCAAGGCCCTCGCCCTGGCTTGCGCCCTCAACCAGGCCAGCGATATCGACGAAATTCATGCGCGCGGGGATGATCTCTTTCGAGCCGGCAACCTTAGCCAGTTCCGCCAGACGCGGTTCTGGCACGGCAACTTCGCCGACATTCGGCTCGATCGTGCAGAACGGATAGTTCGCCGCCTGTGCCGCAGCGGTCTGTGTCAGAGCGTTAAAAAGCGTGGATTTGCCAACATTGGGCAGGCCCACAATCCCGCATTTGAAGCCCATTCCGGCCTCCCTAAACTTAGATTTCGAGGGGGCCATAGCCCTATTCCCGCAGGAAAAACAGGCGGTTTTCTCTCCTTACAGCGGAATTGGGTGTTCAACAGGGGGGCTTTGGGTAAGGTTGGCCCACGAAATGCAAGGCAGAACGCATGGCTTATGACGTCTTTCTCGTAACTGTGCCGGAAGACTTCGACATGGCGAAGCTTGTCGCCCGTCGTCTCCGCTCGCTGAAATTCACCGTTCGTTTCAATCAGAAACAAACGGAGGATGATGACTTTGATGCCAAGGATGCGCGTGACGCCGGTAAATCCGGCAACATGCTGATCCTCTGGTCTGAGAACTCGGTCAAGAATGACTGGGTGCGTGCCGCGGCTGCTGTCGGCAATTCCCGGGATGGGATGCTGGTGCATGCCGGCATCGACAAGACGATTCCCTACACCCCTTACCGGAAATCGAAGCGCTTCCCGCTGGAGGGATTTACGTCCCGGAAAATGCCAGAAGGCTTCTACAAGCTGGTCGAAGAGCTGGCGGAACGTACCGGTCGGTCCGATCTTCGCGCCTGGATGAAGCTTGGTTCCAAGGATGACGAAGCCCGTGATGCCTGGCTTGAAGCCCATCCGGATGACCCGCTAGCCATTGCAGAGCGCCAAAAGCGTGAGAAGGCCCTCGGTATCAAGCCGGAACCTGCCAGAGAAGCTGCAGAGGCTGCAACGAAAGCGGTAACAACTCTACGCAATGGCAATGGAGACCCCGCGCCCCGTTCAGCAACCGGTGTGTCCGCTGCTGTGGCGCGTGCTTCGGCAAGTGCCCGCACTGCCGCCACAACCGTCGTGGAGCCGGATCAGGATCCCGTTTACGGAAACTGGACCATCGCAGCTATCTGCGCGGCAATCGCGGCGATTTTCCTGTTCAGCCTCGTGGTCCGTTCCCAGCCCGTCGAACGCGTCAGCGCACAGACACCTGCCATCGGCAATGCTGAACGGGTTGTCGCTGCCTGCCCGGCAGGGACGGTGCCGCGCTCAATGGTCGAATTCATGGAGCCGGGTCCGGTCGACATCGGCATGGGCCACGGCCCGATCATCGATGACACGACCCCGCCTGAAGGCGAGTAAGCCCTATCCGAAGACGGCGATCGTCTGACGCCCCACCATCATCGGCTCGCCTTTTGAATTCCACAGGCGCATGGCCTGGCTGGAGTAGCCCTGCTGCGCCGTTTGCGCGATGTGCTGGGCAAGGAACCACCCGTTCTCCGTCGAGATGTCGTCTGTCAGAAATTCGGCCATCCACGTCATGGAGCTGATGCGGCCCGGAGCAGTCAGCATCGACAAGGCAGCGGGGGGCGGTGAATCCGCAATGGACAGAAGCGTGACAGCATCCATTGGGGCCGTTTCATCCCGGTGCCGCAGCCACAAAATGATCTCGCCATCCGGTGCGCCGCTGACCGGGCGTCCACCCTTGGCAAGGCGCACATTGAAGTGCCTTGAGAAGGCAGGCCGGCGGCTTTCATCCGGGAAGAACTGCTTCGTTTCGTCCGGCAGAGTCACGACCGGGGCCACCATATCGGAGAAATCGAGGCTGGACTCCCGCGCTGCGCCGAACGCGAAAATACATTCGGCAACAATTCCTTCGGGCCCTGTCATGCGGACGGAAATGAAGGCGGTGTTCTTGCCCTCGCGCAGCACAGTCGGCACGGAGGCGAGTTCCCCGGAGGCCGGGCCGACAAAGGCGATCTGGGCAGACCGGAGAGGCCGGTCGCCTGCCAGCGGCAGGGCAGCTTTCAGGCAGAGGGCCGCTGTCAGTCCGCCATAGGTCGTCCGGCCCTGCATCCAGTCTTCAGGCACCGTCACGCGGGAGGAATTGTCCGCGCCAAAGGCGATGGAGGAGAGGAGATCCGTATAGTTCATGGCTTGGCCCCGTTTTGGCGGATTTTCTTCCTGCCTAGCCGCATTCCTTTTCGGAACCAATCCGTTCCGCAAGGGGAGCATGACCGGAATGAAAACGCCCCGGCGGTGAAGCCGGGGCGCTGAAACAGTGTGTTCCGGCTCAGCCTAGTGCTGGCTCTCCGGCGTGGTCACACGCAGACCGTCCAGTTCGTCGGAAACGGTGATCTGGCAGGACAGGCGGGAGTTCTCCTGAACATTCTCAGCGAAGTCGAGCATCGACTTTTCCATTTCCTGCTGCTCGCCGACTTTGTCCATGAAGGACTGGTCGACATAGACGTGGCAGGTGGCGCAGGCACAGGCGCCGCCGCAGTCGGCATCAATTCCCGGGATGGAATTCTTGATGGCGGCTTCCATGACGGACTCGCCGTTTTTCGCCTCGACGGTCCGTTCGGTGCCATCATGGTCGATATAGGTAATCTTTGGCATCGGCTTTGTGGTCTCCTTAGGCTGAGGCGGCGGCCGCAGCGATGTCTTTCATTGAAATGGATGTATCCTTGAGCATGTCGGATGCAACTTTGGTACCCGTCATGATCAATTTCTTTGACGCCAGGAATTCTGGCGGGCTGTTCACCGCATCGACAGCGATCAGCGTGCCATTGCGCAGGTAGAAGACGGCGAATTTCCGCTCGTCCGGATTGCCGCGAACGGCAATTTCGTCATGGCCCTGGTTGAGCCCGGCGATCTGTAGTTTCAGGTCGTATTGGTCCGACCAGAACCAGGGGCAGTCTTCAGGCGGGCGTGGTTTGCCGAGGATGGCCGCAGCCGCCAGCTTGCCTTGTTCGATCGCATTGTGGACGCTTTCGAGACGGCCGGTGCGGCCATAATGGACCAGTGGACGGCTTGCGCAGTCCCCCGCCGCGAAGATGCGCGGATCGGATGTGCGGGCGTCCCGGTCCGTGGCGATGCCATTGTCGATCGTCAGGCCGGCTTCCTGGGCCAGCTCAATGTTCGGCAGAATACCGATTCCGGCCAGCACAATGTCCGCCGGCAGTTTTGTGCCATCGGCGAGGACGGCAGCGCTGACTTTTCCACCTTCACCTTCGAGATGGTCGAGCCGGGCACCCGTCAGGATCGTCGCGCCCTGATCACGGTGCTCTTTTTCGTAAAACGCGCTCATGGTGGGGCTGGTGACGCGGGCGAGCACGCGCTCCGCCATTTCCAGCACCGTCACCTCAAGCCCCATCTGCCGGGCCACAGCTGCCGCTTCGAGGCCGATATAACCGGCGCCGATAATGACCATCCGCCGGCCTGCCACCATATTCGGCTGAATCCGGTCGACATCGGCGAGGCCGCGCAGGTCGAACACGTTTTCAAGGTCGGCGCCTTTCACCGGCAGCGGGCGGGGACGGGAGCCTGTGCACAGGATCAGCGCGTCATAGCTCAGCGTGGCGCCGTGTTCGAGTTCCACGACCTGGGCTGCGCGGTCGATTTTCGTGGCGCGGGTCGAGAGGATCAGCTCGACATTGTTGTCTTCATACCAGGCACCCGGTTTGAAGAAGAGGCGCTCTTCGGCAAATTCTCCCTTCATGTAGGCTTTCGACAGGGGGGGGCGCTGGTAGGGCAGCGCGGGTTCGTCGCCCACGAGTACCAGCTTGCCGGAATAGCCTCCCATGCGCAGGGACTGCACGGCCTGTGCGGCTGCTTGCCCGCCTCCGATCAGAACGATCTGCGATGCGTCCGAAAGATCCAAACCTGCGCCTCCCTCAAGGCAATTGTTTATTTATGACGCATGCGTCACGTTTTCAGCCTTTTATATGCTGGCCAGTTACAGTGCAAGGCGCCGTGAATCCATGGCACGAAATGGCGCAGCACCTTTATATGCATCAGATGACAGTGATTCTTGAATGTCCAGATGAGACTTCCCTGCGTGACGTGGGGGCACGTGTCGCCCGATTGCTCCAGGCGGGGGACGTGATCGCCCTGCATGGGGACCTCGGCGCTGGGAAAACGACATTCTCCCGGGGAATTATAGCGGACTATAGCGGGACTATGGATGTCCCGAGCCCGACCTATACGCTGGTTCAGTTGTACGATTCCGGGCCACTTCCGGTCTGGCACTTCGATCTCTACCGGCTGAAATCTCCCGATGAGGTTGTCGAGCTGGGATGGGATGAAACACAGGATGGCATCGCCCTGATCGAATGGCCGGACCGGGCCGGCACGTACCTGCCGGAGTGGCGGCTGGACGTCACCATCGAAATCCTTGCCGAAGGGCGGCGTGTAACACTGGAACCGCGCGGCGAAGGCTGGCAGACACGTCTTCATGGGTTTTGACGAAACAGGCCGCGCGGCAGAGATAGATGCTTTCCTTGTCCGCGCAGGCTGGGAGGACGCGGCGCGATTCCCGCTCGGCCAGGATGCGTCCACACGGCGCTATATCAGACTGGTGGAACCGGACGGTTTGCGCGCGCTTCTGATGGATGCCCCGAATGTCGAGGACAGTCCCTGTCCGCTTGACGCCGATGAAGCGACCCGTATCGCCCTCGGCTGGAATGCCTCGACCCGCCTCGCTGCCTCGCGGGTCGACGCCTTCGTCCTGATCGCCAATTACCTCCGCCAGCGCGGGTTCCGGGCGCCGGAGATCCTGGCCCATGACAGCGATCACGGATTCGCGCTGATCGAGGATTTCGGCGAGAACCTCGAAATCGCCCGTCAGATCGAAGCGGGGCTGATTGAAGAGCACCCGGCTTATGTCACCGCGGCCGGTATCCTGGCAGAGCTGCACCGCGAAGACGCGCCGGATGTGTTGTCGAATGGCGCAGATGTCTGGCCGATCCTCGACTTCGACCAGCTGGCGCTCCGGTCCAATGCGGATCTCTATGCCGACTGGCTGAGGGCGGAGCGGGGCGGCGGGCCGCTGGAAGGGGCCGAACGGGACGAGTGGGAGAAGGTGCGTGACCAGCTGATCGCCCAGGCGATGGAATTTCCCCGCACATTCACACTCCGGGATTTTCACGCCGAGAACCTGCTCTGGCTCGGCAATGGCGAGCTTGGCCTGCTGGACTTTCAGGATGCCGTCCGCGGCTGGGACGCCTGGGACATGGCCATGCTGACACAGGATGCCCGCCGCGAGGTTTCACCGGAAGCTGCCGAGGCGGCCATTCGTCATTACCTCGACCACACGGGCAAGTCGCGCGAAGCCTTCGACGAGCGGCTGGCCGTGATCGGCGCGCTCAACGCCTTGCGCATTGCGGGCGTCTTTTCCCGTCTTCAGCACCGGGATGGCAAACCGCGCTACGGCCTTTTCCAGCCGCGCCAGTTGGCCATTCTCGCCCGAAATCTGTCGCATCCGGCCCTTAAGGATATGCAGAACTTCGTCAGGCGGACGACGCCATTTGTCTTCGAGGGGGTCTGAATGAGTGTGCCGGTTCCACACACAGCCATGGTGCTTGCCGCTGGTCTCGGCACGCGTATGCGGCCGCTCACGGATGATCGCCCGAAGCCCCTGATCGAGGTGCGCGGAAAGGCGCTGATCGACCGGATGCTGGATCCGCTGGTCGCTGCGGGCGTTCAGCGCGCGGTCGTCAATGTCCATTACCTGGCCGATCAGGTGGAAGCGCACCTGAAAAACCGCTCCGATATCGAGATCGTCATTTCCGACGAGCGCGGCGAAGTTCTCGAAACCGGCGGCGCGCTGGCCAAGGCGCGGCCACTTTTGGGAGACGACCCGATTCTGGTCGCGAACACGGATGCGTTCTGGGAACCGGCCGGGCCGGAACCTGTGCAGGCGCTGGCGGAGGCGTTCGATCCGGACGCCATGGATGCCCTGCTTCTGGTCGCCGACACAGGGCGCGCGCTTGGCTTTGGCGGGGCGGGCGATTTCTTCCGCCACGAGGATGGCAGTATGACCCGCCGGGGCGAGGCGCCGAGTGCCCCGTATGCCTTTTGCGGTCTGCGTCTCATCCGCCCGCAACTTTACGACAATGAGCCCGTTGAGCGCTTCTCGGCGCTCCGCGTCTGGGCGCCGCTGATCGAACGAAAGCGTCTGCACGGCGTGGTGCTGGATCGGTTCTGGCTGCATGTCGGCGATCCTCAGGCGCTGAAGGACGCAGAGATGTGGCTGGCCTGCCATGGCGGATAGGGACGGATTGTTCTCTGGTGCGTCCCGCCTCTATACGATCCCTCCGGGAACGGATTTCCTGCGGGCGCTTGCAGGCACGCTGGCGGAAGAGACGGGGCTGAAGGACAATCCCGAAGCGCTGGCAGATGCGGTCATCTATGTGCCGAACCGGCGCTCGGCGCGTGTGCTGGCACGTGTGCTCTACGACGCCAGCGGCGAAAAGCCGATCCTGCCGCCGGACATCCGCACGCTCGGCGACATCGAAGCGGACGAGGCGCCGTCCGTCGACGCGGCCCGGTCCGGCCTGCCACCGGCCATGTCAGCGGCCAGGCGGCTCGGCGCGCTGACCCACCTTGTGCAGGCCTTTTATGATAATGCCTATGGCGTGACGCCTCCGGCGGCCTCGGCACTCGCGGCGGCGCAGGAACTCAGCCGCCTGATGGAACAGGCGGCGCTCAGCGAACATGTCGACTGGTCGATGCTGCCAGACCTCGCCGATGCGACCGAACTTGCCAGGCATTGGGAAAAATCGGTCAAATTCCTGAAGATCATCTCCGAAAGCTGGCCGGAGTGGCTGGCCGAGAATGGGGAGAGCGACCCGTTCCTGCGGGACATCGCCGCGGCCCGCATCATGGCGCAGCGTTGGGCAGAGGCCCCGCCGGAGGCGCCCGTCCTGATCGCGGGGTCCACGGGCGCCACCCCGGCTGGTCGTATCCTGATGAAGGCCGCCATGGCCTTGCCGAAAGGCCTGATCGTGCTGCCGGGTCTGGACGTGCACGCAGATGAAGAAGCCCGCGCGGTCATCGCCGGTTCCGTCAGCCACCCGCAGCATATCCTGTTCGACACGCTGCAGGATCTGGGCGTTCAGCCGGATGATGTGCGCACCTGGCCCGGAACAGATGGAACGAGGAACGCCGAAGCCCGCCGCCGTATGATCCACGAGGCGCTAGCGCCCGCGGAATCCACGGCAGACTGGCGCCGCACGCTGGATTCCCTCTCTGCTTCGCTGGGGACAGTAAAAGAGGATTTCGCACATTCGGCGCTGGACGGCCTGACAGTCATCGAGGCGCCGGACGAAGCCGTCGAGGCGGAAACCGCGGCTTTGCTGCTGCGCCAGGTAATGCAGCATCCCACAGAGACCGCCGCGCTGGTGACGCCCGACGCAACGCTGGCAAGGCGTGTGAGCGGTGTCCTGCAGCGCTGGGGGCTGGATGTGCCGCCATCCTCCGGCAGTCCGCTCGGCCAGACGACGGCAGGCAGCCTGATCGGCCTCTGTGCGCGCTGGGTGCTGGACCCGGCGGAGCCGGTGATCCTGACCGCCGTGCTGAAGCACCCGTTTGTGCGCGGCTTTGGTGGGGCAGGTGGTCTGGACCTCTACTTCCTGCGCGGTGCCCGGAACTGGCAGAGCCTTGACGAGCTGCTCCACTCCATCCGGACCCGGAAGGATCTGGACCCTTATGCCAGTTTCTCCGACGAAGACCAGGCTGAGGCCGAGGCTCTAGTTGAAGAGGTCATCAGGGCTTTCCACGAGACAGGTGCAGACCTGTCGGCGGCAGGCCCGATGCCGGGGCGGCAGATTGCCGAGCGTATCGCTGCGCTGGCCGCCCGGGTCAGCCAGACGCCATTTCCATGGGCCGGCGAAGATGGCCGCTCCGCCACGACGATGATGGAACATGTAGCGGAGCTGGCGGATTATCTGGCGCCCATGCCGCCGCATGCGTTTGCCGAACTGATTGAGGCGGATGCGGCTCAGCGCACGGTTAGTGCCGGCGTGTCTGAACATCCGCGCCTTGCCATCTGGGGGCCGCTGGAGGCGCGTTTGCAGTCTGCCAGCCACATCATTCTGGCGGGGCTCAACGAAGATGTCTGGCCGCAGCGCCCGCCGGCAGATGCCTTCCTGCCGCGCCGGTTCCGCAAGGAACTCGGCATCAGCGATCCCGAAGACCGGGTCGGCCTGTCGGCGCATGACTTCGCGCAGCTGGCCTGTGCGCCAAAGGTGACGATGCTCCATGCACTCCGCCGCAACGATGCGCCGGCGGTTGCCTCGCGCTGGGTCTGGCGCCTGAAGACACTGGCAGAAGGCGCGCTCGGCGATACGGCGAAACAGGCGCTCGCGCCGGATGGGGACAACCCGCTTGAATGGGCCCTTGCGCTGCGTGGCCGGAAGACGGCCGACTATCCGGCAGATTTCGCAGAACCAAAGCCCCGCCGCCGCCCGGAAGGGTGGCCGCAGAGGCTGTCGGTCACGCGGATCGATACGTTGCAGCGCGACCCCTATGCGATCTGGGCCGAGCAGGTTCTTAAACTCGACCGGATCGACCCCATGAATGCAGAGCTAGGCCCGGCGCCTCGTGGGACAGCCATCCACAAGGCGCTGGAAGACTTCGAGCAGGACGGCGCCCCGAAAACAGCGGCGCATCTGGTGTCGCTGCTCACGGACAACCTGTCGCTTGCCGGTGAACCCGAAGCCGTGCTCGCCGCGCGCCGGGCTGTGCTGGCGCAGATGTCGGACTGGTATCTCGGCTGGCGGTCAGAGCGCCGTGTCGACGGCAGGCCGAAGCTGGAAGTGAAGGGGCGCTGGGATTTCGAGATCGGCGGCGCGCCGTTCACCCTGTCTGCCATGGCTGACCGGATCGAGCGCCAGCCGGATGGAAGCCTGATCGTGATCGACTTCAAGACGGGCAATCCGCCCTCGGACAAGGAAATCGCCGCCGAACTCAGCCAGCAGATGCCGCTGCAGGCCCTGATCGCAGGCAAGGGCGGATATGAAGGCATCCCGGCTGCCAGCGTCTCAGGTCTCGAATATGTGGCTTTCAAGGCAAAGCCCGACGCCCGCGTGGTCGGCCAGAGCCGGGCCCTCCAGGCCACGCCGGATGAGCTGGCACAGACAGCGGAAGAGGGGCTTATCCGCCTCATCTCCGCCTATCGCGAGAACGATGCGGCGTTCCTGTCCGCGCCGCGGGTCCAGTTTGTGAAATACGACAATGGCTACAACCGTCTTGCCCGCCGTGCGGAATGGGCAGGCGACACCGACGATGGAGGCGGCGATGAGTAGGTTCGTGTCTCCGCCGGACACGGAGGATTTCCGCAAGGCCGTTCAGGTCCAGGCGCGGTCGGCCGACCCGTTGCACTCTGCCTTCGTCATGGCCAATGCCGGCTCCGGCAAGACCAAGGTGCTGATCGACCGCGTCGCGCGACTGCTGCTGCGCCGCCCGGACGGGCGCCCCGGTGCGAAGCCGGATTCCATTCTCTGCATCACCTATACCAAGGCCGCGGCGAGTGAGATGCTGTCGCGGCTCTTCAAGACGCTCGGCCAATGGTCGGTGATGGAAGATGACCCGCTGCGCAAGAAGCTCGCCCAGCTTCAGGGGCGCAAGGCGAGCGACTATAATGCCGAAGACCTTCAGGTCGCCCGGGCCCTGTTCGCGAACGCCCTTGAGACGCCGGGCGGCCTGCGCATTGAGACGATCCACGCCTTCTGCGCGCGTGTGCTGCGCCGCTTCCCGCTGGAGGCGGACGTGTTTCCGGGCTTCACCGAAATCGAGGAAGACGAAGCCTTCGCGCTGTGGAACGAAGCGCGCAGCGAAGCGGTCATGGCCGCGCAGGAGACCATGCCGGAGCTGCTGGATCTCCTGGCCCTCGAAGGCGGCCATGAAGGCGCGATGCTGGCGCTCGATACGCTGCGCAGCATCGGTACGGCAGTGCTCCGTTTTGCCGATCATCATGACGGCGACTTCGATGTCATGGACGATGTCTTGCGCGAGCGGCTTCAGGCGCCCGAGGCATCGGTTGAAGAACTTCTGGACCTCGCCATGGGTGAGGCGCTGCCGGCCGCAGACATCCGTACCGTCGCCGAACTCCTGCTGACGGGCGGCAAGACCGATGTGGCCACGGGCGAGAAGCTGATGGCCGTGCTCGCGGCGAAAGACGCCGGTGAGCGCTGGTCGATCTATCGCTCGGTCTTCCGCGCGGCGAGCGGCGATCTCCGTGCGTCCAATCCGTACACGAAAGGCATGGCCGAAGCCCTGCCACTGGTCGCGGGCCTGTTCCAGATGAAGGACGGGTTCGGCGAGGAAGCCCACCGCATGCTGGAGCTGGAAGACCGGCTGAACCGGGCCGCTGCCTTCGCGCGCACCTCGGCCATGGTTCGTGTTGGCCTGCCGGCACTGGAACGCTATCGCGAGCTGAAGCGCGCTCGCGCCGCGCTCGACTTCGATGATTTGATCGAACACACGCGCATCCTGCTGACCGAAACGGGCATGTCGGACTGGGTGCTCTACAAGCTGGATGGCGGCCTCTCGCACCTCCTGCTGGATGAGGCGCAGGATACGAGCCCGACGCAGTGGGAACTGGTCGATGCGCTGACAGGCGAGTTCGATGCCGGGCTGGGCCGGGAGCGGTCGCAGGATCCGCGTACCCTGTTCGTCGTCGGGGACGAGAAACAATCCATCTATTCCTTCCAGGGCGCGGATCCGTCCCAGCTTCTGAAACAGTATCATCAGTTCCAGTCCCGCAATTCCGCCCTTCTGAAAGAGTCGATGGAAATGTCCTTCCGGTCCGGTCCGGAAGTGCTGGAATATGTCGATGCGGTCTGGAATGAGGCTCCGCCCATTCCGAACGCGCCCGCAGGTGACCCGGCAGAGGAGAGCAATCTCATCCACCACGTCTCCTGGCGGTCTGACCAGCACGGCTGTGTAGAACTCTGGCCGATCGCCCCAAAAGAGGAAGAGACGGAAGAAGACGCCTGGGCCCGGCCGGTAAATGCCATGCGGTCCTCCTCGCCAAAGGCCCGGCTGGCCACCGAAGTCGCCAGGGCTGTGAAGGCGATGGTCAATGCAGGCGAAAGCGTCTGGGCGGACACCGGAGAGGGCTGGGTGCAACGTCCTGTCCAACCGGAAGACATCCTGATCCTGGTACGTGGGCGGACGGGCGGCCTGTTCGATGCCATGATTGGCGCGCTGAAAGCACAAGGCCTGCCGGTCGCCGGGGCGGACCGGCTGAAGCTGGGCGATCATATCGGTGTGCAGGACTGCCTGAATCTGATGCGCTTCGCCGCGCTGCCGGAGCGTGACCTGACGCTGGCCGAGATCCTGCGCGGGCCCTTCCTGGGGCTCGTCGATGATGACCGCTACCTGTTCGAACTGGCCAGTGGCCGCAAGCGGGGCGAGACGCTGTGGCAGCGTGTGCAGGCCAGCGCCGATCCGGATGTAAAGGCGGCCTCGGCCTTCCTGCAGATGCTGATCGGTAATGCCCACCTGCCGCCGTTTGATTTCCTCACCGCCGTCCTGGACGTTCCGGGGGCGGATGGACAAACCGGCTGGGAAAAGCTCAACGCCCGCCTCGGCCATCCGGCGCGGGATCCGGTCGAGGCGCTGGTCGCCGAAGCCATCGCGTTCGACTCGACAGAGCCTGCCTCTCTGCAATGCTTCATCGCGCGTATGGAGGCAGGCGAGGTGGAGATCAAACGCGACCTCGCGGCCCCGGAGCGGGAAATCCGCGTGATGACCGTGCACGGCGCCAAGGGCCTGCAGGCACCGGTCGTCATCCTGCCGGATACGACCAGTGCGCCGAAACCGTCCGGCGGGCGTATCCACGAAATCAATGGTGTGCCGGTCTGGTCACCGCGCAAGGATGGCGAGCTTGCGGAAGTCACCGCTGCCCGGGCGCTGGCCGACGCGCGTGCCGAGGAAGAACACCGCCGGCTGCTTTATGTGGCGCTGACGCGGGCGCAGGACCGGCTGATCATTGCCGGCCACTGGTATGGCGGCCAGAAAGGCGGCGGGTATCACGACCGGTCCTGGTATGCGCTCTGCCTCAACGCCATGGACAGGCTTGCCCCCGCTGAAGGCGAGGCGCGTAACGAAGTCCGGCGGTTCGGCATCGCGCCATCGACCGCGCCGAAGTCTGCGCGGCGAGAAAACGAAAGTGCCGGTTATCCCGATTGGGCGCTGAAGCGGGTGGAAGACACGCCGGTGACCGCCCGCCGAAAGTTCAGCGCGCCGACCAGCCTGCTGGGGCGCGATATGCCTGTCATGGCGCCGTTCGGGGAAGGGCGCGAAGCGCGCCTCAAGCGCGGCCGACTGATCCACGCCCTGCTGCAATACCTGCCGGATGTACCGGAAGCCGACCGGGAGACCGCCGGGCGCAATTTCCTCGCGCGGGATGCCTCGCTGGAAGAGGCGGAGCGCGAAGAGATGCTGTCGGCGGCGCTGGGCGTCCTGCAGGATCCGGCCATGGCAGGCGTCTTCAAGCCGGGTGGACGGGCGGAGGCGGCGATTATCGGCAGCTCGAAAGAGCACCTGCCGGAAGGCGTGGTGATCAATGGCCGGGTCGACCGGCTGGTCGTCTCGGACACCGAAGTCCTGATCGTCGATTTCAAGACGGACCAACCCGCACCGGACACGCCGGAAGGCGTGGGCGAGAGCTATATGCTGCAGATGGCGGTGTACTGGGCAGTATTGAGGGAGGCTTACAAGAAGCTTCCTGTGCGGGCCGCGCTCTGCTGGACGGACGGGCCGAAACTCATGCCGCTGCCGGAAGAGATGCTTTTAGCCTCGCTAAAGCGTGCTGGGAGTGAGGTTTGACTTGTGCCGGGAGTCCCTATCTAGCAGTCTGTTGAACCGAAATTGAGGAGCTCGCCATGGCCGCGATTGATGTAACAGACGACGAGTTTGACGGTGTCATCGCCAATTCCGATGTCCCCGTCGTTGTGGATTTCTGGGCTGAATGGTGCGGCCCGTGCAAACAGATGTCGCCGCATCTGGAGGCCGTTGCCGAAGAAATGGCCGGCAAGGTCAAAGTCGCCAAGATCAATGTCGACGAAAACCCGATGACCGGCTCGAAATACGGTGTGCGCGGCATGCCGACGCTGATGATTTTCAAGGATGGCAAGGTCGCCGCTACGCACCTCGGTGCGATGAGCAAGCAGGCCATCGCCGACTGGATCAAACAGTCGGCCTGATTCGTTCAGGCTGGCTCGCTGGTCAGCGCCAGGAACACGTCTTCAAGGTCGGGGGTCTCGGTGACGAGGTCCCCGATTCCGATTCCGGCCTGACGCACCTGTTCCAGAAGCCGGCCGATTCCGGTCTCGCTGGTCCGGAACGTGATCGCCAGCTCACCCGATTCGCGCATGGTCGCATCCAGCTCGGACAGGGCGTCCGGGACGGCAGTCAGCGGTTCCCTTGGGGTGATCACAAGGGTCTTGTAGTCGAGCCGGGCCAGCAGGCTGGGCGTCGGTTCGCAGGCAACGATCTCGCCATGGTTCACGATGGCGATGGAATCGCAGAGCTCCTCGGCTTCTTCGAGGTAGTGGGTCGTCAGGATGATCGTGGTGCCACGCTCGTGCAGCTCGCGCACATAGGTCCACATGGAACGGCGCAGTTCCACGTCCACACCAGCCGTCGGCTCGTCGAGGATCAGCACGGGCGGGTTATGGACGAGGGCTTTGGCGACCATCAGGCGCCGTTTCATGCCGCCCGACAGCTGGCGCACATAGGCATCTTTCTTGTCGTCGAGGCCCACGGCGGCGAGGATTTCGTCTGTCTGGCGTTCGCCTTTCGGGACGCCGTAAAAGCCCGCCATCAGTTCCAGCATTTCAAACGGGGTGAAGAAGGGATCGGCGACGATCTCCTGGTTCACAACGCCAATGGCGGCGCGGCTCTGGCGGGGGTGCTTGTCGATGTCCAGGCCCCAGATGCTGGCCGTGCCGGAGGTCTTGTTCACCAGGCCTGCCAGGATGTTGATGAAGGTGGACTTGCCCGCCCCGTTCGGCCCTAGAAGGCCGAAGATCGATCCGCGCGGAATTTTCAGGCTGATTCCCTTCAGGGCGTGCTTTTCGGGCATGCGGCCGGAGGCAGCGTACACCTTCTGCAGGTTCTCGACTTCAATTGCGTATTCCGGGGCGGAGTTTTGGTCAGTCATCCGGTCCTTCTTTCCCTGCGGCATGGCGGTGCTTGCGTGGCACTCTGGTGCGCTCTAGGTAGGGCTGTACGCCGCGGCGAACAAGCCGGGGCCAACTTACAGGACTGAATAGGCGATCCAATGTCTACCAAGCGCGATGTTTTCGACCCACCCGAAGTCGTGATGGTCAAAACCCATAAGGTCTCCTGTAATGGTGGCGGCGGCGCGCTTGGCCACCCGCGCGTCTGGTACGAGATGGGCGACGAGGATTTTGTCGAGTGCAAATACTGCGACCGGCGTTTCGTCCTGATCGGCGGCAAAGACGACCCCGGCCGGGGTCACTGATTCTTCCTGAATAGGGGGCCGGCAGACCATGCATGTTCTTGTCGTCGGCGGTGGAATTGGGGGCCTGACAGCCGCCCTCGCGCTGGAAAAGCGCGGTCATGCCGTTACCGTTGTCGAGCAATCCGGCGTCATCAGCGAGGTTGGGGCCGGGCTGCAGCTGAGCCCCAATGCGATGAAAGTCCTGAACGGTCTGGGCGTCGGGGCACGGGTGATGACGGATGCTTTCCGCCCGCAGGCGGCCGAAATGCGCTGGGGGCGCAGCGGCGCGACTATCTTCTCCATTCCATTGCGCAAGGCGGCAGTGAACCAGTGGGGCGCCGAATACATCCATGTTCACCGGGCGGACCTGATCGAGGCGTTGCGGGCTGAACTCGCCGCCCGGGCGCCCGACTCCATCCTGCTCGGCCACCGGCTGGAGCGCTATGAGAACCGGGGCGACAAGGTGGTCGCGTATTTTGAAGGCGGCGGCACGATGGAGGCAGATCTCCTGATCGGCGCGGATGGCATTCATTCGGCCGTGCGGGCGCAGATGCTGGGGCCGGACAAGCCGGAATTCACCGGGTGCGTCGCCTGGCGCGCGACAGCGCCGGTCACTGCGCTCGGAGATCATGCCCCACCACCCACAGCGACTGTCTGGGCCGGACCGCGCAAGCATGCCGTGACCTATCTGCTGCGCCGGGGCAGCCTCGCGAATTTCGTCGGGGTTGTGGAACACAAGACCGCCGGTGACGAATCCTGGACCGCGACCGGGGCCAAGGAGCAGGCGCTCAAGGATTTCAAACGCTGGCATCCATCCGTTACCGCGATCATCGAAGCGGCCGACTCAATGAACCGCTGGGCGCTTTACGGACGTAAGCCGCTGCCCAAATGGAGCGACGGCCGCGCGACCCTGCTGGGCGATGCCTGTCATCCGATGTTGCCGTTCCTGGCGCAGGGGGCGGCGATGGCGATCGAGGACGCCTGGGCGCTGGCAGCCTGTCTGGAGTCTGAAGCGGATGTGGCGACGGCGCTCGCTGCTTACGAAGCCCGCCGTAAGCCGCGTGTGACCCGGGTTCAGGCCGGGGCCCGCGCCAATGCGAAGCTCTACCATCGGGGCAACCCGATCACGCGATTCGGGTCCTATGTGCCGATGGCCATGGCGGCACGCGCCGCGCCCGGCTTTGTCCGGTCGCGCCTCGACTGGATCTATGACCACGACGAAACGTCTATTTAGATTTTCACCGGTTATCCTTGCCCGAAAACTGCCCTAAGGGCAGGAAGGTCGACCCTGCTCAACCTGTACCGGTGAAAAATGCTCTCAATCCTCGATCTTTTCCGCGTCGGAATCGGCCCTTCCAGCTCACACACGGTCGGCCCGATCCGGATCGCGAACCGGTTCATGGCGAACCTCGCCGGTGCCACCGGCACGCCCGCGCGGATCGAAGTGGAATTGCAGGGCTCGCTCGCGCTGACCGGGGCAGGGCACGCGACGCCCAAGGCCGTGATGCTGGGCCTGCTGGGCTTCGAGCCTGAAACGCTGGACCCTGACGCGGCCGACCGGGACGTTGCCGCGCTGGAAGCCTCCCGCACGCTGCCGCTGGCAGGCGGCGCGTCCATTCCCTTCGATCCGGCGAAGGACATTGTCTTCGCCTATGACGTCCTGCCGGCGCTTCACCCGAACGGGATGCGCATGCGGGCGTTCGATGCGGATGGCGCGATCCTCGCCGACGAGACCTGGTATTCGACCGGGGGCGGCTTTATCGCCACCGAGCGCCAGCTTCAGCGGCCGGTCGAGGACGATCTTCTGCCGGTCGGCCCGTCCGTGCCGCATCCGTTCGGATCTGCCGCGGACCTCCTGGCCATTTGCGCTGAGGCCGGGGCCGGCATCGCCGACATCATCCTCACCAATGAGGATGCGATGCGCCCCCGTGCCGAGACGGAGGCGGCGCTGGACCGGATCGCGGAAGTCATGCTCGCCTGCATCGAACGTGGCCTGACGCGCGAAGGCGTTCTGCCGGGCGGGCTGAAGGTTCGCCGCCGTGCGCCGGACCTGTGGAAGAAACTGCAGAACGACCCTCAGTCGAATGAGCGGGAGCAATTGTTCGACTGGCTCAATGTCTATGCCATGGCGGTGAACGAGGAGAACGCCAATGGCGGGCAGGTCGTCACCGCGCCAACCAATGGCGCGGCCGGCATCATTCCCGCCGTGATCCGCCATTACTGCGCCGATACGGAAGACCGCACCGCGCGCCTGCGCCGGTTTCTGCTCACCGCTGGCGGCATCGGCCTGCTTTACAAGCAGCGGGCCTCGATCTCGGGCGCGGAAATGGGCTGCCAGGGAGAGGTCGGCGTGGCCTGTTCCATGGCGGCGGCCGGGCTTGCCGCTGTCTGGGGCGCCAGCCCGCAGCAGGTCTGCAATGCGGCCGAGATCGGCATGGAGCACAATCTTGGCCTGACCTGCGATCCCGTCGGCGGCCTCGTTCAGATCCCCTGTATCGAACGCAACGCGATCGGCGCTGTGAAGGCCGCCAACGCCGCGCGGCTGGCGCTGCACTCGGCCAACCAGACCCATGTCTCGCTCGATCAGGTGATCGAGACCATGCGCCAGACCGGCATGGACATGTCTTCCAAATACAAGGAAACATCGCAGGGCGGCCTCGCCGTGAACGTCATCGAGTGTTGAGCGTTCTGTCCTGGAGTTGATTTCCGGAACATCACTGGGAGAGCCGAATGGCCACGGTCAACAATCTGTCGTCGCTGCTGCACAGCCTGGAGACGAATACCGAAGGGGACAAGGTCACCGTCCGGGCCATGCTGAATGCGGTCGGGCGGCGCTCCTACGGTCCGATCCTGCTTCTCCTCGGCTTCCTCGCGCTCAGCCCGCTCACCATCATTCCCGGCGCGACCTGGCTGGTCGCGATCATCACCCTCCTGATTGCCGGCCAGATCCTGATCGGACGGCCATTCCCGTGGATTCCTTCGCGTTTTCTCAAAATCGAATTCCCGCGTGAGACACTGTTGCAGGGCATCAAACTGGCGGATCCCTATGTCTGCCAGGTCGACCGTTTCCTGAAACCGCGGCTGGCTGTTCTGACCTCGCCGCTGTTCGCGCCCTTCGTGGCGCTGATCTGTATCGCGGCGGCCATCCTGACGATTCCATTGGGACTTGTGCCATTCGGGCCGGTTCTTCCGGGCCTGACCGTTTTCCTGTTCGGCCTTGCCCTGACAGCCCGGGACGGGTTCGTCCTGATCCTGGCTGCGCTGGGCCTGGCGGCGGCGTGCTGGCTGCTGTTCCGCCTCTGGGCGCGGATATCCGGCGCGTTCGCTTGACGCCGGGGACGGCCTTTTTGACCGGAGAAGGCTGGGTTACGCTTCCGGAAACGGAAAGCGGAGCAGCCCGTGCAGGAGATCAAATCCTATCTCGGCTGGAAGGTGGATTACCTCAATCCTCCTGGTGAACCGGCATTTGCCGGGCCTGACTCCGTTTCCTGGCAGGTTTTCAAGAACCCCATCGCGCTGGCCATTGGCGGCGTTGCGGCGGTGCTTCTGGAATTTGCCGATGCCCGGATCCGCTCCGGCGTGTGGGACCATTCCGTCTTCAAGACAGACCCGATCGGCCGGTCGAAGCGCACAGGCGTCGCGGCCATGGTCGGCGTTTACGGACCGCAGACTGCCGCCCGCCGCGTCATTCAGGGCGTCACCAACATGCACGCCCGGGTCGAGGGGAAGACGCCATCCGGTGAGCCTTACAAGGCGCTGGACGTGGAATTGCTCGACTGGGTCAGCGCAACAGCCAGCTTCGGTTTCCTGACGGCCTATGACCGCTTCGTGAAGCCGGTCTCCGCGGCTGACAAGGCGCGTTTCTTCGAAGAAGGCGTGCCAGTCTCGCGGCTGTACGGCGTGCAGAATCCGATCCGTTCGCTGGAAGACTTCGACGCCATGTTGCAGACCTTGCTGCCGCGCTTCGAGCCACATCCGATCAATACCGAATTCCTGGACATCATGTGCTCCGGCCGCGCCGCACCGGGCGTGCCCAAAGGCCTGCAGAGCGCGCTTGTGCATGCCGCGGTGGCGATCCTGCCGCCGGCTGTCCGGGAGCGGCTTGAACTGGGGCCGGAATACGACCTGCACTGGAAGGGCGAGATGACGGTGAAGCTGATGGCCAGGACCGCCGAGCGCTTTCCAGACCCATCCTCACCTGCCGCGCATGCCAGCGAACGCCTCGGCCTGCCGCGGTCCTTCCTCTGGAAGGGAGACGCCGAACGCGCCCGCCTTCTTGAGGCGCGGGACATGGGCAAGCTCCAGAACGCCTGAACAATCAGAATACCAACAAAATATCTCCGGGAGACA
This sequence comes from Hyphomonas sp., assembly GCA_002700305.1. Lineage (GTDB taxonomy): Bacteria > Pseudomonadota > Alphaproteobacteria > Caulobacterales > Hyphomonadaceae > Hyphomonas. Next base: position 320,064 of record PACZ01000024.1, on the reverse strand, counting down.
AGAAATGGCAATCAAGACACGCTTTACTGAAGAGTTCGGGATCGAGCACCCGATCGCACAAGGCGGCATGCAATGGGTCGGTTATGCCGAAATGGTCGCGCCAGTGGCCAATGCGGGTGGCCTTGGCTTCCTGACGGCGCTGACGCAGCCGACGCCGGAAGACCTCGCCAAGGAAATTGCACGCACCAAGGAAATGACGGACAAGCCGTTCGGTGTGAACCTGACCATCCTGCCGGCGATCAAGCCGCCGCCTTATGCCGAATACCGTGACGCCATCATCCAGGGCGGCGTGAAAATTGTCGAAACCGCAGGCTACAAGCCGCAGGAACATATCGACCATTTCAAACAGCATGGCATCAAGATCATCCACAAATGTACCGCTGTGCGTCACGCGCTCTCTGCCGAACGGATGGGCGCTGACGCGATCTCCATCGACGGCTTCGAATGTGCCGGCCACCCGGGCGAGGACGATATTCCGGGCCTGATCCTGATCCCGGCCGCTGCTGACAAGGTGAAAGTGCCGATGCTCGCATCCGGCGGCTTCGGCGACGGGCGCGGCCTCGCGGCGGCTCTGGCCCTTGGTGCCGACGGCATCAATATGGGCACGCGCTTCTGCGTCACCAAGGAAGCGCCGATCAACGAGGCCTTCAAGCGCCAGATGGTCGAGAATGACGAGCGCGCCACAAACCTCATCTTCCGTACCCTGCACAACACGGCCCGCGTGATGAAGAACGCCGTCTCCGACGAAGTGGTCGCGATTGAGCGCAAGGGCGGGGCGAAATTCGAGGACGTCCAGCATCTCGTCGCCGGTGTCCGCGGCCGCAAGGCGATGGCGGAAGGCGACACGGATGGCGGCATCTGGTCGGCTGGCATGATTCAGGGCCTGATCCACGACATTCCGACCGTCGAGGAACTGATCGACCGGATCGTCGCAGACGCCGAGAAGATCATCCGGGAACGTCTCGAGTCGATGCTCAAATAGGCCGGGGAGGGTCATATGGCTTACGAGCAGGTGCTTCTTGAAAAGGATGGCCCTGCGGCCATCATCACCCTTAACCGCCCGGAGAAGCTGAACGCGTTTACGAACCAGCTTGGCCGGGAACTCGCCGATGCGATCCGCGCCTGTGACGCAGATGATGACGTACGCGGCATCATCATCACGGGCGCGGGACGGCACTTCTGCGCAGGCGCGGACATTTCCGATGGCGCGGATGCCTTCGACACGAAGAGTGGAAGCGGCGCGAAGAATTTCGGAACTAGCGAGCCCGGCAAGACCCGGGACGGGGCAGGTTTCATCGGCGCGATGTATGCCTGCCAGAAGCCGCTGATTGCGGCATTTAACGGCGCGGCCGTCGGCGTGGGTATCACGATGATGCTGCCGACCGATTTCAAGATTGCGTCAGAGAAAGCGAAGTTCGGATTTGTCTTCGCGCAGCGCGGCCTGCCGCCGGAAGCGGGCAGCGCCTGGTTCCTGCCGCAGCTGGTCGGCCTGCCTCAGGCGCTCCGCTGGTGCATGACCGGCCGGGTGTTCGATGCCGGGGAGGCGCTGGAAGGCGGCCTGATCAGCGAGATCCACCCGCCCGAGGAGCTGCTGCCCGCTGCCAAGCGAATCGTCGCGGAGATCGCGCAGAACACGGCGCCGGTGTCCGTCGCCCTCGTGCGCCAGCTGCTCTGGCGATTCGGACCTGCGGCAGACCCGTTCGACCTGTTGAAAGTCGACGGCCAGTTCGCGCTGACCCTCGGATCGTCCCCGGATGTGAAAGAGGGGGTGACGGCTTTTCTTGAAAAGCGCGCGCCGAATTTCCCCGGAAAGGTCTCAGCCGACATGCCGGACGGCTATCCCTGGTGGTAATCCGGCCCGGCAGGCGCCGCTATAGACGGTGTATAGAGGGTGTATTGACGGTCTTCGTGAGGGTGCTGAAGTGCCCGAAAGTGTTGGATAAGGCTGTCGGGGGGAAGGTGGCTCCGCGAGTAGGACTCGAACCTACGACCGGGCGATTAACAGTCGCCTGCTCTACCAACTGAGCTATCGCGGAACAGCCGGAGAGGGGCTATTACCAGACCGCTCCACCGGTTCAAGCCCTCTGATGCTGCGAACGACACAATTCTTTCAGATCGCACCAGAAAATCGCATAAAAAAAAGGCGGGAGACGTGTCTCCCGCCGAGGCGTTGGGTGATGGTGGGTGTCTCCAAGAGAAGACAGGGTTAACAATCTGCGGAATTGGTTAACACGGTCTAAACGGCTTGCCGAAAACTCGAATTTCTCTGGCAAGATTTGACGTTTTCCGGAAAGGCGCGCTTTGCCCTGCGGAAAAACCGCATGAATACAGGGATATCGCTGCTTTTGGGAGGTCTGGAGGCCCCGGCCGGAATCGAACCGGCGTACACGGATTTGCAATCCGCTGCGTCACCACTCCGCCACAGGGCCATGCCGGAAGCAGGCCTCCTAGCAACGTTCCGCGCGGCGTGCAATCTGCCGTTTTCATGCTTGTGCGCGTTTATCGCCGATTGCATGTCCGAAGCTGCATGCTAAAGGGCTCCCCAGAGGAACATACGCACCCCGAAAGGCGAGAGCCCATGAACTTCGAAGCCGCCCGTGAAATCATGGTCGACAGCCAGATCCGCCCGAATGACGTGTCGGATCCGGAATTCGTCCACGCTTTCCTGAAAACGCCGCGCGAGGCCTTCGTCCCGGCGACCCGCAAGCCAGTCGCTTATTCCGAACTCGAGATCGAAACCTCCGAAGGCCGCGCCCTGTGGACACCGCGCGACACGGCAAAACTGCTCAAGGCCGCCGCGATCAAGCCGACCGATATCGTTCTGGTGATCGGTGCCGGCGCAGGCTACGAGACGGCGCTGATCAGCCACCTCGCGGAAACGGTCATCGCGCTGGAAGACAGCGCGGAGCTGGTCGATGCCATGTCGGACCGGTTCGCCTCGCTCGGTTTTGATCGGGCTGTGGCAGTTGAAGGCAAGCTGGAAGACGGCCTGGCGGACCAGGGCCCGTTCGATGTGATCTATGTTTGCGGCATGGTCGAGACGGTTCCGCAAGCCTGGAAAGACCAGCTCGCTGAGGGCGGCCGTCTGGCGCTTGTGCAGCTCGAGCCGGATAGTGTGGGCCGTGGACGCGTCTATACGAAAGCGGGTGAGACTGTATCGTCGCGCTATGCATTCGATGCTTTCCCGCCGAAATTTGCGCAGTTCGACCGCAAAAAGGCATTTGTTTTCTGATTTTCCGGGCTGGCCGCGTCAGCGTTAACTCCCCGGAAAAGTGAACACTGTTCTCTGTGGGCGCTAAGCCTGTATAAAGGCGTGTAATCGTAATTACGGCATCCGAGGAGCCTCCCATGATCCTGAAGTTTCGTATCCTTGCGGGCAGCGCGCTGGCCGGCCTGCTGGTGACCGGCGCTGCGTCGGCCGAGACATTGGAGGATGCGGTTGCCTCTGCGGTCCTGTCGAACCCGCAGCTCGAATCGCAACGCGTCGAATCGGACATTGCCCGCGAGTCGCTGGAGCAGGCCCGCGCCGGAGGCCGAACGACGGTTACTGTCGGCGGCTCGGCCGGGTACCAATATACCGATACCAACTCGCCCTTCAGCGTGAGCAACGGTAATTCCGGCGCGTTCTCCTCGCAGGTGCAGGCGACCAAGCCGATCTATACAGGCGGCCGCATCTCGGCGGGGATCCGCCAGGCCAAGGCTGGCATTAGTGCGGCAGACGCCCAGTATGAAGCCGCCCGCCAGGATCTGATCCTTCAGGTCATTACGGCTTACATGGATGTCCGCCGCGACCGCGAAACCGTGTCGATCCGCCAGAACAATGTCGATGTCTCGAACGAGCAGGTCCGCGCTGCGGAAGACCGGTTCGAAGTCGGCGTCGTCACCCGCACAGACGTGTCGCTGGCGCATGCAAACTTCGAAGGTGCCCGCGCCTCGCTCGCCGGAGCCGAATCCGCGCTCGAGACGAGCCTTGCGAACTATTCCTTCCTGACCGGTCTGGTGCCGGGTGATCTGGCGCCGCCGCCGCCCGTGCCGCCGCTGCCTGAGTCGCTGGAAGAGGCGACACGGCTTGGGCTGGAAGCCAATCCGGACATGATCGCCGCCCGCCATTCGGAACGTGCCGCCATGGAAGCCATCGAGGCCGCCAAGGCGCAGTCACGCCCGACGGTGAACCTCGTCGGAACGGCGCAGACCCAGTATTCCACGTTCGAATCGCGGAACGTACAGCAGTCTTCCGTTTCGGGAGTGGTGCAGGGCTCGATCCCGATCGTCACGGGCGGGCTGGTAAAGAGCCAGACCAAGGCGGCCCGCCTGCGCCGCGACCAGGCGCGCCGTCAGATCGATGCGCTGGACCGTTCGATCCGGGCACAGGTGGCTTCGGCCTGGTATGGCTATGACGCAACCCTGCGGGCCATCGAGGCCTCCAAGCGCCAGGTCGATGCTGCTGAAATCGCTTATGATGGGGCCAAGGAAGAACTGGCGGTCGGTGTGCGCACCACGCTGGACGTGCTCAACCAGGAACAGCAATTGTTCGAGGCGCGGCTGGCATTGGTCCAGGCCGAGCGGGATGCCTATGTGGCGGCTCACCAGCTGCTGCGGGCGACTGGTCAGCTGACGCAACCATAGCTACCCGTCCCGGAAGGGGTTAATATTGTCAGCCCTTTGTTAACCCAATCGCCTTAGCGATCGTAAACAGAATCGAAGACGCTGAAGCATATCAGGGGGCTCTGATGGCCAACGAAGCACATAAGGAACCGACGATGGAGGAAATCCTCGCGTCGATCCGTAAAATAATCTCTGACGATGCAGCGGCGCCGGCCTCGGCCCCTGAACCGGAACCCGAAATCGCCAATGACGAGGAAGACGATGTCAGCCTCGAAGAGGTGATGTTCGATGAAGACATCCGTGAAGAGGCTGCTGAAGCCGACGCGGCCGAAGAATTCGAAATGGAATCGTTTGAAATCGAGGATTTTTCTGCCGAGGAGCCGCCGGAAGCAGCTCCGGAACCGGTCCAGAGTTTTGAATCCCTGCTGAGCGCTTCCCGCGCGGCTGAAGCCGAACCTGAGCCGGCCCCCCGGCCAGTTCCGGAGCCCGTCGCCGTCGCGCCCGCACCTGCCCAGCCTGAACCGGCGCCAGAGCCTGCGCCAGTGGAGAAACCCATGTCCGCCTCACCTGCCTATGACAACGCCTCGCTGACCGATGAATCGACGGCAAACGCCGCCGCCGGTGCCCTTGGCAAGCTGATTTCAAAGATGGACCTCGGCGCAGACAACACGCTCGAAGGACTGGTTCGGGAACTGCTGCGTCCGATGATCAAGGAGTGGCTGGATGCCAACCTTGCGACCATCGTTGAACAGAAAGTCGAGGCAGAGGTAGAGCGGATCTCCCGCATGGCGCGCTAGCCTCTCCCGCCAAATTGTTTATAGGGAAGGGCGCGCCGCCACCGGCGCGCCTTTTCTTTTTATCCGGAATACGCCTGAAACGATGCTCGACCAAAGATTTGACCCCGCTGAAGCCGAACCCCGCCTGTACGAGGCATGGGAAACCAAGGGCTGCTTCAAACCCTCCGGAGACACGTCTGCGCAGGCTTATTCCATCGTCATTCCGCCGCCGAATGTGACGGGCGTCCTGCACATGGGGCACGCGCTGAACAACACGCTTCAGGATGTGCTGATCCGCTTTGAGCGCATGCGCGGCAAGAACGTGCTCTGGCAGCCAGGCACGGACCATGCCGGCATCGCGACGCAGATGGTGGTCGAACGCCAGCTGGCCCAGGAAGGCAATGTCAGCCGCCGCGAGATGGGCCGCGAGGCCTTTGTCGACCGTGTCTGGGCCTGGAAAGCCGAATCCGGCGGCGCCATCGTGAACCAGCTGAAACGCCTCGGCGCCTCCTGCGACTGGAGCCGCGAACGCTTCACCATGGATGAGGGCCTGTCGAAGGCTGTCACGAAAGTGTTTGTCGAGCTCTACAACAAGGGCCTGATTTATCGCGACAAACGGCTCGTGAACTGGGATCCGCATTTCCAGACGGCGATCTCGGACCTCGAAGTCGACCAGCGCGAAGTGAACGGCCATTACTGGCACCTGCGTTATCCGCTGGCCGATGGCGTCACCTACGAGCATCCGATCAAGGACGAAGACGGCAACGTCACCGGCACAGAGACGCGTGACTATATCGTCGTCGCGACCTCTCGCCCGGAAACGATGCTGGGCGATACCGGTGTGGCCGTGCATCCGGAAGACGAGCGCTATGCCGGCCTTGTCGGCAAGTTCGTGGAACTGCCGATTGTTGGCCGCCGCGTGCCGATCGTTGCGGACGAATATGCGAACCCGGAAAAGGGTTCCGGCGCGGTGAAGATTACCCCGGCGCATGACTTCAACGATTTTGAAGTCGGCAAGCGCGCAGGCCACACGCCGCTGAACATCCTGACGGCTGTCGCGGCCATCGTGGATGGCGCGGAGGCTGATGCCGCAGGCATTCCTGAAACCTATCGCGGGCTCGACCGGTTCGATGCGCGCAAGAAGGTTGTCGAGGATTTCGAGGCGGCCGGCCTGCTGCAGGAGATCGAGAACCTCAAGATCGAGCAGCCCTTCGGTGACCGTTCGAACGTCGTCATCGAACCGTGGATGACGGACCAATGGTATGTCGACGCCAAGACGCTTGCCCAGCCGGCGATTGCTGCGGTGCGCGACGGCAAGACGCAATTTGTGCCGGAAAACTGGGAGAAGACCTATTACAACTGGATGGAAAACATCCAGCCATGGTGCGTCTCGCGCCAGCTCTGGTGGGGGCACCGGATTCCGGCATGGTATTCTGAAGAAGGCGAAATCTTCGTCGCCGCCTCTGCGGAAGAGGCGCAAGCCATGGCGGGCGCAGGCGTTGAATTGAAACAGGAAGAGGACGTCCTCGACACCTGGTTCTCCTCCGCGCTCTGGCCGTTCTCGACGCAGGGCTGGCCGGACGAGACGGACGATCTGAAAACCTTCTTCCCGACGGCGACGCTGGTCACGGCGTTCGACATCATCTTCTTCTGGGTTGCCCGGATGATGATGATGAGCCTCGAATTCATGGGCGAAGTTCCGTTCAAGGACGTCTACATCCATGCCCTCGTCCTCGACGAGAAGGGCCAGAAGATGTCGAAGTCCAAAGGGAACGTCATGGACCCGCTGGAACTGGTCGACGAATACGGCGCCGACGCGCTCCGCTTCACCATGGGCCGCATGGCCGGGCAGGGCCGCAACATCCGCCTGTCGAAGCAGGCTGTCGAAGGCAACCGCAACTTCGCGACGAAACTCTGGAACGCGGCGCGTTTTGCGGAGATGAACGAATGCGGTGCGCCGGGCGAGATCAGCTTCGAAGAGATCGAAAGCCCGGTGAACCGCTGGATTCTCGGCGAACTCAGCCAGTGCATTGCTGACGTGACCAAGGGTATCGAAGACTATCGCTTCGACGAGGGCGCAGGCGCGATCTACCGTTTCGTATGGAACACCTTCTGCGACTGGTATCTGGAACTCATCAAGCCGCTGCTGGGCGGAATGGACGATGCTGCGAAGTCCGAGACGCGCAAGGTTTGCGGATATGTGCTCGATGAGACGCTGAAACTGCTGCACCCCTTCATGCCGTTCGTAACAGAAGAGCTCTGGGACCGCCGCGCGCCGGGCCGTGTTCAGGACAAGGGCTTCCTGATGGGGCAGGACTGGCCGGTCTTCACTGGCTTCCACGACGAAGCGGCGACGGAAGAGGTCGAATGGGTCATCGACATGATCACCGAACTGCGCTCGCTGCGGAACGACCTCGGCGTGCCGGCCGGTGCGAAGATCCCGCTGGCGCTGGTCAAGGCCGGCCCGGAGATCGAAGCCCGCGCCATGCGGCACGAAGATGTGCTGAAGCGCCTCGCCCGCCTCGAAGACATCGCCTTCACGGATGCAACGCCGGAAGGGGCGGTGACGGCCGTGTTCGGCGAGACCGTTGCCGCGCTCCAGATCGCAGACTTTGTCGACGTGGATGAAGCCCGCAAGCGGCTCGACAAGGAACTCGGCCAGATCGAGAAGGACATCACGTCCACCGAGAAGAAGCTCTCCAACGAGAACTTCGTGGCCCGCGCGCCCGAAGAGATCGTGGAAGAGAACCGCCAGCGTCTCGTCGATTGGGCAGCGCGGCGTGAAAAGCTGACTGCGGCACGAAAGGGGCTTGAAGGTCTCTGACCTTCAGGTCCAACCTGCTGTCTGATGGACAGGAGGCTTTCCCATGATTTTTCGGCCGCTTCTCGCGGCAGCCGCGATCTTTCTCGCGGGCTGCCAGGTTTCGCCTGTGAGTGCTGAGCCGCAGGAAGCGCCGCAGTGGCGACTTGCCATCCATGGCGGGGCGGGCGTGATCACACGCGGCTCCATGACGCCGGAGCAGGAAGCGCTCTACCGGGCGGGTCTTCAGGAAGCACTTGAGGCAGGCGCAGACGTGCTTCGCAATGGCGGTAGCGCGCTGGACGCCGTGCAGGCCGCCGTCATTCCGATGGAGAACAACGAAATCTTCAATGCGGGCAAGGGCGCTGTCTTCACGGCCGCTGGCACGCACGAACTGGACGCCTCCATCATGGAAGGCAGCACGCGTAATGCTGGTGCTGTGGCTGGCGTCACCATCGTGAAAAACCCGATCCTCGCGGCACGGGCCGTCATGGACAAATCCGAACATGTCATGTTTGCCGGCCCCGGCGCCGATGCGTTTGCAGAAGCGCAAGGCCTGGAGACCGTTCCGAATACCTATTTCGATACGGAGCGGCGCCGGAGGTCGCTGGAACGGGTCCTTGAAACGATGTCACGTACAGCGGCCGACAAGCACGGCACGGTCGGTGCGGTCGCCATCGACGCGGACGGCAATGTTGCGGCTGCGACAACAACGGGTGGCATGACGGCGAAAACTGCGGGGCGTGTCGGTGACTCGCCGCTGATCGGCGCCGCGACTTATGCCGAGAACGGCGTGTGCGGTGTCTCGGCGACCGGTCATGGCGAATACTTCATCCGCGTCGGCGTCGCCAAGACGATCTGCGACCGGGTGAAGCTGGCGGGTGAGAGCGTTGGCGAAGCTGCGCAGGTCGCGCTGGACGAAGTGGCTGCGCTTGGCGGCGACGGTGGGGTCGTCCTGATCGATGGTTCTGGAGATGTGGATTTCGTCTTTAACAGCGAAGGCATGTATCGCGGCTGGATCGACGCTGATGGCTCGTGGACGGCGATCTATGGCGATGAAACAGAAGCCGGCGAATAGGACGGGAGCCGGAACGAAGCCATGAAGCCTGATGCATTGCAAAGCCTCACTTTCCGTCACGCTGTGGCGGAAGATGCCGGCGCGCTGACGGCGCTGGCGCGCAAGACGTTCACGGACAAGTTTGGTCACTTGTATAACCCGGAGGACCTGGCGGCGTTTCTGGACGAGTCGCACAGCCCGGACGTCTATCAGGCCTGGCTGGACGATCCGGATGTGTTGGTACGTATCTGCGAAACGGATGATGGCGCCATGAAGGCCTACCTGCTTTGCAGCCCGCTAAGTCTGCCGGCGCCCGATCCCAAGCCCGGGGCTGTGGAGTTGAAGCGGGTTTATGTCGACAATTCGCTGCAGGGCCGGGGCATCGGGTCCAGCTTCATCGATGAGGCCCTCGCCTGGGCGCGGAATCGCGGCGCGCCGGAAATGTATCTCAGCGTCTACTCCGGAAATCATGACGCCCAACGCCTGTATGATCGGCTTGGCTGGGAAAAGGTGGCAGAATTCCTGTTCCCCGTTGGGCGGCACCGGGACCTCGAATACCTTCTGAAACTGGAAATCTGATCGCCTTGGCGATGCAGGCGAACCGGTTTTAAGTGCGCCTCGAAATTGCGGGACATATTCATGACAGACAAGCCAGAGATCGATCCGGCCATCCTTGAGGCGATGGACGGATTGCGGGACGAGTTCGCCGGTTTTGCCAGCGTCTACCAACACGAAATCCAGCCGGCCCTGCAGGCGCGGGAACATGACCGGGAGCAGGCCGTCAGCAAGGCGCGCAAGTATCGCTATATCGGTATTGGCCTCGGGCTCGCGATCGCGCTGGTCGGGTTTATCGGGTTCAAGTCCGTGTTCGGGCCGTTCATCGGCGTGATCGTCGGCTTCGGCCTGGTGACCTGGGGCGGGCAGGACCTGAAGCGGTTCGGCAAGGAGGCCAAGGAGCTGCTGGTGCAGCCGGTTGTGCGTGAGCTGGGGCTGACCTTCGAGCCGGAGCCCGGCGAGGTTCCGTCGATCTACGAGCACAAGAAGGTCGGCATCGTGCCGAGCTGGGACCGCGCGGCCTATGAGGACCGGCTGACGGGCAAGCGCGACAATGTCGAGTTCGAACTCTTTGAAGCGCATCTGGAAGAAAAGCGCCGGTCTACCGATTCCAAGGGCCGGACCACAACCACATGGGTGACCGTCTTCAAGGGCCAGTGCCTGCGCTTTCAGTTCGACAAGACTTTTTACGGGCGCACTCTGGTCACGCGGGACGCCGGCTTCTTCAACCGGTTCGGCGGTGGCAAGGGCATGCAGCGGGCATCTCTGGAAGACCCGGAATTCGAGAAGATTTTTGAGGTCTATACGACGGACCAGGTGGAGTCGCGCTATCTGCTGACGCCCGACCTGATGCAGGAACTCGTGAACCTGGAGAACGCCTTCCATGGCGGGAAGCTGAAATGCTGTTTCTATGGCGGCGAGATGTACATCACGCTGCAGGGCGGAAACCTGTTCGAACCGGGCAGCATGTTTACGCCGCTCGACAGTCCTAACCGCCTCAGGGAGCTGCTGGAGGACTTCGCTGCCGTGTTCCACATCATCGATGTGACCAATGCCAACCGGCGCCGCAGGAGCCTGCAGGAGGGGCCTGAGGCCTGAGTCCGGTCGGCAAGTTGGGCAATTTCAGGGCAGTAACGTTCAGTAAGGCTTCAGATGACAAAGGTCATAGTCCTCGCAACTGGTGAGAAAGGACCTTCCATGAACCGACTGCTGATTGCCGCCATCCTTGCGCTTGCTGCCCCTGTTGCTGCTGCAGATGCTGCGTCATCGGCCAGGGATCTTGCCCGTTGCCAGGCCATGTCGGCGACGTTCAAGCCGAAACAGGAAGAAATCGTGAAGCTGAAAGACGCCCGCGATGCGCAAGCGGAAATCGTCGAAACCAAGGGTGAAACCTGGGACGATGTGGAAGTGATGCGTAATCTCTCGAAAGCGCATGCAGCAACCGCAGAGGCGGCGAAGGCGGACTATGAGACGGCGAAAGCGGACCTGCTGCGCATGGAACTGGGCCTTCAGGAGGCCGTAACCGCCCTCAACGCCGACTACCAGGCCTACAACCAGACCTGTGCCACCAGCGACTGATCTGTCTCCGCCAGGCGAGATCGCTGCCCGTCTATTGCCAGTTGTTCGCGCGACAGGCGATTTCCGGCTGCCCGACAGACAATTGTCCATTGGACAGAGGGGCTTTCGTGCTTAATCCTGTTGGCTGACCGAAATCAGAGTTGCCATCAGTAGAGCATGCCCCGCAGACAGGCTGGCGCCCGGCCAGCGACGATCATCGATGTGGCCCGGGAGGCGGGCGTTTCCTTCAAAACCGTCAGCCGTGTGCTGAACGGCGAACGGAATGTGCGCGAACAGACCCGCGACCGCGTCATGCGCGCGGTCTCGACGCTGAACTATCGAGCCAACCACAATGCGCGAAACCTGCGCACGCAGCAGAGCCGCACCATCTGCCTGCTTCATGCAAACCCGTCCCGCAATTATATCGGAGAGGTGCATCTGGGAGCGTTGCAGCGCTGCCAGACGGAGGGGTACAGCCTGATCACGGAGGATTGGTCTGCCGGTTCCGGCGGTGTCCTTGCCTTGAGATCTCAAAGCCGGCTGGCGGGTGCAATCCTGACCCCGCCACTTTCCGACGACCCGGACCTGATCGGCGAGCTGCGCCAGCACGGTGTGCCCTTCGTCCGGATTGCGCCGTCGGAATCGGCGGAGCCGGGCCGGGATGTGGCCATGGATGACCGCACTGCGGCTGGTGAAATGACGCAATACCTGGCCGGGCTTGGACACCGGCGGATCGGGTTCATCCGCGGCGCGTCCGCCCATCATCAGGCGGGCTTGCGCTTTGAAGGCTACAGGGACGGACTGGACCAGGCCGGTATTCTATTCGATCGGGACCTTGTGGCGGAAGGCGATTTCACTTTCGACTCGGGCCTCGCCGCGGCGGAGGAGCTGCTGGACCTGCCGCAAAGACCGACAGCCATTTTCGCATCCAATGACGACATGGCGGCCGGTGTGATCGCTGCCTGCTACCGCCGGCGTATACAGGTTCCGCAGGAGCTCTCGGTGGCAGGCTTTGACGACACGCCTCTGGCCGCAACGATCAGTCCCTCGCTGACGACGATCTACCAGCCCAGCCGGGAGCAGGCCTCTGAGGCGGTAGCGCTTCTGCTGGAAGAGATCGCCGACCCAAGTGATACGCCGCACCGTGAGTTGCTGGACTACCGGCTGGTGGCGCGAGACTCGACCGCCCCGCCGCACGCCTGAGCTGACGCGATTCCTGTTTTCAGGCCTGCAGACCTATTGTAAGGCGCCCGCATGACCCGCATCCGACCTCTCCCGCATATCGAAAAGACGAAGCCCTATGTTCCCGGCGGCAAGCTGCATGGGACGGATGGGCGTATCGTCATGCTGGCGTCGAACGAAAACCCGTTCGGCCCCAGCCCCAAGGCCATTGAGGCCATGCAGGAGGTCGCCCGGCAGGTTCACGTTTACCCGGACCCTGACTATGGCGCCCTGCGTAGTGCCATCGCTGACGCAAAAGGGATTGCCGATGTCTCCCGTGTGGCGGTGTCCGCCGGGTCAGACGAGATCATCCACCTGCTGACCCAGGCCTATGCTGGCCCCGGCGACGAAGTTCTGTTCACAGAGCATGCGTTCTCCATGTATCAGGTTTCCGCCCTTGGCCACGGCGCGACGCCAGTGACGGTTCCGGAAACGGATATGACCGCAGGCTTCAATGCGCTGCTTGGCGGCGTGACGGAGCGGACGCGGATCCTGTTCCTTGCAAATCCGAACAATCCGACTGGTACGATCATGCCGGTGGAGGACCTTGCGCGCCTGCAGGACGCTCTGCCGCCGCATGTGCTGTTCGTGATCGACGGCGCATATGCCGAATATGTCGGCGAGCAATATGAGGCCGACATCCGGGATCTGGTCGACCGCAAGGACAACACCGTGATGATCCGGACCTTTTCCAAGATCTATGGCCTGGCAGCCCTGCGGCTTGGCTGGGGATATTTCCCGGTAGAGATCGCCGCCACGTTCCAGCGCATCCGCCCACCGTTCAATATCAATGCTTTCGCGGTCGCCGCGGGAATGGCCAGCATCGCTGATTCCGAATTCATCGCGCAGAGCCGGGCGCACAATTCGGAGTGGCGGGACATCTATGTCTCGCGGCTGAACGCGATGGGACTGCCGACGCCGGAGTCCTTTGCCAATTTCGTCATTCCGGATTTCGGTTCTCCGGAGCGGGCTGCTGAAGCGCACGAATTTCTCAAGCAGAACAGTGTTCTGGTCCGCGCCATTGGCGGCTATGGCCTGCCGAGCCGGCTCCGGATTTCCATTGGCTCGGCCGAGGACAATGAGACCGTCCTAAGCTTGCTGGAAACCTTCACCGCGTCACGCTGATATTGTCGATCAGGCGGGTGCGCCCCATCCAGGCGGCGCCGAGAAGACGGGCAACCGTGCCAGCGGGCAGGGGCGTATCCGGCAGGTCCTGCAGGGTCGCCGGATCGACCAGAGAGACATAGTCGATCTTGCCAAAGCCGGAGCGGGTCAGCAGGCCGCGTGCTTCTTCCAGCGCGACGGACGGCGATTCGCCGGTTGCCAGTCTGATGGAGGCGCGGTGAAGCGCCGCCTGCATTGCGCCGGCGTTCCGCCGTTCTTCCGGTTTCAGGTAGAGGTTCCGGGACGACTGGGCGAGACCATCGGCATCCCGTGCTGTCGATGCGCCAATGATTTCAATGGGGAAGCCGAGGTCACGCACCATCCGCCGGATGATCTGCAGCTGCTGGTAATCCTTCTCGCCGAACACGGCGACGTCCGGCTGAACGTGCAGGAACAGACGCGCCACCACTGTGGCCACACCATAGAAGAAATGCGGCCGGTAGATTCCATCGAGCAAGTCGGACATTTCTTCGACCCGTACGTTCGTAACTGAGCCGTCCGGATACATTTCCCCAACTGTCGGCAGGTAGGCGAGATCGCAGCCAACCGAGGCGAGCTTTGCCAGATCGGCATCTTCGTCCCTTGGATAGGTGTCGAAATCCTCGCCCGGCGCGAACTGAGTCGGATTTACGAAAATGCTGGCGACGATTCGTGTCGCATTTTCCTTTGCCTTTTCAATGAGGGACAAATGTCCGCCATGCAGCGCCCCCATCGTGGGGACAAAACCGACCCGTTCGCCCGCCCGCTTCCAGGCCGCAACCTGTTGTAACAGCTGGCTTCTTGTTCGCACGGTGGGGGTAAGGTCACCTGTCTTCGAATTCACTTTCAATTCGTCCCGGCTCCGGATTGTGTAAACGCGTTGTTAACCTGTTCGGAGGAATTTTAAAGCCATGACACAGCGCATCCTTTCTTCCCTGAAATCCTTCGTGCTGACGGCAGCGTTCCGCATGTCCGCCAGCGAGTCGCGTCTTCCCGGCGAGGGCGCTCCGGAGCCGCGGATGCGGCATCTCAATCCGGAGATGGACATCGACGAATGGATGTTCGACCGCGACGGCAATCCGGTGACCGAAGCGTCTGAGCAGTACGCTCGCGAAACGGCCCGCGTTTCCGGCGCGCTTTCCGGCCTGCGCTCCTTGCTGACGCAGATCGCCATGCACGCCCCGCAAACCGAAGAACTGCCTGCCCAGGCCGCCTTCGGCCCGATCATGTCGGACGATCTGCTGTTCGATGGCGAGCCGATGCCTGCCCAATTCGGTATTCTGGCCGAGGATGGCGACCTGTTCGACGAGATGCCTTCCAGCCGTCCGGCCTGGGATGCCTCGCACGACATGCCGCGCGTCGCCTGAGCCTCTTCGCTGCTGACTTTAACTGAATGAAATTGGAGCATTCTGACATGGCTGATGGATTCGCGCCTACCGCACTTGTGGGTGGCCCGGACTTGTCGGCCCCCCAGAAGGATGCCCGTGTCATTGTTGTTGGCAACGAGAAGGGTGGGGCCGGCAAGTCGACGGTCTCCATGCACCTTTGCGTCTCGCTGATGCGGATGGGCAAGTCGGTCGGTGTGATCGACCTGGATGTCCGCCAGCGCTCGCTGACCCGCTACCTCGAGAATCGCCTGCGCTGGATGCAGTCCACCGGGTCGCGTCTGCCGATGCCGGAGATCGTGCGCGTGGATGCTTCCACAGAGCGCGATCTCGACCGTGCGGAAGCGGAAGAAACCAACCGACTTGTTTCCAGCCTGCAGCGCCTGAAGAAGACCTGCGACTTCATCATCATCGACTCGCCTGGTGGGGACACGTTCCTGTCCCGGTCGGCGCACATGCATGCCGATACGCTGATCACGCCACTGAACGACAGTTTTGTAGACTTCGACCTGCTGGGCGATGTGAACCCGCAGACGCTGGAAGTCATTCGGCCGAGCTTCTATTCCGAAATGGTCTGGTCCTGCCGGAAGAAGAAGGCGCAGACCTCGCGCCGTCCGATCGACTGGATCGTCATGCGCAACCGGATGTCGCCGCTGGCGGCGCGGAACAAGGAGCGCGTCGGTGAGGCACTCGACAATCTCTCCAAGCGGATCGGTTTCCGCCTCGCGCCGGGCCTCTCCGAGCGCGTGATCTATCGCGAACTCTTCCCGGCCGGCCTGACGCTTCTGGACCTGACAGAGAAGGGCTCCAACGTCTCCTTCACGATGAGCCATGTTGCGGCCCGCCAGGAGATGCGCGACCTGATCATCATCCTCCAGCTGCCGGAACTGACTGGCGCGGCAATCACTTTCTGATCCTACGCCTGACTGACGCGAGGTGAGGCCAGCCGGGTGCTGGCCTTCTTTGTTTTTCGGCGTCACTCTGCCTTCCATAAGACAAAGGGAGGCAGGCGCATGGTTTTCAACAATACCGATTGGGTGTGGCAGGTTCGGGAAGATGTCCTTGAGCCGGAACGCGAGATTGTCGATCCGCACCACCATCTCTGGCCGAGCGAGGATATGGGCTATCAGGTGCCGGACCTGCTGGCCGACCTGACCAGCGGGCACAATGTGGTCCAGACCGTTTTCATGGAATGCGGCGCAGCCTACCGGAAGGATGGGCCAGATTATCTGAAGCCAATTGGCGAAACGGTTTTCGTTACCGAGTCTGCCGAGAAGATGAAGGCGCAGGGCGGACCCTACATTGCCGCGCTGGTGGCGCATGCGGACCTTCGTTTGCCGCTGGCGCAGCTGGACGAAGTTCTGGATGGCCATGTCGAGGCGTCGAACGGCCTGTTCCGCGGCATTCGCCATGCGGGCTCGCGCGATGCGAGCGGGGCGACGCTCCGGATTCCCGGCCACGCGCCGCCGCGCCTTTATGCCGAACCGGATTTCCGGCGCGGTGTCCAGCACCTCGGCGAGCGCGGCTTTACCTACGACACCTGGCACTATCACCACCAGAACCGGGACTATCTGGACCTTGCCAAGGCCTGCCCGGACACGACGATGATCCTTGACCATTTCGGCACGCCGATTGGCGTGGGCCCTTATGAAGGCAAGCGGGACGAGATCTTCGAGGTCTGGAAAGATGAGATGGCCGCGATTGCCGAATGCCCGAATGTACATGCCAAGATCGGCGGGCTGGCCATGCCGGACAATGGCTTCGGCTGGGACAAGCGGGATGTTCCTCCGACATCGGATGAGGTCGTGGAGCAGCATGAGCGCTGGTATGATCACATGATCAAATGCTTCGGCCCGGAGCGCTGCATGTTCGAGAGCAACTTCCCGGTCGACCGCTGGTCGCTGAACTATGTCGTCTACTGGAATGCGATGAAGAAGATCGCAGCGAAGTATCCGGAAGATGCCAAGGCGGCGATGTTCGCGGGCACGGCGCGGAAAGTCTACGCGGTCGAAGCCTGAGCCAGCACAAGCGGCCGGACTGGCGGGAGCCATCCGGTAAATAAAGTTGAATTCGGAGAGGGGCCCGCCTAGGGCGGACCACGGACGTGCAGCCCATGATCATACCGGACCAGGCCATGACTATGCATGACCATACCGGACTGCACGCGCACGGGCGCCAGAACGGCGCTGCAGAGGGCAGGCCGTTCCCAGCGGGGTACGCGCGGTGCTTCATATGTATAGAGATCATCGGGTGGCGGGGCATCGGCCAGGCAGACCAGCCGGATATTGCCGAAGCAATCCACCGCCATCAACGCTTCGCGCCCGGTGCGCGCATGCCAGCGGGCGACGCGCACCAGGTTCCACACCAGCCAGGGCCAGAAGAGCGGCCAGACATGGTTGAAGTAGCGTTGGAGGTCAGGATGCATGCCCTCAAAGATGGGAGTGTACCCTGTCAGACGAATTCAGATCGCCCCCGCGGTGTCATCCCGGGAAACGCGAAGCGTTTGTCCGGGACCCGGTCCTGTAGCCGCCACACCGCATCTGGCGCCCGGATATTTGCCCCGCAAATTCCGGGATGACACTTGGTGGGTGTGGGGATTGGGCCTGAACGATCCCCCATGGTGCGGATCCGGCGTGGATTGACGCAGCGAGAGGCCGCTGCGGCATTGTTTTCGCGCTGTTCGGGCGGGCTGGTTCTGTTAGGATTGCCTCAGAGAAAACGCAAAAAACAAAAATGGGAGGCCAGCGCCATGGGTGCCGACATGAATTTCACGATGACAATCAACGGGAAAGCCGTCACCGGCGCCGAAAAATTCGGTGTCGAAAACCCGGCGCTTGGCGAGGTTTTTGCCGAAGCGCCCAACTGCACGCAGGCGGAGCTGGACGAAGCGGTCGCGGCCGCCCGTGCCGCGCTGCCGGCCTGGCGCAAGACGCCGATCGAGAAGCGCAAGGAAGTCATGCTGGCCATTGCCGGCGTCATTGCGCAGAACGGTGAAGAGCTGGCCCGCCTTCTGACGCGGGAGCAGGGCAAGCCGTTCGAACAGGCGATGGGTGATGTGCTGGGCGGCGCGCACTGGTTCGCCGAGACGGCCAAGCTGGACATTCCGGAAGTCGTCTCGCAGGACGATGACGAGCGCTACACGGTCACCCGCTATGAGCCGATTGGCGTCGTGGCGGCCATCGTGCCGTGGAACTTCCCGATCATTCTGGCGGCCTTCAAACTGGCGCCCGCACTGCTGGCCGGCAACACGATCGTGCTGAAGCCGGCGCCGACGACGCCGCTGACCACGCTGAAGCTGGCCGAATTGATCCGCGATGTGGTTCCGGCGGGCGTGCTGAATGTGGTGTCGGGCGACGACCGGCTCGGCCCCTGGCTGACTGGCCATTCCGGTATCGACAAGATCAGCTTCACCGGATCGACCCAGACGGGCCGCAAGGTGATGGAAGGGGCGTCGAAGGAGCTGAAGAAGGTCACGCTGGAACTGGGCGGCAACGACGCCGCCATCGTCATGCCGGACGTGAATGTCGAAGCGGTGGCGAAGGAGCTGTTCTGGGCGGCCTTCCAGAACACCGGGCAAATCTGCATCGCCACAAAGCGCATGTATGTGCACAAGGACATCTATGAGCCGCTGAAGGCCGCGCTGGTGGAATATGCCAAGACCGTGAAAGTGGGCGACGGGTCCCAGCAGGGCACGCAGATCGGGCCGATCCAGAACAAGGCGCAGTACCAGCGCGTGCTCGACCTGATCCAGGATTCCAAGGACAAGGGATACAAATTCCTGATTGGCGGTGAAGCCTCGGAAGTGCCCGGCTATTTCGTGCCGGTGACCATTCTCGACAATCCGCCGGAAGACGCGCGGATCGTGCAGGAGGAACAGTTCGGCCCGGTCCTGCCGCTGATGTCGTTCGACAATCTGGATGAGGTTGTCAGCCGTGCCAATGACACGATCTACGGTCTCGGCGCCTCTGTCTGGAGCGCAGACATCGCCAAGGCGCAGGAAATCGCCGACCAGCTTGAAACCGGCACGGTCTGGATTAACGAGACCCAGCACCTGTCGCCGCTTGCCTCGTTCGGCGGGGCCAAACAGTCCGGCATCGGCAGCGAAGGCGGTGAGCATGGCCTGCTGGAATTCTGCCAACCGAAGACGACGAATATCCGCCGAAACGCAACATTCGCCTGAGGCGGCAAGACTGCTGGCTGAAAGCAGAATTCACTGAAGAAACGGGGCGGGCGCGTGATGACGGGCCCGCCTCTGCCTTTTGCCTCCCCCTTATGTGTTGACCGCCCTAAGGGCAGGTGCGGTTGCGAACTGCGGGTGAGGCCGGATTTGAAAGGAACACATTTTGGACCCCTATTTTTACCGGAAAGACGACTCCGTTATTGCCACGGAACATGGCGCGGGCCCCTGGGATCCGCGCATGCTGCACGGCGGTGCGCCGTCGGGCCTGATTGCCAGCATCGTCCAGAATTTGCCGAGCGAAGTGCCGATGTCGGTGACCCGTCTCACGATCGACCTGCAGCGCCCTGTGCCGGTGGGGCACCTCGACATCGATGTGAACATCACCCGCGAAGGCCGCAACATTCAGACCTCGGAAGTGATCCTGTCCGCCAATGGAAAGCAGGTCGTCCGCGCCTCGGGGCTCAAGATCCGCAAGGCCGAGCTGGAGCTGCCGGAAACCTCCGCGATGCCGGAAGTGGCGGGGACCATTCCGGAAACGCCCATCGGCTTCCCGCGTGCGGTGGGCTTCAATACGGCGGTGGAGATGCGCACGGAGGATCCGGCGGCCGCGTCGCGCAAGGCGGTCTGGTTCCATATCAAACGGCCTTTCCTCGACTGTCAGGAGACGACACCGCTGATGCGGGCGGCGGCGACGGGCGATTATTGCAATGGCTTCGGCTCGACGCTCGATTTTGATGTGTGGACCTATATCAATGCCGACCTGACGCTGCATTTCGCGCGCGAGCCTGTGGGCGAGTGGATCAAGCTGGAGGCCAATTCCTGGATCAGCCCGGATGGCCGCGGGCTGGGCTTCGGTGAGCTGTCGGACCAGCACGGGCCGTTTGGCCGGGCGGTCCAGTCTCTGGTGATTGCGAAGCGCTGAGCTGTCGGTGAGCGGGCGGGCTTTGCCGGGCGGGAAAGCTCGCCTATATGCGCGGCCATGGCGACATTTCCTTTCGAAATACAGGCCCGCGAGGGCAAGGCGCGCACCGGCGTCCTGAAAACACCGCGCGGCGATATCCGCACGCCGGCCTTCATGCCCGTGGGCACGGCCGGTACGGTGAAGGCGCTCTATATGGATCAGGTGAAGGGGGCCGGGGCGGACATCATCCTCGGTAACACCTATCACCTGATGCTGCGCCCCGGTGCCGAGCGCGTCAGCCGTCTGGGCGGCCTGCACAAATTCGCGCACTGGGACGGCCCGATGCTGACCGACAGCGGCGGTTTTCAGGTGTGGAGCCTGGCGCAGCTGCGCAAGATGGACGCGGACGGCGTCACCTTCCAGAGCCATATCGACGGTTCCACGCACAGGCTGGATCCGGCGCGGAGCATCGAGATCCAGGCAGACCTGCTGGGCGCCGACATTTCCATGCAGCTGGACGAATGCACCGACTATCCGTGCACGCATGAGCAGGCTGAGGAGAGCCTCGAACTCTCCCTGCGCTGGGGTGAGCGGAGCCTCGATGCATTCGGGGAGCGCGACAGCCAGACGCTGTTCGGCATCATTCAAGGGTCGAACTTTGCCGACCTGCGCGAGCGCTCGGCCAAGGGCGTGGTCAGTCAGGGCTTTGGCGGGATTGCGCTGGGCGGTCTCGCTGTGGGCGAGGGCCATGCGCAGATGTGCGAAACGATCGACATGACCGTGCCGCACCTGCCGGACGGCATGCCGCGCTATGTGATGGGCGTCGGCAAGCCGATTGACCTCGTCGAGAGCGTCGCCCGTGGCATCGACATGTTCGATTGCGTGCTGCCAACGCGCTCCGGCCGGCATGGACAGGCCTGGACCTGGGCGGGGCCGGTGAACGTCAAGAATGCGAAGTTCGCCGAGGACCTCTCACCGCTGGATGAGGCCGTCGATTGCCCGGCCAGCCGCGACTATCCGCGCGCCTATTACCATCACCTGTTCCGGGCCGGGGAGTATCTGGGGCCGATGCTGCTGAGCTGGCACAACACGGCCTTCTTCCAGGCCCTGATGCAGGAAATCCGGGCGTCCATCGCCGAAGGGCGCTTCGAGGCGCTGAGAGCGCGTCTCAGCGATGCTTGGGCCTCGACAAAGTCCAAACCCCGCGCGGCCGAGAACGAGGCCGGTTAATCCGGTGTGTCGCCCTTGAACAGGGTCTTTTCCGGTTCTGCTTCAACCGGGTTTGGCCGGGCAGGCGGCGGACAGCCCCGGGCGAGGCCGACACCCTTCAGATAGGCCCTCCGCTGGGCGCCCAGCTTGAAAGCCTGATTGTACTTCTTCTGATAGGCATAGGCGCCAGTTGCGCGCCGCACGAGGCTGCGGAAGGGAATCAGGCCGCTGGCCGTAGACGAAATCGTGTCGAGGGCGGCATCAGAGGCCTCTTCGGCCAGTTTTTCCGTCTTCAGGCGCTCATCAGGGTTTTCTGTATCCCAGTCCGGTCCGAGTGCGGCGTCCAACTCGGCCAGCATCAGCGTGATGTCGGAACAGCCAATGTCTTCGGGCACGTCATAGGGGCTCTTGATCCCCTGCAGGACCGTGGGGATTGGGTCGCGCTTGAGGTTCAGGTCCTCCAGCGGGGACATGGCTGCATCGGGAATACCGTCTTTTGTCTGGGTATAGGCGGTGCCGGCCGCTGCCTCGGTATTCTTTACGACTCCTTCGGAGGCCGCGTTGTTTTCCGCAGGGGCAGGTTCGGGGCTGCTGGCACAGGCAACAGCCAGAAACAGGGCGGGCAGGATCAGGATGGAATATCTCATGATTTCAGTTTGGCAGAAGAAATGTGACGACTTGTGGCAATTGAGTGCAGGCGGGTGTTGACCCGCCCCGAACCCTTCTCTAAATGGGCCGCTCTGGCGTGCCCTTAGCTCAGCTGGTAGAGCAACTGACTTTTAATCAGTAGGTCACAGGTTCGAACCCTGTAGGGCACACCATTTTCTCCTTTTAATACAAACCCTTATGTGGCGCACGAGACCGTGCAGAACAGGCGAATTTTCGCATGTCTGCACTGTGTCTACAAGACAAATCCAGACCGCGAGTCGTTTCGGGCACAGAGCAAGGAAAAGCGGCAGGGAAAGGGAAGGGGGAAAAGGCGGGTGACTTCATCGAGCGCGCCAACGATACCCCGGCAGGCCTTGCGGCTGGCGCTACTCCACAGCGTGACGCGTCCCTATGGGCGCAGCTGGAAAGGGGAATAAGTTTCTTGCCGCATGCGTGGCCCCTGTTGCTTACCACCCGGTGTGGAACGGAGGCTGTCAATGTTTCTGCCGTTCGCCGGTCTTGGATAGGGGCAGGATGGAGGGGCATGTGCCGAAACATATATCCGTTCCGGGCATGGCTTCCCCGGCCAGTTGCGGCCACGTCGCCGTGCTGGCCTTTCTGCCCTTCCGCGGCAAGAAAGGGCAGGATGTGGGGGAGTGGGCGGGAGGTCCGTTTTTTGGCAATAGACGAGCCGCGCGCGGGAAGCAGTGTTTATCCTTACGTCACTGAGACTGACGTGCGGGGATGACACCTGAAGTCTCCGCCTCAATACCCATAGCTATGCTATGCCTTCGGTAAAGGTATTGACCCGGAGCCATCAGGTGTCGGTGAGCTGCTCATGGGTTTTGGTGCAAGCACCAAACCCTTGGGTTTGATGATCTACGGCCGCCTTCGCGGAGTTCAGCGCGGGCCGATCCAACCGAATGTAGGTCCGGGATGCTGAACCATATCGACCGACGCACCGCCGTCCAGCTTGAGCATTGTTCGAATCAGAACGCGGCGAAGATCAGCCTTGCGGAAATCATCCTTCGAGACGATGAAGCGTCCAGCTCCGCTCTGCTCATGCAGTAGGAGGAGCTGGTCGCGGTGAGTGTCCAAAGAACGGTCCAGTTCCCGCAGTGCGGTCCATGCGAAACCGGGAACGGGCTCGCGGCCATCGCACACCATTTTGGCGCGGTGTAGGCTGTAAGGTTTGCCGGTACCTTCAGACAGCAAGTCCGCCAATTCTGCGTGTGAGACGCGCAAGTATTCGACGCAGGCGCCGAAGGGGGTGGGAGTGCTCATGAGTATTTTCCTTTCGATTGAGCGAGTTTGCGTTCCGTCTTCGCCGGGTGGTCGCGGAACATGGTGATAAATTCCTCCGCAGCGTTCCTCGTGAACGCGGGAAGGTTGGCGAGTTCGGTATTGCGGTGGGCAGCGAGGGCGATCAGGCTTCCAGCGATCATCGCCTTGAGCATGTCATCGTGTTCCGCGTGAAGGCGTTCCTTGATCGCGGATTCAGTGGCGAAACTCTTCATTTCGGAGAGTCCACCCTGCAGTTCTGTTCGAACACGGGTCCACAGAGGATGATCCGGCCATCTGGACCGGTTCATATCCAGAGAAGGGGCTGTGTATCGAATATCCGTGATGAGACTATTCAGGATGTTCGGCAGTTTCTCCTGCAATTGCCACCAAGTGGCAACATCCCAATCGTCCTTGAGATGTCGCTTGTAAGCGCGGAGTTCGACCCGCCATATCTGGCTGGCGTCTCGGTCCTGCAGATCAATCGGTGGCAGACCCAGTTTCTCGCGAGACTTATTCCAGACGACAGGCCAGTGCGAATTGCCTTTGTTCAACACCTCGGCACGTTTGTCGTAAATGATGATCTGCCGTCCCGGGTTTTTCCCTACCGTCACGGATTCGGTGCGGCCAGATCGTCCTCCCGATTTGTATTCCGATATGTCGACATGCGCCATTCGCGTGGCCCGCGGGTGCATGACGAAGTTGTCCGCCACCAGCGTGAAGTTGGGGATGATGAAGTCCAGGGCGAAGTCCACGCGGGAAATGCTCTCTTGACCGTCGCGGAAAGCGACCCCGAGTTTCTCGAACTTTTCCTCAATCCTTCTTTTGACCCCGGCGAGGCCGACTAGTGCGCATTGCACCGCCGAGACCGATATACGAACGCCCCATGGGTCGTTCGTGCTTGGCTTCTTCAGAAACCAGATTTCACCCGCAGAGCCGGTGTCACATCGGAAGGCATAGCCTCCTCTGGCTCCGGTCGATGCGACATTGAAGCCGACATCGCCAAACCACACCGGAACAGGCTGTCCAATTTCCATCGCCCGCTGCTTCGCAGCATTGAGTTTGGGCATATATTTGGTGGGGAAATGGACAGCATAAGCGAGGTCGAGCGCGTCGAACCCCTTATGCAGTAATTCCACGACGCACCACCGAAAATGTATGCGTAGGGGGGGGTGTTACAGGGAACCCCCCATATCGGACGCCCCGGAGGGCGCGCGCGACTGCGCCGTGCCGCTGTCGCGGCCCGCCGGTTCGCGCCCGTCCTATCGTTCCCGGCATGGGTGGACCTCCTGTGAACGGAGCCACGCCTCGATGCTTTCGCGGGAGTAGTAGGTTTTCCGGCCGATGGGGATGTAACGAGGGCCGGTTCCCTCGGTACGCCAGCGCCATAGCGTGCGCGGATGCACGCCGAGCATATTTGCCACCTCTTGAGGCGGCAGAAATTGTTCATTGAAGTTCATGGTTGAGCCTTGGGCTACAAGCGCTCCGAAGTGCGCTTTGGTTAAACGGGAATGCTCACGCCCTTCCGTCCAAGTTCCCAATTTTCCCGAATACGCCCTGAAATACCCAGCTACGCGCTATTCAATTCATCCAATCCAACCAGTGATCGAAATCAAAACAGCACTTGGATTCCTATGTCAACTACGGTCGCTTTAGACGCGAACCGGAAATTATCGAGGCAACCGATTCAGTGGTCGCAATTAGCGGATCATCGAAGAGGTGAGCATAACGCGCCGTCGTTTGAGTTTGGCTATGCCCGAGCATTGCCCCAATGATTGGCAGTGAATGGCCCTGAGAGACCGCTAAGCTCGCGAAGGTATGCCGGAGGTCATGTAGTCGAACGCCTTCGATCTTGGCCTCCTCCAGGACGCCTGACCACGTTCTCCGAACTTCCTTGAGTGTGTCGCCTTTGTGCGATGGAAACACATAGTCGCCTTTCACGCGCTTCCTGCGTGATTTCAGCAGGGCCGTGACCGGCGCGGAGACTGGCACCCTATGAAGCCGACGCTGTTTTGTGGTCGATGCCGGCTTCGTCCAGATGCGGAACTCACTATCGAACTGGTCCCATTTCGCGCTGAGGGCTTCGCCACGACGGCAGCCCGTGAACAACATCACCTTGATAGCCTCAGCTGAGTCCTTTCGCGGATGGTCATCCAAGGCGCGAAGTAGTCTGCCGATTTCCTCGATACTGAGGAAGCGTTCGACCTTGCGTTCCTGATTGAGTTCAAGGCCCTTTGTGGGGTTCCTGTCGATCCATCCCCATGTGATCGCCAGATTGAGTGACCGGCGAAGCGCAGCAATCGCGCGATTGGCCGTTGTGGGAGCCGTCTTCGATGCGTGCCGGTGGATCGCATCACAGTCTTCGAACGTCACCTGTGAGACCTTCTTAGAGCCAATTTTAGGCAAGATCAGGTCTCTGAAATACCGGCGCACATCCCTCTGCGTTTTCTCTGCAAGCCGGGGCAGGTAATCCTGCTCATATCTATCAAACACATCCCGCATAGTGGGAGCCGTGTTCGCATTTTCGCGGAGTTCGAGCGGATCGGTACCGACATCGACCATGCGCTTCAGTTCGGCGGCGCGTTTCCGTGCGGCTGTGGCGGGCCAGTCGGGATGCTGCCCAATAGTGAGCCTTCGTTGCCGACCGAAGATCCGGTAATTGAGAACGAAGGAGCGTTGCCCGGCTGCTGTCACGCGAACACCGAAACCCTTGATTTCGGTGTCGTAGTAGATGCGATTTCCTGCTTCAGGTGCGTCAAGTGACTTCACCGTCCGCTCACTAATCCGGTGTGTCCTCGATGTGTCCAAAGCTGGTTGTGCATCGGGCGTCATGCTGTGTTTTCCTGCGTTCTTCTATGTCATCGAAAATGCTTTCGATACCGAAGGTTACGCAGAAAAATTCAATTAAACAAGGCGTTGTGGGCGTCCCTTTTAATCAGTAGGTCGCAGGTTCGAAACCTGCAGGGCACACCATTTTCTTCCCTCACTCTCCCTTCACATGGTTATCGTACCAGCCAACATAGCGCTGGTAACGGTCTGCGACAAAGCCTGTCGGTCCGATTGAGTGGTCCTCGCCTGGATCGCGAGCAGGGCGCAGAGGCTGAGGGATGGTTTCAGATATTTCACGGGGAGGCTTCTCGAAGACAGCGTGAAGCTTACGCTTTTCCCTGGGCGCGGCAATGGCGCGCTGAAACCTCAGTTTGCCGCACCGGATTGGCCTGTTATATCCGCGCTTTCACCGCGCGAGGGGCCGGTATGGACAACGCCGTCCGGAAAACGATCCGGGAAGAGTTCCTGCACAGGCTGTCTGGCGGGCAGGTGATGCTGATGGGCATCCTGAATGTGACGCCGGATTCCTTCTCGGATGGCGGCGAGCATTACGGGCTGGCCGAGGCGCTCCGGCATGCAGAACAGATGCAGCAGGACGGCGCGGACATCATCGATATCGGCGGAGAGTCCACGCGCCCGAATGCGGACGAGGTGGATGCCGGGGAAGAATGGCGCAGGGTCTCGGGCGCGATCGAGGCGCTTGCGAAGCCCGGGGCGCTCCCGCTGTCCATCGACACCTACAAGGCCTCTGTGGCGCGCCAGGCGGCCGCTGCGGGCGCCGTGATCATAAATGACGTCTGGGGCATGACGCGTGACCCTGACATGGCTGCAGCGGTGTCCGAGACGGACAGTCTCGTGGTGGTGACCTACAATCGCGGCAAGGCGGACGGCGCGATCAATTTGCGCGACGACATGGCCAGCTTCTTTGCGGAGTGTTTTGCCGAGGCCGATGCGCACGGTATTCCACGTGAACATGTGATCCTCGACCCCGGTGTCGGGTTCGGAAAGACCTACGAACAGAATTTCGGCGTCCTGGCCAATCTGGATGTGCTCGTCGACACGGGCCGCCCGGTACTGGTCGGCGTGTCCCGGAAGTCCTTCATCGGGCGCCTGACGGGCAATCCTGTCGGCGACCGGCTGATCG
The DNA here is from genome assembly GCA_002700305.1 of Hyphomonas sp. GTDB lineage: Bacteria > Pseudomonadota > Alphaproteobacteria > Caulobacterales > Hyphomonadaceae > Hyphomonas. The sequence continues at coordinate 292,773 of PACZ01000024.1, read as the reverse complement.
GGACGCTCGCTGCCAATCTGGACAGCGTCTCCCGCGGCGCGTCTATCCTGCGCGTGCACGACGTTACCGCGCACCGCGAAGCCCTCAACATGCTGGAAGCAATCGAGAAAGCGAAATGACCGACCACGTATTCGTCACCAATCTGTGCCTTCATGGCTTTCACGGTCTTCACAAGGCTGAAAACTCTCTGGGGCAAAAATTCTATATCGACCTCGATTGCGAACTGAAGCCGCAGGCGGCCCGCAAAGACGATATGTCCGAGACCGTGCACTATGGCGAGCTTTGCGATCTGGCAGAACGTCTGTCGGGGGAGACGGTGTTCAACCTGATCGAAACCTTCGCTGAACGGATCGCGTTTGCCATCCTGGAAGAGCAGCCGCTGGTGCAGCGCATTACGGTCACCGTACGCAAGCCGTCTGCCCCTATCCGTCATTTCGTGGATCATGTCGGGGTGGTTATAACGCGGAGCCGCGATGGCTGAAGCGTATCTGGAGCTAGGCGCCAATCTGGGCGACCGGGAAGCCTATCTGGCACGCGCGCTGGCGCAGCTGGAAGGGACAGAAGGGATTCGCCTCGGCAAACTCTCCCGCGTTTACGTGTCCAAGGCCTGGGGTGTCACGGACCAGCCTGATTTTCTCAACATCTGTGTGCAGATCGAAACAGATCTGGCGCCTGAAGGCTTGCTGGAGATCTGCAAAGGTATCGAGCGGGCGCTGGGCCGTCAGGTACGCAGGCGCTGGGGCCCGCGCGAGATCGACATCGATATCCTGATGATGGACGGCGTGGACATGGACACGCCGGGGCTGACCATCCCGCATGCACGCATGATGGAGCGGCGCTTCGTCATGGAGCCGCTGGCCGAGATCGCGGCGGACCGGGAGATCGACGGGATCAGCGTGGCGGACCTGGCGCGGCATCTGCGGGATGATGCGGGCGCCCAGGTGTGCGCCCCGGATGCAGCCGCGACTGAGCGGCTCAAGGTGCTGCTGGCGCGGGACTGAAGACAGCGCCGGTTATATCGGAACGGAGGCGCGGGCCTGCACGTTGGTTTCCTGAAAGGAGCACCGACATGACCCGCTATACAACCGATATGGACCCCACAACCAGGGAAACAGAAGGCAATCACGGCGTCTTGCGCGATGATGGCCAGAAGGACCGCCCGAAGGATGAGGGCGTGAGCGAACGCATCGACGAAGGCAACAACCCGGTCCTGATGCCGCGCGATGAGCGGTTTCCGAATGCGCCTGATACGCTGAACGCTGACAAGGGGCCGCGGCCGGCCGAGGAAACGGCCAACCGCGAAACCCTGAATACGCAGGAACTCGAAGACGCTTACGCGCAGACGGATCCGGGCGTTACGCCAAAGGACTGACGCCCTAGAGCGACTTGACGATGTCCTCGACCATCTTCTTGGCATCCGACAACAGCATCATCGTGTTGTCGTTGAAGAAGAGCGGATTGTCGACGCCGGCATAGCCGGAGCCCATCGAGCGCTTCACGAACAGCACGGTACGGGCGTTCTCAACGTCCAGAACCGGCATACCGTAGATCGGTGACGACTTGTCCGTCTTGGCGGACGGGTTTGTCACGTCATTGGCGCCGATAACGAAAGCCACATCTGCGGTCGAGAATTCGGAGTTGATATCCTCCAGCTCGAACACTTCATCATAGGGCACCTGCGCTTCGGCCAGCAGCACGTTCATGTGCCCTGGCATCCGTCCGGCGACCGGGTGGATGGCGTACTTCACTTCGACGCCTTCTTCCTTCAGCAACTCGGCCATTTCCTTCAGGGCGTGCTGGGCCTGCGCCACCGCCATGCCGTAGCCCGGCACGATGATGACCTTGGACGCGTTCTTCATGATGAAGGCCGCATCGTCGGCAGAGCCCTTCTTGAAGGGGCGGTCTACGGCCGGGCCGGTGGCCGCAGCAGAATCGTCTGCCCCGAAGCCGCCCAGGATCACCGAGATGAAACTGCGGTTCATGCCCTTACACATAATGTAGGACAGGATCGCCCCGGAGGAGCCGACAAGGGCGCCGGTGATGATCAGCGCAAAATTGCCGAGCGTGAAACCGAGCGCGGCCGCCGCCCAGCCGGAATACGAGTTCAGCATCGACACGACAACCGGCATGTCCGCGCCGCCGATCGGAATGATCAGCGTGATGCCGAGGATAAGCGCGAGCACTGTGAGGCCCCAGAAGGCCCACGGCGCCTGTCCGTTCACGGAAATCAGGTAGCCAAGCAGGCCAACAATGCCGAGACCGATCAGGATGTTCAGCAGATGCCGGGCCGGCAGCATGATTGGCGCGCCGCTCATATTGCCGTTCAGTTTTGCAAAGGCGATGACCGAACCGGTAAAGGTGAGGGCACCGATGGCGGATCCGAGGCCGAGTTCGACAAGGGAGGCCCCCTTGATACCGACGTCTCCCGCTATTCTGAACTGGACCGGCGAGTAGAAGGCTGCCGCGGCCACGAGCACGGCGGCCATGCCGACGAGGCTGTGGAAGGCGGCGACCAGCTGGGGCATCGCGGTCATCGGGATGCGGCGGGCGATGATCGCGCCGATCACGCCGCCGACGGCAACACCGCCAAGGATCAGGCCCCAGGTTGTGAGATCAAGATCGCCCCAGAGCAGGGCGAGCGTGGTGCCCACGGCGATGGCCATGCCGATCATGCCGTTGCGGTTACCCGCGCGGCTGGTAGCAGGGCTGGACAGGCCGCGAAGGGCCAGAATGAAGAGGATGCCGGCGATCAGGTAGAGCAGCGGCGCCCAGGTTGAGTGGAAGGAGTCCATGAATTAGTCCCCCTTCTTTTTGTACATGGCGAGCATGCGCTGGGTGACGAGAAAGCCGCCGAAGATGTTCACGCTGGCGAGCGCGACGGCGACCGTGCCGAGGATCTTGGAGACCCAGTTGTCTGAGTTGAGGCCCACTGTGGCCGCAGCCACAAGCGCACCGACGACGATCACGGACGAGATGGCATTGGTCACGGCCATCAGCGGGGTGTGCAGAGCCGGGGTGACGCTCCACACGACATAATAACCAACGAAACAGGCCAGCGCGAAAATTGCGGCCAGGAAGACAGTGGAATCGATTCCGCCGCCATCGGCAAAGGCGGGCAGCGCAACGCTGGCCGCGACGAGGGTCAGGAGTGCGCGTTTCATGATTGGATCCTTTCGTTCACCGTTTCGCCGTTCCGGGTCAGGAGCATGGCGACGACGACTTCGTCATCGGTGTCGAGATTGAGGCTGCCGTCTTCGGCCGTCACAAGCGGCAGGAAGGCGAGCAGGTTTTTGGAATAGAGTGAGGAGGAGTCCGCCGGCAGGCGGGCAGGCAGGTTCGAGAACCCGGCCACTTTCACGCCTCCGACATCGACGATCTCATCCGGCTTCGACAGCGGGCAGTTGCCGCCTTGGGCCACCGCCATGTCGACGATGACCGATCCCGGCTTCATGCTCTTCACCATTTCCTCGGTGATCAGGACAGGTGCAGCCCGGCCCGGGATGAGCGCCGTGGTGACGACAATGTCCTGTTTGGCGATGTGGCTGGCCGTCAGTTCGGCCTGCTTGGCCTGGTATTCAGGAGACATCTGCTTGGCGTAGCCGCCGGCAGTTTCTGCCGCCTTGAACTCGTCATCCTCGACCGCGATGAACTTCGCGCCGAGCGAGGCGACCTGTTCCTTGGCGGCCGGGCGCACATCAGTTGCGGTCACAACGCCGCCGAGACGGCGGGCGGTGGCGATGGCTTGCAGACCGGCAACGCCGGCCCCCATGACAAACACTTTCGCCGGGGCGACCGTGCCGGCGGCGGTCATCATCATCGGCATGGCGCGGCCATAGATCTGTGCGCCTTCAATCACGGCACGATAGCCGGAGAGGTTGGATTGGGACGAAAGGGCATCCATGCTCTGGGCCCGGGTGATACGCGGCGTGAACTCCATGGAGAGCGACGCGATCTTCTTCGCATTGAGTCCGGCGATGACTTTCGGGTCCATCGCAAAAGGCTCCATGAGGGCGATCAGGGCCGCACCATCCGGCAGGGCAGCAATCTCGCCTTCTTCAGGCCCGCGGACCTTGAAGACGATGTCTGCCCCCTGGACGGCTGCAGCGGCATCCTTCGCAATGGATGCGCCCGCCTCCTCATAGGCGGAGTCCAGAAATCCGGCAGTCTTGCCGGCATCGGACTCGATTGTAACCGAGTGGCCGGAGGCCACTAGCTTCTTGACTGTCTCTGGTGTAGCCGCAACACGGGTTTCACCAGAACGTCGTTCCCTCAGCACTGATATTTTCATGATGCTAGGAGTAGCGACAGAATCTTGCGTTGTGCAAGTGCGAAATGAGGAGTTTGGGGCATGGATTTGTTTAGTCTTTCTGACAGGACAGCTTTGGTGACCGGCGCATCGAGCGGATTGGGCCGCCATTTTGCGAAGGTTCTGTCTCAGGCTGGCGCCGATGTTGTGCTGGCCGCGCGCCGTATGGATCGCCTCGAAGCACTGGCGGAAGAGATCAGCAAATCCGGCGGCCGCGCCCTGCCGGTGGAGATGGACGTCACGTCCGATGACAGCGTCAGTGGCGCCTTCGCAACGATCAAGGAAGCCCTTGGCCGCCCTTGTGATATTATCGTGAGCAATTCCGGCATGTCGCGCGATACCTGGTTCCGCGAGCAAAGCGAGGATGACTGGAATGCTGTGATCGACACCAATTTGAACGGTGTCTGGCGGGTTGGGAAGCACGGGACGAACGCGATGATCGAGGCTGGCGTGCCCGGTTCGATCATCAACATCGCGTCGATCACCGGCCTGCAGCCGCAAATGATGACCACCGCCTATTGCGTCTCCAAGGCAGGGGTCGAGCACCTGACAAAGCAGATGGCGCTTGAGAATGCGCGTTACGGGATCCGCGTGAATGCGATCTCGCCGGGCTACTACAAGACCGACATCAATGCCGATTATCTGGACTCCGACGCAGGCGACAAAATGCGCAAGCGGATCGCGATGAAGCGCTTTGGCGAACACAAGGAGCTGGACGGGGCGCTGCTGCTGCTGTCGTCCAATGCCGGCAGCTATATGACCGGCTCGAATATCGTCGTCGATGGCGGTCATCTACTGCTGCCGCTCTAGCGATAAAACTCATTCTTTTATCTCGCGTTAGCCAAGCCTTAGGGTCTGGGATGGCAAAAGGGACGGCAATCTGAAGGAGATTGCCGTGTCCGCCCTCAAAGCCCCGAAAGACCACCACCCGGAAGCCGATGCGGAGCACGGCGCGGACACCGGCGCACCTGAGCGGGATGTGCACGGCTGGCAATTTGGTGACCTGAAGGCCCACGGGGCCGACTCTCCGGCCCGGAAGCTCCAGTCACACCTGGCAGAGCGCCTGCACCGGGCAAACCGGCTGCCCATCCGGGGCGCGCTGGCCACGCTGGCCGTCGTTTGCCTGTCGATGTCTGTTGCGGGCCTCTACCTGCTTACATTTGCCTGACACATTGCCGGGATAGGCTTTGATTGTGACCTTGGGTGACCTTGGCAGGCAAATTGCTTATCAAACAGGGCAGTTTTCACCTGATACACGAGAAATGGATTTGATATGCGCGTTAAAAAGGCTGTCTTGCCGGTTGCCGGATTTGGCACACGTGTGTTGCCGGCAACGAAAGCGATTCCGAAGGAAATGCTTCCGGTCGTTGATCGCCCCGCCATTCAGTATGTTGTCGATGAGGCGCTTGAGGCTGGCATCGAACACATCGTTTTCGTCACGGGCCGCAACAAAGGCGCGATCGAAGACTATTTCGACCACTCCTACGAGCTGGAAGAAGCCCTCATTGCGAAGAAGAAAGACGCGATCCTCAAACAGGTGGAGCAGAGCCGCCTGCCGTCCGGTGCGGCCAGCTTTACCCGCCAGCAAAAACCGCTGGGCCTCGGCCATGCTGTCTGGTGCGCCCGGGACATTATCGGCAATGAACCGTTCGCCGTGCTGCTGCCGGACGTGATCGTGAAGGGCAAGCCATCCTGCCTCGCGCAGATGGTGGAGGCCTATGACAAGGTCGGCGGCAACATCGTCGCGGTCGACCCGGTGCCGGAAGAGCGCGTGTCGTCCTATGGCGTGATCGCCCCGATCGAGCGCGATGGGCGCCTGATCCGTATGTCCGGTATGGTGGAGAAGCCGCCGGTCGAGTCGGCGCCATCGAACCTCGCCATTACCGGCCGCTACATCCTGCAGCCGGAAATCTTCGATCTCCTCGAAAATCAGGGCAAGGGCGCAGGCGGCGAGATCCAGCTGACCGACTCCATGGCGACCCTGATGGAGAGCCAGGCTTTCTATGCCTATGAGTTCGAAGGCGCGCCGTATGATTGCGGATCCAAGGTCGGCTATTTCGAAGCCGTCCTGGCCCATGCGCTGGACAATGCGGAAACCGCCGCCGGTGCACGCGAGCTGGTGAAGAAATTCGCCGCAGAGCTTTAAGCTGATTTTCCCGAGGGCCATGGCGCGCTATGGAGCGCCATGGCTTTCGATTCCCTTCCGACACATTCAGATGTCCTTGCCGCCGCCGCGCGGCTGACCGGTCTTGTCCGCAAGACGCCCGTCCTTCGGCATGACGCCCTCGATGGTCTTGCCGGCGCGCGTCTCTTTGTAAAGGCGGAATGCCTGCAGGAAACCGGCAGCTTCAAGATCCGCGGCGCGACGAACCGCCTGTTGCAGATCCCGGAAGCGCAGCGCCCGGCGGGCGTGGTCGCATTCTCTTCCGGAAATCACGCACAGGGCGTTGCGCGGGCAGCGCGTCTTCTGGGCATGCCGGCCCTGATCGTCATGCCGTCTGATGCGCCTGCCGTGAAAGTCGAAGGCGTGCGGGCCGATGGTGGAGAGGTCCGCTTCTACGATCGCAACACCGAGAACCGGGAAGTCATCGCGCAGCAGATCGCGAGTGATCGCGGTGCGGTGCTGGTGCCGAGTTTTGAAGATCCGCACATCATTTGCGGGCAGGGCACGGCAGGCCTGGAGTTTGCCGATCAGATGGAAGAAGCGGGTGAGCGGCTCGACTATCTGATTACGCCGGCTGGCGGCGGTGGCCTTGCGTCTGGCATTGCGCTGGCGCTTGAAGGTGCGTCTCCTGGCACCCGCGTCTGGGTCGCCGAGCCGGAAGGGCATGACGACTGGACGCGTTCTCTTGCCAGCGGGCGTATAGAGTCTAACGCGCCGGGTACGCGGTCTATCTGTGATGCGATCCTGACCCCGGCGCCGGGTGATCTGACTTTCGCGATTGGCAAACGTCTGTTCGGCGGAGGCGTGCCCGTCACCGATGCGCAGGTGAAAGACGCGATGCGGGCAGCGTTCCGCTATCTCCGGATTGTCGCTGAGCCAGGCGGAGCGGCCGCGCTGGCCGGGGCGCTGTCATGCCTGCCTGAAACCATGAAGGGCAAGACGATCGGCATCGTGGTCAGCGGCGGGAATGTGGACGCGGCCACCTATGCGGGCGTGCTGTCTGAAACCTGAGGCGACTATAACATTCGCCAACGGATGGAAGGGGCGCTCACCCTCTGCCTGATTTTGCTACTCTGAAAAATTCAGACTTATGGTTTGTAGCAGGTTAATTCACCTTGCTTCTTGGTTAATGCGCCGTTCCGGCACATTCCGAGATTTATCTGCACGTCTTCAAGAGACCTTACCGTCTGCGTCCTAACCATGACAGTCGGAGCATTCGCGCCGACATGGCGCAGTGAGGGAGCGATGAAGACAACACCCTTAATCAGTCTAGGGCTTTCTGTCGTCCTGGGCGCAGGCGCTGTCCTTCTGGGACGCTATTACATGTCTGATGAACGTACGCGTGCGGACGCTGAAACGAGTGCGCCAGCGGTCTCCATGGCTGGTGTAATGGTTGCAGCACGCACAATCGAAACCGGCGAACTGCTTGAGCCTTCCATGCTGAAACGCGTGGACTGGCCAACGGATATTGTGCCGGCCGGCACCCTGTTCGCCGGAGATGACCTGCCGGAAAAGGCGTACTCTCGCGGGCTGATCATCGAAGGCGAGCCGGTGAATGTCAGCAAGCTGGACCTGAGCGGTGCGACGCTGACCCTGGCAGGTGCCATCAAGCCGGGCATGCGGGCCGTCTCCATCGTTGTGCGGAATGATACGGGCGTTTCCGGTTTTGTGTTGCCAGGCGACCGTGTGGATGTGAACGAATTCATTCCCCGTGAGGACCGGGGAAGTTCCTATGCGCGCGGCAATGAGGACATGCGGATTTCCGGTGACCTGATCGCGCGGCCGGTGCTGAAAAACGTTTCGGTTCTTGCGGTTGACCAGATTTTCGATCCGAACCTTGAAGGCGCGCTTCCGTCCAACACAGTGACGCTTGAAGTCACGCCGGAAGGTGCGCTCGCACTGGGCGCGGCCAGTCAGCGCGGCGCGCTCGGACTTGCCCTGATCGGGCGGGATGAGGAGGCTGAGCTGATCGTCGCGGCGCAGGAGCAGGTCAAGACCCGTGCCGTTGTGCGCGCGCCGGTACGCAGGTCCGCCCCCACGACGGCGCAAGTGCGGGTCATAAACGGTAGTCAGGAGACGGAGGTCACGGCGCCCGTCAGCCCGGGCAATCCTCCCAAGAAGGTAACAGACTGATGGGACATTTTTATCGTATCGTTCTGGCCGGCTGCCTGGCCATGATGTTCTCGACTGTCCCCGCTGCGGCATGGACCCAGCGGACGGCGGCGCCGAACGACGAATTGCTCGTTGTCGAAAAAGGCCGCTCAGCCGTCGTGGAAGCGGGTGCACCTTTCACGACTCTCGTTGTGGCAGACCCGGACATTGCCGAAGCCATGGCAACGTCGAACCAGTCTTTCTTCCTGCGCGGCAAACAGCCAGGGGCGACAACTGTCCTGATCTATGGTGCCAGCGGCCAGATCGCAGAACTGATCAATGTGGAAGTGGAAATCGGTCTCGACGAATTGCGGACCGACCTTTCCAACCTTTTGCCGGGAGAAGATATCCAGGTCTACCCCGTGCATGACGGCATTTTCCTTGATGGAAAACTGACCACTGCGGCAGCGGCAGAAATGGCGCTGCAGGTGGCAGAGCGTTACGTACCCGGCGGCGTGGCAAACGGCCTGTCCATTGGCCAGAGCCAGCAGGTTCTGCTCGAAGTACGCTTTCTGGAGGCCAGCCGGAATGCGGTGAAGGAAATCGGTTTCGGAAACGCCATCAACGCAAATGACTTCGTGTCGGCGACGGATTCCGGCACGGTCTCCGGCCTTGCGGAGAAAACGGTCGCCCTGTTCACCAATGTCGGAAACGAGAATATCGATATCCGGCTTCGGGCGCTGGAAGAAAAAGGCATCGTTCGTACACTGGCTGAACCGAATCTTGTGGCCTTGTCCGGTGATACGGCCAGCTTCCTGGCGGGCGGTGAATTCCCGATCCCAGTCGCGGCCCGTAATGGTGAGATCACCGTGGAATTCAAGAAGTTCGGTGTCGGGCTGGACTTCACCCCGACAGTGTTGGGCGATGGGCTCGTCAATCTGCGTGTCCGTCCTGAAGTTTCGGCTCTGGACCGCAACAATGGCATCCGGGCAGCTAACATCGAAATTCCCGGAATTTCCGTCCGCCGCGCCGACACGACGATTGAACTTCGTGATGGGCAGGCGTTCGCCGTGGCTGGCCTGCTCCAGAACGACTACTCCAACGACGTGCGGCAGACGCCGTGGCTGAGTAATGTGCCAGTGCTTGGGGCGCTTTTCTCGTCCAAACGCTACCAGCGCAGCGAAAGTGAGTTGGTGATCATCGTGACGCCGCGGCTCGTGAAGCCAGCGCCTCATCCGGACATGCTGGCGTCGCCGCTGGATGCCATCGCTGAGCCATCGGAGTCGGAATTCTTCCTGATGGACAAGACGGCGCTTCCGCCACGTGGCTACTGAGATGATGGGAATGACAAGAATGAAAAAGTTCAGAAACGCTCTTCCGGTCCTGCCGCTTGGCCTGCTGCTCGGTCTGCTGCCGGCCTGTGCATCGCATGATTATCAGGACCAGTACCTGCTGGGTGGCGCGAACACGTCCAACATCGCGGAACAGTCCATCCGTGATGTGACGGTTCCAAACTCAGAAGCCAGCCAGTCCTCGTCCGGTGTCCGTGCGGCAAATGCCGTGCGCGCTCTCAATGAAGGCAGGCGCAAGGAACTGAAACCGTCCGGCCTTAATGGAAGCGGGGAGACTTCGTGATGACCCAACCCGCCACAGCAAATAGTCCCCGGTCCGGGTCAGACCGGATCATTCCGCACCTTGCAGCTCTGGTAAGCGATGCAAGGCTGGGTGCCCTGCAGCCGCATTGCGTGGAGCTGGCAGATCTTAGCCAGATGTCTGCCTCTGAAGCGGCCATGAAATTCGGCGGCGGCGTCATGCTTCTGGAGCAGGGGCTTCCCGGCTGGGATGAACTGCTCCTGAAGCTGGCAGTGGACCGTCCGTCGACTGCGGTGATCGTGCTGTCAGACCAGATTCCCGGCAACATGGTGCGCGCGCTCATGAAGCTGGATGCATCCGACGTTCTGCCCATATCGTCCATTCCGGCAGATGTTATCGAAGCGGCAGAAAAGCTTCGGGATACATCTACAGGCGGTGTCGGCGGGTCCAGCGTGTGCTGGGCGTTCCGGGGTGCCGTCGGTGGTGCTGGCGTTACCACGATTGCCATAGAGAGTGCATTCGAGCTGGCACGACGCTTCGGTCCCGGACGTGTCTGTCTGGTTGACCTGAATGTCGCGGACGGCATGACGACATCGTTTCTGGAAGCCGTGCCGAAGCTGGACCTGTCGGCGCTGGCTGCGGCACCGGAGCGGCTGGACCCGAGACTGCTCGCAGCCTGGTGCTACCAGCATGAAAGCGGTGTCTCGATCATCGCTGCACCTCGCAATCCGGATGGCGACGCATTGGCGAGGGAGCCAGCTGTCCTGCGCCTGCTGGATGTTGCGTGCGGCATGTTTGAGTTCACCATCGTCGACATGCCCCGGCACATGATGCCATGGACGAAATCCGTTCTCAGCGCCGTGGACGAGGCTATCGTGATCAGTGAGCTGACCGTGCCCAGCCTCCATGCGGCGGCAGACATGGCGCGCGAGACAGACGTGCTGCGTCACGACAGGGCGCCGGCAAAACTGGTGCTCAACCGCATGTTCCAGAAAAAGCGCCTGCGTGCAGAGTTTGCGCTCGACAAGGCGGAAGGGGCAATCGACCGGAAGATCGATTCCACGATCACCTCGGATTGGGATGCTGCACGCACGGCCGTCAATCTTGGCCGCCCGATCGCTGAGGTCGTTCAGAAGAGCCCGCTCGTATCAGACATCGGCAAGCTGGTGCAGATGATGCTGCCGGAAGAGATCCAGGCAGCTGCGCCGGTGGAAGGCAAGCGGAGGCGCCGCGGATGAGCCGTTTCGGATTCTCTACCCCCACAGCCCCTGCGCCGGAAGAGGAAGCCAAGCCGTCGACACCCGTTCCACCGCCGGCGCCGCCGCGTGCGAAAGCGGAAAACGGTGGCTTCGACCAGTTGGATGCCAAGCTGAAGATCCACGCCAAGCTGATCGACGAGCTGGACTTGTCAAAGCTCGAGAAGCTGGATGATGAAACCCTGCGCCGCCGGGTCCGCGGCATCATCGCCGATATCATCCGCAAGGAAGACATGGCCTTGTCGGCAGCAGAGGAAGCAAGCTTCGCCGATGCCGTGATGGATGAGATGACGGGGCTGGGCCCGATCGAGCCGCTTCTGAAGGACGACTCCATTGCTGATATCCTGATCAATGGCTGCGATCAGGTATATGTCGAGCGCCACGGCAAGCTGCAGGTCGCCCCGGTTCGTTTTGCAGACAATGAACACCTCCTGCGGATCGTACAGCGTATCGTCTCGGCGGTTGGCCGCCGCGTGGATGAAAGCCAGCCGCTGGTCGATGCGCGTCTCGCCGATGGTAGCCGCGTGAACGCAGCCGTGATGCCGATTGCGATTGACGGACCGCTGGTCTCGATCCGGAAATTTTCAAAATCACCGCTGACCATCGACAAGCTCGTCGAATTCGGCGCCATTCCGCGTCCTGTGGCTGACTTTATCCTGGGCGCCGTGAAGTGCCGGGCATCCACGGTCATTTCCGGGGGAACGGGCTCAGGCAAGACGACGCTGCTCAATGCGTTGTCTTCCGCGATCAGTCCGGACGAGCGCTTGATCACGATTGAGGACGCTGCAGAGCTTCAGCTGCAGCAGCCGCATGTCGCCCGCATGGAAACCCGGCCGCCGAACATCGAGGGCAAGGGTGAAATCCGTCAGCGGGAACTAGTCAAGAACGCGCTGCGGATGCGACCGGACCGGGTGATCCTGGGCGAGGTTCGCGGCGAGGAGGCCTTTGACATGCTCCAGGCCATGAACACCGGCCACGAAGGGTCAATGGCGACGATCCACGCGAACAATCCGCGCGATGCACTGACCCGTCTGGAACAGATGGTGATGATCGGAGGTATGAAAATCTCCGAGCATGCGATCCGTGGACAGATCGCCTCGGCCGTGAACTTCATTGTTCAGGCATCACGTCTGTCGGATGGGTCCCGCCGCGTTATGTCCATTGCTGAGGTAACGGGCATGGAAGGGTCTGTGGTGCAATTGCAGGAAATCTTCCAGTTCGTCCGCACCGGCACGACAGATGAGGGCAAGGTCGAGGGCCACTTCGCGGCCACAGGCCTGCGCCCGAAATTCCTGGACGAAATGGAACGCCGCGGGGTGCACATGCCGCCGGGCATGTTCGATCCTTCCACACGGTTTTAGGAGAGCAAAGAGTGTTCGGCCTGCCGGATCTTTCAGATGTCAGCCTGACATTCATGATCCCCATGATCATGGCCATTGGGGCCGTGTTCCTGGCGTTACAGGCGGTGATGAGTCTCTTCTCGACAGCGCAGACCCAGCGCATTGTGAACCAGCGGCTACAATTCAAGGAACGTTTTGAAAGCACCAATGAGGCGATGATCGAACTGCGCAAGAGCCGCGGTCTCGATGAGTTCGGCAATTTTGCCATGCCGCTCCAGTGGTTCAACCAGCTTGTTGTGCGCTCCGGCTTGCCTTACCAGCCAGCACGCTGGTTTGGTATGTCCGCCATTGGCGGCATGGTCATCGCATTTGCCTATGTGAAACTCGTCGGCGGTTTTCTGACAGCTGGCGGCCTCGCTTTGGGGATATTTGCACTGGGGCCAATCATCGCCCTGAAGATGGTTGGCGCCAAGAGGATGAAAAAACTGGCGCAACAGCTGCCGGATGCGATGCAGATCGCTTGCCGCAGCCTGGAGGCCGGCCACCCGGTGGCGACCGCGATCGCGCTGGTCGCCCGGGAAATGCCAGATCCAATCGGAACAGAATTCGGCATGGCGGCTGATGAAGTCTCTTACGGTATGTCGCTGACCAATGCGGTTCAGCGCATGGCGGAACGGGCAGGGGATCCGGATATCGAATTGTTTGCCGCCACCGTGCGCCTGCAGGAGAAAACCGGTGGGAACCTGACAGAACTTCTGAAGGCGCTCGCGACCACGATCCGGGAACGGCAGACCATGCGCCTGAAAGTGCGCGCGGCCTCGTCCGAAGGCAGGACTTCGGCCATGATCCTGACCACCGCGCCATTCCTTGTGATGCTGGCGATCCATTTGCTGCGGCCGGAATTCTACGGCGACGTCATCGATACGCCGCTGATCCGTTATTCCTTTGCTGGCCTGTTTACCTGGATGTTCATCGGAAACATGGTCATGCGCAAAATGATCAACTTCAAAATGTGATGGGCGGCATGTTTGGCGATCTTCCCCTCACTGACATCTGGCTGCCGGCCGCCATGCTGGCTGTGGCCGTCGCTGTGGCAGTACCCGGCCTCCTTTCGGTTTGGCGCAATGCCAAGGCGAAGGAGGAGGTCGAACGACGTCTGGAGCGGCGTGGAACCCAATTTATGGAGCCGCACAAGCATGTCAGTCCGGTGGACAATCTGGTCCTTCAGGTGTCCAGCAAAGTGGCCCCGACGAATGAAGAGAAGGTCAGCGAGGTGCGGGCACGCCTCGCGCTGGCAGGCCTGACCCATTCAAGTGCTGTGGGGCAGTATTATCTCGCCCGCCTCGTTTGCGTGATCCTGCCCCAGCTGGCGCTGCTGTTTGCGTTGCCGTACCTCAGCAATTTCCAGTCGACGGTTCCGCTCTTCATCAGTGTCGGCCTGTTGATCGTCGGGCTGGTGGCGCCGTCCTTCTATGTCGACCACCTGATCTCCGCCCGGCAAAGCCAGTGTTCCCTTGGCTTTCCTGACATGATGGATCTGATGGTGGCATGCGTTGAAGCGGGCCTCAGTCTCGATGCGTCTGTGCAGCGTGTCGGCGAGGAGCTGGAACTTCGCCATCCCATCATCGCCGGGCATATGAAGACCCTTTCTCTGGAGCTCAGGGCAGGTAAATCCCGCAAACAGGCCTGGCGTTCCTTCGCTGACAGAATGAACCTGGAAGAAGCCGGATCGCTTGCCACCATGCTGCGTCAGGCAGAGGAAATGGGGACGAGTCTGGGCGCGACTTTGCGTATCTTCTCGGCAGATATGCGTCAGCGGCGGATCCTTCTGGCAGAAGAAAAAGCCATGGCGCTGCCCGCAAAGCTGACATTGCCGTTGATTTTGTTTGTTTTTCCCGTCCTGCTGGGCGTTCTGATCCTGCCGGCTGTCGCGAAAATGCAAGGCGTGCTCTTCTGATCTCGGCACTAGGCGAGTCAGTCAGTGATTGCTAGTTTGCACGCCATGAAAGTTTCATATCTCGAATTCGAAAAGCCGCTGGCGGAACTGGATTCCAAGATCGCCGAACTGGAAACCCTGTCGGGCCGCAAGGATGGCCCGTCGATTTCGGACGAGCTGACAAAGCTGAAAGCGAAATCCCAGAAGCTGCTGAAGGATACGTATTCCGATCTCAGCGCCTGGCAGAAGACGCAGGTGGCCCGCCATCCGGACCGGCCGCATTTCAGCGACTTTGTCGAGAACATATTTGAAGATTTCGAAGAACTGGCCGGCGACCGTGTCTATGGCAATGACGAGGCCGTGATTGGCGGTCTGGCGCGCTTCAAGGGGCGCCCGGTAGTTGTCATGGGCCACGAAAAAGGCCGGACGACGGAAACACGGCTGCGGCACAATTTCGGCATGGCCCACCCGGAAGGATACCGGAAGGCGGTACGCCTGATGGACCTGGCCGAGAAATTCAATCTGCCTGTCCTCAGCTTTCCGGACACGGCCGGGGCCTATCCGGGCAAGGGCGGTGAGGAACGCGGGCAGGCGGAAGCCATCGCGCGCGGCACGCAGCGCGGCCTGACGCTGGGCGTTCCGTTTGTCACGCTCATCATCGGTGAAGGCATGTCTGGCGGTGCCATCGGCATCGCAGCAGCCAACAAGGTGCTGATGATGGAGCATGCCATCTATTCTGTGATTTCGCCGGAAGGCTGCGCGTCCATTCTCTATCGCGATGCGGGCAAGGCGAAGGACGCGGCAGACGCGATGAAGATCACCGCGCCGGATCTCTTGCGGACGAAAGTCATCGATGAAGTGGTGAAAGAGCCTGTCGGCGGCGCTCATCGGGACCCCCAGCGGGCGATGGCCACTGCGGCCAAGGCGCTCGAGAAGTCGCTGAAGGAACTGGACGGTCTGTCGCCGGCGGAACTTCGCCGACAGCGCGCAGAACGTTTCTACGCCATTGGCCGCGAAGGCCTCTGATCCAGCTTGCAATCGATCACCGGGCACGCCACGCTTCTCTGACAAAGACAGGGAGGAGGGCCCCATGAAACGATTGATGCTGGCCGCAGCACTTGCGGTCTCGGCGTGTGCTGCGCCATCGTCGCCGGACCCTGCAGCAGGCGAGGGCGTCGTCATCTACCCCGCGAAGGCGGTGGTGACGATGACAGGAGAGAACGATACGGCTGAGGCGGTGGCTGTGTCTGGAGACCGCATTCTTTCCACGGGGTCCCTCAAGGGCTTGCAGGGCGCGATGCCCGCGGCGATGGTCGACACGACGTTTGAGAACAGCGTGATCGTGCCGGGCCTGATTGACCCTCATGTGCATGTCGTGCTGGGGGCGCTGCAGTACAATCTGCCCATCACGCCGCCCTGGCCGATGGCAACGCCTCACGGAATGAAAGCCGGCCTGCCGAACCGGGAAGCATTTCTCGCAGCCTTGTCTGACATCGTTGCGGATGCTCAGCCGGATGCGGCCGTGGTCGCGTATGGTTACCACAATCTGGTGCACGGTGACCTGACCCGGGCGGATCTCGACATGATTGCGCCGGACCAGCCCCTGATTGTCTGGCACTATTCCTCGCATGACTTTTACCTGAACAGCGCGGCGATCGAAGAGGCTGGCTTCACGCCTGCGCTGGCGCAGTCGTTTCACGGCGTCGATCTCGATGAAAATGGGGAGCTGACCGGCCGGATCTATGAGGATGCCGCTCTGCTGGTCATCCAGGCCTATGCAGGCGTGATCCTCGCACCGGAGAATGTCACGGCGGGGTTCCACGGCTTCTCGTCCATGCTGCGCCAGGCAGGCGTCACGACCACGGCCGAGATGGCCTATGGCCTGTTCGGCTGGGAGATGGAGGATGCGAACATCCGCGCCAATTGGGGGAGCGCACAGGCGGCAGGGTATCACCTCTATCTCGTCCCGGAATATCGCGCCCTGGAGCGGACCTATGGAGAGAACCGGGTGCAGGCCGTGCTCGACATGGTCAACGGAGCACATGAGACGCCAGCGCCAGTCCTGCCGCGCGTGAAATTCTTCACAGATGGCGCGTTCTACAGCCAGACAATGCGGCTTTCCCCGCCAGGTTATCTCTCCGGACAGTCGAAGGGATCAGAGGGTCTGTGGGTGGCGGGGCCGGACGGAATCGTCCCGGCGATCCAGCCTTACTGGGATGCGGGGCTTGGTGTGAACATCCATTCGAATGGTGACGCGGCCCAGCGCGCGACGCTGAAGGCGCTGGAGACCCTTCGGGAAGGTGACGGCCCCAACAACAGCTTCGTCATCGAGCATGGCGGTCTGTTTTCGCCGGAACAGGTGGAGGCGGCCGGCCGGCTGGATGCACAGCTCTCGGCGGCCAGCCACTATGTGTTCTACATGGCCAGTGAATATGCCGGGCCGTTGGGGGATGTGCGGGCGAAGTGGATTTCTCCGCTGGGCGCTCTGACGGCCGCTGGCGTGCCCGTTGCTGTCCATAGCGATGCGCCGCTGGCACCGCCTTATCCGCTGCGGGCGGCAGGCGTACACATGACCCGGGCGACACGGGAGGGCGGCGTATATGAAGCGGAAATGGCCCTCAGCCCCTATGAGGCGCTTGAAGCGATTACGCTCGATGCGGCCCGCGTGCTCGGCCTGGAAGCGGAAATCGGCTCGATCGAGCCTGGCAAGCGTGCGGATTTCACCATTCTTGGCGCGAACCCGCTGGTCACCAACGGGAAGGACTGGGATTCAATCCCGGTCTGGGGCGTGGTGCTCGATGGCGTGAAGCGCCCATTGGCGGAAGAAGAGGTGTCTGACTAGGCGTGGGCGAACGTGACTGGATCTCCCGGTATTTCGCGCCATTGGCTTCTTCACCAGGGGCTGAAGCCTTGCGGGATGATGTGGCCGAACTGTCGATGCCGGAGGGGCCTGTCATCGCAACCGTCGATGCGTTGGTCGAGGGTGTGCACTTCTTTCCTGACGACCCCCTTGAGACGGTGGCGCGGAAGCTGGTGCGGGCGAATGTGTCGGATATCATCGCCAAAGGGGCCCGGCCGCTGGAGGCCTTGCTGACGCTGGGCTGGCCAGGTGACAGGCCGGAGGAGGACCTCGCGCGTTTTGCCGTCGCCTTCGGTGATGAGCTGGCCAGCTGGGGCATCCGGCTCATAGGCGGCGATACGACAGCCAGCCCGCATGGCCTGTTCCTGTCCCTCACCCTGACCGGCCAGTGCGGCCCGGGCGGCGCGATCAGACGTAGCGGGGTGAAGGAGAGTGACCTGCTTTGGGTCACCGGTGAGATCGGGGCGGCATGTCTCGGCTACAGGGCGCTCCAGAGTGGGCGCGTGGATGACCCCTATGTCGCGTCCTACCGGGAACCTCAGTTGGCGCCATTGGCGATTACCGGGCTGCTACGTGATTGCGCGACCGGATCAATGGATGTCTCCGACGGACTATTGGGGGATGCCCGCATGCTCGCCGAGGCCTCCGGTCTGTCGGTCGCGGTCGATCTGGGCGCCGTGCCCTATGCCGGGATCGTATCCCGTCTTGAGGAGAGATTGGCGCTCGCCTCCTGGGGGGATGATTATCAGGTTCTGTTTGCTGCGCCTGAGTCGGCGACCCCCCGAATTCTGGATTACGCTGAGGCAAGAGCCATGAAGGTCACGCGAATAGGGTCTTTTGCGTCGGGTGCTGGTCTGGCGGCTTTCATGGATGGTGCGCGCGTTAACCTCCCGGAAACACTCGGCTTCGAGCATGGCTGAACCGGGTCTTGTCTGACTCGCTTCAAACGTGAGGCATCTTGCACCTGACGTCAGGGGGTGGCAGCAAAGTACCCACAATAAAGAAAGCTCAGGGAGAAACCGGGCAAAACCGGTTCGATTTGGCTAGGGAAGGAAACTAGGTTCATGTGGTATTATCTCGCTCTCGCAGCGGGCGTTATCTCGGTATTGTACGGGTTCATTCAGGCCCGCTCGATCCAGTCCGCCCCCGCGGGTGACGCGCGGATGCGCGAAATCGCTGCGGCTATTCAGGAAGGCGCAAACGCCTATCTGGGCCGCCAGTATCGCACCATCGCAATTGTTGGTGTTGTGGTCGTTGTCCTGTTGGCACTGGCATTCCAGAGCTGGCAGCAGCCCCTTGGCTTCGTCATTGGCGCCGTATTGTCGGGCGCTGCCGGCTTCATTGGCATGAAAGTGTCGGTGCAAGCCAACGTCCGCACAACGGAAGCAGCAAAGTCCGGTCTCAATGCCGGTCTCAAACTGGCCTTCAAGTCGGGCGCGGTTACGGGCATGCTCGTGGTCGGTCTCGCACTGCTCGGCATCGTTCTCTACTACGGCTTCCTGACGATGGTCATGGGACTCAGCCTGACCGATGAACTCGAGAAGCGGGAAGTCATCGATTCGCTCGTTGCGCTCGGCTTCGGTGCCTCGCTCATCTCGATCTTCGCGCGTCTTGGCGGCGGTATCTTCACCAAGGGGGCTGATGTCGGCGGTGACATGGTCGGCAAGGTGGAAGCCGGTATCCCGGAAGACGATCCTCGGAATGCCGCCACGATTGCGGACAATGTGGGCGATAATGTCGGCGACTGTGCCGGCATGGCAGCTGACCTGTTCGAAACCTATGCGGTGACTCTGGTGGCGACCATGGTGCTCGGAGCGATCTTCTTCGCTGACAGTGCCTATATCAGCGACATCATGCTGTTGCCGCTCGCCATTGGTGGCGTCTGTATCATCACGTCGATCATCGGCACATATTTCGTCAATCTCGGACCCGGCAAAACCGACGTCATGGGGGCACTCTACAAGGGCCTCATCGTAACGGGCGTTTTGTCCGTCGGCGCACTTGCGCTGGTGATCAGCCAAGTCCTGCCCGCAGGATTCGGTGTTCTCGATGGTGCTGCGGCAGCGATGGGCCTTTCGGGTGAAATCACCGGCATGGACTTGTTCCTGTGCGGTATTCTGGGCCTGGTCGTGACGGGACTGATCGTCGTTATCACGGCGTACTACACCGAAACGAAGTACCGGCCGGTTCGCTCCATCGCCAAGGCGTCGGAGTCTGGTCACGGCACGAACGTGATCCAGGGGCTTGCTGTGTCGCTCGAGTCGACCGCTCTGCCGGCCCTGACCATCATCGCAGGGATCATTGCCACCTATAACCTCGCGGGCCTGTTCGGCGTTGCCATCGCAACAACGACCATGCTTGCGCTGGCAGGCATGATCGTGGCGCTGGATGCCTTTGGTCCCGTGACGGACAATGCTGGCGGGATCGCCGAAATGGCGGAACTGCCTTCAGAAGTCCGGGAAACCACAGATGCGCTCGACGCTGTCGGCAACACGACAAAAGCTGTGACCAAGGGCTATGCCATCGGGTCTGCCGGGCTTGGTGCGCTCGTTCTGTTTGCGGCGTATTCGGAGGACCTCAAATACTTCTCGGCGCGCGCCGCGGAAGGGTCGTTCTTCTCGGGCGTGACGGTCGATTTCTCGATCGCCAACCCGTATGTCGTGGTCGGCCTGCTGTTTGGTGGCCTCCTGCCATTCCTCTTTGGCGGCATGTCGATGATGGCGGTGGGACGTGCGGCGCAATCGGTGGTCGAGGAAGTCCGCCGTCAGTTCCGCGAAATGCCTGGCATCATGAAAGGTGAGGTGAAGCCGGACTATGGCCGCGCCGTCGACCTGCTGACCCAGGCAGCGATCAAGGAAATGATCGTTCCGTCACTTCTACCGGTCTTGTCGCCGATCGTACTGTTCGGTGTGATCCTGGCCATTGCTGGCAAAGGTGCTGCCTTTGCGGCACTTGGCGCCATGCTGCTGGGTGTGATCGTCACCGGCCTGTTCGTCGCCATTTCGATGACGTCGGGCGGCGGGGCATGGGACAATGCCAAGAAGTACATCGAAGACGGCAATCATGGCGGCAAGGGCTCTGAAGCCCACAAGGCTGCTGTGACAGGCGATACGGTGGGTGACCCCTACAAGGACACCGCCGGTCCGGCTGTGAACCCGATGATCAAGATCACGAATATCGTGGCGCTCCTGCTGCTGGCTGTTCTCGCCGGCATGTAAGGAAAATAAATTTTTCGTAGGAGGCCCCGGGGCAAACGCTCCGGGGCCTTTGTTTTTGCGAGGGAAAAAAAGATATAGCCAAAACCTATAGCTACCCCTCAAGTAATCAATTGGTTCTATCCATTTGAAGAGCGTACAGTCATGCTGCGGTGATGAAGCCCGCTGGTGCCGATACAGCGTCCGCTCATCACCCAAACAATTGCGGTGTGCCAGGCATGCCTCTGTTCGGATTTGAAAGACGCTTGAGCGAAAAGGGAGAATACTATGGATGGCAATGATATGGGCCGCGGCAAGTGCCCGGTAATGCACGGAAGCCTGACCACGACTGAAACCTCGGTCACGGCATGGTGGCCGCAAACCCTCAATTTCGACATCCTGCATCAGCACGACAGCAAGGTTCAGCCCTTCGGCAAGGATTTCAGCTACCGGGACGAGGTGAAGAAGCTCGACTTCGACCAGCTGCAGAAAGACATCCACGCGCTCGTTACGGACAGCCAGGACTGGTGGCCGGCAGACTGGGGCAGCTATGCAGGTCTCTTTATTCGTCTCGCCTGGCACTCGGCCGGCTCTTACCGCCTCGCCGATGGCCGCGGTGGCGGCGGCGCCGGCAATATCCGCTTTGCACCGCTGAACTCCTGGCCGGACAATGCCAACCTCGACAAGGCCCGCCGTCTGCTCTGGCCGATCAAGAAAAAATACGGAAACAAGATCAGCTGGGCGGACCTGATCCTGCTGGCCGGCAATGCCGCTTATGAAGTTGCAGGGCTGAAGACATTCGGCTTCGGCTTCGGCCGTGAGGACATCTGGCATCCGGAAAAGGACACCTATTGGGGATCTGAAAAGGAGTGGCTGACCGAAGACTCGGATCGTTATCCGGACAAGGACGACCGGACCTCTCTGGAGAATCCGCTGTCCGCCGTCGTCATGGGCCTCATTTATGTGAACCCGGAAGGTGTGCACGGGAAGCCTGATCCGGCCCGGACGGCAGTCGATGTGCGTGAAACCTTCAAGCGCATGGCCATGAACGATGAAGAAACGGCAGCGCTGACTGCCGGTGGCCACACCATCGGCAAGGCACACGGTAACGCCGATGCTTCAAAGCTGTCTCCCGAACCTGAAGCGGGCGCAATCGAAGCGATGGGCTTTGGCTGGCTGAACCCGAAAGGCAAGGGCTTTGGCCGCGATACGCTGACGGGCGGGCCGGAAGGTGCCTGGACGAGCGATCCGACCAAGTGGGATGGCGGCTATTTCGAAATGCTGCTGGACCATGAGTGGGAAACGACAAAGAGCCCGGCAGGGGCCTGGCAGTGGAAACCGGTCGACATCAACGAAGAAGACATGCCGGCGGATGTCGAAGATGCATCCATCCGTACCATGCCGATGATGACCGATGCTGACATGGCGATGAAGGTCGACCCGATCTATCGGAGCTACATGGAGAAATTCCGGAACGACCACCAGTATTTCTCCGATGTCTTTGCCCGGGCCTGGTTCAAGCTGACCCACCGCGATATGGGCCCGAAAGCTCGCTATGTCGGCCCGTGGGTGCCGCAAGAGGACCTGATCTGGCAGGATCCGGTTCCGGCCGGTTCCACTGATTACGATGTCGATGCCGTCAAAAAGAAAATTGCCGACAGCGGCCTCAGCATTGGCGAAATGGTCTCAACCGCCTGGGACAGCGCCCGCACCTATCGCGGGTCTGACATGCGCGGCGGTGCCAACGGTGCGCGGATCCGTCTTGCTCCGCAGAAGGACTGGGCAGGCAATGAGCCTGCGCGCCTCCAGAAAGTGCTTGGCGTGCTGGAGCCGATTGCCGCATCGAGCGGTGCAAGCGTCGCCGATGTCATTGTTCTTGCCGGCAATGTCGGTGTGGAGCAGGCGGCGAAGGCGGCTGGTGTCAATGTCACCGTCCCGTTCACGCCGGGCCGCGGCGATGCGACTGACGAAATGACGGATGCCGAATCCTTTGAGACGATGGAGCCGCTCGTTGATGGTTACCGGAACTGGATCAAGGAAGCCTATGCTGTCAAACCGGAAGAGATCATGCTGGATCATACCCAGCTTCTGGGGCTGACGGCGCCGGAAATGACGGTTCTCGTCGGTGGCATGCGCGTGATCGGCACGAACCATGGCGGGTCCGCGCATGGCGTGTTCACCGACAAGGTGGGCGCTCTGACGACAGACTTCTTCGTCAATCTGACGGACATGTCGAACACCTGGAACCCGACCAGCCAGGACGGCATCTACGAGATCCGCGACCGCAAGAGCGGCAAGACCAAGTGGACGGCCACCCGCCTCGACCTGGTTTTCGGTTCAAGCTCGATCCTGCGGGCGTATGCAGAAGTCTATGCCCAGGATGACAACAAGGAGAAGTTCGTGAAGGACTTCGTGTCTGCCTGGACCAAGGTCATGAACGCCGACCGGTTCGACGTCTAGGAAAGCATTATCCAAATCAGAGGCGGCGTTCCGGAAATTCCGGGACGCCGCTTTCTATTTGACCAGCGAAATTGCCATTCGCTGGAACTCTTCCTGTGTCAGGGTCTCGGCGCGGGCGGTCGGATCGATGTCCAGGCTTTTCAGCCATTCATCTGCCTTCAGCCCGTGGCGTTTCGCAAAGGGTTTCAGGCCAGCGCGAAGCATTTTTCTGCGCTGCCCGAATGCAGCACCTGCGACCTGTTCCAGCTTGTCGAGGTGTGGGAAGCGTTCGCTTTCGGGAAGAGGCTCCAGGACAGCGACTGCGCTGTCGACCTTTGGCGGAGGTTTGAAAGCACCGGGTGGCAGGGTGAAGGCTATGTGGGGCCGCGTTACCGCGTGGGTCAGAACGGCAAGCCGGCCATAATGTTCCGTTCCCGGATCGGCGCAGATGCGTTGCGCGACTTCCTTCTGAAACATCAGTGCCATCTCTCCCCGCCACGCGCCGGCTTTCAGCCAATCGATCAGCAGCACTGTGCCGACATTATATGGCAGGTTCGCGATGATCATCGCCGGCGTATCAGCGCCGGCGTCCGTCAGGACCTGTTCCCACCTCACTTTTCGGGCGTCCTTTTCAATGACGGTCAACCGCCCGTCGCGGGCTTCTGGCCACTCCTGCAGGGCGGAGGCGAACCGCGGGTCGGTTTCAACGGCGATCAGCTTTGCGGCGCCTTCCTTGAGGATAGCGCGCGTCAGACCGCCCGGCCCGGGGCCAACCTCAATGACGGTACGCCCTTCAAGCGGACCGGCGGCCGTCGCGGCACGATGAAGAATGCTGGGGTCAAACAGAAAGTGCTGTCCAAGCGCCTTGCGCGCCGGGGCCTGTGTCAGTTCGGGGTCGTTCTGTTCGCTCATGCGATGTTCCTGTTCTTCGCGACCATGGCGGCTGAGCGGATGGCCGCGATCAGGCTGTCCGGACGGGCGGTGCCCGCAGCGGCTGCATCGTAACCTGTGCCATGGTCGGGACTCGTCCGGACGATCGGAAGGCCGAGTGTCATGTTCACGCCGCCCCAGAAGTCCAGTGTTTTGACCGGGATCAGGCCCTGATCATGCGTCATGGCGATCACCGCGTCATAAGCCCCTGACAGGGCTTCTGCGAATACTGTATCGGCGGGGCGGGCATTGGAAATGTCGATACTCCGGGAGCGGAGTGTGGCAGCGGCGGGATTGATGATGTCCATCTCCTCACGCCCGATGGCGCCGTCCTCGCCAGCATGGGGATTAAGCCCTGTGAAGGCAATGCGGGGCGCCGAAATGCCGAAATCTGATTTCATGGCAGCGTGAACAATGGACCCGAGTTCCACGAGCGCTTCCTGCGTCAGGCTTGCAGGCACGGTTTCCAGCGGTTGGTGGATCGTCGCCAGGGCTACCCTCAGACCACCACCGGTCAGCATCATGACAGGCCGTATCGGTTCGCCACCCTCCGGGCGGCAAAGTTCTGCAATGAATTCTGTGTGACCCGGATGACGAAATCCGGCACCGTAGAGCAGGGCCTTGTTGATCGGGTTGGTGACAATGCCGGAGGCTTTTCCCTCGCGGACATGCGCGACACCCATTTCAATGGCGGAGACAATAAACGGCGCTGCAGCTTTGTCCGGTTTGCCGGGGATGATTTCTGGCATCGGACCCACTGGCAGGACTGGCAACGCATCCCCGAACACGGCAGCGGCCTCTTCCGGCGTGGCTATCTCCTGCACCTGGCAATGTTTACGATAGAGGTCCGGCGCGCCGATCACATAGAATCGAAGTTCAGGGTCAGTTTTCAAAGCCTGCCAGGCAGCGGCGGTAATGGATGGTCCCACGCCAGCTGGGTCGCCCATGGAGAGGACGAGGGGAAGAGAGGACATTTTCTTGGTCACGGGCCGCATGTCGCTCCAAATGGAGCGAGGTGCAAGCCTTATCGGTAGATAATCGTGGCGTCTCGGCGCAGGTTCCGCAGCTCGCGTTCGGAGATCATGTTGAGCTCGCGCCCCTTGAGGCTGCTCTTGAGGTCTTCCCTTGAAGGAAGTGCTTCAGCGCCTTCTTCTCGCCGGCAGACATACATGGTGCCCAATCCGCCGCTGACCGCAAAGATGTCTGTCGGCTTGCCAATTTCGGCGCTTTCGACGAGCGATTTGCCTTCAGGGCCCAGCTCTTCAATGTTGATGTCTTCCAGCGGCTGAGCCCGGAGGCCCTGAGTCGTGTTGGCGACGGTCTGGACGTCGTCACACGATGTGATGCGATCCATTGCTGCTTTCAGGTTTTCGTCCGTTGCATCGCTGGTGATCAGGCGGATGAGATCAACCTTGGTGGTGGCTTCAGCCGGTTCCCGCTTGTTCTGAATGTAGAGAATGTACACGCCATTATCCACGGTGATCGGGTCCAGCAGGCCTGGGCCGGCAGCTGATTCGATCGCGGGTACGAGTTCAGGGGGGAGGTCCGAGCTAGAGACCCAGCCCATGTCCCCGCCGGTCGCCGCGGTCGGCGCCGAGGAAAGGCGCTGGGCCGCAACGCGGAAGTCCGCGCCTGCTTTCAGCTGTTCCAGAATGGAACGGGCAGCTTCTTCGGCCTGGGTGCGCGTTTCCGGATCCGGCGCGAACAGGAAGATCTCGGAAATCCGGTACTGGGTCTTCTGAGCGGCAAGGCGCAATTGCTCGATCTGGTCGTCCACCTGGTTGTCGGAAATACGAATGCGCGATCCGTAAAGGCCGCTCATGACACGGTTCCAGGCGATTTCAGCGCGCATCTGTTCTTCAAGGCTGGAGGGATCGATTCCCGCTGCCAGAAGTTGGGATTTCAGGTCGGCGCCGGTCAGTCCGGATTGGGCAGCCATGCCTTCCACGGCGCCGTCGATCTCTTCCTTGCTGATTTCCAGTTCAAATTCAGATGCCTTTTCGAGCTGGAGGCGTTCATCAATCAGCTGCTCCAGGGCTTGTCCGGTAATCTGCTGTACCTGTTCCGGGGACGGCTGCTGTCCGCCAAGGCTTAGCAGCAGCATGCGGGCGCGATCCCGGACATCTGTGAACGAGATGGGGCGGTCGTTGACCACCGCTGCGATGGCTTCCAGCGTCAGGCTACCATCATCTGCCGGGGCTTCCTGTGCACTCGCTTGTCCGGCGAAGGGAAGGGCCAGCATCATTGCGGCGACGGCGAGTTTGCGAACCATCAGAGGTCTCCAATTCATGCCTGCGATCCCGCAGGCAGGTATTCAACTTCGACCATACAAATCCTGATGCATGGCGCAACGCGGGCCCGCAGTCAGCCCTGATAACTTACGGATATTTAGGGTTCACGGCGATTTCGGGGCAGTGGCAGACTTAATCGAATTCGCTGGACCCGAACTGACCGAGTGTTTTGAGAGAAAAGCGGATCTGAATGTTTTCTGACGGACCTTGTGTTCGATCCTGCAGTTCCGAGCGGCTATAGACCAGTTCGAGGCGTGAGCAGTCGTCTTCATAGGCGATACCGAAATCCTTTCTGGCATTCCGGTTGTTCGCTATGTCACGCAACTGGCCGTAGATGAAGGAGTAGCGTTCGGTGATCCGGAACTCGCCGGTCATGAAGAAACCTTCGTCTTCCGCCTGGTTCGGGTTCAGCCGTTCGCTGATCTTGTAGTATTGGCCGGTTGCGCGCCATCGGGAAGATTGTGTGGACAGGCGAGTATCGATCCGGTTCAGTTCCAGCCCGTCTTCATCAAGCCTGACCTGTGTATCGATGCGCAGGGCCGAACCGAAATCCGCTGTCGCCGCGGCCACCCAATCGGATGTCGTGCCATCGAGGTTGGTGACTTTTTCAAAGCTTGGGTCTGGCCGGGACCGCCATCTCCGACCGACAGTGGCAGAAAGTTCCGGGCCGTCTTTCCAGACTGCCCGAGCCGTCAGCCCGGCAGAGATTTTCCCATCACCTTCGTAGAGGTCATAACCGGCAACCGTGTTCGCATTGAACAGGACGGTTTCATCCATTTCGAATAACAGGGCATCTTCATTCGGGATGATCGGGTCATTTGAATTTGACGTGCCCCATGCGGCCATGACTTCCGGCTCGAGCATGATGTCCACCGTCTTGCCGGGACGGATCATCGGATAGGCGATGCGCGCTCCGGCATTGCCGACCAGCCTCGATGCGTTATCGTCTTCGATGCGTTTCTGATCGAGCTGATAGTAATCACCTCTCAGTTCTGCAAAAGGCTCGAAGGTAAAGCCGCCGGGCAGAATCTTGTATGTCGACCAGTCTGCCCCAACGCTGACGCGCTGGCTGTCATCGCCGACATCGCGGCGCAGAATGGCAGTCGAGGCGTTCACACTGGCAAAGCCGTAGTCGCCGAGATCCCAGTATTTTTCGCTGAACAGCAAGGGCGTGACAGTTGGCAGGCTGCCATCGGCATCGCTTCCACGGAGGCCCTGTATCGAGAGAAGGGAAACGTCTGTGTAGTAAGAGTCGCCCTGACCCACGGCGTATAGCTGGGACAGGAGCCGACGTGGCTGGCTTTGATAGATCCCGCGTTTATCGCCTTGTCCGTCAATGTCGTAGCGGCGGTCATACAGGTCGTCGGTTTGGGTTTCGATGCCGAAGCCCCATTGCCATTCTTTTGTCAGCGCAAACCGGCCGCTGCCGTACAGATGGCCGCGCCACTTTTCCTCTCCAAACTTCTCGCCGTCGCTGTCGAAGTCTTTTTCCCGTGTGATGCTGGTATTGATGTTGATCGCACCCGAATAGAACCGCTTGCGGTAATCGAGTTCCAGCATCGGATTGACGTTTTCCGTGATCAGCGGCGCGATCGTCAGGTCCGAGGAGTCCGAGATCGCCCAGTAATAGGGCTGCTGGTAGAATGCGCCGAGCTTCGAAGAGAATCCGGCGGACGGGATCATCAAGCCGGAACGCCGGTCAGACGTGGGGTCCGGGTGCGCCAGATAGGGGAAGTAGAACACCGGAATGCCCATGACTTCCAGAACCGCGTCGCGATAGGAAATCATCTGGGTTTCCTGGTCCAGCACGGCGCGGCGGGCCCGCAGGGACCAGGTCGGTGTCTGCCCCTTGGCCTCACAGATAGCGCAGGCCGTATAAATGACCTGATCCATCGCGTTTATGCCATCCGGCTGGCGGATGGCTGAATTTGCCACAATGGTCGAGCCGTCGGTCAGACGGGCCGAATAGCCGATCGCGTATCCATCCGAGAGATTGGAACCGACTTCGACTTCATCGGAAAATTGCTGGGAGCCGTCAGTGTCGATGATAACGACATTTCCGGTCGCCCGGACGCGCTCGGTGGTCCGGTTGTAGACAAGCCGGTCAGCGCGCAGGATTCGTCCATCATAGAGCGCTTCTACATTGCCTTCCGCGACGATGGAGTTTTCGTCACGCAACTCATAAACATAGTCAGCTTCGAGGACGACCTGCTGCGAACTGGCCGTCGCATCTGGCGCACTGCTTTCCTGCGCGACCGCCCCGAACGACGGGGATGCGGCAAGGGCCAGGGCTGCAGCGTAATGGTACCAGTTGGCCAATTCGGGCTACCTCGGTTTTGCCCCGGCAGCGCCGGCTGCGGAATACGGAATTCTGTCTCGGTGACTGAGGCTTAGAGGCTGTCCCCGGCATCGTCCAGCCACGGAGCGCGGATGAGTGATTTTTCGGCACCCAGCCGGTGCAGCTTGGCCACACGTGCCCATCCTGGTCAAAACGCCTTGGCGGCCAATCCACCCGGTAGTGTCTGGGCTTCTCCCGACAATTCAAGTTCAAGCAGGACGGCGGCACAGCGCGACGCAGGCAGGCCGCTGGCGCGTGCAATTTCGTCGATTGGCATGGGATGAGGAGACAGGGCCTCCAGCACCCGATGCAATTCCGATTCGCTCGGCTCCCCGGCTTCCGGGTCGAATTCGAAAGGGCGCGGAGGTGGCGCGCACACCTGGCGCCGGTCAAGCGTCGCAAGAATGTCCAGTACGTCGTCCGCATGACGGACGAGCGTTGCGCCCTGGTGAAGAAGGCTGTTCGTCCCGGCTGCGCGTGGATCCAGGGGAGAGCCGGGCACGGCCATGACCTCGCGCCCCTGTTCTCCGGCGACCCGCGCTGAAATCAGCGATCCGGAACGTTCAGCGGCCTCCACAACCACGACCCCGAGGGACATGCCGGTGATGATCCTGTTGCGGCGCGGAAAATCCTGCGCCTTGGCCCGGTAGCCGAACGGGCTTTCGGAAACAATCAGGCCAGAAGCGGCAACTTCAGCGTAGATGCGCTTGTGTTGTGGTGGATACACATGGTCGATTGCGCCGCCCAGCACTGCGATCGTGCCTGTTTCTATGCTTGCCGCATGTGCCTCGCCATCGATGCCCAGCGCCAGGCCCGACACGATAGTGAAACCATTCCGGCCAAGCTCCGCTGCCATATCGCGGGCAATCTTTCGGCCTGCGGCGGAGGCGTTACGCGCCCCGACAATTGCCACGGTTGGCCGGGATGCAAGGTCGGCCCGTCCCAGCAGGGTGAGGACGGGCGGCGGAGGCTCAAGGTCATTCAGGAGCGGCGGATAGTCCGGTTCGGAGCTGAGAACGAGACGAGCGCCATATCGATTGGCAGCGTTCAGCTCCTGCTCGACAAGATGGCGTTCCGGAGGCTGAAGCGGACGCCCCTTGCGTGAGCGGGCGGACAGATCCGGCAGGGCATCCAGCGCAGCGCTGGCGGAACCATAGCGGCGAATGAGCTGAAAAAAGCTGACAGGCCCGATTCCGTGGGTCCTTGCGAGGCGGATCCAGTCCAGCCTTTCGCTGTCAGAAGTCATGCGTCCGGTTTCGCTTTTGAGCTTCCGAAACGCGGCTCGGTGCCCTTCAGAAGGCGGCCGAGATTGGCGCGATGGGTCCAGAAGACGAATATCGACAAACCTGCCAGTCCGAGAAGCACAAACCAGTTGTGCGGCCGGTGCATCAGTTCCTCAACGAACCAGGCGCCAGGTGCGACGAGCGCTGCGGCAGTCAGGGCCGCAAGGGAAGAAATCCGTGTGATCGCGAAAATGCTCAACCACACAGGTGCTGCCACATAGAAGGCCGGCAAAGACACAAACGGCAGCAGGCCTGCGAAAGTTGCAACGCCTTTGCCGCCCTTGAAGCCGAGCCAGACGGGGTAACAATGCCCGACGAAAGCCGCAGCCCCGGCAACAAGGCCTAGCTCCGCGCCGCCCCGCAGGCCAAATCCCAGCGCAACGAGGCCTGCCTTCAGGCTATCGAGCAGAAGCGTCGCAAGCGCCAGGTCCTTGCGACCGGTGCGCAGGACGTTTGTCGCGCCGATATTGCCGGAGCCGACCTGACGGATGTCTCCCAGCCCGGCTGCCCGCGTCAGCAGGAGCCCAAACGGGATTGAACCGGCGAGGTAGCCGGCCAGTGCGGCAAGCAGAAAGACAAGATATGCGTCCATGCGCAACTCCCGGAAACACGTTTAAGTGGTAGGCAGAGATGAGCGTCCGGGCAAGCCTTCTCAGGTGAGGCTCGCATGCGCAAAGACTTCCTCTCCGCCGACAAAAGTCCGCAAGACGCGGCCCTGCAGGCGCCGTCCGTCGAATGGCGAGTTGGTAGAGCGTGAACCCAAATGCTCACGTTCGCACAGCCAGGGCTTGCCGGGATCGAAGAGGATGAGGTCTGCCGGCGCGTTCTTAGCGAGGCGGCCTTGGGGCAGGCCCAGCATATCGGCTGGCCTGCAGGTTATGGGCGCCAGCGCCTCCAGCAGATTAAGCGGGCCGTCGTGAACCAGGCTCAGCATTGCTGGCAGCACCGTTTCCAGCCCAGCGGCCCCGAAAGCAGCCTCGCCGAATGGCAGGCGTTTTTCTTCCGGTGGCTGAGGATCGTGGGCGGACACGACAGCATCGATCTGTCCGTTCTTCAGTGCATCGATCAGCCCCAGGCGAGTCTCTTCATCCCGGAACGGAGGGTTGACCTTGCAGTAGGTCAGATAGTCCCCGACATCCAGTTCATTGAAGAAGAAGCTGTGCGCCGCAGCGGTTGTGAATACGTTTGTTCCGCGCTTGCGGGCTTCCATGGCGATTGCCACTGTGCGCGGTGTGGAAACCTGATCAAGGATCAGTGTGCATCCCGTTGCTTCAGCCAGTGAAGTATCGCGCATTGCGCCGATCCATTCGGCCTCGACGGGGATTCCTGGCAGGCCCATGCGTCCGGCGAGTTCTCCTGCATTCATCACGCCGGAGCCTGAAAGAGTCCGCTCATCCGGGCGCGACATGATAGTAGCGCCGAGACTGGCGGCGTATGCCATTGCTCGTTTCAGGATAGAGGCGTTCGCAACGGGTATATCACCATTGGTGAACAGGATGGCGCCTGATTTCGCCATCAGTCCGATCTCGGCCATTGCACTGCCTTCCAGACCGGTTGTCAGGGCCCCCGCCGGATAAATACGCGCGGCAGCATTGGCTTTGGCCGTGTCCATGACGAACCTGACAAGCGCCATATCGTCTATGACGGGCCGTGTGTCGGGCATGACGACGAAACTGGTAATTCCGCCAGCGACAGCAGAACGTGAGGCGGTGGCCAGAGTTTCTTTTTGCTCGATGCCCGGTTCGCCTGTTTTGACGCGAAGGTCGATCAGACCGGGGGCGAGGCATAAGCCTGCCGCATCAATGGCGTTAGCTGCGTCCGCATGAGGCGAGGTCTGACCTTTGGCGACTTCCTTGATCTTGCCCCCGTCAAGCAGGATTGCTCCGGTTTCATCCAGCCCGCTGGCCGGGTCGAGCAGGCGGGCATTGTAGATGCTGAGGCTCATGCGTGCCCTCCCGCCAGAAGGTGAAGCACGGCTTCGCGGACGGCGACGCCCATCTCGACTTGTTCCGTGATGACGGATTGTTCGCCATCGGCAATGGCGCTTTCGATCTCGATTCCCCGGTTCATCGGGCCGGGATGCATCACCGTTGCATCCGGTTTGGCGAGCGCGAGCCGGTCTTTTGTCAGTCCGAAATAGCTGAAGTATTCGCGGCGGCTCGGCAGGAATGCGCCGTCCATCCGTTCCAGCTGCAGGCGCAGCATCATGACGATGTCTGCGCCTTTCAGGGCTTTGTCGAAGTCGGTCGTCGCGCTTGCGGCGCCCCAGGTTTCAGTGCCGGAGGGCAGCAGCGTGCGCGGTGCACAAAGGTGCACTTCGGCGCCCATCAGGTGAAGCGCCTGCGTTGTCGACCGGGCCACCCGGGAGTGAGCAATGTCACCGCAGATGACCACTTTCAGGCCTTCAATCCG
Source organism: Hyphomonas sp. (assembly GCA_002700305.1). Lineage (GTDB taxonomy): Bacteria > Pseudomonadota > Alphaproteobacteria > Caulobacterales > Hyphomonadaceae > Hyphomonas. The sequence goes on along the minus strand of PACZ01000024.1, from coordinate 260,340 downwards.
TCCCTTGGTGCGCCGGATGGTGAGGGTGTCGAGCAGGCCCTGTGTCGGGTGTTGATGCGTTCCATCGCCAGCATTGATGACGGCGCAATCCACTTTGCGGGAGAGGAGTTTCGGTCCGCCGGATGCCGAATGCCGAACGATCAGGGCGTCCGGTTTCATGGCGTTCAGCGTCATTGCCGTGTCGATCAGCGTCTCGCCTTTTTTCACGCTTGAGGCGGCAACCGGCATCGAAATGACGTCCGCACCGAGCCGGCGGGCGGCGATCTCGAAACTGCTCATGGTTCGGGTGGAGTTCTCGAAGAACAGGTTCACCACAACCTTGCCCTTGAGCACAGGATCCGGCCGGATACCCGCGCGGGTCGCTTCGGCGTAGCGATCTGCAAGGTCCAGAATGTGGGTAATATCGAGAGGAGAAAGCCCTTCAATACTGAGCAGGTGCTCGTGATCGAAGCTGTAGTGATATGCCGCCCGGTTCATGGAGGCCCTTTCGATTTTTGGCGGTTTAGGCCCGATTCCGCCGGGCTTCAAGCCCTCAGGCCGAAGGAAGCTGCATCACTGCGAGGTAGAGAAGCGGCATCGTGATCATGGCAAGGACCGTCTCGACCGCGATCAGGTTGGCGGCCAGCGGCGCGTCTCCACCAAGTTCCCGGGCAAGAATGTAGGAGGATGTGGCGGTCGGCGTCGCAGCGCAGATCACGGCGATGGTCAGGGGAATGCCAGACAGGCCGAGCAATAGGCCGAATCCCACGGCAAAAACAGGCAGTCCGATGAGCCTGACGAGTGACCAGGAGAAGGTTCGCGGCCCGGCCCGGCGCAGGGCGGACAAATCCACGCCAGCGCCCGCTGACAGCAGCCCGAGTGCGAGGGCCGCGTCACCCAGAATACCGAGACTGTCGTCGAGAAGCTCCGGCAACTCGATGTTTGCTGCTGCCAGCGCAAGTCCTGCTGCACAGGCAATCACGATCGGATTGCGGACAAGGGCCAGAATCGGCTTGGGCGCAGGGCCGTGCGGGCGGTCGGCATGGGCGATCAACGCATACACCGACAGGACATTGGCTGTCGGAATCATGGCGGCGGCGGCGATGGTAACCAGCGCAAGGCCGTCCTGTCCGAACAGAAGGCTGCCAATCGAGAGGCCAATCATCGTGTTCCACCGGACATTCGACTGGATGACCGACCCAACCGCCGGCCGTGGCATGCCCGGTAGGAAGCGCCCAAGCCAGCCGACGCCTGCGAGGGCAAACTGCGCCAGGATCAATGCGCCAGCCAGGCGCCAGGGGGCTGTTTCAAACGGGGCGTTGGCGAGAGTCCGGACGATGAGAGCCGGGAACAGGACAACATAAGACAGCCGCTCAATGGCGCGCCAGCTCTCGGTCGGAATCCATTTGCGGACCGAGAGCACATGGCCGAGCGTGACAATCGCAATGACCGGCAGCAGGGCATAAAGAAATCCGCTCATGCGCCCCGCTCCAGCCGTTCCAGCGCCGATTTGAGAATGATCGCTGCTGCGGATGCGTCTATGCGTTCGGCCCGGCGTTTGCGGGACAGGTCGGCCTCCAACATCGCCCATTCGGCTTCAGCTGTGGAAAGGCGCTCATCCTGCAGCAGGATCGGTACATTGCGGTATTTCAGGATATTCCAGGCGAGCGCCCGGACCGACTGCGCGCGAGGGCCTTCGCTACCATCCATGTTGAGGGGAAGTCCAAGGACCAGTCCGACTGCGTTCCGCTCATCATAAAGCGCGAACAGGCGCTCCAGCACGGGCGGGAGTTTCCGGCCCTTGGGAATGGTTTCTACCGGACTGGCGATCATGCGCAGGGCGTCGCAGGACGCGACGCCGATTGTCTTCGTCCCGGGGTCGAGCCCGAGCAGGGGACCGGCAGAGGGGAAATCGGCGACATCAACGAGTGGCATGGGCTGCCCACATAGCGCCTTGATGGGGCGTTGCCTATGGCGTATTCCGGCCGCAGCAAATTCGGAGAGTTCGCATGAGTGTCACGAAGGACGATGTTCGCAAGGTTGCGCGCCTGTCGCGCATCGCGGTCGACGAAGCGCATCTGGAAGAACTGGCCGGTGAACTGAACGGCATCCTCGGCTGGATCGACCAGCTGAACGAAGTCGACATTGACGGCGTGGAGCCGATGACTTCGGTGGTCGAAACCAAATTGCCGATGCGCGAAGACGTGGTGACCGACGGCAATATTCCCGATCAGGTGCTGGCCAATGCCCCCCGTACCGAAGACGGCTTCTTCGTGGTTCCGAAATCTGTGGAGTAGTATTTGGGTGGATACGCGTTGGAGCAACTGAATCAGATTGCTCAGCTGGCAGTTTCACTGATGACGCTGATCGGCGCGCCGATCGCGGTCTACCTTTTCTTTCGGGATCGATCCATTGAGCGGCAGGATCGCATCAATGAAGTCTATCGCAGGTCGTCTGATAGATACGCTGGCTATCTGGGGCTGATGCTGTCGCACACTGATACGGGTGTTTACCTCCACGGCGATGACGAGGAGCTGCAGACCGATCTCGACCGGCGGCGTTCGATACTCTTCGAAATTGTCACGCAGATGCTGGAAGATGCCTATCTCGTTTATGAGCGCAGTTCGAACGGCCAGCGCAAGCAGCAATGGGCCGGATGGCTAGCCTATATCCGGATGTATTGTGCCCACGCCCCGTACATTGCGTGGTGGGAAGCCCGGATTGGCGACGTGGAGACAGCGAAAGAGGGGGCTTCGTCCTACGATCTAGGGTTTGAAACCCTGATGTTCGAAGAACTCAGGAAGGCAAAGCGCCAGACCGTCGGGAACGCCGCTCCTGTGATTTAGCTTTCGTCCTGGGCTTGTTCGGCTGCCTGTTCGTCAGACTCACTGTCCGCCTCACCAGCTTTCGGATCCCATTTGTAGATGGATTTCACCATACAACGTGCCTTGCTGAAGGGGGTGCTGCTGCTGGTCGTCAGCGAGTCCGACACAATCACATGATCACCGGAGGTCAGGCAGTTCATGGCCGAGTCCATTCGCATGGTCATTGCATGCTGGAGCGGCGGGCATGAGCCGAATATCTCGATCAGGAAGTAGTCGCGGCCTTCCCGAACGGTGAAGGTGTCGCGCGTGTTGTCACCAAAGCTGTCGATATTGCTCGCAAAGCAGATCCGGTCGACTTCCTCGCCCAGACGCGGGTCATCGGCGTATTTCTCTACGCCTTTCGCCTTCGGTTCGGTGCCGGCCGTTGAGGCGCAGCCGGTTACGGCAATCATTGCTGTGAAAAGGACCAGACTCGGGCGCATCACACTCTCCTTGTGCGCAATTAAAGGCTCACAATGGTGTGACGAACTGATTTCTTCCTGACAAGCGCTCTCACAGAGACTTGAACTTTCGTCATAAGCCGTCATAGCAGGCGGTCAGAATTGCTGGAGATACGCCACGATGACCGATCTGACGAAACTGACCCTTGCGGACGCTCTGGACGGGCTGAAAGCGAAGAAGTTTTCGTCCCGGGAAATCACGCAGGACTTCATCCAGAGCATTGAGGCTTCCCGTGTGATCAACGCCTATGTTGTTGAAACGCCGGAAAAAGCGCTCGAAATGGCTGACCTGGCCGACGCCCGCCTCGCCAAGGGGGAGGGCGGCAAGCTGGAAGGCGCCCCGCTGGGCGTGAAGGACCTCTACTGTACCAAAGGCGTCCGTACGACGGCCTGCAGCAATATCCTGGGTGAGTTTACGCCGACCTATGAATCCACCGTCACGCAGAACCTGTGGGACGAAGGTGCAGTTATGCTGGGCAAGCTCAACATGGATGAGTTCGCGATGGGCTCCTCCAACGAGACGTCCAGGTTCGGGCCGCCGATCAACCCATGGCGCCGTCAGGGCGACAATGCCGGACTGACGCCGGGCGGATCGTCCGGTGGATCAGCCGCGGCGGTTTCCGGAGACCTGTGCCTGGCCGCGACCGCTTCCGATACCGGCGGCTCTATCCGCCAGCCTGCCGCTTTCACAGGCACCGTCGGCATCAAGCCGACTTATGGCCGGGCGAGTCGTTGGGGCATGGTGGCTTTTGCTTCTTCGCTGGATCAGGCCGGACCAATCGCAAAGACCGTGGAAGACTCCGCGATCCTGCTCGACGTCATGTGCAGCCATGATCCGAAGGACTCAACGTCTCTCAAGGCCGACCAGCCGGATTGGCGGGCCGAGGTTTCGAAGGGCGTGAAAGGCATGCGCATCGGAATTCCGAAAGAGTACCGCATGGATGGCATGTCGGAAGAGATCGATGCGCTCTGGAACAAGGGCATTGAATGGCTGAAAGCTGCCGGTGCCGAGATTGTCGACATCAGCCTGCCGCATACGAAATACGCCCTGCCGGCTTATTATATCGTTGCGCCGGCGGAAGCCTCGTCCAACCTCGCGCGCTATGACGGCATGCGCTACGGCGCGCGTGTGGATGGTGAGAACCTGACAGCCACTTACGAAGCCACCCGCGCAGACGGGTTCGGCCGGGAAGTTCAGCGCCGTCTGATGATCGGCACATATGTGCTGTCATCCGGTTACTACGATGCGTATTACCTGCGTGCGCAGAAGGTGCGGACCAAGATCCTGCATGACTTCGTCGATGCATTTGAAAGCTGCGATGCGATCCTGACGCCGACCTGTCCGTCGGCAGCCTTTGCCTTCGGTGAGAAGAGCGGCGATCCGGTGGAAATGTACCTCAACGATGTGTTCACGGTGACGACCAACCTCGCCGGCCTGCCGGGCATTTCCGTGCCGGCCGGCTTGTCGTCCGATGGTCTGCCTCTGGGCCTGCAGGTGATAGGCAAGGCGCTGGACGAGTCGGCCTGTTTCCGCGTCGGCGGCGAACTGGAACGTGCAGCCGGTTTCGTGGCCAGACCGGAGAAGTGGTGGTAGGCTTCGCGCCATGACCCGCTTTCTCGTCCTGTTTGGAATTCTGCTGGTTATCGCGATAGCGATGATTGCAGCCGCAGCGATGCAGGCTGACATCAGTCTGATGGATACGAAGGCAACCCCGCTTTGGCTCTGCGCCGTCGCTGTCGCTGCTTATGTCGCTTGGCGGATTGATGGCGTGCTCAAGCGCCGTGAGCGGAAACAGGATGTGTCGGTCGGTGAGGGAAGCGGCTTCCTGAAGACAAAGGTCTCTCCGGCGCAATCAGCCCGCGCAGCACGGGTTGCTGCGCGTCGCAAGAAACTCATCGCGGAAGGCAAGCTGGAGGCCGATCCGGAACCGGAGACTAATCCGGAAACCGGTGACGAGGCGCCCAGCCGGGTACCACAGGCAGCCCCGATCAAGGACCGGATGGCCGCCCGGGCAGAACGGGTCAGGCAAGCGAAGGAACAGGGGAAGCTTTAGGCGGTTTCCGGCGGCTGGACGGCGCAGCGTCGGCAGCGCTGACAGCCGGTGCCTTTGTGCCGCCCCGCGGGCCTTCGTCCTCGTCAGCAGGCTTTTCGCCGCGATCTGCGATCCGCGTAACGTGAACGCCAGCGCCGATCAGGCCGCCAATCGGGCCGAACTGAAGCAGCATGGCCAGGATGAACAGGATCGGAATGTTCATATCCAGATTGCCGAGCGTCAGGAACAGGGCGCCAAACATGGCCCCGCCGAAGATCAGGCCGATCGCAAACCCGGCAATGATGTGACGCAGGAAGCCCTGCGCGATGTGGCGCTCGTCGTCGCCGGCGCCATCAAGGATCATTTTGAAGAGCATTATTCTTGTTTCCCCTTCTCGCTTCCTCCCGAAGCAGTGGTGTAAATTTGCCGCACATTGCGGCTAAGGAAAACCCCCTAGTTTTGAGCATCTCCATAAAACCGGATAATTCAGCGCCTTATAGGGTGTCAGCGCGGCTCGACAGGGCTGGCCACCGGGGGCTAAAAGGACCGGATTCTGCTGTGACTAATCGAGGGAACGATGTCTGTACGCACCCCCTATACGATCAAGGGCGAAACGGGTGACTGGGAGCTGGTCATGGGCCTCGAAGTCCATGCCCAGGTGTCATCCAATGCGAAGCTGTTCTCCGGGGCGGCCACAGCGTTCGGTGCTGATCCGAATTGCAATGTTTCCCTCGTCGATGCGGCCATGCCGGGCATGCTGCCGGTCATCAACCGGTTCTGCGTGGAGCAGGCGATCCGGACGGGCCTGGGCCTGAAGGCGCAGATCAATCATTACAGCCGGTTCGACCGGAAGAACTATTTCTATCCTGACCTGCCGCAGGGCTATCAGATCAGCCAGTTCGCGCATCCGATTGTCGGGGAAGGCGAAATCGAAGTGGATGTGGAGCCCGCGCATGGCGGCGAGGCTTACACCTTCCCGTGCCGGATCGAGCGCCTGCACCTGGAACAGGATGCCGGCAAATCCATTCACGACATGGATCCGAACTCCACCTATGTGGACCTGAACCGGTCCGGTGTGGCGCTGATGGAGATCGTCTCCCGTCCGGACGTTCGCACCCCGGCCGAGGCCGCTGCCTATGTGAAGAAGCTGCGGGCCATCGTGATCGCGCTGGGCACCTGCGATGGCGATATGGAGAAGGGCAACCTGCGCGCTGATGTGAACGTTTCTGTCTGCCGCCCAGGCCAATACGAGAAATACCGTGAGACGGGTGACTTTGGGCATCTGGGTACGCGTTGCGAGATCAAGAACATGAATTCGTTCCGCTTCATCCAGCAGGCCATCGAATATGAAGCCCGCCGCCAGATCGAGATCATCGAAGCCGGTGGCAAGGTGGATCAGGAGACCCGTCTGTTCGATCCGAACAAGGGTGAGACCCGGTCCATGCGCTCCAAGGAAGACGCGCACGATTACCGCTATTTCCCGGACCCGGACCTACTGCCGCTGGAAGTGGAAGAGGCCTGGATCGAGGAAATCCGTTCGACTCTTCCGGAACTGCCGGATGAAAAGCGTGCGCGTTTTGAAAAAGACTATGGCCTCTCGCGTTATGATGCAGGTGTTCTGACTGCGGAGGCCGACAAGGCTGCCTTCTTCGAGGAGGTCGCCAAAGGACGCGATGCGAAGCTCGCCGCCAACTGGGTGACGCAGGAACTGTTCGGCTATCTCAACAAGGAAGATCTGGAGCTTTCCGAGAGCCCCGTGTCTGCGGCAGATCTCGGCGGTCTGATCGAGCTGATCTCGAACGACACGATCAGCGGCAAAATCGCCAAGGACGTCTTTGGGCGGATGATCAACGGTGAGGGCAAGCCGGCCGATATTGTTGAAAAGCACGGTCTGAAGCAGGTGACAGACACAGGCGCCATTGAGAAGGTTGTCGACGAGATCATCGCGGCAAACCCGGATCAGGTCGCTCAGGTCAAGGAAAAGCCGAAGACCATGGGCTGGTTCGTCGGCCAGGTAATGAAGGCTTCGGGCGGCAAGGCCAACCCGAAAGCCGTCAACGATATCCTTAAAGCAAAGCTCGGCCTGTAAACATCAGAGCGCTGCGCGGATCTTTTCCGCGAGCGGTTCAAGGTCTTCCGGTTTCGCCATGCCGCCTTCGGCGTGGCGGCCGAGGGGCTTGTCTTCCCAGCGCGGGATGATGTGGAAGTGCAGGTGATAGACAGTCTGTCCGGCTGGAGCGCCATTGAACTGGCTGACCATCAGGCCGTCCGGCGTCAGGGCTTTCTCGACAGCGCGGGCGACTTTCTGCACCTTCAGCATGTACTGGCCAAGAAAGTCTGACGGCATGTCGAGGAAGTTCCGGGCCTGAACCAGCTTCGGAATGACCAGCGTATGTCCTTCGCTTTGAGGAAAGACATCCATGAAGGCGAGGGCCACTTCATCCTCATACACTTTGATGCTTGGCATTTCGCCTTTGATGATTTTCGCAAAAATATTGTTCGGGTCGTAAGAGTCGTGGAGGGTCATGTGTACTGCTTTGTGATTTGGGTCTTCTGGGATTTATAGGGGCTTCGTCTAATCGCCCTTCTTAAACGGCGTTCGCTCGTTCAGGTAGTCCTGATCGTGCTCCACCGCGGCGCGTTCGCGTTCGAGATAGTCCGCGACGGCATCCCGCAGGCCGGGATGCGCGATCCAGTGAGCGGAATAAGTCAGTACGGGGACATATCCCCGCGCCAGCTTGTGTCCGCCCTGCGCACCGGCTTCTACCACGGCCAGCTTGTTGGCGATGGCATAGTCGATCGCCTGATAATAGCAGGTTTCAAAATGCAACATCGGGCGCGGGTCGAGTGTGCCCCAGTAACGGCCATAGAGCGTATCAGACCCGATCATGTTCAGGGCGCCGGCAATTGCTTCGCCGTCTTCCATGGCGAAAACGAACAGCATGTCGTCCGCCATGCGTTCCCGCAGAAGCGAGAAGGTCTCGCGATTGAGATATGGAGAGCCCCATTTGCGGCTGCCGGTGTCCAGGTAGAATTCGTAGAAGCGATCGAGATGCGCTTCGGTGATGTCGCTGCCTCTGATGTGAGCGAAGTCGAGCCCTTCCTGTGCCCTTGCGCGTTCCTTTCGCAGGTTCTTGCGCTTTGATGACGACAGTTCAGCCAGGAAATCGTCGAAGCTGTCATAATCACGATTTAGCCAGTGAAACTGCTGGTCTGTCCGGCACAGCATCCCGTTAAGCATCAGGGATTGCGATTCCTCTTCTTCGAGGAAATTTATGTGCAGGGAAGAGAGCTTGTTCTGTTCGGCGAAGCTGACAGCGGCGCTCAGCAGAAGCGCCCTGATCCTGGCTTCGTCCGGTCCGGGTGAGGTCAGTCGCCGGCGGCCGGTGACGGGTGTGAAGGGCACTGCGCTGAGGAGTTTCGGGTAGTAGGACCCGCCCGCACGCTCAAAGGCATCGGCCCAGGAATGATCGAAGACGAATTCGCCGCGTGAATGCGTCTTGCCATAGAGAGGCATGGCGCCGCGCAGCACGTCATTTGCGTCTCTCACAAGAATGTGCCGCGGAATCCAGCCTGTGTCGGGGGTTGCGGCGCCCGAGCTTTCCAATGCTTCGAGAAACTCCCAGCTCAGGAATGGGTCCCGGCGGATACCCGGCGGGTTGGCAACGGCATTCCATTCGTCCGGCCCGACTTCCAAGAGCCCGGTGGCGATGTCGATGCGGAAAGTCGTTTCGTCCATGCCACCAATCTAGGGGTTCAGGCGCTGCGAGACCAGTTCCGGGTCCAGATGTTCGAAGATGACGGCCGCGCCATGCTCCTTGCAACGCTCCAGTTCGTCCTCACCGCGTACGGTCCAGACGACGATGGGCAGATTGCTGCCTTGAGATTTCAGGGCAGCACGCTCGATGTCGGACGTGTGGACCGCGAGATAATCGACACCGTCTGCAACTGCACGCTCTAGGACTGCGTCGAACGCGTCGTCGCCGACCTTGGAGGTCGGCCCGATCAGTTGCCCCCGCATCACTCCCATGGGCAGGGCGCGGACAGCTTTTTCAGAAAAGCTCATCGCGGCCGCGAAGCCTTTCCAGTGCGCCAGGCGGTCGCCGACCCGGCGGGCGAAGGCCTCCGGGTCGGTCTTTCCGTCGATCTTCAGTTCGGTCAGTAACGGCAACTGGTAAGGCCATATCCGCAGGAGTTCGAGGAATGTCGGCAGATGCTCTGACGACCCGGCGAGCGAGAGTCTTCCGAGTTCTTTCGCATTCAGCTCCTCGGTCTTGCCGGACCGTTTGGTCAGCCGGTCCAGCGTGTCATCATGGAAAACAACCGGCGTGCCATCGCGGGCCGGACGAACATCGAATTCGATGCCCAGGCCGGCCATGCGGGCACGCCGGAAAGCTTCCAGCGAATTCTCAGGCGGGCCGTTCGCCGACCACAGGCCGCGATGCGCGTAGCGGAACTTGCGGGGATCGAACGGCGTGGCCATGTCTAGTCGGCGATCTCGATAACGGCATCGACCTCAACCGCAACGCCCAGGGGCAGAACCGGGCAGGCGACGGCAGAGCGGGCGTGACGGCCGGCATCACCGAACACTTCAACCATCAGATCCGAACATCCATTGATCACTTGAGGAATATCCTTGAAGTCCGGATGGGCGTTCACGAAACCGCCGAGCTTGACCACGCGTTTCACACGGGAAAGATCACCCAGAGCTGCCTTGCATTGCGAGATGATATTAATGCCGCACTGGCGCGCAGCATGCTGACCTGCGGAGAGTTCCATGTTTTCGCCAAGGCGACCGAGCATACGGCCTTCAGCGGTGGCGCTGACCTGACCCGAGATGAAAAGCAGGTTCCCGGTTTGCACATAGGCCACATAGGTCGCGACAGGTTTCATCGGCTCGGGCAGGGTGATGCCGAGCGCATCGAGACGGGCTTCAGGGGTGCTCATGGATGTATCTCCGGAATTCACTGATTAAGATCTCCAGACTTGCCGCACGCCGCCCATGGCTGCAAGCGCCCCACGCCTATTCCTTTTGCTTCTGGCCCATGCGTGCCGCACGGCCGGTCATGACGGCGTCCTGGCCAAACTTTGCCCGCGCGGCGTCCGAAGCACGTTCCGCGGCCGCACGCCGGGCGATGCGCGGGTCAAGGAGATCGGTTTCGTCTGCGCGATGATCCGAGAGTTCGGAAATGCCGATACCGATCAGCCGGTACTTCCTCCGCCCATCAACTTCCCGTGCGAGCAGCGGACGAGCCGCCCGGAAAATCGATTGCGCGATCTGGGTCGGTTCTGACAGGGACACGCGCCGGGTAAGCGGCTTGAAGGTGGAGGTCTTCAGCTTGAGGGTGATGACCGAGCCGACAACACCGATCTGCTTCGCCCGGTCGGAGGTTTTGACACAAAGTTTCCAGAGCTGGTCTTCCAATGCGGCAAGATCTGAAATGTCTGTCCTGAAAGTGGTTTCCGCAGATACGGATTTGCGCTCATCATCCGTGCGGACGGGGCGATTGTCCTGCCCGTGTGCGACACGCTTCAGCCACATGCCGGTTTCGCCATACCGTCCGATCAGGGCCTTCAGCTCCGCTTTCTGCAGGTCTCCGATCGTTTCAAACCCGTCCTGTTCGAGCTTCGCAGCGAATTTTGGTCCCACCCCATGAAGGAAACCCACCGGGCGGGGTTCGAGAAGCGCTTCGGCCTCGGCTGGTGAGATGACGGCGAAACCGCGCGGCTTGTCGAGCTCGCTGGCTGTTTTGGCGAGGAATTTGTTGGCAGAGAGACCCACTGAAACCGTGATCTGAAGTTCCTGTTCTATCTCTGCCGCGAGCCGGGCGAGTGACGCGGCGGGCGGGGCCTTGTGGATCGCTTCGGTCCCGGAGAGGTCGAGATAGGCCTCGTCAATGGAAACGGGTTGTACCAGCGGTGTCAGGGCCTCCATCTTCTCCCGCACAATCGCGGCGGCTTCGGAATATTTGCCCCGGCTGGGTTTCACCACCGTTGCCTCCGGGCAGAGCTTCAGGGCCTGGAACATCGGCATCGCTGACCGGACGCCGTACAGCCGGGCAATGTAGCAGCAGGTGAGGACCACGCCGCGTTCTCCGCCGCCGACGATAACAGGCTTGTCGTTCAGGGCGGGGTTGTCACGTTTCTCGATCGCCGCGAAAAAGGCATCGCAATCGATGTGGGCAACGGTCAGCGTGTGCAGGGCAGGATGGCAAACCACACGATAGCTCTTGCAGGCGGGGCAGGAGTGCCCGTCTGTGAGTTCGAAGTGAAAACAATCCCGGCACAACAGGCTCATCGTTCCATGTTCATGCCATGTTCCGGGGGTGGCGGCAATCTGAAGAGACCCGTAAACACCCGTTAAGCTTTTGCCGTATAGCTGGTCTGGTACGGTAAGGTCCGTTCCGAATCGCTCGTAATCGTGGGAAAAAATGGCAGACGCGAAAACCAGAAAAGTGCTGGTTGTTGAGGACAACGAACTCAACATGCGCCTGTTTTGCGACCTGTTGGACGCTTACGGCTACGAAACCTATCAGTGCCGCGATGGCGCCAAGGCGGTCGAAATTGCCCGCCGGGAGCAGCCAGACCTCATCATCATGGATATCCAGCTGCCTGAAGTGTCCGGCCTGGATATCACGCGCTGGCTGAAGGACGACGAGAAAGTTGCCCATATCCCGGTGCTTGCGGTGACGGCTTTTGCCATGCGGGCCGACGAGCAGCGTGTGCGCGAAGCGGGCTGCGAGGGCTATCTGTCCAAGCCAATCCAGATCATGACCTTCATCAAGGCTGTTGAATCGCTCATGCCGAAGGAAGCGGCATGAGCGCGCGGATCCTCGTTGTCGATGACATCGAAGCGAACCGGCGGCTGCTGCAGGCCAAGCTGGAAGCCCAATACTATACCGTCATCCAGGCAGAGAACGGGCCTCAGGCGCTAGAGGTCGCCAGCAAGGAATTGCCGGACATCATCCTGCTCGACGTGATGATGCCCGGAATGGACGGCTATGAGGTTTGCCGCCGGCTGAAAGAAGATCCGGCGACGGCGTTCATCCCGGTCGTTATGGTGACAGCCCTCAGTGACACTGAAGATCGCGTCAGGGGGCTTGAGGCTGGCGCCGAAGACTTCCTGACGAAGCCTGTCGATGATTTCGCGCTGATGTCACGTGTCGGGGCGCTGATGCGCTACAACGCCGTGGCGTCTGAGCTCAGACAGCGCCAGGCCAATGGTCTTGGCGGTGGTCTGGACCACGAAACCACCAAGGAAGAATCCGACCAGCCGGCACGGATCTTCATTGTCGATGACAATCCGCGGGCATCTGCCCGCCTCGCATCTGTGTTGCGGGAGGCCGGCCACACGGTGGTGACGCTTGCCGAGGCGGGGTCCATGAGCGGCCTCTCCAGCCTCGGCGTGGACCTGATGATCCTCTCACTGCCCAGCAAATCCTTTGATGCCCTGAAACTTTGTGCGCATTTCAAGGTGACGGAATCGACCCGGGCGGTGTCCATTCTCCTGATCTGCGATCCCGATGACCGGGCCCGCGCGGCGAAAGGGCTCGAGATCGGAGCCAGCGACGTCATCCTGACTCCCGTCGACAAGCAGGAGCTGCTGGTGCGCGTCCGCACCCAGGCGCGCCGGGCACGTTACATCGAGATGCTGCGCCGCCGGGTGGACAAGGGTCTGGAACTGTCCGTGATCGACCAGCTGACCGGGCTTTACAATCGCCGTTATATGATGGGCCAGCTGCACCAGTTCATGCAGCGGTCGGTCATGGGTGGAAAGCCTGTCTCGGTCATGATGGCGGACATCGATCACTTCAAATCGGTGAACGATACTTACGGTCACGATGCCGGGGACGAGGTCCTGCAGGAGATCGCCAACCGGCTGCGTGAGAATGTGCGCCCGATGGACATTGTCTGCCGGCCCGGTGGTGAAGAATTCCTCGTCATCATGCCTGAAACACCGGGGGACCGGGCCTGCGCTGCCGCAGAACGAATCCGGCGGGCGGTCGCTGCTGCGCCCTTCATCATCGGCAAGGCCGGATTGAACATTCAGATCACGGTCAGTGTGGGTGTTTCGACCATCGCGGGTGAGCAGGACACGATCGCAGACCTTACCAAGCGGGCCGATCAGGCGCTTTACCAGGCCAAGACGACCGGCCGGAACCGGGTCGAGAGCACAGCCGCCTGATTGACTTGGTACCCGGCTGTCGCCACAGAGGCGCTCAGCTCAGGGGATAAGGCGTGACCGACAGGTTTTCAGCATTCCGGCATTCAGCCTACAGCCGCTATTTCATTTCCCGGTTCTGCACGTCGCTCGGCGCCCAGATCGTCTCGGTCTCCGTGGCCTGGCAGATCTATGACCTGACCCAGAACGCGGCGCTGCTTGGCTGGATCGGCCTGGTTCAATTCCTTCCTGCGCTTGTACTGGTCGTCGTCACAGGCGTTACAGCTGACCGGTTCGGGCGCCGCAATGTCATGGGGCTGGCAGTCTTCGTTGAGATGGCCTGTGCGCTGGCCATCCTGATGCTCGCCCTGACGGGCAAGTTTGAGCCATTCTGGGTGCTGGCTGCACTCACAGTGTTCGGCGTTGCCAGGGCATTTTACTCTCCTGCATCGTCGAGTCTGGCGGTCAATCTGGTTCCGAAAGAAGACTTCGCGAATGCCGTGGGATGGATTACGGCGTCCTGGCAGCTGGCGTCTATCCTTGGTCCTGTTCTCGGTGGATTGATTTATGGCATCGGCGCGCCGGTTGCCTACACGACCGCCGTCTCGCTTTTCCTCATTTCGGGTGTGATCGTTTTGACGATCCCGAAGCCCGCGCAGAAGGGATCGAAAGAGCCGACGACGATTCGTACGCTTCTCGGCGGCTTCTCTTATGTCTGGAAAGAAAAGGTGGTTCTGGGCGCGATCTCTCTGGACCTGTTTGCTGTTCTGCTCGGCGGAGCAGTGGCGCTGTTGCCGATCTACGCGCGCGATATTCTGGAACTTGGGCCTTCCGGGCTCGGCCTGCTTCGCGCTGCGCCGGGCGTAGGGGCTGTGATCATGATCGGGATCATCACGGCCTTTCCGATCCGTGACCATGCCGGCGTCATTCTGTTCGTCTGTGTGGCCCTGTTCGGGTTTGCCACGATGGTTTTCGGGGCGTCGACACTCGCATGGCTCTCAATCATCGCGCTGGCGCTGATCGGCGCCTTCGACATGGTATCGGTCTATATTCGTGAGATCCTGCTGCAGCTCTGGACACCGGACGAGGTGCGCGGGCGGGTGAATGCTGTGAATTCCGTGTTCCTCGGCGCCTCGAACGAACTGGGTGAAGCGCGAGCCGGTTTCATGGCGCACTTCTACGGGGCGGTGTTTACCGTGGTGGCGGGCGGCGCTGCCGCCGTCGGCGTCGCCGCGGCCTGGTCGTTCCTATTCCCGGCCATTCGCAAGACGCGCTATCTGCACCGCGACGAGATCACATGAAAAAGCCCGCTCGGGTCGCGAGCGGGCTCTTCAAAAGTCCAAAAGGATCAAGTGATTACTTGATTTTGCCTTCTTTGAACTCGACGTGCTTCTTGACGATCGGATCGTACTTACGCTGGACCATTTTTTCGGTCATGTTGCGCGGGTTCTTCTTCGTGACATAGAAGAAGCCTGTGTCAGCCGTCGAGTTGAGGCGGATCTTGATGGTGGCGGGTTTTGCCATGGCGCGGGCTCGCTTGTGCTAGCGTCTGAAATCGGAAAGCGGCTTAATGGCGGGGTGCGCGGGCGAAGTCAAGCACCCGTTACCGTTCTAGAGCCGCTCTGTGCTGTGGCCGGAACGCGTCCAGCGCAGGAAGGGCGGTCCTTCCTTGTAATCTTTGGCCTTCAGGCGCGCATCGATCTCGTCCAGCATGAAGCGGGTTACGCTCGGCAGGTCGAGGTCGTGGGCGTCTTTCAGCGTGACCCATTGTAGGTCTGACAGTTCGGCGCCGTCGACCGGCGGGCGCTCATCGATCAGCGCTTCCTCGGCATCGGCCATGAAGAAGCGCGCATCGAAGCGGCGTGGCCGGTAGGGCGGCGTGACAGCCCGTCCGATAAAGGTGAGCGGCGACAGGTGGGGCGCGGCGTCCAGCTCATGGAACCGGTCCCAGCCCTTCGGGGCTGAGGCAGGCATTTCCGCCGGACGGGCGACCAAAAGCCCTGTTTCTTCAAAGGTTTCCCGGATCGCCGTCAAGGCAAATGCCCGCGGCTGGCGCCGGGCGCTGATCCGCAGTTTCGCCTCGACTTCGGGCCGCAATTCGCACCAGGACACGGCGCGGCCATCGTCTGGATCCACGCGGCCGCCGGGGAAGACGTATTTGTCCGGCATGAAGACATGACCGCCGGAGCGTTTGCCCATCAGGACGCGCGGTTTCTCGGCGTCGCGGCGAATCAGAATCAGCGTGGCAGCATCCTTCGGACGCGGCGATTTCTGGTCTTTGATGATGACTTCGTCGTCGCTTTCCTTGTCGAAAGCGGACTTGATCATGACCATACCGGACTTACCGGTGCTTTCAGCTGACGCCGGCGTGCCACGTTCGGTCTTTTTGGCAGATGAGGTGGCGCGGCTCATTTCCGGCTTCTCCGTTTATGCTTCGGAAGCGTCTTTTTATTGAATTTGGGCTTGCCGCGCCGTGGAGGTCCACCCCTGCCGCGAGGGGAACGTCCGCCGGCGTCCGCCGCCTTGCGCGCCTCAGCGCGGCCCTTGGGGGCAGGCTGGGGCTCCGACAGCATTTCCAGCAGGAGGCCGCCCTGCAGGGGTGTGACTTCCTTGAGGCGCACCCGCACGGTCTGGCCCATGGAATAGGTCTTGCCGCTGCCACGGGCGTAGATTTCCATCGCGGCCTGGTCGAGCACCCAATAGTCATCCGAGATGGACGAGATCGGCACGAAGCCGTCCGCGCCGGAGCCTGCCAAGGCGACGAACAGGCCGGACCCGGTGACGCCCATGATGCGGCCTTCGAACTCTGCGCCGACCCGGTCGGCCAGGAAAATGGCGAGGTAGCGGTCTGTTGCTTCGCGCTCAGCGGCCATGGAGCGGCGCTCGGTCGTTGAGATGTGTTCGGCGATTTCTTCCAGCCGCACAGCATTCTGGTCGCTCAGCCCGTCCGGGCCGAGCTTCAGCGCGCGGATCAAGGCGCGGTGGACGATCAGGTCTGCATAACGGCGGATCGGTGAGGTAAAGTGCGCATACTTCGCCAGGTTCAGGCCGAAATGGCCGAGGTTCTCTTCCGAATAGATCGCCTGCGCCTGAGAACGCAGCACCATCTGGGTGACCATCTCGTCATAGACTCCGCCGCGAATGTCTTCGAGCAGCTTGTTGAAACGCTGCGTCTGCGGGCGCTCACCGATATGCCATTTGATGTCGATGGTCTGGAGGAACTCCGCAAAGGCGGCGATCTTGGCATCGCTCGGCACGTCGTGGACGCGGTAGACCAGCGGGCTGTTCGCTTTCTCCAGCGACTCGGCGGCGGCGACGTTCGCCTGAATCATGAATTCTTCGATCAGGCGGTGTGCGTCCAGCCGCTCCTTGGCGATGATGCCCTGGATCTCGCCGTCCTCGTCGAACACGATCCGGCGTTCGGGCAGGTCGAGGTCCAGCGGGCTACGCTTGTCACGTGCCTTCGTCAGAGCTGCATAGGCGCCCCAGAGCGGCTTCAGCACGCTGTCCAGCAATTCCTCCGCCTTGCCGCCCGGCTTGCCGTCAATGGCGGCCTGAGCCTCCTCATAGGAAAGCTTGGCAGCAGACTTCATCATGCCACGGATGAAGCGATGGGAGCGCTTGGTGCCGGATTGGTCGAACACCATCTCCACTGCCATGCAGCGGCGCAGCTCGCCTTCGCGCAGGGAGCATTCGTCCGCGGACAGTTCAAACGGCAGCATCGGCACGACGCGGTCTGGGAAATAGGTGGAGTTGCCTCGCTTCAGGGCCTCCTTGTCGAGCGGCGAACCTTCGGTGACGTAGGCCGCCACGTCGGCAATGGCGACGATCACACGCCAGCCATCCTTCAGCTCTTCGGCCCAGACGGCATCGTCATGGTCGCGGGCATCGTGCGGGTCGATGGTGATCAGCTGGACGGCTGTCAGGTCTTCGCGCTCTGCCGCGGCCGGCTGAGGGTCGCGCGCCTGTTCGAGGGCGGCTTCCGGAAACTCTGTCGGAATGTCGTGCGCATGGATGGCCAGCAGGCTGGCCGAGCGCGGGTCTGTGATGTGGCCGATAACTTCCGTCACGATGCCATAGGCCGGGCCATACTGGCGGCGGCCGACGGGCTTCGGCTCGGCGATGACGAGATCGCCTTCCTCGGCGCCGTTGCGGTCGGCTTCCTGAATGACGAATTCGCGCTTTTCCTTGCGGGAGGAGGGCACAACCTTCCCGCCGCGCTGGGTCTGGCTGTAGAGGCCGACCAGCTTGTCGGACAGGCGTTTTTCAAACACGGTGATGGCGCGGGCCAGCCACTCGCCATCGCGCTCTGAGATCTTGCAGAGGGCGCGATCACCGACGGCGGGAGCCTTGGCCTTCGGCTTTCCGGACGGGCCGGCATAGCGGATCTCCGGCCCGAACAGTCCATTGTCGCCAACGGATTTGCCGATCAGCTCGCCATCACCATCGAGATGCGTGAATTCAACAACGCCGGTGGGCGGCGGCCGGTCTGCCTGCGCCCAGGCGCGTTTGCCGGTGCGCTCCAGCGTGCCGTCGCCCTCCATTTCCTTCAGGATTTCACGCAAAATCGTGCGTTCCTTGCCCTTCAGCTTGAGGCCGCGGGCGATTTCCTGCTTGGTGGTGGCGCTTGGGTTCTCGCGAAGAAAGTCCAGAACAGTCTGGCGGTCAGGGAATGTCATAAGGGCCATATAGGCCGAATCGGCGGGAAATGCGCGGGGGATTTGCGGTGGCTTGATGCATGCGGCCGGTGCCAGCAACTAATGCGCCACTAATGCAACTGTTGGCGCTGTCCATAGAATTTATCGATAAAAGACCGGATCCGTGGATCGATAGAGAGGTACTCAGCGAATGACCCAAAGAACTTCTTCTGTTGCTCAAGTAAATATGTGTAGGGGCTGGGGATGGTTTCAGGCTCGCCGCTCGCTGCAGCCAGTTCCTTTGCAGGCTCAACCACAATTTCTTTGTAGGCCTGATCGAGCTCCAACACTGCTTTGTTGTATTCCTCGCGATGCTCTGCCGTTGCGACTTTGAGAGTAGGTTCTTCCAGAAATTTCGCGATCTGAAACGTGAATGGCGAAAGCCCCAGCGAGTTCAGGACACTATCCAATGCAATGTCTTCTCTGCTCACTGTTCGTGGGTACACCGTTCCAGCTCGTCCCTGAATAATCGGTTCCGATTGTAGCGGAATGTTCCCTGTCATCGCTATCGGAAACAAATGAGTAGGGAATGGTGTAGTGCGTTTGAGCGTCAGCAGTGCCAGATGACAGAGAAGGATCGCTTGATCGTCATTGGTCATATCGTCGAGAACTTCAGACTGAGACGATGTCGCATACCGAACACGAAAATTGCAGGTCTTTCGCAACTCACCAACCTGCTCGAACAGATTTTGTTTCAGGCTGTCAGGAAGGCTGTTCACCAGCGGAACCTGTTCGGCGATAAGTGTTTTGCCCCGCTCTGTCAGGTTTGTGGCTCTATAGGTACCTTTATTTCGCCAAATATGTTGGCCCAAAACAATCGCTCCTGGAAACCCAAAGAGGAAAAGGAGCGCGGTGAGCCAATCAGGTATTTGCAGTTCGCCCATTCAATCCGCCCGCGTCATCTGTTGTTGCCATTGTTGTTTCGCAACAGAAACGCCCAGTGCCAATACTTTTCTATGTTCGGGTTAAATCAACGTAGCGCGCGGGTGCCGGTCAGCACTGCGTTGTGCAGGTGGCGGGGAATGGTATAGCCCGCCGTATTGTCCATGATACCCAGCGGCGCGCTTGGAGCGACAAGGTGTCCGTCATCCAGCTCGGCGAAAGGGAGCGCAATAGGGGCGTTACCGCGAAGTGTATCTGAGGCTCGATCAGCCTTCGTCCGTTTTGGAAGTCTTCTTTGCCGGTGCCTTTTTCTTCGCGGGCGCTTTTTTCTTGGCAGCCGGTTTCTTAGCCGGGGCCTTTTTCTTTCCGCCCTTCGCTGCCTTGGCGTTGATCAGTTCGATGGCCTGTTCCAGCGTCACGGCGTCCGGCGTCACATCCTTGGGCAGGGTGGCATTGGTCTTGGCGTGCTTCACATAAGGGCCATAGCGGCCTTCATAGACCTCGATCGGGCCGCCGTCCGGATGCTCGCCCAGCGTCTTCAGCGGGGTGGCGCCGCCGCGCTTGGAGCCGCGCGCCTTCTTGTCCTCGATCAGCGCCACGGCACGGTTGAGGCCGATATTGAAGACGTCTGCCGGGTCTTTCAGGTTCGCATAGGTCTTGTGATGCTGAACGTAAGGCCCGAAGCGGCCGAAGTTCGCATAGATCATCTCGCCATCTTCCGGGTGCGGACCGACTTCGCGGGGCAGGGACAGAAGCTCGACCGCGCGTTCCAGCGTCAGGGTCTGTGGCGTATCGTTCTTGGTCAGCGAGGAGCGTTTCGGCTTCTCGCCATTTGCCATTTCGACATAAGGCCCGAACCGCCCGCTCTTCAGCCAGACGGTTTCGCCCGTTTCCGGGTGCACGCCGAGCTCGTTCCCATCCGGATCGATAAAGCCGGCTTCCTCGCCATCGGACGAGAACTGGCGGGTATATTTGCAATCCGGGTGGCGCGAGCATCCGACGAAGGCGCCGAACCGGCCGACCTTGATCGACAGTTCGCCTTCCTTACAGAGCGGGCAGAGGCGCGGCTGTTCGATGACATTGCCTTCAGCGTCATGGTCCGGGAAGACGTGCGCGGCGAGCGCGTCATTGAGGGCGTCCAGCACTTCGCTGACGCGAAGGTCCTTCGTCTGGCCGATGTCGTCAGCGAACTGTTTCCAGAACTCGTGCAGGAAGGCTTTCCAGTCGAGCTTGCCGTCGGAAATGATGTCCAGCTTCTCTTCAAGGCCGGCCGTGAAATCGTATTCGACATAGCGCTGGAAGAAGTTTTCGAGGAAGGCCGTGACAAGGCGGCCCTTGTCTTCCGGGATGAGCGCCTTGTTCTCAAGCCGCACATAGCCGCGGTCTTCAAGTGTCGAGAGCGTGGAAGCATAGGTCGACGGGCGGCCGATGCCGAGCTCTTCGAGCCGCTTGACGAGCGAAGCCTCGGTGTAGCGCGGTGGCGGCGTGGTGAAGTGCTGGGTGGCGTCAGCCTTCAGAAGGTCCGCATGCTCACCTTCCGACATCTTGGGCAGACGGTTCTCGGAGTCGTCATCATCGTCCCCGGCATCGTGGCCTTCGGTGTAGAGCTTGATGAAGCCGTCGAACACCAGAACCTGGCCGCTGGCGCGCAGCTGGGCCCGCTTGTCCTTGGAGAGCATGTCGATCGTGGTGCGCTCGAAAATGGCCGCTTCCATCTGGGACGCGACAGCCCGGCGCCAGACCAGCGTGTAGAGCTTTCGCAGGTCGTCGTCGCCATTGTACTGTTCCGGCCGCAGGTCGAAATCGGTCGGGCGGATGGCTTCGTGCGCTTCCTGAGCGTTCTTGGCCTTGGAGGAATAGTAGCGCGTCTTTTCCGGTAGGTAGCGTGCGCCATAGTTCGACTGGATCATCGAACGGGCGGCGACATAGGCTTCCTCAGCCATGTTGACGCCGTCGGTCCGCATATAGGTGATCCGGCCTTCTTCGTAGAGCTTCTGGGCGGCCTGCATGGTGCGCTTGGCGGTGAAACCCAGCTTGCGGGAGGCTTCCTGCTGCAGCGTCGAGGTAATGAAGGGCGGGGCCGGGTTCCGCTTGACCGGCTTGGCTTCGACCGAACTGACAGAATAACCGCCGACGCGGACAGCTTCGAGGGCCTTGTCGGCCTCACCCTTGTCGCCCAGCGTGAACTTTTTCAGCGTCTTGCCGTCCAGCGCGTGGAGGCGCGCCTGGAAGTCGGTGCCGTCGGGGGCGCGCAGGTCAGCCGCAACGGACCAGTATTCCTGCGGCTTGAACATTTCGATCTCGTTCTCGCGGTCGCAGACGATGCGCAGGGCAACCGACTGCACGCGGCCGGCCGAGCGGGAGCCCGGCAGCTTGCGCCAGAGGACGGGGGAGAGATTGAAGCCGACGAGATAGTCCAGCGCCCGGCGGGCGAGGTAGGCATCCACCAGTTCGGCATCGATCTGGCGCGGCTGTTCCATCGCCTTGGTGACCGCGTTCTTGGTGATGGCGTTGAACACGACCCGTTCGACGGCGACATCCTTTTTGAGCGCCCGGCGCTTCTTCAGCGCTTCGATCAGGTGCCAGGAAATGGCTTCCCCTTCGCGGTCCGGGTCAGTCGCGAGGACGAGCGTGTCGGCTTCTTTCAGCGCGTTGGCGATGTCGGTGATGCGCTTGGAAGACTTTGAATCCGCTTCCCAGATCATCTCGAAATCATTGTCGGGATCGACCGAGCCATTCTTCGAGGGAAGGTCCCGGATATGGCCGTAGGAGGCCAGGACTTTGTAGTCCTTGCCCAGATATTTGTTGATCGTTTTGGCCTTCGCGGGAGACTCGACGACGACAAGTTTCATTCGGGATACCTCTTCAAGGGCGCGAGTGATGGCCGCGTCGGCGAGCCAATGTCAAGGCTGGATGCGTGTCAGCCGTCTTCCCGGTAGGCGATGTAACCGAGCGTGCAGAACAGAACAAAAAGCGGCGGACTCCAGGCTGCGACAATAGGCGGCGCAGCACCTGTGGCCCCAAGGCTGGTCGAGAATTGCGTGAAGAAATAGAGCCCGACCGCGGCCAGGGCACCTATGGCGAGCAACTGCGAAGTGCCGCCCATTCGCTGCAGTCGGAGGCACACAACGGCGCCGATCAGCGCCATGGCGACGAACAGGGCGGGGGTCGCCATCAGGGCGTGCCACCGCATTCGGTAGCGCGACGCGTCCAGCCCGGCAGCCTGTGTCTGCTGGATGAAACGCGGCAGACGCCAGAAGCCGATCGTGTTCGGAGAGGCGAACTTGTCGAACAGGGTGACGGCATCGAGCGGTGAGGGGATGGCGAGATTCGCTTTGCGCTCCGGCGGCTGGTTGGGAATGTTCTCGATAACGTTTTCCAGCTGCCAGAAACCGTCCTGCAAGGTCGCGCGGTCTGCATCGATGCGGCGGGCAAAAGCGAAATCGCTGGTCGGTTTGCTGCCGGAATAGAGACGCTCTTCCTCGATCATCTTCACGTTCCGCAGCACAACGCCGCCCTGATCGACATGCTGGGCATGGATCACGATCTGGCTGGTATCGTCCCCCTGGCGCAGCCAGACGCCGGAATCGGACACGGCCATCGCCATGCGGCCCTTGTTCAGGATCTGCGCGCGCGCCACTTCGAACGACTCGGTCAGCCGGGCTGAAATCGGGTTGAGCAGCGTCGTTGTGGCGATGCCGACCACCAGACCCAGCACGATTACCGGGGTCAGGAACCGCCAGGCGGAAATGCCGCTTGCCCGGATGATAGAGAGTTCAGAGCGCCGGTTGAGCCGTGTGAAGGCCATCATCGAGGCCACAAGCAGGGCGAAAGGCAGCGTTTGCTCCATGATCTGCGGCAGTTTCAGGAGCGACAGCTGCAATGCGCCAAACAGGCTGAGACTGACATCGCTGCCCACCGTCCGCAGCTGCTCCACCACGTCGATCATCAGGATTGCGATCAGCAGGATGCCGAGCACCAGCGCCAGGCCGGAGAGGCACTCACGCAGGATGTAAAACTGGATGCGGGATCCAAAAGGCATCAGGCGCGCGCGCCTCCTGCGCCACGGAAGAGGTCAATATTTGGCCTGTCTATACGTCCCAGATGTCGGCCGCGCGAGAAATAGGCATAGCTCAATCCTGCAATGAGGCTGATCGGCAGGATCCACTGCAGCGCATTCATGGCCGGGTCGTCAGCCGCCGCCGACTGCGCCGTCAGCTGCACGATCAGCACCGTAATCGCTGCAGCGGATGAAATCGCGATCCGCTTGCCGTAGCCTTTCCGGCTGAAGTCCCCGCCCAGCACTGCGATAATGGCGATGAGCGCCATGACGATGTTGAGCAAGGGTGAAGTCAGACGCGTGTTTGCCTCTGCCAGCAGGGCGTCTGCGTCTCTCAGCTCGAAATAATTCGTCCGGTCTACGAAGAACAGTTCATGCAGAAATTTGTCCGACGCTTTCAGGGCCAGGTCGGAATCCTCTTTCATGTATTCGCTGAGATCGAATGGATATTGTGCAAATTCGAGGATGGAGAGTTGCTTGTTCTCGTCCAGTTGCATGCTGATGGCATCCCGCAGCAGCAGCGTTGGCTTGCCATCGATTTCGACGAGTGCCGCGCTTCGGGCGAGAATATCCGTCGGATTTAGCTCGTCGGTCATGTCCGAGATGAGCACGCCGCGGAGTTCTCCGCCAATCTGTTCGCGGGCGTAGAAGGTCAGCCGGTCATCATTGGTGGTGAATTGTCCCGGACGGATCAGCGCAGCCGCGAGGTCTGCCCGTGCCACAGCGACGGTTTCCCGCATCGCGCGCTGGGCCAGCGGCTGGACCCAGAGATTCACCCCGAGGTGTGCGATGGCGCAGATGACCGCCAGCCGCATGATCGGCGAGGCGATTTGCCAGCGCGTCATGCCGGCAGCCTGCGCCACAACGATCTCGCTGTCCTTGTGGATACGGTTAAGGGACCAGACCCCGGCCACAAACAGGGCCAGCGGCGTCAGGAGCGCGATGATCTGAGGCGAGCCCAGCATCACGATGTAGAAATAGGTCAGCGCAGACTGGCGGTTTTCGAGGATCAGGTCGGTGCGGGACAGGCCCTGAGCCAGAAGTGCGAGCAAGGCGAGACCGCCCACGATGATCACGACCGCACGCAGGACTTCATAAAACAGGTACGACTGCACTTTCGTCATCGAGTGTCACGTGCCGGGAAATAAAGCAGAAACTGGCAGTTGGCGGGCATATTTTCCCTGCCTAACGAGTTGCGCTGCGCGCGTCGATGCTTAGTTTCCGTCTCAAACGGAGATTCCTCACATGAAAATCACCTTCACCGACGCTGCCAAGGCTGACGTTTTTGCTTTTATTGTCGACGAGGCCGGGGGCCTGCCGGAAGCGGCAGCTGCGCTCGACAAGGCGACGGGCGGCCTTCTGTCCGCCGCGATTGATGGCCGGTTTACCGGCAAGAAAGACCAGCAGGCCGTTGTCGTCCTGCCAAAAGATGCTGATGCACGCCGTGCCATTCTGATTGGCGGCGGCAAGCCAGGCAAGCGGGATGCCCGCGTTCTGGAGGGGCTGGGGGCCAATCTCGTGAAGGCGTTCAACATGAGCGGCTTCAAATCCATGGCGATCCATGCCGGTTCTGCCGAAGACGCGGCGCGGATGGGTCTTGGTGTGAAACTCGCCGCCTATCGCTTCGACAATTATTTCACCAAGCTGAAGCCGGACCAGAAGCCGAGCCTCACGGCCGTTTCATTCGTCGTGGATGACGTGAAAGCTGCCAAGGCTGCCTTTGCGCCGCTCGGCGCTGCTGCCGAGGGCACCATGCTGGCGCGCGACCTCGTGAACATGCCGCCGAACGACCTCAATCCCGAAACCTTCGCAGAGAAGATCAAGGAACTGGGCGACATCGGCGTGGACGTCGAAATCCTCGGCGAGAAGCAGCTGGCCAAGCTGGGCATGAATGCCATGCTCGGCGTGGGGCAGGGCTCCCGCAAGGAATCCAAGCTCGGTATCATGAAATGGAATGGCGGCAAGGAGGGCGAGGATCCGGTGATCCTGGTCGGCAAGGGCGTCTGCTTCGACACCGGCGGCATCTCGCTGAAGCCGGGCCCCGGCATGGAAGACATGCGCGGCGACATGGGCGGCGCTGCGGCCGTGACCGGCACGATCAAGGCGCTGGCCGAGCGAAAAGCCAAGGTCAACGCCATCGGACTGATCGGCCTTGTCGAGAACATGCCCGACGGCGATGCACAGCGTCCGGGCGACATCGTGAAGTCGGCCTCCGGCCAGACGATCGAAATCCAGAACACCGATGCCGAAGGCCGTCTCGTCCTGTGTGATGTGCTCTGGTACGCGCAGGAGAAATTCAAGCCGAAGGCCATCGTCGACCTCGCCACCCTGACCGGCGCCATCGTGATCTCTCTCGGCCATCACCATGCCGGCCTGTTCACCAATAGTGATGAACTTGCGGATGAGCTGACCAAGTCTGGCCTGACCGAAGGCGAGCGCGTCTGGCGCCTGCCGATGGGGCCGGAATATGACGCGCTGCTGAAGTCGAAATTTGCGGACATGCGCAACATCGGCGGCCGCGCAGCGGGATCGATCACGGCTGCACAGTTCCTGAAGCGCTTCGTGAAGGATGGTGTGAAATGGGCCCACCTCGACATCGCAGGTGCGGCCTGGGTCGAGGGCGAAAAAGCCGCGTTCGACGTCAGCTGGGCCTCCGGCTTCGGCCCGCGCCTCCTGGATCGCTGGATCGCCGACAATTACGAGGCATAGGATTTGAGCGAGGCGCCAAAGCCGGAATGGTGGTTTTACCATCTCTCCCGCACCACGCTGGAGCAGGCGGCGGCGCCCCTCATGTCCAAATGCCTTGAGGTCGGCTGGAGGGTTCTTGCCGTCAGCCCGAGTGCAGACCGGCGGGCGGCACTGGACGCGGTGCTATGGACGTATGACGACCGGTCCTTCCTGCCACACGGCCAGGCAGAGGCGCCGGGCCTCGATGCAGCGCGCCAGCCGGTGCTGATCTCCGCCAAGGCAGACAATGTGAATGGCGCGGCGGCGCTGTTCCTAATGGACGGCGTGAAGGCGCCCGTCGATGCGCCCTACACGCGCTGCATGATGATGTTCGACGATGGCGACATGGACGCCCGCAGCGCCGCGCGCGAAGCTTTCAAGGCCGCCAAGGATGCGGGCCTCGTCACACGCTACTTCCAGCAGACCGGAAGCGGCGGCTGGAAAGAGGCGGGCGCCTAGAGATCCCTCGCCAGCAGGAATTCGTTCTCATCGCTTTGCGGCCGGTACCCATTCGCCCGATAGAAGCGTAGGGCTGTCTGCGTGCTCTCAAGAACGCAGCGCGAGAGCCCCTGCCGCCGCGCCTCATCTTCCATGGCTGACAGCAAGGCCCGGCTTATGCCACGCAACCGCGCCTGAGGGTGCACATAGTTCAGCCGGATTTCGCCGGTATGCGCGATCAGGCCAACACCCCGCACGGCGCCGTCCAGTTCCGCGACGAAAACGGACACATCCGGCCGGGCGCTCCAGTCCCGCCATTGCGGCTCGGTCTTGTTCGCCAGCCAGCCTTTAAGCGCTTCCGACGAATTCCCGTGATCCGCAATGCAGAGCTCTATAATGGAGCGCCGCAGCGTCTCCACGGCCTCCGGCGCATCTTCAACTCGGGCCTTCCGGACCGTGATGTTCATTGCGCCTCCTTCAGGCTCTGCCTAGGCTTTCTTCACGAATTCGGACTTGAGGCCCATCTGGCCGATGCCGTCGATCTTGCAGTCGATGTCGTGATCGCCATCGACGAGGCGGATGTTTTTCACCTTGGTGCCGCGCTTCACCACCTGGGAACTGCCTTTGATCTTCAGGTCCTTGATCACAGTCACCGTATCGCCATCCGCCAGCGGATTGCCGTTGGAATCCTTCACCACCTTTTCATCAGAATCCGCCGCCGCATCGGCGGACCATTCATGGCCGCACTCCGGGCAGATCAGCAGGGCGCCATCCTCATAGGTGAATTCGGACTGGCATTTCGGACAGGGAGGCAGGGCGCTCATGGAGGGGACTTTCGGATTGATAGACTGGTCCGGCCCTACGCCCTGAGGAAAGTGTGCGCAAGCGCGGCGCTCTGTCCTTGCCCCTGCGGGCGGGCGCCGCTATAGGCCCGCCAACATTCCAATTTCCGCACAACAGGAACCCTCCCATGGCTGTCCAGCGCACTTTTTCCATCATCAAGCCCGACGCGACCGAGCGTAACCTGACCGGCGCCGTCAACGCGGTCATCGAGAAGGCAGGCCTGCGCATCATCGGCCAGCGCCGCATCAAGATGACCCAGGAACAGGCCGAGCGCTTCTACGCCGTCCACTCCGAGCGTCCGTTCTTCGGCGAGCTGGTCGAATTCATGACCTCCGGTCCGGTGGTCGTCCAGGTTCTGGAAGGCGAGAATGCTGTTGCGAAATACCGCGAAGTGATGGGCGCCACGAACCCGGCCGATGCCGATGAGGGCACAATCCGCAAACTCTACGCAAAATCGATCGGCGAGAACTCGGTCCACGGCTCCGACTCCGAAGAGAACGCCGCGATCGAAATCGCGCAATTCTTCTCCGAAGCCGACATCGCCGGCTGAGGCACGGCATAGTCCGTTATAATCCGATATAGTCTGAATTGGCCCGCCGGTGATCCGGCGGGCTCTTTCTTTGGTCCGGCTTAGTCGGCCAGAATCTGCTCGCACGCCAGCGCAAGGGCACGCGGATAGAGCTTGTGCTCCTCGACCAGCACGCGGTCGGCGAGGCTGTCTTCGGTATCGCCCGACAGGATTGGTACCGCCGCCTGCGCGATCACCTTTCCCTCGTCCACACCGGCAGACACCCAATGCACCGAGCAGCCACCTTCGGCATCGCCCGCGTCAATGGCGCGCTGGTGGGTGTGCAGGCCTTTGTATTTCGGGAGAAGCGAGGGGTGGATGTTGATCATCCGGCCTTCCCATCGGGCCACGAACCATGGCGTGAGCACGCGCATGAAACCAGCCAGGGCGATGATCTCGGTCCCGGCCTTTTCAAGTTCGGCATTCAGGGCGCGTTCGAAGGATTCCCGGTCTTTGCCATAGAGCTTGTGATCGACCGAAGCTGTTGCAATGCCTGCAGAAGCCGCGGTTTCCAGACCCTTCGCATCCGGCCTGTTGGATGCGACCAAAACAGGTTCAGCAGGGTAGGAAGGATCGGCTGCCGCTTCCAGCAGCGCCTCCATATTGGAGCCGCGCCCGGAGATCAGGATGGCCAGCTTCAGGCGTTTCATGCGTCGGCGAGGCGGCCCAGAATGACGGGCGCTTCACCCGCTGTCTGGAGAACGGCGCAAACCGTATCGGCGTCCTCAGGGGCCACCGCGAAGACCATGCCGATCCCCATATTGAAGGTCCGGTGCATCTCGTCTTCTGTAACATTCCCTGCAGATTGAAGCCATTCGAATACGGGTGGGGGCGTCCAGGCTTTCCGCTCGATCACCGGCGCCAGATGGTCCGGACACATCCGCGGCGTGTTCTCGGTCAGTCCGCCACCGGTAATGTGGGCGAGGCCTTTGACCAGACCCTTGCGGATCAGCGGCAAAGCGGCCTCGGCATAAAGCCGGGTGGGCGTCAGCAGGGCTTCACCCAGCGTGGTATTGGAGAATGGCGAAGCGCCGTCATAGGACAGGCCTTCGCGCTCCACGATCCGGCGGATCAGGGAATAGCCGTTCGAGTGAGGCCCGGATGAGCCGATGCCGATGAGCAGATCACCCGCGACCATTGTCTCCATGCGTGGCAGGACCTTGTCCCGGTCGACCGCGCCGACAACGAACCCGGCGAGGTCGTAATGCCCAGGCGGATACATGCCGGGCATTTCGGCGGTTTCGCCGCCGACCAGCGCGCAACCTGATTGGCGGCAGCCTTCGGCAATCCCGGAAATGACAGCTTCAGCGATCCCTTCCTCCAGCTTTCCCGTGGCGAAATAGTCCAGGAAAAACAGGGGCTCAGCGCCTTGTGCCAGGACATCATTGGCGCACATGGCCACCAGGTCGATGCCGACGGTGTTATGAATACCGGTTTCGAAGGCGAGCATCAGCTTGGTGCCGACACCGTCCGTGCCGGAGACAAGCACCGGGTCATTATAGCCTGCCGCCTTGAGATCAAACAGCGCGCCGAAGCCGCCCAGCCCTCCCATGACGCCAGCGCGACGGGTCGCCTTGGCAAGAGGGCCAATCGCATCGACGAGCCGCTCGCCTGCCTCAATATCGACACCAGCGTCGCGGTAAGAAAGGGAAGTCTTTGAAGGGTCGTTCATGATGACTCGCGCGTTAGCATGGGGAATTCGACTCTGCCAGTGCCGTGCGCGGTTCCAGCCCCGCGAATGACTTGCTACAAGGTCGCCAACCGAGGAGGTCTCTGACCATGATTCGTATGCTTCTTGCTTCCATGCTCGCAGCCTTGTTTGCGGTTTCCAGTGCTGCAGCGGATACGCAGGACGTCTACACGATCTCGGATCTGGAGGTCGATGAGGTCGCGCCGACCCTCATCCAGGCGCGTGAGCAGGCCATGGCTGCGGCCCGTCTTCAGGGCGCGCGCCGGTTGATCGACAAGATCACGCTTTCCGAAGACCGTATCGCGGCGGGCGGCGTCCCGATTGATGGCGCGTTGGCGAACCGGCTTTCTGCGGCCGTGGATGTGCAGGAAGAAACGGCCGGGGCAGGACGCTACAAGGGCACACTCCGGGTGGTCTACAATCCGCGCATGGTGCGCGCCCATCTGGACGGATTGGGTGTGCCTTATGTGGATACCCAGGCACCCCTCAGCCTGATGGTGCCGCTTGCAGCTTCTGCAGACCTCGAAGAGGCGTGGCGTGAAGCCCTGGGCCCGGCGAATCCCGGCGCACTGGCGCCCTATGTTACGGCGAACCTCGCAGGCTATTCGAGTTATAGCGACTGGAACGCCCTCTCGCCGGAAGCCGGCAGTCTGCGTGCGCGCCGGGCGGTGCTTGCGGAACTGATGGGACGTGAAGGCGCTTGGCGGGTCAGCGTCTCCATCGTGACAACTGCCGGAACGGAAACAATCGGGATCACGCTCCCGGCCCGCACTGTCGATGATGCGGCAGCGGCCATGGTTGGGCTTCTTGAAGAGAACTGGAAGCGGGCCTCGATTATCCGTGGCGGCGAGCGGACGCAGGCCAAGGCAACCGTCCGCTACACGTCACTCGCCGAATGGAACACGCTTCGCGGCGCGCTGGCGCGGTCGCCGCTCGTGTCGGATTTTCGGACCACGGCCGTCGCCCGTGATGGCGCTGTCGTCACGTTCGCCTATCTGGGCGACCCGCAGCGTTTGCAGAACGACCTTTTGCAGCGGGGTGTGGCGCTTGGAGAAGAGCCGCAGGCGGGATGGGTGCTCCGCTCGGCCGTATCTGCTGCAGGGGTTCCGTGAGCAAGCGGCCATCCGTACCGACAGGACAACCAGACCAGCTGAGTTTTGCCTTCCCGGCAGGACGGCTTCGGTTTGATCAACTGGTCGTCACGCCGTCCAATCAGGCGGCGGTCAGCATTATTCGCCAGCCGGACAAATGGCCAACGGCTGTCTTCTGCATCACCGGACCGCGCCGTTGCGGTCTGACCGCCTTGCTGCAGGCCTGGTGCGCTGAAACAGGCGGCACTTATTTGACTGCGGTTGAATTTGCGAAGCTGAAGCAAAACCGGCTGTCAGCTTTGGCTGGACAATCGGTTGCCATCGATGACGCTGAAAAGGTGGCGGGCAGGGAAGCCCTGCTGACTTTTATTAACCAGACATCCGAGGCCGGTGGGCGGCTATTGCTGGCGTCTGCCGAGAGCCCTTCGCAATGGCGCGTCACGTCGGCAGACCTGAAGTCGCGTCTGAATTCGATGCCGATTGTTGAAGTCCTGCCGCCCGACGAAGACATGCTGATCGGCCGCCTGAGGGCAGCGGCTGCGCGTCATTACCTCAAGCTGGAGCCGGAAGTTGTCGCATATCTTTCGCCGCGCCTTGACCTCACCTACGAAGCCATTGAGGCGTTCGCGGAAAAGCTAAGTCATGGTGTCACAACGACAGGCCGCGCGCCTTCTGTTCCACTTGCAAAAGAGGTATTGGAAGCCATGGGGCTGACGGAGCCTGACGAGCCGCCGACCAGCTGACGTAACCGGGGCCTGATATAAAGAGGATTTCCATGGCTGATGGGGCTGCCAAGACGGCGAGACAAATGATGGCTTCGCCTGACAGGTTTCTGAACCGGGAGCTTTCCTGGCTGGAATTCAATCGGCGTGTACTCGAAGAGGCGGCCAATCCGAACCACCCGCTGCTGGAACGTCTCCGCTTCCTGTCGATCTCGGCGAGCAATCTCGATGAGTTCGAGATGGTCCGGTATGCTGGCCTGAGGGAACAGGTCCGCGCAGGCGTGACGAAGCCCAGTCAGGAAGGGCTTACTCCGGCCGTTCAGGTCGAGCAGATTGAGGAATTGTCGCTCAAACTGATCGCAGAGCAATTGTCACGTTGGCGGCAGCTGAAGGAAGAACTGGAGTCGGAGAACATCCACGTTCTCTCGGCAGGGGATCTCAGCAAGAAAGATCTGGCGGATCTGGATACATTTTTCCGAAGCCACATTTTTCCCGTTCTGACACCGCTGGCTGTGGACCCAGCACATCCATTCCCATTCATCCCCAATCTTGGCTTCTCGGTCGCTCTGGATCTTGTCTCCAAATATGGCGACGAGGGGCATATCGGCATCGTGCCTTTGCCGGCTTTCGTGCGTCGTTTCATCCGTCTGCCGAGCAAGCAGAAAGGTCCGCT
Source organism: Hyphomonas sp. (assembly GCA_002700305.1). Classification (GTDB taxonomy): domain Bacteria; phylum Pseudomonadota; class Alphaproteobacteria; order Caulobacterales; family Hyphomonadaceae; genus Hyphomonas. The sequence goes on along the minus strand of PACZ01000024.1, from coordinate 228,451 downwards.
GCGTTTTATCCCGCTGGAAGATGTGATCGGATTGTTCATTGGCGATCTCTTCCCCGGCTACAAGGAAAAGAGCCGGTGCCTGTTCCGTATCGTCCGTGACAGCGATATCGAGATCGAGGAAGAGGCCGAAGACCTGATCCGCGAATTCGAAGTCTTGCTGAAGCAGCGGCGGCGAGGGCGGATTGTCCGGCTGCGTATGCAGTCCAGCGCGCCGCAGCACCTGCGTGAATTCATCACGCGGGAAATCGGAGCCGAGAACGCCGACGTCGTCCTCTATGATGGCATTCTGGGAATGGCGCAGCTTTCAGAGCTGATTGTCGATGACCGGCCGGATCTGAAGTTCCCGCCCTACGACCCCCGCTACCCGGAACGTATCCGTGAAATGGGTGGGGACTGTTTTGCGGCCATCCGGATGAAGGACATCCTGGTCCATCATCCCTTCGAGAGTTTCGACGTTGTTGTCGAATTTATCCGTCAGGCGGCTGCGGATCCGCAAGTCGTCGCCATTAAGCAGACACTTTATCGGACCACAAATAATTCTCCCATCGTTGCGGCACTCGTAGAGGCAGCAGAGAACGGCAAGAATGTCACCGCATTGGTTGAGATCAAGGCGCGCTTTGACGAGGAAGCCAATCTCCGGCTCGCCCGGGACCTGGAACGGGCTGGGGTTCAGGTCGTGTACGGATTTATTGAGTATAAGACCCACGCCAAAGTATCTCTGGTTGTCCGGCGTGAGGGAAGTGAGCTGCGGACTTATACCCATTTTGGGACCGGCAACTATCACCCGGTGAATGCCAAGATTTATACGGATCTGTCACTCTTTACCGCTGACCCGGCGCTGGGGCGGGACGCAAACCGGCTGTTCAATTTCGTGACCGCATATCGGGAGCCGCCGGAAGTGGGGCCGGAGCTCGAAAAGATTTCGATGTCGCCGCTCAATCTCAAATCTGATCTGATCAAGATGATTGATAAGGAAGCGAGCGCAGCACGGAAAGGAAATCCCAGCGGGATATGGGCCAAGATGAACTCCCTCGTGGACGGAGACGTTATTGATGCTCTGTACAAGGCAAGTCAGGCCGGTGTTCCGATTGATCTGGTCGTTCGCGGTATCTGTTGCCTGAGGCCAGGCGTGGCCGGGCTCTCGGATAATATCAGCGTAAAAAGCATTGTCGGACGCTTCCTGGAGCATTCGCGCATTCTGTGCTGTGCGAATGGTGAGGCGTTGCCATCTGCGAAAGCCAAGGTCTTCATTTCCTCAGCGGACTGGATGCCCCGAAATCTGGACCGCCGCGTCGAAGCACTGGTGCCTGTGGAGAATCCGACAGTGCATCGCCAGGTGATGAACCAGATCATGGTTGCAAACCTGAATGATGAATTGCAGAGCTGGCTGATGCGGGAAGACGGCACGTATATACGGGCCAGATCGGAAGGAGATAGTGCTGGGTTTTCGGCGCACCGGTACTTCATGGACAATCCCAGCCTGTCAGGCCGCGGAAGCGCGCTTGAAGTCAGCCTGCCACCACGATTGCAGCCGAAAGGGAGCAAAGGCTGATGCCCTTCCCGAATTCGCACAGGGTTGCGATCATCGATATCGGGTCCAATTCGGTGCGCCTTGTGATCTTTGATGTGCTCGGAGGATCAATCCTGCCGACATTCAACGAAAAGGTCATGGCGGGACTGGGGGTTGGACTTGCCAAAACAGGCCGGCTTTCCGCCCCCGGACAGGAATCTGCTCTCTCTGCGCTGGCCCGGTATCGCGCCATTTTGAAAGCCCTGAACCTTCGGAACTTTCAGGCGGTGGCAACGGCGGCTGTGCGTGCCGCAGAAGACGGAACAGACTTCATCCGCAAGGCCAATCGGGTCCTCGGTCGGCCGGTATCGGTGCTCTCAGGCGAAGATGAAGCCCGGCTTTCCGCTCTGGGAGTCGAGGCGAGCTTTCATCAGCCTCAGGGCGTCATCGGAGACCTTGGCGGGTCCAGCCTGGAGTTCATGCAGGTTGGGAAAGGCAAGGGAAAAGGCGAAAGCCTGATGCTGGGGCCATTGTCGCTCATGGAAGTTGGCAATGACCTGAAGGATTTGCGAAAAGCGATCCGGTCGGAGCTGAAATCGTCTGACGTTCTCGCAAGTGCCAAAGGCCGCTTCTTCGCTGTCGGCGGCGCGTGGCGAACATTTGCCAAGATCAACATGGAGCTGGAGAAATACGCGCTTCAGGTTCTTCATGGCTACCAGATGAATCAGGGGCAGATCGCCCGGACAGCGAAGCTTTGTATCGACTCGCTCTCCAATTCGGCGTCCCGGTCGATGCTGGAATCTGTCGATAAGCGCCGGGCCAGGCATATGCCGATTGCGGCCATTGTGCTGGAGGAGCTGCTTTCCATCAGCAAGCTGGACGGCGTTTCCATTTCATCTGCCGGCTTGCGCGAAGGGGTCCTGACAGATCTCACCGGCGCGGCCGTCTCCGATCCGCTTCTAGACGGAGTGATCGCATTCGTCCGTCTCGATCACAATCAGATTGCCTTCGGGCAGGCGCTTCATGAATTTATCGCACCGGCCTTCGCGCCGGAGGCGGATTTGTTCGGATCTCCCGCGGCCGATGTCAGGATTGAACAGGCGGCCTGCATGATGTCGGACAGCGCGGGACGTTTCCACCCGGATCATCGTGCCCAGATGGCATATGATCAGGCGTTGCGTGCGCCATATACCGGAGTTTCTCATGCAGAGCGGGCCATGATCGCCTATGCGGTCGGCTGCCGGTACCAGAAGGATTTCAAACGTCCGGGGGAGTATGTTGGCCTCACCTCTGAACCCCAGGCCGAACGGGCAAAACAACTTGGCAGCGCCATGCGTCTTGGGGCGGTGTTTTCCGGCCGGTCTGGCCCGATCCTGCGGAGGGCCAAACTGTCACGGGAAGGCGACAAGCTGTGCCTGAGTGTCGGGAAGACCGACAAGGCCATGATCTCTGAAACGGTCTCCCGGCGTCTGGCGCAGACCGCAAATACGCTACGCCTCCAGCCAGACATTCGTATCGGCTAGATCAGACGTCGAACAGGCGTACCTGACCATTTTCAAAAGAGACGGCGAGCTTGCCGCTCAAGAGTGCCTGGGCCTTGCGTCCGAACATTTCGTAGCGCCAGCCATGCATGGCCGCGATGCCTTCCGAGGTTTCTCCACGGGCGATACGGTCGATGTCAGCGGCGTTCGCGATCAGGCGCGGTACGACATCGTTCTCTTCCGAGACGTGTTTCAGAAGCACTTTCAGCAATTCGGGCGCCCCGGCCGGGATTTGGGCATTTTGCCGGCGAGGTTCCAATTCAGGGGCAAACTGGTCCGGGCTGTCCATTGCGGCCTGTACGGCGTCCATCAGGCCTTGCCCGTGTTTGGAGCGGATAAAGCCATTCGGCACAGCGCGAAGCTGATTATAGTCATTTTCGCTACGGGGTTTCTGGCTCGCGATTTCCTGGATCGCATCATCCTTGAGGATCCGGCGGCGGGGCTTGTCGAGATCCTGCGCGAGCTGCTCGCGCCAGGCCGCGACGGCCACGATCAGGGCTGCGTAGTCTTTCTTTGGAGTACGCAGTTTCAGACGTTGCCAGGCCTTTGCCGGATCCGTGTCGTATTTGGCCGGATCCTCCAGATCGGCCATCTCTTCCTGCACCCATGGCAGGCGGCCGCTCGTTTCCAGCTTTTCGTGCATGATGAGGTAGGCATCACGCAAATGGGTAACATCGCCCAGCGCGTAGACCAGTTGTTTCTGGGACAGGGGACGGCGCATCCAGTCGGTGAATTGGCTGGACTTGTCGATCTGGCGCCTCAGGACGCGCTGAACCAGATTGTCGTAGGAAATTGAATCGCCATAGCCGAGCGCCATAGCGGCAATCTGGGTGTCGAAGATCGGGCCCGGCGGGTGGCCGATCAGGCGGTTAAAAATCTCAATGTCCTGGCGTGCGGCATGAAAAACCTTCACCCGGTTGTCTGCGGCGATGAGGTTCAGGAACGGGCCGATGTCCAGATCTTCCGCCAGAGGGTCGATCAGGCCCTCGACACCGGGGGCGGAAGCCTGAACGAGGCAGAGTTCGGGCCAATAGGTCGTTTCCCGATGAAACTCGGTGTCGACGCAGATAAAATCGCTTTCGGCCAGCTTTCCGCAGAAATCTTCGAGGGCCGACTGCTCAGTAATGGGAGTCAGGGTGTTGTCAGTCATCGCGGGCTTGCGTATCGCATCGCCAGAACAAATGCGAGAGTCTATTACCTCCCGCAGACATTTACTGGACCGACCCTTTCCGGAGACTGATCCGATGCACGCCTATCGCACCCATACCTGTGGGGAGCTTCGCAAATCCCACGTTGGTGAAACCGTCAAGCTGTCCGGCTGGCTGCACCGCCGCCGGGAGCATGCCGGCGCCCTGTTTATCGATTTGAGAGACCATTACGGCCTCACCCAGGTCGTGGTGTACCCGAATGCGGCCTTCTATGAAGATGCCAAGCGTGCGACTGCGGAAAGCGTGCTGACCGTTACCGGCAAGCTTATCGCCCGCGACGCCGAGGCCGTGAATCCGGAGCTGCCGACGGGTGAAGTGGAACTTCCAGCTGAGTCGCTGGTGATCGAAAGCGCGGCAGAAAAGCTGCCGCTGCCGGTGTTCGCCGAGCCTGACTACCCGGAAGACATTCGCCTGAAGCACCGGTATCTCGACCTGCGCCGGGAAACGCTCCACAAGAACATGACCCTGCGCAGCGACGTGATCGCCAGCCTGCGCCGCAGGATGATCGAGCAGGGGTTCACCGAATATCAGACCCCGATCCTGACCGCGTCGAGCCCCGAAGGGGCGCGCGACTTCCTTGTGCCGTCGCGTCTGCATCCGGGAGAGTTCTATGCCCTTCCGCAGGCACCGCAGCAGTTCAAGCAGTTGCTCATGGTTTCCGGTTTCGACCGGTACTTCCAGATCGCGCCGTGTTTCCGTGACGAGGACGCCCGCGCAGATCGCTCGCCCGGCGAATTCTACCAGCTCGATATCGAGATGAGCTTCGTCACCCAGGACGATGTTTTCAACGCAATCGAACCGGTCATGCGCGGCGTTTTTGAGGAATTCGCAGGCTGGGATAACAAGGACCGGACGGTTCCAGCCGAGCCATTCCCGCACATTCCCTATGCCGAAGCGATGGCGAAATATGGCTCCGACAAGCCTGATCTGCGCAACCCGCTCGAATTGTCCGACGTGACCGAGTTCTTCGTGGATGAGAAAAAGACCGGCTTTGGCATTTTTGCGAAGATCATCAAGGGCGGCGGCAAAGTCGTCGCAATTCCGGCGCCGAAAGCCGCTGCTGAGAAGTCCCGCAAATTCTTCGACGACATGGACAAGTGGGCGAAGAAGGAAATGCAGGCGCCGGGCCTGGGCTATGCGCGCCTGAAAGAGGCCGATGGCGGCGGAGTCGACAGCCAGGATCCCGCCCTGAAAGGCTTTGCGCCGGACCATCTGGCCGCCTTGCTGAAGCATCTGGGGCTTGGAGCCGGTGACGGCGTGTTCTTCTCCGCCGGCAAAAAAGGCGATGCCTACAAGCTGGCTGGCGCGGCCCGCAACAAGATCGGCGCCGAACTCGACCTGATCGAGCAGGGCGTGTTCCGTTTCTGCTGGATCGTCGATTTCCCGATGTTCGAATATGACGAAGACGCCAAGAAGATCGATTTCAGCCACAACCCGTTCTCCATGCCGCAGGGCGGTATGGAGGCGCTGGAAGCTGCCAGCACCGACGAAGAGATCCTCGACATCAAGGCGTTCCAGTACGACATCGTCTGTAACGGGATCGAGCTGTCCTCGGGCGCCATCCGGAACCACCGGCCGGAAGTGATGCTGAAAGCATTCGCCATGGCTGGCTATGGCCCGGAAGTGGTCGAGGCAGAGTTTGGCGGCATGCTGAACGCATTCCGGCACGGGGCGCCGCCGCACGGCGGAATCGCACCGGGTGTGGACCGGATCGTCATGCTGCTGGCCGACGCCGAGAACATCCGCGACGTCACCCTGTTCCCGATGAACGGCCAGGCACGTGACCTGATGATGGGGGCCCCGAGCCCGGTCGACGATAGCCAGCTACGTGAGCTTAATATCCGGCTCGCGCCACAGATGAAGTCCTAGAAAAATCAAAGCCCGCGCTGATCTGATCGGCGCGGGCTTTTGAATTTTAGTACCAACAACGCCGGACTTACTGGCATTCCGGAAGGGTCAGGCCCCGCGGCAACAGCGTCCGCTGTGATGCGCACGCACCTTCAAAATCCGCATCGTGCCAGCCAATCAGCCCCGTCAGGTTTGCGTCGACAAAGCGCACGTCCTTGAACGACGCCCCCTGGGCGTTGGCAGCATCCAGTTTTGTCTGGGACAGGTTCGCGCCATTGAAAATGGTCGACATCATGATGGTGCCGCTGAGATCCGCGCCCGTCAGGTTCGCGCCGGAAAAGTCAGCGCCCTCAAGGGCTGCCGTCGCAAGATTTGCAGCTGCAAAATTGGCCCCGACAAGCATGGCTCTCTGCAGGTTGGCTCCGACGAGCACGCTTTGCTTGAATTCGGCGCCCGAAGCCTGGACGGACTGCATCCGGGCATTCACGAGGTTGGCACCGGAAAGTTTCGCAGAGGTCAGGACTGCCGCGCGCATGTCGGCGCCAGTCGCCACGATTCCCTCGAAATTGGTTTCACGTGCCTGGGTTCCGCGCATGAAGGCGTATTCGAGATTGGCTTCACGATAGTTCGCGCCGCTCAGTGTCCAGCCAGTGAGGTTGCGTCCCGAAAGGTTACAGCCGCTGCAGGATCCGACATAGCTGGGGGCCCAGGCGACCGGCTGGCTCGGTTTGGCGCGCTCCTGTGCCGCAGCCCCGAATGAGGTCACGGCCATAAGGGTGGCGAGGCTGAGCAGAACCCGGATCATGCCTAATTGGATACAGCGTTGTTTTGCGGGTCAAAACTGAACAAGCTGTAACCACTGTTTCATTGTGACATGTGTTGCAGATTTGCCATGACCGCTTGCAGGCTGGGACTATCGGCACTCAAGATGTCTAAGGTCTTTGAAATTATTTGTGTTTTCTGGATTCTTCGCCGCAGGTATCACACTCGATGTCACCGTCTTCGCTGATCTCGAAGAGGGTGAAACTGCCACAAACCGGGCAGGCGTCGCCCAGATAGTCGGGAGCGTCCAGCTCTTCGGTTTCAGCCTCCTCGAGGGCAGATTCTGCTGCTTCGGCTTCCTCTTCCGCGAGCTTCTGGGCGCGTTTCCGGTCCAGAATCACGATGTTGTCCGGCAGCTGGCCACGCGAGAAACCGCGGGAAATGATCTGAGCAGCTTCTTCCGTAAATGGCGCCGCCTCTGTCCGCGTTCCGTCACCTGCGCCCCGGCCAAGGCCGTCATGAGTAACGTCCACTTCAGCCAGGTCGTCCCGGCCGAGATAGGAAACAGCCAACTCGCGGAAGATATAGTCGAGAATGGACGTTGCGCGCGTGATCCGGTCGTTTCCGGTCACGGCGCCTGCGGGCTCGAACCTCGTAAAGACGAACGCGTCGACGAACTCTTCCAGCGGCACGCCATATTGAAGACCGATCGAGGTCGCGATGGCGAAATTGTTCATCAGGCTCCGGAAGGCGGCGCCTTCCTTGTGCATGTCGATAAAGATCTCGCCCAGAGATCCATCCTCAAACTCACCCGTGTGGAGGTAGACCTTGTGCCCCCCGACAGATGCTTTCTGGATGTACCCTTTCCGACGGTCTGGCAGGCGGGTGCGGGCAGCACCTTCACCGGCCTGAACAGGGTGTGAAATGGCTGCTGGCGCATCTGCTTCGGCGGCAATCTCCTCGGCGAGCGCGGTGATGTGCTCCATGCGCTCCTGGACCTCGTCCGAAGGAGGTGCCCGGTGGCCAAGCAGTTGCACGGACAGACCAGCCTCCAGCGCCGCTTCGGCCATGTCGAGGCCACCTCGGCCGTCTACGGTGAGTGTAACGTTTCCGCCGAGCGCTTTTGCGCAGGCCGACGCGAAGGCAATCTCAGCTTCCGGAGACGCGCCGATCTGTAGGCCGCAATCTGCCATGATTTCTGCGGTCGCATCGCCATTTTCTCCGGCGATGGTCGTTTCCGCAGCCTGAATGTCTTTCCGTGAGAAGCCGATTGCTGAGAGAAGGCCGCCGCCGTCCGCGTCGAACTCTTCCGGGGCGAGTTTCAGGTCGCTGGAGATGACTTCGTCCCCCAGCACCCAGCGGGAGAAGGCCGCATTCAGGGGCAGGCCTTCGCCGAGTGCTCTGGATACTTTGTCGAGTGCCACTTCTGAAAATCCGCGATCCCGCAACCGGTCCAGGCCGAGGGCACGGTCGAGGTCCGACTCTGCCGAGGCTGAGATTCGTTCCAGGGCCATCGGCAGGCGTTCCGGCGCATGGTGGGCGATTCCGAGCCGTCCGGCCCGCGAGAGGGTCGGTGTCTCATCGCCATATGCGAGGACGGTGGCGAGCGGCGCTGTGCCATGGCTTTCGCAATCCGGCAGGAATGCTCCGAGATCCGCGATGGGCAGGATCAGCACATTGCAGGTCCGTTTGCCGGACGCTTTCTGAGCAGAAAGCCCCAAAACTTTTGCCTGGGCAGCTGGCAAAGCTGCGCCCGTCACCCCGGAACGCACAAGGGCGCAAAGGGCCGCCGCAGTGGCTGCGCCTTCCGGTGAGGAATAATCGATTCCAAGGGACATGATTGCGGCTGCCAGACCGGCAATCACCACTGACCCATCCGGCATCTCTTCTCCGGCGGCCTCCAGGGCTTCCCGCAGATAGTCCGCCTCAAGGCCATCCGGTCCGACGGCCATCGCGATATCGAGGATACGGGCAGCTGAGCCAGCCGCTGGCAGGCTGTCATGCGTGAGGATGATTTCCGCACCTTCGAGCAATGATCCGATCAGCAATTGCTCAAGAACCGGGTCGAGGGCTTCCGGTTGGAAAACGGCGGGCGGCGGCGCGGCGGCGCTGACCGCGGAGGCGCGGAGCGAGTCGGCAGTGCGCTGAAACCCGCCAGGCTGGCGCAAGGCTTCTTCCAGCACATCCTGAGGCAATCCTGCCGCCAGGGCTTCGGCGAGGTCTGCATTGCGCGGGGCCTCACCGAATCGCTCGAGAATTTCAGCAGATGCGAGCTGGGAAACGCTGACGAGCGCTGCGGCAGAACAAGCAGCCGCGGAGGCTTTGAGCGCCTCGGGAGTTAGCCGCCGAGGAGGCCGTCCTGCGCCTCGGTAAAGTTCGGAAAGCGTGGTCTGCTCCGACAACAGGCCATCCGATTCGGCTGCCCGCAGGATTTCATGCGCCTGCATCTCGTTCATGCCAATTCTCCCCAGCGAATCACTTGAACAAGCGTGACGCCTGAGACCGTCCGGGGCAAGCGCTGCACAACAACTCCCGCGACAGCTCCCATGGGCTGAGCACGCGGGAAGTTGCACCGCATTGCCTGCGGTGGCGCTATGGATTAGTTGCCCCTGAGCCGCCATATTGCGGCCACCAACTCACGGCAGGACAGGCCATACGATGCTGAAGCAACTCTTTACCTGGTGGAGCGGCCATACGCTCGGTGCAGCGTTCGATATCGGACGGCGTTCCACATTCGTCGGAACAGACGAATACGGCAACAAATACTACGAAGAGCGCAAGCCTTCTCTCGAAGGCCGCCGCCGTCGTTACGTCATGTACAAAGGCCTCGCAGAGCCGTCGAAAGTGCCGGCCGACTGGCATGGCTGGCTGCATCACACCGTAGATGAGCCGCCGACCAAGTCGCCGCTCACCCGGCGCGAGTGGGAAACCGATCACAAGCCCAACATGACCGGAACGCCCTGGGCCACAAAGCCCAAAGGCAGCCTGTCCACGGGCGGTCATCGCCAGAAGGCAACGGGTGACTATGAGGCGTGGTCTCCCGATGCGTGAGTCGATGTTCGAATCCCTCGTCGGCGCGGCAGTGATCGCCGTCGCAGGCGTTTTCCTCTGGTTCGCGATCGACCGCGGCGGGGAAGCGTCGGCAGGTCCGGACCGGTATGAACTGACTGCACGCTTCAACAATATCAGCGGCATTGACCGGGGCGCCGATGTGCGGATCGCCGGCGTGAAGGCCGGCGTCGTCAAGGCGATTGACGGCGACCCGAAACGATTCGAAGCCGTGCTGACGATGAGCCTCGACAAGAAATGGGCGCTGCCGGACGATACCGACGCCCGCATCTCGACAGACGGTCTTCTCGGCGGAGCTTATGTGGCCCTGGAACCGGGCGGCAGCTTCGATAACCTGCCGCAGGATGGAACTGGCGAAGTCAAATACACACGCGGCAGCGTCGATCTGCTGACGCTGTTTGCGTCCTTCGCCTCCGGTGGCGGCGGTGGAGACGCCGGGTCTGCCGGTGCGTCTTCGTCTGCATCGGATGACGCCTATCCGGCCGGCGACCCCTATCCAGCGGATGGAGATCAATAATGTTTCGAGCGCTTGTTTCAGCTGTTGTCATAGCCGGACTGGTCGGAGCGGCGCATGCCGCAACCTTCGTCCAGAAAGACAAGGCAACGCTGCGGGCGCTCGACAAGATCACCGGACGCTCGACGGATATCGAAGTCTTCGTCGGCCAGCCGGTTGTCTTCGGCTCCCTCAGAGTGGAGCTGGAAGTCTGCTACCAGACCCCGCCGGAAGAGGCGCCTGAAAGCGCGGCATTCCTGAAGATCTTTTCGACGCAGCCTGTCGCGGTCGAGACAATGGATGCTGCCGTTGACGCAAATGCCGTGGAGACGGTGAGTGAAGAGAACCCGGAACTCTTCTCGGGCTGGATGTATGCCTCTTCACCCGGTCTCAGCGCTCTGGAGCACCCGGTCTACGATGTCTGGGTGATCCGCTGCACCGCGCCGGATCCTGTGAAACTGCCGGATGCCCCGGAGCGGCCGCAGTAAAAGTCCGCGTCCACGACAAGCGCCGCCTTGAGCCGGCGTTTGAAGTCCGCGCGCGGGATTTCGATTAGTCCGAACTGTTCCAGATGCGGGTTGTGAAACTGCGCATCCAGAAGCGTGAACCCGCCTTCGATCAGGCGGGCGGCCAGATGGACCAGGGCAATCTTCGACGCATCCGTCGCCCGCGAGAACATGCTTTCGCCAAAAAAGGCACCGCCGACGGCGACCCCATACAATCCGCCGACCAGCTCGCCCGACTCATCCCAGCATTCGACGGAGTGGGCGTGACCTTCGCGGTGGAGAGCGCTGTAGAGGTTCAGGATCGTCGAGTTGATCCAGGTCGTCTCCCGGTCCTCAGCGCTTTCGGCGCACATCTCCATGACCCGGGTGAAAGCGGTGTCAGCCGTGACGCGGTACGGTTCCTGTCTGACCCGGCGCTTCAGGCGTTTTGGAATGTGGAAGCCATCCAGCGGAAGAATGCCGCGCATGTCCGGATCCACAAGGAACAGATTCGGATCATCGCGCGCATCCCCCATGGGGAACACGCCTCGCCGGTAGCAGGCGAGCAGGTCATTGGTGCCAAACCGAGCAGACATGAGACCTATATGGTTATCCCACTGGGCTCATGTCTATCGGACGCTGCGCCGCGCTAGGCTTTTTCTTCCGGAGCGATCTTGTTCTCGGCGAGGAATTTTTCCAGCCAGTGAATATTGTAGTCACCGTTCTGGACGTCTTCGTTTTCGACGAGGCGTCGGTGCAGATCGAGCGTCGTGTAAACTCCGCCCACAACCATTTCCGACAGGGCACGGCGAAGACGCATCAGGCATTCCCGGCGTGTACGGCCGTGCACGATGAGCTTCCCGATCAGGGAGTCATAGTGCGGCGGAATCCGGTACCCCGCATAGGCCGCGCTATCCAGGCGCACATCGGGGCCGCCCGGAGCATGGAAGTCAGAGATCAGGCCCGGAGAGGGGACGAACGTCTCCGGATGTTCGGCATTGATCCGGCATTCGATGGCATGGCCGACGAGCAGGACGTCATCCTGAGAGAATGACAGTTTCTTGCCTTCCGCGATGCGGATCTGTTCACGCACGAGATCGATGCCGGTGATCATTTCGGTTACCGGGTGTTCGACCTGCAGGCGGGTGTTCATTTCAATGAAATAGAACCGGCCGTCTTCATAGAGGAACTCGATCGTACCGGCGCCGCGATAGCCGAGCTTCTCCATGGCCTTGGCGCAGATCGTACCGATCTCTTCGCGCTGGGCCTGAGTGAGAGCCGGGGACGGGGCCTCCTCGAATACTTTCTGATTGCGGCGCTGCAGGGAGCAATCGCGCTCCCAGAGGTGCGCAACATTGCCATGGGTATCCGCGATCACCTGCACTTCGATGTGCCGGGGGCCCTGAAGGTATTTCTCGAGATAGACGGCATCGTCACCAAAAGCAGCTTTTGCTTCTGTCTTTGCGGTCCGGACAGCGTTCTCAAGGTCGGCTTCGGTCTTGGCGAGTTTCATGCCGCGGCCGCCGCCGCCTGCAGACGCTTTCACCAGAACCGGGAACCCGATTTTCTTGGCTGCCTTCTTGGCGTCGGAGATTGAGGAGATTGCGCCTTCCGATCCCGGTACGCAGGGGACGCCGGCATCGATCATGGCCTGCTTGGCCGCGATCTTGTCGCCCATGACCCGGATATGCTCAGCCGTCGGGCCGATAAAGGCGAGGCCGTGGGCTTCGACCATTTCCGCGAACTGGGCGTTCTCGGACAGGAAGCCGTAGCCTGGATGGATGGCATCCGCTCCTGTGATCTCGGCTGCTGCCAGGATCTGGGATTTCTTGAGATAGCTCTGCGAGGAGGGGGGCGGCCCGATGCAGACGCTTTCATCTGCCAGGCGGACGGCCATGGCGTCCCGGTCGGCCTCTGAGTGCACGACGACGGTCTGCAGGCCCATTTCCTTGCAAGCGCGGTGAATACGCAGCGCGATCTCACCGCGGTTCGCGATGAGGACCTTCTGGATGGTACGTTGTTCGGTCATGCTATTCGATCAGAATGAGCGGCTCGCCAAATTCGACTGGCTGGGAATCGGTGACATAGATGGCCTTTACCGTGCCAGCGCGGTCCGCCTCGACCGGATTGAAGGTCTTCATGGCTTCGACAAGCATCAGCGTGTCGCCCTTTTTCACCTTGTCGCCAACCGACACGAACGCCTTGGCACCGGGCTCCGGCGAGAGATAGGCCGTGCCGACCATCGGCGACTTGATTGCATTGTCAGGCGTTGCGGGCGCAGCTTCTGCAGCGGCAGCTGGCGCAGCAGCGGCTGCCGGGGCAGGTGCGGCTGCGACAGGGGCCGGCGCGGCCACAGCAGCTTGTACGACCGGCGGGGTCGGCTTGCTGACACGCACCCGAAGGCCCTCGTGTTCAACTTCAATTTCTCCCAGGTCCGCCTCGCGAAGGATGGCGGCGAGTTCCCGGACGAGTCCGGTATCCAGCTTGTTCTTGCCAGTGCTCATGGATCTATCGTCCCTTATTTTCCCGACAGCTTTAGCGCGGCCATCAGGGCAAGCTCATAACCATAGGCGCCAAGGCCCGCAATCGATGCGTTCACCGCTGGCGCGACATAATTCACCTGCCGAAAAGCCTCTCGGGCGGCAGGATTTGAGAGGTGCACTTCGATGACCGGCACCGCGCAGGCGCGCAGAGCATCGTGAAGTGCGACGGATGTGTGGGTGTAGGCGCCGGCATTGAGAATCACGGCGGACGCTTCCCTGGAAGCCTCCTGGATCCATGTGACCAGCTCGCCTTCGGAATTGGTCTGGCGGGCCTCAATCGGCGTGTCTCCGGCCTGTGCCTTCAGGCGCGCATGAATGTCATCAAGCGTGTCCCGGCCATAAATGTCCGGTTCCCGCGTTCCCAGCAGGTTGAGGTTCGGGCCTCCGAGGACATATATCGGCTTCACCATTGGGTGTTGTCTTGCGCTGTAACGCCGGGCAAGGCAAGGCCTGCTGACGCATGGAGTTACAGCGGATGACAATTACGCTGAACGGGGAAACCCGCGAAATAGAGCCCGGCACAACCGTCGCCATGCTTGTGGCGCTGATCTCGGGCGCAGAGGGACGTGATTCCCGCGGTGTCGCGATCGAACGGAACCTGGAAATCGTGCCAAAATCCGAACATGCGTCCACCGTTCTGGAGGATGGAGACCGGATTGAAGTGGTGCAGTTCGTTGGTGGCGGTTGATCTGCCTCTCCTGTACCAAGTTGGCCTCAGAAGAATTGGAAGTCTCTCGTGAACGACCCCCTGATTATCGCCGGTAAGTCCTATGCCTCGCGCCTGATCGTGGGGACCGGGAAGTATTCGTCCTATCAACAGAATGCAGATGCCGCCCGGGCGGCCGGGGCAGAGATTGTCACCGTCGCGCTCCGGCGGGTGAACCTGTCCAATCCGGACGAGGAGCGGCTGACGGACTTTGTAAAGCCGGATGAGTTTACCTACCTGCCGAACACGGCGGGTTGCTTCACAGCGGATGAGGCGGTGCGCACCTTGCGGCTCGCCCGGGAAGCGGGTGGCTGGAACCTGGTCAAACTCGAAGTGCTGGCGGACCAGAAGACGCTCTACCCGAACATGCCGGAGACGCTCAAAGCTGCTGAGGCGCTCATCGCTGATGGCTTTGAAGTCATGGTCTACTGCTCTGATGATCCGGTGTACGCAAAGATGCTGGAAGACGCCGGCTGCTGCGCAATCATGCCGCTCGGCTCCCTGATCGGATCGGGCCTTGGCATCATGAATCCGGTCAACATCCGCCTCATCGTCGAGCAGAGCCGCGTGCCGGTAATTGTCGATGCAGGGGTCGGCACCGCGTCAGATGCTGCGATCGCAATGGAACTCGGCTGCGACGGCGTTCTGATGAATACAGCCATCGCGGCGGCAAAAGATCCGGTCCTCATGGCGTCTGCGATGAAGCACGCCGTCATCGCAGGCCGCGAAGCCTACCTCGCCGGCCGCATGTCCAAGAAGATGTATGCTGACCCGAGTTCTCCGCTGGCGGGCCTGATCTGAGTTCAGATCAGGCTTTCACCAGGCCAATCTCGCGCAGGCGCTCCATCAGATAGTCCTGCGCCGTGATCGGCGGTTCAGCCTTGCCGCCTTCTGCAATGCAGCCCGGCAGCGCCTCGATCATCACATCCTGGTTGAAGTGCAGGAAGAAAGGCGTCGAGTAACGCGGGAATCTGGAACGTTCCGGAGAGGGGTTCACCACCCGGTGCGTGGTCGACGGCAGCACGCCGCCTGTCAGCCTTTGAAGCATATCTCCGCAATTGATCACCAGGGCATTCGGGGGCGGGCTCACGGCCAGCCATTTCCCGGAACGGTGTTTCACTTCCAGTCCGGCCTCTTCGGCGCCCAGCAGCAGCGTGATGACATTGATGTCTTCATGCGCACCGGCCCGCACAGAGCCTTCCGGCGGCGGGTTCGTCTGCGGCGGGTAGTGAAGCAGGCGCAGGATGGAGTTGCCGACGTCCACCTTGTTGTCGAACCAGGTCTCTTCCAGCTTCAGGTGAAGGGCAACGGCGCGGAGAAGCTGGCGCCCAAACCCGTCCAGAGCGTCATACATTCCCCGTGTCGCGGCATCAAAATCCGGGACCTCGGGAACAGACGGCGTATCTGCCATCGTCTCCCGATAAGGCGAATCCGCGGGCAGGGCCCGTCCGGTGTGCCAGAACTCCTTCTGGTCCGCCTCCGCTTTCCCTTTGGCGTTCTCCACGCCGAAAGCCGTGTAGCCGCGCTGTCCGCCGCCTTCACGTCCGTCATATTTGAGCTTCACCTCTTCAGGCAGGGCAAAGAAATCCTTCGTCGCCTTCAGGTTCGCATCGATAACGGACTGGGACACCGGGTGTTCGGAAATGACAGCAAATCCGGTTTCGCGAAAAGACCGGCCCAGCGCATCGGCGAAGGCCAGTTTGTCTTCCTTCCACAGCGGGAACGGGACGGGCTTGAAATATTCGGTCATCTGCTTTCCCTAAGGGGCTTTGGACTATCAGGAATACGTAACTATCACAGGCAGGGGTGCTGGATACAGGCAATGGCATTGCTGCCAGCCCACCGGCAGGGGCAAAACGCCAACAACCGCAGCCCGGAAAGCGAAGAGGGCTTGCGATTGGAGCCGCCATTCAATAGACCGGCAGTCCGCGCTGGAGAGGTGGCCGAGTGGCTGAAGGCGCGCCCCTGCTAAGGGCGTATACGTTAACGCGTATCGAGGGTTCGAATCCCTTCCTCTCCGCCACTTTCACGGTCGTTTTTCGTTGAAGCTGGTTCTGGCGCCCGGGCAGGCGCCGATCTACAAGGCTGCAGACGATGTTGCAGGACTTCAGACCTTTCCCGAAGTGCGGCCCGGCTGAGCCGGGGGCGGAGGGGGCGTGGTTCTGGCATTCTGCGTCGGGCCGGCTGAACGAAGCTGTACTCTCCGGCGCCGACAAAGTGCGCATTTCGCGTCTGGTATCGGATGAAAAGCGCGACCAGCTTGGCCGTAATCTTTCCCAGCGGCGGGAACTCCTGTCTCATTTGCTGGCGGAACCTGCCGCGGACATTGCAATTGCCCATGACCCGGAGGGACGTCCTTTCCTTCCGGATTTTCCCGACGTCTCGGTCAGCTTTTCAGACAGCGGGACAGCCAATGCGCTGGCCCTGGTGCGGTCGGGAAAGGTGGGTGTGGATGTCGAAACGGTCCGGCCCATTGGCTGGCAGGCGATGCTTCCCATGCTTTCCTCCGAAGTCGAGGCCAGGGACATCCGTAGCGCTGTCGAAGGGGTGAGCGGCCTTGCCGGTTTCTTCCGGTGTTGGGCCGCCAAGGAGGCGATCTTGAAGTCCGCCGGAACGGGGCTGAAAGGGGGCGCCCCAAGGATACACCTACCTCGGGAAGTCATCTCGGGTCAGCAGGACCAGTTTAGCCTTGCGCACGATGGCCTGACTCTGCGGGTTGAGATTTTTGAGACCGGGGAGCTCGTCCTCAGCCGCGCCATGTCAGTCTAGCCAAGGTCCTTCAACGAAACGCTCATCGGGCCGACTTCATAGACACGAAGCCCATCGCGCCAGAGGCTGCCCCGGGCGGTGATCAGAATGTCGTCTTCCCGGTCTTCGATGCTCAGGATTTCCATCACGCTCGTCACAGTCTTGCGTTCCGGTGTGACCTGGCCGCGATAACTCCACTTCATGGGCGCATTGGGCGCCAGGGTTGTGAGGTGGGGGTGGGTCATGCCTTGCTGCAGGCCCTTCTTCCAGACGAGTTGCGTCAGCGCCTGGACCAATGCATCGAGCCCCAGCGAGCCGGGCTGGACAGGGTCCTGATAAAAGTGCGCCTTGAAGTACCACGCATACGGATCGACATGCTGTTGCGCGCGGATCAGGCCGAGGCCGGCTTCACCGCCGTTCGGGTCGCAGAAGTCAATCTCATCGATCATTTTCATCCGGCCGGAAGCGAGCGGTTCCTGCATATCTATCTGGATTGGCGCAGGGCGAAGGTCGAATGCGGATGTGAAGTGAGGTTTGGCAGGGAGCCCCGCCTGCCGCACAAGCGATGCCGGCGGGAAGAAGCCAAATTGCGTCTTCAGATCCAGAACCTGACGCCCATCGCCTGTAATGACCTCGACGTCAAAAGACACAAGGGTCATCGGACCGACCTTGGCGATATTCGTCAGTGTGCTGCGGACCTTCAGCATATCGTCATTGCGGCCGACTTCCATGTGGAGGAAGCCATCGCCTTCAAGGTTGCGGAACCGCAAGGTGCCAACAAGGGCAAAGCCGGAATGGCTGGCCAGCCAGCCGCATGGCTGAAGGGCAATCTCGCACAGGACGGCAAACGGCATCGTGCCGTTGAGATTATCATCGAAATACCAGGCATCGGCGGGTATATCGTATTCCGCCGTCATCGTCGCACCGAGTGTTTCTTCAGCCGGGCGTGTGCTGACGGATGTCACACGGGAAATGAAGTGGTAAGGCGGCTGAGGCAGGCGCGGTACATTCCCCTGATCATCATAGGGGCGATACATCTCGCCGAAAGCGGCAGAGGGGGCGCCGTTTGCGCAGTCCAGCAAGGCGGCATGGTCGCCGCGGCTTTCCCGTTCGGGGCCGATCAGAAGCGGATTTGCGTCAATGCGCGCCGCGGGCCAGTTGCGGCGCAGGCGGATGCCGAAACGCGGGCAGTGGAAGACCTTGTGCCCATCGCAGCGCGCAAGAAGGGACGCGTAGATTTCCGGCGTTTCCCCATCGATGATTTCATCGATGAAGACTTCATAGGTCACATCATGATCCTTGTCCGGAACAACCTGTCCGCGGCAAACGAACTTGGCCGTGTGTTCCGGAATGGGTTCAAACACATATCCATCCCGTTCAACCGTAAGGCCTACAGCTGCCGCAAAGAATTCGAGTGTCTGGACCGCGGCTTCCGCCATAAGTGTGCCGGGCATGCAGGGGTCTTTGTGGAAGTGGCCGTCATAGAACCAGCTACTTGCGGGCGTTGCGGCCCGCGCGCGGAGGTAGCCCCGTTTCCAGGGCCCGCCTTGCGGGTCAAAGGCAATCACCTCGTCGAAAAGGGCGAGTTTTCCGTCGGGAATATGAGGGGGATTGGAGTGGGCCGCGCAAAGCTCGAAGCCCGCCCCGAAACACGCAAAGGCGTCACCCTTGCGGAACGCGTTGACGTCCGCGGCCGTGAATTTGCGTTTCTCCGTGACACGCTGAGGGGTGAAGTCGGTAGGCGTGGCTGTCGAAGGCGCGTCTTTGGTAGCGTCCCAGATGACGCCCTTGCTGTTGTTGAGTTCGTCGTCCGTGAAAAAGCCAGCCTGTCCGTTGCGTACGGAAAAGGCGAGGCGATCCTCTGTGCGGCAGTCGTACTGGAAGAAGAACATCCGGACCCCGGCAAGCTCGGCGTGGCCGGTAATCTCAATCTGGAATTTCAGCGTGTCCGCATCGAGGGGCAGTCCGCCTTCATGGAATGTGATTTCACAACCGAGCAGGCGGTAGACGCGCTCATCCCTGTTTTGCAGGTCAGCGCCCATCCAGCCAATCAGGGTCAGATCCGCCTGGCCGCATTCGATCAGCGGCCCCGGGCGGACGCGCCCGTCTTGAACAAAGTCGGTATGGTTGGAGAGGTCGGTTTCGGTCCAGATAATTCCGGCCGCATCTTCCTGGGGTGCCGCATCGATTCCGGTGATCCGGTCGACAAGCAGGAGAGGCGGAGCCGGCAGCCGGACCTGCCGCTCGAAACTGTCCTGATCGGAAAAATCAGGTCCGAAGAATTCCGACATCTTGCCACGGGTCGATGCCTCAATCGCGCCCCGGTCACGTGTCGGGCCGGTCGGCGTACGCAGTCGGAGCGGTGCCGTTCCGCTGGTCACTTTGCGGGGCGGTTCGACACATTTGCCCGTCTTGGGAGCATTTTCTGGTCCGGCCGGGATCATGACCTGGTCCGCTATAGTCATGGCATAGTCGGGTATGCGCAGCGTGGGCGCATGCGGAAGAACGTTCCGGACAGGTTCTGGCGGGGCTTCGGCGATCTTGGGCATGGGGTAAGGTACCGGTCTGGTGACGTTCCATTTGCGGCGCGGAACGGTCTCGTTTTTCCTTGCAGCAGCAAGGGTTTGGCGCAGGGGTTCGAGGTCTATGTCTCGGCCATCGGCGTAGAGGAAGGCTGCCGCATGGGCGACCTGGCCCAGGTCGGACGCCTCGATCCTGTCCGTGGAAATAGCCTTAAAAGGCTTATCTTTCAGTGTCTTGGAAAGGCTGGTCGTCAATGTGTCCCGTGGACCGAGCTCCAGGAAGGTGCGCACGCCGTCCTTCCACGCCTGGCGGACCGTTTTGGGGAAATCAACCGTATCCACCGCCTGCCGCGTGAGCATGTCCGCGACGACCGCTGTCTCAGGCTCGTACGCCGCATGGATAGCATTGGCGTATAGCCGCACCCCAGAGCCCCGGTGCACCTCCCGCGTATGCAGACGCCGCCACGTGTCCGCAAATGGCCTCATGGCCTTCGCATGCACGATCAGGTGCTGGTTCATCTTCACGCCAGCCTGTTTGCCAAATTCATCGCATAGCTGCTTGCAGGCGTCTGCGGGGCCACCGATCATGCAGTCGTCATCTGTGTAGATGATGGTGATCTCGACGCCCGGGTGCCGTTCGAGCGCTTGTTTAACCTGCTCGACGGGCGCCTGCAGCCGCCAATTGGTCCAGTCTGACGGGACATTTGGGCCCCAGGCTTGTTTGGCTGTCTCGAACGCGCCGCCAATATGCCGCTCATACATTGCGGCTTCGGATATTTCATCCAGGAGGGCCCCCGGGTCTTTCCAGTATCCAAACGAAAACAGTGCGTTGGACTCACCCAATGACAGGCCGATGGCGGCATCGGGTTTCACTTTGAGCAAATCAAGCCACAGGATCGCGTGCGCCTGACTGACCAGCGTGCCAGCGCACAACTGTTCGAACTCAGTCAGGTTCGAACGAGACAGCAGGGCGGCAATCTCTTCAGCCCGCAACAATTTGGAGAGGGCTTTCCGGACCTCAGGAAATGCCATCAACAGCCGTCTTGCCATGCGCGGGTAGACGGCGGCTGAGCCGGTAAACATGAATGCCAGCTCACCGTCAGGCTTGCCTTCTCCAAAATGGATGCCTTCACCGGAAGGAAGCTGGTCCCTCGCCAAGGACTGGGCGGCTGTAGCGCGAAGCTCGTCCAGTTCATCCTCACTCGTTGCAACGAGTGCGATCCGGTAGCCGCCCCGGCCACCTTCTCGGCCGGCATTCAGTGCTTCTGCAAGTTTCCTCCGGCCGCTGGCAGCGGCATGGAACATAAATGGCGTTGGCCGGAGAGGATCCGGCAGGACCTGAGGAGGCTCAAGCTCAAAGGAAACCGACGAACCTGCATTTGCCAGTCCGGCCGAAACTGAAACATGGCGCTTCTTTCTCTTGAAAGAGAGGGCCGGTATGGCGCCAGCGTCCGTCTGCATATGGCTGTGAGCATTCAGCAGACACTCCAGCGCGACCTCCGCCAGAGGTTCTGCATCAGGTGCCTGACCGTAGACCGCAGGAAACAGGCCTGGAGTCGATCGGGCCTTCCTGTTTTTCCAATCCACCGGTTTTACGGTGGCAAGGATGGGGTCTCCCGCCGCTTCAGCATCTTCGCGCCGTTTCAGAACCAGGGCCGCGGAGGCGTCTCCGGGATGCTCAAGGCCGCGAATATCCGCAAGCGCTCGGGCACGGACGGGCTCAGTGGCAAAATCTGCAGCCGCAACGATAGCGGTGGACAGGCGTCCGGAGATCAGCGCGTCAATTGCGAGATCAAGCGCCGCCAACCCGCTCGCAGGACCGGCAGACACCGAGAAGCCCATCCCGCGGATGTCTTGTGCGAAGGTAATCCTGTTCGCCGTCATGTTGGCCATCGCGCCAAGAACAGCGGCGGAATCCAGTTTAGGCGCGATATCGTCTGCAGATTGCGCCGGATTGGCTGTTGCACGTTCCCTCAACGCCCATCTCGCGGAGTCTGCAGCACAAGCCATGCCGGCAAACACGCCTGTCGTTTCAGCCTCGAAGGAGCCGACGCGGCTCAGGGCTTCACTGACCGTTGAGAGGATGGCGAGTTGCTGAGGTTCTGCCTGCGCCAGGTCCTTGGGCGGAGAACGGGCATCCACCGCATTGGCGCCGATCTCTTCAAGCTTTTCGGGCCGTTTGACAGGGTGGTTCATAAGGCGCCGGAGAACGCTATCAGTTGTGCAATCACTGCCCGCCATCAGCGATGCGGCACAGATAACGATATCCGGAGCAGGAGGTGTCTTGATCGCCCGGCTACGGCCCTTTCGTGTCGAAGGGCGATACTCCTCCAGAATCAGGTGGGCATTGTTTCCACCAAATCCGAAATTGCTGATGGCAGCTCGGCGCGGCGCTCCGGAGGTTTCCCAGTTTGAGGGACTCGTCGGAACGTCCAGTCCACTGTCCTGCAACGGGTCAAGCAACTGACCGTCCAGGGGCGTTGGCGGTATACGCTCTTCTGCCATGGCGCCGGTAAGTTTCAGCACGCTGGCAAGGCCGGCAACCGTGATAAGATGACCGGTATTTGCCTTCAGAGACCCCAAAGACAGATGTTCGACGTCTTTGTAGACGGATCTGACAGACGAGACCTCCACGCTATCGCCGACGGCGGTGCCTGTCGCGTGGCACTCAACATACTGGATCGTGTGCGGATCTATCCCGCTGCATTCTAGCCCCCGTCGCATTGCGTCGACCTGACCTTCGGTAGCAGGGGCAAGCAGTCCTTTGCGGCGCCCGTCATTGGACAGACCGCTGCCGCGAATTACGCCGTAGACTTTTTCTCCGGGCTCAACATCCGTCAGGCGCTTCAACACAAGCGCTGCTGCCCCTTCAGACGGAATGAGTCCATCGGCGCCTTTGACGAAAGGACGGGAGCGGCCTGTGGGGCTGAGGGCGTTCAGCGCCTCAAAGCCAATATGGAGGATCAGGTTGTCTGCCGCGTTCACGCCTGCAATTACGGCGCAGTCGATCTGCCGCGCGTTCAGCTTTCCGCAGGCAATGTCGATGACGTACAGTGACGATGCGCAGGCCGCGTCCAGTGAAAAGCAGGGGCCGGTTGAGCGAAGCGATTCCGCGATCAGCTTGGCGGGCAGCGCGGAATTTAAAACGGAATGCGCCGGCGGCGTTTCCTGATGTTGCCATAGCTGAGAGGCAAACTTCACATGACTGGTAGATGGATAAGAGAGGTTGGCGACAAACACACCCATTGATGTCGGCCGAACTTTTGGGCGGTCAGCGTCTTCCCAGGCGTCGAGCGCAGCGTGTAACGGCCAGCTGCAAACGGGATCCAGTTCGTCTGGGTTCACCGATTTGAGCTTGAGCCGGTCAGGGTCGAAGAGCTGTTCGAACCCTTTGATACGTCCGGATACAAAAGAACGTCCCTGGGCTGCGCTTCTGTATAGTCCTAACTCCTCAGGCGTGACCGTGCCGTAGACCGTCCTGTTTTCCATAACCAGCTGGGTCAGTTTACCTGGTGTATTGGCTCCAGGCAGAACACACCCCTGCCCAACGATCGCGACAGGTTCGAATGCCTTCATCACCCACCCCAATCGTCGCCGACGACAAAGCGGATATGGTCATGTGGAGACTGAAGCAGCTGATCGGCAAAAATTCTTGCGCCTTCGGATTTGCTGATGAGGCTGATCCCGCGTTCGGTAAACATACGAGCCAGTGCTTCATCGACCATGCCACCTTGCCATGGTCCCCAGCAAAAGGCTTTCACTTGAGTGGCCGGATGTTCGCGCGCCAGCTGCAGTGACACATTATTGAGCCACTCATTGGCGGCCGCATAATTTGCCTGTCCTTCGTTTCCAAATACGGCAGATGCGGATGAAAACAGGGCGATGTGCGACAATGAATTCACATCCAGAGACGCCAGAATGTTCTCCAGTCCAAATACTTTTGGACCAAAGACTCGTTGGAAGTCTTCCAGACGGAGCTGTTCAGCCGTTCCATCCGCCAGAACACCGGCGCCATGAACAAGCCCGGTTATGCTGCCCAGTTCATGTTGGACGTTTTCAAGAGTGGCGCGGAGCTGGTCTGCATTTCCAATATCCACTTGAATGTAGCGCGCTTTGGCACCGGATTGTTCGATGGACGAGATCGTGTCGGTGATTTCCAGACCTGCCAGAAGTCTGCGGGCGTAATGGTCTATCTCCATTGGCTTGCGGGGCATGCCGGGGCGGCTCGCGTTTCGTGCAAGCGCTCCGCGGAGGGCTTTTAGGTCTCTTTCCAGCGGCAGCCATTCAGGCCAGGGTGTAACGTCCGATCGTCCGAGCAGAACAAATGTACCACCTGTTCGCCTGGCGAGTTCGATCGTGCAGTCCGCCGTAACGCCCCGGGCGCCACCAGAGACAAGCCAGACGGATTGGCGATCAGGCTTTTGTTCGGGAACTTCGGGCGGGGCAAGGTCTTCGTCCGGCATATCCAGATATATCCCGTCTTCCCGAAGCGAGTAGTCACTGTCAGAAAGGGAGATGGCCTGCATGATTTTGGACGCCAGGGAACCCGGGTTCCTGTCGTCTGCAATGGATATGGAGTAGGCCTCAGTTCCTGGATGCTCCAGCCTGATTGTGCGACAAAGTCCGGTTGTGCCCCCGATTTCCGTTCGCGAGGGAGAGGAAGCGAAATTCAACAGGACTGTTTTGGAGCCAGCTTTCGCAGCCAGCATGGCTTGTAGCGCAAAATAATGCCGTTCTGCTGGCGGTTGTGCTGATAGGCCCTCGGTCAGGACGAACGTTCCGGTGCCTTCAGGCACATCAACAATAACTGCGGTGCCTCCTGAAGCCTGAATTTTTTCTCGGAGTGCTTCGGCATATTCCGGCGCGGCATTCGTAATACAGACCGGGCCGAGGTTTGTTCGTGGCACTGAAGAACCGAATGGCGCGACCAGAACAGAATCAAGTACGCGTACGGCGTTTCCGTACGGTTTAAACTCTCCGATTGTCCCAGAGGGACGGATCGCTGTGTCGCGCGCTCCGCCCCTTATGCAAAAAAATCAGCGATCTTTCTGATCGTGCGGAGCTCCACCAGAACCTCTGGGTCAACTTCCGGCAAGTCTGGGTGTTGATCGCGCAGCGCGGAAAGAATTTCTACTTGTTTAATTGAGTCGACGCCAAGCTCGCCTTCAAGGTCCATATCATCTTCCAGCATATCGCTGGGATAACCCGTTTTGTCGGCAATCAGATCCCTGACAATGTCAGTAGTTATGCTGCCGTTTCCCGAGGCAGGCGATGGTGCAGTGGACGCAGGTACCTGCTGAGGGGTGGGTTTGGCTACGGGTGGGGGCGTAGATGCGCCAGCGGCTCCCGATACCATTTCGGCAATTGCGGAAATGGTCCGCAATTCAACGAGGCGCTCCGGATCAATCTCAGGCAGGTCGGGAAGCTCCTCGCGCAGCGTGGAAAGGATCTCCACTTGTTTGATGGAGTCGACGCCCAGTTCGCCTTCCAGATCCATATCTGCGTCAAGCATGTCTTCCGGATAGCCGGTCTTGTCCGCGATGATGGCCCGCACCAGAGCGACAGCATCGACCTGCTCAGTTCGCGCTGGTTTTGCCGGTGGAGGGGGCGCTGCGTCTGCAATGGGCGATGAGAACGCTGCCGGCTTCGATACAGGCGTTGAAGCAGGGGCCACAGCAGGCGGAGCAGGTCGGGTCGCAACAGGATACGGGGTCGGCGCGGCGGATGCGGCTACAGGTTCCACCTGACGAGGTACCGGTGCAGGGCTTGCGGGCGGCTCCGGTAGTGCTTTGGCCGGCTCGTTCTGTACCGCGCCTTTGCCACTCATGACCTGCGCGACCGTGTTCAGATAAGCGGCGTGAGCGGATGAAGCAATCTTCAGGAAATCAGCGTGGCGGCGAGAGACTTCCATCATGACCCGTTCCGCCGGAGTTTCACCCGCAGACCCCGACGGCTCATAAGGAGGAAGGGACGGGAACGAGGAGTAAGATGAATCCGGCATGGCTGGTTCCTGGGAGCTTGAGGCAGAGAAGGACGGTGAGGATTTGAATTCAGGCTGAGCAGTTCGGGGAGGTTGCGCGACCGGTTTCGTTTCGGTCGGCGAACTGGATTTTTCCGGATTTGGCGCCGCGCGGCCTGCGGCACCTTCTGGGGGTGGGTAAGGCTTGCCGTAGTTTGCACCTGAAATCATGACGGCATGTTTCGGGGGCGCCGGTCTTGGAGGCTCGGCAGGCAGGTCATCGAACAAGCCGGCGAAATTGATCGCCAGGCCTGACACCGAGAGTGCTCCAAGCGTAGACAAAAACTGGGTCACGCCGTTTACGCGTTTGTTGTCGAGTGCATAGGCGGTATGCGGTCTTGAGCCGAGAACGTCGTCCACCAGACCCGAAACGACTGATCCCGGGCCGACTTCGATGAAGGTTCTGGCGCCGTCGCGATACATCTGCTCAACCAGTTCACGGAACCTGACCGGAGATTCCAGCTGGCCAGCAATTTCCGTCGGCATTTGAGCGGCGGTACATGTGTAGGGTTTCGCCGTTGCGTTTGCGTATACGGGCAAGCTTGGCTTACGTGGACGGAGTTTTGTGAGGGCCGCTTCAAAAGGCTTCACCGCTGACGCGACTATCTGCGAATGGAAAGCCGTCGCGACAGGCAGCGCGCGAGCTTTGAGCCCTTCTTGTGTGCAGGTCTCGATCGCTTCACGGATGATGCCCGATGGACCGGAAAGGACAATCTGACTAGGGCCGTTATCGTTCGCAAGTACAAGATCGGGACTAAAGCGCTGTAATAGACCTCCAACGTCCTCGGCGCCTGCCTGGACGGCCATCATGGACCCCGCGGTGGAACTGGCTGCTTCGGCCATCAGGGCGCCGCGTTCGACAGCCGCAGTCAGCGCGCTGGCCAGGTTGAACGTGCCTCCATAGTGGAGAGCCATGATCTCTCCGAAACTATGTCCGGCTGTCATGTCGGCTGTGATACCAGCCTGCTCAAGCAAGGACAGTTGAGCCAAGGCGACCGCAGCAATTGCGGGCTGCGCATGCTCCATGGCTTTCAGGCGATCTGTCTGGTCGCCATGTTCAACCTGATCAAAAGCTGCGGGCGGAAAGGCCAGCATATGCAGCTTCAAATCACCTGCGCGTTTGTGGCCCGCAGCCTGGTCCCAGACGGAGCGGGCTGCTGGAAAGCCCATTGCAAGATCAGAGCCCATCCCGACATACTGGCTTCCTTGCCCCGAAAACATGAAGGCAACTTTATCGTCAGTCGGCGGATCGAGGGAGACATGGCATCCCATCTTGAGAGGGCGCTTACCGATCTCTCCACGCCTGAGTGCATCCACAATTGCGGAAGCTTTCTCGGAAAGCTCCGCCGGGTTGCACGCGACAATCGCAGCGCGGGCAGGCGCCTTGCAATCAAATGCATCTTGCGATTGCCACGCCCTGTAGGCGAGTTCGCTCTCTGTCGGGACAGGCAACGAGCTTTCTATTTTTGCTGCAAGCGTCTCTGGTGAATCTGCGGAGAAGAGGAACAGTTCTGATGGCAACGAACGCCAGGGCTTCGCAGCATTCGGTCCGGTGTACTCTTCCAGCGTGACGTGAAAATTGCTACCGCCAAAACCGAATGAACTGACGGATGCGCGCCGCGGACGCTTCTTGGGTGAAATCCAAGGTCGCGCTTCGGTGTTGAGATAAAAGACAGGACTGGTTTTGATCGCATCGGCGGGCTCTTCGACTTTTATCGTCGGAGGCAGGATTTTGCGGCTTAAGGCGTGAGTTACCTTGATCAGACTGGCAGAGCCGGCGGCCGCCTTGGTGTGGCCGATCTGTGCCTTGACGGAACCGACGGCACACCATGGCTCGTCGGCTGCATATTCGCCGAACACAAGGTGCAGACCCTCTATTTCCGCTTTGTCGCCAGCTTTCGTCCCGGTGCCATGTGCTTCAACCAAATCGACCGTGGAAGGATTGTACCCAGCCTGATCATAAGCGCGTTTCAGTGCGCGTGCCTGTCCATGAGGAACGGGGCTGTAAATCGCTGTTCCCTTCCCATCCGACGCACCTCCGAGCCCCTTGATCAGAGCGTAAATATGGTTCCCGTCGCGTTCGGCATCGTCCAGCCTGCGCAGGGCCAGCATGCCTATCCCTTCGCCAAGCATTGTGCCGTCGGCGCGCGTCGAAAACGGGCGGCAGTCTCCTGAGGTCGACAGGGCAGGTGTTTTCGAGAAACACATGTACATCAGGATGTCATTCAGCGCATCGACGCCGCCGGTCAGGACTGTGTCGCTGTCCCCGGACCGGAGTTCGTGCAAGGCAATCTGAAGCGCAGACAGGCTTGAGGCGCAGGCTGCGTCGGTGACATAGTTGCTGCCGGTCAGGTCAAACCGGTTCGCAATCCGTCCGGCAATCACATTGCCAAGCAGGCCGGGAAATGTTGCTTCCTGCCAGTCGACATAGTGATCTGAAATTCGGGCGGCAATGTCCTGAACCTGGCTCTCTGCGAGACCGGCCTGACGCATGGCGTTCACCCAGGCGGGTCGCTGCAATCGGCCCGCCATGTGAGCCGTCATCTCTGTGGCCG
This sequence comes from Hyphomonas sp., assembly GCA_002700305.1. Classification (GTDB taxonomy): domain Bacteria; phylum Pseudomonadota; class Alphaproteobacteria; order Caulobacterales; family Hyphomonadaceae; genus Hyphomonas. Next base: position 200,442 of record PACZ01000024.1, on the reverse strand, counting down.
AAGCAACACCCAGGACAATACTTGTCCGGGACTTGTCGATCATGCCGCCGGAATCCCGCTCAATATCTTCGAGCGTCATCTGGGCCGCGATCAGTGCAAGCAGTTGGGCGGTGTCGGTTCCCTCCATGGCTTTTGGGGGAATTCCAAAATACAATGGATCGAATGCCAGAGGATCGATGAAGCCGCCTCGGCGGCCATATGTGCGATCCTTTGTCTTGGGGTCTTCATCGTAATAGTCGTCGATCAACCAGTGCGTTGGCGGAACATCCGTGATGAGGTCGCTGCCTTCAAACAGGTCCCGCCAGAAACCCGTTACGTCGCCCCGGCCGGGGAAGACGGCCCCCAGGCCAACGATTGCAATCGGAGCGGCACTCGGTTTGGCCATTACACAGGTTCCGTTTCTAAAAACTGTTGCGGGACGTAATTGAAGGCAGTTGGTGGAACCGCCGCGCCAAGCGCTCTCAACTGGGACGCACGCGTGATCCGCGCAGCGCCTTCCATCAGGTTCCAGGCAATCTGCTGAACCGTGCGATTGGCAATATCTTCCAGGAACGAGCCTGCGACCCATTCATTGAAGGCGCCCTGGGCCGGTCCGCACCAGATCTGATAGTCAGTCACCCGTGCTGGATCACCTTCGCGGGCCAGCTGGGCCCCGGAGAACAGATAGCGGCGTGCGACCAGCGCCAGGCGTTTGTTGCCGTCATTTTCGGCCTTGTCTGCCTCTTTCGGATTTACCCGTCTGATATATTCGCGCGTTGCAGCCCACGCGGCATCAAATGGCTCGCCGAGTACATCTTCGACCCATGCCTGGTCTTTTGCGTCAAGCGTTTCGAATGAAGCGCCCGATCTGTAGAGCTGATGGAACTTCTTTCCGCGCATTGCGAAGAGCGTGTCGCGTTTCAGAACCTGTACTTCAATGCCTTGCTCGAACATGTCAGCGGCAGGCGCCATTGCAACGTCCGCCGGTCCGGCTTTCGCCAGCATTTGTCGGCCTGGCAGAGAAAGACCGGATTCAACGGCGGCCTGGTTGATCGATCCGGTCAGGACGTATGCGGCACCCATTCCGAAAGCGGCAGCAACGGCGTGTGGGGTGGCAATTCCTCCGGCCAGTCCGATCCTGACTGCATCTGGATCGATGCCAGTCTTTGCAGCCACACGGTCGCGGGCGGCGCAAATGGAAGAAAAGAGCGGGGCGGCTGATCGTCGGTCGGTGTGCCCACCGCTGTCGGCTTCAGCTGTGATCTCGGCCGCAACGGGGACGAGTGCCGCCAATTCCGCCTGCGCTTTGGAGATAGCTCCGGAACTGACGAGGTCTTTCAGAATCTTTTCCGGCGCAGGGGCCAGAAACTGTTCGGCGACTTCCGCGCGTGAAACCTTGGCGAAGACGTGATTGGAACGACGGATCTTGCCTTGCGCATCGCGCTCGAGTCCCAGCGCAGTGTAGCGGACGATATCCGGGGAAAGGCGCATATAGGCGGAGGCAGACACCCTGCGGACCCCTTCGCGCAGGAACAGGTCGACAACGCTCGCCTCGTACCCGGGTTGTTGGGGCGTATGGATTAGGTTGGCGCCCCAGCTGATCTGATGTTCCGAAAGCCCGGCTTTGATCTCACGGATTCCGCGTTCGATCTCTTCGAGCGGCAGCCCCGCGCTTCCGTAGAAGCCGATGCAGCCGGCTCGAACCGCTTCAACAACCATACGTGGCGTGGTGATACCACGAGCCATTTCACCAACGACATAATTGAAACGGGCGCCATGGGTGGCTGAGAAAGCCCGGTCACCGAGCCATTCCGGATAAATCGGGGGCAAAACCGTCGCTTCCGGAGGTGCGGTCTGGTTTGTGACGCCGACTCTTACCTCATTCTCGGAGAGCACCAGGCTGACCGGGAGGCGCGGGTTTTCAATGATCGTGGTGCACACGCTCATGACTCAAGACACTTCTTGCCATCTCACTACGCAATTCTACGCAGTTGCTATTTAAAACTATACGAACGGCATACGCCCGCGACCGAAAACCCGTGTTTCACAGAATAAAGGCCGGACCATTCTGAGTGCCGTTTTCCTGAATCTGTAATGTTTTCGACTATTCCGACATACCGGTAAGTTTCGGTCCCTGCAAAGTTTTTCATTTGGCAAGAGAACGATCAGCCCGCTTTGCGAGCGATTGGAGAAGATTAAGCATGTCCTTTTGGCTGGGGTGAATGATTCCCTGCCAGTGTGAACACGCTGCCAGCGTCGGGAGGGGGCAATCCGATTCATGCGTCATTGCCCCAAAGCTTCCCCGAGCCGCGTGCATCAGCTCCACAATGCCAACCTTCTCAGGACGGCTTGCCTGTCCGCTGGATTGCCAGGGAGGGCGGCATGGGCTGTAGCTGCAAGTCAACCGCCAGCCAGCTTTCCCAAGCTGCCCGTCCTCCGGAGTACTCCTTAAGGTAGCGGAGCGGGGCGGCCTAGCCGCCCGCCGTCATGGCGCCATCAACGACCAGTTCCTGCCCGTTGATATAGCTGGACTTGTCCGATGCGAGATAAACGATCAGGTCCGCAACCTCGTCCGGTCGTCCGGGACGTCCCATCGGAGACGCCTGCGCACCCAGCGTGTCTGCATCCAGCGCATTTGCGCCGACCGGAACGTCCGGAAGGATGGGCATGCCTTCACCGAGGCGGGTGATCGATTTCTGCCAGATTGGCGTATCGATTATGCCGGGATGCACGGAATTCACGCGGATTGGCCAGCCCGCGCGGCCGCACTCGACTGCGGCTGCCTTGGTGAAAAGGCGGACGGCGCCTTTGGAAGTGCAGTAAGCGCTGAGACCGGGCGCCCCGCGCAACCCGGCGACCGACGAGATGTTAATGATGGAGCCTCCGCCTTCCTGCATTCTACGGATCGCGGCCCGCGTGCCGAGGAAGACGCTGTCCACATTCACCGACATTTGCGTTTTCCAGTCCTCGAGCGAGAAGTCAGGAATGGCGCCTCCAATCGCAATGCCGGCATTGTTGACGAGAATGGACGGCCTGCCGAGTTTGGCTTCAGTTTCCTCCATCACGGTGTCCCAAAGCGCTTCGTCGGTGACATCCTGCTGTTTTGTCTCGACCTTTCCTCCGGCAGCCGCAATGTTGCTTGCCGTAACCTCCAGACCCTCCGGGTCAATGTCGGTGGCAAAAACGGCTGCCCCTTCTTTTGCGAGCGCTTCTGCAGCCGCACGGCCGATGCCGCTGCCGGCCCCTGTCACAACGGCCACCCGGCCATCGAGTAAACCCATGATTTCCTCCCGTGTTATTTCTGGTAGCTGTAGCAGGTACGCCGCTTGACGGAAGAGGCTGTTTGGTGTTTTACCCGCCGCTTCATGACGGGATGGTGCGGAACCGCCGTTGAAATCGTGGGCAGGATGAGCTTGCCCACCGGTCCGCGTCGACAATGAGGTACTACAATGTCACGTCGCCATAGCGCGAAGTACAAGATCGACCGTCGCGTCGGTGAGAACATCTGGGGCCGTCCGAAGTCCCCCGTCAACAAGCGCAACTACAAGCCCGGGCAGCACGGCCAGAACCGTCGCAGCAAGACGTCCGACTTCGGTATGCAGCTCATGGCGAAGCAGAAGCTCAAAGGCTACTACGGGGACATCACCGAGAAACAGTTCCTTCGCGTCTATGAAGAAGCTGCCCGCCTAAAGGGGAACACCGCTGAGAACCTGATCGGCCTGCTGGAATCGCGTCTCGACGCAGTTGTGTACCGCGCCAAGTTCGTTCCGACGATCTTCGCAGCGCGCCAGTTCGTCAATCATGGTCACGTCCTGGTCAACGGTCGTCGCTGCAACATCGGCTCGGTTCGCCTGAAGCCGGGCGACGTTGTGCAGATCCGTGAAAAGTCCCGCAACATGGCGCTCGTGCTTGAAGCGCTCGGCAGCCCGGAACGTGACCTGCCGGACTATGTCGAGGTCGACCCGAAAGCCATGAGCGCCACCTTCACCCGCATCCCGGAACTGGCTGATGTGCCGTATCCGGTGAAGATGGAACCGGCTCAGGTGGTCGAATTCTACTCCTCTTAAGACAGGGGATTTCTTGAACAACGGAACAGGCCGCGCCAGACTGGCGTGGCCTTTTTCTTTGGAGATTCAACCCCATGCGCATTCCCAGTATTTCCGATGTTCGCAATCACCTGATCGCAGAACCCGGAAAGGCGTTCGACCTCTCCAAGCGCGACAGCGCAGATCGAAGCCTGTTCGATGACAAGTCGGTCGCGAAAACCAGCCTCAAGAAAGATGCCGCTGTTATCAACGAGCTGAAGGACATTCTCTACGCAGAGAAGAAGCGGTCCATTCTGGTCGTGCTGCAGGGCATGGATACCGCCGGGAAGTCCGGCACCATCAAGTCAGTATTCGCCGAGACCACGCCGCTTGGAATGGAAGTCAAAGCCTTCAAGGCGCCAAGCTCGAACGAATTGGCCCGGGATTACCTTTGGCGGGTTCATAATGCCGTTCCCAAGAAAGGGCACGTCGGCATTTTTGACCGGTCTCACTATGAAGATGTCCTGGTTGTGAAAGTCCGCGGTTTTGCCAGCCCGGAAGATGTCGAACGGCGCTATGACCAGATCAATGCGTTTGAAAAACACCTATCGGAAAACGGGGTGACGCTGATCAAATGCATGCTGAATGTCGGCTATGAAGAGCAGGGCATCAGGCTACGGGAGCGTCTGGAGGAGGAACACAAATACTGGAAATTCAATCCGGCAGACCTCGACGATCGCGCGCTCTGGAAGGACTTCATGGCTGCCTACGAGACAGCCGTTCAGCGTTGTTCAACAGATCACGCGCCTTGGTACGTTATTCCTGCGGATAGCCGCACCCGGCGCAATGCCATGATCGCCCGGCTGGTGCGCGGAGCGCTTGAGGATATGGACCTTAGCTGGCCGGGCTCAGATTACCGTCTTGAGGACTTCGATTTCAGCTAGTGGAAGTCGGTGCTTCCGCCACTCATAGAGCGATTTGCTGACCGGTCAGGCGGATTGCCCCAGATGTCGACGCTGCCACCGCTTGACGTCTTGCTCAAAGCCGATTGCGACGCAAAAGCCTTCGCGGCGCCACCGCTGCTCGCAGTGGCCGAGACATTCAGGCATTCCAAGCTTCTCGCATCGGCGTTGCCGCCCGAACTGACTTTCAGCTTCAGAGTGCCACAAGTGCCGTACAAGTCAGTTGTGGCGCCGCTGGATACCCTGAGTTCGAAGGTCTCGGCCGTCAGCCCCTCCGCCCGGAGTGACGAGCCTGAACTGGCTTCAATTGTGGTGAGTTCCGGGGCGCTGATAGTCAGGGTGACACGCAGATGATCGCCACTGCCAGACAACATCTTGCGGGAGATGTAGAGGCGCTCACCCTCTTGCCTGATTTTCAGTTCGTCCGGACCGCCCCGATGAAAATCAGCGACGATGCTGTAGTCGGGCGCAGTCGTGAAATTGACCTCAACGCCAGCAGCAATGTCCAGTTCATTGAAACCGGTAAAATCATATGTCGTGGCGGTGTCTGCCAGAGCAGTATGCGCGCCCGTCAGGAGAAAGGCGGAAATGAGCAGGGGCTTGAACATGGGGGCGGTCCTTATGATCAGCTGCCGAAATCGATGTCGCCGCCGCTCGACCTGGAGATGTCGCGCGTTGCAGGGTTTCCGGACACGTAGATGTCGCCGCCGCTTGAAGCCTGGGCGGTCACGCTATCAGTGGCATGAACGCTGACGTCTGCGCTGCTGGACGCAGAGATATTGGCGGTGCCGCAAAGCAGGTCGTTTGCATCGACGTCTGCGCTTGAAGAGGCTTCGACCTCGATGCCGCTGCATGCACCGGACAGCTCGATGTCGGCGCTGGATGAGGCATCGATAATGAAATTTGCGGCGCCGTGGGATTCCAGTTCAATGTCGCCGCTCGAAGACGCTTCAATCCGGATTGGTCCGGTCCCGTAGGAAGCAGACTCGATGTCCCCGCTGGAAGAGGCGTGCAGGGTCAGCGTTCCGGCTCGGAGTTCCTCGGCGAAAATATCGCCGCTGGAGGATGCGTGGAGCTTGGCTGAGGCAGCGGCGCCGGCAAGGACGAGATCCCCGCTGGACGAAGCACGCGCGTCGAAAGTCTCGCTGTCCAGACCCGTCGCGGTGAGTTTGGCTGAGTTCTTTGAAACAACACCGTTCAGATCCGGACCGGACACTCGAACGATATAATAGGGCACTCGCTTGCCGTTGACCTTCACGATTTTCCGGTCGTTTTTCACTCGGATCGATACATTATTGAACCAGCCCGAGCGGTCACGCACGCTGTTGCGGGATACGATCAGCGTGTCGCCGTCGAAGTCCAGATAGACATCGCTGAAGTCACCTTCCGCCTGTTCGACAACAATTCCGGGTGTTGCGGACGGTTCGTAAACGACGTCGATCGGACCGGCTGCTTCAATCGATGAAAAGGATTGTGCGGGATAGGTTTTGGTGTCTGCAAAAGCGGCCGGTGCGGTTAGCATCGAGAGTGCGGCGAGACAAATAGCGGTGCGGGTCATGGGAGCTCCTTGAGTTGGAGGCACTATGAATTATCGTAATACGATAAGTCAATCGTCGAAATTCGATAAATTGCATTCAGTTTTCGAGCATACTGACTCCACCACGTCCTTGTCTGCGCAGAACCATGGGCGGCTGGCCGTAGGCTCGAATAAAGGAGGTGCGCATGCGCTCTGTGTCTCCAAAACCGGTATCCTGTGAGATCTGAAGAAGCGGACGAGATGTTGTTTCGACCAGGTGGCGGGCCGACTCCAGACGGAGTTTCCCGACAAACCGCGCCGGTGTCGTTCCGGTTTCTGACCGGAAAACCCTCGCAAAATTCCGAGGGCTCATGCCCACTTTTTCTGCCAGCACATCTACGCTCAGATCGGTTGCCAGATGGGTGCGGATCCAGTCGATGAGGGAATCGAATCTGCCGGACGCCCGTTCGATGTCCTGCATCACGGAGAACTGTGATTGGCCGCCATAGCGGCGATGGTGCACCACGAGCTCGCGGGCGGAGCGGCGTGCGACGTCTTCGCCGAGGTCGTCTTCCACGAGCGCCAGGGCAAGGTCGATCCCGGCAGTAATTCCAGCGGATGTCCAGAACTTCCCATCCTGAACAAAGATCCGGTCTGGTTCGACGGAGACCTCCGGAAAATGCCGCTGCATGTCGGCGCAGCGGCGCCAATGTGTGGTCGCGCGGCGCTCGTTCAGAAGGCCTGTGGCGGCCAGCAGAATTGCACCTGAGCAGACTGAGGTTGTCCGTCTGGCATTGTTCGACAAGCGTTTGATTGCGCTTAGTATTTTGTGATCAGTCATGGCTTGCCTTGTTCCTTCACCGCCAGACACGATCAGGGTGTCGAGGTTCAGGTTCGGGGGCAGGCGTTCCGATTGCATGGTCACACCGCAGGACGCCCGGATGGGTCCGCCCTCAAGGGAGTAAACTGTGAGCCGGTAAGGGGACGGCTCCAGTCCGCGATTGGGCATCTCGAACACGGAAATCGGCCCGGCAGCATCGAGCAGCTGGAAATCTTCAAAGATGAGGACACCGATTTCACGGGGAGCTGGAGTGGCGGAAAACATGGGAACAATGTCCTTTCTGCCAAACGGCTCTTAGGCGAGAAAGAGCAGGCCAGCAAGGAGGCCGACCATGAGCCAGCCATTCACCACCGTATTTGCCGTCTACGATAACATGACTCATCTGGACTTTACCGGACCACACCAGATCCTGTGCCGACTACCGGATGCGCAGACCGTGATCGCCAGCCGAGATGGCGGAGACATCGTGGCCGAAGGCAACCTCGTCATTGGCAGTACGGTAAAACTGTCCGACATCGACCGCTGCGATCTGCTTTGCATTCCTGGCGGTGTGACCGCAACGCAAATCGCCCTGGACGAGGCCTTTGTCGCTGAGGTCCGCCGTCTCGGGCAGGGGGCGACATATGTCACCTCGGTCTGCACGGGATCGCTCATCCTCGGGGCCGCCGGGCTGCTGCAGGGCAAGCGCGCGGCGTGTCACTGGGCCTGGCGGGAGTTGCTCACGGAATTCGGCGCGACTGTGGACGAAGGCCGGGTCGTGCGCGACGGCAATACGTTCACCGGTGGCGGCGTCACGGCAGGGATCGATTTCGCGCTGACCATGGTGGCGGAGATCGCCGGAGAGGCTTACGCCAAGGCACTCACCCTGGGGTACGAATACGCGCCCGCTCCACCTTATCCCGGCGGCCGGCCCGAATTGGCCGAGCCGGAGACACTCGAAGCCTATAACCGCATGATGGCGAGGCTGATGGATCAGCGCCGGGCCGAAGCGCGTGAGGCCGGCGCGCGAATGCACGCTCAGGCCGGCGTCGCGTAAAGGTCGTAATCGTCGGCGCCGGTGATATTCGCCGGCACGATGTCACCCGGTTTCAGGTGGGTCGCGTTGTCCAGATACACGACCGCGTCGACGTCTGGCGCATCGGCCTTCGTGCGGGCGATCATGATACCAGGCTCTTCTTTATCAGCTCCATCGACGATCACGTCCTGAACCGTACCGACCTGAGCTTCCGCACGAGCGGCTGAGATTTCGGCCTGGACCTGCATGAAGCGGTGCCAACGGTCTTCTTTCACGTCATCCGGCACGTGATCTGGCAGAGTGCGGCTGTCAGCGTGGGCGACGTTCTCATACTGGAAGCAGCCGGCGCGATCGATCTTCGCTTCGCGGATGAAGTCGAGCAGGATTTCAAAGTCTTCTTCGGTCTCACCCGGGAAGCCGACAATGAAGGTGGAGCGGATCGCCAGATCCGGCACATCGCGGCGCCATTGCTGGATGCGTTCCAGAACCTTGTCCTGCTTGGCCGGGCGCTTCATCGCTTTCAATACATTCGCCGAGGCGTGCTGGAAGGGGATGTCAAGATAGGGCGTGATCAGCCCTTCCGCCATCATCGGGATGACCGCGTCGACGTGCGGGTAGGGATAGACATAGTGCATCCGCGTCCATACGCCGAGGCTTCCGAGCCCCTTCGCCAGATCAAGGAAGCGGGTCTCGTATTCGGTGCCGCGCCAGGTCTCCGGTTTGTAGCGGACATCGAGACCGTAAGCGGACGTATCCTGGCTGATAACAAGGAGCTCTTTGACGCCCGCTTTCACAAGCTGTTCGGCTTCGGTCAGCACGTGGTGGATCGGACGGGAGACGAGGTCCCCGCGGAGCTTCGGGATGATGCAGAAACTGCAGCGGTTATTACAGCCTTCGGAGATTTTCAGATAGGCGTAATGGCGAGGCGTGAGGCGCAGCCCAGCCTCAGGCAGCAGATCCAGATGCGGATTGTGCGGCGGAGTAAGATGCGTATGCACGGCATCCATCACCGCCTCATACTGATGCGGACCCGTAATCGCGAGCACTTTGGGGTGCGCTTTTTCGATGACGTCCGGTTCGGCACCAAGGCACCCTGTCACGATCACTTTGCCGTTCGCTTCGATCGCTTCGCCAATGGCTTCCAGGCTCTCATCCCGGGCGCTGTCGAGGAAGCCGCAGGTGTTCACCAGAACGAGGTCCGCGCCGGAATAATCCGGGGCGATCTGGTAGCCTTCGGCACGCAGGCGCGTGATGATACGCTCGGAATCAACGAGCGCTTTCGGGCAGCCAAGCGAGACGATGCCGACTTTCGGCTGCGTCGGGCGGATCGGGGCGGGGCGGGTGGTCGTGTCCATGCCCGCTCTGCTATATTGAAAGCGTGGGACAGGAAAGCGGGAGGACGCACCGCATGGCTGATAACTCGGATTCCAAGCCGAATTTCAGGCGCCTCAGGATCATCCAGATCGCTTCCCTGATGGTCGGGGCGGGCGTCCTGATCCTGTCGCTCTGGCTGATGGGGCAGTTCCGAAAGCCTGAAGTCGCGCCGATCGTGATGGCCTTTGCGTTCGCCAGTATCAGCTTCAGCGGACTCTTCTATTTCGGGGCGCTGCTGCTGGAAGGATCGCTTCAGAAATACATCCTGTCTGACGATACCGTCATCAAGGGCGACAATGTCGAGATGGTCACGCGGACTGCAGAGAGCGGTGATGCGGAAATCGACAAATGGATCGGCACTTACGCCTTCACGCGCAATTTGTTCGGCATGTCTCTGGTGCCGATCCTGATCCTGATCGCGCTGTATTTCTTCGCGTGAGGTGTCAGGCGTCTTCCAGCTCGATACCTTTTTCCTTCAGGAAATCGCGCAGTTCGCCGCTTTCGAACATCTCCTTGATGATGTCGCAGCCGCCGACGAACTCACCCTTCACGTATAGCTGAGGGATAGTCGGCCATTCCGAATAGACCTTGATGCCTTCGCGGACGGCCTGGTTTTCCAGAACATTCGTCGCGACATACTCAACGCCCAGATAGTCCAGCACCTGCACCACAACGGATGAGAAGCCGCACTGCGGGAAGGTCGGTGTGCCTTTCATGAAAAGGACAACGTCATTGCTTTCTACAGCCGTCTTGATGGCGTCGAGCGTGGCTTGGTCGGTCATGGTGATATCTCCGGATTTCCCGTGATGTGTGGTGGATAAGGGGCGGCGTCAAGCAGGCCGCCCCCATCCTGTGCAGGCGACGCCTAGTCCCAACCGCAGGACTGGCCCTCATTCTGCTCGTCCAGATACTCGGTCAGGGGCTCGAAATATTCGACCATGGCGCTGGCGTCCATTTCACGGGTGCCCGTGAATTTCTCCAGCGTTTCCGGCCATGGACGGGACATGCCAGCCTCGAGCATTTCGTTGAAACGTTCGCCGACTTCCTTGTTGCCGTAGATCGAGCAGCGGTGCAGCGGGCCTTCCCAGCCGGCCTGCTCACAGGCGGCCTTGTGGAACTGGAACTGCATCACAAAGGACAGGAAATAGCGCAGGTAAGGCGTGTTGCCCGGGATGTGATACTTGGCGCCGGGGTCGAAGGCATCGGCCGGGCGCGGTGCGGGCGGCACGATCCCCTGGTTCTTCAGGCGCAGCTCCCACCAGGCCTTATTGTAGTCTTCCGGCGGTGTGGTGCCGTTCAAAACGTCCCAGCGCCAGCTGTCGACCGTCAGGGCGAATGGCAGGAAAGCGATCTTGTCGAGCGCGGTCTGCATCAGGAGCGCCGTATCGGCATCGGGGCCCGGCTTTTCCTCTTCGGTGATCAGACCGATCTGCTCCAAGTATTCCGGCGTGATCGACAGGGCGATGAAATCCCCGATCGCCTCGTGGAAACCGTCATGGGCGCCGTTCTTGTAGAGGTAAGGCTGATCCTTGTAGGCGCGCTGGTAGAAATTGTGGCCAAGCTCGTGGTGGACCGTGAAGAAGTCTTCCGAATTCACCTCGGTGCACATTTTGATACGCACATCTTCTTCGTCATCCAGATCCCAGGCGGAGGCGTGGCAAACCACTTCCTTGCCTTCCGGACGCACGATCATGGAGCGCTCCCAGAAGGTTTCCGGCAGTGGCTCAAGACCGAGAGATGTGAAGAAGCCTTCGCCGGTCTCGACCATCTTGATCGGGGTGTAGCCCTTTTCATTGAGCCGCGTCGTCAGATCGTAGCTGACGGGCGCAGTGTCCGGCTTCACGATGTCATAGATGGAAGACCATTGCTGGGCCCACATATTACCAAGCAGATCGGCCCGGATCGGACCGGTCGCAGGCTGGACGTCGTCGCCATACTGCGCGTTCAGCTTGGTTCGGGCGTAGCAGTGCAGATCCTTGTAGAGCGGTTCCACCTGGCTCCAGAGGCGCTGGACTTCTGCCTCCATCTCTTCGGGCGGCATGTCGTAATTGGACAGCCACATCTTATCCAGAGTTGGGTAGCCGAGCTCCTGAGCGCCTTCATTGGCGAGCTCCACCATCTTGGCGTAATTGTCCTTCATCGGCGGCGAGACCGTGCGCCATCCTTCCCAGACGGCTTTCAGTTCTTCCGGGTCGCGCGAGGTTTCGATGATCGTGGAAGCCTGATCCAGATTGATCATCTCGCCCTTGTACTCAAACTTCCCCTTGCCATAGGTCGAGCTGAGGTCAGTCGTGATCGCGGACAGCTCTTCGGCTGCGCCTTCACGGGACGGGGCGGGAATGGTGATGCCGCTGCGTAGGATGCGGATCTTGCGGGCGACATCATAGGGCATGATGTCGACATCGTATTTCTTGGACTCGTTGGCGAGAGACACCGCGAGTTTCGTCATCTTCGCGCCAGCTTCGGCGGCGGCGGCATCGGTCTCGTCAGTGATATTTGTCTCGTTTGCCCAGTAGGCGAGCGCCGTGACCTTGCTGAGGGCGGCCAGTTCGGCTTCAGCGCGGGCGACGAACGCGGTCGCTTCCGCGATTTCGGCGGCTTCTTCATCGACCTCAGGCGCAGTGACGATGGTTTCTTCTGCTTCCGGCGTCGTGGCAGCTGCGCAGGACGTCATCGCCGCACACAGCGCAACGAGACTGGCGGAAAGGGTGATTCTTTTCATGGACGATCTCCTCAATTTAGGCGGAGAAGACCGTGAACCCTTCGTAAGGTCAATCTTCAGGCTGTGTCAGGGCGCGCGGGTTTTCAAGGCAAGCGCATGCAGCTCGCCGCCCATCTTTCCCTTCAGCGCCGCATAGACCATCTGATGCTGTTTCACGCGCGGAATGCCGGCGAATTGCGGGCTGACGATCTCTGCCTGCCAGTGGTCATTGTCGCCTGCGAGATCGGTGAGAATGATTTCGGCCTCAGGGAAGGCTTCCGTCAGGTGCTCCATCAGAATTTCGCGCGACATGCCCATGGGGTTCTCCTCACAATCCGGGTTCACTTGGGCTGCTGAGGCACACCCGTCAAGCGTGACACTGGAAGCCTTGCACCGGCTTGACGCGGCTTCTAGCGTCCTGCTTGAGATTCTGCGGAGCCCTCCATGAGAAAACATGTCTGGACGATTGCGGCGGGGCTATTGGCGTTCCTGGCTTTCGGGCTGGTCTGGTACCTGAACACACCCAAACATCCTCCAACGCAGACAGTCGCGCTCCCACAATCCGATTATCTCGATGCGGGAGAATTGCTGCACCTTACAGAACTCCTGTCGAATGATGCGTTGGAAGGCCGCCGCATCGGCACGCCTGGCAATGAGGCCGCGAAGGGCTTTCTGCGCAAGCGATTTGAAACGCTGAACCTGACGAAAATCGGAAATTCCTACGAACATCCTTTCACGGCCCTGCCGCTCCCTGATTCCGAGAGTGACGAGCCGATACAGGGTGTGAACCTTCTGGGGCTTATCGAGGGCCAAAATCCCGGCGGCAAGATGCTGGTGATTTCAGCTCACTACGATCATCTCGGAATTGTGGATGGCGAAATTTACAACGGAGCGGACGACAACGCCTCCGGTGTAGCGGCGCTGATTGCCGTGGCGGACTGGTTCAGCCAGCACAAGCCGCAGCATGACATTCTCTTCGCCCTCGTCGACGGAGAGGAACCGGGGCAGTTGGGCGCGCGCGCCCTGGTCAGGTCTGGGGAGATCGATCTGTCCCGTATAGCACTGAACCTGAATTTCGACATGGTAAGCCGGTCTGACAAGGATGAGCTATATGCCTCAGGAACCTATCATTATCCGGGGCTGGTGCCGTTTGTCGAAAGCATCGCCGCCGAAGCACCGGTGACAATATTGATGGGCCATGACCGGCCAGAGCAGGGACCAGACGACTGGACGAATTTGTCGGACCAGGCGGCATTCCATGATGCCGGCATTCCATTCATATATTTCGGCGTCGAAGATCATCCGGACTATCATAAGCCGACGGATGATTATGATGCGATCCCGATTGATTTCTTCGTCCGTTCAGCAGAGACGCTGGTCAAGGCCGCCATAGCGGCAGACCAGTCGCTGGATGAACTCGACACGGCTGCGCGGCCGATGGAAGAGACCTCTCCCACGGAGTAGAAGTTTCAGGACTCGGCCATTGGTTCCACCACCTAATTCAGTGTGCAGAGCGTAAGCATGCCTGAGCCGCGCCCGGGCTGAACTAATATGCTGCCCCCTCTCCGATGAGATCGGGGAGACGGTGCGTTTAGTCGACGGAGTTCATATAGGCTGGCAGCCAGCCCTCATGGGCTTCACGGAGCTTGGAGAGCAGTACCGAGAATTCCGCGCCGTCCTGGCCAAGACCGGTTCTGAGGACGACACTGTCACCGCCGAACTTGCCCAGCGCGGTCGGCAGGAAACCCTGGGATTGCCATTCGCGGACCTGGTCTTCATTCGCGGCGATCAGGTAGCGGCCCTGATCTTCGCCAAACAGGCCGGGTTCGGCGCGCTCGGTCTCTGGTTCGCGGTCCGGCACCAGCGTCACACCGCAGGCTGAAGCCATGGCCATTTCAGTCGCGGCGCAGGCAATGCCCCCTTCGCTGACATCGTGGACGGCGTTGACGAGCCCCCGCTGGATCAGGCTCCGTACAAACCCGCCAATGCGAACTTCTTCGGCCAGATCTACAGGCGGAGGTGCGCCAGCATCTTCGCCTTTAAGGCCCAGGACGACACGCGCATACAGTGAAGCGCCAAGGGCGCCCTTGGTCTCGCCGATGACGTAAAGCGTATCGCCGGGTTGCGCGCCTTTGAGGGTAGCTGTTTTCGACAGATCTTCGATCAGGCCCACGCCGCCAACTACTGGTGTCGGCGGAATCGCAACGCCGTCGGTCTCATTGTAGAGTGACACATTGCCGGAGACGACCGGGAAGTCGAGTTCGCGGCAGGCTTCCGCCATGCCTTCGATCGCCTTCACGATATAACCCATCGTGTTCGGTTTTTCCGGGTTACCGAAATTGAGATTGTCCGTAATCGCAATCGGCGTCGCACCGACAGCAGACAGGTTGCGATAAGCTTCCGCCACCACGGCCTTGCCGCCCTCATAAGGGTCAGCAGCCACATAGTGCGGATTGCAATCCGAACAGATGGCCAGGGCCTTGCTTGTCTCATGTATACGGACTATCGCCGCATCGCCACCGGATTGGGAAGAGTCGATCGTGTCACCCATCACGTGGCGGTCATATTGTTCCCAGACCCAGCGTTTGGACGCCATGTCGGGACAGGACATCAGCTTGACCAGCACCTCACCATAATCCGCCGGTTCCGGATATTTAGAAATATCCAGAGCCGTGCGCTTGGGCGGCTCATTCCAGGGGCGATCATAGTTCGGCGCATCTTCGGCAAGTGGGGCGACTGGAATGTCGCAGACCGTTTCGCCAAACTGCGTCAGTACAAGGTGGCCCGTATCAGTTGTGTGGCCAATGACTTCTGCGGAGAGATCATACTTGTCGAACACTGCTTTCGCGACATCGATCTTGTCGGGATAGAGCACCATCAGCATGCGCTCCTGGCTCTCCGACAGCATGATCTCGTAGGCTGTCATGCCTTCCTCACGCTGAGGCACCTTATTAAGGTCCATGACCACGCCGATGCCTTCGCCATTCTCACCGCCGGATGCTGCCATCTCGACGGAGGAGGAGGTGAGGCCGGCTGCGCCCATGTCCTGAATGGCCTGGATGGCGTCCGTTGCCATCAGCTCAAGGCAGGCTTCGATCAGCAGCTTCTCTGTGAACGGATCGCCGACCTGGACGGTAGGGCGCTTCTCTTCATCGCCTTCGGAGAATTCGGCCGACGCCATTGTGGCGCCGTGGATGCCGTCGCGGCCGGTTTTGGAGCCGACATAGAAGATCGGATTGCCGGGAGTCGCGCCACGGGCATAGAAAATCTTGTCCTGATCCGCCAGCCCGACGGCCATCGCATTGACGAGGATGTTTCCGTTGTAGCCTTCATCGAACTGGGTTTCGCCAGCCACGGTCGGCACGCCGACGCAGTTACCGTATCCGCCGATGCCTGCGACAACACCAGCCACAAGGCTGCGGGTCTTCGGGTGGTCAGGCGCGCCAAAGCGCAGCGCGTTGACCAGCGCGATCGGCCGCGCGCCCATTGTGAAGACATCGCGCAGAATGCCGCCAACGCCGGTCGCTGCACCCTGATAGGGCTCGATATAGGACGGGTGGTTGTGGCTCTCCATCTTGAAGATGGCGGCCTGTCCGTCACCGATGTCGATCACGCCCGCATTCTCGCCAGGTCCCTGAATAACCCTGTCGTTTTTCGTCGGGAATTTGGACAGGTGTCGGCGGGACGATTTGTAGGAGCAGTGCTCCGACCACATCACCGAGTAGATGCCCAATTCAACCAGATTGGGCTTACGGTTCAGGCGCGTGACGAGGCGTTCCCACTCGTCTGCCTTGATGCCGTGTTCGAGGCCGGCAGCTTCATCCTGCTCGGCTGTAAGATGGTCGAGGATCTCAGTCTTATCGGTCATGGCCGGGCTTTAGCGGCAAATGCCACGAGTCGCCAGCATCTATTGCCATCAAACTTGCGGCTGACCTGAGATAAGGCCCGGATAAGAAATGGGCCTGCCCAAAAAAGGCAGGCCCATCTCAAATTATATCCGCTATCCGGCAGAATACCGGCGGCGCTGCTTACCAGTTATAGCTGGCGCGGGCGTAGACAAAGCGGCCCGAGAAGCCAAATGGGCTGCGGCTCGAATACGGGAAGATGCCGTTGAAGTTCAGGCCATCGGGCGTCATCGTCGGATATTCGTCGAGCAGGTTGTCTGCACCGATCCCAACGCTGAACTTGTCAGTGACGTTGAAGTTCACAGACGCATCGATGATCCAGTCCGCATCCAGCGTGAAGTCGTTGTCCGGGTTGTTCGACGGAACCAGAACTTCACCGAAGCGCGTCGCGCGCAGAACGAAATCAGCCTGCTGGTAGGTGTAGTTACCGGCAAGAATGAACTTCGTTTCCGGTGCACTCTCTTCCAGCGTCAGCGTGTTGGAGCGGCTGAACAGCGTCAGGTCCGGAATTACCGTGTTGTCCGGAACATGCGTGACTTCCGTTTTCGAGTAGTTGAACGCCGCAGAGGCGTCGAGCGTACCCATATCGCCAAAGTCGAACGCATACTTCGTCACGATGTCGACACCCTTGGATTCGGTCTCGATACCATTCTGGAAGAAGCGAACGCGCTGCACGCCAGTCACACCGGCAGCGGCGAGAACATCATCAACGTCATCACCGCCCAGGTTTTCCGTCAGGAAGATCTGGTCGTCGATATTGATCTGGTAGGCGTCGATTGTGACGAACCAGTCATTGGTCGGCGTCAGAACGAGACCGAGCGAGTAGCTGGTCGATTCTTCGGCGTCGAGCTGGCCACCGCCGAGGGCGACTGCGGCTGCAGACGTGGCCGGGAAGGTGCCGACTTCGAACGGAACGCCGTCGATGAAGTTCGTCGAGATCGCCGTGAAGTACTGCTGTTGCAGGCTTGGTGCGCGGAAGCCGGTCGAGATGGCACCGCGGACAGCGACCTGATCCGTGAAGTCGTAGCGGCCGGCAAGCTTGCCGGTCACAGCGTCACCGAAGTCAGAATAGTCTTCGTAACGAACAGCTGCGGAGATCAGGGTCTGCGCGTTCGGCACCCACTCGACTTCGCCATAGATGCTGGCAGCATCGCGGCTGACGTCGACTGCGGATTCCGGCGTGAAGCCCGGGAAGACCTGGCTGCCGGCTGCTGCCGGAAGCGGGCCCTGGATGTAGGAGGCTGGTTCGCCAGCCGTGATCTCAAAGCTCTCATCACGGTACTCGGCACCAAATGCCAGCGAGGTTTCACCCGGCAGAAGGTTGTCGAAGGTTTTGACGATGTCGGCGTTCACGGTGACCTGGTCGAAGGCCAGGGCGCCGGCATTGAACGACGTCTGGCTGGTCGGTCCGATCGAGGCGTTGAGAGAGTTGTTGACCGAGTAGTCCAGCTCGTTGGAGCCATAGACCGCGCTCACGTCATAGTCCCAGCCGCCCGCGACACCGCGGAAACCGCCGCCGAGAGAGTAGTCGGTTACATCACCGCCGATGACTGGCAGGAAGCCGCCCGGATAGATTTCCGGTACGTTGCGGGAGTCGAGGGCACGGCGATAGAAGCCGGGGCTTTCACCCTCACGATCCTGAACGCCACCGAACGCGTAGAGTTCGACACCGCTATCCAGCGTGTAACCGGAATTGAAGAAGAAGCTTACGTTTTCCGCACGGCCGTTGCCGTAGCGGTGGTTCAGGCGATCGAAATTACGTTCGACTTCGGCATAGGCCGGATCGTCTGGGAATTGCTGGCGCGGGTCGAGACCGGCCCGGTTCGATGCCTGGCGAAGGGAATACTCGCCCGACACGGTCAGGAAGCCATTGTCACCGAGGCCAAAGCCGGTCCAGCCGCCGATCGTGGTCGTCTGGCCGTCGATTTCGCTGCGGTTCAGGCCTTCCGGATCTGTGACGTTTGCGCCGTAACGGACATTCAGGCCACCGCCGTGATCGTCTTCGCGGAGGATAACGTTGATGACGCCGGCAATTGCGTCGGAACCGTACTGTGCCGACGCGCCGTCACGCAGGACCTGGACGTTGCCAATGGCACTGGTCGGGATGGAGTTGAGGTCAACAGCGGCAGAGCCGCGTCCAACCGAACCGTTGATGTTGACCAGGGAGGAGGAGTGACGGCGCTTGCCGTTCACCAGAACCAGCGTCTGGTCAGGAGACAGGCCGCGCAGAGTGGCCGGGCGGATGATGTCAGTACCGTCATTGATGGCGGTCTGGTTGAAGTTGAAGCTCGGAACGGTCGTGCTGAGGATCTGGTTGAGTTCCACGCGCCCCGTTTCTGTCAGTTCCTCAACCGGGAAAACGTCGACCGGTACGGCTGTCTCAAGCGCGGTGCGATTGGCGGTACGGGTACCCGTCACGACGACCTGGCCCTGGCGAAGCTCGCTCGCGTTCGTATCGGTATCTTCCTGGGCGAAAGCTGGCGAAAAGCTTGCGGCCAATGCGACGGTCGATGCCGTCAAAAGTAGTGATCTGACCTTGGTCATAATTCTACACTCCTGTCTGTTTTTTAACCTCACTGGGCCAGTTAATGCCGAATCGGCCCCGGAAACAGGGAGTATTGGAAGAATATTGCCCGCCAGACCTATATTGTTATAAAACTGTGATGACAGAAGCACACTTAGAGTGACTCTAAATTGAGCGCTCGTGCTGCAAATTGCATCCTGGGGTGTGAATCAAGTCCCACCCGGTTTCCTGCGGATCAATGGATTAGGGGATAGGGCTCAAGCGCCTTCTATTTCCCGTATGAATTGTGAGCGCACGTTTTCCGGCAGGAACGACGCCGTAAAACTGTTCTTTGCCAGCTGAATTATCTGCTCCGAAGACAGGTCGAGCGCTTCGCTGATCTGTTCGAAGTTCTTTCCAATGTAACCGCCAAAATACGCCGGATCGTCTGAATTCACGGTCACGAGGAGGCCTGCTTCAAGTTGCGCCTTGAGGGGGCTTTTCTTCAGATCATCAATTACACAAAGGGCGAGGTTGGACAGCGGGCAGTTGGTCAGGGGGGTCTGCGTATCGCGCAGGATCTCGATCAGGCCAGCGTCCTCCATGGACCGGTTCCCGTGATCGATCCGGTCCGCGCCAATGTCCAGAAGCGCTTCCCTGACATAGGAGGGCGGACCTTCTTCACCGGCATGCAGGCAGAGTTTGAAGCCAAGTTCCCTGCATCGGGCAAAAAGGCGTTCAAACTTCAGGGGCGGGTGACCGACCTCCGAACTGTCGAGGCCAACGCCGACGAACTTGTCATGCCAGGGTTTTGATTCCTCCAGCAGCGCAAAGCCGTCTTCTTCCGAAAGGTGTCGAAGAAAGCTCATGATCAACATCGAACTGATACCGAGTTCTTTTTCACCGCGTTCCAGAGCGGAGAGAATTCCCTCAGTCACTGTTCCGAATGCGACGCCGCGACCGGTATGGGCCTGCGGGTCGTAGAACATCTCGACGTGCCGGACATTGTCGTTTTTTACGCGTTTGAGATAGGCCCAGGTCAGGTCGTGGAAATCCTGCTCCGTGCGCAGGACGTTCATGCCCTGATAATAGAGGTCCAGAAATTCCTGAAGGTTCGAGAAATTGTAGGCAGCTTTTGCGTCTTCCAGAGTTTTAAACGGAATTTCGACCCGATTGCGCTCCGCAATCTGCATCATCATTTCCGGTTCAAAACTACCCTCAATGTGAAGGTGCAGTTCGGCTTTCGGAAGGCTCGCGATCAGCTCAGCGTGTTGTGCCATTGAGAACCTCCATCATTGGGCCGAGATGCTTTTCATAGTTCCGCCAGCGTCCGGAGGAGCGTGTATAAAGCGGCTCACGTACCTGCCAGACACTGGCGGTCTTCACGGGTGCGGAGGATGCATGAAACTCGAGGCAGGCCTGCTCGAAAGGCAGGCCCAGGAAATCGAGGATGTTTCTCACTTCCTGTTCGGGCTCGTTTACAAGCGTATCATAGGGGACATCGAGAATCTGATCTGGCGCCAGTGATTTCCAATGGGCCATGAGCTGTTCATAAGCCCTGTAGTGCCGGGCGATATTCTTAAGGTCCGTTGCATGCACCTGATGAAGATCAAGATGGGCAAAGAACGTCGACAGGCAAACATCCCGCGAATCCCGCACCGTGTGAAGAATTCTGGCTTCCGGAAAGAGGCGCAGGATCATCCCGACGTGAAAATAGTTGTCCGGGCGCTTATCGGTCACAATACCTGAGAGACCCGAACGGCGGTCTTCGAGACCTTTGAAGTATTCTCCCCGCGCATTTGCCAGCTCTTCTTCTGAAGCGTCTGCAAGCTTTGCAGGGTATGGAGAAAACCGCTTGGCACCGATCTGAGCCAGCAAGGGCAGCTCACCCATGGTCGAAACCTGACTGTGGCCGGAGAGGATCTGTTCCAGCAAAGTCGAGCCGGAGCGGAACTGTCCGAGGATGAATACCGGCTGTATCGGGGAAGAGGGCAGCTTCCCAGCCGATGGGGCCGGCATTGCCTTAAGCGCATCTACAATGGCTTCGCTCCTGCCTTGGTTAAATCCCGGATAATTCGGCGGACGCACGGACTCTGAAGCCTGGTTTGCGCGCTCATAAGCGGCGAAGGCAGCATCATATTCGCCAAGGAAGTCGAGCATTCTGCCAAAGGCAAATTCAAGACTGGCGCGGGACGCTGCAGGGATGTCCTGCCGGACTCGGGCTTCGTCGACACGTTTGACGATCCCGTCGTCCAGCGAAGTCGGCCGGCTGATATTGGCGATCCTCGCCAAAGGCTCGGCTTCCATGGGCGCAACTTCCAGAATCTTCTGATAGAGCGCGACAGCGCGTTCGACCTGTCCAAGGTCTTCATGCGTGTTTGCCAGATTGAAGAGGGCTGGAACAAAGTCCTCCTTGAGCTTCAGTGCCTGCTCATAAGCCTCAATGGCAGCATCCGGTTTCAGGAAATCATCTGCGTGTAAAACGCCAATATTGAGCCAGACTTCTTCGGGGCCCGTAATGTTTCTTGCCAGTGCTTCTTCATAAGCTTTCAGGGCGTCGGAAGGTTGCCCATTGCGGCGGAGCAGCCAGCCAAGATTGTACCAGCTGTCCGGCAGGTTGGGTTCCATGGCGAGGACGTCGCGATATGCGGCAATCGCTTCGGGAACGCGTCCAGCATTGCGAAGCGCAGACGCTTCGGACAGGCGGGCCGACAATTTATTCGGATCAACAGAAGAAGTCATACCGCCTCATACCGGGGCGGGCAGGTGCTGACCAGCGCTTCAGGCTGCGCTCAGCAGGCTCTCGAACAGTCCGAGACCGTCATCACCACCTTCATGGCCGCCAATGGCCCGCTCCGGGTGAGG
This sequence comes from Hyphomonas sp., assembly GCA_002700305.1. Lineage (GTDB taxonomy): Bacteria > Pseudomonadota > Alphaproteobacteria > Caulobacterales > Hyphomonadaceae > Hyphomonas. The sequence continues at coordinate 178,756 of PACZ01000024.1, read as the reverse complement.
CATGAGTCCAAGAACGCGCCCGTTCTGGCTGAGGATGCCGGCGATATCGCGGGCTGAACCATTCGGGTTTTCGCCGGCCGCATAACGGAATGCCACGTGGCCATCGCCTTCTATCCGGTCGAGCGTGGCGTCATCTGCGTAGTAGTTGCCATCATGATGGGCGATCGGGATGACGACTTCACTGCGTCCCTGATACGCACTGGTGAAGGCCGTATTGGAGGTCTCGACTGTCAACGGCTGGGGTTTGCAGACGAAGTGCAGCGATGCATTGCGCATCAATGCGCCAGGCAAAAGTCCTGTCTCGCACAGGATCTGGAACCCGTTGCAGACGCCTAGAACATAGCCGCCGCGCTCGGCATGAGCGATCAGCTGGGAAATGACCGGAGAATTGCCTGCCATGGCACCACAGCGCAGGTAGTCTCCGTAGGAGAAGCCTCCCGGCACCATCACGAAGTCCGTGCCTTCGGGGATCGTCCCGTCCTTGTGCCAGACCATGGCCGGCGCCTTGCCGGTAACCTTGAGGAGCGCGTCGTGGGCATCACGATCACAGTTCGAACCAGGAAAGACAATGACAGCGGTTTTCATGAGGCAGCCTTTAGCAAGGAGTCGGGGCTGAAGGGAACGGGGAAATTCTTCTGGTGACGCAGAAAAGAAAACGCCACCTGTTCGCGGCAGGTGGCGTTTCCATATTCATCTCAACGTGCCTTAGCGTTGATCGATCGGAACATAATCCCGCTTCGCCGCACCGGTATAGATTTGGCGCGGGCGGCCAATACGCTGGGTCGGGTCGTCGATCATTTCGTTCAGCTGGGCGACCCAGCCGACGGTGCGGGCGAGCGAGAACAGCACAGTGAACATCTGCTTCGGGAAGCCGATGGCATCCAGGATGATGCCGGAATAGAAGTCGACGTTCGGGTAGAGCTTCTTCTCGATGAAGTATTCGTCTTCGAGTGCGATACGTTCCAGCTCCATCGCCACTTCGAGGATCGGCGTATCCTTGAGGCCGAGCAGGTCGAGCACTTCATGGGCTGACTCGCGCATCACTTTGGCGCGTGGATCGTAGTTTTTGTACACGCGGTGGCCGAAGCCCATGAGGCGGAAGGGGTCGTTCTTGTCCTTGGCCTTCTCGATGAATTCCGGAATCCGGTCTGCCGAGCCAATCTGGTGCAGCATATTGAGGCAGGCTTCATTGGCGCCGCCATGGCTGGGGCCCCAGAGGCAGGCCACGCCTGCAGCGACAGCGGCGAACGGGTGAGCGCCCGACGAGCCGGCGAGGCGGACGGTCGAAGTCGACGCGTTCTGCTCGTGGTCAGCGTGCAGGATGAAGAAGCGGTCCATCGCCTTGGCGATTGCCGGGTCGACTTTGTAGTCCTCGGCTGAAACCGAGAAACACATGTTCAGGAAGTTCTCTGCGTACGAGTACTCGTTCCGCGGATCGACGTATTTCTGGCCGAGATTGTACTTCAGGATACGGGCACAGAGGGTCGGCATCTTTGCAAGAAGACGGATCGAGTTGAGACGGCGCTCTTCCGGGTCCTCGCTGTCCATGGCGCCCGGATAGAAGGAGGCAAGTCCGCCAACCGTTGCTGTCAGCATCGCCATTGGGTGGCTGTCGCGCCGGAACCCTTCGAAGAAGCGATCCATCTGGGTGTGAAGCAGGGTGTGCTGCTTGATCGTATCGTTGAAGTCTTCGAGCTCAGACTTTGTCGGCAGCTCGCCATACAGGATCAGATGGCAGACTTCCGGGAAGGTGGACTGTTCAGCAAGTTGGCCGATCGGGTAGCCGCGATGAAGAAGCACGCCTTCATCCCCGTCGATGAACGTAATCTGGCTTTCACAGCTGGCTGTGGAGGTGAAGCCCGGATCGAACGTGAAATGGTTCGTTTCCGCGTACACCCGACGGATATCGATTACGTCGGGGCCGTGTGTTCCGGACAGGACCGGCAGTTCGTAGGAGTTACCAGCAACATCCAGTTTTGCGGTGCCGGTTTGTTTCGTCTTGTTTTCCATCAGCCTTAACCTTCAAACCCTTCTTGTTTCTCAGGCGCCCGGAGCATTTTCCGGCGCCAGTTGATCTTCAATTCTTCCAAGCGCTTCGTCCCGGCCGAGCCATTCCAGTACCGGTGCAATATCCGGTGCTGGCAGTCCGCCTGTGAGCGCAGCGCGCAACGGAGGGCCTATCTGCCCCATAGATAGGCCTTGTGCAGTGCAATAAGAAGCAATCGTCACAGAAATCTGTTCAGCCGTCCAATCCGACAGCTGCTGCAGTTCGTCGCGCAAGCTACGCAAACGGTCAAGTCCCTCACCGCGAACTGCCTTTCTGGCCTTTTTGTTCATTTCCAGCGGTCTTTTGGCCAACAGGAACGAAAATGCCTGTGCAAGTTCCGGCAATGTCGTGCCCCGGTCTTTCATGTGGGGCAGGGCTGCTCGCAACCGGGATTCGGCATCTCCGATCGGCGCTTCTGCCTCCCAGTAGGGCTTTAGCAAATCAAACAGACGCTCGTCGCTTGCCAGGCGCAGGAAGTGCGAGTTGACCTGGCCGAGTTTGTCGAGGTCCAGCCGTCCGGGGGCACGGTTGATGCCGGAGACATCGAAAGCGGCGACAGCCTCTTCGTCCGTGAAGATTTCCTGATCACCATGGCTCCAGCCGATACGCAGCAGATATGCCCGCATCGCTTCGGGCAAGTACCCCATCTCGCGGTAAGCAAGCGTCGAGAGGGCCCCGTGCCGTTTGGAGAGTTTCGCACCATCGGCACCGTGGATCATCGGAACGTGGGCCATGAACGGAACGTCCCAGCCCATCGCCTCATAAATCGGGATCTGCCGGAAAGCGTTCCGCAAATGATCGTCGCCACGGATGATGTGCGTGATTCCCATGTCGTGATCGTCGACGACGACAGCCAGCATATAGGTCGGCGTGCCATCGGCGCGCAGCAGGATAAGGTCATCCAGCTCGTCTGCCTGAATGCGGACTGTGCCCTGAACACCATCCTCAAGGATACGTTCTCCACTCTCCGGCGCCCGCAGGCGCACAGTGTAGGGGGCGTCGGGCGAGGGCGGCGGGGCACCGTCCCGCCAGGGAGACCGGTAAGGCGCCAGCAAGGCATGGGCTTCTTCAAGCAGGGAGGCTTTCTCCTCATCGGATATGCCTTCCGCTTTCGCAGCTTTCCGCTTTTCTTCGCCGAGGTCCCGGCGCGCCTGCAGCTCTTCCTGAGTCGCATAACACCGGAATGCCGTGCCGCGGCGGATCATCTCTTCTGCGACTTCGGCATGCCGGGAGGCGCGCTCGAATTGCATCACCGGCGGCTCATCAGGCGTGAGCCCAAGCCAGTCCATCCCCTCAAGGATGGCGGCAGTCGCTTCCGGCGTCGAACGTTCGCGGTCAGTGTCTTCGATCCTCAGAAGAAACTTCCCGTTGTTGTGTTTCGCGAAAAGGTAGTTGAAAAGTGCAGTCCGGGCGCCTCCAATATGGAGCATGCCAGTGGGAGAGGGGGCAAACCGCGTGACAACGTCCATGTCTCGTGAGGGCTCCGCTTAATGCTGCAATTCAGGCGTCCTGGCTGGCAGAAACACAAGGTTGCTGCTGAAGGCAAGGGGCTGGCGCCAGCTATTGCAGCCGTGTGGGGCAGCCTTTGGTCTATTGCGGAAATAGACTCGCGCCCGTTGCTGCTCGGCTTTTCCCTTTGTGGGGGAGTAATCGTCTATTTTACCCTGTCAAACGAGCCGCTGATCTGGCCCTGTCTCATTGCAACATTTGTGGCAGGTATCCTCTACATTTCCACCAGATGGGTCTGGTGGATGTCGGCCATCAATCTTCCGGCACTCGTCCTTCTTGGATTGATCGGAGGTTTCACCGCAGCGACCTTTAGAACCGCTTCTGTTGAAGCGCCTGTCATCAGTTCCGGGATGCGGCCCCTGATGCTGGAAGGATGGATCCGTGAAGTGGAACCGGGGGCAAAGGGGAATCGGCTGCGCATAGAGGTTCATGCGCTTTCCGGCGTTAGCGCAGAAGAAACCCCGAAATTTGTTCGGGTCACGCATCGGCTGGACCTGCAGGTTGCACCGGGGCGGTTCGTGAGATGTTTCGCGCTTCTGCGACCTCCACCATCGCCGTCGCTGCCCGGTGACTATGATTTCCGGCGGCAAGCCTGGTTCGAACAGCTGGGCGGCGTCGGGTATGTGATGGGACGTTGCAGAGGCGGCACGCTTGGCGCCCCCGACAGCCGGATGAAACAGCTGGACCTCCGTGTGGCTGCGTTCCGCAGGCGGCTTGCCGAACATGTGAATGAAGCAGCCGGCTCGCGAGCAGGCGGGTTCGCAGCGGCCCTCGTTTCCGGGGACCGCAGCTTCATGAAGATGGAGGATCAGGAAGCGTTGCGGGCATCCGGCCTGTCGCACCTCCTTGCCATTTCAGGGCTGCACATGGCCATGGTTGGGGGGCTTGTCTTCCTGCTTGTAAGGCGCGGTCTGGCCTTCATCGAACCGCTGGCATTACGTATAGCCGTTCAGAAACCTGCGGCGATCGCGGCCTTGTCAGCGAGCTTCGTTTACCTCGTCACTTCAGGGGCTAGCGTTTCTACGCAGCGGGCATTCATCATGTCTGCAGTTGTCTTCGGTGCCGTACTCGCAGACCGGGCGGCGCTCAGTTTACGCTCCTATGCAATCGCGATGATTCTAGTGGTCTTGCTACAGCCTGAAAGTGTGATGACTCCAGGGTTCCAGATGTCCTTCGCTGCGTCCGGGGCCTTGATCGCGACCTATGATGCCTGGTCGCGGCGCCGGGCAGAGCGAGAACGCATTCTTGGATCGATGAGCTTTAGCTGGGCATCCCTCTTCGTGACGTCATTGGTGGCGGGTGCCGCCACCGCGCCATTCGCCATCTATCACTTTGACCGGTTGGCGGGGTTTGGCCTTCTCGCCAATCTGCTGGCGATGCCGATCATATCTTTCGTCAGTGCGCCGCTCGCGGCCTTATCCCTGATCCTGACGCCCTTTGGGTTTGGGGATACAGGATTGAGATTGTTCGGACTGTCGCTGGAAGCTGTCCTGGCGGTGGCTCATTGGTGCGCTTCCCTGCCAAATGCTGCCTATACACTCCCCAAGACGATGCCAGCCGCGACGCTGGTACTCAGTTCCTGCGCAATCGCCTGTGCGATGGCGGCGCGGGGAAGCGCGCGCATCTTGCTCTCTGTCTTGCTGATCCTGCCTGCAGTTATCCTGTGGGTGCGGTCAGAAGACGTTATTGCCCATTGGGCGCCTTCCGGTGAGCTGTTCCTGAAGAGCGGGAATGGAGAAATCGTCCGCTTTGAAATGATCGATGGCGATGGATTGTCACCGCTTCGGTACTCTAATGCTAACCCGGGCGCGCCGTGTACCGCCCCAACGTGCACCTATCCTGTTGTGGGGAATGGGGTTACCGACGGAGCCGCGACTTTCTACCGGGACGGTGACGCAGTACCGGCTGTCGAACTCCGCCTCGACGACCTTCATCTCAGACTGGATTGGGCCGACGTCATCACATCCGGCGGCATAACCATAAAATCGGGACAGAAAGGCCCAAAGCGCCTGACCGCTCCGGAGTGTGGAAAACGGCCCTGGCGGGCATGTAATTAGTCGTACCGGCGGACCAGCGCCACCAGACGGCCCTGGACTGCGACCCGGTCAGGCCCGAATATACGCGTCTCGTAGGCCGGGTTGGCTGCTTCCAGTGCGACGGAAGCCCCTTTGCGGCGAAGGCGTTTCAGCGTCGCCTCCTCACCATCAATGAGCGCCACGACAATATCCCCGGTACTGGCCGATTCAGTCCGGCGGCAGATCACGATATCTCCCTCCAGAATACCTGCATCGATCATGGAGTCGCCCTGCACCTCGAGTGCAAAGTGTTCTTCGCTGTCGGATAGCCCATCCGGGGCGTTCACATGCCCGTTATCCTGCTGGATTGCGGAAATCGGAAGACCTGCGGCGATCCGGCCAATCAGGGGAACGGTGCGCGGCGACGCTTCAGCCGCCGGCCGACCCGCAGAAACCAGGGCGGGGCGGAAGTCCTTCCGTCCGCGTGGCGTTGCAGACGCGACAGCCGATTCCGGCAATTTCAGAACTTCCAGGGCCCGGGCACGGTGGGCGAGACGGCGGATGAAGCCGCGTTCTTCGAGCGCGGTGATAAGACGGTGGATACCGGATTTCGAAGCGAGATCGAGCGCTTCCTTCATCTCGTCAAAAGAGGGAGAGACGCCTGTCTCCTTGATCCGCTCATTGATGAAGAGCAGGAGCTCTTTTTGCTTATTGGTCAACATGTTGGGCCGCCTCTGGTCCGAATCTTTGTTCACATGTGTTCTACATGTGTTCACTGTTCGGGTCAATTGCCGGAAGTTGTTCGCAACTCGCTGACAGCCGATTGGCGTTCCGATTCGCGCTTCATCAGGCTTTCGCCGATCAGGAAGCGGCGTGCCCCGGTCTGACGCAAGCGATCGATGTGCGCGGTAGACGAAATTCCGCTTTCGGCAACCATCTGACGATCGGCAGGTACAAGCGGCGCAAGGCGCTCAGTTGTCGACAGATCGGTGACCATGCGCTTCAGGTCCCGGTTGTTGATACCGATCAGCGGTGAGGGCAGGCGCAGCGCTCGTTCCAGTTCAGCCTCATTGTGCGTTTCCACCAGAACATCCATGCCATAACCCATGGCGCAGTCGGTCAGTTCGGCGGCCTGTGCATCGTCCAGGCTGGCCATGATGACCAGAATGCAGTCCGCGCCCCAGGCGCGCGCCTCTGCGACCTGGATCGGGTCTATCATGAAGTCCTTGCGCAACATCGGAATGGTAACGGCTTCCCGGATTGCCGCGAAATCCGTGAGGGAACCACCAAAACTCGGGCCATCGGTCAGCACCGAGAGGCACGCTGCGCCGCCGGCTTCATATTCCTTTGCGATCTGGACCGGATCTGCACCTGGCAGGATCTCTCCCGCCGAGGGGCTTTTGCGTTTCAGCTCGCAAATCAGCGCGTTCTGGTCTTCAGCGGCAACGCGGGACAGTGCTGAAGAGAACCCTCGCGGAGGGGATGCTGCACGGGCCTGCTCATCCATGGCTGAAAAGCTGATCTGCCGCTTCAGCTCAGCCACTTCGCCGTGTTTGTAGTCGATGATCTTGTCGAGCGCTGTCTTCATTCGAGCGGTTCGCCCCGCGAAAGCTTCACCAGCTTGCGCAATGTCTGCTTTGCCTCGCCGGAGTCGATCGCTTCTGCCGCCATGGCAGCGCCTTCCTTCAGGTCTGAGGCTTTGCCATGGACATGCAGCCCTGCCGCCGCATTCAGAAGAACTGTTTCCCGGAAGGGGTTCTCATGTCCGTCTAGAAGTTCGGTGATCGCAAGCGCATTGCCTGCAACGTCTTCACTCTCCAGCGCTGAGAGCGGATGCGTGCCCAGCCCGGCATCGGACGGGTGGACTTCAAACTCGTTGAGCGTCCCGTCCTCAAGTACTTCGCACACCTTGCTCGGACCGGCGATAGAAAGTTCGTCTATGCCATCGAGGCCATGAACGACCCAGGCCCGCTCCGTGCCGAGCCTGCCGAGCGTCTCAGCTATCGGCTCAACCCATTCGGGCGCAAATACGCCGAGGACCTGATGACACGCTCCGGCCGGATTGGTCAGCGGCCCAAGAAGGTTGAAGATCGTCCGGATGCCAAGCTGTGCCCGAACGGGCGCGACATGGCGCATGGCGCTGTGATGGCTACGTGCAAAGAGGAAAGCAACGCCCGCGCCGTCGAGGCAATTGGTAAACTCCTCTTCGCTGATCTCCAGGTTCACGCCGAGGGCTTCCAGGACATCAGCGGATCCGGTTTTAGGCGGCACGGATCGGTTGCCGTGCTTGGCAACGCGCCCACCGGCAGCTGCAATAACGATGGCGCATGCCGTTGACGTGTTGAGGCTCTTCCATGGCAAGCCGCCGGTTCCGCAAGTATCTAGCAAGGGACCGGTTGTTGGTACCTTGCGTGCATGTTGACGCATGATCGTCGCGCCGGCCGTCAGCTCGTCCGCAGTCTCACCGCGTACCACGAGCCCCATAAGGAATGCGCCAATTTCTTCTGGAGCAGCGTCGCCTGACAGAAGTGTATCGAACGCTCCCTTCAGAACATCGTCTTCAAGCGGCTGGCGCCGCGCGAGCGCTTGCAGCGCATGGGAGAGAGGAGGTGTGTCGGTCATTGCCGAAACCGATAGCGGTCTTGACTGGCGGGCTCAATAGCGGAGGAAGATCAGAGCCTGTCCAGCCAGTTTTTGAGCAAGGCATGGCCGTGTTCGGTCAGAAAGCTTTCCGGGTGGAATTGCACCCCATACACCGGACGGGTTTTGTGATGCAGTGCCATGATCTCACCGTCATCGGTGAAGGCATCGGCGACGAGGTCTTCCGGCAGATCTTCCGGGCGGACAGCCAGAGAGTGGTAACGCACCACACGATACGTCTCCGGTAGCCCCTGAAAGAGATCCCCGCCGGTCTGATGGATGTCTGAAAGCTTGCCGTGGCGGATTTCCCGCGCCGTGATGACTTTCCCACCGAAGGCCTGGCCGATGGATTGGTGTCCGAGACACACACCCAGGATCGGCAGATCTTCCGGTGCATTGCGGATCAGGTCCACGCAGATGCCAGCCTCATTCGGCGTACAGGGGCCGGGGGAGAGGAGAACGCCATCCGCGCCGCTTGCGAGCGCTTCCTCGACGGTCAGCTCATCATTCCGGACAACTGTTGTGTCGGCACCAAGTTCTTCCAGGTAATGGACCAGGTTCCAGGTAAAGCTGTCATAATTGTCGATGACGAGGATCTTCTTCCGGCTCATTGGTCGAACTCGTAAGCTGCAGCCAGTTCTGCGGCCCGCTTAAGCGCGCCAGCCTTGTGCTGGGTTTCGTCATATTCGTACTGAGGGTTGGAATCGAGCACGACGCCGCCGCCCGCCTGGATGTGCAGCTGGCCATCTTTCAGCACAGCGGTCCGCAGGGCGATGCAGGTGTCGAGATCTCCGTTCCACCCGAAATAACCGACGGCACCGCCATAAATTTCACGGGCATTCGTTTCCATCTCGTCGATGATCTGCATGGCGCGGATTTTCGGTGCACCGGAGACAGTGCCTGCAGGAAATCCCGCAAACAGCGCGTCTACCGCGTCGAGCCCTTGGCGCAGGTCGCCTTCAACATGACTGACGATGTGCATGACATGGCTGTAGCGTTCGACGATGAATTGCTCGGTGACCTGAACACTTCCATATGCCGCAACCCGGCCGACATCATTACGGCCGAGGTCAAGCAACATCAGGTGTTCAGCGATCTCCTTCGGATCGTTCAACAGGCTCTCGGCGCGCTTCGCATCCTCGACCGGATCTCCTGAGCGGGGACGGGTGCCGGCGATCGGGCGGATGGCAACCCGGCCATTCCGTACACGCACAAGAATTTCTGGACTCGATCCCACGAGGCGTACATCGCCCAAATTCATGTGGAACATGAACGCAGACGGATTCAGACGGCGCAGGGCGCGATAGAAGCTGATCGACTTTTTGTTGAATGGCGTCGAAAAACGCTGGCTCGGAACAACCTGGAAAATGTCGCCCGCCTTGATGTAGTCCCGGCACTTCTCGACAATTTCGAAATACCGTTCCTTGCTGGTATTCGAGGTTAGCGTGACAGGCTCTGCGGATTGATCTGCTGGTGGCAGGACGGGCAGGGCTTGAAGCTGTTCTTCGATTTTATCGAGTTGCTGATTGATCTCGTCTTCATTGCCGTTCTCAACCCGGCCGATCAGGAGCAGTTCCTGATAGATATGGTCGAAAACGATCACCACTTTGGGAATGACGAGCAGGGCTTCCGGCACGTTGAGCGCATCCGGCTTTGTGATCGAAACGGGTTCGACATGCTGGATCATGTCATAGCCGACATATCCGAACGCACCGGACGCCATCGGCGGCAGGTCGTCTTCCGTCTCTGCTCGGGCAGCCTCAACGAACGCTCTGAGAGCTTCGACCGGGGTGCCTTCAACGGGAGAGGCGTCTGAAAAGTCTGCCGTCGTTGCGGTTTCGGCGACGCCATTGTTGATGCGGAACCAGACCTGTGGTGCCCCACCAATAAACGAATAGCGGCCCAGCCGCTCACCGCCTGCAATCGACTCGAACAGGAACGTGCCGGGTGTGTCGTCACCCAGTTTCAGCAAGGCGCCGACGGGCGTTTCGACATCCCCGATCCGTCGGCGAACGATCAGCTTTGCGCGGCTCATTGGTTTGACGAAATCGATGCCTTGTAGGCGTTGTAGGCTGCGCCGTTCACCTTCAGCTTCACCGCGCCCGCCATTTCGGCTTCCATTGCCGTGGCCAGATCTGAATCGAGCGAGGAGACAAGAGAGCTCGACGCGTTCGGGTCCGCTGCAGCCAGAGCTTCTGTCGATGGATCATTCACGGCCTGAAGCTGCACGATCATGTACTTGTCGCCCGTCCGGTTAGGATAGGTGAAGACATCGCCCGGCTTGCCGGAGAAAACGCCGCCGATGGCTGAATTCGGCAGGCCGCTCTCTTCGGCGGTCATGCGGGTGATTGCCGCCGGAGGTGTTTCAACAGGGGCGCTCACGGCTTGCGCTTCGGATTCGAGGGTGGAGGCACCGCTGGTGATGCGGTCCTTGATCTCGTTGACGAGGGTTTGCGCAGCTTCGCCCTCATTCCGCAGAACCAGTGCCTGCCGGACGTCATCCTTCACTTCATCGAATGCCGGAGTAGATGGCGGTACGATTTCGCGGGTCGAGATCACATAGGTCACATCATCCTTGGTGAACTGGTTTGATGTGTCGTCGACGTTCATCAGGAAAGCTTGCTGGAATGCGTCACCAGCTTCCAGAAGGCCGATCATCGGCAGGCCGTCTTCCGTGTAGCCATTCTTGTCGACTGGCTCGAAAGAGATGACCGGTACGCCGACCTCTTCTGCGATCTGTTTCAGGTCAAAACCGGCGTTGATCGAACGGTCCAGCGCTTCAAGCTTGTCGTAGAGCAGAAGGGTGGCACGTTCACGTGCGAGGCCTGAGCGAATTTCATCACTGACGCTTTCCAGCGGGAAAACGGCGCCCGGCTGGATCGACACCAGGCGTGCCACCAGCCAGCGTCCATCGCCCATGTCTTTCGGCCCGAAGAGAGCGCCGCTTTGACGGCCCGGGCCAAACATCGCATCGCGCAGCAACTGGTCTTCGACATCCTCTGCCAGCGATGTCCTGGACTCCCGGGAAACGATCCCCTGGAGCGTCGAGGGATCCGCCCCGCCGGCGAGCGCTGCGAACGCATCCCGGGCCGCATCGCGCGAGCCGAACATCAACTCAACATAAGTACGCTGTTCAGGCTCCGAAAAACGCTCCGATTTGCTGGCTTCATAGATTGTCGCGATTTCCTGATCTGTCACCTCGACCTGGCTCAGGAAGTCGTCAGCAGACACTTTCAGAAGGTCGATGGAGCGCCGCTCTGGCTGTTTCAGCGCATCCAGATTCTCATTGTAGAAGGCGAGAACGTCTTCTTCGGTGGGGGCGGCGGGCTCGGGAATGTCGGCAGCGTCCAGAATGAACCAGGCGACATCGCGTGATTCTGCCAGATAGCGGGTCTGAATGGCTTTCATCACGTCCGGCGGCATCAGTCCGGCGAGCGTTCCGGCTTGCAGGGCCTGCAGGGTCAGGTCGCTTTTCAGCTGAGCCTCGTATTCTGCCTGGGAAAACCGATTCTGGGCCAGAACCCGCTGATACGTCGCAAGATCCAGTTCGCCGGTCAGGGGATTCTTGAAGGCGTCCGTTTTTTTCAACTCCGCCAGCACGGCGTCTGTAGAAGGCGCAATGCCGATCTTGGATGCGAAGCCGAGCATCGTTGTTTGCGATTGCTGTAGCTGGAACACCTGATCGACCATGCCGCGCTCGATCGCCTGTTCTTTGGTGATCGGGTCGTCAGACTGCTGGTTCACGTTGCGCAACATGACTTCAATCCGCCGGTCGAAGGCGTCCACGGTGACCGAAGATCTGCCTGCTGCCAGCAGATCGGAGCCAAGACCGTTGCGAACCTGATTGAAAACCTGGTCCACGCCCCAGAACGCCATGCCAGCAATGATGATCATGGCAATGAACTTGCCAAGAATCGTTTGGGTCAGGCGTTTCATGAGCGCGAGCATGAGGCGTGTACTTTCAACTATTTGCAGGATGGCTCAGTGCTTGCTAGGCGACCCGGCAATGTCAATCAAGATAGGGAACGCTGATGGCACGGACACTTATTGCCGGGAACTGGAAGATGAACGGGCTTCGGAGCTCGCTTGAGGAAATTGTTGCCATCGCTGCGGGCGTCACGCCAGCCAAGGAAAATGTGGAAGCGCTGATCTGCGTTCCTGCCACCCTGTTGATGCAGGCAGCAGACCAGGTGCGTGAGAGCGCGCTGAAAATCGGCGGTGAAACCTGCCACAACAACGAAAGCGGTGCCCATACCGGCGACATTTCGGCGGAAATGCTCGCAGATGCCGGCGCCGCCTATGTGATCGTGGGGCATTCAGAGCGCCGCGCGGACCATGGTGAAACAAGCGAAATCGTTGCCGCACAGGCGGCTGCAGCGCTGCGGGCAGGCCTTACGCCGATCATCTGCGTCGGTGAAACCGCTGCAGAACGAGACAGCGGCAAAGCGATAGAAGTCGTGACCAACATGCTCCGCGGCTCTCTGCCTTCAGGCGCCGCTGCAGACCGTCTCGTGATCGCTTATGAGCCGGTCTGGGCCATCGGAACCGGCAATGTCGCGACGGTCGAAGCTGTTGATGAAATGCATAATGCCCTGCGCAGCAGCCTGGCGGACATGTTCGGCGCGGATGCTGATCTCATCCCAATTCTCTACGGGGGCAGCATGAAGCCGGGCAATGCCGCGGACCTCCTGGCGGTTAAAAACGTCAATGGGGGCCTGATCGGCGGCGCAAGCTTGAAGGCGGCGGACTTCCTCGCCATCTATGCCGCAGCCTGATTGCTATTCTGACTGAAGGCAGGACTTGGCCTGCGCCCGCATTCCCTATATGCGGGCGCCTTGGACGAAACGTATCGGATTTGTCATGCAGAACGTTATCCTTGTGATTCACATTCTCGCCAGCCTTGTCATGATCGGCTTGGTGCTGGTCCAGAAGTCAGAAGGCGGTGGACTCGGCATCGGTGGCGGTGGCGGCGGCGGGGCCAATTCGCTGCTGTCTGGCCGTGGTGCTGCCGGGGCTGTGGTGCGTTCGACCATCATTTTCGGTGCAATTTTCTTCATCACCAGTCTCGCGCTGACCACTCTGGCCAATCGCGGCGGCGACAACCGTTCGGACATTGAACGCGTACTGGCGCCTGAAGACGGTGCTCCGGCGCCGGGCACTCCGACGGACTTGTTCGATCCGACCGCTCCGCTGCTGTCAGGGCAGGCCGGCCTGTCGGATGACAGCGCCGTGGCTCCGGAAACCGCGACTGAGGGCGAAGACGGCGAAGGCGCAGCAGTGGTTGAGCCTGAACCGGAAACGCCTGCACCTGAAAGCGGCAATCCCCAATAATTCTCGTTTGCGTCTGTTTTTGACGCGCCAGCTAAAACCGAATCACGGCATCAGGGTGTTCCCATGATCCGCTATATTTTCATTACAGGCGGCGTGGTGTCCTCCCTTGGAAAGGGTATCGCTTCCGCCGCCCTCGGCGCATTGCTGCAGTCCCGCGGCTATGGCGTCCGTTTGCGCAAACTGGACCCGTATCTGAACGTGGATCCGGGAACCATGAGTCCTCGCCAGCATGGTGAGGTGTTCGTGACCGATGACGGTGCCGAAACCGACCTGGACCTTGGCCACTATGAGCGCTTCACAGGCGTGTCGGCCAGGCAGTCCGACAACATCACCACCGGCCGGATCTACAAGCACATCATCGAAAAAGAGCGCCGCGGCGATTATCTCGGCGCGACGATCCAGGTCATTCCGCACGTCACCAACGAGATCAAGGATTTCGTCCTGTCTGATCCAGGAGAAGGTGTTGACTTCGTGCTTTGCGAGATTGGCGGCACGGTCGGCGACATCGAGGGCCTGCCTTTCTTCGAAGCCATACGCCAGCTCGGCCAGGAACTCGGCCCGGACCGGGCCTGCTTCATCCACCTGACGCTGCTGCCCTATATTCCGGCAGCCGGCGAAATGAAGACGAAGCCGACGCAGCACTCGGTGAAAGAGCTCCGCTCCATCGGTATCCAGCCACAGGTATTGCTGTGCCGCTGCGACCGGCCGATCCCCGAAAATGAAAAAGGAAAGATTGCCAGCTTCTGTAACGTTCGCCCGTCCAGCGTGATCGAAGCCCGCGATGTCCGCCACATCTATGATGTGCCAGAGGCCTATCACGAGCAGGGGCTGGACAAGGAAGTGCTGGCGCATTTCCGCATCGAAGACGCGCCCGAGCCGGATCTGTCCGGCTGGCAGCGGATCGCGTCGACAATCCATAATCCAGATGGCGAAGTCTGCATTGGTCTCGTGGGCAAATACACCGACGTGCCGGACGCCTATAAATCCGTCGCCGAGGCGCTCAGCCATGGCGGCCTGGCCAACAATGTCAAAGTGTCGGTGAAGCTCATCAATTCGGAAGAATTCGATGACGAGCATCGCCCGCTCGATATTCTTGAAGGTGTTCACGGCATCATCCTGCCGGGCGGTTTCGGGGAACGAGGCGCGCACGGCAAGATGCGGGCTGCCCGCTTCGCACGCGAACGCAAAGTGCCGTGTTTTGGCATCTGCTACGGCATGCAGATGTCGGTGATCGAGGCAGCGCGGCACATGGCTGGCATCGAAGACGCCAACACGACCGAGAACAACCCTTCGACCCTGAATCCGCTGGTCGGTCTGATGGAAGAGTGGACCCAGGGCAATGAGAAGCAGGTCAGAACCGCTGATAGTGACAAGGGCGGCACGATGCGGCTCGGGGCCTATCCGGCGCGCCTGAAAGAAGGCAGCAAGGTCGCAGAAGTGTATGGCACACTGGATATCTCAGAGCGCCACCGCCACCGCTACGAGGTCAACGCGGCCTATATCGAAGCGCTGGAAAAGGCAGGCGGTCTGTTCTCCGGCATGTCGCCGGACGGCACGCTGCCGGAAATATTCGAGATCCCTTCGCACCCCTGGTTTATCGGCGTTCAGTACCACCCGGAACTGAAATCCCGGCCGTTCCAGCCGCATCCACTGTTTGCCAGCTTCATCGAAGCCGCTGTGAAGCAAAGCCGGCTGGTCTAGGCAGGGATTTCCTTGCCCGCCCAGTCGAAACACTTGCCGGAATCCGCAGGTGTCAGCCTGTAGATCACCCGAAGCATGTGAGCAGCAGAGATTTGCGGCGTGAAAAGCTGCCCGTCCGGAACGTTCTTCTGGAACGGCCGCGACAGGCGGGTATCCACGGTGCCGGGATGCAAGCCCGCAACGATGAAATCATCATTCCGGCGGGCCTGTTCGATGGCATAATTGCGGAGCAGCATGTTCAGGGCTGCCTTGGACGCGCGATAGGCGTGCCACCCGCCAAGCCGGTTGTCATCAATCGAGCCGACGCGCGCCGTCAGAGCTGAAAAAACGGCCCGCCCGTTGCGCGCCATGAGAGGAAGAATATACCGTGCCACCAGAGCCGGACCAAAAGTATTCACACGGAACACCTGCTCAAATGCCTGTATGGATTAGTGCCGATAGGATTTCTCCGGGAAGAGGGCATCACCATCAGACAGTATACCGGTTGCCACAATCACCAGCCGGATGTCTTGTTCCCGCTCCAAGGCGTTTGCCAGGCTGGAGAGATCAGATTCTGCCGTGATATCTGCGGTGTGAGACACGATCTTTCCGGACACGGCCGTGCCTCTGCGGGATACTGCATGAACCCGGCTGACATCTGGCCGTTCGGACAGCTGAGCGACAAGCTCAGCGCCGATGCCGCCAGAGGCGCCGAAAATAATCGCCTGCATGGATGACTGGTCCCGAGACTATCAGGCTTTTGACAGCTGGAACTGGCCGACATTGATCCGGCCGCCCTCGAAACCTGCCTCGCAATAGGCGAGGTAGAAGTTCCACATGCGGCGGAAGGGCTCGTCGAATCCGAGCTTGGAAATCTGGTCCCAGGCATCGTTGAAGCTGCGGGACCATTCGCGGCAGGTGCGGGCATAGTCCTGTCCGAAATAGGTGACGCCGTCATGGCGGAGCCCGGCCAGATGGAACTGCTCTTTCAGCGCTTTCTCGCTCGGCAGCATGCCACCCGGGAAGATATGGCGCTGGATGAAGTCCACACGCTTGCGGTATCTGGGGAACAGGTCGTCATCGATCGTGATGATCTGCAGGGCCGCTTTGCCATTGTGCTTCAGCGTCTCGAAGATCTTTGCAAAATAGCTCGGCCAGTAGGACTCACCGACGGCCTCGAACATTTCGATAGACGCAACCCCATCATAATTGCCTGAGTGATCCCGGTAATCTTCGAGCCGGATTTCAACCCGTTCGTTCAGGCCTTCCCGCTGCATCCTCGCCATTGCATAGTCACGCTGGGAAGGGGAGATGGTCAGACAGGTGACCTTTGATCCTCGCTGTTTGGCGGCGTATTCCGCAAAACCGCCCCAGCCGCACCCAATCTCGAGAATCTCGCTGGACGGCCCGGCATCGATCCGGTCACAGATGTTCCTGTATTTCGCGTACTGACCCTGTTCCAGGGAAACATTCGGGCTCTCGAACACTGCTGATGAGTAGGTCATGGAGGGATCGAGCCAGAGGGAGTAGAAATCATTCCCGAGGTCGTAGTGCGCCATGATGTTCTTCTTGGCGCCTTCGCGTGTGTTGCGGCTGGAGAAAACATGCCGCACCATATTGACCCAGCGTACCACGGCCCCGCCAACGGCCAGTTTTCCGGTCGCTTCGAAATTCGCGGAAAAGAACCGCAGGACTTCGGTCAGGTCAGGTGTCGACCACTCCCCATCCATATAGGCCTCGGCGAAACCGACATCGCCGCCGGCCATGGCCCGCTTCACGAAATTGTAGTCGTGCACGGAGATTATTGCATGTGGCCCGGGTTGCTTGTTCCTGAACACAAGTTGTCTGTCATCCGGCAACCGGAATTCCAATGTACCATGCTGGGTGTTCAGAAGGGCAAGACAGGCGATCCTGAAGCTTGCCGGAACATTTTTCAGGGTCCGGATCGTGTTGGGCGAAGCTGGTATCGTCCCGGTCATGGTGCCTCCCTCTGGCCATAGGGAACTGTCCCCAGTTTGCCAGAATGAGCGCTCGAATCCAATGGCTTCCGGATTATCCTGTTTCATGGCTGGCCTGTCTTACTTGCTTGAGCGTTGAGATTTAAGGGTTTCATAGGCTTCCAGGGCGCGTTCCCGACCGGCTTTATGCTCAACGAGCGGACGCGGATAATCCGTTCCAAGTTTCACGCCGGCCTTGCGAAGGGTTGCCTCGTCAGCCGACCAGGGCTCGTGCAAAACCTTGTCCGGAAGGTTCGCGAGTTCGGGGCACCACCGTCGGACATAGGCACCGTCAGAATCGAATTTCTGACCTTGTGTGATAGGATTGAACACCCGGAAATAGGGGGCGGCATCCGCGCCGGAGCCGGCGGTCCATTGCCAGCTTGCAGGATTGGAGGCGGGGTCGGCATCCACCAGCGTGTCCCAGAACCAGTCTTCGCCCTGGCGCCAATGCAGCAACAAATGCTTTGTCAGGAAGGACGCAACAATCATCCGGACCCGATTGTGCATCCAGCCCGTTTCCCACAATTGCCGCATGCCCGCGTCAACGATGGGATAACCGGTCTGGCCGCGCTGCCATGCCTTCAGGGCATCTTCGTCCGTCCGCCATGGCATATGATCGAAATCACCATTGTAGTTTTCGTCGGCAAGGTCTGGCCGGTAGTAGAGCAGGACATAGGAAAACTCCCGCCAGACAACCTCTGAAAGGAATTTCCATCCGCCTGCGTCTTTAATCTTTCCCGCTTCCATTGCGGCAATCGTCGCCCGCCAGATTTGCGCCGGGCCGATTTCCCCGAACCGAAGGTGTGGAGACAAGCCGGAGGTGCCATCCTCCTTGCCCGGAAGATCGCGGTCGTCAGGGTAGGCGTCGACCGGTCCGTCAAGAAAGGCTTTCAGGCGCGCGTTGGCCCCCGCCTCTCCGGGAGTCCATACAGCATCGAACCCTGTCGACCAGTCCGGCCTGGTCGGATGCAGACCAAGGTCGCTGACTTTGAGTGTATCGGGTTGAGGGCCCTTCAGGGAATTCGGCCGGGGCAGGGCAGCTGGCGCCGTGTAACAATCCCGCAGCGCCTTCCAGAAGGGCGTAAACACCTTGTAGAATCCGCCCGATCCCGTTTTCAGGACCCAGGGCTCAACGAGCAGGCGTCCGTTGAAACTCTGAACGTCAATGTCCCGGTCTTTCAGCCGTGACTTTATAGCGGCGTCGATATCCCGCTCCGCCTTGCCATAGCGCCGGTTCCAGTAGACAGCCTTTGCGCCGGTCTCTTCGATCAACTCATCCAGGCAGGCGCTGCCATCGCCTGCCCGGACCGTCAGCCGTCCACCCAGCTGTTCCAGATCGTCAGAAAGCGCCCTGAGTGACTTGTCCAGCCACCAGCGGGACGCACCGCCCAGTGGGCGCGTGCCTTCGCATCCGTCCGCGTGAGTATATACGCAGACCACCGGGCAGTCTTGCTGCACTGCGGCATGCAGGGCCGGATTGTCTGAAAGCCGCAGGTCTTCCCGGAACCAGACGATAATGGGAGCCGATGCGTCAGACAGGGGAGCTTCCTTCCTTTTACTCTTATGGGTTAGATACGTACCGCAGGACGGTTTGGATCCACCGATCCTGCGGCTTCGCCTTTTACGGGCTCCTGCCAGCGGCTATATCCATTCAAAACCGGAGTAGAACATGTCCGATTCCCTTTTGGCCGGGACGGTTCGCGGCTGATGGCGCGCTCATCCCTGATTGATCTGATCGATGCGGCTGCGGGCCGGAAAATCGTCTGTATCGGCGATGTCATGCTCGACCGGTTCGTCTATGGCGACGTGTCCCGCATTTCGCCTGAGGCGCCGGTGCCGATCATGCGCCGCACCCGGGAAGCGTCCATGCCGGGCGGGGCAGGCAATGTGGCCCGGAATCTCGCATCGCTGGGGCTTTTCACTGCGCTGGTCGGCGTGGTGGGAGATGACCCAGAGGGCCGGGAACTCGCGTCTCTGATGGGGCAGGTCCAGAATGTCGAGGCCGATCTCATCGCCATGCGTGGCCGGCCGACCACCCTGAAAACCCGTTTCGTCGCCGGCTCCCAGCAATTGCTGCGCGTCGATGCGGAAGAAGTCGCAAGTATCGGCCCGGACATCGAAGTCAAACTGACGGGCGCGATCCATCAGGTTGCCGCGGATGCAGCCCTGATCATCCTCTCGGATTACGCCAAGGGCGCGATGACCGATGCCGTGATCAAGGCTGCGCTGGATGCAGGTGAGGCCTTTGGCATTCCGGTGATCGCCGATCCGAAAGGCCGGGATTTCCGCCGCTATGGCGCGGTCGACCTGCTCAAGCCAAATGGGAACGAGCTTGCGCATGCGTTCGGCATGCCGACAGAAACTGACCGGGATGCCGCTGAGGCACTGGCCGCTGCTGCGAAAACCCTTCCGGCGAAGGCCGTTGTCGTCACGCGCGCAGCCAAAGGCATGTCCTTCATCACACAGGAGGGAGAGGTGACGCACCGGGCTGGCAAGGCGCGAGAAGTCTATGATGTGTCCGGAGCAGGGGATACATCCATTGCCGCGCTGGCGCTCGGCCTTGCGGGCGGCGGGACGCTCAGCCAGGCCGTGGACCTCGCCATTGCGGCCTCGGGGATTGCTGTCGGCAAGTCCGGAACGGCGACCGTCTCCGCCGCGGAACTGAAGGGCGCGCTCGAAATGGGGCTCATCAATGGGGGTGTCAGCCACATCCCGCTCGAGACCGCTATCTCACAGGTCGCAGCCTGGCGCGACGCCGGTCTCACGGTCGGCTTCACCAATGGCTGTTTCGATATCCTGCACCCCGGGCACCTCAAAGTGCTGGAAGAGGCCAAGAGCCGTTGCGGGCGCCTGATCGTCGGCCTCAATTCAGATGCTTCCGTCAAGCGGCTGAAAGGACCGACGCGTCCTGTAAACGATGCGGAATCCCGGGCACGGGTGCTGTCGGGCCTCAGTGCCGTCGATGCCGTCGTCGTGTTCGACGAGGATACGCCCGCCGCCCTGATCGAAGCCCTCCAGCCGGACCTTCTGGTCAAGGGCGGTGACTATACGCTGGAGACGATTGTCGGCGCGGACATTGTCCTGGCCAGGGGCGGCACGGTCCACATCGTGCCAGTGCTGGACGGACAGTCGACGACCGCGGCGATTGCCCGGGCCAATTCGGGCAAGTCATGAGCGAAGCCGCCAGAATCGCCGCCCAGTTGTCAGCTCAGTATGGCGAGGATGCGGAGGTGATCGCAACGCTGCGGGCCGCTGAAGTCGCCGCGCAGGGCGATGCCGAAGCGCTGGCGCACTGGGACGAGGTGATCCGTATTCTGGGGAGCGGAGACGACGTGCCCGAAGGCCCGGCAAACTGATGCCTAGTTTGCGACGCCCTTTTTGAGTTCGTAGGTGCCGCGCGATGTCAGGTTGAACCATTCCTGGATGTCGGGATGGTTCAGCGGCTGGGCAGAGTCATCCGGAACGAGATTCTGCTCCGACACGTAAGCAATGTAGTGCGTGCGCTCATTCTCGGCGAACAGGTGGTAGAAGGGCTGATCCTTGCGGGGGCGCACTTCTTCCGGAATGGCCTCATACCATTCGTCTGTATTCGCGAACTGCGGATCCACATCGAAAATGATGCCGCGGAACGGGAAGTGACGGTGCCGGACGACCTGTCCGATCTGGTATTTTGCCGTGAAGGTGGAGACGGCATTGTAGCTGACATTCCGGTCAACGGGGCGGTCCAGCACATAGGGTGCCTCGGCGGACGGCTTGCTCTTGCGGCCGCGTCCCCCGGTCAACCATCCAAAGAGGCTACGTCTACTAGTCATTTACGTCTCCTGTGGTAGAGATTGCCTCAAGATTTAAGTTTGGGCCACATCATGGCTGACAAAAAAGCGGCGAACCGCCGGGGTAACCGGCGAGGTTCGCGCAAGGGACGTAGCGGACCGCTTTATGCGGCCGTCGACCTTGGAACAAATAATTGCCGCCTGCTCGTGGCGGAGCCGTGGGGGAAGTCCTTCCGCGTCGTTGATTCGCATTCGCAGATTGCGCGTCTCGGCGAAGGCCTGCACGAAACGGGACGCATGTCTGACGCCGCAATCGAGCGGGCGCTGGACGCGCTGAAAGCCATCCGCCGCAAGCTGAAACACCACGGCGTCGGCCGGGTGCGCTGCATCGCGACGGAGGCTTGCCGGCAGGCTGAAAACGGGCCGGATTTCATCCGCAGGGTCCAGGAAGAAACCGGCCTGACCTTCAAGATCATCAACGCCAAGGAAGAAGCGCGGCTTGCAACCATCGGATGCCATGACCTCATGGCGGAAGACGCGAAAACGGTTCTTGTGATCGATATAGGCGGCGGCTCCACAGAGCTTTCCTGGGTGAACGCCAAAGTAGCGCGCGAAGGCGGCTCGCACGGCCTGGTCAAGCGTGCCCCCATTCAGGACTGGACGAGTCTGCCTCTGGGCGTGGTGACCCTGCATGAGCGCTTCGGCCATTTGCCGGAAGAGGAGGCGTTCCCGGCCATGCTTGCGCATTGCGGCGAGGTGATCAAAGCCTGGAAGGGGACGGAACGCGTCAGCCGCGCCATGGCAACCCGCGGCTCACACCTGATCGGCACGTCCGGTACGGTAACCTGCCTTGCCGGTGTCCATCTGAAGCTGGAACGCTATCGCCGTGACAAGGTCGACGGCAGCTGGATGAGCCGCGAAGAGGCCGACGCGGCGGTCAAGCTCCTGCGCGACCTGGGCCTGGATGGTCGCGCCACCTTGCCGACGATCGGAGAAGAGCGGGCCAGCCTCATGCTGTCCGGCTGCGCGATCATGCAATCGATCTGGGATGCTTTCCCCGGCGAACGCATGCGCGTCGGCGACAGGGGGCTGCGCGAGGGCCTGTTGTTGTCGATGATGTATGGCGGCAAAGGTCAGCGCAGACGCGGTAACCGCCGCCGGAATGGTCAGAGCGGCGCCAGCGATGCAGCCCCGGCTTCGCCGAATGACAGCAATGACCGGTCAGCGGAGGCCTCCCCATGACAGACGACGAAAAACGCCGCTGGAAAGGCCCCTCCGATACAAAGGGATCCTCCGGACGCCGCATGGGTGAACGCAAGATCATCGCCCACCGCGCCAAGAACGAAAGCTCCAAGCGCTGGATCGAGCGCCAGCTTCAGGACCCTTACGTCCAGAAGGCCAAGTCCGAAGGCTACCGTGCCCGCGCGGCCTACAAACTGCTGGAAATCGACGAGAAACTGCACCTGTTCCGCCGCGGACAACGCGTGGTCGACCTCGGCTGTGCGCCCGGCGGATGGATGCAGGTCGCTCAGATCAAGGGCGCGAGCGAGATCGCCGGCATCGACCTCTTGCCGGTGGAGCCGCTGGCCGGCGTTCACATTGTCCAGGGTGACATCAACAATCCGGAAGATGTCACGGAGCTGCTCAAGGGGCTGACTGGCGCGCCGGATCTGGTCCTGTCTGACATGGCGGCCAACACAACCGGCCACAAACAGACCGACCATTTGCGGACGGTCGCGCTGGTTGAGATGGCGGCTGCGTTCGCAGTCGAACATCTCGCGCCGGGCGGGACCTTCTGCTCGAAGGTTTTCCAGGGCGGCGCGACCAAGGAAGTGCTGGACCTGCTGAAAGCGAACTTCTCCAGCGTGAAGCACATCAAGCCGCCGGCGAGCCGCGCCGGCAGTCCGGAAATCTTTGTTGTCGCAAAGGGCTTCAAAGGGCGCTCACAGCCAAAGTGAGCAGGGGTGTCCCGCGGCTTAGCGGGAATAGGTGCCTGACTTCGACGCATCGCGGTCGAAATAGCCATTGTCCGGGAA
Source organism: Hyphomonas sp. (assembly GCA_002700305.1). GTDB lineage: Bacteria > Pseudomonadota > Alphaproteobacteria > Caulobacterales > Hyphomonadaceae > Hyphomonas. The sequence continues at coordinate 155,728 of PACZ01000024.1, read as the reverse complement.
GAGTTCGTTACAGACGGACTCGATCGTATCGATTTCCGTCCGTGTGAGGCGCGACCGCCAGTCGTTCAGGCGCTGCGAAACCGACAATTGTTCCCGGCCTGACGTTGTTACGGGGCTCGCTGTGTCGTTTGATGGAATATTCACCGAAGACAGTTCCAGCCGGTTCAGGATACCGGGGCCCTGGTCCACAACATCCTCATAGCGTACCAGATGAGCCTTGCCGGCAATGATGCTTCTTTGGGCGGACCTTTCGCTCAGACTCCACATGGCGGCCAGCCTCTGTGCAGGAAATCGGTCGAAGCGCAGCAGGGTTTCGGCGCGTTCCCGCTCAAGCGAACCTTTTGAATAATCCTGCGGGCTGTAAAGCTCCCTGAGGCGAACGTCCTCGAAACGCCAGGACCAGTCGGTCTCGCTGAAACTCGCAAACACAGCAGCGGGGTGGCGCCGGATATGGATGATCGGCACCTGGTAGGTGTCGGCCACATCGTCGAGCACAAAACCGAGTTGGGTAAACTTGACCACGAGGTCCCGTGACCAGGACTTGTCGCCTGGCCCTCTCAGGAAGTGCGTATATCCATGGGTGCCGACGCCCTTCAGTGCGAGATGCAGTTTTACCCGGTCGCGAGGCGTGAGGCAGTCCGCCGACAGGGGCATGTAAACATTGCGGCTGGCGTCCGAGACCCGTCCTTGGAACTGGTCCCATTGGTGGCCGGCCGCGGGGGAGAAGGGCTCAAACAGCGATTTCGCATGGAGCGCTTCGACAAGCGTCTGTTGCAGCCATGTTGTGCCGCTCCGCCAGAATCCATTGATCAGCAGGGTATTCTTCAGCCGCTGCGCGGCGATGTAATCCACCAGCGCGACAGATGTGAGTTTGAGACGACCTAGACCTCGCACGGAGTTCAACCTGCCCTTGGAATACCTAAAAAGTATACTCCGACTGGCAATTCCCGGACCAGAGCGACAACGCCAAGGGTGAAACTGTAGTATTTACAGCAGATTCAGAGGGCCGGGACAGCTCTCGCTGACAAGATGAGGCCTAGTTCGGGGGTAGCCGGGGCCAGAAGGACTCCAGAACTGACACATGTCTGGTGAAGGCCTGTGCAACTGCTGGACGATTATCAGAGGCGGGCTTCGATCGTGTGCTGGCCTGAAAAACTCCGGCCGCCGCCACAGGCACGCCGGAAATAGTACTCGTTGCTACACATCCCACCGCTGTGCCGGGCTTTTTCGTAGCCGAGGTTCAGCGTCACCTGGTAGTGCGTGACCTGACCGTTCGAAATAAAGCCGCGCGCTGTGACGACATCGAACCAGTCTGGCTCACCAAAACCGTCTCTCGCCACGCAGAGCGCCCGCGCAATCGCGTCGTCGACAGAAATATCCGAAGTGCCGGTGATCTGGCGGGTGGTGGAGTCTACAGGCATGCGAGCAGGTTTTTCCCGTTCTGGCTCTACTACTCCCTCCGCCTGATCTATGCGTGGGGCCCGGAAAAGGTTCCAATTAACTGTCGCTTGCGCCAACGTGGCGGGCGTTCCACAATTGCTGCAACACATTGGGAGGATAGACGATGACAACCACAGGCGGCTGCTATTGCGGCGAAATCCGTTACGAAGCGGATGGAGAACCGGTCATGAAGGGCGAATGCCATTGCCGGGAATGCCAATACATTACCGGCGGCCAGGCGAACGATTTCATGGCCATGCCCACGGCGGGTTTCCGGTACACCAAAGGAGAGCCGAAGGGCTTCAAGCGGGGCGACCTTCAAGGGGCGGTGACGCGGGAATTCTGCGCGAACTGCGGGACGCACATTCTGACACGCTCCCCGGCCTTGCCGGATGCAGTGATCCTGAAGGTTGGCTCACTCGACGACACCAGCCTGTTCGGACAGCCGCAAGTGGTGATGCAGACGGCCGATGCGCCGAGTTTCCATCATATTCCGGATGGCGTTCCGGCCTTTGAGAGATGGCCCGGATGACGCCAGCGCGGCTGATCCTTTTAGGGGCGGCGGTCACCGTGATCGCGGCCTGCAGCGCGCTTCGGGACTATCACGCCGCCAATCCGGACTTTGGCAGCTCAGCGCCGCCTTATGAGCGGATTCAATTCGCATCGCAGTTTGCGACGCCCGCGGAACGGGCGCGATGTGAAGCGGCCGGCGGCGAGGTCCGGCAAGCCGGTATGCTCGGCTGGCAGCATTGTATCCAGACATATCCGGATGCCGGGCAGGCGTGCCGCGGCAGCGAAGACTGTCTCGGCCAATGCCGTCTGGATGACACGGCAGGGCCCATTGAGGCAGGCGCGCCAGCCGAGGGGATCTGCCAGGCCAGCGATGAACCCTTCGGCTGCTACACCCGTGTCGAGAACGGCAAAGCCACCCAGACAATCTGCGTCGACTAGTAGTTAGACCGGCAGGAGGTGCGCCTCGGCTTCGTCGCGGTGCTTCTTCAGATATTTCATGAAGGGTGTTCCGCCCGTGCCGACGTCGGGGTCGTTGCCTGCGCTGTGGCTGGCCTGCTTGTTGATGTAGCTAGCTGCATATTCGAGGTGCCGGGTGCGGAAGCGGGCGAGCTTCGAAACGTTCTCATTATAGAGCGTTTTCAGGGCCGCATCGCCGGACCCCTCCACGAAAGCCCGCACCTTGCTGGCAGCGCGGATGTCTTCGATCAGACGGCGGTGAGCTGGCGGGCGGTAGGCGTGAAGTTCATCCAGGAAGCTGCGCAGCGGATCTGCCGCGTGGCCGACGCTCAGCAGCGCGTCCATCGCAGGCACGATGGAGGATTGCGAGCCCGTCTGCCCACGGAAGGCCTGCGGTGCACCACCGGTCTCGTCCACCCCTTCATAGACAAGTCCGCCGCTAAGGGCCGGATTGTCCTTCCAGCCATGGATCCACGGACGCACCCGGTGGAAATAGCAATATGGATCGCAACGCTCCGGCATCCGGTCGAAGATCGCGTTTACATCGTCCCACACGGCCGACATGACAGAGAGGCTGCGGGCGGCTGCTTCGGCGTCGCCAGCTTCGGCAGCCGCAATCAGCGACAGCGCTTCGTCCAGCATCTCGCCGGCCCGCGCCTCGATGGCGACATGGACCAGGATGAACCAGGCTTCGTCCATACCGCCGTCAAAGTGCTGGATGACCCGGACATTGGAAAGATCGATGGGGCCGGCCTCGTCGATCAGGGCCCAGTTCTCCAGCGTGTAGGAGGAGTAAGGCAACAGCGGCGGCTGGCCGAGGCTCTTGCTGAGCTGCCAGATCGGCACGGCGAGACAGGCGGGCAGGGCGCGCGGCGCCTCGGGCTCGCCCCAGACATAGGTTTGCACCATGAAGGAATAGTGCAGCATGGCGATCCGCTGTTCGGCCTCGCTGGCGGTGGCGCAGAAATCGGTGAGGTCGATCACCGGCAACCGTTCCAGCAAGGCCCGCACGCGGCCGGTGCAGACGAGTTGAGGGATGGATAGGGCAAGGTCACGCGCCGGTTTCAGGGCAGGGGGCAGTTCCACCTTCGCCGGATCAAATGACGCAAGAAATCCTCTCTCACGGGACATCCCGTAGTCCGAAAGCCTCAACATACGCTCCTCCCAGAGCAATTATTTTCATTTGTAACTAATTCCGCGATAGCAGGCAGCGCAGGCGGTGTCATGGGGGAAAACGGTTCCGTCAGATGAAAATGCAGCAAGGGCTTCACAAGACCGCGCGACTCCCTTATGGGGCCGAAAAGGGAGCTCCCCACATGAAAATCCGACAAGCGATCACCTTTGACGACGTGCTTCTCCAGCCCGGCGCGAGCGAGGTCCTTCCCGCCGACGTCAACGTCTCAACCTTCCTGACGAAAACCATTCCGCTCAACATTCCGCTGATCTCAGCGGCGATGGACACGGTGACCGAGGCCCGCCTCGCCATCGCCATGGCCCAGGCCGGCGGCATCGGCGTCATCCACCGCAACCTCTCCGTCGAGGAGCAGGCCGGGGAAGTCGCCATGGTCAAGAAATACGAGAGCGGCGTGGTGATGAACCCGATCACCATTGCCCCGACCGCCACGCTCGGCGAGCTGAATGAACTGAAGCAGCGCACCGGCTTCTCCGGCATTCCGGTCGTTGAGGACAATGGCAGGGTCGTCGGCATCATCACCAATCGCGACACCCGCTTTGCCGAGGACATGAACGAGAAGGTCGCCAACCTGATGACGCGCGACGTCGTCACGGTGGAGATGGAGACCTCCTCTGAAGAAGCGCGCCGCCTGCTGCACAAGCACCGGATCGAGCGCCTCGTCATCGTCGACAAGGACAGCAAGTGCCTCGGCCTCCTGACCGTGAAGGACATGGACAAGGCCGCCGTGAACCCCAACGCCGCGAAAGACGGGGCAGGCCGCCTGCGCGTCGCCGCTGCGTCCACAGTCGGCGATGCCGGTTTTGAGCGGACCGCCGCGCTGATCGAGGCCGGGGCCGATGCAGTCATCATCGACACGGCCCACGGCCACTCCAAATCGGTTGCCGAGGCCGTGACCCGCGCCAAGAAGATTTCCAATGCCGTCCAGATCATTGCCGGCAACGTCGCCACGAGCGAAGCCACCAAGGCGCTGATCGATGCAGGCGCGGATGCCGTGAAGGTCGGCATCGGCCCGGGCTCCATCTGCACCACGCGCATCGTCGCGGGTGTCGGAGTGCCCCAGCTGACCGCCATCGAGGCCTGCGCCAACGCCGCCCAGTCGTCCGGCATTCCGGTCATCGCCGATGGCGGCATCAAATTCTCGGGCGACTTCGCCAAGGCCCTCGCGGCCGGCGCGGCGACCGCCATGATGGGTTCCATGTTTGCAGGCACCGAAGAGGCGCCCGGCGAGGTGTTCCTGTATCAGGGCCGGTCCTACAAGGCTTATCGCGGCATGGGCAGCCTCGGCGCCATGGCCCGCGGTTCAGCCGACCGCTACTTCCAGAAGGACGCCGCCGCCGACAAGCTGGTGCCGGAAGGCATCGAAGGCCAGGTGCCGTTCAAGGGCCCGCTCAACCCGATCATCCACCAGATGGTGGGCGGCCTGCGCGCAGCGATGGGCTATGTCGGCGCCAAGGACATCGACGAGCTGCACAAGAAGGCCGAGTTCGTCCAGATCACCGGCGCCGGCCTGCACGAAAGCCACGTCCACGACGTCCAGATGACCCGCGAAAGCCCGAACTACTCGCTGTCGAGAGGGTAGGCTGACATCTGCGCTTGGGAGAGCTATCCATGCCAGTCCACCGATGGCTCTGTGGGCTCTTCAGGAAAATATTTCCCGCACGTCAGCCTCCGCCGGAACGGCCGTATACCATCTATACGACCGAGTTTGATCAGACCGTCAGTTATCTCGACCTGGCCGGAAGTTACGATCTGGACGAGCGGTTCTCGGAATCCGATTTCGAAGCGCAGAAAGTGGCGTACGAAGAAGCATCTCGGGGCGCGTCTGAACCGTTAGGCCTGTGTGAGCCGTCAATTCCTGCGGCAGATCTGGCGGTCACGATCCTCGTCGATCATTCCGGATCTATGGCTGGTGAGAACGCCATCATTGCCCGCAAGATTGTGGAACTCCTAGACAGCACCTTTCTATCATGGGGGATCGATCATGAGGTGCTTGGCTTCACAACCAGCTCTTGGCGAGGCGGCCGCTCGGCGGAGAAGTGGCGGACGCTGAGCAATTGGCCATATTGCGGCCGTCTCTGCGACCTCCTGCACATAGTGTATCGGGATTTTTCCGACCGTACATTACTCGCGAATCGTATGGAGCCCATTCTCGACGGCCGGCTCCTGAAGGAAAACATCGATGGCGAAGCGCTTGAATGGGCCAGATCTCGTTTGCAGTCTCACGGCAAGCAACAGAACCGCATCATTCTGGTTTCGGATGGCGCGCCCGTTGACGACATGACATTGTACACAAACGAGGGCGATATACTGGTCCGCCACCTGCTCAAGACCGTTGATGAAATTAGCCTGCGCGCCGGGTGGAAAATTGGCGGGATTGGTGTTGGATATGATTGCCGGGAATATTATGCGTCGAGCGTTTGGTTCGGTGACCTGCCTATAGATACTGGCGAACTCCGACAATTCCTTTGTAAGCTTCTGAGCGTTCCGGCCAATAGCGTTACAGACGAAGCCTGATCCCCCGCCCAATCCAACCGGATAAGCCCGCGCGGTAATCTCCGCGCATGAGCACAGATTACATCGTCTTCGCCCTGCAGCAGGTTCGCGTCAGCCTGGCAGAGTCCACATATGATGCCGGGCTGACCCGGTCGTCAGACACCGTCCCGCAGTCCGCGGCGCGGTGGTGGCGGACGCGCGTGAAAACGCTGGCGATCATCCTCCGTCGTCTGATCATGCTGATGGCCCTCGGCCTGACACTCGATCCACCGAAACCGCGTGCTGCGAAGTCTGCCGAGCCTGAGGAGGATCCTGTACTCACCAAGGGCCAGACCCCTTACAGCATTGCGCTGAGCGGCCAGACGCAGGTCTATACGCTGGATGGTCCGGACATTCCCGATGGCGGGCCGGGCGCATCCGGGCCTGTGCCGGTCGCCGGCCTCATGCGCCGCTTCGAGGCGCTCGCCCGCATCCTGCGCAATCCTGAGAAATATGCCGTGCGTGTCGCCCGCGTGATGGCGCGCCAGCGCCGGGCAGGGGCCTCGCGTCCGCTCTGCCTGCCAATTCCGACGCACCGGCTGAAGCCGGAACTCGGCGCCGTCGCAGCGGGCCTTCCGATGCTCCTCGCCGATGCCTTCGGCCGGTGGATCGACAGCAGCTGATCCCACACCTTATCCAACACCCAATTGCCGGACGGGCCAGGGCCCGCGCCGGTTACACGTGCTGGATATCACGCGGCTCGCGCCACATCGCTTCCATCGGCGGGCTGCCAGGGCCGATCTCGAACAGTTTCATCCGTTCAAATCCGTGGCTCTGGTAGAAGCCGGTATTCATCGGGTTCGAGTTTTCGAGATAGAGGGGCATACGGGCCTTGTCGGCGGCGGCCTTCATCGGCGCCATCATCAGCTTGCCCAGTCCCTTGCCGCGCGCGGCCTGGCGTGTGCCAATCGTGAAGAGGTAGACATGTGGGTCTTTCGGGTGGTGTTCGTCCATCACCTTGCCGGCATTGAGGGCCCGGAAGATGGACCCCTGCGTTCCCTTGAACATCAGGATTGGTAAAAGGCGCAGCGTCGGTATCAGCCCGAGCTCTTTCCGGTTCTGCGACTCGATCCACATCGTTGCGCCGCCATCGCCCGCCAGGTGGCAGATACCGTGTTTCAGGTAGATCGACTGCGCCAGAAGGGAGAAAGTCGGTCTCAGCGCGTGCGTGCGCCCAAAGATCCAGAGGTTCACCGGATCGGACTCGAAAGCTTCGCCGGTTATGTCCCCGACTTGCCGCCAGTCCGCCGCACTGGCCCGTCTCAGCCCCTCCGGCAGGTCTATCTCCAGCATCTTCCGCCCTTTCTGGTTTCATTATGTTTTTTGAGACGCTAACACAGCCCTCCCCAAAAGGAGCACGAAAATCATGCGCAACGGCGGACGTATCGCGGCAGCCATCGACGTCATTTCAGACGTCCTGAACCGCCACCAGCCGGTCAAATCGGCAGCCCGCGACTGGGGCAAACGCGCCCGCTATGCCGGTGCCAAGGACCGCGCCTGGGTTTCCGGCCTCGTGCTGGACGCGCTGCGCAAGCGGAACTCCATTGCCCATGCCATGGGCGACGACAGCCCCCGGGGCCTGATCCTCGGCGCGCTGGCTCATGCCTGGGGCTGGAATATCCGCGAGATCGACGCGGCGATGGACGAGGAACATGCCCCGTCAAAACTGACCCTGCAGGAACGCGAGCGCCTCGTCATGGCGCCGGACCCGACCGCGCCGCCGCACGTGCAGGGCGACTATCCCGAATGGCTGGCGCCGCACCTGGCGCGCGTGTTCGCGGAAGAGGCTGTCGTCGAAGCCCAGGCCATGTCGGTGCGCGCCGATGTCGACCTGCGCGTCAACACGCTGAAAGTGGATGCCGAAAAGGCCGCCGCGCCGCTGAAAAGCGCGAAAGCCGAGCCGTCGCGGCTGCTCCACAATGCCTATCACATTCCCGCCCGCGACCCGTCGCAGCGCGAGGCCAGCCTGGAAAGCATTCCGGCCTATTCGAAAGGCTGGGTCGAGGTTCAGGATGCCGGCTCCCAGATCGCAGCGGCGGCGGGCAATGCTCAGCCCGGTGAGCAGGTACTGGACTATTGCGCCGGCGGCGGCGGCAAGACGCTCGCGCTGGCCTCCCAGATGCAGGGGAAGGGGCAGATCTTTGCCTATGACATCGACGGCCGGCGCCTCTCGGCGCTGATCCCGCGCCTGAAGCGCTCGGGCGCCCACAATGTGCAACTCGTCCATCCGTCGGAACCGACGCAACTGGAAGACCTGACCGGCCAGATGGATCTCGTCTTCGTCGACGCGCCTTGTACCGGCACAGGCACCTGGCGCCGCCGTCCGGATGCGAAGTGGCGCCTGAAGCCGGGCCAGCTCGCCAAGCGCCAGCAGGAGCAGACCGACATTCTCGCCAAGGCCTCGACCTTCGTGAAGCCGGGCGGGCGTCTGGTCTATGCGACCTGCAGCTTCCTGATGGAGGAGGATGAAGACCGCGTCTCGGAATTCCTGTCCGGCCATCCGGAGTTCACCGAGGAAGATGCCGCCGAGGCCGCCATCGCGTCCGGCCTGCTGACCGATGAAGGCGCAGCCATGGTGCGCAACTATCGCGGGCCGTCCGGAAGTGTTCGGCTCACGCCGCGCCGGGCAGAAACGGACGGGTTCTTCTTCGCGGTGCTCAGGAAAGCCTAGTTTCCGCTGACGATTTTCTCGCCGGAATAAGTGGAGATGGCACCAAGGAATTTGGTGACTTCCTCGCGTTCTTCGAGGGTCAGTTCCGGGCGCCAGATGTCGAACAGGAGAACGACGCGGGTCTCGCTCGCGTCATTCTTCGCTTCATGTTCGACACTGTCGTCGAAGATGCAGACTTTGCCTTCCTTCCACTGCCGGGTCTCGCTGCCGACCCGCAGCCAAGCCGGGCCGGGAACAAGAACTGGCAAATGGCAAATGAGCCGCGTATTGATCAGTCCGTGATGCGGCGGAATGTGCGCGCCGGGCTTCAGAAGGGAGAACAGCACCGACGGTGCCTGACCGGGCAGGCGGTCCAGCGGAATCTTGTCGAAGGCCGCCGCGGTAACCGGACAGCGCGCGCAGTTTTCCTCAACCCGTTCGCCGTCTTTCCAGAGGTAAAAGGCGCTCCAGTCGTCATTGCCGACAAGTTTGTGGCTCTTCACATTCGGCTGGCTGTTTGCCCGCTCCAGATAGGGCCGGAAGGCCTGATGATCAGACAGAACGCCCATGAGTTCGTTCTTGATCTCCGGCGTCTTTGCCTCAAGGCCCGGCACCCAGTCGAAGTCCGACGTGTCATAGAACTGTATCTGCGGCAGGCCGGGGAAATAGTATTTGGTCGGCTGCTGAAGATAGATACCGGACTTGCCCAGCAGGATGTCCACCGACTGGTCAAACCGGCTTGTCCGCTGCGCTTTCGGGAGTTCGCCTTCGATGAAGGCCTCATAGCCCTGGGCATATTCGCCGAGCCTGGCCTGAGCCCGCTGAACGCCTTGCTGGAAACCCGCTGCGACCTGGCCGCCGGAAAGCTGGATGGCCTGAAGCGCGCTGGAATAGGCCCGGCTTGCGTCTTGTGTGCGTCCGGCAGCGTGCTGCACATCGCCCAGAAGCAGCAAGGTCCCGATGTCTTTCGGCGTTTCGCTCAGAACCGACAGCAGAAGGGCCGCGGCGGCGTCAAACCGGCCGGCGCGCGCATGTTCGAATGCCGCTTGTTTGCGGCTTTCAAGGGGAAGCGTGGTTGTCATAAGGGCAGGAAATGCCGGTCCGGAAGCAGGGTCAAGCGCTGGCAGCGCCGCAGCCGCATCTTGATATGGACGAATCCCTCATCCTCGGCTAAGCGGCGCCATGACTGACCAGAGACACGAACGCGCCCTTATCGTCGACTTTGGAAGCCAGGTGACTCAGCTGATCGCCCGGCGTCTTCGCGAGAGCGGCGTCTATTGCGAAATCCACCCCTTCAACAAGGTCGATGCCGCCTTTCTGGCAGACTATGACCCGCAGGCGATTATCCTCTCCGGCGGTCCGTCCAGCGTCACCTGGGACGACAGCCCCCGCGCGGACGATGCCGTTTTCAGCCTCGGCGTTCCGGTCCTCGGCATCTGCTATGGCCAGCAGGTCATGATGGAACAGCTGGGCGGCAAAGTCGAAAGCGGCACCAGCCGCGAATTCGGCCGGGCTTTCATCGAGAAAGTTGTCGACAATCCGATCCTCGAAGGTCTGTTCCACGCCGGCGATCATGAGCAGGTCTGGATGAGCCACGGCGAACACGTCGCCGAGATGGCGTCCGGTTTCGGTGTCATCGCAAAATCCCCCGGCGCGCCTTACGCCATCATCGCGGATCCCGAGCGCCGCTTCTATGGTACGCAGTTCCACCCGGAAGTCGTCCACACGACCCATGGCCGGCAACTGCTCCGCAACTTCACGCACGGCGTTGCGGGCCTGAAAGGCGACTGGACGATGGCGGCCTACCGCGCCGAGGCTGTCCAGAAGATACGCGAGCAGGTCGGAGACGGGCGCGTGATCTGCGGTCTGTCCGGCGGCGTCGATTCCTCGGTCGCGGCTGTTCTGATCCATGAAGCGATCGGTGACCAGCTGACGTGCGTCTATGTCGACCACGGTCTGATGCGGGCAGGGGAAAGCGATCAGGTCGTGAACCTGTTCCGCGAACACTACAATATTCCGCTCGTCCATGTAGACGCTTCGGAGCTCTTCCTCGGCAAGCTCGAAGGCGTCACCGATCCGGAGCGCAAGCGGAAGATTATCGGTGGCCTGTTCATCGACGTGTTCGAAGACGAGGCCAAGAAGATTGGCGGTGCGGATTTCCTGGCGCAGGGCACGCTGTATCCGGACGTCATCGAAAGTGTCTCAGCCCTTGGCGGGCCGAGCGTCACGATCAAGAGCCATCATAATGTCGGCGGCTTGCCTGAGCGCATGAACATGAAACTGGTCGAGCCGCTTCGTGAGCTGTTCAAGGACGAAGTTCGTGCGCTTGGCCGGGAACTCGGCCTGACCGACGCCTTCGTCGACCGCCACCCATTCCCGGGACCTGGCCTCGCCATCCGCATCCCAGGCGAGATTACGCGCGAGAAGGCCGACACGCTCCGCAAGGCCGATGCGATCTATATCGAGGAGATCCGGAAGGCCGGGCTCTACAATGAAATCTGGCAGGCCTTCAGCGTTCTGCTGCCCGTGAATACGGTCGGCGTCATGGGCGATGAGCGGACCTATGAAGCCGTCCTCGCGCTGCGGGCCGTCACGTCGACAGATGGTATGACGGCGGACTATTATCCGTTCGAGCACGATTTCCTGGGCCGCGTCGCCACGCGCATCATCAATGAGGTCAAAGGCGTCAACCGCGTTGTCTACGACGTGACATCCAAGCCGCCCGGTACTATCGAGTGGGAATAGGGTACGCGCGATGAACACCAATAAACGTATCGTTGTGTCCAGCGATCACGCTGACATCGAACTTCGCAAGACGATCGCCGCGCATGTCGCGGCTCAGGGCTGGGACGTGATCGACATCGGGCCGATGACGTCAGAAAGCACCCACTATCCGATCCATGGCGAAGCTGCGGCTCAGAAAGTGGCCTCCGGCGAGTGCCAGCTCGGCATCATCGTCTGCGGCACCGGGCAGGGCATCATGATGGCGGCCAACAAGGTGAAAGGCATCCGCTGCGGCGTTTGCAGCGATACCTTCTCGGCAAGAATGATCCGCCAGCACAATGACGCGAACATGCTCTCGCTCGGCGCGCGGGTGATTGGCGAAGGCCTCGCCCTGGATATCGTGGACGCGTTCCTGACCGCCGAATTCGAAGGCGGACGCCACGGAACGCGCGTCGACATGATCAAGGCACTCGAGGAATAGCGTCAGCCTGAAACAGGGGCTTTGCGCCGGTTTGCGGCATCGTAAGGCAGACTTGTGTTGGAATGCTCTGGCACTTCTGTTTCGATACACCACATTCGAGAACACCTGAGTTCACGACAGGAGTCCCCCATGAAAACCGTTTTGATGCGCCCTCTCTTCGCCGCCGCTGCACTTGGCGTTGCAGCCTGTTCGCCGCCGGCGCCCGCTGCAATGTCCACGCTGGATGGCGACTGGACCGTCGATTCCGGCGCGTCCCGGTTTTCATTCGTTTCGGTGAAAGCCGGCACTCTGGCCGAGGCCCACACTTTCAGCGGCCTGATGGGCACGGTGATGGCCAATGGCGATGCCGAGATCGAAATTCCGCTCTCCTCTGTAGAGACCAATATCGATATCCGGAACGAGCGCATGCGCGAATTCCTGTTCGAAACGAAAACCTATCCGGAAGCGACGGTCACAACCAAACTGAACCCGGCCGTCTTCACAGACCTGGCGATTGGCGACGCGGTGAATGTACCGGTGACTGCCACCCTGGACCTGCATGGCGAGACGCAGGAAATCGACACCGACCTGCAGGTGACGCGGATCGGGGCGGACAAGGTTCAGGTCGAAACGAGCGTACCGATCATCGTCAACGCTGCAGACTTCGGGTTGGACGGCGGCGTCGAAAAGCTGCGGGAGTTGGCAAACCTTCCGGGCATTACACCGGAAGTGCCGGTCACTTTCTCCATCGTTTTCACGCGCTGACCCTGTAGCCATTGCTTTTGTCCCGGCCTAGGAAAGGGCCGGGAGGAAATACAATGGAACAAGCTGGCGACTTCCTCGAAGAAAGCCGTGCGCTTTATGGTCTGCTGGTCAACCGGCCAGACGCGGACTTCGGCAAAGTGACCCAGTTCAAAGGCTGGCAAATCGACGACGTGCTCCGGCACCTTCACTACTGGAACTGGATGGCGGAGCTGCAGCTGGCGGACGAAGCGCGCCTGGAAACCGAGCTGGCCGCGGTAGGCAAGCACGGCATGCGTAACCGCGAACAGGCGCATGCAGGAGACGCGGCGGGACGCGACTTGCTTTCAGCTTGGTGGGATCAGGCTCAGGCGACCGCCGCAGCGTTCACCAAAGCCGATCCGAAAGCCCGTCTGAAATGGGCCGGGCCGTCGATGAGTGCCCGGTCATCCATCACCGCGCGCCTGATGGAAACCTGGGCGCACGGGCAGGAGATTTATGACGTGCTGGGAGCCGCACGGGTCGATCATGACCGGATCCGGAATATCGTCGTTCTCGGCGTCAACACGTATGGCTGGACCTATCAGGTCCGCCAGGAACAGCCGCCCGGACCGATGCCTTTCATCAGACTGATCGCGCCCTCCGGTGACGAATGGACGTTTGGCGATGACGATGGAGAAAACCTTATTGAAGGCCGCGCAACAGAATTCTGCCAGGTCGTCACACAGACGCGCAACGTCAAAGACACCGCCTTGCGTGTGACGGGACCGATTGCGGAAGACTGGATGTCCAAGGCGCAGTGTTTTGCAGGCGGGCGAAACGATCCCCCCGCGCCGGGAACGCGCTTTCGCAGCCCTGTTACTGCCTGAGACGAATTCACCACACGTGCGGACATGGACAAGCCGGGCAGGGGCTGTCAGTTCTGCGCCAGCAAATTGGAGGCAAACCGGATGTCGGTCATCAAACTCGAAAAACAGGGCCCAATCGTCATCATGACACTCAACCGGCCGGACGCGATGAATGCGCTCGGTCAGGACGGAGATGGAAAGGCGATTGCCGCCGCATGCGCGGAAATCACCGCGGACCCCGAAATCCGCTGCGCCATCCTGACAGGTGCGGGCCGGGCCTTCTCTGCCGGCGGCGATGTGAAAGCGATGCAGAACAAGACCGGCGCATTCGGCGGAAAGCCGCATGACATCCGCGAAGGCTACCGCCGGAATATCCACGTGATTGTCCGCTCCCTCTATAATCTGGAAGTGCCGCTGATCTCGGCCATCAATGGCCCGGCAATTGGCCTGGGCTGTGACGTGGCCTGTATGGCCGACATCCGCATCGCCTCAGAGAAAGCGAAGATGGGCGTGACGTTCCTGAAGCTCGGCCTGATCCCCGGTGATGGCGGCGCCTGGCTGCTTCCGCGCCTGATCGGTTCGTCCCGGGCGGCGCAGCTCCTCTTCACCGGCGATGTCATCGACGCGCAGACGGCGTGCGAGTGGGGGCTTGTCTCTCAGGTCGTGCCGGCTGACCAGCTGATGGACGAAGCTATGAGCCTGGCCAAGCGGATTGCCGGACAGCCGCCGCAGGCCCTGCGCCTTGCAAAGACGCTGATGCGTCAGGGCGCGACGACCTCGTACGACACGATCATGGAAATGTCCGCCGCAGCGCAGGCTCTGATGCACGAGACGGACGATCATATGGAAGGCGTCAACGCCATCCTCGAAAAGCGCACGCCGGACTTCAAAGGCGAATAAAGGCTACTTCACGACTCCCTCGCCGTAGAGCGCGTCAATATCGCTCACGGTGAGGCCGAGGTCTTCCAGCACAGCGCGTGTGTGCTCTCCCAGTTTCGGTGATGGTCCCTTTGGGCCGTCATCGGCGCCCGGGAACCGCACAGGAGAGGCCGGGGAGGGGAAGGTGGTGCCATCGCCCTTGCTGCTTGGCACTTCGACAATGGCGCCAGCGGCCTTCGTCTGCGGGTCTTCCGCCACTTCCGCGAGTGTCTGAACCGGTGCCCAGGCAATGGATTGCTCGTCGAGGCGGGCCGAGATTTCCGCTTTCGTGAATTTCGCAAAGCCCTCATCGATGATGTCGACCAGATCTGATGCGTTCTGCCTGCGGGCTTTGGAACTCGTGAAACGGGGATCTTCAATCAGGTCTTCGCGGCCGATTACCTTGCACATCGGCACCCAGTCCACATCTCCCTGACGCTGAACAATGCAAATCCAGCTATTGTCCTTCGTCTTGAAGAAATTGGTCATCGGCACGTTCTGCTCATGGCGGCTCTTCGTCGAGGCGACCCGGTTGAAGAAGAGCTGGATCGCGAAGTCGGAGCCAAGCGCATAGAGGCCCGCCCGGAACAGCGACGACTCCACCAGGCGTCCCTTGCCAGTGCGTGTGGCTTCAACAAGCGCCGCACAGATGCCGGCAGCGGTGGCCATTGAGGTCGTGTGATCGCCGAATGCCGTGCGGAGCGGGAAGGGTTCTTGCCCTTTTGGAACCGTCAACGCGCCAACCCCGGTACGGCTCCAGAAGCTGGCCACGTCGAATCCCGGCCGGTCGGCATCCGGGCCCTGAAGGCCGTAGCCGGTGAGCGAGCAGTAAACGAGCTTCGGATTGATCTTGCTGAGTTCTTCATAGCTGAGGCCGGACCGCTCCAGCCCGCCGGGACGCACATTGGTGAGGAAGACATCTGCCTCTTCCACCATTTTACGGAGCAGCTTCTGGCCCTCAGGTTTCGACGTATCGACGGCAATGGATTTCTTGCCGCGATTATCGAAGTCGAAGACCGGATTGTCCTGAAGGTCCGTGCCCAGGGTCCGGAAGAAAATCCGGATCGGATCGCCGCCTGGCGGTTCGACTTTTACAACGTCGGCGCCCCAGTCGCTGAGGATCGATCCTGCCCCCGGGGCTGCCATGTAAGTCGCGTATTCAATGACCTTTATGCCCTCGAGCATGGGACCTCTCCTCCGGAATTCTTATCGTTTTCCCGGCAACTCTCGGACACTCCGGGCCGAATGGCCAGACCTTCCGCAAAGAGAGCGGGGCAGGCGAGCGCAGATCAGGGCTTGCCTGCCGCGCCCGGATCGTGAAAACAGCCGTTTGCTGCGGAGGAGTGGCAGAGTGGTTGAATGCGGCGGTCTTGAAAACCGTTGAGCCTTTACGGGTTCCGGGGGTTCGAATCCCTCCTCCTCCGCCAGCGCAAATAATTTGTTCCTGCGGCCCGTCTTTTCGCTTTACCAGCGGTTTCGCACTTCTTCCGCAAAACCGGGCAGGGCGTCGATCTTCAGCACCGAGCCATCGTCCAGCATCACGTCCCCAGAAAACAAACCAAACACCTGATCCTGGGAAGTTTTGAACAAGCCGAGGTCTGTCGTGTGGTGCCGATTGACGATCGGCTCGAAGTGGAGCTCGAACCGGCCATCATTACTGGTGAAGCGCCAAGGCGCCGAATCCGGCGGACCTTCCGGCATATGGAACGTCACCTGATCCAGCTTGTGCGCCTTCCCATCCACAAAAACCATGTTTTCTGACGCCGCGGACGTATCACCAAAGCCGTAGCCTATATTGAAGCCCACGCAGCGGTTGCCGCACATCCCGGAGGCAGAGCCCCAGTACCAGACATTGCTGTAAGTCCACACGCCTCGCCCCCAATCCAGGACGCCAAAGGCGGAGTCCGGCGTGAACTGATGGACATCACTGCCGATCCTGATTTCTCCGGTGGCTGGAAGGCAATTGATCTTCTGATTGTAGTAGAATGCCTTGGGCGCATTGGCGAAGGGCGTCGCGATGACCATACGGTCCATCTGAGGCTGGGCGAGCCACAATTCCCCCTTCAGTCCGCGCCCACCATCGAAGCGAGGCGCATCCACGATCAGGCGGCGTCCACCTTCCTCGTGCAGAAAGCTCAGCGACATGTCTTTGTGTTTCTGGACGATGTCGCCGCGGTCGGCGGACGCAGGCAGGCCCATCCGGCCCATGGGAAAAGGGATGACAGCGCCGTCATTCACTGCCGTCCCGCTCTTCAGGTCCATCCAGGACGTGCCGAGAAAGCCAAGATAGGCATTGTCGGCAACAGTCAGGGCAAGGCCGAAGTCCGGTGTGAGGATACAGTAATAGTCCCACTCCTTGATCCGGAGGCCGTTGGCCCGGATCGCAGACCTCTCATATTGACGAACTTCTGCGGCGGACCAACCACGCTCAACCAAGCGGCCGCACGCATCGAGCAGGGGGCCTTCTCCAAGTCTTTGTTGCATTCCGGTCGTTCCCCCTGATCGTGCTAATAGCGGTCTTCGCTCGCTCTGATTGATGATCTCTCTCTTCACCTGCGTTTCCGGGATCCGGCAAGAGCGCAGCTTGAAAAGATGTAAACAACCGGTAACCGTAATCTCCGGATCCTTCAGGTGAGGTTCATAAGGCCTGCACCACACTATGCTACAGAGGGTTCGCTGGAGGGCAGAAAAGCCGTCCCAAAGGGTCATCAAATGACCCGCAGCTCAGAATGAGGTGAACCTTGAAGACCGTTTCTTCCGATTCAAAATCTCTGCACCTGACGTCTCTGGTCCTGGCTGGCGCGGTCGCGATATCTGTCGTGGCACCTGCGCATGCTGACCGCCGCAATCCGGCACCGATTGTCTATGCGACCGGAACTTCGCCGTATCCGGCCGGCAAGCCCCAGTATATCGAGCCGAGCCGTTCTGCAGACGCCTCCGCGAAGAAGCAGGCGCGGATTCAATTCCGCTATCCGGGTTCGCCCGTTTCGCCCTCGCCGCAAGCCCAACCGGCAGAGCAGGGGGGACGTGACTATGCGAGCACGAAGGCCCCGTCCCCGAATTATGCCAGCACGCCCGTCTCCACTGGCGACAGTTTCGAAGCCCGCGCCGCCGCTGCGCGTATCGAAGCCGAGCGTTCGATCTCCGCTGTAGAGAGCGAAGCGCTGCCAAGCCTGCAGGCAGTTGCCGCGCCGGCGCCTGCGCCAATCCAGGTTCAGCCTGTCCCTGCGCCAGCACCTCAGCAGTTCCAGCAGGCACCGCGCCAGCTGACGCCGGCTGCGTCCTATTCCGTATCTGCCGACCCTGTCCCGGTGTTCGATGAAACGGCCGTCGCGATTGTATATGGAAGCGAGTTCAACGGCCTGCCTACGGCCAATGGCGAAACCTTTGCTCCGGATGCCATGACGGCCGCCCACCCGACATTGCCTCTTCCAAGCCTGATCCAGGTTGTGAACGAAGAGACCGGCAAGGAAGTCGTGCTCCGGGTCAATGACCGCGGTCCGTTTGAAGACGGCGCATCGCTTCAGGTTTCCCCTCGCGCGGCCAATGAGCTTGGCATGGGCGGGGCAGGGAAGGCCACGCTCCGGGTTCGCTATCTGGGGTCTGCCCCTGCTGTCGCAACACCCGCACCGCAAGCCAAGGACGCGGTCTATGCTCAGGCAGCAGCGTTCCCGGCAGAGGCTGCACCGCAGCCAGTCGCTGCGGACGATTTCATGGAGCCGGTTGCCTATCAAACCGTCTCGGCGGAGCCGCAACGCGCAGTCCGGCCCACCTACACCTATGATCCTCAGCCGGCTGCAGCACCGACCGGCGATTTCTTCGTTCAGATCGGCTCCTTCACGGATATCTCGAACGCACAGTCGCTGAGCAATCGCGTACAGGCCTCACTCCCGGTGACGATTGTTCCCGCCCGCGTGAATGGTGCTGACTATTTCCGTGTCCGTGTCGGACCATTGATCAGCCGGTCAGAAGCCGAACGTGCCCGGCAAGACCTCTCCTATGCCGGAATCGCGCAAGGGCGCATTGTGACAGGGGAATAACCGCACGCCCCGCCATTGACCCCGACCACAAACCGGCCCTTTTTCCTGTGTAATCGGAAACTGGGCCGGATTTGATTCCGGCCTCCGAACAGAATGTTGGAGGCCCCTTTGATGAACTTGCCGAAGATCGCCAGAAACACTGTCGCCGCAGCAGCTTTCACCCTGTCCGGCATAATGTGTGCCGCCAACGCGCAGATGATGGACACGCCGGCGACGCATGCGGTCATCATGGATCATGAGACAGGCGCAATTCTGTTTTCCAAGGCCGGCCAGGAACCCATGGTCCCTGCTTCCATGACCAAGATGATGACGGCCTATACGGTCTTCGAAATGGTCCGCCGCGGCGAGCTTTCCATGAGTGACAAGTTCACAGTCAGTGAAAACGCCTGGCGCAAGGGAGGCTTTCCATCCGGTACGTCGACCATGGGCCTGGCGCCAGGTGACACGCCAACGGTCGAGGAACTTCTGCACGGCGTGATTATCATGTCGGGCAATGATGCATGCATCGTGCTCGCTGAAAACATCTCAGGTTCGGAAGAAGCCTTTGCCCGCAGGATGACCGATCTTGCGCATGAGCTCGGCCTGAATTCGGCATACTTCCTGAATGCCACAGGTCTTGAAGCCGTTGGTCACGTGATCTCCGCTGAAGATCTCGCAAAACTGGCCAAGCTGACGATCGACAATTACCCGGAATACTATGCTTGGTACTCCTTGCCCTCTTACACGTGGCGAGATTTCACCCAGGCCAACCGGAACCCATTGCTGGAAGTCTCCGGCGCCGACGGCGTGAAGACCGGCCACCTTGAAGTCTCCGGCTATGGCCTGACCGCTTCTGCTGTCCGTGACGGGGTTCGGCGAACCGTGGTCATCAATGGTTTGCCGACCATGGCCGCGCGCGCCTCTGAGGGTGAGCGCCTCATGCGAATTGCCTTTAGCAGCTTCGATCTGAAAACGCTGACACCGGACACCGTCGACCTGCCGGATGTGCCTGTCTGGCTCGGGGAAACACAAAATGTTCCGGTAAAGCTCGCCGGCGATCTGCGCCTAGCTGGCTACAAGGCAAGCATGGAAAAGGCAAAAGCCGAGATCGTTCTTCCCGGACCGGTCGAAGCCCCGATCAAAAAGGGCGATCAACTGGGCCGTCTTGTGGTCACCATCGAAGGTCAGAAACCGGTGGAGTCTCCAATCGTCGCGGACGCAGACGTCGGCAAGCTTGGCTTCTTTGGACGCGCAATTGAAGGGCTGAGCCAGATGCTCGGAGGTGGTGAAAGCCAGTCGTGACACGGGGACGCTTCATAACGCTGGAAGGCGGCGAAGGTACCGGCAAGTCCACATTGCTCGCAGCTTTGCGGGAGAAGCTGGAAGCGGCAGGCCAATCGGTCGTTCAGACGCGAGAGCCAGGCGGGACAGACCTTGCCGAAGCCATCCGGAATCTCGTGCTGCATCCGCCGGGGGACCAGAGATGGTCTTCGATGGCTGAAGCCCTTCTCATGAATGCTGCGCGAACGGATCATCTGGAAAAGAAGATCAGACCGGCGCTGGAGGCTGGGCACTGGGTTCTGTGTGACAGGTTCGCCGATTCCACGCGCGTTTATCAAAGCGTCCAGAGCGGCGTCGGACCGGCCATACTGAAGATGCTGGAAAATGCTGTGCTGGGTGACAGCCGACCTGACCTGACGCTCGTCCTGGATGCACCGGTGGAGCAAGCCGCCCAGCGGCGCGCCGAGCGTGGCGGGGCAGCAGATGCTTTTGAACTCAGGGACAAGGCATTTCACGAGGCCGTGAGGCAGGCCTTTATAGATGTTGCCCGAAGCGAACCGGAGCGTTGCGTCCTGCTGGATGCGTCGAGGGCGCCAGAAGAGGTATCGGAACGCGCGTGGCACGAGATCGAGATCCGTCTGGGCATTAGCCAGGAGACCCGCGCATGACTGCGGCGCTTCCTCTCATCGGATATAATGACGCTGAGCGGACGTTTGAGGCAGCGGCCGCCAGCGGCCGGATGCACCATGCCTGGATGATTGAAGGCCCCTCTGGGATCGGAAAAGCACGGTTTGCCATGCGCTGTGCGGCCTGGTTGCTTGGCGCACGAGGAACGGCCGATGCGCCATTCGATGCGTCTGTAGATGACCCGATCATGTCGCGCTGCCTGTCCGGCGGCCACCCGGACCTGCGCATCCTGACGCGTGAATTGAATGACAAGGGAAAACTGAAGCAGGACATCTCAATCGAGCAAATCCGCGCCTTCAATGAGTTTTTCACCTATCGGCCAGCGATGGGTGGCTGGCGCGTCGGCATTGTGGATTCTCTGGATGAGCTGAACCGGAACTCCGCCAACGCGATCCTGAAGACACTGGAAGAACCGCCCAAGGCGGCTATCATGTTTCTGGTCAATCACGGATCCCGCCCGGTCCTCCCAACGATCCGCTCGCGCTGCCGCACGCTCCGGGTCCACACTCTGAGCAAGGAAGAGATGTCTGAGGTATTGAAGCTTCAGGGCTATGAGGGAGACGTTTCTGCAATCCGGCATGGCCGTCCCGGACTGGCTGTGGAGAGAGCTTCCGAAACCTGCCGCATCGCTGCCAACGCCGCCCGCACACTGATGACCTCCATGCCCCGGCCAAATGACGCGCTCGTAACGCGGGCTATACAGGCAGCGGGCATAGACCAGACGGCGTTCGCGGCATTCCGGGACGAAGTGCTGGCAAAGCTTGCGGAAGACGCAACAGAGGCACCTCAGAAGTCCCGGGTGTGGCTGAGCACCGTGAAGCTGGTCGGAGAGGTTGGCGAACTGAATATGGATCCCGAGCAGGCTGCAGCGAAACTGATCTCCGGACTTTTGTCAGCATCTGGCCGTTGAGTGATCGAGACCCATGTTTGATACCCACGTCAATTTGCACGGCGAACCTTTCGCAGACGACCTGGAAGAGGTGCTTGAACGCGCCCGCGAAGCCGGTGTGACAAGGTTTCTCGCCATTTGCGACCGGTTTGACAATTTCGAGTCTGTCCTGGCCATCGCTCGTTCTCATGAAGACATTTGGTGTTCTGCCGGCGTGCACCCGCATCACGCAAAAGACTTTCCGGACCTGACGGTTGAGACGCTCATACAGGCCGCATCGAATCCGGAAGTGGTTGCCATGGGCGAAACGGGGCTCGATTTTCACTACGGGTACAGCGCTGAGGATGACCAGGTGACCAGCCTGCGCAAACACATATCCGCTGCACGGGACACTGGCCTGCCTCTGATCCTTCATACGCGCGAAGCTGACGAGTTGATGGCTGATATACTGGAGGAAGAATTTCAAAAGGGCCCATTCCAACCATTGCTGCATTGCTACACAGGTGGCCCGGAACTCGCTCAGAGAGCGCTGTCTCTTGGCGCCTATGTGTCTGTATCCGGAATTCTTTCATTCAAGAGCGCGAAAGAAGTCCGGGCGGTCATAGCAGACGTTCCGATCGAGAGGATTATTCTTGAAACGGATTGCCCTTATCTAGCTCCAGTCCCAATGCGCGGGCGGCGCAACGAACCAGCTTACCTGGCCCATGTGGCAGAGGCGCTGGCGACCCTGAAAGACATGCCTGTTGATGAGATCAAGCGGATCACGGATGAAAATGCTGTTCGGCTGTTCGCCAAGGTAACCCAACAATGAGTACAGGATTTCGCTGTACGCTGCTCGGCACCGGTTCCTCCGGCGGGGTCCCGCGTGTCGGTGGAGACTGGGGCGCTTGCGATCCGAAAGAACCAAAAAACCGGCGGCGGCGTTGCTGTGTGCTGATCGAAAAGGACGACGGGAGCGGCGGCGTAACGTCTGTGCTCATCGACACTTCGCCTGACTTGCGCGAACAGCTTCTGGACGCAGGCGTCACCCGTTTGGACGCGCTCGTCTATACTCACGAGCATGCGGATCAGGTGCATGGGATAGATGATGTCAGGCCGCTGGTCATCCGCCAACGTGCTGCATTGCCAACTTTCATGAATGCCGCGACACGGGACATCCTGACAAAGCGGTTCGATTACTGCTTTGAAGGCATGGGCGGCTATCCACCCATACTCGACCTTCAGCCCGATATAACGCCGTACATGCCATTCGAGATTTCCGGAGCAGGCGGCAATATCACGATATTGCCGGTCGACATGGAGCACGGGCGCATCCGCTGCCTCGGCTTCAGGATAAACAATTTCGCTTATTGCAATGATGTCAGCGATTTGCCCGAGCGTACGAAAACTGCGCTTGAAGGCCTGGATACGCTGGTGATCGATGCGCTGCGCTATACCGACCATCCGACGCACGCCAACGTCGCGAAAGCGCTGGACTGGATCGCTGAACTCAAACCCCGAGCCGCCGTGCTGACCAATATGCACGTGGATCTGGATTATGAGACGCTGAAGAGGGAGCTCCCCAAATCCGTGGAGCCTGGCTTCGACGGGATGATCTTAGAGATCAGATAAAAGCACCACTGCGCGCTACAATCTAATTTCCCATAATGATGATTATGCGACTTGGGGATATAAAAGCCCAACAACATCCGGACCTTATCGCTGTCGGTTCGAGCGGCCTGATCCCGTCATGCACTGTTCGCCATCAAAGCAGTCAGCGGTCAGCGCCTGCAGCTCTCACCGGCAACATGCGGGCTGGACATCAGCGTGAAAGGTTTTGTTAAGCTGCGCCTTCAGCTTTCGGGCGCCGGCGCGGCACCCCTTCCCCGCCTAGCGGAGGACCGATGAGTGAGAACAGAATATGGTCCAGCATCGGCTTGCGAATGAATGCCGCAAATCCGGCCTCAATCGCCAGGCGCTCCAGTCCCGACGTTTCCCACCCCGAGACCATTGCTGCCGGCGTATCCACGCCCTCCCCTCTGAGAGCGTTCAAAACATCGACGCCTGAGAGATCTTCCATCTTGTAATCGATCAACAGGAAATCGAAGGATCCCTTCAGTGGAGATTTGAGAAATTCGGCTCCTGTGGCGAATGCCATCGCCGCGTAGCCTCTTGCGGTCAGCAATAGTGATAAAGACCGCCGCACAGCATCGCTGTCGTCAATGACGGCAACATTTTTTGGTCTGTTCAGCAAAGCGTTCGACATGGCCACCCAACAACAGGATTATCGAGCCTGTATGTTGGCGGAACGGCCGGTCTCTGTCTTTAGGTACTAGTCCGTAACCTTGCCCTGAAAGCCAATCCCGGCCGCGAAGGCGATACGCAGGACACCCGAGAGACTGGTCGCGCCGAGTTTCTCCATCAAGTTCGCCCGGTGGATCTCAACAGTGCGAGGAGAGATATCCAGAGTATCGGCTATGGACTTGTTTGTGTGTCCATCAACCAGGCCCTCAAGAACCTCACGCTCTCGCGGTGTGAGATGCTCTATCTTGCCACGAGCCTCATCCACTAGGAGATCGCGTTCGGAGCGCTCCTGAAGACGCTGGAACGCGCGATTGAGCGCCTCAACAAGCGTTTGTTTTTCATAGGGTTTTTCGACGAAATCCACAGCGCCAGCCTTCATGGCTTTAACCGCGACATTCACGTCTCCATGTCCGGTCAGAACGATGACCGGCATGGCGATTCCCTTGGCGTTGAGCTGCTCCTGAACTTCCAGTCCGTCCATGCGCGGCATCTGTACATCCAGCAGGATGCAGCCAGCTTGCGCATCGTCGGCGACTTCAAGAAACGCCACGCCATCTGAATAGGTCTTTACGGCGAATCCGGCATGGCGAAGCATGAAGCTGGCCGAATGCCTTACAGCATCATCATCGTCGACGAGGTGGATCAGTCTTTGTTCACTCATGAATTCCCACTAGCGGTATCCTGCCTGAGTGTGAACCGAAAACACGTGCCACCTTCAGCTGCTGGAGTCGCTTCGATCTTCCCGCCATGGGCCTCGATAATCGTCTGACAGATGGACAAACCAAGGCCCATGCCCTGGGATTTGGAAGTCATGAAGGGTTTGAAGAGGGTTTTCCGGACCTCTTCAGACATGCCAGGTCCATTGTCGCACACTTCAACGGTCACAAAGGATTCCGGGTGCTTCCGGGCGGCAACCCGCATTTTGGGTGATGCAACCCCATTCAACGCTTCAGCGGCATTGCGGAGCAGGTTTATGACCACCTGCTGAACCTGAATAGGATCGGCCAGAACTGCGCCGAGGTCCGCTTCTATGTCCTTGTCGATCGGGATATCTGCCATGTCTCCGGAGATCCGGGCAAGGGCAATCGAATCAATGAGCAAAGGCGCGAGCGTGACGGAGCGGGCATCGATTTCACCGCGAGACACATAGCCGCGCAATTTGCGGACAATTTCACCCGCTCGCACAGCCTGACGAGAGGCCTCATCCAGCGCCTCGTGGAGAATCTCACGCGCATTATCCGAGTCGGATTCGAGCAAATCCCGCGCCGCTTCGAGGTAGTTCGCAACGGCTGTGAGAGGCTGGTTGAGTTCGTGGGCGAGCGCTGAGGCCATCGTGCCAACCGCGCTCATACGGGAAAAATGGACCAGTTCGGCCTGCATTTCCTGCATGCGCAATTCATTGCGCCGCTGCTCGGAAAGGTCGCGAACGAAGGCTGTAAACAGGTAGTGATCACCAACCTTCGCCTCCCCGATTTTAAGGTCGACCGGGAAGAGCGCGCCGTCTGATCGCTTCGCCGTAACGACCCGGCCAACGCCGATGATGTGGCGCTTTCCGGTCTCGAGATAATTATTGACGTAGGTCTGGTGGTTGGCTTCGTCGTGCCCGCCCATAAGCAGGCTGACATCCTCACCAATCACATCTTCTGCATTGTAAGAAAAGAGTTTTTCAGCCGCGCTGGAAAAGGCGAGGATCTTTCCTTTTTCATCAATGACAATCATGCCGTCAGGCACTGAGGCCAGAATCGACCTCAGGTGCAGCTGCAGCGCTTCAAGATCTGTCGATACCGCGTCGCTGGTAAAATCGGTCAAGTGCCTGGTACCCAGTAAGCCGTATCAGAATGCGGAACGCGCGCGACCGGGCCGGTCAACGGCGGACGGCAAGCGCCTGACGGCGAGACGATGCCATGATCATAACCGCACTATAAGCGACCATCGCCGCACCAATCGCGGCGACCGGACATCCCCAGCAATGCCCCGCGAATGTCAGAAAGGAATCGCCAGCAGCGCCAGACGCAGATCCGCAACGGAAGGCGAGATAATCTTCCAGAGTCATTGGAGCGTTGGTGTGCTGCCAGATCTTCAACAAACCGGCCACGAGAAGGGCTGTTCCCGCCATAAGCCATTTTGTCATCTGTTTGCTCCTTCGAGTGGATTTGAATACGCTTTGTGAACTAGGCGGATGCGACAGCGAAGCCCATCCGTAGTTTACCGTATACCGGTTTGAAGTCGACACCGGCATCTAGGCGCCAGAATTCCAACGACTCGCAGGGGGTCAATAACGTGAGCACGTTACTAAAAAGACGGTCCTCGGCATTTGCCAGCATTGGCAGTGTCGCGGCTTTTACCAGCATATTTGCCATCCTGGCATTGCTGATCGCTAGCCATGCTGCCGATCCGCTTATGGGGGCACATGCCTGGCTCTTCCTCGGCCTCGCCGTGGTAGGGCTCCTGGCACTTGCACTCTGGGCAGGCAGCCTGGGTGACCGGGATCCATTCGATCAGACGGTCTATGAAGACACGATTGTCAAATTCGGCGTCACGGCTTCAATGTTCTGGGGTATTGCCGGGTTCCTGGTCGGGCTGATTATCGCCCTCCAGCTGGCCTTCCCCAACATCTTCTACTTCGAACAGCTTGGCTGGACGAACTTCGGGCGACTGCGTCCGCTGCACACTTCAGCGGTCATTTTCGCGTTCGGTGGCAACGTCCTCATCGCGACCAGCTTTTACGTCGTCCAGCGCACCTGCCGGACACGTCTGGCTGGCGGCATGTGGCCGTGGTTCGTTTTCTGGGGCTACAACCTCTTCATCGCGATTGCCGGTACAGGCTATCTGATGGGGGTCACCCAATCCAAGGAATACGCTGAACCGGAATGGTATGCCGACCTCTGGCTGACCATTGTCTGGGTGGCTTACCTTCTGGTTTTCCTCGGTACGATCTGGAAACGCAAAGAACCCCACATCTATGTGGCCAACTGGTTCTATCTCTCCTTCATCGTCACGATCGCCATGCTGCACATCGTGAACAACCTGACTCTTCCCGTCACGCTGACTGGCTCCAAGAGCTATCAGCTCTTCGGCGGGGTTCAGGATGCTCTGACGCAGTGGTGGTACGGCCACAACGCCGTGGGCTTCTTCCTCACGACGGGCTTCCTGGCCATCATGTACTACTTCATTCCGAAGCGGGTGCAGCGGCCGGTCTATTCGTACCGCCTGTCGATCGTGCACTTCTGGTCGCTGATCTTCATCTACATCTGGGCTGGTCCGCACCACCTGCACTACACGGCACTACCGCAATGGGCGCAGACACTGGGCATGACCTTCTCCGTGATGCTCTGGATGCCCAGCTGGGGCGGCATGATCAACGGCGTGATGACGCTGTCGGGTGCCTGGGACCGTCTGCGGACTGACCCGGTTGTCCGGATGATGGTCGTCGCCCTCGCCTTCTACGGCATGTCGACCTTCGAAGGCCCGCTGATGAGCGTCCGCGCCGTCAACGCGCTGTCGCACTATACGGAATGGGGCATTGCCCACGTTCACTCCGGCTCGATGGGCTGGGTGGGCTTCATCTCCTTCGGTGCGCTCTACTGCGCAACGCAGTGGCTCTGGAAGCGTCCATCCCTCTACTCGCTGAAGCTTGTTGAGTGGCACTTCTGGCTCGCGACCATCGGCATCCTTTTCTACATCGTTGCGATGTACTTTGCCGGTATCCTCGAAGGCCTGATGTGGCGCGCCTACAACGAGTACGGCTTCCTTGAGTACAGCTTCATTGAAACTGTCGAGGCTAAGCACGTCAGCTACATCATCCGTGCCCTGGGCGGCAGCCTGTACCTCACGGGTGCGCTGATCATGGCCTACAACCTCGTCCGCACGGCTCTCGGCCACGGCGCTGCCGCTGAAGGCACCCGTCCCGTCGATGCACCGGCCGCCGCGACGCTTCAGCCCGCTGAATAGGAGAGTTACTCATGGGCTTGATAAAAAAGCACGAAACGCTTGAGCGTCACTCTCTGGCACTCACGCTCGGTATCCTGGTTACAGTCGCCATCGGCGGGATCGTGGAAATCGCACCACTCTTCTATCTCGAGAACACGATCGAGAAAGTTGAAGGCATGCGTCCCTACACGCCGCTCGAACTGGCCGGCCGCAATGTCTACATCCGCGAGGGCTGCTATGTCTGCCACTCGCAGATGGTGCGGCCGCTCCGGGACGAAGTCGAACGGTACGGTCACTACTCTCTGGCTGCAGAGAGCATGTACGACCATCCGTTCCAGTGGGGCTCCAAGCGGACAGGACCTGACCTGGCCCGCGTCGGCGGCAAGTATTCCGACACCTGGCATGTGGATCACCTCAAGGATCCGCAGTCCATGGTTCCGGAATCGGTGATGCCGCCTTACGCGTTCCTCGCCGATAATACGCTCCACTTCGAAACGATTGACGACCACCTGAAGGCGCTTCGTTTCGAAGGGGTTCCGTATACCGACGAGATGATCGAGAACGCCCAGGCCGACCTGATCGCGCAAGCCGATCCTGATGCAGACTATGACGCGCAGGACGCGCTCGTGGCCCGCTATGAAGAGGCTGCCGGTCGCGAAGGCACGGTTCGGATCGCCGACTATGACGGCAATCCGGAGAAGGTGACGGAACTCGATGCGCTTGTCGCTTACCTCCAGATGGTCGGCACGCTGGTGGACTTCTCCACCTACGAAGCCGACGACCTCGATAATCGCAGGTAAGGGGCAGGGCCATGTATGAGATTCTGTCAAAATTTGCCCAGACATGGGGCCTGGGCTTCTTCGTTCTGATGTTCGCAGTCGCTGTCG
The DNA here is from genome assembly GCA_002700305.1 of Hyphomonas sp. GTDB lineage: Bacteria > Pseudomonadota > Alphaproteobacteria > Caulobacterales > Hyphomonadaceae > Hyphomonas. The sequence goes on along the minus strand of PACZ01000024.1, from coordinate 127,275 downwards.
CGTACGCATTGTGGCCGTCAAACAAGGAAAAATTCCAAGCAGCGGCCCGTTGGCCGCTCGATGAAGGGGAACCTGGAGATGAGTGAGACCGACAAGGAAGTTGATGTCCTGTCCGGCGTGGAAACAACCGGGCATTCCTGGGATGGCATCAAGGAGCTGAACAACCCCCTTCCCCGCTGGTGGCTGTATATCTGGTATGGCACGATCTTCTGGGCGATCCTCTACATGATCGCCATGCCAGCCCTGCCGTCGCTTCCGGGCATGGGAAGCCGCAACACTCCCGGTGTTCTCGGCATGTCCGACCGGGATGCGGTCGCTGAAAGCGTCGCCTCTCTGCATGCTGAACGCAGTGCCGCTTCGGCGCAGCTGCTGGATGCGTCTCTGCAGGACATTCAGAACAATCTGGACCTGCAGCAATTTGCGATGGCCATGGGTGAAAGTGCCTTCGGCGATAACTGTGCCACGTGCCACGGCTCTGGCGGCCGCGGTGCCAAAGGCTACCCGATGCTGGCAGACGATGTCTGGCTGTGGGACGGGACGCTCGATGGTATTGAGCAGACGCTGCGTCACGGCATTCGTCATGAAGAAGATCCGGATACCCGGTTCTCCGCCATGCCGGCTTTCGGCCGCGACGGCCTGCTGACCTCAGCACAGATCGATGACCTGGTGCAGTATGTTCTCAGCGTCAGCGGTCATGAAGCCAACGCGGCGGCTGTGGCACGGGGCGACGAACTGTTCCTGACGAACTGTGCAAGCTGTCACGGTATGGACGCAGAAGGCTCCCGCGATGTCGGCGCCCCGAACCTGACTGACGCCGATTGGCTCTATGGTTCGGACCCGGAAGACATCCGTGCCACCATCACGAATGCCCGTAACTCCCATATGCCGGCTTGGCAGGGTCGTCTCGACGACGCCACCATTAAGGCGCTGGCCGTTTACGTGCACTCCCTCGGTGGCGGTGAGTAAACCTAGTAATCGAAGTATATTGGTGCCCAGGTAATGACGACTGTCATCGATCACACGAAGTCCAACGCGACGCCGCCGTCCCTTTATGAAGGGCGGAAGCAGATCTACCCGAAACTTGCTCATGGTAAATTCCGGATGATCAAGTGGGTCGTGATGGCCGTCACCCTGGGCATCTATTATGCCCTTCCCTGGATCCGCTGGAACCGCGGTGAGGGTATTCCGGATCAGGCCGTCCTGGCAGATTTTGCAGGTGAGAAATTCTATTTCTTCTGGTTCGAGATCTGGCCCCAGGAACTCTATTATCTGGCCGGACTGCTCATCGTCGCCACGCTCGGACTGTTCCTGGTGACGTCTCTGTTTGGCCGCGCCTGGTGCGGCTACACCTGCCCCCAGACGGTCTGGACCGACCTCTATATCTGGGTTGAACGAGCGTTCGAAGGCGACCGCGCAGCCCGGATGCGTCTCGATGCACAACCCTGGTCCTTCAACAAAGCCTGGCGGAAGCTGGGCAAACATCTCATCTGGCTGGTCATCGCATTCTGGACGGGCGGTGCTTTCGTCCTTTACTGGCACGATGCACCAACTGTCGCGAAAGGCTGGTTCACGGGCGAAGCTCCGCTCACAGCCTATTTCTTCGCAGGCATTCTGACCTTCACAACCTATTTTCTCGCTGGCTGGATGCGGGAACAGGTCTGTACCTATATGTGCCCATGGCCACGTATTCAGGGCGCCCTGACCGATGAGAACGCGCTGAACGTGACCTACCGCTTCGACCGCGGTGAGCCGCGTGGCCCGCACCGCAAGAACGAAAGCTGGGAAGGCCGCGGCGACTGTATCGATTGCAAACAGTGCGTGCAGGTCTGCCCGATGGGTATCGATATCCGCGACGGCGCCCAGCTTGAGTGCATCCATTGCGCACTCTGCATTGATGCGTGCGATGACATCATGAAAAAGGTCGGACGGCCGACCGGTCTTATCGCATACGATACGGATATCGCCGTTGCTGACAGAGCCGCCGGGCGCAAACCGACTTACAAGATTTTCCGAGTCCGTACGATCCTGTACGCCACCCTGATGCTCATCATCGCATCCATGGTCGGATTTGGGTATTTCAACAAATCCACATTCGAAGTGAACGTTCTGAAAGACCGGTCACCGCCATTTGTCCGCCTGTCCAGCGGCGACATCCGCAATGGCTACACGCTCAAACTGGTCAACAAGGCCTCAGGCCGCCGCCATGTCGCGGTTGAGATTGAGGGACTGGACGGCGCGTCGCTTCAGATGATCGGACTCGAAACTGAAGAAAACGGCGTTGTCGAGTTTGAACTTGGCGCGCATCGTGTGGAGCGCTTCCGCATGCTTGTCACCCGTGCACCTGAAGGCACTGCACCACGGGTCGACTACACCGTGATTGTTCGTGATACAGAGACCGGCGAAGCTGAAGACGCAGCGGCTGTTTTCGTCCAGGGAGGGAACTGATGACTGCTTCCGTAACCCGCAAACAATTCCGCCTGAATGGGTGGCATGTTTTCCTGATGCTGTGTGCATTCTTCGGCTTCATGTTCATCGTCAACGGAATCTTCCTGTGGGCAGCACTGAGCTCATTTCCCGGTGAGGACGAGCAGAAATCCTACATTCAGGGTCTCCACTACAACGAGACCATTTCGGCTCGCCGAATTCAGGAAGAACAGGGCTGGTCGGCACAAATTGGCCTGACCCCGACAGAAACGGGCGACCGGTTGGTTGTACGCTTTCTCACTCAGGAGGACGCCCCGCTCACGACACAGGATGTGCAGGCGCAACTGCGCCGCACCGTCACCGGAGCTGAAGATGTTCCGGTTGAACTTCAGCGCAGCGCAAACGGCGACTATTTTGCCGACATCAGCCTGCTCGAGAAAGGCGTATGGGAAGCGCGTGTGCAAGCGAGCGTTCCCTATGGTACAGATCAGGTTGAGTTTACAGCGAGCAAGAAACTGATCATCCCATGAGCACGACGGACGTCCTCGCGCATACGCGTGACTGGTCCCTCAGCGACACACCAGATCAGGAGTCGCCATATTCGGGCCTGTCCGCTTTTGTGCAGAAAAGCGGCAAATCCCAGCACTTGGAACTTCATGTTTCGGGCGCGAAATGCGCAGGATGTCTGGCCAAGATCGAGAAATCGGTCAGCGCCCTGGAGGGGGTCTCCGAGGCCCGCCTGAACCTCTCCACGGGCAAACTCAATATAACCTGGCAAGGCCCCCTGCCCGCCTCAGACATCGCTGAAACCGTATCGGGACTTGGATATGGTGTCAGCGCTGCGGCAGAGACTGACGCAGACGAAGTCCAGCGCAAGGAGGAAAAGGACCTTCTCCTCGCAATGGGTGTTGCTGCCTTTGCGGCGGCGAACATCATGCTGCTTTCTGTTTCCGTCTGGTCCGGTGCCGGCGAGATGGGCAGCAACACTAAGCAGATCATGCACGCAATTTCCGGCGTGATTGCGCTGCCGGCCGTAGCATTTTCCGGGCGTCCGTTTTTCCGGTCTGCCTGGTCTGTTCTGCGGCGCGGCCGCGCAAATATGGATGTGCCAATCTCACTGGCCATCATTCTCGCTTTCTCGGTGAGCGTCGTGGAAACAATCCGCGGCGGTGAGCACGCCTATTTCGACGCAGCCGCAATGCTGATCTTTTTCCTTCTGATCGGGCGGTTTCTGGAAGCCCGTGTGAGACGCCGGGCCTGTTCTGCCGCAAATGACCTTGCCGGGATGTCGAGCCGGGCAGTTACGCGTGTGGACTGCGACGGAAACGCGATCAAGGTGAACCCTGGCGTTGTGGCGCCGGGTGACACGATCCTTCTGGCGCAGGGAGAAAGAGCGGTCGTCGATATGGCGCTCGCGGATGATATTTGCGATCTGGACGAAAGCCTGGTCACGGGAGAAAGCGCGCCCCACGTCCTTTCCAAAGGCATGAGAATTTATGCCGGTTCGGTGAACCTCTCCGGCCCGGTTCAGGCAAAAGCCCTGTCACGCGCTTCGGACTCCCTGCTTGCCGACATCGGACGGATGCTGGAGGCCGGTGAACAGCGGCGCTCTGCTTACAGGCGGATCGCGGACAAGGCTGTCGCTCTCTACGTGCCGTTCGTTCACTCTGCAGCCGCGCTCACTTTCATTGGCTGGATGCTGGCCGGCGCAGGTTTCCGGGAATCCATCCTGATCGCGGTTTCGACATTGATCATTACCTGCCCCTGCGCCCTCGCCCTCGCCGCTCCGGTGGCGCACGTGGTTGCTGCGGGCAAACTCTTCCAGCGCGGCATCTTCCTGAAATCGGGCGATGCGCTGGAACGTTTCGCGTCGGTCGACCGGATCGTGCTGGACAAAACCGGCACGCTGTCTCTTGGCGTCCCTCAACTGAGCGAAGATACGGGGCCAAAGGTCATCGCCGATGCCGCCCTGCTCGCCCGCTCCAGCCGCCATCCGCTTTCACGCGCCATATCTGACGTCGCAGGCCCCGGTCCCGTAGCGGCGGATGTCAAGGAAGTGCCCGGCTGTGGTCTTGAGGCATCCGTCGAAGGACAATTGTGGCGACTGGGCTCAGGCCGCTGGATCGGCGTGGACATTAGCGGGACACATACCCGGAACCTGTACCTGCAGCGCGGTGATGAAGAGCCGGTGCCGTTGGAGTTTACGGACCGCCTCATCCCGGGAACAGATGATGCCATCAGGGCGCTTGCCGAAGCTGGATATGAAACTGAAATCCTCTCTGGCGATACGGAAGACAGGGTCAGGGAGGTTGCGTCCGAGCTTGGTATCTCACACTACACAGCCGCCGCATCACCGCAGGAAAAAGCCGCTCACCTGGAATCTCTGCGAGATCAGGGACGCAAGGTCCTGATGGTCGGCGACGGCCTGAACGACGCCGGGGCATTGTCTCTGGCGCACGCGTCAGTGACCCCCGGCTCCGCGATCGACATAAGCCAATCCGCAAGCGATGCGGTTTACTCAGGCGGCATTCAGTCCCTGCCGGTTTTGCTCAAACTGTCGAAGCGCACGCGCAGCGTCATGCTTGAGAACTTCACTTTTGCAGCCCTCTACAATCTGGTCGCGATTCCGATTGCCGTCACCGGCCATGCCACGCCACTTGTTGCCGCCCTGGCAATGTCCTTTTCCTCTGTTGCGGTATCGCTGAATGCGATCCGCCTCGCAGCATTCGCGCAAGACAAGTAATATGAGCGGTATTCTCTTTCTCATCCCGATTGCCCTTTTCATGGGCCTGCTCGGATTGGGCGCATTCATCTGGTCTGTGCGGTCGGGGCAGTTCGATGACCCCGTCGGGTCTGCCAATCGCATCCTCATCGATGATGAAGACAAACCGCTTTAGAGATGCAGATCAGGTAACCACTCTCGGAAGTATGCTATCTTCTCCCGCAGATCCTCAGCGGCTTCTTCGGGAGTCCTTTTCAGGAACTGAATTCGATTACCCGGCCGGATTTGCCCAAGCAGGTGCCGGTCGACATGAGCGACCTGCAGAACATGAGGGTAGCCGCCGGTGGTCTGCGCGTCCTGCAACAGGATAAAAGCCGCGCCGGATGGTGTTAGCTGAACACCACCGGGAAATATCGGCGCGCTCGGTTTCAACGCAGAATTCTCCAAACGTGGCCAGGAACCCGTGACTTCGATGCCTGTCCTGTCGGCCCGCCTTGATGCCACGAAATCCTGATTGCGATCCCAGCCGGCAATCAAGTCTTCATCCGGACCCGGAACACAACGCAAAGCAAACCCATGAGAAAAGACCTGCCGCATGTGATCAGGCGTCTCCAGATCAACCGGGGCGGTGTCTGGGTTGCATAGAGAAAGCATATCTCCGTTCTTGAGCGCACGCCCTTCCTGTCCGCCAAACCCGGCTGGCAGATAGGTCGACACACTTCCCAGAAAAGCGCTCCCCGCAAAGCCTCCCGCGACGGACAGGTATACGCGTGCGCCTGTTTCAGCTGGGCCGAGTTCCAGCGCATCCCCTGGCCGTACCGATAAAGTCTTGTGCATGGGTGCGGCTTTGCCATTTATCAGAACCGTTGCCGGAGCGCCCGTCACTGCAACTCTTGCTTCTGCCTGCGCCTCCAGCGCAAACACACCGAATGGAATTTCCAGCGAGCAGGTATCCGAAGGATTGCCGACCAGTCTGTTTGCAAGCGCCATGGAAAGAGGATCTGCGGCTCCCGACGCCGGCACGCCCATGTGACGAAATCCATATCGTGGTGCCGCTTGCAGCGTCGTTTGAAGCCCCGGTTTTAGTACAACGAAGCTCATATCAACTGGCTGCCAGCTTCAGGGAAATCGGTTGCCCCGCCTGCAACAGGAACGGATTTCGCTTCTCTGCGTCGAACAGCTTTTTGTTCAGGCGGCCAATGATCGGCCAACCGCCCGGCCCTTCGAGAGCATACAATCCGATCTGACCACTCAGCAGCCCTACCGAACCGGCTGGCACCTTTACTCTGGGCACGGATAGGCGTTCCGCCACCAGACTCTTATCCACACCATCGACATAGGCAAAGCCCGGAGTGAAGCCGAGCATGTCCACGACCAGATCGCTCTGAATAACTTTCTGCAGGAATGCCTCCGGCGACAATTTGTTCTGTTGAGCGAGGGCTTCAAGGTCCGGAGCGTTTGCGGCAGACGTATCCAACACCAGCTCCATCGGCTCCCCTGCTCCGTACGACTGCCCGTCATAGTTCTTCAGCCAGTCTTCAAGGCCCGCAACTGCCTCTGCAGGCGCCGTGACCTGAGGGTCGAACCGGACCGCAACGATCTCCTTGCCCGGCACGACATCCACCCAGCGCCCGCTTTCGCGCAGAGACTGCGCAAGCGTATGGCGATGCTCCCTATCAACCGGCCTCAGGGACACCGCGTCATCGCCGAGAAGAGCAATATCGCAATCGATCATGCCTCACGCCTCAATCGTTACGCCGCGGTCCAGCAAAGACGTTTTGAGGAGGTGCGCTGCACGGGCAGCGCCGGGCGTGTCTCCGTGCAGACAAATTGTATCGGCAGGCACTTTGATGACTTCTCCTGTGCGTGCAGTGACGTGTCCGCTCTCAATCAAAGTGAGGACCTGTTCCAACTGGCGGGCATCATCGGTGATCAGTGCCCCTTCCATGGTCCGGGGTGTCAGGCTGCCATCGACCTCATAAGAGCGGTCCGCAAATGCCTCGGCGACAAAAACAAGGCCAGCCCGTTTTGCGCTCGCTTCCAGCTCTGACGCCGGCGGTCCAATAAGTTCCGATATATCCGTTTCGAGACACAGGGAGACCACGCGTTCTGCGAGGGGCCCACTCTTCGCCGCGTCATTATACAAAGCGCCATGCGGCTTGAGATGAGCAATGGTGGCGTTGCGCTCCCGGGCGATCGCTTTCAGCGTCCTGACCTGGGACATCAGGGAACGGAAAAGATCTTCGTCACCGATGTTTGCCCGTGACCGGCCGAAACCTTCCCTGTCAGGGTAAGACGGGTGTGCGCCAATTCTCACGCCCCTGGCCTGCGCGGCACGGATGGTCGCCGCCATGGTATCGTCATCTCCCGCATGACCTCCGCAGGCGATACTACATCTGGTTACAACATCCAGGATTGCCCGATCGAGTGCCCGGCCTTCCGGCCCCGGCAATTCGCCCACATCCGCGTTCAGACAAATCGAAGTTCTCATGGCCAGACTCCGAATGCCCGCAGAACAAGTCTCAATCCAAAGCCGCTGGCAATCAGAACAACGATGCTCCCCAGAATGTTGCTCCAGAGACCATTCACATGCTCCCCGAGAATGGATTTCCGGTTCATGGTGACAATCAGAAACACAGCGACGATCGGCAGCAAGATACCGTTCGCAACCTGGGCGACCAGGATCAGGTTCACTGGCTTCAGACCGAGCGACGCAACGATTGTTCCGATGGCAAGGACGGCCAGGGCGATTCCCCGGAACTCCTGTCCGCGATTTCGCATACCGGTGACCTCACAAACAGCGTAGGCCGTCGCGATTGGGGCTGTCACCGCAGATGACAAGCCTGCCGCCAAAAGGCCAGCGCCAACCAGGAGGCGCGCCAGCGGTCCATAGGCCGGCTCCAGGCTTGCTGCCATATCGGCCGCGCCCTGTATCTGAATGCCTGAGCCGAAGAGGCTGGCCGCAGCCGTTGAGAGGATCAGGATCGAAATCAACCCGCCAAGGCCAATCGAGGCACGCGTGTCGGCGCTAGCGGCACGGAGCGCTTCGGGTCCGCCCTCCGGCCATTTCTCGCGGACGGAGGCTGCGTGCAGGAAGAGATTATAGGGAACAATCGTCGTCCCGATGAGGGCAATGGCCGTCAGAAGACTGCCTTCCGGCAAACCCGGCCTGAGGCCTATGAACATTTGCGTTACATCCGGTCGAACCAGAAGCAGGCTGCCCGCAAATGCGAGGCTCATCAGGATGACCAGTCCGACCAGAAGCCGCTCCAGCAGCTTGTAGCGCCCGATCAGAATAACCGCCGCCGCCAATCCCGCCAGCACCCAGACAACCCCCCGCTGGGCTGTCTCAGCCAAACCAAACGCGGCCCCTGCCCCCAAAGCGCCGCCGGATAAATTCCCCGCTTCATATGCAGCATTCCCAAGCGCCAACGCCGCCATAACCAGGGCAACTGACAGCCATTTCAGGACGATTGGCGTTCCGGGCGCGATAAGTGCCTCTCCCAGCCCTTTGCCGCTGGCGATACCCAGTCGGGCTGCCATGTCCTGCAGAACCATGGTCGCGATGGTCGCAAAGACCAGCGCCCAGATCAGGGCGTAGCCGAAGTTTGCGCCAGCCAACGTACAGGCTGTCACCGTCCCCGGCCCGATGAAGGCAGCTGCGACCAGTGCGCCGGGACCGAATGGCAACTTCATTCGACGCGTATGCCCCGGCGTGTTTCCAGATAGGTCGCAAAGCTCGCGAGCCAGTGGCTACCCGAATAGTGCGTGTCGCTGACGGCCGCGATACCGGTTTCCTTATGGCGCGCGGCAGCGGCCAGCAACGCGGCCCGTCGAGGGTCGCTCGGCGGCAGAGCTGAGGCGATGCCCTCAAGCGCCCAGGCACGGGAGAGGTTCACGCCGTCGAGATGGACGAGCTTTCCGTCGGACGGGTCGAGCACCATGCCGGGCTCCAGCCAGTCAGCGCTGCCATCCACCGGGATCTGTGGCAGGAACAGGCTCAGCCAGGCGGCATATTGCTCTGTGCCCATAACGCGGCGCATGAGGTCTGCTTCCATCAGGCAGGGCGACAGGAAGTCCTCACCCGAAGGCTCATAAGCCAACGGGCAGTTCACGTCTTTCTCATGGAAGCCCAGCACTTTGGCGGCAAGTTTCTCACGAAATTGCATGCGATCTGCCGTGTCGGCCCAATCCAGCATGAGGCCGAAGGCGAAAGCCGTCTGATTGTGGGTGCCGATGCGGATCGGATAAACCAGTTTGTCGAGCCAGGCCGAGGTGTTCGCCTCTATCTGGTCTTCCAGCGGCGAGAGGGTTTCGACCCAGGTTGCAGCCTCCGGGAAATCCCCTTCGCGCAGCTCGCTCATCAGCTGCAGGAACCAGGCCTGGCCATAGGGACGTTCGAAGCCCGCCCGGCCTGGCGCCTCGAAGTAGGCCAGCTCGCCAGCAATGTTTTCAGGTGTGAAACTCTGCGACAGCGCGTCGATGATCGCCGGGCGGTAAGGCGTGTCCGGATCGGTGTTGAGGATGCGCACAAGCAGCCAGTGACCATGTACCGATGAATGCCAGTCGAAGCAGCCGTAGAAGGCCGGATGGAACTCCCGAGGTGTACCGGCATCCGCATCGGAATTCATGAGGTGGCCGATCTTGTTCGGATACTCCTTGTGTACGCAGGCGAGCGCGAGACGGGCGAAGCGGTCTGTGACCACGCCTTCCCTCGGTTCCGGCAGGTCTGCGGCAGGTTCGGTCACGACCGGCTTGTCCTCTTCAGACGCAGGCTTCGGCGCACATGCCGCCAGTCCCGCTACCACAACCATACACGCGGCTAGTCTTCCGATCATCTGCAACCCCCTGACCTTGATGCACGCATCCTGCGTATCAGGCGCGATTGCGCAAGGGCAAGGAAGCGGCTGTGGCGCGCTTAGGTGTGGAGGACGCGCCCTTCTGCATCGAGCACGGATTCGTGCATCATTTCCGACAGCGTTGGGTGTGGGAAGACAGTGTGCGCGAGGTCCTGCTCCGTCAGCTCACCCTGCCGGGCGATGACATAGCCCTGGATCAGCTCAGTTACTTCCGCGCCGACCATGTGCGCGCCGAGCAGTTCGCCGGTTTTCTTGTCGAAAACGGTCTTCACGAAGCCATCCGGTGCGCCGAGGGCAATGGCTTTGCCGTTCCCGATGAATGGGAAGCGGCCGACCTTGATGTCGTAGCCCTTTTCCTTCGCCGCCTTCTCCGTGAGGCCAACGCTGGCGACCTGCGGGTGCGAATAGGTGCAGCCGGGCACATTCCACGGATCGAACTTCTCGCCATGGCCCTTGCCCGCGATACCCTCGACGCAAATGACGCCTTCATGGCTCGCCTTGTGGGCAAGCCAAGGTGGGCCGGTGAGGTCGCCAATGGCGTAGAGGCCGGGCACGCCTGTCTTGCCATGGCCGTCGACCACAACGTGGGTTTTCTCGATCTTTGCGCCGAGCGCTTCAAGGCCGAGATTTTCGACATTACCAACAATGCCGACGGCGAGGATGACGCGGTCGAATTCCTGCGTCTCCTTCTTACCATCCTTGCCAGTGATCTCGGCGGTCACGGTGTTCTTGCCGGGTTTGAGGTTACCGACCTGCGTGCCGGTCAGGATCTTCATTCCCTGTTTCTTGAATTCCTTCTCGGCGTGTTTCGAGATCTCCTCGTCTTCCACCGGCAGGATGCGGTCCATGACTTCCACAACGGTCGTCTCTGCACCCAGCTCGTTATAGAAGCTCGCAAACTCGATTCCGATGGCACCAGAGCCGATGACCAGCAGCCGCTTCGGCATAACATCCGGCGTCATGGCTTCACGATAGGTCCAGACGAGTTTGCCATCGGCGACGAGCCCAGCCTGCGGGATGTCCCGCGCGCGGGCACCTGTGGCGAGGATGACATGCTTGGACTGGTAGGAGGTATCCTTCCCGTCCTTGCCCTTCACGATGACTTTCGGCGCAGGCGAGCCTTTTTCGAGTCGCGCCGTGCCTTCCAAAACGTCGATCTTATTCTTCTTCATGAGGAACTTCACGCCATTCGACAGCTGGTTCGCCACGCCGCGAGAGCGCTTTACGACCGCTTCCAGATCGAAATCCGCCTTGTTGATGACGAGGCCGAAATCCTTGGCGTGCTTTGCGAGGTAAAGCACCTCAGCGGAGCGCAGCAGCGCCTTGGTTGGGATACAGCCCCAGTTGAGGCAGATGCCGCCCAGCGCGTCGCGCTCGACGATGGCGGTCTTCAGGCCCAGCTGCGTCGCCCGGATTGCGGTCACATAGCCGCCGGGGCCGGAACCGATGACGATAAGGTCGTATTGGGTGCTCATGGAATGCCCTTCCGGCCTAAAGAAGCATCGCTTCAGGGGTTTCGACGTAGCGCTTGAAAGCCTGCAACCATTTCGCGCCTTCGGCGCCGCCGATGACGCGGTGGTCACAGGTGAGCGTGACGCTCATGATCGTGGCGGCCTCGACATTGCCTTTGGCGTTCACCACAGCGCGTTTCTCGCCGGCGCCGACGGAGAGGATCATGCCTTCCGGCGGGTTGATGATGGAGGCGAAGGATTTGATGCCGAACATGCCGAGGTTCGATATCGAGAACGTGCCGCCGGTATATTCCTGCGGCTTCAGCTTACGCTCCCGGGCGCGCTCTGCCAGATCCTTCATTTCCTTGGAGATTTCAGAGAGTCCTTTCTCTTCCGCCTCAAAAATCACCGGCGTGATCAGGCCGCCATCGATGGCGACAGCGACCGAGACGTTGGCGTGCTTGTGATAGGCGATGCCTTTGTCAGTGTAGCTGGCATTGCAGTCCGGCTCGTCCATCAGGGCGAGCGCCGCCGCCTTGATCAGCATGTCATTGACCGAGATCTTGATCCCCTTCTCTGCTGCAGCATTTATTGCAGATCGCGAGGCGAGTAGCCGGTCGATGTTGAGGTCCACGTTCAGCGGGAAGTGCGGTACCTGCATGAAGCTTTCGGTCAGGCGGCGGGCCACGGTCTTGCGCATGCCGTCCAGCGGCTTCAGCTCATAGCTGTCTGGCGCGTAGATCCGGTCGTCCAGGACCTGCGGCAGGATCAGGCCGTCCGGCTTCGGCGCTGTTGCAGATGCTGCAGCAGGCGCAGCGCCAGGCTTCGCATTTTCGACGTCGCGCTTGATGATCCGGCCGCGCGGGCCGGTGCCGGAAATGGCGGAGAGATCGATGCCTTTCATGTCCGCGATCCGGCGCGCCAGCGGGCTCGCCTTGATGCGCCCGTCAGCGGTGTTAGCGGACGGCAGCGGCGTGGTCGCGAGCTCCTTTTTGCCCTGACTACCGCCGACTTTACCGGACTTATCCATGACCATATCGGACTTAGCCGGACTATGACTGGACTTCGGCGTGTCTTCAGATGACTCTTTCTTTGCCTCTTTAGGAGGCTCCTTGGCAGGCTCCGGTGCGGCCTTCGCATCCGGCACTTTGACCGAGGCAGCATCCTCGCCCTCTTCCGCCAGGACGGCGATGACGGCGTTGACCTTCACGCCTTCGGTTCCGGCATCGACCAGGAGTTTGGCGACGGTGCCTTCATCCACGGCCTCGACTTCCATCGTGGCCTTGTCGGTCTCGATCTCGGCGATGATGTCACCGGAGGAGATCGTGTCCCCTTCCTTGACGAGCCATTTGGACAGCGTGCCTTCTTCCATCGTGGGAGAGAGCGCCGGCATGGTGATGTTGATGGACATGGTGTCTTGTCCCCTTACTTCACGTAGCAGACCTTGAGCGCCGCCTCGACGATGTCGTCGGCGTTCGGCAGGCTCAGGGCTTCGAGGTTGGCGGCGTAGGGCAGCGGCACGTCTTTCTGGTGCACGCGGGCCGGCGGGGCATCGAGATAATCGAAGGCTTCGGCGGTGACGGTCGCCGCGATCTCCGCGCCAACGCCCATGAAGCGCCAGCCTTCTTCGCAACAGACGATGCGGTTCGTCTTCTTCACGCTTTCGATCACGGTGGCCGTGTCGAGCGGGCGGATGGTGCGCAGGTCGACGACTTCGGCGTCGATCCCCTGCTCTGCCAGTTTCTCGGCAGCCTCCAGCGCAAACCCGACCATGCGGGAATGGGCGACCAGCGTCACATCCGTGCCCTGACGCTTGATCGCCGCCTTGCCGATCGGCAGGACATAATCGTCGAGATCCGGCACCGGGAAGGAATGGCCGTAGAGCAGCTCATGCTCAAGGAAGATGACCGGGTTCGGGTCGCGGATGGCCGCCTTCAGCAAGCCCTTCGCGTCAGCGGCGTCATAAGGCGCGACGACTTTCAGGCCCGGAATGTGGCCATACCAGGAGGAATAGTCCTGGCTGTGTTGCGCGCCGACGCGGGCGGCCGCGCCGTTCGGGCCGCGGAACACGATGGGACAGCCCATCTGCCCGCCGGACATGTAAAGCGTCTTCGCAGCCGAATTCACAATCTGGTCGATGGCCTGCATGGCGAAGTTAAAGGTCATGAATTCGACAATCGGCTTCAAACCCGCAAAGGCCGCACCGACGCCGAGACCGGCAAAGCCATGTTCCGTGATCGGTGTATCGACCACGCGGCGGTCGCCGAATTCCTGCAGCAGTTCGCGCGAGACTTTGTAGGCGCCCTGATACTGGGCGACTTCCTCGCCCATCAGGAAGACGTCCTCATCGCGGCGCATTTCCTCGGCCATCGCATCGCGCAGCGCATCCCGGACAGTCGTCTCGGTAAAGCTCGTGCCTTCCGGAATGGAGGGGTCCGAGAGCACTTCGACCTCTGGCGCGTCCGGCGCAGCGGCGCCTTTGGATGCGGGCGCTTCGTCTTTCTTTTCGGTTTCAGGCACGGGGCTGCTGTCAGGCGACTTTTTCGCCTCGACGCTGCCGGCATCTTCGCCCTCTTCCGCCAGCACGGCGATCACCGCATTGACCTTCACTCCTTCAGTACCTTCCGGCACGAGGATCTTGGCGAGCGTGCCTTCATCGACGGCTTCGACTTCCATCGTCGCCTTGTCGGTTTCGATCTCGGCAATGACATCCCCGGAAGAGACAGTGTCGCCTTCCTTCTTGAGCCATTTCGAAAGCGTGCCCTCCTCCATCGTCGGAGACAGGGCGGGCATGAGAATATCAACGGACATCAAAAGGCTCCGGAAATCATATTGGTGTTCTGCGCGACGCCGCGCAAAGCAGCATGTGTTGCGAGGTCTTCCGTCATCGCACTAATCCTCCACTGGCCTGAAAAGGCCTTTGAAACAGAATGCGTGGGGAACCGGCCAGTTCCTGTCTTCACGCGACCTCCGCCTCTTTGAGAACATCGGTCCACAGGTCGCCCGGGTCGGGCTCCGGGCTTTCGAGAGAGAAGTCTGCAGCCTCTTTCACAATCGCCTTGATCTCATTGTCGATCTTCTTGAGCTCGGCTTCATCGGCATGCCCGGCTTCGAGGATGTGCTTCTTCAGGCCATCAATCGGGTCGTGATGGCTGCGTACGTCATCTACTTCTTCCCGTTTGCGGTATTTCGCCGGATCGGACATGGAGTGGCCGCGATAGCGGTAGGTCTTCATTTCGAGAATGTAAGGCCCTTTTCCGGAGCGCGCATACTTCACGGCGCGCTCACCCGCCTCGCGAACGGCCAGCACATCCATGCCGTCGACTTCCTCGCCTTCGATTTCGAAGGAGATGCCGCGTTTGTAGAGTTCGGTCTCGGCAGACGCGCGGTCAACGCTCGTGCCCATGGCGTACATGTTGTTCTCGATGACGTAGACGACCGGAAGGTCCCAGAGCGACGCCATGTTGAACGATTCGTAGACCTGGCCCTGGTTCGAGGCGCCGTCGCCAAAGTAAGCGACCGAGACATGGTCATTGCCGCGATACTTGTTCGCGAAGCCAAGCCCCGTGCCAATCGGCACCTGCGCGCCGACGATGCCATGGCCGCCGAAGAAGTTCTTCTCCTTCGAGAACATGTGCATGGAGCCGCCCTTGCCTTTCGACAGGCCGCCGATGCGTCCGGTCAATTCGGCCATCACGCCTTTCGGATCCATGCCGCAGGCCAGCATGTGGCCATGGTCGCGATAGCCGGTAATGACCTGGTCGCCATCTTTCAGGCAGGCCTGCACGCCGGTAACGACGGCTTCCTGTCCGATATAGAGGTGGCAGAAACCCGCGATCTTGCCCATGCCATAGAGCTGGCCAGCCTTTTCCTCGAAACGCCGGATGAGAAGCATGTCGCGGTAGTATTTGAGAATTTCGTCTTTACCCGCTTTGGTGGGTGCCTTTTTTGAACTCTTAGGTTTCGTAGCCATGGGTCCTCCTGCCTATGGCCGTTATGTGGGGACTGTACCGCTGGGGCAAGTCCATCCAGCTATGTCATTTTGCAGAGGTGGTGT
Source organism: Hyphomonas sp. (assembly GCA_002700305.1). Lineage (GTDB taxonomy): Bacteria > Pseudomonadota > Alphaproteobacteria > Caulobacterales > Hyphomonadaceae > Hyphomonas. The sequence continues at coordinate 111,762 of PACZ01000024.1, read as the reverse complement.
CCGATGCGAGGAGAACAACCTCGTCTGGATAGACAAAAGCCAGCTTCTGGCGGGCCAGAGCCTCAACATAATCGCGGTCGACAGAGCCCGGCGTCAGACGCCGGATGTCGCTTCGCAAATGCTCAATTTCGCTATTGATCTGGGCCAGTTCCGCCTTGCGGTCCTGCAGCTCCAACTGGGCATCCGTCCAACGGCCAAGGCCCTTCTCCCCCGCAAAGGCGTGGTAGGCGAAGTAGAGAATCACAAGGCAAAGGCCCAAGGCCTCGAGTCGGGAGGTCATGGGTTAAAGACTAGACTGTTTTGGTTAAGAGAGCGTGAGGACGGCCCGCCGGGACCGCCCTCCCACTGCTTATTCAGCGTTAATACGCGAACGGCCGGCATAGATGCCCACCGGGCCCAGCTCTTCCTCGATGCGGATCAGCTGGTTGTACTTGGCGATCCGGTCGGAGCGCGACAGCGAACCAGTTTTGATCTGACCGCAATTGGTGGCCACAGCGAGGTCCGCGATGGTCGAATCCTCAGTTTCACCCGAACGGTGGGACATGACGGCCGTGTAGCCATGCAGGTGCGCCAGTTCCACAGCGTCCAGCGTCTCCGACAGCGTGCCGATCTGGTTGACCTTCACCAGGATCGAGTTGGCTGCGCCTTTCTGGAGGCCGATGGCGAGGCGGTCCGGATTGGTGACGAACAAATCGTCGCCGACCAGCTGGACACGGTCGCCGATGGAATCAGTCAGGGCGACCCAGCCATCCCAGTCATCTTCGGCCATGCCGTCCTCGATGGAAACGATCGGGTACCGGGCGCAGAGGTCGGCCAGGTAGGCGGCGAATTCGTCGGAGCCCAGCGATTTGCTCTCACCGGCCAGCTCATACTTGCCGTTCTTGTAGAATTCGGTGGACGCGGCATCGAGCGCCAGCGCGATTTCCTCGCCCGGTGTGTATCCGGCTTTTTCGATCGACTTCATGATGAAGCCGATGGCTTCGTCGGTGGAGGCGAGATTCGGCGCGAACCCACCTTCGTCGCCCACATTGGTGTTGTGACCGGCATCGTGCAGCGTTTTCTTCAGGGCGTGGAAGACCTCAGCGCCCATGCGGACGGCGTCGGACATGCTTTCCGCGCTCACCGGCATGATCATGAATTCCTGAATGTCGATCGGGTTATCGGCATGAGCGCCGCCATTGATGATGTTCATCATCGGCGTCGGCAGGACACGCGCATTCGGGCCGCCGATATAGCGGTAGAGCGGCATGGTCGAGTATTCCGCCGCCGCCTTCGCGAGGGCCAGCGACACGCCGAGAATGGCGTTCGCGCCGAGGCGGGATTTGTTGTCTGTGCCGTCGAGGTCGATCATCAGCATGTCCAGCATGCGCTGGTCTGTGGCATCGAGACCGGTGAGCTCGTTGCAGATCTCGCCATTCACGGCATCAACGGCCTTGAGAACGCCCTTGCCGAGATAGCGATCCTTGTCGCCGTCGCGCTGCTCGTGCGCCTCATAGGCTCCGGTGGACGCACCTGAAGGCACGGCGGCGCGGCCGGTGGAACCGTCGTCCAGGGTCACATCGACTTCGACGGTCGGATTGCCCCGGCTGTCGAGGATTTCGCGGGCGTGGATGTCAATGATCTCGCTCATGGATGTCAGGCTTTCCGTGTTTTATCTGGCCAAAATGCAAGGCGCCCCCTACCCGCTGGCAGGAGGCGCCTGAAGCCTTAGTCGGCTGCGCCCGAAAGCGCAACAGCCGGCAAATGCTAGATATCGTCGCGCGGCTCGAGGACCTGGCGGCCGCGATACTCACCCGACTTCAGGTCGATGTGGTGCGGGCGGCGCAGTTCGCCGGAGTTCGCGTCTTCGATGTAGGTATTCATCGACAGACGGTCGTGCGCACGGCGCATGCCGCGGCGGGACTTCGATTTCTTACTCTTTGGGACTGCCATGACAGGTATCCGGAGTTGTTGCGCCAAACGGCACATGTGAATTGGAAACGCGCGTCATACAGAGGCGAATCGGACTTTGCAAGGCTTGAGCGGCATCCGGCCGGGCTTTTCTTCAGCCCGGCCGATCCACCCTATTGTGCTGTTTCCTTCGCGGCTTCCGCCTGGCGCATGACGCGCATCAGGTTTCCGCCCCAGATCTTTTTCAGATCTTCCTCGGTATAGCCTTCGGTGATCAGGCGTTCGGTGACTTTCGGCAGGAAGGAGACATCTTCCATGCCTTCCACGCCGCCGCCGCCATCCCAGTCGGCACCCATGCCGACATGGTCCGGCCCAACCAGTTCCAGAGCGCGCAGCATGTGCTCCATAAATTTCTCGAACGTCGAGCGTGGCGGCGGGAATTCAGTGTTGATGGCCTCCATACGCTCCATGTATCGGGCTTTGGTCTCGTCATCGGCGCTGAACGGATTTACGCCTTCGAATTCCACTTTGAGCTGTTCCAGCGCTGCGCGCCGTTCCGGCGAATCCTCAAGTTCTTCCAGATAGCCGCTATAGGCGTTGATCTGGATGACACCGCCCTGCGCGGCAATTTCTTTCAGGAACTCGTCGGTGATGTTCCGCGGGTGATCATAAACCGATTTCAGGCCCGTATGAGTCAGGATCACCGGCGTGGTCGAGATTTCCATCATGTCCCGCACCGAGGCGTCGGACGAGTGAGACCCGTCGACAACCAGGCCCAGCCGGTTCGCTTCACGCACCAGGTCCTTGCCGAGGTCGGTCAGGCCCTTGTCATCCGGGCTGGTAAAGTCGGTTGCGCTGCCGCCGAACTGGTTGTCGCGGAAGTGGATCAGGCCCACCATGCGCAGACCTTTGTCGTAGAAAGTCTCGAGATTGCTGACGTCGAGCTTCAGCGGATAGCTGTTTTCCATCGACTGCAGCACCACGAACTTGCCCGACGCAGCGATACGCTCTGCGTCATCAGCGCTGTATGCCAGTTCGAAAGTATCTGGATGGTCGGCTACCATTTTCAGGATTTCATCCTGACGGGCCGTTGCGGCCTTGAACGCGGCCTCATAGGCTTCATCGGTCAGCGGGCCCTGCGGCGTGAAGATTACCCAGAACCCCCCATCCAGGCCACCGCGGGTCATCTTCGGCACATCGACCTGCACAGACCCCATCTTCCTCGGATTGTCCGCCATGATGTCAAAATCAGGGTTTGACAGGTTTGCAGGCGTATCGAGGTGCGAATCGAACACCATAAGGTTTGCGTGAATTTCGGCGGGCGTCGCGGCTTCAACCGATTCGACCGGCGCGGCGGGTTCGGTTTCAGCGGCTTTCGGGGCGCAGGCACCCAGAAGTGCGATGGCTGAGACGGCCAGGAGCATTTTGCGCATGTGAGTCTTTCCTTCCAATGCTGCGCGAACCGTAGTCGTTCATGACAGCGTGGCAAGAAACCCAGCAGCAGAAAAAGGCCGCTCCCGGGGGAGCGGCTAAGGTTTAGCAAGAAGGACGTCGGCCTGATGCCTTTGCAAGCAGCTGAAGCTCCCGGCCGACACCAATTCTTCTAGCAAAGTGAGTCTGAACGGCAGGATGGGCCCTTTGTTGTGCTCTGTTCACCTATGAGGCGAGTCATGCCCGCCCCACTACGCCCCGTTCACGAAGCTTCTTCCGGGCGGGTGAAGATCGCTTCCAGGCTGCGCAGGTTCATGCCGTTCTTAAGGTAATTGGCGGGCGTCAGATTGACGGCCTTGATCATGCCCCGCTCGATCTTGGTCCGGTTGCCGGATTCATCAGGCACGAGATCGAAGTCGATGATGTTGATGCAGCCGGTGTCCTGCTCAAACCCGGCACTTGCGCCAAGGGGGGCGCCGATCACTGAGGCCAGGACCATCCGGTTCACCACTTCATGGGCGACGACCAGCGCGCTGGCCCAGCCGGGACGCATCAGAAGGTCGGTCAGACCATCCATGATCCGGACCATCGCTTCGGAGAACTTTTCGCCGCCGGGCAGAAACTCGGAATCCGGCTCCCCAGCCTGTTCGAACAGGAAAGTCATCGTCGCAGCGAGATGCTCGGGTGACTTGAAATCGATATACTGGCCGGAACGCAATTCCTGAAAGCGCTCCTCAACTTCCAGTTCCGTGCATCGGGATGCTCGGCCAGCACCAGTTCCGCAGTCTGGCGTGTCCGCTTCAATCCGGAACAAATGGCCAGATCAAAGTGAACCTCTGCCAGAGCGGCACCCGCCGCCCGCGCCTCGTCTTCGCCGGCTGGCGTGAGGCTGACGATCGACGGGTCACGCGTCCGGCGGACTTCTTCAGATGTATAATCGACGAAGCCGTGCCGCATCAGATAGATGCGGCGCCGGCCCGTTGTTCCGGGAAGTGCGCTCATCCGCGCGAAACACCCCAGTCTTTCAGGATTTCATCCGTATGCTCACCAAGTCCTGCCGGGCGGCGCTGGACCTTGCCCGGGGTTTCGGAGAAGCGCGGCGCGGGTGCCGGCTGAACCACGCCCTCAAGTTCAATAAACGTCTCACGGTCGGTATTATGCTTGTAGTTCGGTGCTTCGGACATGGAGAGCACCGGCGCAAAGCAGATGTCCGTCCCTTCCATGATTTCGCACCACTCATCCCGCGTCTTGGTCTTTATGACGTCCATGACCTTTTGCTTGAGGTCCGGCCATTTGGATTTGTCCATTTGCGCATCGAAGGCCGGATCCGTCAGGCCGGCTTTCTCGCGGAGGATGGCGTAGAATTGCGGCTCGATGGAGCCAATGGAAACCCATTTTCCGTCAGCGCATTCGTAAGTGTCATAGAAGTGCGCACCGCCGTCGAGCAGGTTCGCCTCCCGGTCGTCCGTCCAGATGCCGGCGGCTTTCATACCGTAGAACATCGACGCCAGAGATGCGGCACCATCGGACATGGCCACGTCAATGACCTGTCCTTTGCCGCCATTCTTCACATTGATGACACCAGCCAGCACACCCATGGCGAGGTACAGGGCGCCGCCGCCATAGTCACCGACAAGGTTGAGCGGCGGACGCGGACGGCCATCCCCGTCACCCATCGCATGAAGCGCGCCGGTGATGGCGATATAGTTCAGGTCATGACCCGCGGAATGGGAGAGCGCGCCGGTCTGTCCCCAACCGGTCATCCGGCCGTACACAAGGTTCGGGTTGCGTGCGAGGACGACGTCGGGGCCAAGTCCATTCCGCTCCATGACCCCGGGACGGAAGCCTTCGATCAGGGCGTCTGCCTTCTCGAGCAGCTTCAGGGCGGTTTCAATATCGCCGGGGTCTTTCAGGTTGAGACCGATGGACCGGCGGCCGCGGCCGGTGACATCCGCTGCCCGCCCCGGACGGCCATCGCCCGGACGGTCAATCCGAATCACGTCGGCCCCCATGTCAGAAAGAAGCATGCCGCAGAATGGTCCGGGACCGATTCCTGCAAACTCTACAATCTTCACTCCGCTGAGAGGTCCCTGAGCCATCTCCAAACTCCCTTTCTAAGCCGTAATCTCGGTATTAGCAGATCATTAAGGCGACGCGCCCCAAAAGGAAGGGGTACCCCGACGTCGCCTGTCGCGACGATTCCAGAGTTGCGTATGCTTGATCTGTCTTTCCTCGATCCTCCCATAGAGGTCGCTGCGTCCGGACCCCGTCTGGAGTCGATTCTGACCCGTCTGCGCAATCACGGCATGCGGGCTTATCCGGCCAGCAACCCCATCGATTTCGACGCAACTGAGCCACTTTTGATCGACATGGAGAGCCTGCCCTCCGGGCTGCGGGATCGGGACATCCTGCTCAATGAAGGCGCCGAACGGCGTCCTCTGGTGCTGCTGACCCCGGACACGCAAACCGCTGAAGGTCTCGATGTACTGATCGTCAGCCGGGACAGCGACCTCGAAATGCTGAAAGCCCGCCTGACGTCGCTTGTGCGGCGACAGGCGCGAACAGCCGAATTCCGAATTCGCATGGAAACCGCCGCCTCCTTCGGCGCCGCGGATGTGCAGCCCGTTTCAGAGCGCCGGCCGGAAGTCCTTTATCTTGGTGACGGTGGCGCCGGTTTCTTCGCGCTGAGATCTGCGCTGAAGGCCCACGACATTCCCGTCACCGCAGCGCTGACCCTCAGGACGGCAGCCGACTATCTGAAATCGGGGCGGTTCGCTGCTGTGCTCGCAGACCTAACGCCGGGTGGAGGAGACGCTGCCAATCACGTCGACTGGACCCGCGCGGAAGCGTCGCTCACGGGTACTCCTCTCTTTGTACTGACCCAGCCAGGCGCGGACCTCTCCGAGGCGCACCTAACTGCCTTGATGGTCAGCACAGACCTCGTCGAACAATCCGGCGACGCAGAAGCGCTCGCCGGCAGAATTTCACGCGCCATCAGCCAGCATGCGGCAAGCGCGCCCGTCCTGCCTGCCCAATTGCAGGCTACGCCGTCCGTTGACCCGGACACCGGTCTGTTTCACCGCGAATTCATCAAGGCACACCTAGACCGGCAGATTTCACTGTCGTCTGAACGCGGCGAGCCGCTCTGTGTCCTGACGATCAAACTCGACGATTCCCATACCAGCCGACTTCCGGATCTCGCACAGCTCACACGGACCTGCGTCAGGGATACCGACTGCATCGCGCATTTCGGCAATGGCACGATTATCATCTCCACCCCGCACACGCCTTATCGCGGTGCGGTAAGGCTGGCAGAAAGACTGATGACAAAGCTGACGCGCAGTCCCGAATTTGATGGCCTGAGCCTCAGCTGGCGTGTCGTCGAGAAGCGTTCCTACCACACCGCCGGCACCCTGCTCGCCGAAGGCCTGTCCGGGCCGTACACGAGGGAATATGCCGCTTAGGCGGTGACGAGGCCTGCAGCTGCTTCCAGCTCTTTCAGGAAAGCACGGACACGGCCCAGGCGCGTAACGGCATCACCACCGGTGAATGAGTGCACGAGTTTCGAATCCGGCCGCAGACGCAAGACGTTCGGTCGTGAGCGGACGATCTCCATCAGGCGCGCAGGGTCCAACACAGTATCTTGCCGGAAAGCGAAAACAGCGCCTTTGTCGCCAGCATCCAGCTTCTCGATCCCAAGCGCCTTGCACTGCACCTTGATGGCGGTGACTTCCAGGAGCTGCTTTGTGGGATCAGGAAGCGGGCCGAACCGGTCGATCAGTTCGGCAGCAAAGCCCTCCCGTTCCTGGCTTGTCGAAATCTCGGACAAGCGCCGGTACAGAGACAGGCGGATGGAGAGGTCTTCGACATAGTCCTCAGGGATCAGAACCGCGACGCCCATATTGATCTGCGGAGACCAGTCATCGGCGACTTCGTCATCGCCCTGTGCGCCGGCTTTCAGTGCATTCACCGCGTCTTCCAGCATCGACTGGTAGAGTTCGACGCCGACTTCCCGGACATGGCCGGATTGCTGGTCGCCCAGCAAGTTGCCTGATCCGCGCATGTCGAGATCGTGGCTGGCCAGCTGGAAGCCTGCCCCAAGGCTGTCGAGCGACTGAAGTACGCGCAGGCGGCGTTCTGCGGTCTCCGTGATCACCTTGTCCCGCGGCGTGGTAAAATACGCGTAGGCGCGAAGCTTCGACCGTCCAACCCGGCCGCGCAACTGGTAGAGCTGTGCCAGGCCGAACATGTCGGCGCGGTGAATGATCAATGTGTTCGCACGCGGAATATCCAGTCCGCTCTCAACAATCGTCGTCGATAGCAACACATCATATTTGCCCTCATAGAAGGCCGTCATGATGTCTTCGAGCTCCCCTGCCCCCATCTGGCCATGGGCCACAATGAAGGAAACTTCCGGCACATTTTCAGACAGGAACCGTTCCAGCTTGTCGAGATCCTGAATACGCGGCGCGACGAAGAAGGCCTGTCCGCCGCGATACTTCTCCCGCAGCAACGCCTCGCGGAGCGTCACCGTATCTTCCTCGGTGATGTAGGTCCGCACCGAGAGGCGGTCGACCGGCGGTGTCGCGATGATCGACAGATCCCGGATGCCGGTCAGCGCCATCTGCAGCGTCCGCGGAATTGGTGTCGCAGACAGCGTCAGCACGTGAACGTCCGCTTTCAGTTCTTTCAGGCGCTCCTTGTGCTTCACCCCGAAGCGCTGTTCTTCATCAACGATGAGTAGCCCCATGCGTTTGAACTCGATGCCTTTTGCCAGCAGCGCGTGCGTTCCGACGACAACGTCCACGCTCCCATCGGTCAGGCCGGCCCGTGTCTCAGACGCCTCCCTGGCACCGACAAGACGCGAGAGGTGACGCACTTTAAGCGGCCATCCGGCAAAGCGCTCTTCGAACGTCTTGAAATGCTGGCGGGCGAGCAAAGTGGTCGGCGCGATCACGGCAACCTGCTTGCCACTCATTGCGGCCACAAAGGCCGCCCGCAGAGCAACTTCGGTTTTCCCGAAACCGACATCCCCGCAGACCAGGCGATCCATCGGACGGCCGGAGCCGAGATCCCCCAGCACATCCTCAATGGCATTCAGCTGGTCATCGGTTTCTTCATAGGGGAAGCGCGCCGCGAATTCCTCATAGATGCCTTGTCCGGCATTGACCGCATCGGCGCGCTTCAACTCCCGCGCTGCGGCAATCGCCATCAGTTCGGCCGCCATTTCCAGAATACGCTTCTTGGCCTTGGCCTTGCGGTTCTGCCAGCCTGCTCCGCCCAATCGGTCGAGCTGGCTTTCAGCTTCTTCCGAACCATAGCGCGAGATCAGGTCGATGTTTTCGACCGGCAGGAAAATCGTATCCCCGCCGGAATATTCGAGTTGCAGGCAGTCATGCGGCGCGCCGGTGACTTCCAGCGTCTTCAGGCCAACATATCGGCCCACCCCATGATCGACGTGCACCACCAAATCGCCGGCATTCAGCGTTGCCGCATCCGTGATGAAGTTGGCCGTCTTCCGTTTGCGGCGCGGCGCGGCAAGACGATCACCCAGAATGTCCGCTTCTGAAATCACAGCCAGGTCTTCGCTGACAAAGCCGGTTTCCAGCGGAATTTCGACGACAGACGCCTCTGCCTTTCTCGCCGCTTCCAGAGAGTGCACCTGCACCAGGTCATCAAGGCCGTGATCTGCGAGCACATTGATCAGACGATCGGCAGACCCGGTAGACCAGGCTGCGAATACGACATGACGCCCGGATTTCCGGAGATCTTTCGTATGGGCGATGGTTGCCTCGAAGATGTTCTCCTGGCTCATCATCCTCTCTGGCGCGAAGTCACGGCCGCGCCGGACTTCCATGTCGTAGTGGCCGGGCGCAGGCTCGGCCGGACTGAACCGGGCCACCGGGTGCGCCGCCAATGCCTGCTCCAGTTCGGCAGGATCAAGGTACAATTGTTCCGGCGCGAGCACTTTCGCCGCCCGCGCATCGCCCTCACCCGCCTCAAGCCGCGCCTGATAATAGTCGGCAGCCTGTGAGAGACGTTCGGCCGCTGCCTCTCCGGAAAGATGCCCGAAACCGATCAGCGCTTCATTGCCGATATAGTCGAACAGCGTATCCAGAGAGTCGTGGAAGAGTGGCAGCCATGCCTCAACACCCTGCCGGCGGATCGACGCTCTCGCCGCTTCGTACATCGGGTCTCCCGAAGGGGGACCGAAGACGTCTAGGTATTTCTCCCGGAAACGGCTGAGCACATCATCGTCGAAAAGAATCTCGCTCACCGGCGCGAATGCGACAGATCTTGTCTCACCGGTTGAGCGCTGGGTTTCGGTGTCGAACGTCCGGATGGTTTCCAGCGTATCGCCGAAGAAATCGAGCCGCAGCGGCTCGCCGGCCGTCGGCGGGAAGATGTCGATGATCCCGCCCCGAATGGCGTATTCGCCCTGCTCCCTGACGGTGCTGGCCCGGACATAGCCGTTTACAAGCAGATAGTCGTTCAGCTCTTTCTGGCTGACCGTCTGCCCGGATATCATCGAAAAGGATGCGCGCCGCATCGTTTCAATCGGCGGAACCCGCTGAACGATGGACGTCGCGGTGGAGACGACAAGCAATGGCCCCTGCTCAGGCTCGTAGCGGGACAAACGCGCAAGCGCTGCGCAGCGACGAGCTGCGACACTGGCGGTGGGGCTGACCCGGTCATAGGGCAGCGTGTCCCATCCGGGCAGATCCACCTGATCCAGCCTTGGCGAGATGAACTCGGCCAGCCGTCGCGCCGTCGCCGCCGTCTTGTCATCCCGGACGACATAAACGCCGATGCCGCCCCGCGCCTCAAGGGCCGGAATAAAGGCCATCAGGTCGGCGCCAAACGGCGCGCCGCCAAGTGCGGCCGGGCCGCTCAGGGATTTCAGGAGTTCGACAGGTGTCATGCCAGACCTTCAGACGCAGTTAGGCCGTGAGCCCGGCCGCCGAAGCGTCTGCTCAACCGGCCTGCGCGGCGTACTTGAATGCGATCAATTGGTCCAGAACCGGGCTGCGCTGATCGTCAGGGACGTCGGCCTGGCCTACGAGCCAGGCATAAACTTCCCAATCTGGCAGGTTCAGCAGCGCTTCGAACTGATCGAGTTCGGTTTCACCATATTGATCAAGGTGTTGGTCGGCAAAACTGCCCATCAGGAGATCCATTTCCCGGAATCCCCGGCGCCAGGCACGGAATTTCAGCTTGCGGCGGCGGGCATCCATGGGCGGCTCTCCTTGGTCTGTGGAAAGACATAGGGCTTTTCCCGCCCGGGTCAAAGCGGCGTTGTGCCATCGAGGGGCGCAGCTTAGGTTCGCCGGGATGCGAGACGAGCGACTCTTTCCCCTTTTCGAACCGCTGGACTCCCTCTCAGGGGTCGGCCCGAAGCTAAAGCCTGCGCTGGAGCGCCTGGTGGGCGGAGAGCACGTCTGGGACTTGTTGCTGCACCTCCCGGAACGCTGGGTCGACCGCCGGGTCCGCCCATCCATAGATTCGACGGAATTCGGCGAGGTGGCCACCGTCAAAGGCGAAGTCCACGCCTATCACGCGCCATACAATGAAAAATCCCCGCACAGGGTGCAGCTGTATGATGGGACGGGCTTTCTCACGCTAGCCTTTTTCCGGGCCGATGGCCGTTGGCTGCAAGGGCAATTTCCGATGGGAAAGGAGCGGGTCGTCTCAGGCCGGATCGAGGACTATCGCGGCGAGCGGCAGATGACGCATCCCGATTACATCGTTGATCCGGCGCGCGGCGCACTTCCGCCCGCGGTCGAGCCGATCTACGGGCTCACCGCCGGTCTCACGAACAAGCGGGTTCATGGGTTCGCGGAACAGGCCCTGGAGCGTGTGCCGGACGACCTGCCGGAATGGGCAGACAACGGCCTGATCGAAGCCAAACGCTGGCCGGAATTCAAAGAGGCCCTCCACTGGCTGCATGCCCCTGAAACCTACGACGAAGACAAATTCGCGCTTGCGCGGGAGCGGCTGGCTTATGACGAGGCCCTGGCGCGTGAAAGCGCATTCGCGCTGGCGCGGATGGCCCGCAAGCGCCGCTCAGCCCCCAGCGTCCCAAAAGCAGAGGAACGGATCGCAGCCCTGATCCGCTCGCTTCCTTTCGCCCCCACCGGCGCCCAGATGCGGGCGGCTGATCAGATTGCGGAAGACATGGCCGGGACTTCCCCCATGCGGCGGATGCTGCAAGGGGATGTCGGCGCGGGCAAGACACTCGTCGGCGCGATGGCGGCCGTGCAGGCGGCAGCAGGCGGTTTCCAGTCCGCCTTCATGGCGCCGACGGAAGTACTCGCGCGGCAGCAATACGAGACCCTGTCAAAGCTCCTCTCCCCACTCGGCTACACGGTCGCAGCCCTCTCTGGGCGCGACAAAGGCACTGCGCGCGAAGCGACCTTGATGGGGCTTGCCGATGGCTCGATCCAAATCGTTGCCGGAACGCATGCCCTTTTCCAGGAGGCCGTTCGTTTCAGAAATCTCGGTCTAGTCATTGTGGACGAACAACACCGCTTCGGTGTGGCCGACCGTATGAAGCTCGCCGGCAAGGCGACCAGCCCCCACATGCTGGTCATGAGCGCAACACCCATCCCGCGCACACTCGCGCAAGCGGTCAATGGCGATCTGGATGTATCCATTCTCGACGAAAAACCGGCCGGACGGAAACCGGTGGAGACACGGGCCATTCCCGACACGCGCATGGAAGAAGTTGTCGACGCCGTCGGCCGCGCCGTTGCCCGTGGTGAGCGGGTCTTCTGGGTTTGTCCGAAAGTGGATGTGGACGATGACGACTCCACGGCAGTTGGCCGTCACGCCATGTTGTCCAAACAGCTGAACTGCCAGGTAGGCCTCGTGCACGGCCGTCTGAAGGCTGTGGAAAAAGATGCCGCCCTGGAAGACTTCCGGACAGGTGCGACACGCGTTCTGGTCGCCACTACAGTCATCGAAGTGGGTGTGGATGTGCCTGAAGCGACGATCATGGTCATTGAACGCGCCGAAGGTTTTGGCCTTGCGCAGCTTCACCAGCTGAGAGGCCGTGTCGGCCGCGGCGACAAGCCGTCCTATTGCCTCCTCCTGTACCGGCCACCGCTTGGGGAAACGGCCCGGGAAAGAATCGAAACGCTACGGCGAACCGATGACGGTTTTGAAATCGCCGAAGCAGATTTCAGGCTCCGCGGCCCCGGAGACATACTTGGCCTGCGCCAGGCAGGCGCAACGGACTATCGCGTGATCGACCTGTCAGAAGACGCAGCGCTTCTCGCCATCGCCGCGAAAGACGCCGAAGCGCTCGTCACTTCGGATCCTGATCTTGAGTCGGTTCGGGGCCGGGCTCTGCGTCTGGTGAGGGAGCTGATGGTTCCCCGGACTCTGTCGTAGACGTTTTGCCATTCGCGGCTTCGATCGCCGCTTTCACATCCGGATGTTCCGGCACTACGAGACCGGCAGAGAGGATCATCCGCGCGCCCTCTTCGACGCTCATGTGCAGTTTGATCGTGTTCTCGGCTTTGACGAACATGATGAAGCCGGAGGTCGGGTTCGGCGTCGTTGGCACGAACACGCCAATATAGTCTTCGCTGAGGTGCGTCCTGACTTCACCACGCGCAGGGGCCGCCACAAAGCCAAGACACCAGCTGTCTGCCCTTGGAAACTGGATCAGAACGCATTCGCGGAACTGCTCCGTCGGATTGTTCGCAAAGACGTCGACCAGCTGTTTGAATGAAGAATAAACCGTTCTCACGATCGGGATCTGACTCAATACACGGTCGGTAATGACGACAACCGAACGCCCCAGAAGGTTCGTCGTGATTGCGCCCAGGATGGTCAGGAAAAGGACCAGCACAATCACGCCAAAACCCGGAACCGCATAGTTCAGGTAAGTTTCCGGCCGCAGGGATTCCGGCAGAATCGGAACCACACGCTGATCGATATAATTGATGAAGAATTGCAGGATGGCGAAGGTCACCACGATCGGTAGCGCGATGACCATGCCGGCAAAGAATCGCGCCCGCAGCCAGGCCCAGGCACTGACGCGAGGCAGTTTCTCTACCTCAAGAATGCCCATGTCCTTTTTTTTTGGCTTTTTAGCCATCTACGGAGACTCCTTCCCGACCGCGCGTCATGCTCTCGCAAGGGAAGAGCTTGGCGGGCTCTTTCTTCCCTGCAATTGTGGCGAAGATGGGAAGTAAAGAACAGATCGCAACAGCGCTAGAGGCCTGGGCCGGTGCAAAATTCGGTGCAGACAGCAAAGTTGACGCATTAACGCGTCTGTCTGGCGGTGCCAGCCAGGAAACATGGGCTTTTGACGTCGTGACGGACAAGGGCAAAACGCCCCTGATTCTCCGCAGGGCGCCGGGCGGCGTAGAGACCGCCCGCTCCTCCGAGGCGATCGGACTGGCCATGGAAGCAACGCTGTTGACGCATGCCTCCAAGGCTGGCGTGCCGGTTCCACCGGTCCTGGGTGTGTTTGAAGAGGATCCCACGCTTGGCCAGTGTTTCATCATGGACAGGATCAGCGGCGAAACGCTTGGCCGGAAGATTCTTCGCGATGCCGAATACGCCGAGGCCCGAAAAATTCTGGCCCGGCAATGCGGCGAAGCCCTGGCCGGAATTCATTCCATTTCCCCTGACACTTTGCCTGAATTGCCCGTCAGCAATGGAATCAACCAACTCGAAAAATATGAAGCAATCTACCGGTCCTTCAAACTCCCGCGGCCCGTATTCGAACTTGCCTTCTCCTGGCTGAAGGCAAATGCGCCTGAACCGCTTCCGGTCGTATTGGTGCACGGGGATTTCCGGCTCGGCAATCTGATGGTTTCCGAACAGGGACTGGCCTCCGTCCTAGACTGGGAGCTGGCCCATATCGGCGATCCGCGCGAGGATATTGCCTGGCTTTGCGTCAATTCGTGGCGTTTCGGAAATGCTGAGAAACGCGTGGGCGGCTTTGGTGACCTGCCAGACCTGCTTGAAGCCTATGCGGCCGCTGGTGGAGGAACCCTCGTTCCGCGTGACATCGACTGGTGGGAGATCATGGGAAGCCTGAAATGGGGCATCATGTGCATGATCATGTACGAAGCCTACCGTTCAGGGGCTGATCCCAGTGTGGAGCGTGCGGCGATCGGCCGGCGTGTCTCTGAAACGGAGATTGATCTCGTGAATCTGCTGGAAGGGATACGCAACAATGCATGACGCTCCCTCAACCAAAGAACTGGTGGAAGCGGTAAAACGCTTCATCGACGACACGGCCGCTCCGCAGCTCTCGGGGCACGCCGCCTTCCACGCACGCGTCGCGTCGAATGTCCTGTCCACGCTCATTCGGGAGCTGGAGCAGCGCCCGGAGGCAGAATCATCGGAACAGTCCCGTCTGGTCGCGCTTCTGGACGCCGCTCCGGACACGCCCCTGGAAGACCTCAACCGCGACCTTTGCAGCCGGATACAGTCCGGTGAGATGGACCTTTCCACAGACGGCCTGCTGGACCATCTAAAAACCACCACAATTGCGCAGTTGTCTATCGACCAACCTCGATATTCAGGGCTGGCTCTCGCGTTGCAAGCACGTGGCTGAGCCACTACCGCAACCGGACCTCTGCTCATGAAGAAACCTGCATTCTGGATCGCTTCAGCCGTTATCGCTATCGGCCTGGGGGCCTGGCTCTGGCGAACCGTGATCTCTCCGCCGCCTTATATTGAGGTCAGCCCGCTCAGCTACACTGACTATGCCAGCTGGTCCGTCATTCCAAAAGAAACACCACCTGCCGTCTGGCAAGACGGTTGGGCAACCGACGTTTTCCTTGTGGAAGGCGCATCGGAACTGAAAGGCCGGACAGGCGCTCAGCTCGACAAGAAAGAGCAGAAGGCCCGCCTCCAGGGCCGCCTGCTTGAAGATGGCCTGACGGTGATCGGTCCTGTTTACGCTCCGCTTTATCGAGCCGATGCGAAAGGGGATGATCTGGCCCGCGCCTTTCTGATCTACCTCAAAAACCACAATCACGGCCGCGCCGTTGTCATTGCATCAGACACCACCCTGCCCGACGCGTTACTGTCCGAGCTTGAACTCGAACCGGAACTGATGGACCGCTTCGGTGGCTTCTATCGTATCGGCAAAAACCCGGACGCCGTGCTTCTGACCGAGACGCCGGACAAATCCATTGAAGCCTATTGCCCGCCTCACCTGATAGAACGCAGCGCCTGCGTCATGGATGTGGCGACTGTTCGCGAGAAAGGCTTCTCGGTACTGGCGCCGGACTCTGACATCGGCGAACCGGCGGGTGCTTTCAGCGATTGGCTGGCCGCCAACGCCTCCCCGATGGCGGAGCCGCTGGGAGATCTTGAAGAGGTAGAGATCGTCGATATCCGCCGTCCGGGCGATACGGATGAGCACCGGTCCAAGCGGAGGAACCGCGACTAAGCGGGCCTGTTGGCCTCCGGCGACGCCTTGCGGAAGGCGTCCAGCTCGCGGCAAGCTGCATCAATCTCCACCAGCGCCGGAAAAGCCGAAAGATCCATCTCGAATCTCCGCGCATTCGACACCTGAGGAATGAGCGTGATTTCCGCAATTGTCGGCGCATCCCCGAACAGGAACGATCCGCTCGTCCGCGCCGCAGCAAACCCTTCCAGCGCCTGAAAGCCGCGGCGGATCCAGTCGTGATACCAACGCGTCACGGCGGCATCATCGGCTCCAAAATCCTGTCTCAGCGTAGCCAGAACGGAAAGATTGTTCAGCGGATGAATGTCGCAAGCAATCGTGTCCGCGAAGGCGCGTGCCTGAAGCCGGCTCTCGAGGTCTGACGGAAGGATCGCAGGATCCGGGTAGGTTTCTTCCAGCCACTCTAGAATAGCCATCGACTGCCCGGTCTTCACGCCATCCACTTCCAGCGTCGGTACGCGCATCTGCGGATTTACAGACCGGTAAGCGTCGGACAACTGCTCGTCTGCCCCCGGTGCAATATTCACAGGCACCTGTTCGTAAGACAGGCCTTTGAGATTGAGGGCAATGCGCACGCGGTACGCGGCTGACGAGCGCCAGTAGTCATGAAGACGGATCATGCCAGTTCCTCCAACTCAAGAACATCGAGCAACGCCTCTCGCGCAATTCGGCACTCATCGGCAAATGACGAATCCGCGAGGTCATCCGGAGCGAGCCGGTCCCGGTAGTATTTGCGTACGACCGTCTGCAGCGCGTCGATCCGTTCTTCCGTCAGCAGGACACCCTGATGACAGGCTGCAAGCTCGGCATCTGTCATCACCACGCGCAACCGTAAGCAGGCAGGGCCGCCACCATTGCGCATGGACTGCCTGACGTCGACATAATGGACCCGGCCAATCGGACCATTCCCGCTCACCAGCTTTTCACAATATGCACGGGTCGATTCCGTCTCACGCACCTCTGTTGGCGCCACCAGCACCAGACGGGAGTCACCGGGCATGCTCAGCAGTTGGGAATTGAAAAGGTAGGAGCGGATCGCGTCCTGAAGGGAAACATCCGCCGACGCCACCATGACAGGCTTTAACTCGAACAGTCCCTTCGAAGCATTCTGCAAGTCTGCCAGTGCGGACTCTGTATCCTCGAACGCGGCTTCATGGAAGAACAGCGTATCAAGCGCGCCGACGCAAACCACGTCATTGTGGAAGGCCCCGGCATTGATGGCTTCTCTGGACTGGCGTGCAAAAACACGACGCCCCTCGCTCAGCCCATGCCCACGTGCAATGCTTTCAGCGGCAAGACGGGTCTGTCTCGCCGGGAAACCGGCTGTGCTTTCTCCCGCCTCCCGGCCATAGACGAACAGCTCCACGCCAGGTTGGCCATGCGCGGCACAAAGACGAACATGGTTGGCAGCCCCTTCGTCGGCAAAGTCCGGATGCATGGGCAGTGCGGCGTGAACCGAGAAGTGCCGGTCATCGCGAAAGATCGCCTGCAGCGAGGCTGTCGTGTCCGGATGTTCGATGGAGCGGTGCAGCATGGTGGATAGATTGGCAGCCGTAAGATGCAGCCGGCCATCCGCTGTATCAGCGGATGGGGACACTGTTGCTGCGTTGGCCGTCCACATGCTGCTGGCTGAGTATGCGACCTTCAGAAGCCGCGGGGCCCGGGCGGCGGCCGCTTCAAGGATCTGCTGATCACTCCCTCCAAACCCTGCCGATGCAAGCAAGTCAAAATTCGGACGTGGCAATGGCGGGAGAATACCCTGCGTCAGCCCTGCCCTGATGAGGGCGCGCATCTTCTCCAGCCCCTGAAGCGCCGCTTCCCTCGGATTGGAAACATCACCGGCGTTTCGTGAGCTCGCGAGATTGCCGTCCGACAAACCGCCATAATTGTGGCTTGGGCCGATCAGCCCATCAAAATTGACCTCCCGCGCAGTCACTTCGGGAAACCCTGGGCGCTCATGCGCGCGGCCTTGTCTGATACCTGGCTCGCCTGAGGCCAGGCACAATAATCGGCCGCATAGTATGCGCCCGGACGGAAGTTTCCTGACAGGCCCGGGCCGCCAAACGGCATTGCGCCACTGGCACCCGCCGTTGGACGGTTCCGGTTGAGGATGCCGGCACGCATTTCGCGATGCGCACGCACCCAGAGCGCATCATCATCACTCACCAGCCCGCCGGACAAGCCGTATCGCGTCGCATTTGCGCGGGCGAGAGCCTCATCAAAATTCTCAACCCGCACGATCTGCATGACCGGGCCGAACAATTCCTCATCCGGAATATCGCTTGCGTCTGTGACATCCACAACGCCGGCAGACACGAAGCCACCGCCCCGCTCCAGATGTTCCAGCGCCTTCAGCGCGCGTCCGCCGCGCGCGACCAGCATTTCCTGGAACTCCACCGCATTCACGGCCGCTTTCTCAGATACGAGCGGCCCCATGAACATGCCTTCCTCATCCCAGGCGCCGATGGCCAACCCTTCAGCGCGTGCGACGATTGCATCGGCAACCTGGTCGCCCCAGGCGCCCTTTGGCAGGACGACCCGGCGGGCGCAGGAACACCGCTGTCCGCTGGTCAGGAAGGCAGACTGGGCCGCGATGTCGGCCGCTGCATCCACATCTGCCGGGTCCCAGATGATGAGTGGATTGTTTCCGCCCATTTCCAGCGCCAGGATAACTTCCGGCCGACCTGCAAAGTGTTTGTGAAAGTGCACACCCGTGGCCGCAGAGCCCGTGAACAGCAGCCCGTTGATGTCTGCATTGAGCAGTGCGCCGCCGGTCTCCCGCCCGCCATGTACGATGTTCAGACAGCCTTCTGGGAGTCCGGCCGCGGCAAAAGCCTCAGCCATGTGAAACGCCACACCGGGCGCCAGTTCAGATGGTTTGAACACGCACGTATTGCCCGCAAGGAGCGCAGGAACAATGTGCCCGTTCGGCAGATGCCCCGGAAAATTAAAAGGCCCGAACACGGCCATCACCCCGTGCGGGCGATGTGTCAGATGCGATGAACCAAAATTGGCTTCGCTGAACTTGCTGCCTGCGCGCTCCACCTGTGCAGCTATGGAAACAGCCACTTTTGCCTTCATGGTCGCGGCTTCGGATCTGGACTCCCAAAACACCTTGCCCATGTCGCAGCTGATGGTTTCGGCAATCGCGTCAGTACGTTTTTCGATTTCGTCCGCATACCGCTCCAGAATGGCTGTCCGGTCGCTCTGGGGAAGATTGGCCCAGTCATGGAAAGCCTGCCGGGCAGATGCGACAGCTTCGTTGACTTCGTCCGCGTTCGCGCCGCGCCCGTCCCAGACGACATCTCCCGTTGCAGGGCAATGATTCTGGAAGTGGTTGCCCGCGCCGCTGCGCCATTGTCCGTTTATGTAGACGCCATCCATACCTATTTACTCCGTTGCCAGATTCGTCCTTCGGATCCGGGCTTCAGCTTCAGAAGCGCCAGAGTGTCCGGGCTGACGACCGCGGTTTGCGAATCTTTCAAAATGCTCTTTGCAAGACTGACCCTGAATTCGGGCATCATGTCACTGGACGCGAGCCCCTGCTTCGCAGCCGGATCGGAATCAACATCACCGGCTTCGAACCTGACGCGGCGACTTTCCTGAATGGTGCGGATATGGCGGCGCTGAACAGTCACCAGCGGGCCGCCATCGAAAATATCCACGGTGCGGTCGAATTCGAAACCTTCCCACTGCAGCAGCTTGTACGCGCCCACGCCGTCGGAATGGCACCGGCCGATAACCTCGCGCGCTTCCGGCGGCAACAGGTCCACATAGATCGGATATTTCGGCATCAGATCCAGAATGAACTGGTTATCCGTTGTCGCGGACAAACGATCCGCCTCGGTGAAATCCATTCTGAAAAAATGACGCCCCAGGCACTCCCAGAACGGGGAACGCCCTTCATTGTCCACGACGCCACGAAGTTCGGCCAGCACCTTGGTACCAAAACGTTCCGGTTCCGCCGCCATGAGCAAGTAGCGGGATTGGGCCGCCAGGCGCCCGGCGCCGCCCCCGCGATGTTCCGGCTTCAGGAACAGCGTGCCGACTTCGGTAAAGCCAACATATTCATTGGTCAGCACCAGGGCATCCATATCGAACCGCAGGTTTCCTGCCGCCTGGCTGGCCTGGGCCAGCGTGATGACCCGGTAGTTGAAGAAGGGTTGGTCAATTCCGGTGCCGGCCTTCACGGCAGAACACCCCACCACTTCGCCGGTCTCGGCATTCTCCATCATCAGGAGGTACTTGCCGTATTCAATGCGCTGGAGACGGCCGAGAAATGCGTCGTCGGATTTCTGCAACCGCTCGCGGAGAATGGGCACATCCACCGGCAGGCTGGTAAATCCGGGTCCTGACAGTTCTGCCAGCTCAATAAGGGATTGCAGGTCATCCAGCCGCGAGGGCCGCATCACATAGGTGTCTGCCATGATCAGCTATCCATTAGCGCTTTGATACCGGCGCCATCGAGACGCCCATCGGCAAGCCGATTGAGAATGAGAGCGGACAAGACGGCACGCTCTGCAAAGCTGTCTGTCAGAACATATTCCTCATTGGAATGAATACGTCCGCCCATGACGCCCAGCGTATCGACATTGGGAACGCCTGCCGCAAAAATGTTGTTGCCTTCACACACGCCGCCAGTGTCCTGGAATACAAGGTCCAGACCAATCGCCTTCCCCGTTGCCTGCACCGCGTCGAACAATGCCTGCTGGGCAGAGTTCCTTGGCTTGGGCGGTCTGTAGAAGCCGCCATGAAGATGCCCGTGGATGCCGTCGCGTGCTGTTGCCCGTTCGAACAGATGCTTAACCTCATCAGTTGCCCATTGCGCGGCATCGGCATCCGGGGCCCGGGCACCGAAGCGGACGATGGCGAGATCCGGAACGATGTTAACCGGGCCCCCACCATCAATCGATCCAACGTTCAGGGTCACCCCGTCACGGCGGCCATTCAGCTGCTCCAGTCCGACCACGAGTTCGGCGGCAGCTTCCAACGCGCTACGGCCCTCCTCCTTGGCGCGCCCGGCATGCGCCGCGCGTCCGTGCAGGACAATATCGAAAACCGCAGAACCTTTCCGGCCGCCAGACATGGCGCCGGTGTCCATGCAGGGCTCATAGGTCATGCCTATGTGCGCCCCGGACCGGGCGGCTTCCGTCAGGGCGCGGGCACTTGAGAAATTGCCGATCTCTTCATCCGGGGTGATGACGATCTGATATCCGAGACGGTCTTTCAGCGGACCGGCCTCGAATGCCAGCAGCGCTTCCCGCATGATACAGAGGCCACCTTTCATGTCCGCCAGCCCAGGACCGTTCAGGCGACCGTCTCCAAGATCGCGAATCGACTCGAACGTTCCGGGCGCAAAAACGGTATCATAGTGACCGGACATGATGACCTGGACCGGCGCGTCAGGCCGCGATGACACGCGGATGATGGAGGAGGTTTCAGTCGTCTCCGTCTCGCCCGAGTCATTGACGGATTCAAACGGATCGCCGGGATCAAGGCGGACCTCCGCGTCCAGTTCAGAAAAGGCGTCAGCCAGGATCGGGGCAAGCTTCCGCAAGCCTTCGACATTCCAGCTCCCGGTATTGATGGCCGCCCAGTTCTTCGTCTGCGAAATCATGTCAGACGCGCGCGCTGCAAGGCGCTCGCGAGCCGCCTCGTCTTCTTTGCTCAGAGTGCTCAGATCAATCATGGCTCTTGGTTTCACAGGAAACGAAATCCGGCAAGACCCGGGCTGGTGGCCAAAACGAAAACGGCCCGGCGCTAAGGCCGGGCCGAACTCAATTAGGTGTGTGTCGCCTTACTGAACGGTGATCACAACTTCCGAACGGCGGTTCAGCGGCTCGCGAACACCGTCGCGAGTTGCTTTGGCCAGGTCGGTTTCACCTTTGGCTTCCTCAGTGATGAGCGAAGCGTCGATGCCGCGAGCGATCAGAGCCTGGCCAACGACGTCAGCACGACGCTGAGACAGACGCTGGTTGTAGGCGCTGGCACCCGACGTATCGGTGTGACCGGCGATGCTCACCGAGCTGGTTGCGCAGCTGGCTTCGGACTGGATGTTCGCAACAGCCTGATCGATCACGGCAGAAGCCTGGCTCGTCAGATCAGCACGATCCCACTCGAAGTACACCACGAAGCTCTGGCCGAGGTCCGAACAGACCACTTCCGGACCGGTCGAAGCCTCGGTCGGAGGCGGCGGCGGCGGAGGCGGCGGCGGAGGCGGCGGAGGTGGCGGCGGGGGCGGAGGCGGCGGAGGCGGCGGAGGCGGCGGCGGAGGCGGAGCTGCGCCGAATGCCCAGCGGAGACCAACGGTCGCCACGTGATCCGAATAGGTGCCTTCATAGTCCGTGCCACCAGCCGGGTTACCAGCCAGTTCGAGATCGTCAGCAACGAAGTATTTGTAGCCAAGGTCCAACGTCAGACGGTCGGACACTTTGTAGCCAAGGCCCAGAAGGCCCTGATACGCCAGAGTCGTGTCGGTATCGCTGAAGCCGTTGACTGCAGCCCAGTTACCGGGCGCGCCAACGTTCAGATTGCTGGCTTTGGCGTTCAAACGCGCACCACCCACACCCAGGCCGATATACGGCTGGACTTTTCCGGCGCGGTTGAAATCGTAAATGCCGTTCAGCATGAATTCTGCGATCTGCAGATTTCCATGCGGATCGGATGCGACGCCCGTCAGGCCCGGAGAGAAGCTGGACGGAACATCCAGTTCACCACTGCGATAGCCGCCGACGCCTTCAAGGCGGAAACCGTTGTCAAAATCGTAGCCAAGGCCAAGCTGACCGCCGAGCATTTCGTCGGAATCAGAGCTGCCTTCAAGCGTACCGGCAACGTATTCGGTAACAGGATCATGGTCCAGTTCGCCCGCGAAACCGTACTGGACATCGCCACGGGCGTACCAGCCGTCTTCCGCGTGGGCGGCAAGACCAGCAGTCGCAAATGCGGCCGCGGCTGTCGCGCACATAAGAGTTTTCTTCATACTCAATCCCCTTTGGTGTGCCGAATGACGGGATTGTCCTCGGCCGCAGGTTCATACGGGTACTCTACCCGATGATTCCTGTTAAACTCAATTTGCTCTCGCTGCGAGCCCCTTTTGGGAGAGAAGCCCCGGGAACGGCAGGGATTTTCTACCTACCGCGGCCCTTTTGCAACAGATTGTATCAAGCGCGTCAAATTACGCCCGAGACACAAAACAGTTCCATTCCCGCTGACAATTGTGCGGCAGCGCAGCAGATTCCATTGAAAGGATGGTACCGCCTCCCCGGTTCGAACGGGGGACCTCTAGATCCACAATCTAGCGCTCTAACCGACTGAGCTAAGGCGGCACTGGGGTTGGCAAATACAACCCATGTTACGAGGTTTCAAGCGGGACCGGCAGAGGATCCCACCTGAATCACCTCAAACCCGTCAGACCTTTGTGACCTGTTCGAATTCCAGATCGACCGGCGTTCCACGGCCGAAGATCGAAACGGTCACTTTCAGGCGGCCATTTTCTTCATCGATCTCTTCCACGGCGCCTTCGAAGCCCTGGAACGGGCCGTCATTGACCTGCACCTGTTCGCCGACTTCGAACGAAATCTTGGGACGCGGGCGCTCTGCGGTCGAATCGGATGCGGTGCCAAGAATACGATCGACTTCGCGCTGCCGGACCGGGAGTGGCTTCTTGCCCCCTTCCGCGCCGAGGAAGCCGGAAACTTTCGGCGTGTCCTTCACAAGGTGATACACATCATCGGTCATCACCGTCTTCAGCAGGACATAGCCCGGGAAGTGACGGCGCTCGACGGTTTTCTTTTTGCCACGGGCAACTTCGACCACCTCTTCGGTGGGAACCTGAATATCCTCGATCAGGTCAGACAGGCCTTTGCGTTGGGCCTGTTCGAGAATCGTTGCCGCCACCTTCTTTTCGAAGTTGGAATAGGCATGGACAATGTACCATTTCGCTTCAGCCATGGGGCCAGCGCGCTCCTTGAAACCGGACGGTCACAAACCTCAAAGGCCGGTGATCGCTTTTACAAACAAGTTGATCAAGAAATCGGCGGCAAACAGGAAGAGCGCGATAAGGACCGACATTATGACAACGAAAATCGTTGCCTGAACCGTTTCCTGACGCGACGTCCAGGTCACCTTGTTCCCTTCCGCGCGCACCTGGCGCAGGAACGTGATGGGCCCGACCCGTTTCTTCTTAACCTTATCGGCCATTCCGACACTCTCTTGAAAAGCGGGGGGTTAGCGGTTTTGAGCCGCTACGTCCACGGTTAAACTACACCAATTTCAATGTGAAGGCATTTGAGGTGGGTTGCGCGCGCTTGCAAGAGGCCGCCTCAGCTGCCTCCTCAGCCGATCGCGCGTCCGAACTCCCTGGCTGGCAGGCCAGGAATGTCGACCTGAACGGCAAACAGGCTCCCCGACAAGGGTCGCGCGTCGAGCTGCGGGAATGACATGCCGGCACGCGCGGTCGTGATGAACATGGTTCTGTAGTCCGGTCCGCCAAAGGCGATTCCGGTGGGCCTCGGGGCAGCGAGGATGATCACCCGGTCCACCTTCCCGTCCGGCGTGTAGCGCACGATCCGCGATGCACCCCACAGGCTCGTCCAGAGGCAACCTTCCGAATCAACAGCCGACCCGTACGGGAAGCCGCCAAACTCATAGGTGGAAGCGAAGATACGCCGTCCGGTCAGTGCGCCGGTCGCCTGATCGAAGTCGAAGGCGAGAATTTCCTGTTCAGCGCTGTCGCAGGTGTAGAATGTCTTGCCGTCCGGCGAAAACTGCATCGTGTTGGTCGACAGGACAGACGGAAGGCGCAGCTGGCTCAGCGCCTTGTCGGTACCGAACCGGTAATAGTTGCCGCTGGCCTCTCGCTCCTGATCGTCCATCGTTCCGAACCAGAAAGAACCGTCGGGCGCCACACCGCCATCATTCGTCCGATTGCCTTCCGGTTCTGTTTCAACACCCAGCAAAGTGTCATAAACTTCCGTTGACGGATCATAGACGCCGATTTCCCGGTCGCCCACCATCAGAAAACTACCCTCATATAGCGCGATTGCGCTGGCACGGAGCGGCAGGTCGTAACGTCGCGTGTTTCCGGTTCGAGGATTGTAGCGATGCAGCTTCGCGCGCTTTACATCGACCCACCAGAGAAATCCTTCGGTCTCGCTCCAGACCGGGCCATTGCCCAACACGCACCCTGTGGGCGCCACGCATTCCGGCGCCAGCATCATCCGATTAGCCCCGCCTCTTCCGCCAGCTCGAACAGACCATCCTGCGTCGCCTCTTCCGCCGAGCATTCATCGAAGTCTGCCCCAAGCGCCTCCAGCGCAATCCGGTAGGATTCGAGAATCGCGCCGTCCGCGACCAGAGTCAGCTCGTCACCCGGGTCGTAATGTGCCGCGATGTCCGCTCCGATCAGGAGGCCAGTGAGGGCCGTCTCATGGTGCTTCGGATCCAGAACGCCCGTCTTGCGGGCCGCGCGCACAGCAAATGGAGACGCCGCATCATCGGGATCCAGCGAATATTCCACCCATTCCCGGAAAACGGCTTCATCGAACTCCTGCTCGACGCCCTCAGGCGTCTTCAGGCCGCCATTGGCCAATAGCAGAGCCCTCATCTCCCCGGTCACCTCTGAGGTGAAGCCAAGGATCCGCCCATGCTCGAAATTGACATGCTTTGTATAGGTGCCCGGAATGCAGACGGCACCAACGGAATCATCGAGCGCGAAGAGCTGTGTCTCTTCTCCGCGCATAATATCGGGGGGAGAAACCTGCTTCAGACCAGGCACGATGTGGATGCCATTCACTTCCACCAGATGCTTGGGCAGGTCGGCAATCAACATCGGAACTGGCAGGTAATCCGTGCGATGGATGCCCTGCGCGCCGCCAACACCCCCACAGGCAATGATCGGGACTTCAGGCCACTCGCTCAGCCACTCATTGATATGAAATGTCAGGCGGCCCATCGCATCGCCCGAATGGGTCAGAATGCCGTCCGGAACGGAAGTTCCGCCAATGACATCGCCTTCTTCATCAAATGCCCAGGCCCGGAACGTGGAAGCCCCCCAGTCGATGCCGATAAGGATCGTGCGGTCTTTCATGAGCGGCGTCCCGTCATTCGTTCGAGAGTTGTGGAGATTACAGGTCGCATGCTTTCACGTCTCTTGCACCGCAGGGAAAGTCAATCCATTCCGGTATGTGTCACGTGCGACCGCAAACCCCAAAAGAGCTTCACCGCCCAGACCGTATCGATCAGGACCCGCGTCATGGATCACTCAGACACATCCCGCCATCAACGCGCAGCCGATGAATTCGTGCGGCTGCTCGAAATCATGGACCGGCTGCGCGATCCCGATGGCGGCTGCCCCTGGGACCTGGAGCAAACCTTCCACACAATCGCCCCCTACACGATCGAGGAAGCCTATGAAGTGGCTGACGCGATTGAACGCGGCGACAAGGGCGAACTCCGGGAAGAACTGGGCGATCTTCTGTTTCAGGTCGCCTTCCACAGCCGGATGGCGGCCGAGGAAGGCGCGTTTGAAGCCGCTGATGTGGCGGCGGCGATCAATGAGAAAATGATCCGCCGCCATCCGCACGTATTCGAAGCGGCCGATGACCGCTCCTCAGACGACCAGATCGTTGCCTGGGAAGTCGTCAAAGCAAAGGAACGCGAAGCAAAGACAAAGGGTAAGGCGCCAGTGAGCGCGCTGGACGGCGTCGCCTTGTCGCTCCCTGCCCTGCTGCGCGCAGAGAAGCTCCAGAAACGCGCTGCCCGCACCGGTTTCGACTGGACCGAAGCGGACCAGATCTTCGACAAGCTGGAAGAAGAAACCGAGGAAGTGAAGGACGCCATCGCTTCAGGCGATGCTGAGGCAGTTCAGGATGAGATCGGGGATCTGCTCTTCGTTGTCGCAAACCTGGCCCGCCGTCTCAGCATCGATCCCGAAGTGGCTTTGCGTCAGGCCAATGCCAAGTTCGAACGCCGTTTTCGTGCGATGGAGAAACTCGCCGGCCAGCGCGGTCAGGACTTCGACCAGCTTGACCTCGATACGCAGGAAAGCCTCTGGCAGGCGGTCAAGAAGACTGAAGTAAGCGGTTAGTCCGCCACCTCTGTTTCGATCTCCGGGAACTCGGCCCGGAATTGCCCCAGCCGGTCGGACTTCAAGCGGACACGCATCAGCGATGCGCCATTGTCCTGGATCTCTTCGCCCAACACTTCGCCGTTGCGGTGCAGCCAGGCCCGCGCCCGGCCATGCTCGGGTTTGAGGACCATCCGCACTTCCGCTGCGCTCATCAGCAACCCGCGCTCGATTGCGGCCAGCAGCTCATCCATCCCACGGCCGGTTACCGCCGACAGCAGAACGGCGGGATAGCCGTCCTGATTCAACGCCGCGATCTCCAGCGCCTCGGCCCGTTCCGGTGACAGCAGATCCGCCTTGTTCCAGGCTTCGATCATGGGCGGCAGAGGCAACCCGGTTTCCTGCTCAAGGCGCCCCAGAACGCGCAGCACATCCTCTGCCTGCTCCAGATCGGCCGGACTGGACCGGTCCCTTACATGGACCAGCAGGTCTGCCTGCATCGCCTCTTCCAGCGTGGCCTGAAAGCTGTCGATCAGGTGTGTCGGCAGGTCTGTGATAAAGCCGACCGTGTCGATCAGCGCCGCCTCGCCCAATGTCGGCAGGTCCAGCCGGCGGATTGTCGGGTCAAGGGTCGCAAAGGGCATGTCTTTCGCGAAGACGTCTGCCCCGGTGAGGCGATTGAAGAGCGTCGACTTGCCGGCATTCGTATAGCCCACGAGCGCCACCACCGGTTTGCCGGTACGCTGGCGGCCGGCACGCTGCACAGCGCGTGTGCGGCGCACATCGTCCAGCTCCGCCTTGAGCCTGACGATCTTGTCGTCGAGCATCCGGCGGTCGGCCTCAAGCTGGCTCTCGCCCGGCCCGGACAGGAAGCCGCCACCACCCCGCTGGCGCTCCAGGTGGGTCCAGGTCCGCACAAGTCGGGAGCGCTCATAGAGCAGCCGCGCAAGCTCAACCTGCAACCGGCCTTCCTTGGTGCGGGCCCGCAGTCCGAAGATTTCAAGGATCAGCCCGGTCCGGTCGATCACCTTCACGCCGAGCTTTTTTTCGAGGTTGCGCTGCTGAACGGGCGTCAGCGCGCCATCAATCACGACCAGCGTGCAGTGAGCCGCTTCAAGGTCCTCGGCAAGCCGGTTCAGAATGCCGCCGGAAATCAGCTGGGCCGAATTGACTTGCCGCACATGTTCTGGCCGCAGGAATGCCAACTCGCATCCCAACGCTTCAATCAGACCGGAGGTTTCCTCCAGCCTGTCTGCCGTAGGTCGATTGGCTGGCGAGAACCAGGGAATGATAGCCCCGGCAATTTCCGGCGCAGGAAGGCGATCAATAAGCTTGTCGCTCAAAAAGCCCTATTCCTTGTCAATCTCTTCGTCGAAGAGCTGGACGGGGGCGCTTGGCGCGATCGTGGAAATGGCATGCTTGTACACCAGCTGCGGCGGACGACCATCGCCCCGCAGCAACACACAAAAGTTGTCAAACCAGGTCACTACGCCCTGCAGCTTCACACCATTCACGAGAAACACCGTCAGTGGCGTACGCGATTTGCGCACCGCATTCAGAAAGGCATCCTGAAGGTTCTGTTTTTTATCAGCCGACATAGCAGGTTAATTCCTGTTGTTCTTGTTATGATCGCGGGCTAACTGGATTGAGGGGCTTAAGCAAGGGCCAACCCCATCTACCCCCGCCAGAAACTGACAGAAATTGCAGGAATGATCGCCAAAATCTCCAACCTGCCCAGCAGCATGGAGAAAATGGCTAAAATCGAGGCAGCCTGATCCAGCTGTGCTACGTGGCCGATAACCAGACCGCCTGAATTGGTCAGGCATCCGATAGCCAGCCGGATGGATGATTCAAACGGAACGCCGGTGAAGGTGAACCCCAGCATCACGAGGAAAACGCTGAGAATATAGGCGATCAGGTAGACCCAGACGCCGATCACGCTCCGCTCGTTCATCTCACGGTCCCGGAACTGAAACCCCAGAACTGACCGGCGATAGCCCAGCTGCCGGAACTCCATCCCGGCGCGCCGGGACAGGACGATCAGCCGCGCGATTTTCACGCCACCTGCCGCCGAAAGCGCAGACCCGCCGATCAGTGCCGGTAAAACGAATACGGGCAAGGGCACTTTGTCCCAGGTGTCCGAGCTGCCCAGAGGCAGGCCAGACGTGGCCAAGGCGGAAATCGACCAGCCGAGGGACTCAATCACTTTCAGTCCGGAGAAGACGGCCATGGCGGTGAAGATCAGCACCAACACGACGAAAACGCGCAATTCAGGGTCCGTCAGCGCCTTGAGGAAACGCCGTTCCCTGAGCGGAAGCGCGATCGCGAGCCCCAGCGCGCCGCCCACCAGTCCGATCGCCAGGATCACATCGGCCACAGCCCCTGCATTTGCCCGGCCATAAGGCGCCGGATCGACAAGGCCGGTGGTCCAGACGCTGACAGCATCGGACATGGCCCGCCCGGGGGAAACACTGGCCAGCTCCAATGCCAGAACGGTCAGGGTGATGGAGACTACCATGATCAGGATGACTGAACGCGCAACCTTCGGGACTGCATCGAAGAAGCTCGTTTCCGGCATGACGAAAAGCTCGCTGCGGTGAATCCCCGGACCGCCGAGGTTCAGCGCGGCGAGGACGCTGGCGGCGACAATGATCGACGCCGACGCGCCCAGCAGGTGCAGCGTTCCACGCCAGACGATCAGGCTGGCCGGCCATAGATTGCCCTCAACCGCGATGACCGACTGGCCGGTCGTCGTCAGGCAGGCCGTTGCCTCATGGATAGCCTGCAGCAATGACGCATTCTGGACGCCGACGACGAAAGGCAGACAGGCCGCGACAGGCGCCAGGAACCACCAAAGGATCACCAGCCCCAGCGCATCGGAAGGTCGCGCCTTCTGGCTGGGCTTGGGCGTCAGGAACAGGATGCTGGTACTGATAACGCTGATCCCCAGCACCATGGCAAGAAAGGCAAAAACCTGTTCGTTCTCACCATAGGCCAGAGCTGTCAGGATTGCCGGCACGCTGGAGCCCGCAAGGATCAGCATCACCAGGGCCAGAATGCGGACGACGGACGCGTAATTCATGTGCCTAGAAGAAGTCCGGACTGACGCGGAAGAATTTCTCCACTTTGCGGACCAGTTCCTCCTCGTAGAAGACGATCAGGCGATCTTCGGTGCGGACAATCGTTTCCGGTCCTGCCATTATGACCTCATCTCCGCGCACAATGGCCGCTGCCGTGATCCCATCCGGCAGGTCATCATAGCCTGTTGGCTTTCCGATCAGCGATGATGATTCCAGCGTGACGCCCTCTGCCACTTCGGCCTGTCCGTCTTCCAGGGATTGCAATCCGAGAATCCGGCCACGGCGCATCCGCAAGAGGATCTGCGAAACGGTCAACGCCCGCGGATCGAGGACGGCATCCACCCGCATGTCATGCGCAAGTCCTGCCAGCTCCGTGGCATTCACCAGCGCCAGCGTCCGCTTTGCACCGGCGCGCTTTGCCAGGTTGGAAATCAGGAGATTGGTCTTGTCGTCATTGGTGATGGCGACAACGAAATCCGCCTTTGAAGCGCCAGCCTCGGTCAGAATGTCCGGATTGAGCCCGTCGCCCTGGATGACAATGGAGCGTTTGACCCCTGCGACGGCGGTATTGGCCCGGTCCGGGTCGTTTTCGATCAGGCGGATCCGCTTGTTGCTTTCCCGCTCCAGCGTCTGGGCCACATAGAGCCCGACATTCCCGCCACCGACGATCACAATGTGATCGGAGCGTTCTACGTTCCGGTTAAAGATCGAGGTCAGACGCTCCGCGTGGGAATCCAGCACGGCAATATAGGCGCGGTCCCCGGGTTTCAGGACGTCACTGCCCTTGGGCGCCCGCACGGAGTCGCCAGTCCCGATGCCGATGATCCGGGCCGAAAGGTCCGGGAACAGGCCGCGGATCTGATCGACAGCCGTGTCCAGCAACGGGTTGTTGTCCGAAATCTCCAGCCCTAGCAAACGCACTTTGCCCCGGCCGAACGTCGCGGACATGATCGCCCCCGGCGTCCGCAGACGCTGAAGAATGGCTTCACCCACTTCGACTTCCGGTGAGATCACCATGTCGATCGGCAGCCCCTCGCGGGAGAAAATATTCTTCCAGGCCGGATCGATATAGGACTGGTCGCGCACACGGGCGATCTTGAACGGCACGGAAAAGAGCGTGTGGGCGATCTGGCAGATCACCATGTTGATTTCGTCGAAATGCGTCACTGCGATGATCATTTCGCAGTCTGCCGCACCCGCCCGTTTCAGCACATCCGGATGCGCCGCATGCCCCGTGTAGCCGCGCACATCGAGGTCAGTCGAAACCTGGTCGACCAGGTCCTGATCCTCGTCGATGATAGTAATATCGTGCTTTTCCCGCGCGAGACGCCGCGCGATGCCGTGTCCGACCCGGCCAGCCCCGCAGATAAGAACGCGCATTTCTCAGCCTTCCGCCGACATCAGCTGTCTTGCCGACTCGCCCCGGACGCTACGCCCAAAGCCTTTAATTTTCTATGGAGTGCAGAGCGCTCCATTCCAATGAATTCAGCCGTCCGCGATATGTTCCCGTTAAACCGCGTGATCTGCAGCGCCAGGTATTCGCGCTCGAACTGTTCACGCGCATCACGAAGGGAAAGACCGACCAGGTCCGCTGACCCGGCTTTGGAATTCTGCACACTGCTGCCGACATCCCGGGGCAATTCATCAACGCTGACGGGCCGGTTGGAGTCCGATGGAGACAGGATCAGGATCCGTTCCACGACATTGCGCAATTGCCGGATATTCCCCGGCCAGTCCATCGACTGCAGGACGGCCATGGCCTCCTGGGAGAAGGTTCTGGGGGTCAGGCCCGAGGAATCGGCGATCCGCTCAATGAAATAGGTCACGAGATCGGCAATATCGTCCCGGCGTTCTGCGAGCGATGGAACCCTCAGGGGCACGACATTCAGGCGGTAATAGAGGTCTTCCCGGAAGCGGGATTCCTCGATCTCCTTTTTCAGGTCCTTGGTTGTGGCGGACATGACCCGGACATCCACATTGACGTCGGACCGACCACCAACACGCTGGAAGCGCTGCTCGGTAAGAACACGGAGTATCTTGCTCTGTGTGCCCGGCGGCATGTCCGCGACCTCGTCAAGGAGGAGCGTCCCGAGGTGGGCCTTTTCAAACAAACCGATACGCGTTGTCCGCCCCTGGGCATCTTCCTCGCCGAAGAGCGCAATTTCCATCTGGTCCGGCGCGATCGTTGCCGCATTCACGACGATGAACGGCCCGTTTGCCCGCAGGGAGTTGCGATGGATCAGGCGTGCGGCCAGTTCCTTCCCGACTCCTGCCGGCCCGGTAATCATCACCCGAGAATTGGTCGGGGCCACCTTCTCGATGGAACTCCGCAAATTTGCCGCTGCATGGCTGTCCCCGATCCAGCGCTCATCGTCACCGGCCCGGTTCCGCAAGGCAGCGTTTTCGTATTTCAGCGCGGCCGACTCGATGGCCCGGTCGATCAGGTGCAGCAGACGGTCGGTCTTGAACGGCTTCTCGATAAAGTCATAGGCACCGCGCCGGATGGCGGCGACCGCCGTCTCAATATTGCCGTGCCCGCTGATCACGATCACCGGCAGCAGCGGGTCGATCGACTTCAGGTATTTCAGCAGCGAGAGGCCATCCATGCCGCTGCCCTGCAGCCACACATCCAGCACCACGAGGCGTGGTGTCCGTGTACGAACCTCTTCGAGCGCCGCCTCTGCAGTTGCGGCAGTACGAACCGAATAGCCTTCATCGCCGAGAACGCCGGCGATCAGCTCCCGGATGTCAGGTTCATCATCAACGACCAGAATATCTAACGCCATGGCGTTGGCTCCTCTACGCGGACAGTCTGTGGAGAATGTGGATTGATCCCGGCGCCATCCTCGCTGACGGCCGGTATGGTTTTGGTGGCAGGATCATGCGGGGGCAGCCAGATACGTACCCGCGCACCGCGCAGGCCGTCGAGACGGTTCTGCAGCGAAATGGATCCGCCATGGTCTGCAATAATGCGGTTCACAATTGCAAGGCCGAGCCCTGTGCCCTTTTCCCGTGTGGTCACATACGGCTCCAGCAGCCGCTCGCGCACGTCTTCGGGAAAACCGGGGCCATTGTCTTCAATCGTGATTTCCAGCCCGCGCTCGTCGCCGCTCAACACCATGCGTATCTGGCCCTGAACGTCCATTTCCTCAGGCATGCCTTCAATCGCTTCGGCCGCGTTCTTGAGCAGGTTACCGATCGCCTGCCCCATCAGTCTTTCATCGCCGGAATAGGTCTTGGATGACGCTTCGCTGGCAAATTCGAAATCAATGTCCGGATAGACCACGCTGCGGGAGAAACTCGCTTCCTGCAGCAGGTCTTCCATATCGAACGGGGCAACACTCGGTTTCGGCATCCGGGCGAAACTGGAAAACTCTTCGACCATCCGGCCAATGTCCCCGACCTGACGCAGGATGGTGTCGATACACTTCTCGAACACACCGTCATGATCGTCGATCTTGCTGGCATAACGGCGGCGCAGGCGCTCCGTCGACAGCATGATCGGTGTCAGCGGATTGCGGATCTCATGGGCGATACGCCGGGCGACATCCCGCCAGGCCATCTGGCGCTGCGCATTGATGAGGCGGGTCGTATCGTCAAACGTCAGGACGCAGCCCCCGGCCGGATCCGGCGCCGTCTTCAGCCTGATATGGCGCGTGGAATTGTTCCGGCTGATTTCGATGGAGGCATCGACGGGTGAATTGCGCTCCAGCGTGTCACGCACATAGCGCTCGAATTCCGGCGCCACCACTTCCAGCGCATCGCCGGATTTGACCTCGTCGGTGCCCAGCAGCTCACCGGCAGACCTGTTGGCGAGTGTCACCGTCATGTCCGCATCCATGCGAATGACACCGGCGCTGACCTCCGCAAGCAGTGTTTCGACAAACCGGCGGCGATCCTCTTCGTCCTCTCGCGCCCGGATGAGCGCATTGCGCTGTTCGGACAACTGCTCCGTCATGGCGTTGAATGACTGGCTGAGCGCGTAAACTTCATCTTTCGGGCCGCTGACAGGCACCCTGACGGTCAGGTCTCCGTCACGCACGGTGTGGGCAGCAGATGCCAGCCGCCCGATGGGGCCGGTCACCCGGCCGGCCGCCTCAAGACCAAGACGGCCCGCAAGCAGCAGGATCAGCGCGGTGATCTGGGCGTAACCGATCGCAAAAATGGTCTGCAGCCGTCCGCTGCGCTCTTTGGCATTGTTGTACTGTGCGAGCTGCTCCTTGGCGTCGCCCAGCATGGCAAACAGGTTCTGGTCGAAAGGCTTGGCCACATAGACATACCCATCGATCGGTTCGGAAATCCGCATCAACGCCGTTGCCACACCTTGCGACTCGTAGAGGCGCGCGGCCACTTCCCCTTTCCGGGCTTCCTCGAAAGCATCCGGCGGAGGCCGCAGGCGGACGGGTGTCCCGGCATTTTCTTCGGCAATGATCTCCTGCCCGTCCGCGCTGACGATGGAGATGGTTACAAATTCCCGGTAGGCCAGTGTCTGGCGAAGACCTTCCGACAGCGCTGCAGACGCACTCGCCGCGAACTGGCTGGCGTCGACGTCCTGCCCGCCATTTTCGGCAGCCATGGAGGTCTTCACCTCGCGCGCGAAGGTTTCCACATCGAGGGCCGCAAGCCGCACATCCACATCGAACGAAGATTCGAAATTGTCGACATAGTCCTGGAAGATCTGCTTGTTCTTTTCCATGACCGCTTCGGCCGTGTCGCCAAACCAGTTGTCGAGGCCGCGGGTAATCACCGCGCCAAGGAAAATGGCGACGACCATGGACGGCACCAGCGCCGAGAAGCCGAACAGCATGACGAAGCGCTGGGCGAGCCGACCCTCTCCCGCTTCACGCGAACGGCTGCGGATGGCCAGGAACTCCCGGATCACGATCACCGCGAGTACGATGATCAGAACGAGGTTCAGTGCCAGCAGCCAGGGCGTGGACCCGGCCGTCGGATTGTCGGGGTTCACGCCGGCAATGGTGATGAAGGTCGCAAACACAGCAACCAGCGCCGCAATGATGAAGAGCCCTTCGAAAAGGGCCCAACTCGCTTTGGGTGCATGTTGGCTTAACGGGTTCGACAATCTACCGGCTCTATACAGGCCCCCCGGCCCGTTGCTCCAATGTCACACAATCGTGCCTCTACGGCAACAGTGATGCACTAGAGCCACAGTCCTTGCAATCGTCAATCACTCTTCTGCAATGCCGAGTGCGTTAATCTTCGCCCGCAACGTGTTTCGATTCATGCCAAGCAACTGCGCCGCCTTCCCCTTGTTCCCCGCCGTGACGGACAGGGCAAGCCGGATCAGCGGCCGCTCAACCTGGTCAATAACCCGGGAATAAACAGTGCTTTCCTCGTCCTCCCGGCTGGAGATCAGGTCTCCCATGATATGCCGGTGAAGCAGGGTTTCGATATCCTTCTCGAAGCCGCCGCTGGCGCCCTTCTGCTCGCTCGCCCCGGCGCGGAGTTCGCGCTCCACATCCCGCAGCGTGATCGTGTCATCCGGGCTCAACACGGCGAGGCGGAGAACGAGATTCTCCAGCTCCCGTACATTGCCCGGCCAGTCATAGGCCATGATGAGGTCTATGGCCGACTTGTCGAAATTCTTTGCCGACAGACCCTGGCGCTGCGCCCGGATCAGGAAGGCCCTGGCAAGTTCCGGAATGTCCTCCTTGCGCAGCCGCAGCGGCGGCATCGCAAGGCGGACCACGTTCAGGCGGTAATAAAGGTCTTCCCGGAAGGCACCCTCTTCCACCATGCGGCCCAGATTGCGCCGCGTCGACGCGATCAGGCGCGCCCCGGTGGCGTCCCGCAGAAATTTGACGAGCTGGGTCTGCGCCTCGGCCGGAAGGTCGCCGATTTCATCGAGGTAAAGCGTTCCGCCCGACTGATGGACTGCCCCCGGCTCGCCATTTGCGCCAAACAGCTGGCGGTTGATCTCGGCCGCAGGAAGTGCGGCCAGGTCCAGCGCCACGAACTTTCCGTCCTTTGCAGATCCAAGCTGGTGGATTGCGCGGGCGGCCAGTTCCTTGCCGGTGCCGCTTTCCCCTTCGATCAGGACAGTCAGGTCGGTGTTCATCACCTTGGCGATGATCCGGTAGACCTCCTGCATCGCATCGGACCGGCCGATCAGCGGCAGGCCGGCATCGCTGATCGCTTTCTGGGATTCCGGATTGATCGCGCGCACCGATGTCTTCGGCGGAGCCTTCAGGGCGCGTTGTACGAGGCTGGTCAGCGCATCGATGTCGAACGGTTTCGGAAGATAGTCGAACGCGCCGTGCTGGGCCGCGTTTGCCGCAGTCAGGATCGTGTTCTGTCCGCTCATCACAATGAAGGGCAGTTCAGGCCGCGACAGGCGCATCGACGGCAACAGGTCAAAGATCGATGCATCCCCAAGATACACATCGGTCACGACCACATCGCCTTCACCGTTCCGCACCCATCTTTCCAGGGCTTCTGGCGAACTCGTGGCGCGGACCTCATAACCTGCGGCGACCAGCGTCTGGTTCACGATCAGGCGGATGCTCGCATCGTCCTCTGCAAGAAGAACGGTTTTATCAGCCATTAAGGCCTCCTGTACGAATTGGCAGAAGAACAGTGAAACGGGTTGTGCCCGGCTCGCTGTCCACCCGGATCTGGCCGCCATGGGCCGTGATGACTTCTTTCACGATCGAAAGGCCCAGCCCGCGCGCGCCGGACTTGGAACTCTGGAAAACATCGAAAATGCGCGATAGCTTCTCGCGCGGAATGCCGCGGCCGTTGTCCTCGATCGTCACCAGCATGGCCCTCTGCAGGCCGACGCCGAACCGGGACCGCTTGAAGGCAAGGCCCGTGGCGTAGGCCGTCCGGATGATCACCTGACCACCGCCGCCGCCTTCCTGGGCCGCCTCGGCAGCGTTGCGGATGATGTTCTGGAAAGCCTGCTGCAGATGATCCGCGTCGCCCATCAATTCCGGGAGCGACGGATCAAAGTCCCGTTTGATTTCGACATTGCTGCCGATGGCCACCCGTTCCGACGCGATCACGCGGTCCAGCAGCGCATGGATGTTGAACTCTTTCATCCGCGGCGCCGAGAACAATTCGAATGCCGACAGGCGGTTGACCAGACGCTCGATCCGGCGGGCTTCATCCCGGATAATCTCCAGCAGTTCGGCCTGCCCCTCAACGCCCTGGCGTTCCAGCAATTGCGCTGCGCCGATGATGCCGCCCAGCGGGTTCTTCACTTCATGGCCGAGAATGCGGCCGAACCCGGCCACGCCGGCGGACGACTCATTCCCCTCCCGCACCGCCGTTTCGACGAGCGCGATGACAAAGCCCTCATCGCCCGTGGTGCGAACCCAGACATCGCAGACAAGGCCTGACGGAATGGACGGCCCGGTGATCGGCGTTCCCGGCGAGGCGATATCGCCCACCTGGCGCTGTGCCCGATCCAGCAACTCCCAGATTAGGGAGTCATGATAAATCAGCTCACTGAGCGGCTTGCCCGTCAGCGATCTGCGAGACAGCTGAAACAGCGTTTCCGCTTCCGGATTTCCATCCACGATACGTCGCCTGTCGTCGATGACGAGCAAGGCAATCGGAGAGAGATCAGCAAGGGAACGAGCATCCAGCAAAGTATCCACCGGCATGTCAGACGGCCTCCACGAGGTCGGTTTCAAAATATACCTGCCGCAATGCGGCGATGAGTTCCTGCCAGTCCGTGATCTGACAGAGTTTGGAGCGCAGCGCCCGCCGTTCAGCCGGAGCGATACGAAGATCAAGTGCATCAATGGCGGCGGAAACGTGCTTGCGCACCGTCAGCACACCCAGTTTCGGCCCATAGAGCGCGACCGAATCCTGGATCTGCTCACACAGGGAGGAGAGTTTCTCGGCCCGGCCGGGCGCCGCCCAGGTGTTGCCCTCCAGGGCTGCAGCAACTTCGCCGACCAGCCAGGGCCGCCCCATCGCTGCCCGCCCGATCATGACGCCGTGGGCGCCGGACAGTTCCAGCGCCTCAACCGCATCTTCGTAAGAGGCAATATCGCCATTCACGACGACCGGCAGCGACACCGCCTCGACAGTATCGCGCACGGCCGCCCAATCGGCCGCGCCTTTGTAAAACTGGCACCGCGTGCGCCCGTGAACGGTCAGCATCCGGATGCCTTTGGACTCGGCAATCGCCCCCAGCTCCGGCGCGTTCAGTGCCGCATCGTCCCAGCCAAGGCGCATCTTCAGCGTCACGGGACGCTCGCCCGCCCCTTCAATGGCAGCGTCCATGATGTCGCTCGCCAGAGGCACATCGCGCATCAGGGCGGAACCGGACTGGCCGCCTGTCACCTGTCGGGAGGGGCACCCCATATTGATGTCGATAACATCGACGCCGCTCTCGGCCAGCAATTGCGCGCCGCGAAACATGTCTTCCGGCCGCCGCGCCGCCAGCTGGACGATCCAGTAGCCGGCGCCTTCATGGCGGCAGGTACGGCGCACGACATCCGGGCGCTCTGTCGCCAGCATCTCGCCGGCGACCATTTCCGAAACGACAGCCGGTGCCCCGAAATGCACGGCCTGACGCCGCATAGGGGCGTCTGTGGCGCCTGACATGGGCGCTAACCAGACCTTGGGTGCCTCGAAACTAACCATTTGTTCATTCTTGCACCTTTTTTCGAGTTCGCAAGTGCACAAAACATAAGCACCCCTTCGCAGCTGCAGAAGTGCAAACAGCATGGCATAGATACAACAGGTATCTTAGAAGGCGCGCATGACCGGATTCGCAGCAATCATCGTCGCAGGCGGCAAAGGCGCCCGTACCGGGCTCGAACGCCCGAAGCAATGGGAAAACCTGCTCGGCAAGCGGGTAATCGACTGGTCTGTCGATACATTCCTGTCCCATCCGGACCTCATCGAGCTTGTCATTGTAGTCGATGACCTCACCGTCGCGACCAGTTTTCCATCCAAGACCAAAGTCGTAGGCGGCGGTGACACCCGAACCGCCTCGGTTCGCGCCGGAATTGCCGCACTTGCGACGGAAGATGGCACGCCGGTCCTCATTCATGACGCTGCCCGCCCGGGGCTGAGTCTCTCCCTCATCGATACGCTGGTCGAGGCGCTGAGCGGCCATGATGCCGCCGCCCCCGCTCTGCCGGTGTCGGATGCGCTGAAACAGGAAGCCTCCGGCCACTTCTCCACCGTGCCGCGCGACGGGCTCTACCGCGTCCAGACACCCCAGGCCTTCCAGCAGGCGACCATTCGCGCAGCCCTGGAGGCGCCCGGCTCTTTCGTGGACGATCTGGAGGCTGTGGAAGCGGCCGGCGCACGGGTCACGCTGGTTCCGGGCAGCGTCCGGCTTCACAAGATCACCTATGCAGAGGATTTCGACCTCGTGTCACGTTTGCTCACCCCCGCCCTGTCCGCCCCGCGCGTCGGCAAGGGCTTTGACGTTCACGCCTTCGAACCCGGCGACCATGTCACCCTCTGCGGCGTGAAGATCCCGCATAAGGCCAAGCTCAAAGGCCATTCGGATGCTGACGCCGCCTGGCACGCCCTGACAGACGCCATTCTGGGCGCCGCCGCGCTCGGCGATATTGGCGATCACTTCCCGCCTTCGGATCCCCGTTGGAAAGACGCCGACAGCAGCCTGTTCCTGAAACACGCCCAGACACTGGCCGATAAGGCTGGCTATACGCTTACCAGCTGCGACATCACGGTGATCTGCGAAGCCCCCAAGGTGAAGCCCCACCGGGAAGCGATGCGCATCCGCACCGCCGAACTCCTGGGCCTTCCACTCGATGCGGTCAGCGTGAAGGCCACAACGACCGAAAAGCTCGGCTTTACCGGCCGCCAGGAAGGCATTGCGGCAGAAGCGGTTGCCGTACTCGCGCCGAAAGCCTGACGCCGCGTCCCCTCTTGCCAATCGCTTCCTGCATGCTCCCCTTTGCAAAAAGGGAGAGCAAGCATGTCAGCCGGATTGAACATCGAACAGGACGGCCACGTCACCATCCTGACGCTCGACAGGCCGGAGGCGATGAACGTCCTCGACTATCCAACTTATATGGCCCTCGAAGATGCCGTCCGGGGTGCGGATGCCCGGGCCATTGTGATCACGGGCGCAGGCGAACGGGCCTTCTGCTCGGGCGATGACGTCAAACAGATCCTGTCGAAGGGCGCCCCCTCCACGCCGGAAATGGCAGAGCGTGCGAAGAAGACAGGCGGCCTGACACCTGCCGCCGATGCGCTGCTCGGCACGGATATTCCAGTCATCGCCGCCGTGAACGGTTTCGCCCTCGGCTGGGGCGCCGAACTGGCCATCATGGCGGACATCCGGGTCTTTTCGGAAAAGGCCCGCTTCGGCGAAATCTTCGTCACACGCGGGCTGACCTGCGATGCGCCGGGCTTTGGCCGTCTCGTCCAGCTGGTCGGGCGGGAGAATGCCTGCGAGCTTCTCTTCACCGGCGACATCATCGACGCCTCACGGGCGAAGGAGATCGGGCTCACATCCCG
The DNA here is from genome assembly GCA_002700305.1 of Hyphomonas sp. Lineage (GTDB taxonomy): Bacteria > Pseudomonadota > Alphaproteobacteria > Caulobacterales > Hyphomonadaceae > Hyphomonas. The sequence continues at coordinate 71,384 of PACZ01000024.1, read as the reverse complement.
GGTCGTCGCCCCTGAAGACCTGATGCCGACCGCACTGGACCTTGCCCGCAAGATCGCCGCGACCCCGCCGCTGGCCGTTCAGGCGATCAAGAAGGGCCTTCGTGAAACGGTTGATCCGCCATGGCGCGAGGTTGGCAAGATGGCGATTACCGAGATCCGGCGCCTGATGCAGACAGACGATGCCAAGGAAAGCGCAGCCGCTTTCATCGAAAAACGCAACCCGGTCTTCACCGGCAAATAAACCAGGCCTAAGCTCACCCCATGTTTCCAGATAAACTCCGCAACCTCGCCATGCTGATCCTCGACGATGCCGAACAGGCCCGCCTGCGGATCTGCACAGCTGAGAGCTGTACCGGCGGCCTCGTTGCCGCCCTCTTTACCGATATTGCGGGGTCCTCGACCGTGTTCGAGCGGGGCTTCGTCACCTATTCGAACCGGGCCAAGGAAGAGATGCTCGGTGTCCCCGGCGACGTGCTGGCAGATTATGGGGCCGTCTCAGAACCTGTGGCGCGGATGATGGCTGAAGGCGCGCTCGAAGCCAGCCGGGCCAACATCGCCGTTGCGATCACCGGTGTGGCAGGCCCTGGCGGCGGCACGCGCATGAAACCCGTCGGCACGGTTCATGTGGCCTGCGCCCGGGAAAACCGCGCCGTGGTGCACGAAATGCTCCAGGTCGGGGAAATCGGACGGACGGAAGTCCGCATGGCCGCCGTCGAGTGCGCCCTCAAACTGATCCAGTATCAGATGAACTAGGCGCCGGGCGCGGGTCCGGAGACCGTCCCGAAACGGCGGCGCCCTTCATTCAGGAAAGCTTCCAGGATTTTCGTCACGGCGAGATCATGATTGGCCGCAGCCAGCATGCCGATGAACGGGTTCTTGAAATCGTAATCGATGTCGAGGCGCACATCGGTGCCCTTGTCCTGCGGCGTGATCTGCCACTCGGCCCGCAACCGGCGGAACGGGCCCTTCACAAGCGAGGCGATCACGTTCCCGGCGGACGGGGTTTTCGTGACCCGGGTCGAAAAGCGCTCGGTAAAGCCTTTGAAGCCGATCACGGCATCCCCGAGACAGGACGAGGCGCCATCCCCCAGCGCGACTTCCTCGGTGACGCGCATCGCCGTGATCCATTTGATGAAGTCCGGATAACGCCGGATGTCCGAGACAAGATCAAAACACTGTTCGGGCGTGTATGGCAGCCGGACCGATTTGGAGAACCGGGCCATGCGCTCAGGCGGTCTTGCCGGAAACCTGCGAGGCATTCAGCGCCTCACGTGCAGCGCGCAGGCGGGCAAAGTCCTCTCCCGCATGGTGAGACGAGCGCGTCAGCGGCGTCGCAGAGACCATCAGGAAGCCCTTGGCCCACGCGATCTCTTCATACGACTTGAACTCATCCGGCGAGACGAACCGGTCGACCGGGGCGTGCTTGCGCGTCGGCTGGAGGTACTGGCCGATGGTGAGGAAGTCGACGCCGGCGGACCGCATGTCGTCCATCACCTGCATGACCTCTTCCTTGGTTTCGCCCAAGCCGACCATCAGGCCGGATTTGGTGAACTGGTTCGAGTCGCGGTCCTTCACCTTCTGCAGCAGGCGCAGCGAGTGGAAATAACGCGCGCCCGGACGAATCGACAGATAGAGCCGCGGCACGGTTTCGAGATTGTGGTTGAACACGTCCGGCTTCGCATCGATGACGCGGTTTTCCCAGCCATCCTTGCGAAGGAAGTCCGGCGTCAGGATCTCGATCGTGGTCGCCGGAGATGCCGCCCGGATCGCCTCGATCGTGTTGACGAAATGCATCGCCCCGCCATCGGTCAGGTCATCCCGGTCGACGGACGTGATCACGACATGCTGCAGCCCCATCTCGGCGACCGCTTCGGCGACGCGGCGCGGTTCGTCCTCATCGACGCCTGCGGGCGGCTTGCCGGTGGAGACGTTGCAGAAGCTGCAGGCACGGGTGCAGATCTCACCCAGAATCATCATCGTGGCGTGCTTCTTGTCCCAGCACTCCCCGATATTCGGGCAGCTCGCCTCTTCACAGACCGTCACCAGCCCCTTGGACTTCACGATCTCGCGGGTCTCCGAATACCCCTTCGAACCGGGCGCCTTGACGCGAATCCAGTCCGGCTTGCGCTGGATCGGGCTGTCCGGCCGGGACTGTTTCTCCGGGTGGCGCAGGCGGGGCTTTTCGCCCTTGAGATCAATAAGGTTTGCCATCGCCGGAACATGGCCTCACCTGCGCCTGAACTCAAGTCGAAGACACTGCAATCTGCTCATGCAAACTTGCAATGTTTGTTGCTCTCTGGCTGCTTGGCGACAAAATGTTACAAACATGTGAGGCGCAAAGCCGCCCACGAGGAAACCAGAGCTGATCATGACCACGACACCGATCCCGGCGCCGTTGCCGTATCGCCCAGCGCGAACCCGTACCGACCTGTTTGCCGCCCTGATGCGCGCGGCCGGCGAGTTTGGCCGAAACAAGACCATCATCTACGACATGGTCGACGGCGAAGAACGCCTGCTGACCTACAAGGACCTGATCCGCGGCGCCTTCGGCCTGGGTTCGGCCCTCGCCTCCAAGACCAAAGCCGGCGAATCGGTCGGCGTCATGCTGCCGACCGGGGCCGGCGCCGTGATCGGCTTCTACGCCCTGTCGGCCTATAATCGCGTCCCGTCGATGCTGAACTTCACCGCCGGTTCGCGGAACCTGAAAGCGGCCATGCGCTCGGCTGAGATCACCAAGATCGTCACCGCACGCAAATTCGTCGAAGTGGCCGGCCTGGAGGCCCTGACCAAGGACCTCTCCCGCGTCGCGGAAATCATCTATCTCGAAGACGTGCGCGAGAGCCTCTCGCTGAAGGACAAGCTGGCTGCGCTGATCGGCCCGATCGCGCCCGGCCTGATCCGCAACAAGGGCCGCTACAAGAGCCCCGGCGTGATCCTGTTCACCTCCGGCACCGAAGGCGAGCCCAAGGGCGTCGTGCTCAGCCATGAGAACGTCATGGCGAATGTCGAACAGGTGCGCGCCCATATCGGACTCGACGTGAACACGGACAAGCTGTTCAACCCGCTGCCGACCTTCCACTGTTTCGGTCTGACGGTCGGCGCCATCCTGCCGCTCATCGCCGGTATCCCGGTGATCTTCCACCCCTCTCCGCTGCAGCCGAGGGAGATCGTGAAACGTATCCGGGAAACCGGGGCGACCATCCTGCTGGCCACGGACACGTTCATTTCCCAGTACGCCCGTGTCGGCAGCGACGGCGACATGAGTTCCATCCGCCTCGCCGTCTGCGGGGCCGAGCGCGTCAAGGACGAGACCCGGTCGCTGGTGCGCCGCAAATTCGAAATCGAAATCCTGGAAGGCTATGGCGCCACCGAGGCCTCACCCGTCGTGGCGGCCAATCAGTGGGAGCGTAACAAGCCCGGCACGGTCGGCCTTCTGATGGCGGACATGGATTATCGCCTCCTGCCGGTCGACGGCATTCCCGAAGGCGGCCGCCTGCACATCAAGGGGCCCAACATCATGATGGGCTATCTGCGCCCGTCAGCCCCCGGCGTCCTCGAAGCGCCTGACGATGGCTGGCACGATACCGGTGATGTGGTCGCCATCGACGAGGATGGCTTCATCCGCATCATGGGCCGCGTGAAACGGTTTGCGAAGATCGGCGGGGAGATGGTGTCCCTCGCCGTGGTCGAGAACTGCGCGAGCGCGATCTGGCCGGACAATCTCCACGCCGCAGCCGCCATCCCGGACCCCCGCAAGGGCGAACAGATCATCCTGCTGAGCGACAGCCCCGACTGTAACCGCGAGGAAATCCTGGCCTGGGCGCAGAGCCACGGCGTCCCGGAAATCTCCGTTCCAAAACGGGTCTATCATGTCGACAACATCCCGGTGCTCGGCACCGGAAAGATCGACTATGGCAGCGTGCAGAAGAAAGTCGTGGAACTGGTCGAGGCCTGATCCCGGCCGCCCGGACAATTGCGCCAGGCATTCTCGTATGAGGCGTTCCTATCAGGCGTTCGTGGCGCGGCGGACGGGCATGTGCTTCTTGCCCCAGTCCTTCAGCGTCAGCAGCGCAGGCGCCAGTTCCTGGCCCTTGTCGGTCAGCACATAATCATATCGCTTCGGCCCGGCGGAATACTGCCGGCGCTCGAGGATACCGGCTTCAACCAGCCGCTTGAGGCGCTCGGCCAGGATGTGCCGCGTCATGCCACTCGACTCGATAAACTGCTCGAACCGCGACAGGCCAAGAAAGCAGTCCCTGAGGATCAACAGCGTCCACCGGTCGCCCACGACTGAGAGGGTCCGCGCCACCGGGCACCAATTATCCGAGAGTTCAGTCCATTTCATACTTGCAAGCCTAACCTGATTTGCCTTAGTTCCAAAATGAAACTTATGGAGATCCGGATGACCAAGGCACTTGAGTTCTATTTCGACTATATCAGCCCCTATTCCCATATTGCCAATGCCGCAGTGAAGCAGCTGAAGGAGCGCACCGGGGCTGCTGTCGAAATCAGACCCATGTTCCTCGGCGCCGTCATGCAGGGCTCCGGCAACCGTCCTCCGGGCATGGTGCCGGCCAAGAACACCTACATGCTGGCCGACCTGCAGCGCTGCGCAAGGCGTTATGGGCTCAGCATCCGCATGAACCCCTATTTCCCGATGGTCAGCACACGCGACCTGTTGCGGGCCACGATCGGCCTCGCGGGCGACCCGGACAAGCAGCAGCGCTTCATCGATACCTGCTTCCGTTACATGTGGGAAACGCCTGAAGCGCTGAAGCCGGATGATGATGCGTCCGTCAAAGCCATGTGCGACGCGGAAGGGTTCGACTTCGAAGAGATCAAGGCGCTGGCTGCCGATGAAACGAACAAAGCCGCGATGAAAGACAATACCGACACAGCGATCGCCCGCGGCGCCTTCGGGTCCCCCACTTTCTTTGTCGGCGAAGACATGTTCTTTGGACACGACCGCCTGGACTACGCCGCCGAAGCCCTCACCGCCTGATCCGGTATAGTCGCCTATAGTCCGGTATAGTCATGACTGGTCATGTGAAGTCATGACGTAGACGGATGTAATCCGCCTCCGGTCATACGAACGCGCGTTACTGTCATCCCGGATAAGCGCTGTGCGCTTTCCGGGATGACACTTAGAGGCGACTTATCCACCACCCCAACCACCCCATCCTGCAGCAAATACTGACCCAAAAAGAAACTTATCCAACACCTCCGTGGCCTGACGTATAGTGCACGCCATGTCACTCTTGCACCCTCCCGCCTGGCTTCCGCCGCAGCTCACCTTTCTCTGGCCCATTATCTGGGTCCAGGTGCTGATGCTGCGCGCGCAGATCCGGGCCGCTTATGGACGCGGCGTAGTGTATCGTTGGAGCCTGACGCCGAACCTCCGCGTCTATCTGGTCAGGATCGAATGGATGCCGGGGCAGAAGAAAGCGCGGGCGATCCTGAAACCTGCCGCGTATACCTCAGACCGTCTCGCCGCCACGTGCGATGGCCGCGCGGCGAGACCTGCATATTCCATACAGTTTGGCGAATACCATGATGGCGGTATTGCGTCCGCCGACCGGCGTGGCGCACAGCCGCGCGTCCTCAACCTCCCTCTGCCGGAAACCTGAAGCCGCAGCTAATCCAAAAATCAGCACACCCACCAGGCGCCTTTACGGGCGTCGCACGTGCTGGTGAGACCTTCTGTTAAACGAAGATGCCTGCAGCTTCCGCCAGCACCTTGTAGGAAACGGCCGGGCGCGGACCGAAATGGCTGATCACCTCAGCAGCCGCGATATGGCCGAGGCGCGCACAGGTCGCCAGCGGCAGGCCACGCGACATGCCGAACAGGAAGCCCGCGGCGTACTGGTCGCCTGCCCCGGTCGTATCGACAACTTCCTTGACCGGAACGGCTTCGACCACAATCGGCTCGCCATCGCCCAGGACAACCGAGCCCTTTTCGCTGCGTGTCACCGCCGCGACCGCCGTATCGGCCTGAAGGGAAGCCATCGCGCTGTCGAAATCGTCGGTCTCGTAAAGGGCCAGCAGCTCTTCTTCATTGGCGAAGAGAATGTCGACATTGTTGCGGACCAGCTGGAGGAAGCTCGGCCGGTGGCGGTCGACACAGAACCGGTCGGAGAGAGTCAGCGCAACCTTGCGTCCGGCGGAGCGGGCAATCTCTGCGGCGTGGATGAAGGCTTCCTTGGCATCGTCCTTGTCGAACAGATAGCCTTCCAGATAGAGGATGCCGCCCCCTTTCACGACCTCCTCATCAACATCCTCTTTCGAGAACATCACCGAGGCGCCGAGGAAAGTGTTCATGGACCGGTGGCCATCTTCCGTAACGAAGATGATGCTGCGGGCCGTGGCGGGGCCGTCTGTCAGCGGCGGCGTCGGGAACGGCACGCCGCCGGCTTCCATCTCGCGCTTGAACTGGGCGCCGAGTTCGTCATCGGCGACCTTGCCGATATAGGCAGCCGATGCCCCGAAACTGGCAAGGCCGGCAATCGTGTTGGCGCCGCTTCCGCCGGATGTGTAGAGCGGCTCCTTGGCAACCCGGGTCAGCTCGTGCGCCCGCGGTTCCTCGATCAGGTTCATGGCATTCTTGTGGATGCCCCACTCTGCCAGAAAGGCGTCATCCGCCCGCGACAGCACATCCACGATCGCATTGCCGAGGCCCACCACATCGAAACGCACATCTGCCATTCGAGATCTCCCGCTGAAAACCGGGCAATTGCCAGAGGCGGCCGCTGGACGCAACTGGCAGGCATGCTAAAGGCCGCGACATGAAAATCGCTTACCTTGCTTCCCCCGTGACCCTACCCGGTACGCCCAATCGCCGCGAAGACGCGTTCGAGCACGATTACATGATGGACGCCCTGCGCCCGGCCTTTGCCGCGCGGGACCTGACCATCGAGGACGTCTCCTGGGACGATCCAGCGGCAGACTGGGCGAGCTATGGCGCTGTCATTATCGGCACGACGTGGGACTATTGGGACCGGCAGGAGGAATTCCTCGCAACGCTGGACCGGATCGGGGCGGCGACACGCCTCTATAATCCGCCGGGCCTTGTGCGCTGGAACATCCACAAGACCTATCTGCGCGACCTGGAAGCCCGCGGCGCGCGGATCATCCCGACACTCTGGCTGGACAGGGCAGATGCGGCGAGCGCGGCAGCGGCTTTCGATACGCTTGGCTCAGACGATCTGGTTTTCAAGCGCCAGGTCGGCGCCGGCGCGGACGGCCAGCACCGCCTGACGCGGGGCGGCGCCATCCCCGACATGCCTCATCCGATGATGGTTCAGCCCTTCCTTCCGGCCATCCAGAGCGAGGGTGAGTACAGCTTCATCTTCATTGGCGGCGATTTTTGCCACGCGCTGGTCAAGCAGGCCGTGCCCGGAGACTATCGCATCCAGTCGAAATATGGCGGCAAGGAAACGCCCGTCGACCCGCCCGCCGGCGATCTCGCGGATGCGTCCGCCATCATCGCCATGCTGGACGAGGCCCCGCTCTATGCCCGTGTCGACATGGTGCGCGGCGAGGATGGCCGGCTGGTCCTGATGGAGCTGGAAGCGATCGAGCCGTATCTCTACCCGGTCGAAGGCCCGCGCCTCGGCGAGATGATCGCCGAGGCCGTCAGGAAACGTCTGGAGCGGACGCCCGCCTAGTGGGCGCCGAATTTGTAGACAACGCCGATTTTCGTCGCCGTATCGGTCGACTCAAACCCGTCCGGCGGGTTGGTGTCGTAGCGCGTGTCGAAGCCGAAACGGGCCGAAAGCGAGCCATTGATCTGTGCCGTCAGCGCGAGGCCGTTGGAGATCTGGGTCGACTCCGACGCATAAAGAATATCGGTATTGTTTGACAGCTCGACCTTGTCGTTCAGCGCCCAGGCAAATTTCGACTTGCCGACAAGACCAAAGGACGTCTCGGTTTCTGCCGGAATGATCAGGGGATTGCCAAGGTCATCCACGGTCACGACGCGTTTCACCTCATCGATCTTTACACCCGGACCGCCGCGGACGACCCAGGTCACAGGGTCCAGCCCGAGGAAGCGATACCCGAGACCACCACCGACGAAGGAACGGCTATCAAAACCGGTGAACTGGTCGACTTCGTACGACGCACGGGCGAACGAAAACACCCGGTCGCTGATCGTGTAGTCGATATTGGCCCCAAGAAAGGCCCGGTTCCGGCTTTCCACCCCGTCCTGTTCGCCATAATCGACCTGGCCCTGGAAACCATAGTCCCATTTGCCAGTGATGTGATCGACATCAAACGTCAGCCCAACATCGCGCGTATCGGTGTTCCCGCTCGTCATGCCGGCATTCAGCGCGCCTTCGCCCGACCAGCCTTCCACCCGTTCGTCATCCGCGTGCGCGGCCAGAACAAATCCCGAGAGAGCGGCGCCCACAGCCGCACAGACAATATACTTCATCGACACTTCCCTTGTTACGTCGTTCGCTCTCCCCGTCCGGCGTGACGCAAGATTAGCGAAAATGAGGCGAACTGGAGGCAGCCGATTCGCAAGGCCTCTCCACCCTCTTGAACATCTCATTCTGATGTAAATGCGCACTTAAAAAGAAAGTCATCCGACACCTCCGTGGCCGGATGTATTCTGCGTCACAATCCGGCCATCCAGGCACGCACGATTGCAGGCCCCGGAGACGATGACACTATTTTTTCTTTTTAGGCGCCTTCGGGCCCAGCGCGGAAACGCTGGCTGGATCCGGTGTTTTCGGCGTGTACTTGCACCACTCCGCGATCACGCACCGCCAGCACTCCGGTGTCCGCGCCTTGCAGACGTAGCGGCCGTGCAGGATCAGCCAGTGATGCGCGCCCTTCTTCCACTCCGCAGGCGTGACCCGCTCCAGACCTGCCTCGACTTCATCCGGCGTCTTGCCGGGGGCCAGCCCCGTCCGGTTCGACACACGGAAGATGTGGGTATCGACGGCAATGGTCGGTTCGCCGAACACCTCATTCATGACGACATTGGCTGTCTTGCGGCCGACACCCGGCAGGGTCGTCAGCTCATCCCGGGTCCGCGGTACCTCCCCGCCAAAATCGTCCAGGATCTTCTGGCTGAGGGCGATCACGTTCTTGGCCTTGTTCCGCCAGAGGCCGATCGTCTTGATGTGTTCGGCAACGCCGTCCTCGCCCAGCGCCAGCATCTTTTCCGGCGTATCGGCAATGGCGAACAGTTTTCGCGTCGCCTTGTTCACACCGACATCGGTCGCCTGGGCCGAGAGCGCGACGGCCACCAGAAGCGTGAACGGATCCGAATATTCAAGTTCCGTCTTCGGGTCCGGCCGGTCATGCGCCAGCGCGGCGAAGATTTTCTCTGTCTTCTCTGGCCCGAGCGTACGCGGAGCCCGCTTTCTGGCGGGTTTGCGAGCGGGTTTCTTCTGCGGCGATTCGGTCATGCAATTTGTCTGTCAGGCCGCTTCCGGCGGGGCAAGAGCGTGATAAGTATTGTTCCTGATGCCTGATACAGATGAAATCATCTATTTTGACGCGCTTCTGACGCCAAACCGCTCCTTGTCGGAACGCGGTTTCACGATTGTCATGGCCATTGTCGGCGTCGTCAGCTTCGTCACAGGCATGGCCTTCCTGTCCATGGGCGCCGTTCCGGTAATCGGATTTTTTGGCCTGGATGCCCTCGCCATCTGGTTCGCGTTCCGCTGGTCCTTCCGCAAACAGCGCGAAGAAACACGAATCCGCATTACCGCCAGCAGCGTCGACATGATGCATCGCAAAGCAAATGGCACCGAAAAACGCGTCAGTGTCCCCGCCGGATTTGCCCGCGTCGAACTGGATGAGCCCCTCCGGCCTGATTCGTCGCTGCGCATTGAACATGGCCGCACTGGCTGGGTCATCGGAAGGTTCCTGACGGTGCCGGAGCGGAAATCCCTCGCCGATGCCATGAAAACAGCGCTCCACAGGGCGCGACTTGAACGCCACATCGCATAAAAATGACGCGAGCGTCATGGTTTTTTCAAAATGACCATGATATACACGTCTCAAGCGAGCAGACCGGTGCCTAGGGAGACCGGCATAAGGAGGATATAATATGGCTGCCGATACAGTTCATTCCATCGACCATCCGGCCCTTGAACGGCCGAAAGTTTCAGATCGTGAGCCCCTTCACGAAGGCTATCTCCGCGTAGGCGAGGAAGTGCCCCCGGCCTCCAGCCTCGACATCAAAACCCTTGATCTGGTGGACCCGGAAATCTGGCGCCAGAACAAGATGTGGGATCGCTTCGACCGCCTTCGCAAGGAAGACCCGGTGCACTACACGCCGGATTCCTTCGTCGGCCCTTACTGGTCCGTCACGACTTACGAAGACATCATGGCGGTCGACACCGACCACAAGCGCTTCTCTTCCAGCTGGGAGCATGGCGGCATCACGCTCGGCCAACCGCTCGAAGACTTCGAGATGCCGATGTTCATCGCCATGGATGAGCCGCGCCATTCCGAACAGCGCAAGACCGTTCAGCCGGCTGTCGCACCGAACATGCTCAAAGAGTACGAGCCCCTCATCCGCTCGCGGACCCAGGGCCTGCTGGACAGCCTGCCGGTCGGCGAGCCGTTTGACTGGGTCGACAAGGTCTCGATCGAGCTGACCACGATGATGCTCGCCACCCTGTTCGACTTCCCGTTCGAGAACCGCCGCCAGCTGACCCGCTGGTCGGACGTATCCACGAACATGAACAACCCGGACATCTGCCCGGGCGGCGAAGATCAGTGGCGCCAGGAAATGATGGAGTGCCTGACGACGTTCATGGGCATCTTCCAGGAACGCCAGGCCATTCCGCAGCAGAACGACCTGATGAGCCTTCTGGCTCACGGTGAGAAGACCAAGAACATGACGCCGATGGAATTGCTCGGCAACGTGATCCTGCTGATCGTCGGCGGCAACGACACGACCCGGAACACGATGACGGCGTCTGTCTACGCGCTGAACAAGTATCCGGAACAGTACGAGAAGCTGAAAGGCGACCTGTCCCTGATCCCTAACATGGTGTCCGAGACGATCCGCTGGCAAACGCCGCTGGCCTTCATGCGCCGTACAGCACTGGAAGACGTCCAGCTCCGCGACAAGCTCATCAAGAAAGGTGAGCAGATCGCCATGTGGTATATCTCGGGTAACCGCGATGAAAAATTCTGGGACAAACCGAACGATTACATCATCGACCGCGCCGATGCCCGCCGTCACCTGTCCTTCGGCTTCGGCATCCACCGCTGCGTCGGTAACCGCCTCGGCGAACTGCAGCTGCAGATCCTGTGGCAGGAACTGATGGAGCGTTTCGAGCACATCGAAGTGCTGGATGAGCCCTCCTACACGGCCGGCGCCTTCGTCCACGGTTACACCTGGATGCCGGTGATCCTGCACCCGAAGAAATAGGCCCGGGCAAGAAGCCTGTTGGCTGACCCGGCGATAAGCCGTTAGACCTCCCGTCAGATCCTGACGGGAGGTTTTTTCATGGACGTTTCCACAGCAGTCGACCAGCGCATCTCGACCCGCGCCTTTCTGCCCGACCCGCTCCCTGAAGCTGAAGTCCGCGAGTGGCTGACCCAGGCCCAGCGTGCGCCGTCCGGCGGCAACGTCCAGCCCTGGCGCACAATCGCCGTAACCGGACAGGCGAAGGACGACGTCATCGCCATGGCTGCACCGATCCTTGCCGCTGATCCGCGCGGGCAGAAGACTGACCGGCCGATCTACCCGAAAGACCTGTGGGAGCCGTACGAAGCCCGCCGCCGGCGCGTGGGCGAGATGATGTACGAAGCCCTCGATATCCCGCGCGAGGACCGGGCTGCGCGCCTCGCCTGGTTCAGCAACAACTTCCGTTTCTTCGGCGCACCGCTGGCCCTCTTCCTCGTCATCGATGAGCGCATGGGGCACGGCCAATGGGGTCACGCAGGGATGTACCTGCAGACCCTCGCCCTGCTGGCCGAGGAACGCGGATGGGGCACCTGTTTCCAGGAATGCTGGGGCGTGCTGCGCCCCGCCCTGAAGGAGCATTTCAATCTCGCCCCGACAGAGATGATCTGGTGCGGTGTCGCCGTCGGCAAACCGGACCCATCCCATCCGGTCAACACGCTGAGGGCCGAACGCGCCGACATCGACGAAATTGCAGAATTCCACGGTTTCTAGATTTCGCCGTATTCCTGCCGGAACCGGATGATCTGATCGGTGCATGCAGACGCGCCGATCCATGCTTGCAACGACTTTGGCGCTTCCGCTCCTGCCGAAAACATTCGGCGAGCGGGCGCTGCCTTTCCCCGCGCGCCTGTCAAAAGCGGCCCGGGACCAGATCGGTGTCACGCGAAGCTATAACGGCGCCTATGTCCGCCTGGACTACCCCATGGGCGATGTCGACCGCTCAACCGGTGTCTGCACCGACGTCGTCATCCGCGCCTATCGGGATGCCTTCGATGTCGACCTGCAGAAGCTCGTCCATGAGGACATGAAAACGGCGTTTGCGGACTATCCCGCCATCTGGGGCCTCAGCCGTCCTGACCGGAATATCGATCATCGCCGCGTCCCGAACCTTGAGCGCTTCTTCGAAAGACGGGGCGCCGATCTGCCCCTGCCCGCCACACTCGACGGCTGGAACCCGGGTGATCTGTACACGATGCGCCTCGGTGGGCGCCTGCCGCATATTGGCATCGTGTCAGATAGACTGACGCCGGACGGCCATCCTTATGTGATCCACAATATCGGCGGTGGAACTCAGGAAGAGGACATCCTCGGCATGTTCCAGGACGAGCGCCGCTTCCGGTACGAAGTCAGCGCCTGACTATTCGTCGTCGCGCCACTTGGAAATGGGCTGCTCCGGTGTCCGCTCTTCCTTGCGGAGCCGCATCACCGCGGCCTTGATGTCGTCGCGGTCGAACTCGTCTTCATCTTCCACCGAGCGAACGGGCGCGCGCGTATAGGCAAACACGCTGATGCCTTCGCCATCATCGTCGTCTTCGTCGGCCTCAACGGGTTCAGATGCATCCGCAGCGGGTTCCACAGCGACAACGTCATCCGGCTCGGGTTCCGCAGAGGCCTCTTCTTCTGCCCCATCATCCATGAAGTCTGTCACGAAGGATTCGATCTCTTCGGTGTCGCCGCCCGCATCGACCAGAAGCTCTTCTTCGCTGAGCGCTTCTTCGTCCGGCATCTGGAAGCCAGCCGGAATAACATCCGACAAGAGACCTTCCGCTTCGAGATCGGCCTTTCCCGGCAACGTGCCAAGGCTTTCGAGGCCGAAATGCTCCAGGAACGCGTCTGTCGTCCCATAGGTCAGTGGCTGACCCGGCGTCTTGCGGCGCCCCTTGATCTTGATCCAACCGGTTTCCATCAGCGTGTCGATGACTGCCTTGGAGACCGCAACACCCCGTACAGCTTCGATCTCGGCGCGCGTTACAGGTTGTCCGTAAGCGATAATTGCCAGGGTCTCGAGCGCAGCCTGGCTCAGCTTCTTCTGGACCTGACGCTCCTCCACAAACAGGTAAGACAAATCCTGCGCGGTCTGGAACCGCCACTTGCCTGCCACTTCGACAAGGTTCACGCCGCGGTTCACATAGAGCGCCCGCAGGGTCATCAGCACTTCAGCCGCTTCCACGCCATGCGGCAGGATTTCGGCAATCTGCGTGGCCGACATCGGCTCTCCGGCGGCAAACAGCACAGCTTCGGCCCGGCGCACGCCTTCGGCCAGCGCCTCAGTCATGTCGTCGTGCAGAGACTCTTCGGAGCGCCGGAATGCCAGAGCGAGCTGCGTGACCGCGCTCGGCTTTTTGTCGGCTGGCGTTTCGTCGTTCATTTCAATCTTCTCAAACATCTGCATGGCTACCCCCTTGCGGGTCGGCTTGCGCATTGCGCAGGTACAGCGGCGCAAAATGCGTGTCCTGCCGGACATCGACCTCGCCATCGCGGACAAGCTCGAGCGCCGCTGAAAACACGCTGGCCGTCACAGACCGTGTTGGCAGTTCCGGGTCCACATCCGTCATGGTCAGGCTGATCTCGTCAAGCGAAGACCACTGTGAGAGCTGTCCTCTCAGCTGCCTGAGCGTGGTGCGAGCGAGTTCCAGCGGCAGAACCATCTGCTGCTCGATCACATGCGGACGCTCTTTCTCGCGGCGGTCGCGGATGGTCCCGAAGGCCTGTGTGAGTTCATACAGGCTGGCATTCCATTCGGTGTGGCGGATTACTTTCGGCTGTTCCGGTGTGCCGCGCAGGAACACGACATTGTCCAGGATCGGGCCGTTCTGCAGCTCTTTCACCGCATCGCGCATGGCATCGAGGCGTTTGAGACGGAAAGCGAGACGCGCCGCCATCTCTTCACCGGTCGGCTCGTCTTCCTCGATTTTTTCCGGCTTGGGCAGCAGAAGGCGCGACTTCATGAAAGCCAGCCATGACGCCATCAGCAGGTAATCTGCTGCCAGGTCCATCCGGCGCTTTTTCGCATCTTCAATGAAAACAAGATATTGCTCGGCAAGATCCAGCATGGAGAGATGGAGAAGATCCACCTTCTGGCGCCGGGCGAGTTCCAGCAACAGGTGCAAGGGGCCCTCATAGCCGCCGACATCGACCCGGAAAATGTCCTGGAGGTCCGCCTCTTCCATGTCGGACGAGAGGGTTTCCATGGTGAGGGCGTCGGTGCTCATGCCTTCGCCCCGCTATCGGGGAAAAACTCATGGAAACGCTGCCACGCACGCGCCGCTTCGATGGGCTCAGCCTGGCTGGCAATCGCATCCGCTGCTGCGGCGCGCTCGGCTGCACGCCCCTCAAGAACCGGCGCCGCTTCCGCGACTTCCGTCATCTCCGCGAGGATTTCATCGGCGTCCTTGAGGAATCCCGAACAGTGAAGCAGCACATCGCAGCCGGCCGCGATCGACGCAGCCGCGCGGTCTGCCAGACTGCCGCCCAGCGCCTTCATCCCCAGATCATCGGTCATAAGGAGCCCATCAAACCCGATTCGGCCCCGGATGATCTCCTGAATCATGTAGTGCGAAACAGTCGCCGCCTTGCCCGGATCATAAGCCTCGTAGGCGATATGCGCCGTCATCGCCATCGGGGCCTCCGCAACGCGGGAGAAAGCCTCGAAGTCCTTCGACAGCTCATTGTCGCCCGCTGTCACGCGCGGCAGCTCCAGATGGCTGTCCGACATGGACCGGCCATGTCCCGGAATATGTTTGATCACGCTGGCTACGCCGCCAGCATGCAGACCCGACATCGCCGCGTTAGCGAGGTCTGCTGCCTGCGCTGGCTCTGTTCCGAACGCCCTGTCGCCGATGACGTCATGCGCCCCGGGAACCGGCAGGTCGACCACTGGTGCACAATCGGCATGGATCGACAGGTTTGCGAGCTCAGAAGCGATCAGCCGGTGGCCCAGCCAGCAGGCTTCCCGGCCAAGCTCCGGATCTTTCTCATAGATCGCTGCATAATCTGCCCCGCGCGGAAACAGGGGCCATTCGGGCGCCTTCAGGCGGGCCACACGGCCACCTTCCTGGTCAATGAAGATCAGCGTCTCGCGGCCTGTGGCATCCCAAATGTCGGCCACGAGCCTGCGCACCTGATCCCGCGAGACACAGGACCGGCCCATCAGAATCACGCCCCACGGGTTCTGTGCCCGAAACAGGGCTGCCTCGCCCGGAGTCAGGACGGGGCCAGAAACACTGAGGATGCAGGCCTTGGCCACTATCCGGTCACCACAATACAGTTATCGCCTTCCGCTTTCAGCGCATCGCAGAAAGCATCGGCCTCCGTTTTTTGGGCAAAGCCGCCGACACGCAAGCGGTAGAACACACCCTTGGCCCCAAGATCAGCGCGCTGGATGCGTTTTCCTGCACCGCGGTAGAGGTCCGGGTGCTCTGAAGAAGACTTCCGCCACGCAGCCTCAGCGGCGTCCTGAGACCGGAAAGCGGCCACCTGAACGAGATAGGTCCCGCTTTCGCTGAACGCGAACTGCGGTGCCGTCTGACGCGGCGGGGGCGGAGGCGCACGCGGCGCCGGGATCGGGTCGAGGGCCGCGGATTCATACACACGGTCCGGCCGGCTGAGGTCTGCAAGCTCGGCAACCTCGTCTGCAACCGCATTCGGCATCCCATTATCAGGGTCGCTGCCATCCTCTTCGTCGTCCGCTTCGGGGCGCAGGTCGATGGGCGGACCGCCCTGCAGCAGGTCACCGCCGTCATCCCCGTTAAGCTCTGCGACCTCCGTTGGTCGCTCAGAGGCATCCATCTGGTCATAGAAGCGCTTGTCTGTGTCACGTACTTCCAGGCCGCCGCGCTCCTCAGGAATACGCTTGTAGGGCTGCGCATCGGCGATCACGCTCGGCAAGCCGGCGCCGTTCGAGCGGACGCCTTGCCGGTAGGTATTCCAAACCACGGCGCCGAAAACCAGCAACACGCCAATCGCGAGCGCAAGAATCAGCGGGCCGCGCGCCGTCTCGTCGTCGCGGATGTCGAATCCCCGGTAATCATCCTCGAATGGTGAACCTTCATCGGCGCCGTAATGATAGCGACTCATGAATCGTCCCTTCCGCACTGTTTCGTGAGGTTAATTTTTAGGGATGTTTCGTTAACGCAGATTGAACGCTTGCCCGCGCCGACGGCCCGATAGCAGCGATTTCCCCAGCTTCGGCAGCAGGCCCTCTGCCCGTCAGGCCAGAGAGGTCAGGTCGCAGAGGCGCCGATGTTCCTCTATCGCATAGCCGTCCGTCATGCCGGCGATGTAGTCACAGACGATCCGCGCGCGCCGGAAAGTATCCGCCTGAGTCGCGTCCTGGCGCCATGGGGATGGCAAGGTCTGCGGCTCGGCCGTGAATCCGTCGAACAATTCGACCAGAATCCGCTTCGCCTTGGACCGCATCCGGTTGACCTTGTAGTGCTTGTACATGCGCTCAAACAGGAAAGCCCGAAGCGCGCGCTGTTTGTCCGCAAGTTCATCACTGAAGGCCACCAAGGGCTCACCAAGGGCGCGGACTTCGGCCGCGCTGGCCGGCTGGAGCCGTTTCACCCGGCGGCGGGTTTCGTCGACCAGGTCGTTGATCCAGATGCCAATAAGCTGTCGAACCGCCTCATAAGTCACCATCCGGTCTGAAAGGTGCGGATACTCGATTTTCACGCCCCGGAAGACATCGCCCACCACAGGCAGCTCCATCAGCTCCTGGATCGTGAACAGGCCGGCGGCGATACCGTCATCAATATCGTGATTGTTGTAGGCAATATCGTCTGACAGGGCTGCCACCTGGGCTTCCGGACCAGCGAACTGGTCCAGTTCGAGGTCTTCAATCCGGGAAAACTCACGGAAGGCGGCCGGGAGGTCTGCGATGCTGGTATTGGCATCGATCAAGGGCCCGTTGTGCTTGACCAGGCCCTCCAGCATCTCCCAGGTGAGGTTCAGCCCGTCGAAATTGGGATACCGCTTCTCCAGCCGCGTCACGACGCGAAGGGTCTGGGCGTTATGATCGAAGCCTTCATAGGGCTCCATACAGGCGTCCAGCTGGTCCTCGCCAGCGTGGCCAAAGGGCGGGTGGCCGATATCGTGGGCCAGCGCCATGGCTTCAGCCAAGTCTTCGTCCAGACCGAGTGTGCGTGAAATACTCCGCGCGATCTGCGCCACCTCCAGGGAATGGGTCAGCCGCGTGCGGAAATGGTCGCCCTCATGGGCCACGAACACCTGCGTTTTCTGCTTCAGACGCCTGAATGCCGTGGAGTGTATGATACGGTCACGGTCCCGCTGGAACGGCGTGCGCGTGGCAGACGGCGCCTCGTCATGATAGCGGCCCCGGCTGTCTTCATGGCGTGTAGCAAACACCGCTCTCTTTTCCATTGGCGCAAACGTCCCTATCTATAGCCTATGAGCACGACAACTGCCCCTGATGTGACCCTTACCGCTTCAGCTGCCAAGCGCATTAATGCGATTCTGGCGAAACAGGACGGCGCCGACTATTTGCGCGTTTCCGTCGAAGGCGGCGGCTGTTCCGGGTTTTCGTACAAGTTCGATTTCGCCTCTGAGATGAATTCCGATGATCTGCTTGTCGAACGGGACGGCGCAAGGGTCCTGATCGACGAGATGAGCCTAGAGTTCCTGAGTGGCGCGGAAATCGACTTTTCGACCGAACTGATCGGCGCGGCGTTCAAGATCAACAATCCGAACGCGACCGCTGCCTGCGGCTGCGGCACCAGTTTCTCCATCTGACGCTGGGTCAGCCTCGCTCGGGCGAGGCCTTCACGTTAGGGTCCGCCCCGCAGGAGGACCTTCATGAGCCAGGTACGCCCTTTCAACGTTTCGATTTCCGACGCCAAGCTTGCCCTGATCCGCGAGCGCGTTGCCGCTTACAGATGGTTCCCGGCACCGGAAAATGAGCAAGGGTTTGCCTATGGCATGTCGACGCCCGTACTGCAGGACCTCTGCAAATACTGGCTGAACGATTACGACTGGCGCGCGCAGGAAGACGTGCTGAATGAATACCCGCATTTCAAGGCCGATGTCGGCGGGATGGAAATCCATTTCGTGCATGTGGTGGGGGAAGCTGAAAGCAAGCGGCCACTCCTGGTGACGCACGGATGGCCCGGCTCTTTTTTTGAGTTCTGGGACACAATCGAGCCGCTGGCTTTCCCGTCTCGCCATGGCGGCGATCCCTCGGATGCCTTCGACCTCGTGATTCCCAGTCTGCCGGGATATGCGTTTTCAGAAAAGCCGGCCTCCCCTTTGGGCCAGCGTGCGACCGCAGCCCTTTGGGATGAGTTGATGCGGGATGTGCTGGGCTACAAGACATACCTTGCTCAGGGCGGAGACTGGGGCAGCCTTGTTACATCCTGGCTTGGCAAGAACCATGGCGTGCACGACAAGAAAGGCGGCTGCAAGGCCATCCACCTCAACATGATTGGACTGCGGCCAACACCACCTACTCCGGCCACGGAGGAAGAAGGTGAGTGGCTGACTCATATGCAGGGCGCCATGCAGGCGGAAGGCGCCTATTTCATGGAACAGTCGACCAAACCCCAGACGCTTGCCATGGCCCTGATGGACTCCCCGGTAGGTACGGCTGCCTGGATTCTGGAAAAGTTTCATGGCTGGTCAGACCTGCGGGATGGAGACCTGTACTCCGTCTACACACGGGATCAGCTGTTGACGAATGTCATGCTGTACCTGGTCAACGATGCCATTGCGACCAGTGTCTGGTTTTACAATGCCTTCTTCCAGGAAGGTGGCGGTCAGCTGCCGGAAGGCGAGCGCTGCGAAACGCCGACGGGCTTTGCAAATTTTCCCGGTGAGAAAGTTTATAAGGCTCCGCCGAAAAGCTGGGTGGAGCGGGCCTACAATCTCGTGCATTGGCGGGACATGCCAAAAGGCGGCCATTTCGCCGCGATGGAAAAGCCTACACTGTTCGTTGATGAAATCAGGGCCTGGGCCAGCGCGCTGGATTAGGCGCGCAGGTCGTTCCCGACATTGTCCAGAACCGCATTCGCAAACTTCGCTTCAGACTCTTCGAAGAAGTCATGCGCGAGCGAAACATACTCGTCCATGATCACGGCATGGGACAGATGCTGGTGAACGATGAACTCGGCCGCCCCTGCTCGCAGCAACGCGCGCATTGTGGCATCGAGGCGGGTCAGCTTCCAGCCTGAGGCAAGACGTTTGAGAATGGCCTTGTCGATGGCCGCCTGATTGTCGACGACGCCATTGACGATGGCCTTGAAAAGATCCGGATCCGCTTCTTCGACCGGCTCCTCATTCGGACCGATCCCAAGCTTGTCTTCCATGAACGCGCGGATGGTCTCGCGGGCCGACTTGCCGGTCTGCTCCATGGAATAGAGCGCCTGCACAGCAGCCAGACGCGCACCCGCCCGGCGTGCACGTGTGACTTCAAACGGGAACTTCTGGTCGCTCAACGAATGAGTTCCTTGCGGAATTTGATCATGGCGAGGCAGGCATTGGCGGCATCGGCGCCCTTGTTACCACGCTTGCGGTCGGCACGCGCCAGCGCCTGCTCTTCGTTTTCCACAGTCAGGATACCATAGCCAATCGCCTGCCGGCGATTGACGATCAGGTCCATCAGGCCGCGCGCACTCTCGCCGCAGACATAGTCGTAGTGGGTCGTCTCACCGCGGATCACGCATCCCAGCGCAACAGCACCGTCAAACCGGCCAGAGTCAGCGGCCATGGCGATGAGGCCCGGAATTTCGAAAGCGCCGGGCACTTCCATGACAGTGACTTTCGCGTCAGCGGCTTCCAGCACTTCCATGGCGCCGGCCAGCATTTCTTCGGAAATATGTTTATAGTAGTGCGAAACCGCTACCAGAACCCGGTCAGCCATCAGTTTGTCTCCTCGTTGAGGCGGCGCCACCCCTCTATTGTCATGCCGTATCCGTCAAGCCCCGCAACGCGGGTGGGCTGCGTATCGGACAGGTAAATCATCTTGCGGACGCCCAGTTCGCGCAGGATCTGCGCGCCGATGCCATATTCACGCAGCGGCGATGTCGGGTCCTTCGGCGTGGACGTTTTAAGCCCCAGGCGTTCGGCAATGGAATCCGGCTGCATCGTGTTCACGAAAACGACGACACCAGGCTCGTCCGCCTCGGCGATGATACGCATTGCACGCTCAACCAGTCCCTGCCGCGGCCCGCGTTCTCCGAGAATATCTGCCAGCACATCTGTCCGGTGGACGCGGACCAGTGTGGTCGAGTCCGGCGTGATCGTGCCGTGCACGATGGCGATATGTTCAGAATTGTCGAGCACGTTGCGGAAACAGACAGTCTTGAACCCTTCGCCATAGGCCGACTCCAGCGGCGCTTCGACTCGGCGCTCAAGGAAGCGGTCATTCTGGCGGCGCCAGGCGATCAGATCGGCAATCGTGCCGATCTTCAGATTGTGAAGCTGCGCGAAGGAGACAAGGTCCGGCAGGCGGGCCATGGAGCCGTCTTCGTTCATGATCTCGCAGATCACACCGGCCGGGTAGAGCCCTGCCATACGGGATATGTCGACGGCGGCTTCGGTATGCCCGGCGCGCACCAGCGTGCCGCCATCCCTGGCAACCAGCGGGAACACGTGTCCTGGCGAAACGATGTCATGGTGATCCATGGTCGGATCGATGGCCACAGCGATGGTCTTGGCCCGGTCATGCGCAGAGATGCCGGTGGTAACTCCCTCTTTCGCTTCGATCGAAACCGTAAAGGCGGTGCCCATGCTTTCCCGGTTGTTCCGGGTCATCATGTCGAGGTTCAGCGTGTGGGCACGCTCCTGCGTCATGGCAAGACAGATCAGTCCGCGGCCATGACGAGCCATGAAATTGACCTGTTCCGGCGTCGCGAACGTTGCCGGAATGATCAGGTCCCCCTCATTCTCCCGGTCTTCTGCGTCCACCAGAATGAACATGCGCCCGTTACGGGCGTCTTCGATGATCTCGTCGATCGATGAGATCGCGTGTTTGAAGTCGTCTGACATAGTTTCACTGCCCTTCCGGTGCATCGGCACCGATCATGCGGGCGACGTACCGTGCCAGCATATCTATCTCAAGGTTCACACGGCTGCCCGGCTGTAGTTCGGCCAGCGTGGTCACCTCCCAGGTGTGCGGAATAACGGCGACCTGAAAGTCGCCATTCGGCAAGGCTTCGGCCACGGTGAGCGAAACGCCATTCACCGCTGCAGAGCCCTTCGTGGCAAAATACCGGGCGAGGTCGGCCGGTGGCCGGATCGTGATCCGGCGGCTCTGACCCTCATCCTCAATGGAGACGATTTCGCCGACCCCGTCGACATGACCGAACACGAAATGCCCGCCAAGCTCGTCGCCGAGCTTCAGGCTCTGCTCCAGATTCACTTTCGCGCCCTCGTTCCAGTCGCCCAGAACGGTCTTTGCGAGCGTCTCCGGGACGGCTTCCACGGCGAACCAGGCGCCCCGTTCGCCCTGCCCCATGTCGACCACGGTGAGGCAAACGCCGGAATGCATGATCGAAGCGCCCATGGCGATGTCGTCCAGCGGATAACCGCTTTCGACTTCGAACCTGGTCAGGCCGTTCCTGTGCTCTGCCTTCCGGACTGTGCCGACATCGGTGACGAGACCTGTGAACATGGGAAGACCTTCGGGCGACTTTTGCTAAAAACGAACATAAGTGTTCAGAACGTCATCCCCAATGCGTTCCGTCGCGACAGGCTTCCACCGTGTCGCATCTGACAAGGCCTGAAGCCCCAACCCGCCCAATGCTGGCAGACCATCCCCGCCGATCAGGATCGGCGCCACGAACCAGGCAATCTCGTCAACAAGTCCCTCGCGGATGAAGCTCGCCGCCAGCGTTCCGCCGCCTTCGATCAACAGCGAGGAAAGCCCCTCGGCAGCTGCCCGCCGAAGCAAATCCTGCACATCCATGCGTACACCATTGCCGCAGCGCCAGACTTCTACACCGCTCCGGGACAGAAAGTCCTGCGGCTGCCCATTGGTCGCCACGACCACCCGGCCACTCGAAACAGATTGAACCAGACGGGAGCTGAGCGGTGTCCGGCCATTCGAATCGGCCACGATGCGCACCGGCTGTTTCTTCGGCATGGGAACAGTCCGCGCCGTAAGCAGAGGATCATCGGCCAGGACGGTCCCGATTCCGACGAGAATGGCGTCATGATTGGCGCGCAGCTCATGCCCACGGGCGCGGGATTCGCTCGACGTGATCCACTGGCTCGTCCCGTCGGCAAGAGCGATACGCGCGTCCAGCGAGGTGGCGAGCTTCAGCGTGACGCGCACGCCGCTCATATCTCGCCGAGGTCCTCTTCGTCCTCAAGCGCAGCCTTTTCTATAAACTGCGCAAAATCGCTCGGATCACGGAAATCCTTGTACACGCTGGCGAAACGGACATAGCCGACCGGGTCGACCATGCGCAGCGCTTCCATCGCCAGTTCCCCAACATCGTTCGATGCGACTTCAGGTTCACCGGCACTTTCCAGCTTTCTCAGGATCCCTGAGACCATCTGGTCAATCTGCTCCCGGTCGACCGGGCGTTTCCGCAGGGCGATCGTGATCGACCTGGCAAGACGTTCACGGTCAAACGGCACGCGTTTTCCATCGCGCTTGACGACTGTCACTTCGCGCAGCTGAACCCGTTCGAATGTCGTGAAACGCGCGCCACAGCTTTCACAGACCCTGCGTCGGCGGACGGCCGTATCGTCTTCAGCCGAACGGCTGTCCTTCACCGATGTGTTTTCAGAGCCGCAAAATGGACAACGCAAAACGGATCAGCCTCCAAGGCCACCATAAATGGGGAACTGCGCCGTCAGCGCTTTCACTTCTGCGCGAATACGGTCTTCCGTAGACGTGCTTTCGCCGCTCGCCACCGCATCGACGATCTCGCCAATCCAGGAACCGATCTGGGTGAACTCCTGTTCGCCAAATCCGCGGGTCGTACCGGCCGGCGATCCAACGCGGATACCGCTGGTGATGGTCGGCTTTTCCGGATCGAACGGCACACCGTTCTTGTTGCAGGTGATATACGCCCTGCCGAGGGCGGCTTCGGCATCCTTGCCGGTCACCTTTTTCGGGCGCAGGTCGATCAGGGCCAGGTGCGTATCCGTACCGCCGGAAACCACATCCAGTCCGCTGGCTTTCGCGGCTGCCGCCATGGCGCGGGCATTCACCACCACCTGAGCCGCATACTGCTTGAAAGACGGACGCAGCGCTTCGCCGAATGCCACCGCCTTCGCCGCAATGACATGCATCAGCGGGCCACCCTGGATACCCGGGAAGATCGCCGAGTTGATTTTCTTGGCGAGCTTCTCGTCATTGGTCAGGATCATGCCGCCGCGCGGGCCGCGAAGTGTCTTGTGGGTCGTCGTCGTTGCGACATCTGCATAGTCGAGCGGATTGGGATGCGCACCGCCTGCGACGAGCCCGGCAAAGTGCGCCATGTCGACCATGAACACCGCACCGACTTCATCCGCAATCGCCCGGAAACGGGCAAAGTCGATCTCACGCGGATAGGCCGAGCCCCCAGCGATGATCATCTGCGGACGGTGCGCCTTGGCCAGACGTTCAACCTGTTCGAAATCGATCCGGTCGTCTTCACGGCGCACACCGTATTGCACGGCATTGAACCATTTGCCGGACTGGTTCGGCGGGGCACCATGTGTCAGGTGGCCGCCGGCATCGAGGCTCATACCAAGGATCGTGTCGCCCGGCTTGAGAACAGCCTGGAAGACGCCCTGGTTCGCCTGGCTACCGGAGTTGGGCTGGACGTTCGCGAACTGGCAGTTGAACAGCTGCTTTGCGCGGTCGATGGCGAGGTTCTCGGCGATATCGACAAACTCGCAACCGCCATAATAGCGGCGGCCCGGATAGCCTTCAGCGTATTTGTTGGTGAGAACGGATCCCTGCGCCTCAAGCACTGCCCTGGAGACGATATTCTCGGATGCGATCAGCTCGATCTCGTGCTGCTGGCGTCCCTGTTCCTTACCGATCGCCGCGAATACTTCGGGATCGCTGGCCTCAAGGCCGGTGGAAAAGAAACCGCTGGTATCGAACCGTTGCGTCTGGGCGGTGTCTGCCATGGGAATCTCCTGCTTTCGTGCGCTGTTTACGCTCAGAGACGCAGGCTCGCAACTGGACAATCCCGCATATCAGACTGCAGGTTTCCTCAATCTTGTCTGACTGAATGCCGGTAATCGCCCCCTAATACTTACGAACTTCTGGTGTTATTTTCCGCTTCATGAGAATATGACTTCAATTACCGTAAGATTATAAGAATAACGGTGGTGGCAAGATGGGTGAACCGAAACAGGTGGACGTGCTGGGCATGACGACAGGCATCGTCTCGTCCTTCGTTTCAAACAATACAGTTCCGGCGTCGGATCTCCCTGAGCTGATCCGGTCGGTACACGATGCCATTTCCACCCTTTCCGAAGGCGAATCTGAGAGTGACGAGACCCTGGCGCCCGCGGTGCCCGTGTCGCAATCCATTACACCGGATTTCCTGATCTGCCTGGAAGACGGACGGAAATTGAAAATGCTCCGCCGTTATCTGCGGTCGCGATATTCCATGACGCCGGAAGAGTACCGGGAGCGCTGGAACCTGCCAGCCGACTACCCGATGGTTGCTCCGAACTATGCAAAACTCCGCTCGAAACACGCCAAGAACATCGGCCTGGGCAAGAAAAAGAAATAGGCGCCCGAAGGCGCCTATCGCAATTGATCAGATTGTTTCAGCGCGTCCTGTCAGGCCGCCTTGTCGAGGCCGAGCTGTTTCCAGACGGCCAAGATGGCTTCGACCAGTTCATCCATCATCGCCGCATCGTGCACCGGGCTTGGCGTGAAACGCAGGCGCTCCGTACCGCGCGGCACCGTCGGATAGTTGATCGGCTGCACATAAATGCCGAAGTCGAACAGCAGCGTGTCGGACAGGGCCTTGCAGCGTTCCGGATCGCCCACCAGCAGCGGCACGATGTGTGAGGGCGATTCCATGACCGGCAGGCCGGCTTCCCGGAATTTCTGCTTCAGCTCCGCCGCTTTGGCCTGGTGAATCGCGCGCAGCTTGCGCCCCTCATCGGTCCGCAGCTTCTGGATGCTTGCCAGCGCGCCAGCGGCCATGACCGGGCATGTCGACGTGCTGAAGATGAAGCCGGACGCCATCGAGCGGATCGCATCGATGACAGTCGCCTTGGACGCAATATAGCCGCCCATCACGCCGAACGCCTTGCCGAGCGTTCCTTCAATGATGTCGATGCGGTCAGCGAGACCGAGCATCTGGGCAACACCTGCCCCTTCCTGTCCGTACATGCCGACGGCGTGCACCTCGTCCAGATAGGTTAGCGCGTTGAACTCGTCAGCCAGGTCGCAGATCTCTTCCATGCGGCCGAAGTCGCCGTCCATGGAATAGACACTTTCAAAGGCGATGACTTTCGGACGGTCCGCATCGTCATTTTCGAGCAGGGACCGCAGATGATCCACATCATTGTGGCGGAACACCCGGTAATCGGCACCCGACCGGCGGATCCCTTCGATCATGGAGGCATGATTGAGCTGATCGGAATAGATGATCAGGTCTTTCATGATCTTGCCGAGCGTCGACAGCGTCGCATCATTGGAGACATAGCCGGAGGTGAACAGCAGCGCCGCTTCCTTCTCGTGGAGGTCTGCCAGTTCGCGCTCAAGCTCTACGTGATACCGCGTCGTGCCGGAAATATTGCGCGTACCGCCAGACCCGGCACCGAAGCTGTCGATCGCCTCATGCATGGAATTGATGACATGGTCATCCTGGCCCATGCCGAGATAATCGTTGGAGCACCAGATCGTCACTTCGCGCTCGCCATCTTCGAAGCGCGCCGTGGCTTTCGGGAAACGTCCCTTGTGGCGCTGAAGGTCAATAAAGACCCTGTAACGTCCCTCAGAATGGATGTTGCCGAGGGCGTCTTCAAAGGCCTTCAGGTGTTTCATCTGCTCATCCCTCGTAAGCTTTGGGAATTCTACCTAGTCGGTTCCGACACGACATTTAATGGGCTGATAGCGTTTTCGCCGCTTTTGTCGCATCCGGGAGACTACTTAGGCGTCATAACCCGGATATTCACGGTCCAGTTTCCGCAGAAGCGCCGGCCAGACGAGCTTCTCGGTCAGCATGGACATGCCGGAACTATGACTTGTCATGCCGCCCTGCCCGGCAACCTTGTCCTGGAGCGTCTCATCACACTCTATCACGCCGTCACGGCCGGCCGAGAGCGCCATGACCTGCATGGTGCAGGCGCGCTCGAGGAAGAACATGCGGGTGAAGGTCATCGCGGCGGTTTCTCCGCAGGTCAGTGTGCCGTGATTGCGCAAAATCATGGAGTGTTTCGTCGGACCAAGGTCCGCCACCAGCCGCTCGCGTTCATCAAGGTCCAGCGCAATGCCCTCATAGTCGTGATAGGCAACGTCTTCGCGGACCGCCATGGCCGTCTGGCTGAGCGGCAACAGGCCTTCCTTCTGGGCGGAAACAGCAACACCCTGGTCGGTGTGGACGTGCATCACGCATTTGGCGTCTTCCCGCGCGTCATGGATGGCCGAATGGATCGTGAAGCCCGCCGGATTGATCATGAAATCCGTTTCCTGAACGACATTCCCTTCCAGATCCACCTTCACCAGTGAGGACGCCGTGATCTCTTCGAAGAAGTACCCATAGGGGTTGATCAGGAAGTGATGCTCCGGCCCCGGCACGCGGTGGGAGATGTGCGTGAAGATCATGTCGTCCCAGCCATACATGGCCGTGAGGCGGTACAGCGCTGCGAGATCCACGCGCGCCTGCCACTCTTCCGCACTTACCGAGCTGCGAATATCGACCTTCTGATTGCCGTCGGCCATGTCTTTGTCTCCCTTTGTTCTTTGCCGGCAACTTAGACCAAAAGACCCGGCTTCGCCACTCCAAAGCTGACGCCTCCGTCATGCTTGGCGAATGACTTGCAATCCCATGTCTTGACGCCGCTGCGGAACCTCAACCACATGGGCCCGATGAGTACGCTCCGTTTTGCCTTTTTCGCCTCCAAGCGTCCTGAAGCCCAGGCCGCCCTGCCCACGCTTGTCCAACGCTATGGCCAGTACAGCGAGGCGGATGCCGATGTGGTTGTCGCGCTTGGCGGGGATGGCGCCATGCTGGATTCCCTACGCCGCCGGTTCGGTGATTCCAAGCCGGTCTACGGCATGAACCGCGGCACGATCGGCTTCCTGATGAATGAATACCGGGAAGACGACCTGGTCGAGCGCGTGAATGCCGCCGAACGGGCGCAGATTATTCCGCTCAGCATGTCTGCAACGGATATTCACGGACAGGAGCACACCGCCCTCGCCATCAACGAGGTCTCACTGTTCCGGGAAACCGCCCAGACGGCCCGCCTGCGCATCACAGTGGATGGCAAGGTCCGCATGGAGGAGCTGTCCTGCGACGGGGTCATGGTCGCCACACCTGCAGGTTCCACCGCCTATAACCTGTCCGCACATGGCCCGATCCTGCCGATTGGCGCGAACCTGCTGGCCCTGACGCCTGTCAGCGCCTTCCGGCCCCGCCGGTGGCGCGGCGCGCTCCTGCGCCATGATGCCAAAGTCACGATCGAAGTGATTGCGCCGGACCGCCGGCCTGTCGCCGCCGCGGCTGACAATCAGGAGGTACGGGACATTGCGACCGTGAAAGTCGAGGCGGATCGCAGCAAGCGGCTGACCATGCTGTTCGACCCCGGGCACGCCCTCGACGAGCGTATCCTCCGGGAGCAGTTCGGCTTCTGATTTCCTAGGATATTTTTAAGGCTTGGACAGTTTATTGGGCGCTCAGGAGTACCCGATGTTCAAGAATCTGCTGACCGCCCTGCCTTCCCGCCGCAAACCGGCGAATCCAAACACAACCGAAGTCTCCATCGACATCAGCCGTGTTATCAAGCCCGCAGAGCCGGTCGAAGCGACCCAGACGGCACAGGCCGCCATTCTTGCCAACGAATCCGAGCCGGCCGACACGGATTTCCTGGGCGGCCTTGCAGAAGACGCAGTCGATTCCCTGTCCGGACAGTTCGAAGCCTGGATGCGCGGCGATCTCGATGAGCTGGTCCGCACATGGCACCTGGCGCGCGAACCGGGCGCGACAGCCGAACAGTATCGCGCCGTCTTTACGGCAGCCCATAATATCAAGGGCGCGGCGAACTCTTACGGATATCCAGCGATTGCCCGCCTTTGCGGATCACTCAGCCGCCTGCTCTCAGACACGCGTCCGGGCGAAAACTCCGCCCTGATCAATCTGCACGTCGAGGCTTGCCGCGCGGCATTCAATTCCATCGGCCAGGGCAGCGACGCACAATCCATCGCGGATGCCGTCTGCGAAGCCCTTGAAGAGCGCGTCGCGCTGAAGGTGGCCCATAGCTGAGGTCAGGCCGCTGCGGCCACCTCAGCCGGTGAATTGAGAAAATCCCGGATAATCCCGGCCGTTTCCTCAGCCCGGGTCACGAGGAACAGATGCCCGCCGCCTTCCACAATGTGGAGGCGCGAATTGGGCAGCCCCATTCGCAGGATATGCCCGTTCGCCACCGGCACGATCGTGTCTTCATCTCCCATGATCACCAGCGATGGCATTTTCAGGAAGCGGATGAATGGCAGACTGGACCAGCCGATAAAGGCGAGGAGCTGGTAGAAATAGCCCCGCGGCTCTGGCGGCAGGAGATTGTCGATGTGGCGCCCGACTTCTCCATCCACGGCATCGCCATAAAGCGTGCTGAAACTTTCCCGCATGAAGTCAGGATCGGTATACCGGCGCGCATCGATCATTTTGGAAAGCGATTTGGGGCGCCCCGGCACCATCGTCATGCCCGCACTCGTGGCGCACAGGATCAGGCTGCCGACGCGGTTGCGGTACTGAAAGGCGAACTGCTGAGCCAGGGCCCCACCCCAGGACACACCCATCACATCCACCGCATCAATATCAAACTGGTCGAGCAGCTTGCGCGCCCATCTTGCCAGCATCCAGGGACGATAAGGCCATTGTGTCACCGGGCTTTTGCCAACGCCCGGAACATCAAATGTGATGATGTCCCGCTCCGGGAACATGTCACCGAGCCCCTGGGTCAGTTCGAGATTGGCGCCGATGCCATTGAAGAAGAGCAAAGGCAGGTTGCCGCTTGGCTGTTTTGCCGGCCAGAACGCCGTACGAAGCTGGATGCCATCCACATCCTGCATGGTAATCTGTGGGCGTTGTTCAGGCATAGCGCCACCTTCCACTGTTTGACGACCGGCCTATTCGTCGAAGACGTATCGGCCTGGCGCAGGATAAAGAGGCTGGAATGCGTCGCTTCCGCAAGCTTTAGGTGCAGTTTTCAGTGCACCTGACCGCGCCTTCAGCCATTCGCCCCAGACGGGCCACCAACTGCCGGCTTCTTCCGTTGCCCCTGCCGCCCACTCATCCGCTGTCGGTGCAATCTCCGGGTTCCGGAACATTTTCGCCTTGGGATTTCCGGGCGGATTGAGAAGCGATTGAATATGCCCGCTGGAGGACAGAATGAATTCGATATTGTCCGACCCCAGCAAACCGGCCGTGCGGTAGCAGGCCTTCCAGGGCGTGATGTGGTCCGTTAGCCCCGCCACGATAAAGGCATCGGACTTCACCTTGGACATGTCCAGCATATGCCCGGCCACTTCATACTCGCCCGGATGATCGAAGGGCTGGTTCAGCCCCATGTCCAGATAATCCGAATGGAGCTGAGCCGGGAGGTTTGTGGAATCATTGTTCCAGTAGAGAACATCGAACGGCGCCGGATCCTCACCCATCAGGTAATTGTTGACGACATAATTCCAGATCAGGTCGTTCGGCCGCATCCAGGCAAACATGCGCGCAAGATCGTCGCCTTTCAGGATGCCTTTCTTCTTGGAGTAGGCCCGTGCGATTTCAAGGCTGCCGTCAGAAACGATCTGCCCGAGCTCGCTGTCTTCCTTTTGAGGATTCAGTACACAGACCATGAAGGTGATGGCATTGATCCGGTCGTCACCTGCCGCGGCAAGCAAGCTGGCGAGGGTCGCCGTCGTGATACCGCCAGAGCATGCCCCTGACACGTTGATCTTCTTCGACTTCGTGACCTTGCGGACGACTTCGCTCGCCTGGATCAGACTGTCGATATATTCCTGCATGCCCCAGTCGCGGTGTTCCCGCTTCGGATTGCGCCAGGACACGACAAAGGTCTGCTGCTCCATCGCGAGCAGGAACTGCACCATCGACGTCATCGGCGACAGGTCCATCGCGTAGTACTTGTTGATCTGTGGGGGGATGATCAGGATGGGCGTGCGGTGCACCTTGTCTGTCTTGGGCGCGTACTGGATCAGTTCCAGCATCTCGTTCTTCCAGATCACCTGCCCTTCGGTGATGGCGAGGTTCTCACCGACCTTGAAGGGCCGCTTGTCGACCTGGCTCGGCATGCCGCCATTTTTTGTCAGGTCGGTATATGCGTTCTTCAACCCTTTGAGCAGCGACAGGCCACCGGAGTCCACGACCCGCTTGGTCGCCGCCGGATTCCCGATCAGCGTGTTCGTAGGCGCAAGCGCGTCGGTGATCATGCCCATGACGAACTTGGCGCGCGCATGCTCCAGCTCGCTCATCTTCAGATCAGACACCCAATCATTCAGGTGTTCCTGCGTCGCAAGATAGGCCTGCATGCCGCGCCGGTAGAAAGGATTATGCTCCCAGGCCGGGTCCCGGAACCGGCGGTCCTTCGGATCGGCCTTCCGCTTGGACTTGCCCATCAGAATACTGGCGTTTTCCTTCGCGATCCTGGATGCGGATTTCGCGGTGGTCACCGGGTTCGTCATGGTCGAGCGCAGCATCATCGCCACCGCCCCGACCAGTTCCTCCCGATTGATCCCGCCCATCAGCGGGTTCAGCGCCAGCGTGGTTTCGGCCGCACTTTTGGCGATTTCATCCTTAGGCGTCGTCATCTGTCCCTCCCGGAGACCGCCAGAGGACAGGTATTCGGTGTCCGCCGGCATTGTTTATCTTTTTTTCTCTTTCACTTCCGGAAAGAGTTACTTGTAAACTTTGAAAGAAAATTCGTTCCATAGTCAGAATTGCGTGTCAAACTCTACTGTAACGCCCATGAAGACACGCGACCGCATCCTCCACGTCAGCCTGCTTCTCTTCAACGAGGAAGGGGAAGCACAGCAGACGGCTGTCGACATTTCGAATGCCCTGGGCATCAGCCCGGGCAATCTGTACTACCATTTCAAGGGCAAGGACGCGATTATCCGGGCCCTGTTCGACAGTTTCGAAGAAGAAATGCGTATCATCCTGCGCGGCTCCCGCGGGCGGGTCACATCGATCGAGGACAATTGGGTCTATCTCTACATCATCCTCGAAGAGATCTACGATTTCCGCTTCTTCTACCGGAACCTCGGCGTCCTGCTCGACCGCTATCCGGATCTTGCCAACCGTTTCCGGTCCCTGGTCTCGGAACAACGGACGACCATCCACAATGTGCTGGACGACCTGCGCGATGCCGAAGCGCTCTCCATTGATCCGCGCCTCATGGAAGTGCTGACCGACCAGATGATGATGACCCTCACCTTCTGGCTGGAAGCCGACAGCATGAACCGGAACAATCTGGACGGCGCCGCCCTGATCCACAAAACCGTGTTCCAGGTCATGTGTCTGATCGTGCCCTATATGGGCGAGAACGGTATGGACGCCCTGTCCCGGATGATCGCCCACTATGAGGCGAACCGGAAATAGAAGCGGGCAGCTTTCTCAGCCGCCCGCCTGTTTCCGACCGGCTTACTTCTTCGCCAGCACTTTGGCCTGCTTCACCCACTCATCGCGGGTGACACGGCCGCGTGCACCGATCTGCTCATCGAGCTTCTCGGCCTCGGCCTTCTTCAGCGCAGCCAATTGGGCAACGCTGTAGATGCCTGCAGCGTTCAGCTTCTTGACCATCGCAGGGCCAACGCCGGTGATCTGCGAGAGATCGTCCGACGCGTCCGGCACCGTCACAGCGGCCTTAACGGCCTTGCTCGTCTTGCCGGCAGCTTTCTTCGCCGTCTTGGCGATGTCAGCACCGGTTTCTCCGGCCACGGCTTCAATCTCGGCAGACAGGCGCGCGATACGGGCCTTGAGGTCCACCTTGCTGACGCGGTCTTTGGCGTTCGCGACCGTTTCGGCCACTTCGTCTTCAAGCTTCTCGATCTTGGACGCCAGTTTGGACGTCCGCTCATTCATCTGCTTGACGCCCAGCAGGTCGCGCATGCGCTCCATGCGAGCCTCGAAGCGGTCATAGGCTTCGGCCTGGAACTGGCGGGCGGCCGCATTCGCCTTGGCGACGGTCTTGGTCGCCTTGGTGACGCGCTCGTCTTCGCTGAACCGGGTCTTCACATCGGACTCGATCTTTTCGCCGCGCTTGACCAGCTCATCGAACAGTTCGGTCGACTGCTTGTTGAACGTGTTGGCGTTGGCGAGTGCGGTATCATACGCCTTGCCATAAGCGCCTACGCCTGCAAGCCAGATCTTGTGAGCCATTTCAACGGATTGGGCTTCGATCGCCTTGGCCGTTTTCACGGCTTTGGCGCCTGCCTCGGATTTCTTGGTCTTCTTGGCTTTTGCTTTTTTGTCTTTTGCCATGGAAGTCACTCCTTCACGGGTTTGTCTATGGCACCAGAGATAAGGAAAAAGTCTAGAATCCGCATACTAATCGCCATTGCCCTTGATTGGCGTGGCCCAGCCTCTCTATGAATGCCCCATCAGACAGAGAGGATTTCATTATGAGCGCAGTCGACTATTCCGTGGATGGCCAGACCTATGAAGGCTACTTCCTTGCCCCCGAAGGCAAGACGAACCTGCCGGTCATCGCGATCGCGCACGCCTGGGCCGGCCTCGGCGAAAACGAGATCCAGAAAGCCGGACGTGTGGTGAACGAACTCGGCTATGCCGCCTTCGCCATGGACGTTTACGGCAAGGGCAAGCGCGGCACGACCGTTGAAGAGAACCAGGCGCTGATGAACCCGCTGGTCGGTGACCGGGCCGAGCTGCAGAAACGCCTCGCGGGCGGCCTCGCCGCTGCCAAGGCCCAGCCGGGTGTCGACGCCTCCAAAGCGGCCGCCATCGGCTTCTGCTTCGGCGGCCTCTGCGTGCTGGACATGGCCCGTGCCGGTATGGATCTGGCCGGCGTTGCCTCCTTCCACGGTCTGTTCAATCCGGCAGACAACATCCCTTCGCCGAAAATCAGCGCCAAGGTCCTGATCGAACATGGCTGGCTCGACCCGATGGCCCCGCCGGCTGACGTGCTGGCCATTGCCAAGGAAATGGGTGACGCCGGCGCCGACTGGCAGCTGCATGCCCATGGCCAGTCCTACCACGCCTTCACGACACTCGGCGCGAACGACTCCAACATGGGCACGGTGTACAATGCCGATGCCGACCGGCGCAGCTTCGCCAGCCTCAAACTGTTCCTGGAAGAACTCTTCTAGTCAGCGCGCAATGCATACCCGGCAGAGCGGACGGTACGGATCGGATCGTCGCCCCCGCTCTGCCGGAGCGCCTTGCGCAGGCGCCCGACATGCACGTCCACCGTGCGAAGCTCGACATAAACATCCGACCCCCAGACCGTATCAAGCAGCTGCTCGCGCGAGAACACCCGCCCCGGATGCTGCATGAAGTAGTCCAGCAGGCGGAACTCGGTCGGCCCAAGATGAATGTCATTGCCATTGCGGGTGACGCGGTGTTCCACCCGGTCGATCTCGATGTCGCCAACGATCACCTTGTCATCCCGCAGACCCGGCCGGATACGGCGCAGCACAGCGCGCACCCGCGCCATCAGCTCGGTTGTTGAGAACGGCTTGGTGACGTAATCATCCGCACCCGTATCAAGACCGCGAATGCGGTCGCTTTCCTCGCCTCGCGCCGTCAGCATGATGATCGGCAGGTTCGGATTGGCGCCGCCGCTGCGGACCCGGCGGCACACTTCGATGCCGCTGACTTTCGGAAGCATCCAGTCGAGCAGCAACAGGTCCGGCGCCCGCTCTTCCATCATCAGCAGGGCTTCCTCTCCGTCATTGGCGATGGCCACCTCATAATCTTCACGCTTCAGATTGTATTGAAGCAGCTCCGAGACGGCACTCTCGTCTTCTGCGATCAGCACGTAAGGTTTCATGTCATACTCCTGGCAAGCACCTTTCGGGCACTTATTGTTTCGGGCGGTCCTGCTGCACCAGGTTTTCACCCGTGATCTGGAAGAAGACGAATTCGGCGATATTCGTACAGTGGTCGCCGATCCGCTCAAGATTTTTGGCCATGAACAGCATGTGCGCCCCATCGCTGATCGAACGCGGGTCTTCGATCATGTAGGTCAGCATCTCGCGGAACAGGGCATTGTAGTGCTGGTCAATTTCATCATCCGTTTCCCAGACAGCTCTCGCTTCAGCCGCATTACCCGAAGCGTAGGCATTGAGCACTTGGTGCAATTGTCGCGATACCGGCCCGGCCATGCGGGCAACGCCGCTACGCATCGCTGGCGACACTGCGGTGTCCAGGTTCAGAGACCGCTTGCCAATATTCTTTGACAGGTCGCCGATACGTTCCAGTTCACCGGAGACTTTGAGCGCGGCGAAAACAGATCGCAGATCGTGCGCCATGGGCTGGCGGCGGGCGATCAGGCTGACGATCTGCCGTTCGACTTCCGCTTCCATCCTGTCCACCTCCGGATCGCGGTCAATGACATCCGCGGCGAGGTCCAGATTGTTGTGGAGAACAGCCTGGCAGGAATCGACGATCATCTCCTCGACAATTCCACCCATGCGCAGAATGTCTGCAGACAGACTTTCCAGTTCTTCAGTGAAGGCTGATACGATATGGTCTGACATGGCGTCTTATCCGAAACGTCCCGTGATATAGTCTTCCGTCCGGCGGTCACGGGGACTGGTGAAAATCTGGTCTGTGTCCCCCACTTCCACCAGGGAGCCGAGGTGGAAGAAAGCCGTACGCTGAGAAACCCGCGCGGCCTGTTGCATGGAGTGGGTCACGATGATGATGCAGTAGCGTTTGCGCAGATCATCGATGAGCTCTTCGATACGCGCCGTGGCAATCGGGTCCAGGGCCGAGCAAGGTTCGTCCATCAGGATCACTTCGGGCCGCACAGCAATTGCCCGCGCAATGCACAGGCGCTGTTGCTGGCCGCCTGACAAGCTGGTGCCGGCAAGGTTCAGCCGGTCTTTGACTTCATCCCAGAGGCCTGCCCGCCGCAGGCTTTTTTCCACGATTTCGTCCATGTCCTCGCGCCCCTGTGCCAGCCCGTGAATACGGGGGCCGTAGGCGATGTTTTCATAGATCGATTTCGGGAACGGGTTCGGTTTCTGGAACACCATGCCGACGCGTGAGCGCAGCAGGACGGGGTCGATGGCCGGGGAGTTGATGTCTTTCCCCTCCATCATGATCTCGCCTTCTACCCGGCATCCTTCAATCGTGTCGTTCATGCGATTGAGGCAGCGCAGAAAGGTCGACTTGCCGCAACCGGACGGTCCGATCAGCGCCGTCACGGAGCGATCTGCGATCTGCAGCGACACATCGAAGATCGCCTGCTTCTCGGCGTAGAAGACATTGATGTTGCGGCAGGACATGCGCACGGACGCATCCGGCGCCCCCGGCAGCGTGCCGGTCTCCGCTTCAGTGCTTCCGAGAGTCCCGTCCATCACCATCTCCGCTCAAATTTCCGGCGCAGGAATACGACTACGCCATTCATCGCTATCAGGAAGGCCAGCAGGATCAAAATAACAGCACCTGTCATCGGCTCCCACGCCCGTTCGGCCTGCGTTGCCCAGGAATAGATCAGCACCGGCAACGCCGTCGCCTCATCCGTCGGGCCGCGTGGAACTTCGGCGACGAACGCCACCATCCCGATCAGCAGCAGAGGCGCCGTCTCGCCCAGCGCCCGGGCCATGCCGAGAATGGCGCCTGTCAGCATGCCTGGCGCAGCTAGCGGCATGACATGATGAAACACGGTCTGCATCCGCGACGCCCCGATTGCGAGCGCCGCATCGCGGATGGACTGGGGCACCGCCTTCAGCGCGGCACGGGACGCGATGATCACCACCGGAAGGATCAGGAGCGCCAGCACGAGACCGCCCACGACCGGCGCAGAGCGCGGCAGGCCGAATGCCCCGAGGAATACCGCGGCGCCCAGAAGGCCAAACACGATCGACGGCAC
The DNA here is from genome assembly GCA_002700305.1 of Hyphomonas sp. Taxonomy (GTDB): domain Bacteria; phylum Pseudomonadota; class Alphaproteobacteria; order Caulobacterales; family Hyphomonadaceae; genus Hyphomonas. The sequence goes on along the minus strand of PACZ01000024.1, from coordinate 34,741 downwards.
CGCCGCCAGATTGTTGATGTTCACCTCGATCAGCCCGGTGATCCGGTTTCTCGGCGCGAATTCTTCCAGATAGACCGACGCAAGAATGCCAACCGGAATGGCCAGCGACGCCGTCACCAGCAATGTCAGCAGGGACCCGATGATGGCGGCCAGCGCCCCGGCGAGCTCTGGCTGCGTGCTGTCGGTGTGCGTCAGCAGGCTCCAGTGCGGCACGCGGAGCACCCGTCCGTCCGCTTTCAGGGCCAGCAGCCAGGCAATCTGCAAGTCGCTGACCGTCCGCTCACTCTCCGGCGCCGGGATCAGGCGCGCCCGGGCCGGGTATGTGCGGAAGTCCTGCACACCGCCGGTCAGCAGCGTTCCGGTCACGCGGGATGGCGCCAGACTGTCCAGCCGGATCGTCGACCTGCCGGCCGTCATCAGAATGGAGCCGGCATCCGGCGTGCCCGCGGCCTGCATGTTCTCAAGGGAGGTTGCCGCGATCAGGCGGTTGAAGGCGGCCTCGCTGGTCAGGGTGACACTGCCGGCTGACTCCTCAGCATCCACCCGGCCTACCGGAACGGTCAGGTGACGCGCCGTCGCCCCCTTCAGGAACAGGTCCAGATCGTCGGACAAAGGCAATTCGACACGTTGAGCCGTGCCAATTTCAGCCGGCTTCCGGACGAGCTCCTTCGCGACAGGAAGCACGGCAAGCCGGGTCACCAGGCCCAGCAGATCATGCCGCAAGGCCGGACTGCTCGCGGTTTCCGGGAACTGCGCCAGCAGATCGTTACGGACAAGGCCGTAGACCCTGTCCACCGGCGGGGGGCTGTCCGGCTGGACATCGCCAAACGTGTCCTTGTCGAACGTCATGTCGAACGTCACGACATGATAGGTGGCTGCCGACACAGCCTGCGTCGCGATTGACGCGAGCAGCAGTGTCAGCGCCGCCAGCGCAAAGCCGATGGCCATGCGGCCATACCATTTGAACCGGCGGTCCGCTGCCCGGCGCCGGCGCAGCCGCTTCAACACCCTTTCATTTGCGAAAGGCGCATTGGCCATCGGGGAGGTGGACGGATCACTCATATTTTTCACGGAACCGTTTCACCACATTGATGGCGACGAGGTTGAAGATCAGCGTCACGATGAACAGGACGAGGCCGAGCGCAAAGGCAGAAAGCGTCTTCGGGCTGTCGAACTCGGATTCCCCGGTCAGCAGCGCAACGATCTGCACGGTTATGGTTGTCAGGTCGGAGGTCGGGTCGGTCGAAATCTGCGCCCGCTGCCCTGCTGCCATAACGACAATCATGGTCTCACCGATGGCGCGGGACACGGCCAGCAACAGCGCAGCGATGATGCCCGGCAATGCAGCCGGAACAATCACCTGCCGCACTGCTTCGGACTTCGTCGCCCCCATGGCGTAGGCGCCGTCCCGGAGGGACTGCGGCACAGCGCGGATAACGTCATCCGACAGCGAGGAAACGAACGGGATCACCATGATCCCCATAACAATCCCCGCGGCGAGCGCACTCGTCGGCTGCGCTGCCAGCACAGCGCCATCCGCCAGCCCCCAGGCGATCAGCATTTGATTGATCCAGAGCGCGACCGACCGCACAGCGGGGGCGATCACCAGCAGCGCAAAGAAGCCGTATACAACCGTCGGGATACCCGCGAGTACTTCAAGGACCGGCTTGATGATCCCGCGCACCTGGCTGCTGGCATATTCCGACAGGTAGATCGCCGCGTAGAGGCCAACGGGCGCGGCAATCATCATGGCGAAGAATGAGATCATGAACGTGCCGAAGAACAGCGGCAGTGCCCCGAACTCGGCATTTGTCTGCGCGTTCCAGCGGGTGCCCAGCACGAAGTCCCACACCGGCACCTCGGCAAAGAAGCGCAGGCTCTCGAACACCAGCGAAGCAACGATCCCGACCGTCGTTGCGATGGCGAGGGCTGCGCAGAGGAACAGGAACCATTCGATGCCGCTCTCGACATGCTGGCGCGCCCGGAAGCCCGGCGACAGGCACCGCCGTGCCGCAAACATGCCCGCGACAGACAGCGCGCACGCCGCGAGCAGCGTCGCCATGTTCACCGTGCCCCGGATCTCGCCATAGCGTTCGGTTACCGTATCGAAGACGCGCTCGCCGCTAAGGAAGTCCGGCATCCGCGCAGCGCGGGCCACCGTGTCCAGATATGTCGTCAGTTCGCCGGGCGACAGGATGGAAAACCCCTCCGGCAGCTCGCTGCGCAGGATCGCGCGCGACGCCCCTTCACCGAACAGGACATAACCCAGCCCGATCAGCACGACCGGCACCAGGCTCCACATTAGGACGAAATAGCCGTGCGCATTGGGGCGGGAGTTCGGATGAATGTCACCGGTGAAGGAGAATTGCTCCGCCCGCAGGCGCCCGGCGATAAAACCGAAAGACGCTAGAGTCACTGCCGCCGCGAGGAGCAGGAAGTCCATTGGCAGGTGGCCCAATTGCGAGAGCATCCAGTCCCCGTTCAACTGTCAGCTGTGCACCCCTTACTGGAGTGCCGCGACACTTATGTGACAAAACGTGCCGACATTGCGGCCCAGTCGACTCCTTGCACCGGACGATCTGATCGTCCACATCTCCGACATGACTGGCGCATCCGAAACCAACTCCCCCGGCTGGCATGGCACGACCATTCTGGCCGTTCGCAAGAACAACAAACTCGTCATGATGTCCGATGGCCAGGTGTCCATGGGACAGACCGTCATGAAAGGCAACGCCCGCAAGGTGCGCCGCCTGGGCGATGGCAAGATCCTGGCCGGGTTCGCCGGCGCCACCGCCGACGCCTTCACCCTGTTCGAACGGCTGGAAACCAAGCTGGAGCGCCACAATGGCCAGCTCTCGCGCGCCGCCGTGGAACTCGCCAAGGACTGGCGGACGGAGAAATACCTCCAGAAACTCGAAGCCCTCCTGATCGTCGCGGACAAGGAAGTCACCCTCGTGCTGACCGGGTCAGGCGACGTGCTGGAACCTGAATATGACGTCGTGGCCGTCGGCTCCGGTGGCAATTATGCCCTCTCCGCTGCTCGCGCCCTGATCGACTATGAAGACGACGCCGAAACGATTGGCCGCAAGGCCATGCAGATTGCGGCCGACATCTGCGTCTACACCAATGCCAATTTCACGGTCGAAACCCTCGACGTCTGACCGGACACCCAGATCACATGACAGAACTCACCCCCCGCGAAATCGTCGCTGAACTCGATCGCCACATTGTTGGCCAGACCGGCGCCAAGCGCGCCGTCGCCATCGCCCTGCGCAACCGCTGGCGCCGCAAGCAGACTCCGGAAAACCTGCAGGGCGAGATCACGCCGAAGAACATCCTGATGATCGGCCCGACCGGCGTGGGTAAGACGGAAGTCTCCCGGCGCCTCGCCCGCCTCGCCAATGCGCCTTTCCTGAAGGTCGAAGCCACCAAGTTCACAGAAGTCGGCTATGTCGGCCGCGACGTGGAACAAATCATCCGGGACCTCGTCGAGGCCGCCGTCGGCATGATCCGCGAGCAGAAGCGCGCAGGTGTGCAGCAGGCGGCAACGGACGCCGCCGAGGAACGCCTGCTCGACGCGCTGGTCGGCCAGGATGCCCAATCCTCCACCCGCGAAGTCTTCCGCCGCAAGCTGCGCGACGGAGAGCTCGACGACAAGGAAGTCGACATCGACATGCCGGAAACCGGCGGCCCGATGCAGATGTTCGACCTACCCGGCCAGGGCGGGTCCATGGGCATGATCAATCTGTCGGACATGCTGGGCAAGGCCATGGGCGGGCGCACCAAGCGTGTCCGCACAACCGTGAAAGAGGCCTACAAGCCCCTGCTCGACGAAGAAGCCGACAAGATGATCGACGAGGAATCCATCGCCCGCGAGGCCGTTACGGCCGTGGAGCAGGACGGCATCGTTTTCCTCGACGAGATCGACAAGATCGCCGCCAAGTCAGAGCGCGGCGGCGCCGATGTCAGCCGCGAAGGCGTGCAACGCGACCTCCTGCCTCTCATTGAAGGCACGACCGTTTCGACAAAACGCGGCGCCGTGAAGACCGATCATATCCTCTTCATCGCCTCCGGGGCCTTCCACGTGTCCAAACCGTCGGACATGCTGCCGGAACTTCAGGGCCGCCTGCCGATCCGTGTGGAGCTGGAAGCGCTGACCCGGGACGATTTACGCCGCATTCTCGTGGAGCCGGAAGCCAGCCTGATCCGCCAATATGAAGCCCTCATGGCCGCCGAAGGCGTCACCCTGGTCTTCGAGGATGCCGCAATCGATACGCTGGCAGACCTCGCAGAGGCCGTGAACAACAGCGTCGAGAATATCGGCGCCCGCCGCCTTCAGACCGTTCTGGAACGCCTGCTGGACGAAATCAGTTTCGAAGCGCCCGAGAAGAAGGGCGAGACGATCACCATTACGGCGGATTATGTGAATGAACGCGTCAGCGGCCTCGCCGCGGATGCGGACCTGTCAAAATTCATCCTGTAACGGACGGCTCTAGACCTTCACGTTCGACAGCAGTTCCACCGTCTGGCCATAGCCTTCCACGTCCGGGATGAACAGGCAGGGATTGCCGTCATCATCCTTGCCCGGTTTCGGCAGGACAGTCGGCACGTCCATCGCCCCGAAACGCGCCAGCGCGTCGGAGACGGATGTCGCCATCGTCATCCGCTTCAAATTCATCCGTGTCGGGAAGATAATGGTTGCCCGGCCATCGGCTTCCTGCGCCAGCGCCTCTTCCGCTGACATCCACACGGCGTCCGTGGTCTCGCGGCCGTCATGGGCGGCAATCTGGTGTTCCGGGGCCGGCGCGATGTAGAAATGCGTGTCGAAGCGCTTGGGCATCATGATCGGTGTGATCCAGTGGCCGAAATGCACGAGGCTATCGAGCGCCAGCACCAGCTCATGCTCGCGGATCAGGTCCAGAAAGCTCATTTCCGCCCGGTCCACGGCGTGGCGATGCGGCGCCAGCTTGTCGGCGATGTCGGCACCCACCAGCGGCGCGCCGGGTCCGCGGGCCGAGGCATGCCGCGCCAGCAGCAGGCCGCTTTCTTCATAGGCCTCCCGCACAGCCGCAATCCGCGCATCCTGTTGTACCGGGCCATAATCGCCGTCGGTCCAGGCATCCCAGTCGGCCCGCGAATCGTCCTCGCTGGCCTTGCCGCCCGGAAACACCAGTGCACCCGCTGCAAAGTCGATCTCATAGTGGCGCTTCACCATCAGCACTTCCGGCGGGCCGGACGCGGCATCGCGCACCATAAGGATTGTTGCCGAAAGTCTCGGTTCTGCGGGTGTCTTTTCCATGGTGGTTCCCCCTATCGGGCAAATTTCATCGAAATGTGCCTCTGTTCTTACGCGTGATCTTCAGCCTCAGCCCCTAGGGAAAGCAAGACCAACAGACATATGAGCGGGACACGATGAAACAGACCTGGGCCAATACGACCGTCCAAACAATCCCCACACCAGCGGTCCGGTTCGACCCGGTGCTGGATCTTGCGACGGGTGACGCCCTCGGCATGACGGCGGAACTGCCCTTCTGTTTTGAAGACGGCCCCTCCTTCGGTCCGGCCCGCGTCCGCAAGAGCGAATCGAATTCCGCAAAATGGGTCGCTGACCGCATCGGCGAGATTTCCAGCATCGCGCACGAATTCCGCCACGATCACCGCCCGATCATCGTGCCGGCGCCCGTTGCCGCGCTAGCCAACCCGGACACGGCGCTGGTCTGCGATGCCCGCGTGCGCCGCAGCGTGTTCTGCCAGCAGGAATTCTGCATCGAGTTCACCGACACCGCCTTTGCCGGCGATGCCGCCGACTGCACCAGCCGGGTGGCCCATTTCCGCCGTCATGGCTTCCGTGTGTCCGTCGACATGCGCAAATCCTGGCAGACCCCGCTGGCTGAGGGCATGCGCCTCCTGATCGACACGCTGCGCGTCGACGCCCGTCATCTTGACGACGACGACCTGATGGAGACCTGCGAAACCGCGTCCAGCGCCGGCATTCTCGTGATTGCGGAAAACGCCAACTGGCGCGATGCAGACGAGCTTGGCCGCCTCGGCATCTCCGCCGGGACGCGTCTGCGCACAGACGCCTAAGCGGCGTCGGTATCGGCGTTGTCAGCCTCTTCGGCCGCCGCCATCTCGGAATAATAGTCCAGCTTCTCAAGCAGGTATTCGAGGTCGTCCTTCGGGATCGCCTGGAACTGGGTCAGCACGCGCTCGATCATGCGGGCGCGGAAACGGGCCCGGTCATTCGGCCCGCCATCATAGGCGGTTTCGTGGAAGACGTTCACGGCGGCCTTGAAGGCCGGCAGCATCTTGCGCGGCATGCCTGCCCGGTCGAACACCGCCTGCAGGCCCAGCGGACCGGCATCATGGATCATCAGCCAGACCCGCTGGTGCGCCACACCGGACAGTTCGGCCAGCGCATGCTCCACGAAAGGCATCTGTCCGCAGCACAGCGCGCGCATGATCAGGGAATGGCTGAGACGGCCATTGAGGTTCAGCTGCGAGACAAACCGCACGAGGTCGTTTGACCGGCCCGCCTGCTCGACCAGATCGATCGTCGCCCGTTCGCGCGCCCCGGCGGCCAGGTCGATCGCCATCTGCGCCGGCAGCTCATGCCGGTTCACCAGCATGTCGAACAGCTGGCCGGAGACCAGCGAAACCATCTTCTCTGCGATATGGGTCGGGATGAATTCGCGCCGGATCAGGCCTTTCTGGACGATCTCGTCGCTGCCGAAACGGCGCAGCGTTTCATCATAGGCCCGGTCGGTATATTCAGCGCTGGAATTGGAGGCGAGCGCCCGGACGGCTTCCACCTGCCCATGCTCGGAGATCACTTCCGTCAGCGTCACGGAAATCCCGTCCCGCGCCGCGATGGCAGCCTGTTTGGCGGCGGTGACGGAGAGGACCAGTTCGATCAGGTCTTCTTCGGTAAAGACCGGCGAATCCTGCAGCACCGGAATGGCAACGGCCTCAATATCCTGCGCCAGCTTGAGGGCGATTTCGCGCGGCAGGATCGGCGAATTGCGCAGCGTGACCGACAGCGTGCGGCGCACGAGATCTGCCGCGTCATCGGCCAGGATGGCCATGATCTCTTCGGCGTATTTGCGCTCGTCATCGCTCAGCACGTCCAGCGCTATGCGGCGGCACAGACGGTGCGCCACCGACGCGCGCTGCTCGGGCGTTTCGCCCTTCATCAGGCGGTGGATATCCTGCTCTGTCAGTTGCGGCCGGATGGCTTGTACGCTCATAGGAACCGAAACCCCTCATTAACGATTCGAGGCACCTTCGCCTGCCCCGGTTAATAGGCGGTTTACCAACCCGCTCCCACCACCTGAGAACAGTCGGCCAGAATGCAAAACGCCGGGCTTTGGGGCCCGGCGTCGTTAAATTTCTGTGAGGTTCAGAAGAGGCTTACTCTTCGTCTTCCTTGAACAGCTCCTCGCGGGAGACCGTCTTGTCGGTCACGTCCGCCTCGCCGAGGATGTAGTCGACGACTTTGTCCTCATAGATGGGCGCGCGGAGCTGGGCCATCGCGTTCGGGTTCTTCTGGAAGAACTCGATCACTTCACGCTCCTGGCCCGGATACTGGCGGGCTTCCTGGATCAGGGCCTGCTGCACTTCCTGCTCAGTGATCTTCACGTCGTTGACGCGGCCGATCTCAGCCAGGACGAGGCCGAGGCGCACGCGGCGCTCAGCGATATCGCGATACTCTTTCTTCAGGTCGTCTTCCGACTTTTCCTTGTCGGCGTCGTCGACCCGGCCGGCGTCCATCTCACGCTGCAGCTGGTCCCAGATCTGGCCGAATTCGGCTTCGACCATGTTCGGCGGCAGGTCGAAGCTGTGGGCTTCGTCCAGGCGATCCAGCAGGTCGCGCTTGGCTTTGCTGCGCGATGCCTGGTCCAGTTCGCCTTTCAGCTGGTCCTTGATCAGACCCGTCAGCTGCTCCAGCGACTCAAGGCCAAGGCCCTTGGCGAATTCGTCATCGATTTCGGCTTCCTTCGGCGCGCGGACTTCGTGCACCTTGGTTTCGAAGACGGCGGATTTCCCGGCCAGGTCTTTCGACGGGTAATCTTCCGGGAAGCTGACCTCGAGGTTCTTCTCTTCACCGGTCTTCACGCCGACGAGCTGCTCTTCGAAGCCCGGGATGAAGCGGCCGGAGCCGAGCACGACGGTCTGCTGTTCAGCGGTGCCGCCATCGAAGGGCTCGCCGTCGATCTTGCCGACAAAGTCGATGACCACTGCGTCGCCGTCTTTCGCCTTGGCAGTCTTGGCGCGCGGCTCATACTGCTTGTTCTGCTCGGCGAGGTTCTTCAGCGCTTCTTCGACCTGCTCGTCAGCCACTTCGGCGACCGGGCGGGTGACTTTCAGCGTCTTCACGTCCACCGGCTCGAATTCAGGCATCACGTCGACATGCATGTGATAGGAAAGGTCGGCCTCGCCCTTCACCACGTCTTCGATCTCGCCTTCCAGGTGCACATCCGGCTGGCCGGCGGGGCGCAGGTCTGCGTCCTCGATGGCTTTCTGGTTGGTTTCGTTGACGGTCTTGTCGATGATCTCGCCCATCAGGTCGCGGCCGAACATCTTGCGCACGTGCGACGCAGGCACCTTGCCCGGGCGGAAGCCCTTGAGGTTCATGGTCGGGCGGATTTCTTCAATCCGGGCGTCGAGCTTGGACTGCAGTTCGCTTGCAGATACCTTGACGGCAAAGGTGCGGCTGAGACCTTCTGCCTTCGTCTGGGTCACTTCCATCGGTTCATTCATCCGTTCTGGCGATCAGGCCCGGTCATGCCCATCCGGCAGCCTTCTGATCTGTGTCTGAAGGGGCGGCTTATGTCACACGGAAAACGGCGTGTCCACGCGGGTTCTGCGGGATTTTCAGCGACAGATTCCGGAGGGATGGCCCTGCATCTTCTCTCAAAATCCCGGCGACGCGGTCCGCCTCCTGCCGGAACCGCCGTGGAAGACGGCCAATTCGCCCGGATCGACCGGAAACCCCTGTCGTTACATTGTTTCCGCCTGCAGGCGCCATTGCAGATGGCCCCTCCCGGGCAAGACGCAGAACAGGATCAGTGAGCCAGCGCGAAATCCAGCGCGGCGCAAGCCGCCGCCACCTGCGCCCGGACGCAGTCTTCCGGCGTGACCCGCGGGCTGTCAGGATAGACTTCGGTCGTCGTCTTGAACCGCGCATTCGTGATCGACGCGCACAGCGCAAGCTGCGCCAGGGGATATTCGATGATGCCGCGCGCAATGACGGGCGAGCCGATGATCTCCCCTTTCTCGTCCGCCGGCGCGATATGGGTCACCTCTTCGACGGCCGAGATGATCGCCGCCTGGAACGCAAGCTGCGGATCCTCGCTGTCGGCCACCAGATAGAACCCGTCCGGGATGAGGCCTGGTTCGAAGTCGACGCCGTCGCGTGAACTGAGGGCCGGCCTGAACTCGGTTTCGTCACTGTCGGTCGTTTCGTGCAGGTCGATATGGAGAAGATAATCGCTTGAAGCAGAGCGCACCCATTCCATCAGGGCCGTCGACTCACGCGCAGGCCCATCGATCCGGAAATTGCGGTTCGGGTCGATGGCGTCATAGTTCCACCGATTAATGCGCTCATAGGCCCATGGGCTGACACAAGGCGCGACCAGAAGATTGGCCCGGCCGGCATAGGCGGCGGCGGATTGATCAAGAAAGGCCAGTGCCCCCATGACGCCGCTGGTCTCATAGCCATGCACCCCGCCGGTCACGAGCGCGGTCGGCAATGCCGGGTCCATCTCGCCGCAGACAAAGGCGTAAAGGTCGTAAGTGTCGGTGCCATATTCGATGCGGCCGTAGGTGACCCGCTCGAACCGCTCGCCCAGCGCCTCGATCCGGGACACAACGTCCCCGGCATAGCTCCGCTGCGCGGTTTGCAGAGCCCGCCACTGATTGCGCTCCGCTTCGCCCCAGGGCTTGCCCGGAACGCCGATCGAGGGATCGAAAGTCATGTCGCGTGTTTCCTTTGTGTCTTTATACGGAGCGTAGCGCAGCGGTGGCTCCCGCTTGCGCTTCGAGTATTCGGCCGAGCAGCCCTGAGCCTGTTTCGTCGCGAAGCAAAGCGTAGCGGGAAACCTCAGAGGACTCATTCATTCGCGAAGCAGCCAGCTCTCGCTTGCGCTTCGAGCATTCGGCCGTTCAAATCGATCCTCGATCGATTTGTGCCGCGAAGCGGCACCTCGGCCGAATGGTGCGGATGAGAGGACTCGAACCTCCACGCCTTGCGGCGCTGGAACCTAAATCCAGTGCGTCTACCAATTCCGCCACATCCGCGTTCCGGGCGCACGTTTAGGCGAGAGCGCGCGCGGAGACAACGGGCCGATGCACCGGAACGTACGCTATATAGGGTCTGTTGAGGGTCTATAGACGGTGTTCGTGATTGCCTGGGTGGCGGCTTATCCAACAGCCGGGTCAGCCGATCTCGCCATGCAAGGCGCTCAGGATATCCGGAACTTGACGCTCCAGGTCTTCGGAAATCAGGCCCGCGCCGACGCGGCGCCCGGCCTCGCCATGGATCCAGGCTGCCATGCTGGCCGCGACCAGCGTGTCGATTCCCTGCGCCATCAGCCCGCCTGCAAAGCCCGCCAGAACGTCGCCTGACCCTGCCGTTGCGAGCCAGCGCGTCGCATGAATATTGACGACTGCGCCCCCGTCCGGCTGGGCGATGACGGTGTCCGGCCCTTTCAGGAGAACGGTGCAGCCGGCTTTGGCCGAGGCTTGCCGCACGGCTTCCACCTTGTTGGTGGCGGTCTCCAGCAGGTCCCCGAACAGGCGGTTGAACTCCCCAATGTGAGGGGTCAGCAGGTCTGTCGGACGCAGGCGTTTGAACAACTGGTCCTGTTGTGACTCAAACACGGTCAGCGCATCGGCATCGAGCACCGCGCGCCCCGGCCCGTTCAGAATCGCTTCGACATTGGCCCGGGTTGCCGGGGTAATTCCCGCGCCTGGCCCGGCGATCACGACCGACGCCGTCTGGATCGCTTCGGAGAGCTCTTCCGCGCCGTCGACGGATTTGACCATCACAGCCGTCAGCTGGCTGGCATTGACCATCAGCGCCGAGGGCGGCGTCAGCAGCGTCGCCAGTCCTGAGCCAATGCGCAGACCAGCGCGAACGGCGAGCCGCGCCGCACCGGTCGAGGATATGCCGCCGCTCAGCACTTTCAGGTGCCCGCGGCTGTGCTTGTGGTCCGCCATGCCCGGCTGGGGCAGCATCCGCAGCCACAGCATCGGGCTGTTTTCCATAAGCCGCGTCTGCACCGGAACGCCGATGTCCGCGACCAGAACATTGCCGCAATAAGCCGATGCCGGGCGGAGAACATGCGCCGGGCGCAGCGCGGCGAAGGTGATCGTCCCTTCCGCGATGAAACAGGGGCCAAGCGGTTTAGCGCGCAGGCCGCAAATACCGGATGGCACGTCGATGGAGATCACCCGCCCGCCACGCTGGGCGAGCTGCGCTGCAACTCCTTCCAGGGGACGGGAAAGGCCGCCGCCGAAAAGCCCGTCCAGAACAAGGTCATGCGGCGCTTCAAGCGCGTCTTCCAATGTGCCGACCGGGCCATCCCACAGGGCGGCTGCCTTTGCTGCATCGCCCGTCAGCTCAGTCACCGGAACCATGCAGTAGACATTCACATCCCGCCAGAGCTTCGCCAGTTTCGACGCTGCGACGAAGCCATCGCCACCATTCCCGCCGGGCCCGCACAGGACCTGTATGGATCCTTCCGGCCAGTTGGCGTGGACGAATTCGGCGACGGCATCGCCAGCGCGCTGCATCAGCTCAAAACTGTCGAGCCCCTGCGCAAAAATCGCCTGTTCGGCGGCCTGCATTTCCTGCGGTGTAAGTATCGGTCTGCCCATGGCAGGCTCATAACACGCGAGTCGCGGCCTGGCTTCCGTATTCAATGACGCGCGGCACCGCGCCACTGAAGTCCACTTTGGTGATGGAACAATGGCCCGGCCGGAACACGGTGGTGCGGCTGTCCTGATCGATCAGGCTGACAACGGCATTGATCGCGACGAAATGCGAAAAGACCGCCGTATTATCCGGCAGGAGTGCCAGCGCCTCCGCGATCTTCTTGCGCCAGGCGTCATGCGCAGCCCCCTCGTTTTCCCAAGTGCCCGCCATATAGGACCGCAGCCATTCGACCCGGTCGCTGACCCCTTCGGGTGTTTCGATCTCCGAAACCACGGGTTCAACCTGAGCCGTCACGTCTGCCTGGCGTTCGAATGCCGCCGCAGTTTCGCGGCAACGCTGCATGGGACTGCAGACCGCACTGCGCGCGCCGAGGCCGATCAGCGTCGCCGCCGCCGCCTCGGCCTGCTTGTGGCCAAGTTCGCTCAACCCCGGATCGGGGTGGTTGCCCCAGCTTGCCGCGGCTTCGCCATGACGGACGAGATAGATCATGCTGATGTCCTCAATTCGACAGTCCGGGCACATTCAGCCGGAAGGCTGGCCCCGGACCCTTCCCGGCGGTGATAGACCACGGTCCCGCAGATGTTAAGCCGCCGGCCCTGCGCCCTTTCCGCTGGCACCTGCAGCTCAATTTCGTCTTTTGCCCATGCCTTGAGCGTTCTGAGGCAGCGCCCCATGGGCTGCGTGCGAGTCACCTGCCGGACCATTGCCCCCTCTTGAGCCGTCGTTATTTACTGCGCAATCGCCCGGCGCCACTGCACATTCCCCCCAAACTGGATGTGGCGTCATTCTCCTGGTACATGCTGCCGGCGCAAACTGACTGACCAATATTTCAGCAACGACGCACAAATTTCGACCACGCCCGTGTATGACACGGCACGACACGCATGAATGTCTCGCCTACGCACGGGAAGCCGCCTACCGGAGTCTATAGTCAGACACTCAGCGGCTGGGAGAACACGGGCCATGAAGAAAATTGAGGCAATCATCAAACCGTTCAAACTCGATGATGTGAAAGAGGCTCTGCAGGAGATCGGCCTGCAAGGCATGACCGTCATCGAAGCCAAAGGTTTCGGTCGTCAGCGGGGGCACACCGAACTCTATCGTGGCGCCGAATACGTCGTCGATTTTCTGCCGAAGCTGAAAATCGAAATCGTGCTGGCAGACAGCGCCGTCGACGGCGCGGTGGAAGCCATCAAGAAAGCTGCACATACCGACAAGATCGGCGATGGCAAAATCTTCGTTTCCGATATTATTGATGCGGTGCGTATCCGTACCGGAGAGACGGGCGAAACTGCGCTTTGATCCGGCATCACGAAAAACACAATTCAGCAAGTTTACAGATGGAGGGCATTTCCAATGGCTGAAAACCTCATGAAGATCATGAAGGACGAAGACGTCCAATACGTGGACCTTCGTTTCACCGACCCGCGCGGCAAGATGCAGCACGTGTCATTCCACAAGGACATGGTGGACGCAGACTTCTTCGTCGACGGCCAGATGTTTGACGGCTCCTCCGTTGCTGGCTGGAAGTCCATCAACGAGTCCGACATGCTGCTGAAGCCGGACACGTCTTCGGCGATCATCGATCCGTTCTTCCAGCAGACCACGCTCGCCGTGATGTGCGATATTCTGGATCCGATCACAGGCCAGGCCTACAATCGCGACCCGCGGATGACGGCCAAGAAGGCTGAAGCCTATGTGAAACAGTCCGGCGTTGGCGACACCGTCTTCTTCGGACCGGAAGCGGAATTCTTCGTCTTTGACGATGTCCGCTGGAGCGTCGAGCCGCACAGCACCGGTTATTCCTTCGACTCCACCGAACTGCCGGTGAACACGGCCAAGGAATACCCGATGGGCAATATGGGCCACCGCCCGGGTCCGAAGGGTGGCTACTTCCCGGTTCCGCCGATCGATTCCGAACAGGACATGCGCAGCGAAATGCTGTCGGTCATGGCTGACATCGGCCTCGACCCGGAGAAGCATCACCACGAAGTGGCGCCAGCGCAGCACGAGCTGGGCCTGAAATTCTCGACCCTGACCGTGATGGCTGACCGCCTTCAGCTCTACAAATACGTCGTTCAGAACGTGGCGCATTCGTATGGCAAGACGGCAACCTTCATGCCGAAGCCAATGTACAAGGACAACGGCTCCGGCATGCACGTGCACCAGTCCATCTGGAATGGCGGCAAGCCTCTGTTCGCCGGTGACCAGTATGCGGGCCTGTCCGAGACCTGCCTCTACTACATCGGCGGCATCATCAAGCACGCCCGCGCCCTGAACGCGCTGACCAACCCGTCGACCAACAGCTACAAGCGCCTGGTGCCGGGTTACGAAGCACCGGTCATGCTGGCCTACTCGGCCCGCAACCGGTCTGCATCGATCCGTATTCCTTTCGGCGACAACCCGAAAGCCAAGCGTATCGAAACGCGCTTCCCGGACCCGATGGCCAACCCCTACCTGGCCTTCGCTGCCCTGCTCATGGCTGGCCTCGACGGGATCGAGAACAAGATCCACCCGGGCGATGCCATGGACAAGGACCTCTACGACCTGCCGCCGGAAGAAGCGAAAGCCATTCCGCAGGTCTGCGGCTCGCTGCGTGACGCCCTTGCGGCCCTCGACGCAGACCGTGACTTCCTCAAGAAGGGCGGCGTCTTCGACGACGACCAGATCGATGCCTACATCGACCTGAAGATGGAAGAAAACATGAAGTACGAACTCCACCCGCACCCGGTCGAGTTCGACATGTACTACAAATACTGATCGCGCTGTCCGATCAGATCACCCGACACGACGGGGGAAGGCGGGGCCGGCACTGGAAAGTGCCGGCCCTTACCGTTCCGGACGCCTACACGATGCAGAAGACTGTTGCTGACACTGGCGCCAAATACAAAAGCCCCGGCGCGATACCGGGGCTTTTCAATTCTGACTTTTGTAGCGGCCTGAAGATCAACCGGCTTCGGGCTGGCTCTTCTTGGCGTGGACGTAGAGCGGCTCGGCATTGCCGTCCACCACTTCGCCGCTGATCACGACTTCCTCGACACCCCGCAAATTCGGCAGTTCGAACATCGTGTCGAGCAGGATGCCTTCCATGATGGAGCGAAGGCCACGTGCGCCCGTCTTGCGCAGAATTGCCCGGCGCGCGACGGCCGTCAGCGCATCCGGCGTGAAGGTCAGCTGCACGTTCTCCATATCGAAGAGACGCTGGTACTGCTTCAGCAGCGCATTCTTCGGCTCGGTCAGGATCTGGATCAGCGCTTTTTCGTCGAGATCTTCCAGGGTCGCGATCACCGGCAGACGGCCGATGAATTCCGGGATGAGACCAAAACGCTGCAGGTCTTCCGGTTCCACATCGCGCAGAACTTCGCCAACACCGCGGGCTTCGGCATCTTTCACCGTCGCACCGAAGCCGATTGAGGCCGCTTCGCCGCGTGCGGAGATGATCTTGTCGAGGCCGGCAAAGGCACCGCCAACGATGAACAGGATGTTCGTGGTGTCCACCTGCAGGAATTCCTGCTGCGGATGCTTGCGGCCACCTTGCGGCGGAACCGCTGCCACGGTGCCTTCCATGATCTTCAGGAGCGCCTGCTGGACCCCCTCGCCCGACACGTCGCGCGTGATGGACGGGTTGTCCGACTTGCGGGAAATCTTGTCGATCTCGTCGATATAGACGATGCCGCGCTGTGCGCGTTCCACGTTGTAATCGGCGGACTGAAGCAGTTTCAGCACGATGTTCTCGACATCCTCGCCGACATAGCCGGCTTCGGTAAGGGTCGTGGCGTCAGCCATTGTGAACGGCACGTCCAGGATGCGCGCCAGCGTCTGGGCGAGAAGCGTCTTACCGCACCCCGTTGGCCCGACCAGCATGATGTTGGACTTCGCCAGCTCAACCCCATCGGTCTTCCCGGCATGCGAGAGGCGCTTGTAATGGTTGTGCACGGCAACCGACAGGATCCGCTTTGCGTAGGTCTGCCCGATCACGTAGTCGTCCAGCACATCGCAGATCTCCTGCGGTGTGGGCACACCCTCACGAGAGCGGACGAGCGAGGTCTTGTTTTCCTCGCGGATGATGTCCATGCAGAGTTCAACGCACTCATCGCAGATGAATACGGTCGGACCAGCGATGAGCTTTTTCACCTCATGCTGGCTTTTGCCGCAGAACGAGCAGTAAAGCGTGTTCTTGGAGTCGCCTGAGCCGGTTTGTTTGGTCATGCTGTCCTCAATGCCGTTTAAGGCTTAACGTGGTTTTAAGCGCCCGGACCCAGTTCCTTAACAGAACAATATGGGCATTAGCCTGCACTGCAAGTGGCAGGCCGAAATACGCGAAAAGGCGCGAACTATTTCTCATCCTCTGCGGCCCGGCGCTCGAACACCTTGTCGATGATGCCAAATTCCTGGGCCTCCTCAGCTGTGAGGAAGGTATCCCGATCCAGTTTCCGCTCAATCGCGTCGTAGTCCTGGCCGGTATGCTTGACGTAAATCTGGTTCAGACGCCGCTTAAGATCAATGATTTCCTCGGCATGGCGCTCAATATCCGTCGCGACGCCCTGATAGCCGCCAGACGGCTGGTGAAGCATCACACGGGCATTTGGCAGAGCGAAACGGGACCCTGCCTCGCCGGCAGCGAGCAGAAGCGAGCCCATTGAGGCCGCCTGGCCAATACAGACCGTGGACACCGAGCACCGGATGAACTGCATCGTGTCATAAATCGCCAGACCGGAGGACACATACCCGCCGGGGCTGTTGATATACATGGCGATCTCTTTTTTCGGGTTTTCCGATTCGAGAAACAGCAGCTGAGCTGTGATCAGGGCAGCCATGCCATCATCGATGCCGCCGGTTACAAAGATGATCCGCTCCTTCAGAAGGCGCGAGAAGATGTCGAATGCCCGTTCGCCGCGGCTGGTCTGCTCCACCACCATGGGGACTAGGTTGAGGGCAGTCTGGTACGAATTTGACATAAGTCGGGCCTCGGGCGTCGAAAAAAGGAATCTCTACTTTGCCAGAACTGGCAGAATGACTGATATTTGTCCACGCAGGCAGTGCTGCAAGAGGTGATGCGCTGTGGAAAGCGTTAGCGAAACGGCCATTCCGGCGCCTGGCTGGGCAATTCGCCCTCGGGATCCATCATAAAGGCCAGATAATCGTCATGCACGGTGTGTGCCTGCAGGTCCCGCAGCAGCATGTGATAGCCCTGCTCGTAATAAACCGTCCGGACGTAAGGCGGCAACACTCTGGCGGTCCGCTGCACGCCCCTTTTCGGCACGACATAGTCATTTGCCCCGTATGACATCAACGTGGGCAGGCTCTGCGGCAGGTTCGGTGCCCGCTCATGCGCCCGCTCCATCAGCGAGACTAGCCCGTAGACCTGATCGATCCGGTTGGAAGGCATCATCAGCGGGTCCGACCATGTCCGCTGCAGCATCTCGACATTGTCCGACGGCTCGATCCGGACGAACCGCCGGGGCGGCTCCACGACCCAGCTGGGCCGGACATGCGCAGACAGCCAGAGACTGGTCCGGTAGGTCAGGTTCATCGCGCCCCAGCCCCGCAAGCCGGGCCCGGATGCAATGAACTGGTCCGCGCGCGGCGGACGCTCGGACCCGAAGGCTGAAATCGCGACGGCTGCCCCCATGGAAATACCCACCACCGTGATCTGCGCGTCGGGATGGCGTTTCCGTGCAAGGTCGACCGCGGTTCGCAGATCCTCCCGCATGAGGTCTTCTTCAGGCCAGATTCCCCTGCCAGGCGAGCGGCCGAAGCCACGCTGGTCATAGGCATAGACGGTGACCCCCTTCGAGGCCCAGTAAGGTGCCGCCATGTGGAACGCATTTGCGTAATCGTTCATGCCGTGCAGGCCGACAACGACATGCCCTGCCGCCGGCCCATCATCCTGCCCTTCCCAATAGGTCAGCCCAAGCTTGGCCCCATCATAGGAAACGAAAATGTTCTGATCCGGCAGGAATTCAGGCGTCACAGATTGCGTCATGGGAAACGGTTCCTGAGTTGAAGGCGTTGCGCAGGCGCTGACGGCCAGCATCGCAAACAAAGTCAGCTGGCGGATAATGCGGAGCGAACCGCGCGCCTCAGCTCGGGCAGAACATCCGCCTCGAACCATGGGTTGCGTTTCAGCCATGCCGTATTCCTCCAGCTTGGGTGCGGCAGAGTGAACATGTGATCACGTGCGTACATTTTCCAGTTCGCAACAGTCGCCGTCAGTGTTTTTTCCGCTTTGCGCCCAAGATGCCATCGTTGGGCATACCCTCCGATCAGCAGGATCAGCTCCAATTGAGGCATCTGTTCCAGCACGCGATGGCGCCAGACCTCGGCACAGCGTTTCATCGGTGGCAGGTCGCCGCCCTTTGCATCATAGCCGGGAAAGCAGAACCCCATCGGCAGGATGGCCATTTTCGACACGTCGTAGAACTCATCGCGCGAAACGCCCATCCAGTCCCGCAGACGATCCCCTGATGGATCGTTGAACGGCGTGCCGGTCGTATCTGCCAGATTGCCCGGCGCCTGCCCGGCAACGAGAATTGTGGCGGTATCCGACAATTGGAAAACGGGATTGGGGGCACGCTCCATATCCGCCTCGCATAGACGGCATTGGCGCATCTCCGTTATCAGGGACTGGAGATCATCGCTCATGGTGCCATATTTGAGGGGGAATGCGGCCCCGAAAAGGAGAATTCAGCATGAACGGACAAATCTCGCGGAAAATTGAACCCAGAGCCCGCGATCTGGGCGGCGGTTTCCGTGTGCGCCGGGTCCTGCCGTTTCATGCTCAGCGGATGGTTGGCCCGTTTGTTTTTTTCGACCATTTCGGCCCCGTGGAATATGCCCCCGGCGAAGGCTTCGACGTCCGGCCACATCCGCATATCGGTCTTTCGACCGTCACCTATCTGTTCGAAGGCGCGATTGAACATCGGGATTCCCTTGGCACCGATATTGTCATTCGCCCGGGCGCCGTGAACTGGATGACGGCCGGGCACGGCATCGTCCATTCCGAGCGGACGCCAGCCCCGGAACGTGAATCTGGCCAGAAAATGCACGGCCTGCAGACCTGGGTCGCCCTGCCAAAGACGCATGAGAACATTCCACCGGCTTTCGACCATCACCCGGCCGACACCTTGCCCGAATTCGATCACCGGGGCGCACGCATTAGGGTTCTCGCGGGAGAGGCCTTCGGGACGGTTTCGCCTGTCAGCTTTCCCTGGCCAATCCTCTATGTCGCGTTTGAAGCGGACGATGGTGCAAACCTGATCCTGCCTCATGCGCTCGCCGAGGAACGGGCGATCTATCTTGTCAGCGGAAAAGCCGAAATCGAAGGGGAGGTCTTCGACGAGGGCCAGATGCTGGTACTGGCTCCAGGCGCCGATGTCGCCGTCCGGTTTGAACCGGGCACAAAGGGCGTGATTTGCGGCGGGGCTGCCATGGATGGCCCCCGCAAGATCGAATGGAACTTCGTCGCCAGCGACCAATCCCTCATAGATCAGGCGAAAAAAGACTGGGAAAATTCGGCCGGGTCAGGCGGATCTGACCGGTTTCCGACAGTGCCCGGCGATGCGAAGGAATGGATTCCCCTTCCCTGAGGCACAAGCTTGCTCACCGCCCGGCCCCGTGCAAAACCCCTCCTAACAGGATTGTTACGGAGAATCTCATGAAGAAGCTGTTCCTGGCAGCCTCCCTGCTGGCGTTGACCGCCTGTGGAGAGAAAGCCGCCACGGTCGACACCGCCCCCGAGACAGAAACGAACGAAGCCGCAGCTGCGCCGGAGCTGCTGATGCCGCTTCCGGAAGGCACCGTCGCGGACATCACCGCCGACGACCTGGCGGTTCGCATCAAGACGCTGGCTGATGATACGTTTGAAGGCCGCGGACCCGGAACGCCGACAGGGGAAGCCGCGGCAGACTGGATCGCCGCCGAAATGAACCGTATCGGTCTTGAGCCGGGCGGCGACAACGGCACATACCTTCAGGAAGTGAAGATGGTGAA
This sequence comes from Hyphomonas sp., assembly GCA_002700305.1. Classification (GTDB taxonomy): domain Bacteria; phylum Pseudomonadota; class Alphaproteobacteria; order Caulobacterales; family Hyphomonadaceae; genus Hyphomonas. The sequence goes on along the minus strand of PACZ01000024.1, from coordinate 14,811 downwards.
CCAGACCATCGATCCTTCCACATCCTATCTGAGCTTCACCTCCGAAGACGGAACGGAAATCCCGACCAAGCTGAAAGACGATGCCGTAATCTGGACCAAGCGCCAGAATGCGACCGAACTTTCCTTCGATCCGAGCGACGTCGTGTTTGTCGGCTACGGCGCCGTCGCTCCGGAGTATGACTGGAACGACTATGACGATGAGGACTTCACCGGCAAAACGGTGATCATCCTTGTGAACGACCCGGGATTTGCCACGCAGGACCCGGACCTCTTCAAAGGCAAGGCCATGACCTATTATGGCCGCTGGACCTACAAGTATGAGGAAGCTGCCCGCCAGCACGCCGCGGCGGCGATCGTTGTCCACGAAACAGCGCCCGCAGCGTATGGCTGGGACGTGGTGGCGAACTCCTGGTCGGGCGCACAGTCTGATCTCGTTCGCGCCAATGGCGGCGAAGACCGCACCACGATGGAAGCCTGGATCACCCGCGACAAGGCAGAAGAACTCTTCAAGGCCGCCGGTCTTGATTATGAGACGCTGAAAGACGCCGCCAAGGAACGTGGCTTCAAACCAGTGCCTCTTACCGGCCTCAAGGCTGAAGGAGCGATCACCCAGAAGATCGAACCGCTGACCAGCCACAATGTGATCGGAATCCTTCCGGGTCAGACCACGCCGGATGAGTATGTTCTTTACACCGCTCACTGGGATCACCTTGGCAAGAAGTCCGGAGAGAAAACCGGCGCGCCGGGCGAAGACTTCTATCAGGACCAGATCTTCAACGGCGCCGTGGACAATGCAACGGGCGCTGCAGCGCTTCTGGAAATCGCAGAGGCCATGGCTGCGCAGCCGCTCGACCGTTCCGTGATGTTCCTGTCTGTGACGCTGGAAGAATCGGGACTGCTCGGCTCTGAGTATTTCGCCCAGCACCCGACCGTACCGCTGAACAAGATCGTCGCCGGTATCAACATGGACGGCTCCCTGCCTGTTGGCCGGACACATGACATGGTCGTTGTCGGCTATGGCGCGTCCGAACTTGAAGACATGCTGATCGATTATCTCGAAACGCAGGATCGCGTCGTGAAACCGGATCCGAAACCGGAAGCCGGATCGTTCTATCGTTCGGACCATATCTCGCTGGCAAAACGCGGCGTTCCGATGCTTTATGCGGATGGCGGCGAAGACAAGCTGGACGGCGGCATCGCGGCCGGCAAAGCCATCGCGCAGGCCTATAACGAACAGCGCTATCACAAACCGATGGACGAGTATTCGGACGACTGGGACCTCTCGGGCAATGAAGAAGATGTGACCGCACTCTTCGAAGTCGGCAAAGCGATTGCGCAGTCCGACAAATGGCCGACCTGGTATGAAGGCAACGAATTCGAAGCGGCTCGCAAGGCCAGCCTCGGAAACGAATAATCATCTGCCACCCGCCGGCACTATCTGGCGGGTGGCACCTTTTCCAACGGGGCCTGGCGCATGCTTTCCTACCAACACGGATTTCATGCGGGCAATCGGGCTGACGTCCTGAAGCATTCAGTCCTGCACGCGATCCTCAGTGCCGTAGCAAAAGAATCCCCGAGTGCGCTCTACGTCGAGACACACTCCGGACGCGGACGATATGACCTTGACGGCGCGCAATCTACAAAAGGCGGAGAAGCCCAGGATGGCGTTCTGTCCCTGCTGGAAGACGGCGCCCCAAAGCCGCTGCGCCCCTGGCTGGACCTGGCAAAACAGCGCGGCAGAAGCGACTATCCGGGGTCGCCCGCCCTCGCACAGCAATTGCTTCCTTCCTCGTCCCGCATGATTTTCTTTGAAAAACATCCAACGGAATACAAGGAACTCGTCAAAGCCCTCGGCACAGACCAGCGCCTTCAGGTGAAACACGCTGACGGGTATTCCGGTGCACTGAAACTCGCGCCACGCAGCAGCGAGCGGATGATCTGCTTCGTTGACCCGAGCTATGAAACCAGCCGCGATATTGATGCCCTCGCCCTATGGACTCCGAAGGCGCTCAAAAGGTGGCCGAAAGGCACGCTGATCCTGTGGCTGCCGCTATTCAAGGACGGCCGGGAAATCGAGTTCGGCGAATACCTCACCGAACTCGACGACTGTTTCGTGGCCGGCGCCCGCTGGCCGATGGACCCGCTGGATGAAGGCGCCCTGGAAGGCTCAGCCATTGTCGCCTACCGCGCGCCCGCTGCTGCGCGTGAGGCATCGCTGAACATCGCCAGCGCCCTGCAATCCTGGTGGGCGCGCTGACGGGGCGGTCTCACCACGTCCTGCTCGCCGGCGGCGGGCACGCGCATGCCGTCGCATTGCGCCACCTTGCGAAGAAGCCTCCGTCACCTGGCGTCACACTGACGCTCGTGGCGCCATCTACGCACAATCTCTACAGCGGAGCTCTTCCTGGCGTCATCGCCGGCCATTGGACGGCCGATGCTATTGGCGTGCCTCTGGAGCCGCTATGTGCAGCTGCGGGTGTGTCATTCGTCCAGGACAGTATCACCTCAATCGACGCGGGCGCGAACACCGTGCATCTCGCATCTGGGAACACGCTTTCCTTCGATCTGGCGAGCCTTGATGTCGGCTCTGGCATCCGGCGGCTGGACATCGCCGGGAGCGACGACAGACTTGTACCGATCCGGCCGATCGAACCATTCCTGCTGAAATGGCAGAAAACTATCGACAAGGCCAGGGGTGCTGACACTCCGCCATCTATTGTCGTGGTGGGCGCGGGTCTGGCCGGTATCGAGGTCGCCCTGGCCATAAAGTTCCGCCTGGAAGAAGAAGGCTTTCCGGACGCCAGGGTTCATCTCGTCGATGCCGGCAGTTCAATCGCCTCCAGCAATTCGCCAACGCTCCGTCGCAAGCTAAAGCGCGCGCTCGACCGGGCCAACATCACACTCTGTCTGCATGCACGCGTTCAATCCATTGATGCCGGCAGTGTGAGCCTCTCAACCGGTGAGACACTAAAAAGTGCTTTGGTCGTCAATTGCGCCGGTTCCGCGCCGCATGGCTGGATCGGCGAGTCTGCGCTGGCGACCACTCAGGGGCGTATTGATGTTGATCCATGCCTGCGCTCCACGAGCCACCCGAATGTCTGGGCCGCAGGGGACACAAGTTACTTCACGGCAGATCCTTTGGAACCCGCTGGTGTGTTCGCTGTCCGGGCCGGGCCGGTCATCGCGGAGAACATCCGGCGTTGGTCACAGGAATTCCCGCTGACCCAGTTCGATCCGCAATCTGATTACCTGAAACTGGTCAGTCTTGGCGAAAAGAAAGCCATTGCCGAAAAGTTCGGTATTACTGTCGAAGGCGGCTGGGTCTGGAAACTGAAAAAAGCGATCGATTTTTCATTCCTGCGGGAGCACAGCCTGCCCGCGCGCAACTGACAGAATCGCATCGGCAGATATCTCGGCAGAGGAATGTCCTTTGCCCTGCATCCGGCTCAAGGCCTTCCGCTGGGCCTCTTTCTGTCGCTCCAGCTTTTGTGGATCACTCAGCCATTCAATAGCTTTCCCCGCGATCAATTCGGGTTTCTGCTGAGTCTGGACATATTCAGGAACAATCTCCTGATCGTCGGATACAATATTCAGCAGCGTGATATGATGCTTCTTGTACAGAAGTCCTCGCGCCAGCGCCCATGTCAGCCAGCCGGTTCTATAGGCGACAATCATGGGCGTCCCCTGCATCGCAAGCTCACTGGTCACCGTGCCGGAACATGCGAGCGCGACATCGGCTGCCGCCATCGCATCGTAGCGCTCTTCTGGCGCATGCAGAACTTCAGCCCAGCCGGAGACATCCGGAAAAGTCTGATCAAAAGTATCGGCCATGTTTCCTGCCGGCGACACGACCACCCGAACGCCAGGCTTTTCCTTGGCAACCTGCTTGGCGGCCTCTAGCAGGGCCGGTGCGACTTTTGCCAGTTCGCTTCTACGGCTACCGGGGAGGACCAGGCAGATTTGGTCGTCCGCTCCAATACCTCTTGCTGCCCGAAACCTTGCCCCATCTCCGGGCCTGTTTCGTGAAAGGGCAGGATTACCAATCACCGTCGTCGGCAAACCAAACGGCGCATAATAGGGCGGTTCCATATCATGCATGCAGAGCAAGTGGTCCACCGTTGCCGCCAATGTTTTGGCGCGTCCGGGCCGTGTCGCCCAGACCTGAGGTCCGATCAGCTTGATCAGCTTGATTTCCGGCGCCCTTGCTCTCACCCGCTGGGCCACGCGAAGCATGAACCCCCAGGAGTCCACGAGCACGACTGCGTCCGGCCCAAATGCGATAATTGCGTCTGCCGCCGCATCTGCCAGCTTCACCACTGTGCCGTAAGCACGGATCCCTTCGGCAAATCCCAGAACAGACAGAGGTGAAATATCGAATGGGGAATTGATACCTACCGATGCCAGTTCCTGCCCGCCGATCCCGGCGAACTCCACACTATTCGTCTTCTGACGGATCGCCTCGACGACTTCCCTGGCAAGGAGGTCCCCCGAGGCTTCCCCGGCAACCATGAAGATGCGCAGGCCGCTCATGAAGCCGTGTCCGGCGCAAATCCATAAATGAAGACGCCAAGCCGGTCTGCCGCCGCTTCCATTTCAGAACGGCGGAGCAGCAAGGCGCCGCCTGCTTCAACGGCAAGTCCAGCCAGCCCTGCAGCTGCGACCAATTCCACTGTCGACACGCCAGTTGTGGGAAGGTCGATCCGGCGCTCCTGCTCCGGCTTGGGCCGTTTGGCGAGCACACCGCGCCGAGCACCGGGCGTTCCCCGGATAGCCTCAGGCAGGGCGGCGCAGCGCCTGAGCATTTCGTCCGTGCCTTCCTGAGCCTCCACAGCCAGGACCAGGCCATCGCAGACAACACAGCCCTGTCCAATGTCCAGAGCCCCCGTTGCGGCGGCCACTTTTGCGGCATGGCGTATATCGGCCATGTTCGCTTCGGTCGGAGACGGACCGGCAATCAATCCAGCCGGCGCCAGCAGAGTCTTGTTCGCTTCCTCGCTTCCGATCACGTTGAAGCCGTGCTTCTCGAATTCGGCAACCAGGACTTTCAACAAGGCATCATCGCCTTTGCGGGCCTCTGACACGACTTTGGGCAACAGCATGGCGCCCCGCATGTCGAGCTTCAGATCCTTGAAGTTAGGACGTTTCACAATGCCTGCGAAAACCACGTCCTTGCAGCCAGCAGATTTCAGGCGATCGATGACACCCCCGATTTCCCCGAGTCCGACGACGTCTCCCGGATATTCGGCAAGCGCCGGCTCTTCAAATCCCTTAAGTCGCAACACATAGACGCCCTGTCCGCTGGCAACGGCATTGCTTGCAATAGCGACAGGGAGTTCTCCCAGCCCTGCAATCAAACCCAGAGGCGCTGTCATGGGCTCAGGCCGGCTTGCAGATTGGCCGGTCTCCACCGGCCTGAATGAACGAGATGAGTTCCATTGCCAAAGGCTTGTCCGCAAAATCGGCTGCCGCCTTCGCCAGACGGTCCCTGAACAGACCATCTCCAAAGAACACGGCCTTGTACGCGCTGCGGATCTGCATCAATTGCTCTTTGTCAAAACCGCGCCGCTTCAGGCCAACCATGTTGAGACCGGACAATTTGGCATGGTTCCCCACGACAGACCCGAAAGGAATGACGTCCTCAACCACAATGGCCCCGCCACCGATGAAGGCATTTCGTCCAATTCGAGAGAATTGGTGCACAGCAGCAAGGCCGCCGAACCAGACATGGTCCCCCACTTCGATATGACCCGCCAGCGATACATTGTTCGCCATCACCACATGATTGCCGATATGGTTGTCATGGGCGATGTGCGCGCCGATCATGATGTAGCAATGGTCTCCGACTTTCGTCAGACCACCGAATTTCGGCATGCCTGCGTGCGCCGTCGCGTATTCCCGGAAAGTGCAATTCTCCCCGACTTCCAGCCGGGACTCTGGCGTGCTTTCAAAACCGATCACCTGCGGGCTGCAGCCGAGCGTCGCATGGGGGAACAGCACGCTGTTGGCACCGAGGCTGGTATGTCCGGCGACGACAGCGTGCGAATGCAATGTGCACCCATCACCGATCACCGCATTTGCACTTACATGGCAGAACGGACCAATGATGACGTCCGCGCCTAGCTGGGCGCCTTCTTCAACAAAGGCGGAGGGGTGGATCTGTGTCGACATCGCGGCATCTCTTCTGATTGGCGTAAAATAAGCGCCGATCAGCTATTTTTCTTCGGGTTTGCCTGTTTCTGCAACCAGGCGACTTCACGCATCCACTGACGAAGCGGTTTTGCAGGCGTGCCGCCCCATGTTTCGCCGTCTTCGACATTGCGGAACAGGCCTGAGGAAGCGGCCAGGCTGACCCCTTCTCCGACCCGGACATGATCGGCGATGCCGACCCGTCCGCCAAGCATGGACTGATTGCCAACCCGGACCGAACCCGAGATGCCGCCAAAAGCGGCCATGATGACCGAGCGTCCGAAAACGACATTGTGCGCGATCTGGCAAAGATTATCGATCTTGGTACGCTCGCCGAGGATCGTGTCCTCGAACACGCCGCGGTCGATGCAGGTATTCGCGCCGACAGTGACATGATCCTGCAGGATCACCCGGCCAAAGTGAGGGGCATCACGCTGCCCATCGGGCGCCGCCATAACGCCAAAACCATTTTCGCCGATCCGCGCGCCGGCCAGCAAAGTGACGTGATCGCCGAGAAGCGCACAGAAGACACTTGTATTTGCACCGATCTGACAATGCCGACCGATCTGGACACCTGGCCCGATCGACGCATTCGGACCGATCCAGCTGCCTTCACCGATAACAGCGCCTGGTCCGACAACGGCCCCCGGCGACACTCTGGCCGTCTCATGTACCTGCGCATCGGGCGCAATGCGGGCGTCACCAGTCCAGTCCAGGTGACGTGGCCGGTACATCGCCAGCGCGGCGATTGCATGGGCATAGCGTGGGAACCGGACGACGAGCCGGGAAGCCCCTTCCGGCACATGCCGCAAGTTCGCTTCATTGGTCACGAAAACTCCGCCATTCGGAGAAATCTGGGGCGCGGACTTTCCATCGCCGTCCAGGAAGACAAGGTCACCCGGCTGAGCCTGGCCGGCGGACGAGATACCCGTGACAGGTAACTCGCCGTCGCCGTCCAGCGGCGCGCCAGTCATCTCCGCGACCTGCCCAAGCGTCAAAGCCCCCAATGGCGCATAGAACCGCGGATCGACTGTCACATTATACTCCGTTACTGCGGATTTGCCGGCTGATCCGGAATTTTCTGACGGGTTACGGCCAGCGTCGGCGTCGCTGCGTCCAGCTTCTGAATCACCAGGGCCGTCGCATCGATCGAGTCTGCGGAGTAGATAACCGAGCTCTTGGAAACGACGAGTTGGGCGTTCTTCTCCTGGATCACCTGAAGCAGCACCGGCTCGAGTGCCTTGTTGAACGTTGCCAGGGCAACACGTTCCGTGAGCGAAAACTCCTGCGAGGCTTTTTGTGCTTTCGCCGCGAAAGCGTTGGCCTTGGCCTGATAGGCATTCAGCTCGGAAACCAGAGCCGCGTCGGCATTCACCTGTTCGCGAGACTTGCCCTGAAGCTTGCCGTCCAGCGTCTTGCCTTCATTCTGCAGGGTGGTCCGCTCGGGGGTCAGCTCGTTGTTCATCTGTGTTTCGATGTTGTTGAGCTTGGTCGCCATGTCCTTGCCGGCTTTGCTTTCGCGAAGGATTTTTACTTCGTCGATGGCAATGACGTTGCTGCCTTGTGCAGCAGCCGTCGGTGCGGTGAAGGACGCGCTGCCGATAAGCAACGCGAACGCGAACAAGAGTTTCTTGAGGTGGGACATAGCAGTCTCCATTCTGGGGCTTGCGATTAGAAGCGGGTTGACGTCGAGAACCGGAACGTCTCTGTCCGGTCATAGTCCTCGCTTCGGAGGATTTGTGAGAAGTCGAAGCGGATCGGGCCGAAAGGCGAGTTCCAGAACACGCTCAGACCGGCCGCAGCACGCAACGACGCGGCTTCTTTTGTCAATTGCACAGCAGGCAACCCGGTGATCGGGTCCGTTGTATAGAATGTCGGCGCCTTGTCGGGGCCGCGCAGCGTCCCTAGCGAACCGGCATCGACGAACAGGGCGCTCTTGATACCATACTCTTCCGGGAAAACATTGGGCAGGCTCAGTTCGAACGTACCCTGATAATACAGGTTCCCCCCCTGCGCGTTCAGGCGGCGGGTCGCAACGATTTCACCGGTTTCCGGGTCGACCACCTGGAGGATCTCACGCGGTCCGAGACCGGCAACATCAAATCCGCGGAAGGTCGAACCGCCCCGGAAGAAGCGGTTATTGATACGAATGCCTTCGCCATTTTCCAGCGGGAAGACATAGCCGCCGGACAGGCGTGCGCTGGCGACAACACCTTTCCAGATACCGCGATAAAAGGAGGCGCGAGTTTCAGTGCGCAGATAGTGCACGTCACCACCGATGCCGGCGAGGTCCTGGCTGAGGGACATATCAAAACCGCGCGTTGGCGTGATCGGATCGTTCGTCCGGTCCCAGAAAAGCTGATAGCCGATGATGCTCGAAAGGTCGGAGCGTTCCGACCGGCAGATTGTCTCGCGAAAGAGATAAGTCGGGTCACAGCGGTCCAGAACGGTTTCCTGGCCGTCAATAACGTCATCCGGTCCGGCACGCCGGAATGTATCATCCGTCTCATCGTTGGGCGTATCCGCCCCGCCCGTCTGAATCAGGCGCGTCGAGCGCTGTCCGGTCTCGAGGTCGATCAGGAGCGGAATGTCCGTCACATCGATATCGTCATATTGCAGACGATAGGACAGCCCCAGCTGCATACGCTCTGTCAGCGGGAAACCGACACGAACACCGGCACCGTAGGTATCGCTGGTGAAGTACGAAATGTCGCCAAAGTCCTGGCGGGTCGCAAAGACGTCGATACCTGCAGACAAGTTCCGGTCCAGGAAGCGCGGCTCGGTGAAACGAAGATCGACCACCTGCTGACGGCTGGACGACGACACGCGTGCGACCACGGACTGACCGCGGCCACGCAGGTTCCGCTGGCTGGCCGACAGGTCGATCAGGTAGGAGTCCACCGAGGAGAAGCCGGCTGCGAAGGACAGCTCACCCGTGGGCTGCTCCTGAACGCTCACATTGACAACTGTGCGGTCCGGCTCATCCGTCGGGACTTCCTCAATCTCGACTTCCTTGAAGTAGCCAAGTGCCCGAACCCGGTTTTTCGACCGGTCGAGGAGGATCCTGTTAAAGGCATCGCCTTCTGAAATTCTCAGTTCCCGGCGGATTACGCGGTCCAGCGTCTGCGTGTTGCCGACAATGTTGATCCGGTCGATGTAGACGCGCGGGCCTTCGTCCACGACGAAAGTGACATCGATACGGCCCGTTTCCGGGTTCACATCGAGTTGTGGACGGATGTCGACGAACGCGTAGCCGGCGATACCTGCAGCATATGTCAGGGAGTCGATCGTGCTTTCGATCAGGTCACCCCGGAACAAGGCGCCTTCCTGGATCGGAACCGCTGCCCGCAAGGCCTCCGCATTCAGCTTCTCAAGTGCCGTCTCGACCTTGACCTCGCCGAAGTCGTACTGGCGCCCCTCATCCACCGTCATGGTGATGTAGAAGTCTTTCTGGTCCGGTGTCAGCTCAGCCACGGCCGAGGTCACGCGGAAATCGTAATACCCGTTGTTCTGGTAGAACTGGCGCAGCTGGTCCCGGTCATATTCCAGGCGGCCCGGGTCGTAATTGTCGTTCGAGCTGAAGAAGCGCCAGAAGCGGGACTGCTTGGTCACGATCTCGCTACGCAGGCGGGAGTCGGAATAGGCTTCGTTGCCGATGAAGTTGATCGAGCGGACGCCGGTGACCGGGCCTTCGGTGATCTGGAAGATCAGATCGACGCGGTTCTGCTCCAGCGGCTTGTACTGGGGTTCCACTTTCGCGGCGAAGCGGCCGGACTGCCGGTAAAGCTCAAGCACACGCTGAACATCGCTCTGGACGCGGGCGGCCGTGAAGATGCCACGCGGCTCAGCCTGAATTTCTTCCCTGAGCTTGTCTTCTTTAAGCGCCTTGTTGCCCTCGAAGATCACGCGGTTGATGATCGGGTTCTCCACAACGCGAACGATGAGATCATCGCCCAGGCGATCAATGGAAACGTCTGCGAACAGGTTCGTCGCGAACAGCGTCTTCAGCGACAGGTCGATCCGGTTCGGGTCAAACGTGTCACCCGGTTCGAGCAACAGATAGGACTGAACCGTCCGTGCCTCGATACGCTTGTTGCCCTGGACGACAATCGAACGGATCGTACCTCCATACCGATTGTCTTCCTGCGCCTGAGCTGCACCAGCCACGCCACCCACGCTCTGAAGCGCGAACACGCTGGTCGCCATAAAGGTCGCTGCAAGAAACTTACGCATCGTCGAATAAACTCTCTGATTAGTCCCTGATCCGGCCGGCTCAACCGCCCCCGCCGCCAAAAAGGCCGGTTTCGATGACATCGCCCCACGTGATGACGACGACCATCCCCAATAACAGGATGAGACCGAAAGTCAGGCTCACCTCCTGCACTTTTTCCGGCAAGTGGCGGCCGGTCACGGCCTCGTATGCATTAAACACAAGGTGTCCGCCATCCAATACCGGCAGCGGAAGCAGGTTGAAGAAGCCAATCCCGACGGAAATCGAGGCGCACATGCCCAGCAGCATCCAGAACAGTTCGGACAGCCGCGTGCCGACCGAAACGTCTTCCTGAGCCCAGACCTCGTTCACGATACGCCGTGACACATCTCCGATTCCCACGGGGCCGGACATGGTATGGATCGACATGCGTCCGGTTATGATCCGGTTTAGCATGGTCACAGTCTGCTCAAGTGTCTTGCCGGTCTGCAGGACGCCCTGCCCGAGCGCTTCGACAGGATTGTAGCGGGTCGGCTCCTGAATGCTCACATTCGCCAGCTGGACGCCGATCGTGCCCTGAGGCACCTGCTGTCCCAGCTCATTTTCACGGATAATTTCCTGTGGGGTCACAGTTAGCGACTGCTCCACTTCACCCCGGCGCACCACGAAATTCACAGGTGTATTGGGGTTCAGCACAGCAGCCAGCTGGACATCGCTCGGTGTCGTCACCGGTTTGCCATTGGTGGACAGGATAATATCACCGGCTTCCATTCCGCCGATCGCAGCCGCGCCGCCTTCCGAGACGGAGTAGATGCCCACTTCCACGTTCGGACGCCCGAACGTACCGAGCATGAGCGCAAAAATCAGGCTCGCCAGCACGAAATTGGCGAGCGGGCCCGCCAGACTGACAATCGACCGCTGGCCGACGCCGAGTTCGGGATAAGGCCGGCCAACAAGGCCGTTTTCCAGTTTTCCGATGTCAGCAGCGGTCTGGGCCTCGCCAGCAAATTTTACGAAACCGCCGAGCGGGATCCAGTTGATCCGCCAGCGCGTGCCGCGCTTGTCTTTTCGCTCATAGAGCGGGCTTCCAAAGCCAACGGAGAAGGATTCGACTGCCGCACCGAAGGCCCGTCCGGCGAGGTAATGGCCGAACTCGTGCACAATAACGACAATGCCCATCATGAAGATGAGGCAAGCCAGAAACAAAGGACCTTGGCTCAGCAACTCACCCAAGCGTTCTACCCTCCGCCCCACCACCCGGGGCCCGCTTCAAGACATCTTCAGCGGCAGAACGCGCGTATCGGTCCAGAATGCCGATCTCTTCTAGCGAACTGCATGCCAATCCGGCCATATTGCCGGAGAGGAAGCGACTCAACACTTCCTTTACCACCCAGCTTATGTCCAGAAACCCGCATTGGCCCGCAATAAATGCAGAAACGGCGGTTTCATTAGCGCAATTTAATACCGTTGTGGCGCCCGGACCGGCGGCAAAAGCCTCCCTTGCAAGCGCCACAGCGGGAAATTTCTGACTGTCCACCGGCTCGAAATCGAGCTTGCCGAGACCGACCAGATCCAGGCGGTCAACCGTCGTTTCAACGCGGTCAGGCCATCCCAGGGCATAGGAGATCGGCGTGCGCATATCCGGCGCACCAAGCTGGGCGATCACAGACCCATCGGTGAAATGCGCCATGCCATGGATGATCGACTGCGGGTGAATGATCACGTCGATCCGCTCAGCTGCCACATCGAACAGGTAGGCCGCCTCGATCAGCTCCAGCGCCTTGTTCATCAGGGTGGCACTGTCGATGGAATTCTTGATGCCCATGGCCCAGTTCGGGTGCGCTGCCGCCGCCTCAGGGCTCGCTGCGCGCATCTGTTCTACAGTCGCCGTACGAAACGGACCGCCCGATGCTGTGATCGTCAGGCTTTCGAGTTGCCGGCCATCGCCCAGGCATTGATGGATCGCACTGTGTTCGGAATCGACGGGCAGGACATTCACCCCTGCCTTTCTGGCCTCCTCCAGGATCAGGCGCCCGCCGCAGACTACGCTCTCCTTGTTGGCAATCGCGACATCATTTCCGGCCTGCACAGCCGCCAGGGTCGACTCCAGCCCGGCTGCACCGACAATCGCCGCGAGTACCCGCGCAGGACGTGTTGCAGCCTCAGTAACGGCAGCGCAGCCAGCGGCCGCTTCAATCCCCGACCCGGACAGCTTTTCCCGCAAGACCGGCAGTTGGCTTTCATCGGCGATCACGGCGATCTGCGGGCGGCACTCAAGGGCCTGCTCAGCCAATTTTTCCGCGTTGCTGCCGGCAGTCAGCGCGACGACCTCAAAGGTGTCGCCACCTTTCGCATTGGCATGGCGGATCACATCAAGTGCAGAACACCCGATGGAACCTGTCGATCCCATAACGGAAATGGCACGTCTGGCACTCATGCCTGAAGCCCAAGCATATCCGGCAGGTTGGGCGCAATGTGGAATGCCAGCACCGCAAAAAAGGCCACGGCGCCAAGACCGTCGACCCGGTCCATGACTCCGCCATGTCCTGGCAGGATCGAACCTGAGTCCTTGACCCGGAACCGCCGTTTCAGACCGCTCTCAAACAGGTCTCCCAGCTGAGCAACGACCGAAATCGCAATGCCTGCGATGATCCATCCGGCAAACGGCACCATCTGGATATCTGCAGCGGCCACCCCGCACACAATACACGCAACGACTGCTCCGGAGGCACCGCTCCAGGTCTTGTTGGGGCTTTCCTTCGGCAGAAGGCGCGGACCGCCAAGCCCTCGGCCCGTAAAGTAAGCGGCTGCGTCCGATGCCCAGACAAAGGACATGAAATAAAGCGCAGCAGACCGGCCGTCCCAGGGCCCCTCCCGCAACAGCCAGAGCGAGACAGGCATCATGGTCACATAGATCAAGCCGAACACAGCGCTTCCGCGATGGTTCCAGGCGCCTTTTGCGACAATCGCCGCGAACACCGCGCCCGCAAGAATGACACCGAGCGCGATTCCAACATTGCCAAGAGGAAGCGCCAGACAGGTCAGGGCGGCAAACGCAACCAGCAGGGCCGGTTTGACGAATCCGCTGATATGAGCCCATTCCCAGGCCATCACGCCGGCCGCCGCCGCGCAGGCCACCGCCAGCCCCCAACCGCCGGACCAGACTGCCGCCAGGCCCAGGGGAATCAGAATCGCTGACGATATGAGGCGAAGGCCCAGATTTGAAAACCTGAGCTCCCGGGGCGTCCAGTCTCCCATCAGCGCGCCTCCGGCGTCACTGCGCCAAACCGGCGTTCCCGGCTTCGGAACTCGGCAATCGCCTGTTGAAGCGTGGATTTGTCGAAATCGGGCCAGAGCACATCCGTGAAAACGAGCTCTGAATAGGCTGCCTGCCAGAGCAGGAAATTGGACAGGCGGTATTCCCCGCTCGTCCGGATCATAAGGTCCGGATCAGGAATCCCGTCCGTGTCGAGAAACCGGGCGAAAACCGCCTCATCGACCGCGTCAGCGGAAACTTCTCCCGCCTCGATAACAGCAGCGAGCTTCTGGGCGGCGCGGATGATTTCCTCACGGCCACCATAGTTGAAGGCGATGTTGAGATAGAAATCCGAATTCTGGGCCGTTTCGCGTTCAGCCTTGTCCACGAGCGCAGCGATATCCTCCGGCAGACCTTCCCGGCGCCCGATCACGCGGATACAGACGCCTTCCCGCTTCAGGCGCCCCAAATCCCGCTGAACATAAGCCTTGAGCAGGCCGAACAAGGCGCTCACCTCCGCTGCCGGCCGGCGCCAGTTCTCTGTCGAGAAGGAGAATACCGTCAGGTAGCGAATGCCAAGTTCAGGCGCGGCTTCGACCGTCCGGCGCAGCGCCTCGACCCCGCGTTCATGCCCGGCGGCGCGTGGCAGGCCACGGGCTTTCGCCCACCGCCCATTGCCATCCATGATGATGGCAACGTGCTGCGGCCCCGGCAGCCCCTGTGCCCCGGCGCCCTCTGAAGCGGGGGCGGGTTCGCCGGACATCAGACCTGCATGATCTCCGCTTCTTTGGCCTTCAGGGCTTCATCCACCTTGGCGACATAGATGTCGGTCAGTTTCTGGACTTCATCGGACAGGGCGTGATGACGGTCTTCGCTGATATCGCCGTCCTTTTCCATCGCCTTCAGGCTATCCATGCCATCACGGCGGATATTGCGGATCGCGACGCGTGCGGATTCCGCATACTTGCCCGCCACTTTCTGAAGTTCCTTGCGGCGCTCCTCGTTGAGCGGCGGAATCGGCAGGCGCAGGTTCTGGCCGTCGACGACCGGATTCAGGCCAAGCCCGGATTCCCGGATGGCGCGATCTGCAGCACCCACAACAGACTTGTCCCAGACGTTGACGGACAGCATGCGCGTGTCAGTCACCGTGACGGACGCC
>PACZ01000023.1 GCA_002700305.1 Hyphomonas sp. | reverse complement strand
TATGATCTCTTCAGGCGTTGATCTCTTGCCCATGTCTCAGCTCCATATCTGAAGCCGGAACTAACTCAAATAATGGACCACTTTTCAGGGAGCAGACCAGCATGTTGATCTTCCCGCCTCATTCGCCCCTTTGATTTGAAGAAAAAGAAAAACGCCAAATTGTGTGAAACAATCAAAGCAGCAGATTCCGCTGTTGCATACGCAATAGCGTTGGAGCTTTCGAATTGACCATTCGCTAGGCCGAGCGCAGGCGTCAGACAGACGCCCAGAAGTCCGAATCCCCAGAGGTATGGCATCACAAGGTACAGCCGGAGCTGTGAGAATAGCGTGTACACGAACAATGACGATACGATATTTACAAACAAACCGGATAAAATGAAGGCAACATAATCCGATACGTCAAAATAGCTGGTATCAACTGTGCTAAGCGCCCCAATATATGCGCTCGCAATTGCTCCACTGATTACCCATGCCAAAACATAGCTAATGGTGGTCGGCTTCTTGCGGTCTGGCGAATAAACTGGTTCCGCCCTCCAGCGCATCAGGATGACCCAATAGGCAGCTGCAAAGAACAGACCTCCAAGCCAATACCAAGGATACCCGCCATCTTCAGCGAGAAAGTTGAGGTTCGCGACTGC
This sequence comes from Hyphomonas sp., assembly GCA_002700305.1. Classification (GTDB taxonomy): domain Bacteria; phylum Pseudomonadota; class Alphaproteobacteria; order Caulobacterales; family Hyphomonadaceae; genus Hyphomonas. Next base: position 35,375 of record PACZ01000023.1, on the reverse strand, counting down.
CAACATCAACAAGAATACCCAACGGCTCAACCTCAAACTGCCCGCCACAAATGCGGATATGAAGAAAACAACACTCGGCAACAAGCACACTACTGCCAGAAGTGACGCGACTGATTCATCGTAAAGAAAGTCGTTAGCTGGCCCATACAGCGCAACGGCGAACATCGCGTTGAGAATGGCAACTACGATAAGCAACCGCCCTTCTGGTTTCCGCGTGATATTCTTCAAATTATCTTCAGCATCAAATCTGAATACATGCTCTCGTCGAACCAATTGCCCACTCCCCCATTTGTGCCGTTACGACCAGATTGAAAAATCGCCCGTCATCAATCTTTCACCCATTCGTTCGAAGCGAGCGCCAAATATGCTCGATGATTGGCGCATAAAGCCTAGCCGCGGATTTATTATAGGAAGTGGACAGCTTCAATGTCCTATCCCCAAGCGGACAAATCCAGGAATCTGAAACTGTGGCTCCCTTGCCGATGTCATATTCAAAGCTGCTCCACATGCACGTCAGCTGGTCGTTCCCTACCGTATCCGCATCGCGTACCTTGTAGTATCTCACACCGTCAGCGGACCTTAGGGACTTCGCTGTCTGCTCACTCTGCGCGAGCATCAAGTTTCGAAGCGACGCTCTCTCTTCTTTCATACCCATGCGCATTTCGCTTTGTGTTAGCTCAGCATACGCCCTAACACTCAACCGAACGGTCGCTATCGTTTGGCCTGCGTCATTGAGAGCATTCGCGGCGACAAGTATCTTGTTATTGCCCTGCCCTGATGGCAATCCAATCGAATTCGTTACAACCTCTGAATAGACGTTCAAATCATCCGCTTGCCTAGAGCCCAGAATTTCCCAGTTTTCAGGAATGTCGACACTAAAGCCGCCTGGGAATTTATGACTAGCAAATACGCTGGGCTGAGTTTGAGCCACGAAATCGAGGCCTGGATCCTGCAATTGCTGATCTTCATCTTGGGTCAGATTTTTTACATCAACCTGAAATGTGGCTTGAATCTGCGAAGCACAATCTTGCGTCTCAATCGAAAGGACCGGTGCTCCGCTTCTCGCACAAGTAACTCGTACGAGATCTTGATCCATAATTGTCGCCAATTGAAGCATTTCAAGTTCGCCGCCCGACTCCAGGCGCACCATGGCGAATACCAAATCACCACTGCCAACAACCGAAGATATTGCTTCAACAGTTTGAGTGGAATTCTCATTGATACGAGCTGCCAAGTAAGACCCCAACGCCGCAGCAAAATCAGCGTCTATCTGATCGAGTGTCGCTCCTTCTGCATCTTGGCGTGTGACTCGAACTTCAATCGGGACTGGTTCGGCAGACGCAATCGCTATTCGCTGAAGCTCAGTGCGAGTAGCTTCTGACCCCGCTACGCGCCCACACTGGGTGGCCAGAACCATGAAAATAGGAGTGAGGATCAATAAGCCCGGTCTGATTCTCTTTTGCCTTGACCGATCATTCGACATCTTTCGACCTTCCCTCAATTTTACAAACTATTAGAAGCGCCTATAGATTTTTGCTCTTAGGTTCGCGTTGTGGCCCAAGGTTTGACTTTGTTTGAGGCACAACCACTCGCTTAATTCCATATCGCTTCTTGCTCCCATCCTGCGGGAAATCCTGCTGACGTCAAACTGAGCAAGGGGGAATCCGGGAAGCTCTCCAGCAACTCTTTGACGCGAAGATGCCACTCCGTCCCGCCATTCAGTTGGCGCACGAGGAAATTCAAAATGACCAGTGTGCCATAGAGACGTTCCTGGGACGGACGACTCGCTGACACATGATCAAAGTCTATCAGTGTACCGGCACGCGGAAAGGCAGGCTGGTCAACCATGGGTCGGTTCCACAATCGGCCATGGTGCGCACATACGTTTCGCACGAACGTAAAAGTCCGCGTCCAGGTGGGCAGGAGCTTCGCGTCTGGCAACCCGTATCGATGGCTTATGGCTGTAATATCAGCGTGACGCATACCGCTCAGAAAATGAGAAAGAAGCCCCAGCTCCCAGACTTCAACGGACATCCAGATCGGCAGAAAGCGCTCGCTAGTGTATTTGGCTCTGAAATGGGTGACGAATTCATCCCGAGACCGGCTCTCGCATTTGTCCAATCGGGACATCCAATCCTGAAAGGGCACACGCCCGCCACGTTTCGCCCGATTGAACCGGGGGTGGACGTACTGAGCATCCCGATGCGCCCAACCGCCATTTACGCCAACCGTCAGGGCAATGTCGGTCCTAAGACTGATCTCGATGCGCTCGATGGCATCGAGCACCAGCAGGCGCAGCTTCTTGTCAAAGATATAGAGCGAGACAGCGTCCTGTAGCTTCGCCCCCGCCAGAAACGTATCGGTACGCTTGCCTTGCTGAATTTCTCGAAAGGCATACCAGTAAGCACTCAGCCGGTAATAACCGATTTGCTCAAGCGCTCTTGTGGCCAGTTGCTGGTCGCCGATCTCAAGACCGCGCGCTTCGAGCTGCGCTATCTGTTGCGCAATCGGCAGGAAGGGCTTCTGATACCTCATCCCAGAATGTAGAAAGCCGACCCGTACACGAATGCAGAGGGGCCGGCCATATTGAGTTCTGTGTAACCTAAACGGTTACCTGAGTCAACTTTTTTGTGCGTAAAGCGCACATTTTGGGAGCGTAAATTTCGCTTTATCATCTAATTTGACCCGCGTCTTGTAAACGTAACATAGTCGCCCGATTCTCGAATTTCTACCATGTAATCAGGAAGATGCTGCTGCCCTTCCAATTCCTTTAGAAAATAGCGGAACTGTTTGACCGGACTACGTGACCCCGTTTTCTTGTGAAGCAGGTCCAACCTCACTTCCCAGCGGTCCTGAGCACCACAATGTTTCCGGGCGATTTCATAGAGCCTGCGCTCAATAGGCTTTCGTAGCCTGAAATAGTCCGGATGCATGCTCAGCACCTCATTCGCCGTAATCGCCTTAAACAGCCAGTCTGACAGGGTGATGCGCATTTCCATCACACGGCCTTCACTCCCATCCGCATTTTCGAGGCGCTTCACATAGGCGCTTTCGACTAGGCCGAACCATGAATCCTGTTTCTCCCCGCCCGTGCGGATGGATGTTTTGAGACGCGTGCCTGTCAGACGGTCGAGCGCGGCTTCAAGCTGTTCATAGTCCCCTCCTCCGGTGTGCCGGTTTGCAAAGACCAGAAAGGAGCGTGCGCTGAGACGTAGTTCGCGGCTGATCGGCTCACCCTGGTTCTTGGCCGCCATCAACTGGCTTATGGCGAAAATCAAAATGTCCTTGTCGTAAATGGTGGCCATGCCTTTGACGCTGGGTGTCACCGTCAGGCGCTTGTCGCCATTGACGTATTCCCGCACGCTCAGATCCGGCTTTTTTGACAGCGAGAAGACCGGATGCTCCATGCTCGCAATGTCGTTCTTCAGAACGCAGTCGGCGATATCGCAAATGAACAAATCCTGCTGCGGGTGCCGGACCGGCAGCAAGCTCGTCAAGTTCGGGTTTTCAGAAACCATGGCCCAGTATTCGGGTTTTCAGAAACCCTGTCTCGCTTCGGGTTTTCAGAAACCGGGATTCTGTCGGTAGGGTTGTGTTCAATCCGCGACAGAGGCTGGGGATAATTTGCCTCCCAATTCGGGTTATTAGAAACCGAAATTCGGGTTATCAGTGACCGAAATTCGGGTTATTAAAAACCGTCCGTTTTCTGATATCCTCTATTTTCAGACGTTCCACGCTGAGTTCCACGCCCTTAACTATTACTAACAAAAACTAACTCTTATTATTGGTGCCGTGGATAACGGGGATAACTCGTCAGATTCGAGCCTGCATCCCTTGCGTAGTCTGGATTTTGCAAAAATCCGTATGCTGTGGATAAAATGTGGATAAGTACTTTGAAAAAAGCGTCTGGCTTTGCCAGACAAAAAGGAATGCGCTTTCGCGCATGAGGGATTTCACGCCCCTCAGCCCTAAAGGGCTTCGCCCCGTGTCCACCCACTCTTGGCTATTGAAGGGGATAAGGTGCAAGCCGATGACGGTTGGTGCTCATTGCATTGGCACTGTCGCCGCCTCTACGGCCCGTAGGAGCTGTTTCTGAAGCTGCAACAGGCCGACACACGTCTCGGCATCACAAAGGGCTCCTTATTGGATTCACGAAGCCATCTTTCTGATTGGTTGAGCGAATGCGCGAACGCCTTTATTCTGAATATTGTGAGACAGAGGGCTTCTTTTTGAAACGAAACGTCATCCGGTTCGATCCGCACGACCGTAGGCGCAAGCGGCCCCGCCCGGAACCGCCAGGAAAGAAGCGGCCGCTGCTGCGCTTTCGCGGTATGCTCCCTGCCCTGTCGATTGTTCTGCTTGTCCTGGCCCTTGGTCTCGGCACCTACTGGACCCTTGGCAGCGAGCCGGACGCAACCGTCACAAGAGGCGCCCAGATTGCGGGGGTCGCATCGGTGGTGGATGGCGACACAATCGACATTCATGGCGAGCGCATCCGCCTCAGCGGTTTCGATGCGCCGGAACGCGGGCGGCGATGCGGCACCGTCAACGTCTATCAGAAAGCCTCGAACTATCTTTACGGCTACATCCAACGGCAGACCGTGACATGTGATGTGACCGGTAAGAATGGTGATCGCCTCGTTGCCACCTGCTATGTTGGCGGCACCGACCTTGGAAATATCATGGTGGGGAGCGGTTGGGCCCGCGATTGGCCGAGATACAGCCGCCGCGCTTACGCCGATGAAGAAGCGAATGCACGCCGGTCCAAGGCCGGAATCTGGGGACTTTCCTGTCCGGACGACCTCTGGGGCAACCGAAACTATAACTAAGCCGGGCTGAAGCCGCTCCGGCTCCACCAGAAAAGCATCGGGGTCCGCATCGGCCCTTCCCGTCTGCCGCCATCGCCTGGCGGGTCACTATGTCAGACGCCGCCCCGCCCCAAGGCACGGGCTGCGCCCTCTACGGCCTTGGCCCGGCTCGCCGCCTGCCATGGCCGTGCCCCAGCGATGGCTGGCTCCGGAAAAGCATGGGGGAATCCTCCCCCTGGGGCGGAAATCTGTGAACAGGTTGGTCCCGACCAATTGACGGAACATAACAAGAACTTTATTCGTTCCCTATGGCAAAGGCACGACGCTCCTACTTCTCGCAAAATGACCGCACCCGCACCCTGGACGCCATCGAAGCCTTGCGCCGCTGTCTTGGCGGTGTGTGTGCCGGGCATGCCTTCCAGCACGAAGCGGCCGAAGCCGCACGGCGATGCTTCGACGTGCTGACAGAACTTGAAACAGCGTTGACGGGCGGCGGGCCGGACTGGCTGCGAAATGCCCATAGCACGCCGCCGACCCGCACACCCTACAAACCCGACGAATAGCCAATCCCCACAAGGAAAAGCGAGAAATAACAGTAGGTTGAACGAAAAATATTCTTGCTACGGAAGATTGTATAACGTATACATACCAGACCTATTCCAAAGAAAAGAAGGAGTCCGACCGAGGTGGCAAGCCGCGCGCCCATGAACCGATTTCGCCCTGTGCCCTGGCCGCGCACGGGTCTTGTCGAGCGGCTCTATGTCAATATCGCCAAGGGGCAGGCGGACGTTTATGTCCACCAGAAACCCTGGCCCCGCCAGCCGCAAAATCCCAACTGGCGGATCGAAGTTACCAATATCGATGGCCGGCATGCCGAAGAAACCAAAACCCGCATTCGTAAGGCCTGCGAAGAGACGGCTCGGGATTATCTCGGCCTATGGCTTTCCGAAGAAGCGCCGCTCCTGACCATTGCCACAGTCACCTGGCCGGAACTTGTCCGCCTCGCCACCGAGCAGCGCTACAAGACGCTCAGCCCCTTCCAGCAGCGGCGGGCCTTTCACAAACTTGCCCGCACACCGGTCCGGCGGTCACGGCATGCGCGATCCTATGCCCCGGTAAAATTGGCCGAGGACGCCCTGGCACTCGATTTCGATTAGCCGAGCCGGTCTGCAAACAGGACATGCGCTTTCGCCACATCCATGACGACGGGCTGCGCCCCGCGCCCGACACAGACCATCTTGCCATCCATGTCCGGCTTGAAGAAGTCGGCGACATCGACCGCCGGAACCCGCTGGTCGCGCACGACATCATGCTTCGTGCCCCAGAGCTTGACGAGATGCTCAGCCGCCGCCGTGTCGAAGGAGAGGAAACTCGTCACCGCCGGGCTGTTAATCAGCACGCCCGCCTTGGCATAGGTTGCATGGATCTGGGCGAGGTCCTGGACAAAGCCCCAGACCCTCACCCGTGCTGACCGCCCGACCTCAATCGCCCGCAAGACTTCCGGGAAGTTTCCGAGCTGGGGCAATTCATCAAGCAGGAAGGTGACCGGCATGTCCGGCCGGTCGCCTGCAAATTCCATCAGACTCTGGAGATGCTGGCCAATGATCAGCCGCAGCAAGGGCTTGTAGGCATCAAGATCCACCGCCCGCACCTGGATGAAAAGACGCGTATCGCGCGTCCGCAAATCCAGCGGCGTCCAATCGCTGCGCTCCGTGGCCTCGCGGACTTCATCTGCCATCAGCATGTCCATCAGGGGACGGACGCCCAGAAGGATGCTTTGCCACATTTTACCCGAAACCCCATCGTCACCGGTCACGAGTTGCGACAAGCTGGCGATTTCATCGTGGAGGTCGTCAAAGCCCCTACTCTCAGCGATGTTCAACATGATGTCGAACCGGTCTGCCACAGTGGTCCGTACCCTTTCCCCTTCAATGATTGTGTTGCCGCCCTTTATCGAGCGCATCACATCTCTGAGCGTGGCAGCCTCACCGTGTTCGAGCTTGACGACGCAAGCATGACAGGTCAGCAGCGTGCGCGCATTGGCGAGCCACGGGCCATTGTCCGCCAGCTCGTCCGGCAGGAGCATTTCCGACATCTGGGCTGCCTTGCGCCACATGCCCTTCGGTTCATTTGGCAGATAGGTCATAGGATTATAGCCATGCGCCCCCGGATGCCCGTCGATCAGCGAGAATTGCAGGACGCGGACGCCGCGCGCTTCCAGATCCCGCTGCGTGGTTTTCAGGAGCTCGCCCTTGATGTCGAGCACGACCATGGAATGCGTGCCGGTCATCAGGGTCGGAATGACCTGGCCTTGCGTCTTGCCGGTTCCCGGCGCGCCAATGGTCAGCAGGCTTTCATCGCCAAGGAAGGTGACTGGCTGGCCATCCTTCAGGCCGAGAAACACTGCCGCATCTGATTGCGGTCGATCTGCTGGCAGGTAATCGAGCACACCGCGAAGCGCCGTTCCCTGACTCGCCGAGGTCTCCGCCACCAGCATAGACCCCAAGAATTCTCGTACAGAAGGCAGGTCATGATGGGCGGCAACGTCTCTCGCCCGCTCGATAAGCTGCCGCAGAATACCTTCATAGTCTGGCACTCGGCTACGCATATAGGCATTTATGTATTCGGGAGATTGTGGACGAATAGACGTATACGGTGCGTCTTGGTCAAGCCGAAGCTCTCCTTTTCCGTTCCCCCAGGCGATTAATGTCGTATAGGCGAGCTGATGGTGGCGGGAGAATTCGCCAAGATCGCCGAGCGCTGTAGCGGCGAACAGGGCGATTTTTTCCTGTTGAGTGAGATTCGATACAGGCCGGACTGCATTCGCATACATGAAGTCCATGACAGCAGCATCAATCTGTTCCCGGACCCGCCTGTAATTTTCGACAACAGGAAAATCTGCATTCACCGGCGCTTCGCGTTCTAATCCAGCCTTTGCGAGGGCTTGGTTGAGCATTTCGCTCCCGACATTTTCAATATCGAAAATGACATCCGGATAAGCGCGCACCGCGCCAGCAATATCGGGGCTGCCCGGCTCAAATGCCCGCTTGAAGCCTAATTCCAGAGCAGCACCTGCTTCCGCGTCTGTGAGCTCAGGTTCAGTTGGCAAATTCTGCTCGTCACTCATCTGCGCTGTGGTTGACGGTTCCGCCACATCCCCACGCAGGGCGGCGACCAAATCCGCATTTATCTTACCCAGACGCTCTTCCGGCAGGAACCGGTTGAGGCCCGGCACGTCGGGACCTTCCGAGAAATCCGGTTCGCCGCCAGCCAGGATGGCCGCAATGTGCGGTGCAAAATATTCGTCGCTGGCAGCGAATTCCCGCATCCGGACAATGTCGGTTGCGACACCGGACCGGATGGTCCGCAACAGGCTTGGAAATGTCCGGGAGAAAACCTCATGCTGATATTCATTGGAAATATGGTCCAATGCCCCATTTTCCACGGCAATCGCCAGCATTTGCCGCGACAGGGCTTCACGCGTTGCCTTCCGTTCGACACGGAACATACCGAGATACAAAGCGCCCGTGAGGTATCGCCGTATCTCTTCAGGGATCCGCGCGACCGGCACGCTCAGGGTTTCCTGTTCGATGGAGATCAGCGCCCCAACGGCACTGCCGCCGCCAATGGCGCCGCCGCGCACCCTCGCTTGCGTCTCCACTTCGTGAATGGCGGGACGAAAATTCGAACGGGTCATGCCGCACTCGGCAAGGTCCACAGACAGGTTCCGTGAAAAGTCCCGCAACATGTAGAGTCGGCTGTGGGCCCAGTTCATATGCTCGATTACTTCAACGAGCTTCGCTTCCTGGGCACGGGCCATGCCGAGAATTTGCTGAAGGCTCCCGCCCCCGATTGCACGCAGGGCTTCAACATCCATGTCGGCCAGCGCCGCCGGTTCGGGCAGCTGCTCGCGATCAAGCAGGTGGAAATCATATTCGGCGAGAACGTTCTCGTAATGATGACGGAGCCCATGAAGTTCAGTGAGAGACTGGATCAGCTGCCGCTTGTCATAAGCGTCCTTGCCTTCCTTCGCCTTGTCCTGAACGAACTTCGCTGCCCGTCCAAACAGGCTCTTTGTCTCTGACATGCACTCCCCCGCATTCCACTTCAGTGCGAGGAACCTTTCTGAGTCGTTCTGCAACGTCTAGTTCAAACGAACGCTGACACAGCAAATTGCTGAAAGCGCAATGCCTGCTGCACATAATCGATCATCTGCGCCTGCCACCTACCCAATTGCCTTGATGACCAGTGCTTTAGTCTACTGGTTGCCTGATCAGGCCATGACTGGCAGCGATTCCGATATATCCCCGCCGATCTCCATGTCTGGTACGACTGGCGCTTCTGTTCGTGCGGCTTCAAACCGGCGCGCCATGCCCGTGGCGATGGTCGCCATACCCATCACCGGCAGTGTTGCGATGGCTGTTCCCAGATTCTGCACTTGCCGGATGAGCCTGCGGCGCATCGCAACCCGTTCCATGGCCGCTTCCAATACGTCTTCGCTAAGGCCGAGTTCGGCCGCAAGGTCCACCAGATAAGTCTTGTTCCATTCCATTCATGTCATCCTCCCTATTGTTGTCTTGCCCTGATCACAGGGCTCAGCCCCTAGCATACAAGTCCGCCTACGGATTAGTCAAAGAATTACCCCCTCCGGGGTACATTCCCGCTTATCTGTCTTGAGCAGCCCCTTGCCGGGGGTGGAGACTGGGTCAAGGCCGCAGAGGGCGAAGCCCGTGCCTTGAGGCAGTCGGAACCCCTGGCATTCTGGCGCGTGACAGATTTGCAAAGTTGCCTCCCTGCCTGATCTGTCCGGAAGCTGGCACAGCCGCGCCCTGGCGCAATGGCCTGCCCGCTTAAACGTGTTGGCCATGCGCCATGCCGCTTACGGCCGTGCCGGTCGCCTCCCGAACAAACAAGGAGGCAAAGCCCATGACAAACCCTACCGCCAACATCATCGCCAGTCAGAATGATGCCTTTCGCCAATGCATCGCTTCAAACCTGGCAACCGAAACCCAGCCAAAAGCGCCCGACGGCATGGTCGTCATGACCCAGCGGGTCAGCACCCTCGACATCGCAGAACAAGTCTCCCTTCTGCTCGTCGTGCGGAATTATTCCTCATTCGACCTGGACAATGACCCGCATGGAGAGCGCGATTTTGGCGCCATCGACCTGCATGGCGCGAAATGGTTCTGGAAAATCGACTATTACGCCAATGGCAATTGCGACAGCGGCAGCGAAGATCCGAGCGACCCCGCGAAATGCTACCGCGTCCTGACCATCATGCACGCCAGTGAATACTAGCCGCTTGCCCCCGTCAGCTTGCGCTGGCGGGGCAGCGCATAAGCCAAACAAGGGAGGACAGAATGCCTTATGGCCGAACAAAGTCAGACACATACAACATGCTGGAACGGCATCGATATCGAGATCGAATATTACCCGACCAGGTTTGGCGGCGCGATTTCGCATGTTGGCGTCAAATCAATCAATCCGGAAGGCCAGCCATTGCCTATCACCTCAACCGGCTATCGCTCGCACTTCGTGCCGGTGGGCACGATTGAAGCGAACGAAGGCGACGTTATCACACAAGTGACCGCCTGGCTCGATGAGGCAGCGCAATCGCCGGAATGGCAGGAACACCTTGCCAATGCAGCGCAAGGTGACTTGTTCCGCTAGTCTGCTAGATATCTTGTCTACTAGTCGCCTTGCCTGCTTGTTGACGTCGTCACACTGGCACGTCCGGTCTCCGCCGCAATGGCCTGCCCGCACAAACGTGTTGGCCATGCGCCGAAGCCCTGAAAGCCGCGCTGCGCATTCCTCGACAACAAGAGGAGGCAAACGCCATGACAGAGACCAAGAAACCCACCGATCAACCGACCTATAAACCGCGCTACAAGCCGTATCGCAGCCGTCGCAATGACATTGTCTTCTATGTCGGCGGCGTCGCTTTTCTCCTCGGCTACCTTTTCGGTACGGGCTTTTTCGCTTTCAGCATCGGCTGATCCCGTGCCCTTTCGGTCACAGCGCGCCGCGCAGAATGCGCGGCGTTTGTCTTGTTTGATGGTGATGTCGGTCTGAACGGCGCACCCTGTTCTAAAAGACAGGAGGACATACGCTATGGCGGATAAGAAGAACACACCCCCAACCCATCGTCTGTTTGTGGTGAAGGAGCGCAAAGGCGCAAAGGATTTCTGGACGCCGGTCGGCGCGGCCTGGCCCCATAAATCGGGCACAGGCTTCAACATCAAGCTGGACGCTTTGCCGACCGATGGCGAGCTTGTGATGCTCGACAAGAGTCAGGAGCCGGAGACTGAGACCCAGCACTAGGCCGCTCAGCGCGGCAGGCCGGTCCCTGCCCTTTCATGGGCAGCCCCGACCCTCGCTGGGGCGCATGGTGGGCGATTCCCAGCATGTGCCGCGTGCGGGCGGAAGCCTTCATCGAGCGCAGTCGAAAAAAGCCGGATACGGCACCGATACACTCTTGCGACGGAGCATTTGGCAAGATATGTGTTTATACTCAATAATAGAGTACAAACACACCGGAGAATTCGTCCGCTTGCGCTCCCTCAATCTCCTTCTCTTGCGCCTTTGCAGCGGGCACCCCTCTTGCGCCGGGGAGGCGCCCACACATGCCGCGTAAGGGCTACCGCAAACCTGCTGCCGAGTCCCGGCGCGATGTCCTGCGCGTCTACCTCACGCCAGCAGAACGCGCGCACATCGAAGCATGTGTGGAGCGGCTCGAAGGTATGACACTGACCGACTATGCCCGTCGGCGTATCCTGTCCTATCCCGTTCCGAACCCGCAAAGCGCTGACCATGCAGCGCTGATCCGTGCCTTGCACAAGCTCGGCACGAATCTGAACCAGCTCGCCCGCAGTGTGAACGCAGGTCACACGATTGAACCTACGGGCTTCCAGGCCACCATCGACGCACTGCACGCCCTTTTGAAACAGGCGACCATTGGCAGATGATTGGCCTTGCGTCTCGCGGGAAGAGTTTTGGCGGCCTGGCCGGCTATCTGCTGGCAGGATCAGACCGCAAAACGCCCGAGCGCGTGGACTGGGTCGCGACCCGCAATCTTGCCTCCGAAGATCCGGATGTCGCGCCGCACATCATGAAAGCCACAGCCGCGCAGTCGAAGCGCGTCCAGAAGCCCGTGTATCATCTGATTATCAGCTGGGATGAAAAGGATGCACCCGAGCCGGAACAGATGGCAGATGTGATGGACAAATCTCTCGAACGGCTGGGTCTTCACGAGCATCAGGCGCTCTATGTCGCCCATAACGACACGGACCACCGGCACCTGCACGCCATGATCAACCGCGTGCATGAAGACACCGGCAAAGCCTGGGAAGGCAAGCATGACCGGCATGTCCTGCGGGATGTCCTGGTCGAGCAGGAAATCCAATATGGCTGGGAACAGACACCGAAACGGTCACGCGGCAAGGAACGGACCGAAACCAAGCAGGAATTGGCCATTGCAACCCGCGAGCAGCGCGCCCCCGGCCGCCATATGGGCAAGGAATCGGTCAAGAAGATGCGGGAAAATCTGCGCCACAGTTTTGAAACTTCAGTGGACTGGACTGACCTCGACGAGCGCCTGAACCGGCGCGGCCTGGACCTCAAAACTTCCGGCAATGGCATCCGAATTTTTGATGGCGGAGCGTATGCCAAACTCTCGGAAGTGCTGCCGCCGAAGATGAATGCGAAGAAGCTGCACAACCGGCTGGGGGATTTTGCGAAGTTCCGGGAGAAGCGGGAGCGCCAGCGGATTGGCCGGGGCCTGACACGCAAACGCTCGCGCAGGCGCGAGCGGGAAAGAGAGCTAGACGACTAGTGGACTAGGAATCTGGTAAACTTTTTGCCCGAACGCCAGACCGCCAAATGACTCAAAATTCTGCACGCATTTTTAATGGCTTCCAGCAATCTAAGTTTATGCGCATTCATTCACTATCCATTCTTCCTGCGGTCCTGCTTTGCTTTCTTGTTCCAGGCATGTCTTCCGCTGAGGCTGAAGCGGGCTCTGCCAGTCTGTCGAACCCGCTCTGCGAAGGGATTGAAGGATTCGGATTGGAACGCTGCCTGGAGCTGGCCGACGTCGCCGGAATGCTCCTCCGTCAAAAGCGGGCATGTGAAGACAGGCTGGATCAGGCGAGTCAGGTCGCCGACCTCTGCGTCAACAATGACTATCTGATCCGCTCCGAAAAATATGCTGACCGTCTGAAGGACGTTAAAGCCTGCATCGACAAGGCACAGTCGATGCTGGAATACGATAAATATGGAGCGGATCGAAAGCTGGACGAATGCCGGAAACTTTCGACACCGTATTTTTGATATGCGACTCCACCGGGTAAGCCTTACCCATTGAAAAGCCGCACCAGTCCGGCGAGTGCGGACATAAACATGAGAAGCGCGAAGACGAAGACCGCCGCAACCGCGAGCCACCCCTCTCCCTCGATCTCTGTATCCTTGTGACGGAACCTCAATTTCATTCTCGTTCCACGCTCCGTTGCTCTTCCCGTGCCCGATGCACCGCCTTCTTGTCTGCCACACCGATGTGTGAGGACCGGTGCTAGTGTCTTCAACGCACTCTGAAGATACGACTCGCTCTGTTGACACAGTGGGAACGCCGAATTTTGCACGCGCATTTGGGTGTAAACTTACGGGGACTTGAAACTGGGATTTAGAGCCCTACACCTTGTAAGCATTGGGGAAAAATCTCTGATGCGAACCATCAACTCCAAATTCGCAAAGGAGATTGCTCATGGCTGACAAGCCCGAGCTGCGTGCTTTCACGGTAAATCAGTATGGCTCAGGCCAGAACCGCTCGACCCGCTGGACGGAAATCGGGGCGGCCTGGCGAACCCAGAAAGGTCATCTTCGAATCCAGCTGGAAGCTGTGCCGGTCAACGGCCAGATTATCCTCCTGCCGCCGAAGGAAGACAGCGAGGAAACGGCCGGTGAAACCGTCGAGAATGAGACGGTCGAAGAGACGGAAACCGAAGAAGCGTGAAGCGCACATGATGAAAGAGAAAAGCCGGGGGGAACCCCGGCTTTTCTTATTACCGTTCGGTTGCGCCGGTGCCGAATGCGGGGAAATAGTTGAGCAATTCCCGAACACCGTGGTACTGTTTACCTCAGTGAAACTCAAATCTAGCAACTCGATAGGTGCTCCACTTCGGTGGGGAGCAATTATGCTAGATTCGGGTTTGCGCCCATCACCCTCAGATGAATCAGGTTTCAACCGAAAATTAGGCTGGCAATTCGGGCCATCCTTTCGGAAAAGAAGCCATATGACTCAAAGGTACATTGCCGAATGAATGCTGTCGAAATCGAAGAGGCCATCTCACTGCTCGCCGAGCAGCCGTTCGACGCGGAAGCCTTCCCCTATTCTTTTCTGGAAGCCTTCGGCAACAAGACCACGACGATTCAACGCCTGAAGAGTGGCGCAACCAATAAGTCGGACATTGGCGGCGTCCTTCAGACCAACAATATCCATATCAAAGTAAGTGCATCAGATTCCGTCACGCAATCGCTGGCAGAGCTGAAAGCAAGCCCAGCGACCGAACGCGCCAAAGCAAAATTTATCCTGGCCACAGATGGCATCGACTTTGAAGCCGAGGATCTGACCACCGGCGAGACCGTCGCCTGCGCCTATGCCGATTTCCCCGATCATTTCGGCTTTTTTCTGCCGCTTGCCGGTATCTCCACCATCAAGCAGATTCGCGAAAGCTCATTCGATATCCGCGCGACCAGCCGGCTCAACCGGCTTTACGTCGAACTGTTGAGAGAAAACCCTGACTGGGGAACCTCCGAGCGCCGCCCGGAAATGAACCATTTCATGGCGCGTCTGATCTTCTGCTTCTTCGATGAAGACACAGGCATCTTCAATGTCAGCGGCTCTTTTACCTCCACCGTCAATCAGATGAGCGAAAAGGATGCCTCGAACACCCATGAAGTGATCAGCCAAATCTTCAAGGCGATGAACACGACGACACGCCACAATGGCCAGCCGGACGACCGCTATCGCAAGGAAGCGGGTATTCCGCGCTGGGCAGATGCCTTTCCCTATGTGAACGGCGGCCTCTTCTCAGGCTCCACCGACGTGCCTCGCTTCACAAAGATTGCGCGCTCCTACCTGATTCACATTGGGAACTTGGACTGGCAGAAGATCAATCCGGACATTTTCGGCTCGATGATCCAGGCTGTCGCCGATGATGACGAACGCGCCGGTCTGGGTATGCACTACACGAGCGTGCCGAACATCCTGAAAGTGCTCAATCCCCTCTTCCTGGACGATCTGCGCGAAAAGCTAGAAGACGCAGGCGACAATCCGCGCAAGCTGCTCAATCTGCGCAATCGCATGGCGCGCATCCGGGTCTTCGATCCTGCCTGCGGTTCGGGCAACTTTCTTGTTATCGCTTACAAGGAAATGCGCGCCATCGAAGCGGAGATCAACCGGCGCCGGGGCGAACCGGAACGCAGGACCGATATTCCGCTCACCAACTTTCGTGGCATTGAACTGAGGGACTTCCCGGCTGAGATTGCGCGGCTTGCTTTGATCATCGCAGAATTCCAATGCGACCTGGTGCATCGGGGGCAGAAAGAAGCGCTCGCTGAGTTCCTGCCGCTGGACGCGCAGAACTGGATTACCTGTGGCAATGCTCTGCGCCTCGATTGGCTGAGTATTTGCCCGCCCACCGGTACGGCTGTGAAGCTGGTGGGAGATGACCTATTCAATTCGCCGCTAGAACAGGCCCAAATCGATTTCGAGAATGAAGGCGGAGAAACCTATATTTGCGGGAACCCGCCATATCTTGGAAGTCAATGGCAAAACGCTGATCAGAAAGATGATCTTGGGCGTATTTTTGATGGACGAACAAGCAATTGGAAATCGCTGGACTATGTAGCTGGCTGGTTCGCGAAAGCTGCCGACTACGGTCAGCACACGCCAACTATTTCCGCTCTCGTTGCGACGAACTCTATATGCCAAGGTCGCCAGGTCGAAACACTCTGGTCACTGATCTTGGAATCAGGACACGAAATCGCATTCGCTCACGAATCTTTCAAATGGGCGAATCTCGCATCGCACAATGCCGGTGTAACGGTAATAATCGTTGGTATCTCCAACCAATCGCCTCACGTTCGCCGCCTCTACTCGGAGAACGCCGAGGGCGAAGCTATCTTGCGAGAAGTAAGCAACATCAGTCCTTATCTCATTTCTGGACCAAACATTCTCATCAAATCCTCGACAAAGCCACTGTCGGGTCAAAGCGAAATGAGTTTCGGCAACATGCCAAATGAAGGCGGCAACCTTCTTTTAAGTACATCTGACGCCGACGATGCTCTGGCCAATCATTCTGTACCGCAGAAGTTCATACGACCCTTCGTCGGCTCTCAGGAGTTTATAAGAGGCTCTGAACGTCGGTGTATCTGGGTTTCAGACGAAGATAGTTCAGAGGCTAATGGAATACCTTGGTTGGAGAAGAGGTTTAATGCGGTGCGCGAACAACGCACGAAGTCAAACCGCGCGACCACAAAGGCCTTAGCCTCCTCTCCATACAAATTTGGCGAGGTTCGGCAAAGCGGATTGGAGCGCGCTATTATTATTCCTAGAGTTAGTTCTGAAAATCGTGATTATCTACCAGTTGGCGCCGTTGATAGCGGCACAATTGTTGGCGACAGAAACTTCGCTCTATACAACGCCCCGCTCTGGAATGTCGCTATAATTGCCTCTCGACTACATTGGGTTTGGATCGCAACTGTGTGTGTGCGGCTAGAAATGCGTTTTTCTTATTCCAACACACTCGGATGGAACACTTTCCCCCTCCCCAGTCTTACTGAAAAGAACAAAGCCGATCTTACGCACTGCGCGGAGGACATTCTGCTGGCGCGTGAGGCCCATTACCCTTCAACGATTGCGGATCTGTACGATCCTGAGAACATGCCCGAAAATTTACGGGCCGCCCATGAGCGCAATGACGAAATACTCGAGCGCATCTACATCGGACGGCGCTTCAAGAATGACACAGAACGGCTGGAGAAGCTGTTCGAGCTCTACACCAAAATTACGAAGGCGGACGAATTGAAAAAGACAAAAGCAAAAAAAGAAGGGACCAGAAAATGACCGCCATGAAGTCAGCCCCCTCCGTCTCCGTGACCTATGCGCAGAGCGGCAAATCCAACAAAGCCAATGAAATGGGCATGCGCCCGATGCAGGAGCGCGCCTATGAGAAGCGCGGCGAGCAATATCTGCTGATCAAGTCGCCGCCCGCGTCCGGAAAAAGCCGGGCGCTGATGTTTGTCGCGCTCGACAAGCTATACAAGCAGGGTCTCAAACAGGCCATCATTGTCGTCCCCGAAAAGTCGATCGGCTCCAGCTTCAACGACGAGCCGCTGTCCAAGTTTGGCTTCTGGGCCGACTGGGCAGTTTCAGAACGCTGGAACCTCTGCAATGCACCTGGCGAAGACGGTGGCAAGGTCAATTCCGTCAAGGCCTTCCTGGAGAGTGATGACAAAGTGCTGGTCTGCACCCATGCGACCTTCCGCTTTGCCGTGGATCGGTTCGGCGTTGCAGCATTTGATGATCGCTTGATCGCTGTCGATGAGTTCCACCATGTTTCAGCCAGCCCCGACAACAAGCTCGGAGCCCATCTCGGCGAGTTCATCGCGCGCGACAAGGTTCACATCGTGGCGATGACAGGCTCGTACTTCCGGGGAGATGCCGCGCCAGTGCTGATGCCGCAGGACGAAAGCAAGTTCGAGACGGTCACATACACCTATTACGAGCAGCTCAATGGTTATACCTGGCTGAAGCAGCTCGATATCGGATACTATTTTTATAGCGGGGCCTATTCAGACGATATTCTGAAAGTCCTCGACCCTACTGAAAAGACGATCATTCACATCCCATCGGTCAACTCCCGCGAAAGCACAAAGGACAAGATTCGGGAAGTCGAGCATATCCTGGAATCTCTTGGAGAATGGCAGGGTACGGATAAGGTAACCGGCTTTCAACTGGTGAAAACGGCAGATGGCGAGACGCTCCGGATTGCCGATCTGGTGGATGATGACCCCGGCAAGCGGGAGAAGGTATCCACCGCCCTCAAGGATCCGGCCCAGAAGAACAACCGCGACCATGTCGATATCATCATCGCGCTTGGCATGGCCAAGGAAGGCTTTGACTGGATCTGGTGCGAACATGCCCTGACTGTGGGCTATCGCTCCAGTCTTACAGAAATCGTGCAGATCATTGGGCGAGCGACACGGGACGCCGAAGGCAAGACGCGCGCGCGCTTCACCAATCTGATCGCCGAACCAGATGCCTCGGAAGAATCCGTCACCGAAGCGGTGAATGATACGCTGAAAGCCATCGCGGCCTCGCTTCTGATGGAGCAGGTACTCGCTCCGCAATTCAACTTCGTGCCCAAGAAGTCCACAAATGGTCCAACGCCCGGCTTCGACTATGGCGACGGGGATTACGATCCGAAACGAGAGAATGTCGGGTTCAATGATGAAACCGGACAGTTTGAAATCGAAATTAACGGCCTTGTGGAACCGAAGAGTCCAGAAGCAACTCGTATTTGCAAGCAGGACCTCAATGAAGTGATCGCCGCATTTGTTCAGGACAAGACCACGATTGAACGCGGCATGTTTGACGAGGAACTGGTCCCGGAAGAACTGACTCAGGTGAAGATGGGAAAGATCGTCCGGGAGAAATATCCAGACCTCGACGCCGAAGACCAGGAAGCCGTACGCCAGCATGCTATTGCCGCGCTCAATTTCACCCAGAAAGCCAAGGAAGCTATCCTGTCCACAGGCGGTGATGTCGAACGCGCAAATACTGCCTTCGTTGAGGGTGTACGCCGCTTTGCCATGGATGTTCGCGAGTTGAATATCGACCTGATTGATCGGATCAACCCATTCGGTGAGGCCTATGCTATCCTTGCCAAGACCATGAGCGAGGATCGTCTCAAACAGGTCCAGGCGATCATTTCCGCGAAACGGACTAAGATTAGCCCGGAAGATGCTAAGGTCATCGCCAAGCGCGCGGTGGAATTCAAGCGTGAGCGCGGCCGCCTGCCCTCGATTTCCTCTCCCGATGCCTGGGAGAAACACCTCGCAGAAGGCGCAGCCGCCTTCGTGCGATACAAAGATGAGGGGCAATATGACTGATTACGATCTTGATGACCTGCGCTCCGAACTTGAGGATTTTGCGCAGACCAAAAAAACCACGGCTCGGTCACCACGAGAAGAGCGAGTGATTGCGGGCTTCGAAGAAATTCAGCGCTTTGTAGCCGAACATGGTCGCGCACCCCAACATGGCGAAGACGGAGACATATTCGAGCGTCTCTATGCCGTCCGGCTTGACCGGCTACGCAAGCTGGAAGATTGCAGGACGATCCTGGAACCGCTCGACCATCAAAATCTTCTTAAAGACGCGCCAACCGACGCGCCGGATGATCTGGATGACGACGCATTGTTGGCAGAGCTCGCTGGTAGCGATGGTGCGAGTGACCTCACAGAGCTACGTCATGTCCGCTCCGTTGAAGAGAAGCGCGCTGCTGAAGAAATTGCCAATCGTGAACGCTGCGAGGATTTTGACCTGTTCAAACCTCTCTTCGAGCGCGTTGCAAAGGACATTGAATCCGGTGTGCGGGTGACGCGCCAGATCCGCAAAGATGCCGGCTTCCTGAAAGCGGACGTTAAGTCAGGCGACTTTTTTATCCTTGGCGGTCAGACTGTTTATGTCGCTGAAGTCGGCGACCCGATCCGTGCGCCGAATGGCGAAATGGACGCCCGCCTGCGCGTGATCTATTCCAATGGCACCGAAAGTAATCTTTTGCTGCGCTCATTGCAGCGCGCTCTCTACAAGGATGAAACGAGCCGCCTTGTGTCTGATCCTGGCGCAGCCGGTCCCCTCTTTGCAGGTGAAGCCAGTGAAGAGGACCTGGCCTCCGGCGTCATCTATGTTCTGCGGAGTCAATCGACAGACCCTGTCATTGCTGGCAATCGGGGTATCCTGCACAAGATTGGCGTTACCGGAGGCGATGTCGAACGGCGCATTGCCAATGCTGCCAAGGAACCGACGTTCCTGTTGGCTGAAGTCGAGATCGTCGCGACATATGAACTCTACAATATCAACCGCACGCGACTGGAAAATCTGATTCACCGGATTTTCAGCCCAGCCCGCCTGTCCATCGAGATCAAGGATCGGTTCGGCGCCCCCTTCGTCCCTCGTGAATGGTTCCTGGTGCCGCTCAACGTCATTGATGACGCCGTAGAGCGTATCCGGGACGGGAGCATTACCGAGTATCGTTACGATCCAGCGGTCGCGCGGCTGGTGAAGAATAAATAATATTTGGGAGGATTTTGTGTGAGTAAGGTCTGGCTGGTTCGATTGGGAGAATATGGCGAAGCCGAAGCGGACGCTTTGGCGACTGGGGAACTCGCTACTGGCTGGGACTTGCCTGCGTTTGAGCAGGCGATGCCCCGCGACGCCATCTTAAAGCTACTGGAAGAAGCGTTCCCAGAGCAGAAACCTGGCACGCTCCAGAATTGGGCCGTTCAGCTGAATCAGTTCTGTAACAAAGCAGCTGCGGGCGACCTGACAGTCACCCCTTTGAAAACTGCATCGCGGCAATTAGCGATCGGTCGTATTGAAGGTGACTTCTTTTCTGCTAAGGGCAAGCATCCCGCGCGGCGCGTAAAGTGGCTCATTACCGACCTGCCCCGAGATGCGCTCAAACAGGACCTGCTCTACAGCCTAGGCGCCTCTCAAACTATTTGTCAGATTTCGAGAAACAACGCTGCGGTACGCTTCGAAGAAATTGTTCGTACTCGTAAAGATCCAGGCGATAGCCATTTGCCGACATCGATAAAGAATGATGACGAAGAAGATCTGGAAGATGGAAACGACCAGCCAATCGATCTGGCAGAAATTGCGCGAGATCAGATTGAACGCCACATTAGCTCAACATTTGTTGGCCATGCATTTACAAGGCTTATCTCTGCAATCTTGCAAGCAGAAGGATTTCAGACTCAAGTCTCTCCTCCGGGCTCAGACAAAGGTATCGACATCCTCGCTGGCAAGAGTACGCTTGGCTTTGATAGTCCCCGTCTCGTTGTTCAGGTCAAATCCGGAGACATTGTTGCTGACCAGCCAACCCTTCAGGGCTTAATCGGTTGCATCGCGGACACTCAATCCGATCATGGACTACTCGTCAGTTGGTCAGGATTTACAACCCCTGTACGTCAAAGAGCCAACGAACTGTATTTCCGCGTTCGTCTTTGGGGGCGCGAAGAAATTCTCAATGCGCTCTTCAGCGTGTACGACCGGTTGCCAGAGCAAATTCGGGCGGACCTCCCTTTACAGCGTATCTGGGCAGTCCTCCCCCAAGAAGATCTCGGATGAGATTTAGATTCTACAGGCAACGAACCCTCAAAACTTAGAAGTTTTGAGGGCTTATCTCCGGTCTCGATTTTGCGGGGCAATCCGACCCTCAATAATTGCCCGCAAAAGTCGGCGCGTGTGTTAGACTGATTTCGTGAGAAAAATTGGTTACGCGCGGGTCAGCACACAGGACCAGACCTTAGAGGCTCAGAAAGAGGCCTTGCTGAAGGCGGGCGCAGATCTTCTCTTCACGGAGAAGGTATCCGGCGCGAGCCGCAACCGCCCTCAGCTCTCCCTCATCCTCGATAGTCTGCAAGAAGGCGACCTGGTCTTGGTCACCCGTCTTGATCGGCTTGCGCGCTCCACCCTCGACATGCTGACATTGACGGAAGCCATCACGGCAAAGGGCGCGGCCTTCCGGTCTCTGGCTGAGCCCTGGGCCGATACAACGACACCGCACGGCAGAATGATTGTGACGGTGCTGGCCGGTGTTGCGGAATTCGAACGGTCGCTCATACGACAAAGAACCGGAGAAGGCCGCAGACGCGCTCAATCCCAGGGAGTCCGTTTCGGTCGCCCCCCTGCCCTCACTCCTAAACAAGAGACAGAAGCCCTCCGGCTCGTGCTGGCCCATGGAAACAGATATGCGGCGGACATCATGGGCGTATCAATTTCAACCATCGAACGGCTGAAAGCCCGATCGGCAGCAGCAAATGCCAAAATCAGTGCTGGTTCTCACGACACATTGGAAGCTGACCGGCCTTCCAAAGTTTCCAGAGCTCGAAAGTCATCATGACATCAGATTCGATATTCCGATCATAAGGACTGGCATCTGGGTTTACCTTCGGCGGATATCGGAAAAACTCACCATATGTACCGCTCAGGCTTGATCCCAGGATCGGATCCCACCTTATGCTTCTCATATCGGAATGACGCCCCGAAAGCGGGAGAGGCTCCGCAAGGCCGTTGAACTCTCCCAACTTCTTGAGATCGTAAATTTCGCCATTATAGGTCACGACTTCCTCAGCAGCTTGTATAATCGATATGGCGGCCGCCATGTCGATGCCGAGAGTGTAAATTCGGAACGTCATATCTTTGACGTTCAGGATACCTACACAGCGCTGACCGCAATCCAGCACGATGATCGACATGATTACCCCCATAGCCCATCCGGCCCGTTCCGATATTAGAGTGCACGAAACCTGCCTACTATTGGTAGAGGCCTATATAACAATTTCCATAATGATAATCTGTGCCGTCCGCGCCAGATGCACACAGATCTGGATTGCTGCCTCCGCCGGCCGAATTGGCATTGTACGTCGTTCTTGACCCACTGGCATTCACGCAGCTTCCGTCAGTGTTTCTGTAGGATTGATAGTTGTTACTGCTTGCAGAGCTGTACCCCTTCACGGGGTTCGTCTTGCACGTACCCGCCCCAGAGCATCCCCACCCAGTGCTATAAGTGGAGTCGATGTACAGCGTGCCCGAACAGTTGGCGTACCGGAAGAAGACCCTATCATTCACCGTTACCGTCGCCGGTGAAAAGTCGGTTAAGCCGAGATCTACGAAGGCCTTCGTAGCCAGATTGTAAAATCGGTAGGTGTTCGTAATGAAGGCGATAAAGACTCCAAGGACATTGTCATCTTTGTCATAGGCTGCAAGCAGGCTACCCCCACCACCGCCAGCCGCTGGCGCAACGTCTGCAAAGGTCTCCCAGCCAGCTGTGTAGTCCTGGCAGAAGGAAAATTCGCCTGCCGTATAGCGTATTTTCCCTTCGTCATCGGCGCTTGAGCAAGTGTCGGTTTCGTCCGCAACCTTGACCGCCCCAGCGACATCGAGGCGGGCATTCGTGGGAAGTGTACCAATCCCGACTTTGCCGGTCGTCCCCTCGACAATCAAATCATCCGTGTTGACGCTGAGATTATTGCCGCTTGTCGAGATGTCGGTTGCTGCGTCCAGCGTCATGGCATCCTTCATGTCCGACCAGTCCAGACTGTCCGGCGTCAGACTTGTTGCCCAGCCGGTGCTCAGATCCTTGCAATTGTCGCCGGCCTCGTCACAGAGCTGCGTAGCGTTAAGGCCACCTGCGTTTACTTCCGGCGAGTTGGTGTCACAAATAATATCAGCGCCGTCCGTCTGGCAGAGGCGTCCGCTTGTTAGCCCGTTCTGCGTCGCGATATTCGCCCACTCCTGCGCCTGGGCGGTGGTCACCAGCAGGCAAATTATTATTCCGTAGGCTGTTCTTTTCATATCTATCTTCTTATATCACGATCCAGGGTGTACCTGCCAATTATTTGTAGCGCCTCAAATGCCACTGTGTCGGCTCTAACGACAGATTTCATATCGTTCTGTCTCCCCATTGAATCGGATTTTTCCAAGGTCTGTTTCAGCTTCGCATGACACTGCTTCATCCTGCCCGATAGCCACCTCACCCGGTGCGGGCAGTTGGATTCTATGGTGAACGGACTTGTCCGGAGACACGGCACAGCCCCACACTGCGACAACCGTCAGCAACAGCACCCCGGAAGCAGTGGGATTTGACCTCATGGCATCATTCTGACGGAAGGCCATGCAGAGTGCCTGGATTATCTCAGTCCTCGGCTTCGAATTGACATCGCAGCGTTGCCGCTAAACCACATTCCTGCTGCAAGATGAATGTGCGCGATTCTCAGCGCTTGTAGGGACTATGTCCGGATGCGAATTGCTTCTGGTCTGGCAACGGTTCTGTGGCGAAGCGCCCATAATCCTGCGCCTCCCAATGCACTTCGTCATATATGAGACGGCGCCGCTCGACCTTTACTGAACCGCCCGACAAGGTGAAAACGCAGTAGCCGCCCGCCTCCGCTCGGTACATGCTCGCTGCTTTACTGTCCTGTCTTGGCTTCACGTCCAGAGCGTAATCGAGCGCCGCGACATTCACGCAATGCGTTTCCTTGAAGATCGTGTGCTTGAATGCATGCTCATGACCAAACAGATGCAACAGTGGTGGCGTGCCCCGCTCATGCCAGCGATACTGGCGTTCATGCGTCATGACGAGCGTTCGTCTCGGATCAATTTTGCAGAGTATCGCATCGAGCTTGTCCCGGTTAATGCGATTTGCCTGCTGACCTGCCACAGCGCGGTCTTTTTGGTAGGCCAAATAGGCCTTGTCTTGCAGGAGTTTTTGCCAGGCTTTATTGCTCACCGCAGTGGCTTTCTGGAGCCTTTCCTCAGCTTGCCGGTTCAATTGAATCACGCGGCGCCGGTGCGCGCTTTTGCGCTTGTCACCAGGCTTTGACGCGAGCACCGAGAGCTTTTCTTTAAGCGTCTGCTGAACATCGGCTTCAAGGTCTTTCCGCGCCTGCGTGAGCTCCGCAACACCCGATGCATATGCGGCAATCGCGTCGGCATGCTGTAACTCGACAGCTTGCATCAGCTCAACATAGTCGGGGTTCTGCCCCCATTGCGTGATGCAGCCTGAATAACCGGTTATGAAATAGTCCCCGATCTCATGGACAGAGTGGTGGACAAGGCCGCTGGGCCGCCTGCCACTTTGCGTATAGGTTCCTTTGTTGTCCCAATTGCCATAGGTGAAAAGCACGGGACATTCGAAAGTATTACAGATGCCAAGAATATCCTCGAAACGTTCGCTCCCGATATCGCCAGCAACTAACAGAGCATCATACTGGTTCGCTTCCTGAGCCCGAAGCACTTCGACACACGATACATTGTTGTGAATGTCGCTAAACGCCAGAAGTCTCATCATGAATTCCTAGTTGACTGATTCCGCTCTATTCTGAAGCGGTGAGGCACTAAGCGCCCTGCGTTCTAGACATTCCATAGCTAGTAATCTGTCACATATTTGAGCCGCCTTACCCCGCTTCTTCAGACCAGATAAGAAATTTTTTTGCTGGGACGGTCGCCAAAGCGACACACGCCCTAGGCGCATTGCGCCCAGAGCCTCGGGGGCCGAGTCTCTGCCCTGCGGGTGACGGTCGTTCGTATGTCTGACGTTTTCCACTCGCTGTCAGCCGCTATTCCGTGATAGGATCATAAGCAGTTGAATTATGGTAAGACTTTTTGCCCTCGTATTTCTGACGCTTTTGGCGTACGTGCCCGCGAGCCTGGCTGCCACTCCTGAAATCTTGACCAATCCCGGCATGACCACACTCTCCCGCTTAGGAAAAGTATCTATCGATGTGCACGGCAAGGGCTGCAAGCAGATCACCAATAAATTCCAGACCTCGGATGACTTATTCATCCCCTTCGCCTCAAAAGCAGAGTGGGAGAGTTTCCTCGACTATGCCGACAGCACAAACTACATCGATGTCTCTCCCTGCCCCATTGCTTATGGCGAGTGGAGCTATGTAGGAAGCTGTAGCACCACGTGTGGCGGCGGCACTATTGTACAAACCCGATCATGCACCTACACCCCGACGGGCCAAACCCTTGATTGTAGCTATTGCGGCGGGGAATGCAGCCAGACCGTGGAATGCAACACCATGGCTTGCGCCGAATGGAACCGGTCTTGCGCTGCCCCAGCCTGGAACCCGAGGAATAATCCAGCCACCTGTGGTCAATCATGTACGGTCACCTGCATACGCGATGGCACACCGGTCTCTGCCAGCCAATGCACCGGAACCCCGCCTACTGACTATATTCCCAGCAACAGCTGTGCAGGCTGCGCACCGGGCAGCGAAACTACAGGAAGCCACACCGCCAGCTGCAGCGCCGGGGGGCTATCTGGTTCGGGTACGATCTACGTCGACGATGTGCGCGATTGTAATGGCAACATCATCCCTGGCCGAGGCACGTGGACCGGCGTATCGAATTGCTGTGTGCCCGGCTTGGAAAATACCCGTACTCAGAACGTGAATGGCATCAGCGTTGCGGGGTGCAATGCACCGGCCTGCAGCGGCACTCATTATACCTATCACCCAGTCTCCTGCTCAAAGGGCAACCTTTCCGGCTCGGGAAAAATTACTGTCCGCGTGGATACCGACTGTGACGGCAACAATATTGCTGGCAGCGGCTACTGGACCGACGTGACCGGCTGTTGCAAACCTAGGGCCCTGAACACCCAGACATTCAGAACCGATGCGGCTTCCTATAATGGCTGTGACGCACCGATCTCCAATTGCACTTTCAATGGCCAGACCGTGCTGCACGGCGCCTCTGTGACTGCTTACCAGACGACGACAGTTCCATATGGGTCGAGCTGTAACAGCCAGTCCCGCACCTGTAACAATGGCACCTTGAGCGGCAGCTATACCAAGGCAAGTTGTTCAGTTGATCCTGCTTCAAACTGCACCGCGCCTTGGGGTGCAACGGTAGCTCATGGCAGCAGCATCACGGCCTACCAGACGTCGTCGGCGGCCTATGGCTCAACCTGCACAAGCCAGAGCCGCAAGTGCAACAACGGAACCCTATCCGGCAGCTATACTCATTCTAGCTGTAACGTCTCGGAACCCGCCTGTATCTGGAAAATTAGTCGTAAGGACAGAATCCCGGGCCGAACCTGCAACAATCCCCCTACAACGGGCAAGAATTGTTCGTGTGGAGAGACTGACGTGTTCGACTACGCCAATTGCACTGTCTACATGTCCTGCTCAACTCGCTAGCCTCAGGACATCACGCGCTCAGGTCACTCAACTCGATGGAAATGCGTCTGAACTGACAGGATAACTTCTGTCCGTTGAGACGATTTTTCCTTTCCTGCGTCTCTGAAAGAGGATGCGAGCCTGCCCGGAGGCGCGGCGAGGGTCGAGTCTCTGACGTGGCGTCTGATCCGTTTATTCGATAACGTATCCCTGCGTACGCAGATATTCCCTGCGTCGGTCGAACTCTCGCCGTGTCAGCTGCGTGAGTCGCTCTACAGCCTCTCCCGCTGATGAGATGTCAGTCGCAATCTTGTCAAGCTGGCTGAGGTCGCCGTCAATTGCAGCGTCCCATTTCTCCACGGCATGTCGATCAGCTTCACTGAGAGACTGAAATTCGCTGAGATTGCTGTAAGCCATTACAAGGCCGTTGCGGTACTCTTCGGTCAGATTTGATTGCTTGAGCGCCAGGAGAATCGCCTGCTCGATTTTTTGCTTGGGTGCTGGCAGTTCCGATTCGTCCCGACAGACGCTGGTCTTCGCTGCCATGACATTCCCATAGTCAGCGATCAGGGAAAACACCGATTGCAAAGGGTCGCCTGCCTTTGGCGTCTCATTCCGCGCGCCGGATCTCTGACGAGCCAGATAGACAAGCCCGGCAATGCTCAGCCCGACCGCAATGACCGCAACAATTCCGCCATTCATTTTTTGCTCCCTAAGGTTGGAGGAGAACCTTAGCAGTGCGAACACGCTGATCAACACTATTCCTGCGTCGAACATCCTGCACAATTCATTGCAGGTTCTGCATCAGCGCTCCGGTGTTGTGTAAGCGACTCACTCCCTCCGTCTCTGTCTCTCGCATCGTCAGAGAATCAGGAAAGGAAAAGCACGATGCCCCGCCCCAACACAAACCGTCCCGATGCCTACACCACAATCAGAATGGTTTGGTCGAGCTGGCTTAGCTTCAAGGAAACTCTGCGCCCATGCGGGCGCGTCCCCCTTCCCTGCGTCTCTGATAGAGGATGCGAGCCTGCCCGGAGGCGCGGCGCTGTCAACAGCCGGCCCGCGCCAGCGGCTGCGCCGCCCGTGTTGGCTGTCTGACACCCCCGCTGATGCCTCCGGCCCTGTCTCTCGCATCGTCAGAGAACCAGGAAAGGAAAAGCACGATGCCCCGCCCCAACACAAACCGTCCCGATGTCTACACCACAATCACCGACCAGATCGTCGGCCTGCTTGAAACCGGTGTGAAACCCTGGACACAGCCCTGGCACGCCGCCCATGCGGCCGGTCCCGTCTCAAGACCGCTCCGTCACAATGGCGAAGCCTATTCCGGGATCAACACGTTGATCCTTTGGTGCTTTGCAATGGAACGCGGCCATTCCGCACCCATCTGGATGACCTTCCAGCAAGCCCGCGCCCTTGGCGCCCATGTCCGCAAGGGTGAAACCAGCGCCCCGGTTGTCTATGCAGGAGCGATCACCAATACAGAGACCGATCAGGCAACCGGCGAAGAAACCGAATCCACACGCCGCTTCCTCAAATCCTATCGCGTCTTCAATGTCGATCAGATCGAGGGCCTGCCAGCGCACTACTACGCCAAGGCAGAACCGAGAGCTTCGACGCCAGACCGCATCGCGCATGCCGATGCCTTCTTCACCGCGACCGGCGCTGAGATTCGCCATGGCGGAAGCTCCGCCTTCTACTCGCCGGGTCAGGACTTCGTGCAGATGCCCGATATTGAAACCTTCGATACAGCCGAAGACTATTACGCGACGCTTGGTCATGAATGCACCCACTGGACGCGCCACAAGTCTCGCCTCGACCGCTCCTTCGGACGCGAACGCTTCGGCGACGAAGGCTATGCACAGGAAGAACTCGTTGCCGAACTCGGTGCTGCCTTCCTTTGTGCTGACCTGGGGCTGACGCTTAAGGACCGCGAAGACCATGCCGCCTATATCAGCTCCTGGCTGAAAGTTCTGAAGAACGACAAGCGCGCCATTTTCACCGCTGCCGCGCACGCTCAGCGGGCCGCAGACTTCCTGCACAGCAAGCAACCGGCGGATGCGGATGCTGCTGTATAATCCCGTCCCTTCCGTGAAACAGCCGCATCGGGAACTGAACCCGGTGCGGCTTCTGTGCTCTGCCGACTTGTTGACTAGTTGACTGATGGACCAGTGCACCAATGACACACCCCGAACAGGGAACCAGTGAACTGGTTGGCAAGTTTTCAGTACCGGGCGCCCTGGCAGGCGTATGCTGCAAGCATGTCAAACGCTTCGCCCATGAAAATTATCGCCATCATGGCGCAAAAGGGCGGCGTCGGGAAAACGACGCTCACGACCAACCTCGCCATCGCGGCGGCCAAAGCAGACTACAAATCAGCCATTCTTGATATGGATGATCAGCGTAGTGCCGAATACTGGGCCGCTCTGCGCAAGCGTTCCGATATGGCCAACATGCCCTCGCCTAGTGTGCAGGGCGAAGTGCCGTCCATGCTGGACCGTGCCATCAGCGACATTCGAAACCGTGGCCATGATATCCTGTTCATAGACACCGCGCCCAATGCCGCCCGCGCGGCCAAAGCCATCGCGACAGTCGCCGATTTCATTCTGATTCCGACAAAGCCGGGTGCGCTCGATATCCGCGCCATCGAGGAGACGATGGAGATTGCAGACTTTTACGGCAAGCCGGCGGCCGTGGTGCTGAATGACGCGCCGACCAACAGCAACCTTGCCGAACAAGCCGCACATTATATTGTTGGGTCTCACAAATATCCGCTGGCGGAAGAATTTCTCTGCAACCGGGTTGCGTTCAGCAAAGCCATTGGCTCTGGCCTGGGCGTGCTGGAACTCGAACCTTACAGCAAGGCCGCCGATGAAGTGCGCGGCCTGTATGACTGGCTCGCACGCAAACTGGACCTCAAACCAATCAAAACGAGCCGCCAAGCGGCATAAGGGGCTGACCTATGGCAAAACTTCAGGCATTCGGAATCGTTCAGGAAGAAGCTGAGTCGCGCCGCGAATATCGGCTCGGCAAGGAGGCCCCATTGGTCAAGCAAACGCCCGCCAAGCCCGAACCGGCAGACGCGAAAGCGCCGCGCTATCCGCAGCCGGGACGCGAAGGGAAAAAAAGCATCACGGCCTATGTGCCGAGCGCTGCCCACAAATCTCTCAAACTCTTTGCCATGGAACACGACACGACTGTCGAAGCCCTGATTATCACCGGCCTCGACCGCCTGCTCATGGATATGGGGCAAAGCTGGACGATTGGCACAGGGGATGAATTTATCGTTCCGACTGACCCGCCAAAATCGAAGCGACGTTAGGCTGCGTCCGCGCGGGGAACTTTAACTCGCCGCACCCTGCCCTGCCGGTCCGTGCGTTCGACATAGGTCCAATCCGGGTCTTCTGCTGGCTGCACCGGTTCAGGCGACGCTTCGGCCTTGTCCCTACCTCCTATGAGCAGCCATGGCCCAAGCGACTTGATGGCCAGCATGGTCGCAATCAGCAACCAGATGCTTGCATCGGCGGGAACAGCTTTTCCGAAGAGGCGGAAATCTTGCCCGACCTTTCGGGCATCGAGGCGTTCCGCTGCGAGCGCGGCCGTGTCTTCCAGTGTTTTGCGCTGCGCGTCCAAATCGGCTGCAATCATGGTATAGGATTGCGCGGCCTTCAGTTCCGCCTTGAGCGAGGTAATTCGCGTCGGGAATTTCTCCGCATCGCTGCGGGCTTCATAGCCGCCCAGTTCCGCTTCGATGGCTTCGACCGACCGGCTCGGCTTGTCGAAGGCTTCGAGCGTCCCTTCCAGTTCGAGAACACGCGCCTCAGCATTGGTTCGCTCTGCCAGCTTTTGCGCGACCGCCGCATCCAGCTTGCCATCAAATAGCGTATGAAAGCGCTTTTCCTGCATGGCGGATAAGCCGAGCGCTGCCAGCCAAAGCGTCAGCGCAATCAGGGCTGCCCCCCAGCGCCCCTGCCGGAGTCTGATCCCGATAACCACCAGACCGGCACAGACCCAGAGTTCCAGGGCCAGGAACACGAGCAGATACCAGAAACGAAGCGGGTCAGTTTCGGGGCGGCTCGCAAGCTGCACGGCGCCCACCGCCCATAAGGACAAGCCTGTCAGGCAGAGGATGACGCCATAGCCCAGCAAGAGAATTGCTGTCCCTACAACGCCTTCGAAGTCGTTCTCTGGCTGAGGTTCCGCTTGCATGGTCTGCTCCAACCGAGTACCCATTTAGGGAGTACATATATACTCATTTAATGAGTACGGCTGATTTGGACAACCCGAAATCCGTTTTGCTGGAGCAGATTACTTCATGTCGCCGGACGAGCTAAAACAGGAACGCCTGAGACGCGGCATGACCTATGCCGAGTTTGGCGAATGGGTCGCCCAGCAGCTGACGGCGGCTGACCCTGACGGCAAGGAAGTGAAGCCCTATTCCCGCCAGCGCATCTATGATTGGGAAAACAAGATTGTTCCGGTCCCTTCCCGCGTGGAAGCCATGCTGCTTCGGGAAGAAATTGCGCGCCTGGAACGCTTGCTCAAACATGAGCGCAGCCCGGCAGCAGGGCATGAAATTACAGAGGACGAACCGGGGCGCAAAGAGCTCGAAGAGAAGCGCGAGCGGCTCAAGACCGGCAAAAAGCCCCCATCTAAGAAACGTGCCCGCAGTGCCGAACGGGATGGCGATTGGTAAGCCCCACCATTTGTACTCAAAAATAGGGTTGCTTTTCGCTGGTTCTGTGCGATGGTCATTTCGTCAGACAAACGCTGAGCTATGTTCGCTCCGCCTTGCAGTGAGACCGCCTCATGTCCGTATCGGCAGAAGTTCCGAAAAGACCGTCCGGCGCAGACCGCGCAGGCCTCACCATGGCTGAAATCAGGCGTCGGGTTCGCGGACTATATGAAGCGGCCAGCGAGGCCGGCTTTTCCGTTGGTGCAATCCGCATGAGTGCATCAGGAGAAATCTCCCTCGTAGACAAATCGCTCCTGCCATCGGAAGATTCTGCCGACGATCTGAACGGATTTATCTAGGAGGATGCAGCATGCCCATCAAAGGCGTCTGGAGAGTCCCCTTCAAGCTCGCGAACGGCACAATCCGATATTACTACTATACAAGTCGGCATGGCGGTTCGCGCTTCTGGCAATGCGATGGCAAACCAATCGATGACAAGCGCCTGCCGCCTGAATTCATCGCAGCTTATGAAGAAGCCAAGCAAACTGAGCGGGGCATAAAGCCCGGGACCTTCGAACAGGCCTTCCACGACTATCAGAAGCGCTGCCCTAAGTTCGCTCGCCTGAAACTCAAATCCTCGACCGCACGTATCCGCTATCTTGAGTCCTGGCTGGACATGCCGCTCAAAGGCAGCAAACCCGCTCGTAAAGCGCCTCTCGCTGTTTTTGATGACCGGAAGATCATTCAGTACATCGTCACCCATCGCGATACGCGCTGGGCGCACAGCAAGAGCGCGGCGCAGGAAGCCATGATTGCGCTCTCTGCTTTCCTGAACTGGGCAAAATCTGAAGGACGTCTCGACTGGAACCGGGTCGAAGGCATTCCGTCCGTCTATTCATCCCCCATCGATGAAGCGAGGATCTGGGAGCCTGTCGAACGCACAGCTTTCCTCAAGGATGCTGCCTGGCAGCTCGACTATTTTTACCGCCTCGAAGAAATTACTGGCCTTCGGCTCGAAGATGCTGTCCGCCTTCCCCGCTCCGCGCGCAAACGTGAACACATCATCATCCCAACCGGAAAGAGCCGTGGACAGAACTATGCCATCGTGCCGCTGTTCCCTGAATTGCTGACCCTGCTTGATGAGATAGAAGCAAAGCGCGTTGCGCTTACAAAAAAGTGGAAGCGGCCAGTCGAACCTATCACACTGCTGTTCAATTCCTACGGCTCGCCCTGGACGCCGGATGGTCTTTCCACCAGCTTCTATCGTCACCGCGATAAAGTCCTGAAAGGCAAGGACAGGCCGACCATTCATCACCTGCGCAAGAACGCAGCAACGAACATGGTCATCTTCCAGCACAACTATCCGGAACTCATCACCGACAAGGTGCTACAAGATATGTTCGGTTGGACGTCCGGCACGCTCGCCAAAATGAAGCGGATTTATGTGAGCGACGCGGCGGTTATCCGGGCGATGACTAAACGCGATTAGGTTGAAGCCATTGACTCAGAGATGGAATCACATTCATTTCATCTTAGGGCTTGGGGCATGGCTAATGGAGTAGCTGCATGTCCGCCTACTGGCTTACCTTTCGCATTGAAGACGACCTAACAAGCGATGATCGCCGTCAAGAACTGTATGATGAAATAGCAAAGCTCATACCGACCAACCAAGACTACTGGGTCGAACCAACTTCTTTCATAGCATTCAAATCCTCCAAATCCATCGACGCGATAAAGTCCCTGATCGAAACGATTATTGATACGGACAAAGACATCGTGCTTTTGGTTCGTATTGGATACAAGTCGTATCGTTTGATCGGGAATTACAGTGACGAGGATGTCTTCAGGATGTTTCCTGAACTGCTGTAGGATTGCGACTGTTATAGTGTTTTCGAAAGGTGACTGATGAACTCTGACGAGCTCAAGAATCTCACTTACCTGATCGCTGGAATGTTCGGGTTCATATGTACCATTTGGGCCATTTGCATCCCTGCTATCCGCGACCATCCTGGTGGACACGTTGGGTTCGTTAGGATCACCAGCATTACTCTTGGTGGTCTCATTCTACTCGGGCTGTTTTCGGTCACAGGTATCATACCTGTCGACGGTATGGCTTCTGAGGCCGAGGAGTACGCTTTTTGGGAGTACATCGCAGGATGGATAATGATGGCCGTATTAGTCGCTGTGGGACCGGGCCTGATTCTCACCTTAGCTGAGCTAAGCAAACGACCGAAATGACACGGAACAAGAACAGAACCTGTTAAGTGGGGTGTTAAGTGACCCAGCGCGGGACGGTCTCAACCGCGCTAAGTCCTTGTTTTGAATGGTGGGCGGTAACGGGCTCGAACCGCTGACCCTCTCGGTGTAAACGAGATGCTCTACCAACTGAGCTAACCGCCCATCCGGTGGCGTACATGCCGGGACCCGGGACAAAAAGCAAGACGGCCGCTCCAGAAGAAGCGGCCGCCATTGTTTTCAGGTGTCAGGTCCTAGTGCGCGCGGGGCTGGTCGCCTGTTCCGCTGCCCTGTCCCGAGAGCGATGCATGCAGCGCCGCCTCGTCGGCTTCCGACCATTCGATCGGCGTCAGCGGCCGGGTCAGCGCAATCTCCAACACCTCATTGATGTCGGAGACCGGCACGATCTTCAGGCCCGTCTTCACATTCTCCGGAATCTCGTCGAGATCCTTCTCGTTCTCCTCCGGAATGAGGACCGTCTTGATGCCGCCTCGGAGGGCTGCGAGCAGCTTCTCCTTGAGGCCGCCGATCGGCAACACCTTGCCGCGCAGCGAGATCTCACCCGTCATCGCGACTTCGCGGTCGACCGGGTTGCCGGTCAGCAGCGAAACGATGGCAGTGGTCATGGCGACACCGGCGGACGGGCCGTCTTTCGGTGTGGCACCATCCGGCACGTGCACGTGGATATCCGTCGTGTTGAAGACCGTCGGCTTGATGCCGAGCATCACCGACCGCGAACGGACGAGCGAGCTCGCCGCCTGGATCGATTCCTTCATCACGTCGCGGAGGTTACCCGTAACCTTCATGTTCCCGCGGCCGGGCATCTTGACCGCCTCGATGGTGAGGAGGTCGCCGCCCGTCTCTGTCCAGGCAAGGCCTGTGACGGCACCCACCTGGTCGGTCTCGTCGGCGAGGCCATAGCGGAACTTCCGCACGCCTGCGAAGTCGCCGAGGTTCTCCGGCGTCACGGTCAGCGTGGCGTCGTCGCCCTGTTCGGCCAGCTTGCGCACCGCCTTACGGGCTAGGCGCGCAATCTCGCGCTTCAGGCTACGCACCCCGGCTTCGCGGGAATAGTACCGGATGAGATCGCGGATGGCCTGGTCGGTGACGACAAACTCGTCCTCGCCGAGACCGTGATCCTCACGCACCTGAGGGATCAGGTGACGCTTGGTGATCTCCAGTTTCTCGTCTTCGGTGTACCCGGCGATCCGGATGATCTCCATACGGTCCAGCAAGGGCTGGGGCATGTTGAGCGAGTTCGCCGTCGTCACGAACATCACGTCTGACAGGTCGTAATCGACTTCCAGATAGTGGTCGTTGAACGTCGAGTTCTGCTCCGGATCGAGCACTTCCAGCAGAGCCGAGGCCGGATCGCCGCGATGGTCCATGCCCATCTTGTCGATCTCGTCCAGAAGGAAGAGCGGATTGCCCGACTTCACCTTCTTCAGCGACTGGATGATGCGTCCCGGCATCGAGCCGATATAGGTCCGGCGGTGGCCGCGGATCTCGCTCTCGTCCCGCACGCCGCCCAGCGACACGCGCACGAAGTCGCGCCCGGTGGCTTCGGCAATGGAACGGCCAAGCGAGGTCTTACCCACACCCGGAGGCCCGACGAGGCAGAGGATCGGCCCCTTCATCTTGCCGGTGCGTTTCTGCACGGCGAGATATTCGAGGATCCGCTCTTTCACCTT
>PACZ01000022.1 GCA_002700305.1 Hyphomonas sp. | reverse complement strand
TTTGTGGTCGAATAGCGGTTCATTTCGGCAACGGCCTCGGCGAGCGTCACATTGTCGAACTGGAGGAGGCCTTCGCGCCATTTGCCGGCCTGGGCGGGGTCGATGGTGGAGAGGACGGGGTCAGCGCCCGGTTTCATGTCGAGCCGGTCGCCGGGCTTGAGGACGAGGCCCTCCTGTTGGCTCTCTTCTGGTATCCCGCCTGCCTGCCCTGCCCCGGGATCTGGCTGGCCTGTTGTGACGCGGACCGAGCCCTTGATGAGCGTGACGGAAACCGTGTCCTGATCTGCGTGGATATCAAATTCCGTGCCGAGCGCGCGTGTGATTGTGCCGCCCGCTTCGACGAGGAAAGGCCGGTCGGAATGTTCGACCTCGAACAGGGCTTCGCCTTCAGTGAGGTGGATGAGGCGCTCTGTTTTGGAATAGCTGACGGTGAGCTTTGTGTTCGTGTTGAGCGTGAGGATGGATCCGTCGTCCAGGGTGACGGTCTCCTGCTCGCCGATGGCGGTCGCATAGGTGAGCGGAGCCGGGTCTGGTTTTGGGGACTGGAGCGCGAGAGCGGCGGCGCCGATGATGAATGCCGCGGTTGCGGCGGCCAGGGCCAGGAGGACGGGTTTGCGGCCCCTGCCCGGGTTAGCGGATGCGGGACCACCGAGACTGGTCCGGTCAAGGAGTCCGAGCAGGGATTCGATCTCCCTGTAAGCGGCCGCATTGGCTGGGTCCTTTTCCCATTCGAGGAAAGCTTCCCAGGTGTCTGGGCTGACGTCCGGGTTCTGCAGCTCTGTGTACCAGAGCGCGGCGGTCTCCCGCCGCTTGGCCTCGTCCTTTTGGTCCGTCATCGCCTTGCTCACTCACCCTTTGCCGGAGACCGCTTCGCGGTTCCGGAGAGGTTTTCGGCGATCTCGGCAATCGCCTCTGCGATGTCCGTTTTGACGGTTGTCGGCGAGACTGACAAGCGCCGGGCGATCTCGTCATAGGTCAGGCCCTCATAGCGGTGGAGCCGGAGCGCGTCGCGCTTGCGGGGGCTCATGGCGGCGATGGTTTGCTCGGCGATGGCGAGACGTTCCCTGTCCATGACCATTTGCTCCGGTGTGGGGGTGCGCTGGCAGGCGAGCCGGTCTCCCAGCGCGCCGATCTCCTCCGACTGGCGGGCGTGCCGGATGCGGCCGGATTTGAGATAATTGACACTGAGATTGCGGACCGTGGTGAAGAGGAGTGCGCGGAGGTCCTCTGCCGGCTTGTCGGCATAGGCGCGGCGGACGGAGACGAAGGCGTCCTGGACGAGGTCTTCGGCATCGGACGGGTTGGTGATTCGGGCGCGGCAGAAGCGGACGAGCTGGTCGTACTGGTGGCGGAAGATGTGGTTGAGGGGGTCTGCGGCGTGGAGGGGAATGGGGGTTGGAGAGGGTGTTTCGATGGAGCTGTCGGACTTGCGAAAGAGGCTGGAGGGTTTTGATTCAGACCGGACCTGTTCTCGCCAGTCGCAATCGTTCGAAGCGGACTTCGAGGGTGGTTGGATGGAGAGTGGCTGAGTCTGATCTGACAATTTGGACATTCTCTTGTTGAGGGCGTTGCTGCCCCGGCACGAACGCAAAACTTGAACACCACCCACCGCGAAATGCTGTGAACCCGCCGCTCACGCCCCAATTCAATTTAAATTAGGAGCCAATATTCAGAGTATACTCCGTGGCTGTATACTCTACAACCGTTTCATCTCTCGCAAATGCGAGTTCGAGATGTTTTGGCACTCAACCTTAAAGGGTTGCGGCAGATTCAAAATCTGTCGCAAGAAGATCTCGCCGATCTGGCCGGGATCGACCGTACTTACGTGAGCTCGTTGGAGCGGAGCCAATACAGTGCAACCATTGATGTCCTGGAGAGGCTTGCATTGGCCCTAGGAGTGAAGCCCGCAGATCTTCTGACGGAACCCGCATCAAACTAACGCTCTGTCTCCTCGAGGACCTTTCCTGAGAATGGTCAGATGGTATGCTTTTTCGCACTTTGAGCCCAAGGCTCTTTACGCTGATCGCAGAGTATACTCCGTGGAAACATACTCATCACGGACGTCCATTCTTAAGAATGGAAATCCGTGAAGTTTTCGCTCAAAATCTGAAGAAATATCGGCGCGCTGCGGGAATTTCCCAAGAGGAACTCGCCCATCGCGCCGGCATTGACCGTACCTACGTGAGCTTGCTCGAAAGACGCATCTATAGCGCGACAATTGATATCTTGGGCAAGCTTGCTGATGCCTTGGAAATCGAGCCTCACCTACTTCTGAAGCGACCTACTAGAAAGTGAGGTCAATTCTCACCCGACATCGCCTTGAGGACCCGGGCCATCTGACGGAGGGTTTCCCTGGAGCTGGCGCGGTCTATCCA
The DNA here is from genome assembly GCA_002700305.1 of Hyphomonas sp. Classification (GTDB taxonomy): domain Bacteria; phylum Pseudomonadota; class Alphaproteobacteria; order Caulobacterales; family Hyphomonadaceae; genus Hyphomonas. The sequence goes on along the minus strand of PACZ01000022.1, from coordinate 7,862 downwards.
CATCTGGCATTCACGGCGGGCGGTTTCGAGCGGTGTCTTTTTTGCTTTCTTCAGGTTACGGGTGCCGATGAAGAGGTCCTCGATACCGATATTCAGGACTTCGCTGATGGCGAGGACCATGGAGGCGCTGATGCGGCTCTCTCCTGTCTCGTATTTCTGGATCTGCTGCTGGCTGACGCCCAGCTGGTCGCCTAGCTCGTTCAACGTCATGTGCATGTCATTTCGGTAGCGGCGGACATTGCGTCCGACCTGCTTGTCGACCTCGGTCGGTGACCTTGAACTTTTCCGGGGCACCGTCTGTCGCCTCTTCGTCATTCCTCCACCTCTTTTTGACACAAGTATTGCCAACAAGTTGAAAACAAGGATAGAGGCGGAATCGTCAGAAAATGGCTCCTGATCCGGCTTACGGGTGCGGAGGGTCTGTTTGGCCAGGGGAAGCAGGGCTCTCCCTTAGTACAGCCCATATTCTCTTTTTGGTTGTTTTTGGAATCCATCTTGCAGGGAGTTTCGCAAGGGGGATGAAGCCATGTCGAACTGCCCTGTATTGTTACAATCTGTGCTCGACCGCTATGATTACACGCGGACCTTGTCCCGGAGCCGGTGGGCCTGGGAGTTCCTCCGGCGCAATGAGGAGTTCCTGACGGAGGCCATGCTGCATGGGCCGGACGAAGTATCGGTCCGCACCGCCTGTCATGGCATCACCCTGGTCCGCCCGCGCACGGACCAGATGGCGGCCGAGCGCTGGGGGCTCGCCTTCTTCCCGGACCCGCGCCACGACGGATTTACCGCCAATGCATTCTGGTCTTCGGCGCTGTTTCCGCGGCAGGTTCAGGTCCAGGTGAGCCCGGCAGGCCCGAGCGAGGCCTGCCCGATCTACGAGAGGACGGTGAAACAGTGTGAAATCGTGCATCTGGTCGACACCGCGGGGCGCGAGCACATACTGGTCAAGGGCAACGGCCATGTGGTGCAGGTTCAGTGTACGGGCATGTCGATGCTGTCTCCGGAACCGGTCCGGCTCGGCTTCCTGATACGGGGCACCGCGAATTTCGCCTCCCGCTGGCGCATGCTGGACGAGGCGCAGCGTGTTTACGACGCCAGCCCAGCCGGAACCGCGCCGTGGACCCGGACGAGTCTTACCCTTCGCAATGCGCTGGTCGCGCATGATTGCCAAGCGGCGGGACTGTCCGTCCGGGAAACTGCCGATATCATTTATGGCAAGGCGCGGGTGGATGAAGCCTGGGCAGGGCCCGGCCGGTCGATGAAGGATGAGATCCGCCGGGCACGTGCCCGTGGGCGGGACCTTGTGTCAGGTGGGTACAGGACGCTCCTCGCCTGACACGGTTCAGAACAAGTCGCCTTGCACCGGTTTGGCGATGGGACTTTTGCGGCGCCCTTCCGGCGCCATCGACCAGGCGCCTTCATCTTCATACGGAGAAAGGCAGGCTCGGAGCTCTTCCGGGCTCGCGCCGGTCTGCCCCAGCCAGACGGCAAGGTTTTCTACCTGCAGCACAGCCGGCATGCGCTGGTCCGGATCCCCGGTGACGAATCTGGAAATCCCCTTATTGGCCTTGGTTGTGCACATCACGAATTCCGCGACCTCTCCTTCCGGGGACTGAGCCATCCTGTATATGATGGCGATTGCCAGGCGCGATCCGTCCTTCGGGCGGATGGTCCACTGGACGGTCCTTGTATTCCCCGTTGGCGTGACCCGGTCCGGTCTGAACGTCGGCACCTCTTCGCCCTCATTGAAGCTACTGACGATCAGGACGCCGCGCCTCGCTTCGAAATGTGGCCTCCAGAGACGCGAGGTGATCAGCTTGTCGTCACGCGCATGAATATGGTCGGGAAAGACGCGCCCTTGCCGGCTCTTGGTGAAGCCCCATCGCATGGGTGTCACGGTCCGCTGCCCTGCGTCGTCGAGGTGCATGACGGGCGCAAACCGCATGGGCGTTGCCACCTCCTCCGGCGCATTGCTCGGACGCGCTGTCAGGGGTTCGGAAAAGCTGACGACCTCCGCCCAGGTCGCCATGTATGAGAACTTGCCGCACATGGCCTCAAGCGTGGCCCTTTTCGGGGGATTCCTCAACTATTGCGGCGTCCTCGTGTCGTACTGGCGACCGCATCGGAGCCTCTCCCTGGCCCGCTCACGCGGGGCTGTCCAGTCGGCTAGAGCCCGCTGGGTCTGAGTGGCATTCGACTGGCCCGGCTCGTCTCCGGTCACCGGCTCGCCCGTTTGGGCGCGCCGGCGCTGCGGGGGCTCGCCGGCCGGGGCCGCGCCGCGCGCTTCCCACTGGCCTTGCGGCCAGAGGGGTCGCGGGCGCGTGGCACCTCGATTGTGTCAGGAGGCCTTTCGGGCTGATGACTCTGGCGGGGCTTTCAGCCATTTGCCATAGACGGTTACCTGCTGGCGCTCGAAGCCGAGGGATTCGTAGAATTTGGCGGCGCGGTCGTTGCCGTCCCGGACCATGAGTTCGAGTTTCGGGGCGCCGCGCGACGCAAGCCAGAGGCCCGCTTCTTCCATCAGCTCCCGGCCTGCCCCACGCCCATGGTGTGCCGGGTCGACCGCGAGATAATAGACCCATCCGCGGTGGCCATCATGCCCTGCCATGACGCTGCCGATCAGTTGGTCTCCGCAATAGCCGACCAGGATGGTCGCTTCGCGTGCTGCGACTGCCCGGTCGATGTCGGCATTCGGATCGTTCCAGGGCCGGGCCAGCCCGCAGGCCTCCCAGAGCCCGGTCAGCGCACGCCGGTCGGTTTCGCGAAAGTCTCTCACATGCATCGTCATGATGGTGCGAGACTGGAAGATTCGGCGGACCGATACCAGCCCCTCAGGCGCCAATATGCAGTCAGGCTGCCTCAGCAAGGCCCTTGCGGCAGGCGATCATCGTATCTGCCGCTTCCCGGAGAATTGCAGCTTCCTCTTCCGGAGCAATCCCCGAGATCTCGATCCGTCCGTCATGAAGGTCAATTTTCAGCGAGGGAAAGGCCTGCCTCAGCCGCTTCGCCGCATCATGGGCGGCCCGGCTCTGTTCGAAACCGAATGGGAACCAGACAGACATGTTCTGTCCTCCAATCAGGAAAACTCCGAATTCGCTGGGAACGAATCTCCGATTCGGGCCAGGCAGCAAGTTCCGGCATTACAAGCGGGTCTGAGAGCCCGGCTCTCCCCCAGACGCCTCGAAGGCACCTCGCACGGCGGGTGTGGGCGGACGGCACGTCTGGCCGGGCGCGCCGCACGCGCAAGGCGACGGAGATCAATCGTCTTTTGCGCCTGAAGGTCTCCTACCTTCCCGCCTTGCGCATGCCGCTTGTCCGCCCGGCCTGCCGGCCTTTTCCGCCGCCCACCCCCGCCTGTCGCGGGGAGGAACGCGGCAAAGAAGGAGACCCGACATGCCCTGCGAACCCGCAACCCCTGCACCTCTTGGAACAGCTTCCGCACTCCCATCTGAAGATGCCCCCCGCATCTATGTGGCCTGCCTAGCGGCGTACAATAATGGCTACCTGCATGGGCGCTGGATCAATGCCACCACACCGGACGAAATTATGGACAAGGTCCGCGCGATGCTTGCGGCTTCGCCGCTGCCGGATGCCGATGAGTGGGCGATCCACGACTATGAAGGCTTCGAAGGCGCGAGCCTCTCGGAATACGCCTCGTTCGAAACCGTGTGCGCGCTGGCGGAGTTCATCAGCGAGCACGGACGCCTCGGCGCAAAAGTCCACCGCCACTACGGCGACGACTTAGAGCAGGCCCGCGCTGCCTTCGAGAACTATGCGGGCGAATACCGCTCGGTTGCAGACTTTGCTGAAGAGCTGGCCCGCGAGTGCGGCACCGAAATCCCGGCTTCCCTCCAATACTATATCGATTGGGACGCGATGGGCTGGGACATGGCGCTGAACGGCGACATATTCACCGTCGAGACCGGATTCGATCAGGTCCACATCTTCTGGTCGCGGTGATCGTCATGGCGAGATACCAGACCAGACCGCGTGAAGATGGCCGTGGCCCGTATCGCTGGGCACATGTCGTGAAGACCCCGGCAGGGTTCGCGCAGGGAAGCATCTATCGTCAGGCAGGTGACGAACTTGATGCCAACGAGGCACGGGAGCTGCGCGGCCTCTGCGATCAGCATGGCTTCGAGCTTCGGAGGGTGTCATGAGCTTTTCCGAACGCTTTGCCACCTTCGTCTGTGCAGGTGACGCGATCACCTGCGAGGCGGACGGGTTCACCATTCTGGCCCAAATCGTCCTGGACGATTGTCCCGATGCACCGGACCAGCGGCAGGACGGCTTTTGGCCCTCGCTCTACAAGGACGCTCCGGGATTCATCGGCCCCGGAAACGGGTTCCGCGAGCGGTTCGCCAAGGCGCAGGCCGAGGCCGAAGCCGTCATGGAGGCATGGCGCAAGGGCGACTGGTTCTATTGCGGTATCGTGCTGTCCGTGTCGCTGGAAGGCGTGACATTGGACCACCACGCTGCGAGCCTCTGGGGCGTGGAAGCCAACTATCCGGGATCGGACAATGCCTATCTGACCAAGGTGGCAAACGAACTTGTGCCGGAGGCGTTGGCCGCCGCCCGTGCGGTGCTGGCGCGTCTCCGCGCAGCCCCGGCAGGCGAGGCGCGGGCATGAGCCGCGTCCTCTCAGAGAGTGAGCGGATTCTAGGTCCGCGCCCTGGGATGACGCTGGTCGTCGAGGACGACCGCGTTGTTGAAATCTGGGTTGCGGGCCGCGCGCCGCGCATCCGCGTCCGCGACTATGACTGGGGCCAGACCGATCCGGCCCCCGCCTTCGACCGCGAAGGCTTTCCCTATTCAGACATTCACTGGAGCGGCCCGGCATGGGCGCTTGGCCTCTCCCTTTACCCGCCAGAAAAGGAGCCCCCGATGGCACAGCCCGACCTCACCCACATTCCGCTCGATCAACTGAGCGTTTCCAAACTCAACATGCGGCACGGACGCAAGAAGCCGGACGTGTCCGACATCCTGCCATCCATCCGCGAAAAGGGCATCCGCCAGACGCTCCTCGTCCGCCGCGAGGGTGACAGCTATGGCGTCATCGCAGGCCGACGCCGCTACTTTGCGCTCCTCGAACTTGCGAAGGAGACTGACACCGTTCCACTGGTTCCTTGCGCCGTGATGAGTGAGGAGGATGCCGCCTCGGCCATCGAGGCATCCATCATCGAAAATGTCGCCCGCCTGCCTGCGACGGAAATGGAACAATATGTGGCCTTCAGGAAGCTGTCGGACGAAGGCAAAGCGCCCGAAGACATAGCAACCTTCTTCGGCGTGACTGAACTTCTGGTGCGCCGCGTGCTGGCTTTGGCAGGCCTCGCGGCACCGATCCGCAAACTCTACGCAGACGATGAGATTGACCGCGAGACGATCCGCGCGCTGACGCTGGCAACACCTGCCCAGCAGGCGGAATGGTTGAAGCTCTGGAACAGCGAAACTGAACGGGCGCCGTTCGGGCGGGCCTGCAAGGCATGGGTGACAGGGGGCAGCGCGATCACCACCGACAAGGCCTTGTTTGACCTTGACCAGTACATCGGCGCGGTGACGGCAGACCTGTTCGGAGAGCGCGCTGTCTTTGCGGACGCTGAGGCTTTCTGGACTGCTCAGGCAGCGGAAGTGTCAGCCCGGATCGAGCAATACCTGGCCCGTGGCTGGGCCGATGTCGTCTGTCTCGAGCGGGGGGCCTACTTCCAGCGCTGGGAATACGTCCAGACCACGAAGAAGAAGGGCGGCAAGGTCTATGTGGAGCAGCGCCATGATGGCACGGTGACTTTCCATGAAGGCTGGCTGAAGGCTTCGGAAGCGCGCCGGACAAAGCGCCAGACTGAGGACGGAGATGCGCCCTCACCGACTGACATCAAACCCGAAATGTCCGGCCCGCTGGCGGAATATGTCGGCCTCCACCGGCACGGTACCGCTGCCGCCAGCCTGCTTACCGCGCCATCCATTGCGCTTCGCCTGATGGTCGCACACGCCATCACCGGCTCGTCGCTCTGGAATGTCCGTCCGCATGTGTGCGGGGCGCGCAAGAACGAGACGCATGAGAGCGTGGCAGGCTCCATTGCGCGGGCTGAAATTGATACCGCATCGGAACAGGTCGACGCCCTGTTCAGCGCACTCGGCGCAATGCGCCCGCGCGCCAACGGCGATGCCCATTCGCTCTGCGAAGCCTTCTCCGCGCTACTCGCGATGTCGGATGAGGAAGTGATGCAGGTGCTTGCCCTGACCATGGCCGAAACGTTGGAAGTTGGCGGGCCGGTGGTCGAGGCGGTGCTTCATGTCTGCGGAACCGATCTTGGCCGCTACTGGTCACCCGATGATGCCTTCTTCGAGCTGCTCCGCGACAAGCGGGCCATCCATGCGATGGTCGCGGACATTGCGTCCCCAAGCGTGGCGGAGAGCGTCGCCAAGGAAAGTGGCAAGGTCCAGAAGGCGCTGATCCGGAACCGGATCGAGGGTGTGGAGTGTTCGGCCAATCCCGGCTGGCGTCCCGGATGGATGCAAGTGCCGCCGACCCGCCTTGTCGAAGGTGCAGGTTGCGCAACCGTCGAAGCGTGGGAACGGATTGCGGGCCTGTTCGAGGGTGAGGATGAGGACAATTCCGAACCTGAAACGGAGCCTTGCGAAGCGGAGCCTTGCGAAAACGCCGCTGCCTGAGTTTCGTCTCCTCCTCTCAGGCAGAGTGCGAGCCGTCCGGTGCCTGGCGCCAGGCGGCTTTTCACAAAGACTACGCCGCTCTGGAGATCTGCTCCGGCTCGTAGAGGCAGCTGCAATAGACAAAGCTTTGCGTCTTTCCGGATGGCGTATGGTGCATTTCCCGGACTGAGCGAATGCGTCTGAATGGTGCCCCGAAGGTCTGATGCAATTCGTCGGCAGAATATCTCTGGACAGGCAGGCCGCTGCATGTTTCGGGGCCGTCTTCGGCGAAGGTCGCAACGATTACATGCCCATCGCGACGTACGGATTTCATGACTTGATTGATATAGGTCTGCCGGTCTTCCGAGGCTGTCAAAAAATGGAATACGGCCCGGTCATGCCACAGATCGTAGTTAGATTCAGGCAATCCGATTTTCAGAATATCGCCGACAATCCAGCGGACCTTGTTTGCCCTCTCACCGAGGCGGCTCTTTGCAGCTTGTAAAGCGCTCGGAGAAAGATCGAGCACGGTGATGTCGCTGTAGCCCCTGTCCAGAAGCCCATCGACAAGCGTGGATGCACCACCTCCCACGTCGATAATTCTGGCTGACTTGGGCAAATTGGCGGCCTCGATCAGAGCGAGCGAAACTTCAGCACTCTCCTGATACCAGCTAACTTCACTTTCCAGTTTCGACGAATAGATTTTCTCCCAGTGCTCATCTGACATCGGATGCTTTCCTTTCAGAGCTTTTCTCAAAGATAGGCACTCGGATCCGAACCAGCAATGACCTCGACGTCCATCAGGGCATGCGATCGACCTCTTGTCGCCTTCGCGGCAAGTAGCGAAGTTTCCGCCCCGGACGCTTCTTCTTGTTCTCAATGCCTTCCGCCGGATACCCCCTTGTTCCCGTCTCTTGCCGCATGACCTGGACGCGCTGACCCGGCCCTGAAACGGGACGGACGAAGAATTTTCCTCTGCGCTACGCGCATTCATCGCGAAGCAAAATTCCCCGCCTGTCCGGTGCTCCACTGCGTTGCGCCCCCAAAGGGGTTCAGGCCCGGCTCCGCGCGTCCTCACGGTCCGGCGTCGACGGGGACAAGGGGTCCCCGGAGACAAAGCCAAAGGAACGAAAAGGAGAACCCCAATGGCAAACGCACTCGGATATGTCAGCGAGACCAAGGCCGGCTTCGAAGGCACGCTCGCCATGATGAAC
>PACZ01000021.1 GCA_002700305.1 Hyphomonas sp. | reverse complement strand
TAGAGACAGGAGCGGCGCGGGCGGTGCGTCTGTGAAGCCATGGTCGTTCAATCCCTTTTCAAGCGCGCGGACTATCGCCCTGCACTGCAACTGGCGCAACTGCGGCAATTGCTTCCCGGCAAGAAAACCGGTTAGCTCGCCGATCCATTCAAATATCCCGGAACCTTTAAATGAATTGGCGTGCCCTGCTCCTAATGCTGCCTGCGGTTGCCGCGCCTGCACTGCAGGCCTTCGCTGAGCCGATTACCATCATCGAGCTTCGGGACGAGTTCGCCAAGCGCGATGCCGAAGCGCTCGATATTGCCTATCTCGACGGGCATCCGGTGATGACCGGAGAAATGCTGGGGCAGAGCTTCGATGCGATCTTGCGCGATTGCGCGGGCCCACAGAAGGCCTGTGAAGCGATCCGTTATGTCTCCTGCCGCGAAATGCCGGGCTTTTCCCGCATCGAAGCGCTGGAAGTCGCGAATGCGCACAATGCCGGCTACAAGAACGCGGCTGCCTATGCCGAAGAGAAATGGTTCGGACAGGTCGTCTGCATTCGCCTGCAGCAGGATTTCCGGGATGATGTGCAGTTTGGCTTCCCTCAGATCTTCGAGTGGCAGATGGAACTGGAGGACTTCCTCCAGGAGATGGACGACGCCCAGGCTGACAAACTGGCGGTAAACGTCCTCGACAACGCCGCAGAATAAGCCGTATGGCCGGGGGATGACTGACTTCCCGATTTCCGGCTTTACCGCCCCAGGCCTTGAATCCGTTCGCGACGCATTCGAGGCGAATTTCAATGAAACCGACGAACTCGGCGCCGGGTTCGCGGTTTACCACCGCGGCGAACTGGTCGCTTCTCTGCTTGGCGGCTGGGCCGATCGGCAGAAAACGACCCCCTGGGGCGCCGACACGCTGGTCCCGGTCTATTCCACAACCAAGGGCATCGCCGCCTTCGTGCTCGCCTCTCTCGTCGACACACTGCCGGACGGTTACGAAACGCCCGTTGCAACCGTCTGGCCGGAGTTTGCCGCCAATGGGAAAGAGGCCGTCACGATCGGACAGGCACTGAGCCATCAGGCAGGCCTCCCCGGTTTTCCGGAAGAGATCGACCCCGAGCTCTGGCTGGACCCGCCCGCATGCGCCGCCGCCATCGCAGAACTCGCGCCGATGTGGCCGCCGGGCACGGCGCATGGCTATCACCCGCTGACCTGGGGCTATATTGCCGGAGAGATCGCCCGCCGGATCAGCGGAGAGACGCTCGGCACGACGCTGAAATCCATGTTCTCGGATGTGGATTTCCATATTGGCCTGCCCGCCAGCGAACATGACCGCTGCGCCGACATCAAACGCCCGAACGCCCTCGCAGACCTTGGTGAGCTGAACGATTACCGCAAGGCCGCCTTCGTCTACAAATGGTCTGCGCCCAACCGGGGCGGCGCCATCTGGCGCGAAATCGAAATCCCCTCTGCGAACGGCCATGGCACGGCAGAAAGCGTCGGGGCGATTTACCATCACTATGCCCGCAGCGGCGGCGGAAAGCTCCGCTCCGGCATCTTCGAGGACCTGATCCGCCCGCGCACGCACGGGCCCGATCTCGTCCTGCCGCTGGAGACGAGCTTCGGGGCCGGCATCATGCTGAACACGCATGGCCTGTTCGGGCCGAACCCGGCCACGCTCGGCCATTCCGGCTGGGGTGGATCCATGGCGATCTCCGATCCCGACGCGGAACTCACCTGCGCCTATGTCATGAACAGGCAGTCGAATGTGCTGGTCGGCGATCCGCGTGCCGTGCGCCTCGTCGAAGCCGTCTACGCCGCCCTCTGACATGTTCGCCTCGCTCGACTGGCCTGCCTTTATTGTTGCCATGCTGGCCGTGGAACTGACGCCCGGCCCGAACATGGGATGGCTGGCCACCCTGTCGGCCCGGGCGGGCCGCAAGCATGGCCTGAAAGCGGTCGCCGGCATCACGCTGGGCCTCGCCGTGCAACTGGTTGCGGCGGCGACCGGCCTGTCCGCCGTACTTGCGGGGTCGATCACGCTTTATGAGGCGCTGCGCTGGGGCGGGGTGGCCTTCATGCTCTACCTCGCCTGGGAAGCCTTCCGGGACGATGGCTCAGCTCCGCCCGCCATGGCGAACAAGCTCGCCGGGTTCCGGCGCGGCCTGATCGCCAACCTCCTCAATCCGAAAGCGCTGGTGTTCTACCTGCTCGTCGTCGGCCAGTTCGCCGATCCACAGCTCGGCCACCTGTGGTTACAGATCCTCATCCTCGGCAGTTTGCATATTCTGCTCTCGCTGATCGTCCATGTGACCATCGTCCTTGTGGCGGATCATCTGGGCACATTGCTGGAGAAATGGCGGACATCTTTCGCCGCGCGGCTCGGTTTCGGTCTGGCGCTGGCGGTGGTGGCCCTGTGGATCGCCATGTCGACCGCGCGGCCCTGACGGGCGAATTCTTCGCGATCTGGCCTGCTTGTTGCAGGATAGGCCCTCAGATAGGATTTCCCATCTCTATCTGTCAGAAACTGACACGCCCCGGCGCCAATCCCTCGGCCCGGGGCATTTTTTTATCCTGAAATCAGACAGGCCGGGCCGCCCGCGCCAGTCGCCTTGCCTTGGCCTCGCCCATCATGGAGTCGATGGTGAACACCGCAAGCGCCAGCCAGATGAACCCGAAGGCAATGGCCAGGGTCAGGCCGAACGGCTCGCGGAAGATGAAGACGGCAATCAGGAATTGAATGCTCGGCCCGATATACTGCATCATGCCCACGGTGGAGAGTTTCAGCCGCTTGGCCGCCAGCGCAAACAGGATCAGCGGAAACGCGGTGATCGGCCCGGCCGCCATCAGCAACGGAATATCCCAGCCGCCCTGCCCCATCAGCCGCCCGCCGGGTTGCTGCGCAAACCAGATCAGCCAGCCAAGCGCCAGCGGCACAAGGACGATGACTTCCATCAGGAAGCCGGCCCGGCTGTCGACCGCCATCTTTTTCCGGATCACGCCATAGGAGGCGAAACTCATGCACAGGAAGAGCGCGATCCATGGCACATGGCCATACGCGACCGTCACCACCGCCACCCCGATTGCAGCAATCGCAACCGATGCCCACTGCGCCGGGCGCAGCGTCTCAGTGAAGAAGACCATGCCAAACAACACGCTGACCAGCGGATTGATGAAATAGCCGAGCGAGGCCTCAATCGTCCGGTCGGCGTTCACCGCCCAGATATAGACGCCCCAATTGGCTCCGATCACCAGACCGGACAGGATCAGCCATTTTGCCGTGCGCCAATGGAAAGCGGTCCGGATATCGCGCCAGTTGCCCGCCAGCCCGATGAGGAGCAGCGCCGTCGGCACCGACCAGATAATCCTGTGGGCCAGCAATTCCTGCGGCAGGACATGCCGCATCGCCCGGATGTACAGCGGCAGGCTGCCCCAGATGAAATAGGCCGTCAGGCCGACAAGAAATCCGAAACGCTGGCTCGAAGACATGCGCCGCGCTGTATCAACACCCATGCGCCTTGGATAGTCACGAATTCCTGCGCTGTTTGCCTTGCTGCCCGCTTGGTCTAGATTTCAGGGAAACGGCCCCCAAACCCGACGGAGACATCCCGCCTGATGGATGAAGAAACATCCCCCACGCTTCTCAATACGCTGAAGTTCGAAGACGTGCTGCGGTCCATCCGCGATGATGTCGTCAACCTGGCTGCCGAGTTCATTTCCTACGCGTCGCTATGGCAGTTCCTGGCCATCATCATTGCCGGAATTGCCGGGTTCTTCCTGTCGCGTGTGCCGGTGACCCGGCTCCGGAAACTGGCTGAAAGCCGCGAGCGGCCGGATGTCGTGTTCCACGCCGCGATCTCATCGGCGCGGATTGTCTGGCCGGTCGTGACCGCCCTACTGCTCTGGATCACCACGCCGGCCTTTGAACAATTCGGCCTGCGCAACGAGATCCTGCGCGTTGCCGCCAGCCTGCTGAATGCGTGGATCATCGTCCGCCTGATCACGTCGAACATCCGTGACGGGATGGTGGCCAATACGCTGGCCCTGCTCGCCTGGCTGATCGCCGCGCTCTACATCCTGCGACTGCTGCAGCCAGTGACCCAGTCGCTCGACTCCACGATCATCGACTTCGGCGGCGTGAAGTTTTCGATCCTGCGCCTGCTGACGAGTCTTGCTGTGGCCGCCTTCGCCCTTTGGCTCGGCCGGATCGCCGGGGACGCCGCCCAGGCCCAGCTGCGCAGTTCGAAGAAACTGACGCCCTCCATGGCCGGCCTGCTGGGCCAGGTGCTGAAGATTGCCTTCATCATCATCGCCATCCTGATCGCGCTCCAGGTGGTGGGCGTGAACCTGACCGCTCTGACGATCCTCTCCGGGACACTCGGTATCGGTATCGGCTTCGGCCTGCAGGCGATCTTTTCGAACTTCGTGTCGGGCGTGATCATCCTGATCGAAAAGTCCGTCAAAGTGGGCGACTTCATCGAGCTTCAGTCCGGTGTCACCGGCCTCGTGCGCGAGATCAATATCCGCTCCACGCTGGTCACCACAAACGACAATGTCGACATCCTCGTGCCCAATGAGGAATTCATCAAGGCGCAGGTCATCAACTGGACCCTGCGCGAAGCCCGCCGGCGTGCCCATGTACCATTCGGGGTCGCCTACGGGTCCGACAAGGAACTTGTCCGCAAGGCCGGCCTTGAAGCCGCAGATGAAGTCGAGTGGACGCTGAAAGGCATGCCCGGCCGCCAGCCACAGGTCTGGCTCACCAAGTTCGGGGACTCGGCGCTCGAATTCGAACTCGTCGTCTGGCTCACCGACGCCGCTGTCGCCCGTCCGGCACGCGTGGTGGCAGATTATAATTGGGCGCTGCATACGGCGCTCGAGAAGTACGAACTCGAAATCCCCTTCCCGCAGCGCGACTTGCATCTCAAAAGCGCAACGGGCCTCAACGTCACCGTCGAGACCCGCAAAGCGAAGTTTGATTCGGGAACGGACTAGTCCGTTACGGCGGGCTGTTTCTCCGGCTTGATGACACCGCGGTTCAGGAGTTCCTCGGCGATCTGTACGGCGTTCAGCGCCGCGCCTTTGCGGAGGTTGTCGGACACGCACCAGAACATCAGGCCGTTCTCGACGGTCGGGTCCTTGCGCACACGGCTGATGAAAGTTGCCCAGTCACCAACGCATTCTTTTGGCGTGATGTAGAGGTCTTCCTCCGGATCATCGACCAGCATGATGCCGGGGCTTTCGCGCAGCAGGTCCTGCGCTTCCTTGGCGCTCATCGGTGCGTTCAGCTCCACGCTGACGGCTTCGGAGTGGCCGACAAAAACCGGCACGCGCACACAGGTCGCGACAAGTTCGATGCTCTCGTCGATGATCTTCTTCGTCTCGACGCGCATTTTCCACTCTTCCTTGGTGAAACCGTCATCCATGAAGACGTCGATCTGCGGGATCACGTTGAAGGCAATTTCCTTCTGGAAGATCTCGGGCGTCGGCTCATCGTTCACATAGATGCCGCGGGTCTGGTTCCACAGCTCGTCCATGGCATCCTTGCCAGCGCCGGAGACGGACTGATAGGTCGAGCAGACGACGCGCTTGACGCCGACGGCATCGTGCAGAGGCTTCAGCGCCACCACGAGCTGCGCGGTCGAGCAGTTCGGGTTCGCGATGATCATCTTCTTCTTGTAGTCCATCACCGCTTCGCCATTGCATTCGGGCACGACCAGCGGGACGTCCGGGTCCATCCGCCAGGCGGAGGAATTGTCGATGGTGATGGCGCCAGCTTTCGCGATCTTCGGGCACCATTGTTTCGCGGTGGACCCGCCCGCCGACATCAGGACGAGATCGACCTTGGAAAAGTCAAAGCTCTCAATGTCCTGGCATTTCAGCGTGCGGTCGCCGAAGGAGACTTCCTTGCCCAGTGACCGGCGCGATGCCACGGCGTGGACTTCGTCCGCCGGGAACATGCGTTCGTCCAGAATGGCCAGCAATTCACGCCCGACATTTCCTGTCGCGCCGACAATCGCAATCCGTGTGCCCATGGCTCTTTCGCTCCTCGTCATTCGAGGCGGGCTTATGACGCATTTCCAGTCGATGCGCAAAGCCTGTTGCCATTCCAGCGCCTGTCAGGCAGACCGAAGGGGCTCCCGGAGACACATATGGAGGCCCCTGCCCCATGCTCGACGACGTAATTGCCCGCTATATCCAAAGCTATAATGCCCGTGACATTGACGGCATGCTCGACTGCGTGACCGAAGATGTCGTGTTCGAAAACATCTCCAATGCCGGCGGCTCCATGCGCCTCGACGGCAAGGACATGATGCGCCAGGTGGCCGAACTTTCCGGCAATGCCTTTTCCTATCGCCGCCAGCGGCTGATCAATGTCGTCTCCGGCGCCGGAAAGGCCGCAGCTGAAGTCGAATTCGAAGGCAAGGCCGCTGTCGACCTGCCAAACGGCGTGAAAGCCGGCGAAACCGTGAAAGTACGCGGTGCCAGCTTCTTCGAATTCCGCGGCGACCTGCTCTGCCGGATTGCAGATTACAGCTAGGCCGAGCGCTGCAGCTCCGGCACGCGCAGGTCCGGGGCCAGTCCCTCGCCCATCATGTCGATGAAGTTTCCGGAATAGAACGCCTTCACCGCACTTTCCGGCAGACCTTCCAGCGTTTCGTCGAACCGTTTGAGCGGATTGCGGCCGCCTTCGACATGCGGGAAGTCGGAGGAGAACATGGCGATCTCTTCGCCGGCGTTCCGGATGATCCAGCCAGCGTCCTCATGCGGATAGGGCGCGGCGCGGAACTGGCGGCGGACAATCTCTGAGGGCTTCGCGGTCAGTTTCTGAAGGCGCTCCTCATTGCGCATGAAGGCATGGGCCGCCGAATCCATGGCCCGCATCCAGCCCGGTACCCAGTTCGCGCCGAGTTCGATGGCGCCCCATTTGAGATCCGGGAAGCGGTCGAACACGCCATCGAAGATCAGCGTTGCCAGCGTCTGCATCGCCGCTTCTGGGATCGGCATGTAGGAGACGGAAGTGAAATTGTCGTCGCCGCCGTGGAAGTCCGGCACCGGCGGCAGGCCATTCTCCTTGTAGACCGGATTCAGTTTCCGCTCCCCGCCCACATGAAGCACGACCGGAATGCCGGCCTCCTGCGCCGCCGCCCAGACCGGGTCCAGCGCGACATGGCTCGGCGAATGATGCTGCGGGCAAAGGCTCGGCACCATCAGTGCCTTGGCGCCCAGCTCAATGGCCAGCTTCGCTGTGGCGAGCGACCGGTCAAAGTCTTCCAGCGGCACATAAGCGACAGCCAGAAGACGGCGGTCGATGCTGCAGAAGTCCGTCATCATCCGGTTATGCGCATCAGCTGCGCCATAGCAGAGCTCCATGTCCTCCGACTGGTCGAGGCCGAAATTACCGAGGCAATGCGTGGTGAAGACGAGCTGGCTGGCAAAGCCGAGCTTGTCGAGCGTGTGCGGCCGGTCCTGCCGGATCCAGGCCCCATGCGCGTCGTAATTCTTCCGCAGGAGGATGTTGTCGTCTGCTTCCGCCCGGAAGGCCGCATCCTGCTGCAGGGCCAGGCGTTCGCCGACATGTTCGGCCTTGGCGCCCGTGCGCAATTCCTTCACCCGCGGCAACGCCCGGAAGCGATCCAGCAGGCGCTTCTCGAAATACGGATCAAGACAATCGGCCGGCTCCATCAGATGGCTGTCGGCATCGTGGATCAGCCGTCCATCGGCATATGACATGGCATTCCTCCCTCATTTTTTAGGGGAATGCTCTCATGCAGTTTGGGGACGGGCAATCTTGCCCCTGCGTCAGCCTGTCAGAGTGCGGCGATGACTGCGTCCGCCATTTCGCGCGTGCTCAGGCTGCCGCCAAGGTCCTTCGTGCGGGCCCCCTGTTCGAGCGCCTTGCCGACCGCCGCGAACAGCATGTCTGCCGTTTTCTCCCGGCCGAGCGACCAGCGGAGCGCCATTTCGAGCGACAGGATCGCCGCGCAGGGATTGGCAATCCCCTGCCCGGCAATGTCCGGTGCCGACCCATGGACCGGCTCATAAAGGCCAGGTGTGCCGGGGGCGCCAAGCGAGGCTGAAGGCAGCATGCCGATCGAGCCGGTCAGCATGGCCGCCTCATCCGACAGGATGTCGCCGAAGAGATTGTCCGCAAGGATCACGTCGAACTGTTTCGGCGCGCGCACGAGTTCCATCGCGCAGGCATCGGCATACATGTGCGACAGGTCCACGCCCGCGCCCATTTCAGCATGGGCGAGCGTCACTTCCTGGCGCCAGAACAGGCCGGATTCCATGACGTTCGACTTCTCGACGGAGCAGACCTTACCCTGCCGCCCGCGCGCGATTTCGAAGGCCACGTGCGCAACACGTTCGATTTCCGGATGGGTGTACACGGCCGTGTCGTAACCGCGGCGGATGCCGCTGGTTTCGTCAATGCCGCGCGGCTGGCCGAAATAGACCCCGCCCGTCAGCTCCCGGACGATCATCAGGTCGAGGCCTTCGACGATCTCCCGCTTCAGGCTGGAAGCTTCGACCAGGGCCGGGAAACAGAAAGCCGGACGCAGGTTTGCGAACACGTCGAGGCCCTTGCGCAGGGCGAGCAGGCCGGCTTCCGGACGCTTGTCGCGCGCAGCCCCCACCCATTTCGGGCCGCCCACGGCGCCCAGCAGAACCGCGCTGGCATGACGCGCATGTGCCAGCGTGTCTTCCGTCAACGGGTCGCCATGCGCATCGATGGAGGCACCGCCAACCAGGCCTTCTTCCAGCTTCAGGTCAGGCGCGACGACTTCCGCCACCCGGCGGACTTCGGCGATGACTTCTGGACCAATCCCGTCACCTGGGAGCAGGAGGAGTGTCTGATGCATGTTCAGGCCTGTAGATTACGCAAAACCATGGGTGCGGCTCTACCCCCGCAGGGCCGCCCTGTCACCCATGGTTTTTGACGCAGACAGGCTTCGGATCAGCCGCCGAAACCTTCTTTCTTCGGCATCTGTCCTCGCTGGGACATCACACCACCGATTGCATCCTTGGCCGCTTCCTTGTCCCGCTCTTCAATTGCGGCCCAGGTTGCTTTGTTGTTGCAGACGCGTTTCGGAAGGATCGAACCAGACTCATAGATGGAGCGACATTCCATCTGTGCGCCTTCTTCCAGCGACATCTTTTCCTTCGAACTGCTCGCACAGGCGGTCAGGACAAGTCCGGCTGTCGCGACGAGAATGAGTTTTTTCATCATGTAATTCCCTGAATGTGAAATTGGTTCCTGATCCAATGGAGACGTCAGGAGCAGCCCCCCTGGGCCTGTATTGAACACTCTGAGTTCACGCGCTGGAACTGGTCCCCAAAACGGGTCCCAGTCACTTGCATCCTGCGGCAGATAACGTCTTCGCCACCTGCGGCCACGAGGGTCGGTGTGCCGGCTTTGCCGGCAAGTGCTGCAACGGGCGTTGTGCACGCCGCCATTGTATCGAAAAGGGCAAACGCTGAAATTCGGTTCCGGACGTGATTCAAGGCTTGCCCCATTTCGTCATCTATCAGCCACCGGCATTGGTTGCAGCGCCGGATCTGACGCGCTGGAAGCCGTCCGTGGATTCTTTGGCGTTGCCATTGGTGTAGGCGTCATATTGCTCCCACGCTTCAGCCGTCTTGCATTCCTTTTGGGCGAAACGTGTGCCGGTCACTTTCATGCTGCGGCAGACGAGTGGCTCACCATTCGGGCCGACATTGGCTGCAGCCGTCTGTGTACCGGCAGCAGGAGTCGAACAGGCTGTTACCAGTGCAGCCAGGCCGATGGCGGAGAGAAAAAGAATGCGTTTCATGCACAAGATCCTTATTGTTGGACGATATGCCTAACGGCTGCATGCCTCTGGCGCAATGGCTACGACATCAATTTTCATACAACCAAAAGAGGAATCGTCAAAGCGCTTCCGGTTCGGCTTCATAGAGACGCAGAGACCGGTCTGTAATGCCGAGCCCGGCCAATGCCTCACGCCAGACCGCCATGTGCGGCGCGGCGAAATGTGCCTGAAGCGCCGCGCGGCTTTCCCAGCGCTCCGTCACCCGTACGAGTCCCGGATCGAGCACATCGAGACTGTAGGCATAGTCAAGACAACCGGCTTCAGCGCGGCTGGCCCGGATCATGGTTTCCATGGCCGGCCGGGCAGCTTCGATCCGGTCGGCCGGAACACGGACAGTGCCCTCGATGATAATCATGGCGTGTTGGTCCCTTCACTGCCGCCTGACTCACTCTCTTCGGTCTCATCGGCGGGCGCGGTATCTGCCGGTGGCTTCTCCGGCAGCGTCACATTCACTTCGGGCTTTATCGAAAAGGGGTCATTGTGGCACGCGCTGAGCCCGGTCAGGCCCAGAACGAGGAAGATCGGTTTCAGTCTGTCCGGCATTGGGCATTTCCTTCTCGAACACCCGCTCGAATGGCACCTCGGCCTCAGCGTGCCGTTTCAAGCCATGGCATGGAAACTTTGCGCGTCGCCTCATAGGCATTGATATCGCCTTCGGCCTGCAGGGAGGCCCCGATCTCGTCGAGCCCCTGAAGCAGATTGGATTTGCGGCCCGGATCGACATCGAAACTATAGACCTCGCCATCCGGCGCGGTCACCGTCTGGGTTTCGAGGTTCACCGTGAAAATGTGGTTCGACCCGCCAGCCTGCTGCGCAAGTTTCTCGCAGACATCCACCGGCAGGCGCACGGGCAGAATGCCGTTCTTGTAGCAATTATTGTGGAAGATATCGGCAAAGCTCGGCGCAATGATGACCGAGATGCCCTGATCCGCCAGCGCCCACGGCGCATGCTCTCGTGAAGAACCGCAACCAAAATTCTCGCCAGCGATCAGGATGTCTGCCTTGCCGAATTCCGGCTTGTTCAGCACGAAGTCCGGATTGGGCGAGCCGTCAGCCAGTGTTTTCAGTTCATAGAACAGACCTTTGGACAGGCCGGTCCGTTCGGTCGTCTTCAGGAACTGTTTCGGGATGATCATGTCCGTGTCGACATTCGACATCGGCTTGCCCTTTTCGAGCAGCGGCGCGGCGGTTCCGGTAATCTCGGTAAACGGTGTCATGGCGGCGTTCTTACTTCGGCTCATGCGCAATGAAAAGCGTCGGAACGCCCATTGTGCCGTCGCGCACGGTGAAGACGGAGGAGCCGGGTTTCCGGCCCTTGCGCTGTTCGGAAACGTTGAAACCCGCATCGGTCAGGCGCGCATGGGCGGCGGCGAGGTCCGCGACTTCCCAGGTCAGGCCCCAGATCCGGTCTGGCCCAGCCGGATCATGGGTCTCACCCAAGCGGTGGATCACCTCAAAGGTCAGCCCGCCTGTGCGGAAGAACAGGAAACGCGTCTTCCATTGCGGCGCATTCCGGTCGAGCGCGAGATCAAGGCCGAGCCGCGCACCGTAAAGCCCGAGTGCCCGGTCAGGGTTCGGCGTGTCGATGACGATATGGTCCAGCGACGTGACGGCCCCGTCCGGCGCGGCCTGTTCCGGCAGCGGCGTATCCGGCTGGATAAGGAAGGTCTTCACGCCGGCCGTCTGGTCGTCGGCGCAGCGGAAGCGTTTCCAGCTACGCGCCTTTCCGTCCAGCTTGTTGGTGCTTTCGCCCGGGATGACTTCATGCGGGCCCATGCCCCGGCGGGTCAGCTTGTGATGCGCCGCGCCTATGTCGCCGGTGCCGAAGGCCAGCGTCTTCAGGCCCGGCCCGTCGATCTCGATGATCTCCCGCAGCCGGTCCGCCACCGGCCCTTCCCCGCCAGGCGCCATCAGTTCGAGACTGGTGTTCGCCACCTTGAAAATCGCGGTCGCGGCGCCGCCCTCTCCCTCAGCGCGCCAGACGGGCGGACGGCCGAGCAGGCTCTGATAGACCGCCGTGCCGGATTCAATTTCAGGCACAACGAGCACGATATGGTCGAGACCGGTGACGAGCTGGCTCATGTCTTTTTCTTCTTCCTGTCTTTCTTTCCAAACCGCTTGCGGCGCGGAAACGGCATCACACGAAACTGTTCGCCCTCATAAGCGAGCGCGACCAGCCGCCCTTCCCCGTCCAGCCAGGCGTCGCCTTCCAGTTCGCCCTGCTTGCTCAGCTTCCGCACCCGGCGCGAGATGCGCAGCGGCGTCACCCAGACCTCCTCCCCGATTCTGACTTCCGCGAGAAAGGCCGCCGATTGCCTGTCTGTCGTCCGGTTGATCTCGAAGGCCACAGGCTGGGGCGTGCCGGTTTCCAGAACGGCCGCCCGGCGCCGGTCAAAGCGCAGGGAAAACCAGGCCATGACGATAAGATAGACGCCAAACCCGGCCAGCAGCAGCTGCACCCAGCCGGAAACGTCCAGCCGGATCATCGCGTCCAGCCCTGCGGCCATCGCCAGCATGACGAGGCCGAGGACGAACAAAGCGAGAGTATGAAGCGCGATCACGCCGTGAGGCTTACAACCCCTCGAACAGGGCCGTCGAGACGTAACGCTCCGCAAAGCTCGGCAGGATCACGACCAGCGTCTTGCCCGCCATGTCTTCCCGGCTGCCATATTTCACAGCCGCCGCGGCCGCTGCGCCCGACGAGATGCCGCCCGGAATGCCTTCCAGTTTCGCCAGCAGGCGCGCCGTTTCCATGGCTTCCTCATTGTCGACCTGCACCACATCGTCGATCAGGCTTGTGTCGGCATTGCCGGGCACGAAGCCTGCGCCGATGCCCTGGATCATGTGCGGGCCGGGATCGCCGCCGGACAGAACCGGGCTGCCCGAGGGTTCGACGGCGACCATCTTCAGGCCGGGCTTCTTCGCCTTCAGCACGCGGCCGCATCCTGTGAACGTGCCGCCCGTGCCGATGCCCGCGATCACCGCATCGACGGCGCCGTCTGTATCGCTCCAGATTTCTTCGGCGGTCGTCTTTTCATGGATCGCCGGATTGGAAGGATTGTCGAACTGGCTGGGCATGACGGCGCCCGGCGTCGACGCGATGATTTCCTCCGCCTTGGCGATGGCCCCGCCCATACCTTTCTCTTTTGGTGTCAGCTCCAGCTGCGCGCCGAGATAGGCCAGCATCTTGCGCCGCTCGATCGACATGGATTCCGGCATGGTCAGGATCAGCTTGTAGCCGCGAGAGGCCGCCACGAACGCGAGGCCGATGCCCGTGTTGCCGGAGGTCGGCTCTACAAGCGTGCCGCCGGGCTTCAGCTTGCCGGAAGCTTCCAGTTCCAGGATCATGTTGAGGCCGATGCGGTCTTTCACGCTGGCCAGCGGATTGAAGAATTCGCATTTGAACAGGAGGTTTGCCTTGATGCCCTTTTCAGCGGCGAATTTTGGCGCGGCCACCAGCGGTGTCGCGCCGACCGTTTCAAGAATGGACGCATAGGTCCGCCCGCGCGGGCCATCCAGCGTTACGTTCCCGGGTAGTTTCACGGCTCCAGCCATCACGTCCTCCATATCGGTTTTGCGGAGACTATCCGCCCGCTGCGATGAGGACGCAACTGAAAGCTCGGTTTAAGAATTCGAAGTGGTGGACGAAGACGCGCCGCCCATCCGCGCTATAAGGCAACAGCATCGCGCGCCCACTTTGGAGAGACCATGAAACCGGCCGTTCTTGTCTATGTCCTGCTCGCAATTGCGGGCGCCGTTCTTCCGCTGTCGCAATTCCTGCCCTGGTTCATGGAGCACGGGCTGAATGTGCCGCACTTTGTCGGCGATCTCTTCGCGACGCGGATCGGCGGATTCTTCGGCTGGGACGTGATCGTCTCGGCCGTGGTGCTCACTGTCTTCATCCTGATCGAAGGCCGGCGTATCGGCCTCAATCATCTCTGGCTGCCGATTGCCTGCACGTTCAGCGTCGGCGTCTCGTTCGGCCTGCCGGTCTTCCTGGCAATGCGCGAGCGGACGCTGAGTGCGAACTAGCCGATCACGCCCGTAATCGCGGCTTTCGCGGCGAGGGCCGGGCTCATCAGATGGGTACGGCCACCGCGGCCCTGACGGCCTTCGAAGTTCCGGTTCGAGGTGGAAGCGCAGCGCTCGCCCGGCGACAGGATGTCCGGATTCATGCCGAGGCACATGGAACAGCCGGGTTCGCGCCATTCGAAACCGGCTTCGATCAGGATCTGGTCGAGGCCTTCTTCCTCTGCCTGCGCCCGGACGAGACCCGAGCCCGGCACGACCATGGCGCGCACGCCTTCGGCCACCTGATTGCCTTTCGCCACCTCGGCCGCAGCCCGCAGATCCTCGATGCGGGAATTGGTACACGAACCGATGAAGACGCGTTGCACCGGCGTGCCCGCAATCGGTACACCGCCCTCAAGGCCCATATAAGACAGGGCGCGCTCGCAGGCGGCGGCTTTCACCGGATCGGAGAAGTCTTCCGGCTTCGGAATAATGCCCGACACCGGAATGCCCTGTTCCGGGCTGGTGCCCCAGGTTACCGTCGGCTCAACGTCTTCAGCATTGATTTTGACGACATGGTCGAACACGGCGTCTTCATCCGTGTAGAGCGTCTTCCAGAAACTTTCAGCCACTTCCCATGCCCCGCCCTTCGGCGCGGACGGGCGGCCTTTCAGATAGGCGAAGGTCTTCTCGTCCGGCGCGATCAGGCCTGCACGGGCCCCGCCCTCAATGGACAGATTGCACAGCGTCATACGGCCTTCCATGGTGAGGTCGCTGATCGCTTCGCCGCGATACTCCATCACGCAGCCCGTGCCGCCGGCGGTGCCGATCTGGGCAATGATGTGCAGGGCGAGGTCTTTCGCCGTCACGCCCGGCTTCAGCTTGCCGGTCACTTCGATCACCATGTTCTGCATCTTCCGGGCACGAAGCGTCTGCGTCGCCAGAACATGCTCCACTTCCGATGTACCGATGCCATGTGCCAGCGCGCCGAACGCGCCATGCGTGGACGTGTGGCTGTCGCCGCAGACGATCGTCATGCCCGGCTGGGTACGCCCCTGCTCCGGCCCCACGACATGGACAATGCCATTATTGATGTCGCCCATCGGGAAGAACTCGATGCCGTATTCGGCAACATTGCGCGACAGCGTTTCCAGCTGGTTGCGCGCTTCCGGATCCTTCACGCCGGCGAGGCCTGCGGATTGGTTCTCGGTCGGCGTGTTGTGGTCGGCCACAGCGAGGGTCAGGTCGGTGCGCCGCACGCCGCGGCCCGCCGCCTTCAGGCCGGCAAAGGCCTGCGGGGTGGTCACCTCATGGATCAGGTGCAGGTCGATATAAAGAAGGCTTTCCCCCGACGCCTCATCGGTGTGCACCAGATGCGCATCCCAGATCTTGTCGTAGAGTGTCTTGCCTGCCATGGGCCGAAAATTCCCTGCCTGTAGAAAAATATTGCGCCGAAATACGCAACTCAGCGCGTCTGGTGCAACACCGGAGACACGGCGTCAATGTGTCGGGTGATCGTTCAGGCGACCCGGTGGACCGTCCGGCGGGCCCACCTCTCCACGGTCTCCAGCAATTCCGCCTTGTCGAGCGGCTTGGTGAGGACGGCATCCACCCCGCGGGTGAGGAAATCCCGCCGCTCTTCGGTCATGGCATGGGCGGTCACGGC
Source organism: Hyphomonas sp. (assembly GCA_002700305.1). Classification (GTDB taxonomy): domain Bacteria; phylum Pseudomonadota; class Alphaproteobacteria; order Caulobacterales; family Hyphomonadaceae; genus Hyphomonas. The sequence goes on along the minus strand of PACZ01000021.1, from coordinate 103,769 downwards.
GATAATCGGGGTCGGCGGCCGCCCGCCGGAGCTCTCGAAATCGCGAATGACCCGTGTGGCCGCGAGCCCGTCCATGACCGGCATGGAGACATCCATCAGCACCAGCGCATAGGCATTCTGGCGGAAGAGCTCGACCGCCTCCTGGCCGTTGGAAGCAAAGTGCAGTTCATAACCGCTGGTCCGCAACAGGCCGGCGACGACGCGCTGGTTCACCTCATTGTCTTCAGCGATCAGGATCCGTCCTGCCGACAAGGACATGCCGGAACGCACGGCCGGGGCGGGCCCGGCCTGCGCGGGGCGCGGGGCCGTCGCAGGTTTCCGCCGCTCCGTCCCCCGGAATGCCTGTGTGACGGTTTCCCCCAGTACGCCGCTGCGCAAGGGCTTCACGAGGAAGGCACTGACCCCCGTCTTCAGGAAGGCGTCCCTGACCTCATCGGAATCCACCGAGGAAACCACCACGATCTTCAGCCGCTTGAACGCCGGTTTGGAGCGGATCATCCGTGCAACCCGCAAGCCATCGATGCCCGGCATCTGGAAATCCAGCACCAGCAAGTCGTAGGGCTCGCGCCGGTTGTACGCATCGGCGAGCCGGCGCAGGCCCTCGCGCGGGTCCATCTCATGGTCAGACTGGATGCCATACAGGGCCAGCTGGCTGGCCGAGATCCGGCAGTTCAGCGAAATGTCGTCGATCACCAGCGCCCGGAGATGGCTGAGATCCGCCCGCTCGACCGGCTCCAGGAACAGGCGCGGCTCGTCGTCCGCGATCGGCAGGGTCAGCTCGACCCGGAAGGTCGACCCGACGCCAAACGTGGACGTCACGCCGATTTCGCCTGCCATGGCTTTGACGAGGCTGCGGCAGATGGAGAGGCCGAGGCCCGTGCCGCCGTACTGGCGCGTCGTTGAGGCGTCGGCCTGTTCGAAATGGTGGAACACTGTTTCCAGCTTGTCTTCCGGAATGCCGACGCCGGTATCGTCCACGGTGATGGCCAGATGGGCATACCCGTTCTCACCCGACCCGGCGATGCGGACCAGGACGTGGCCCTTCGCCGTAAACTTGATCGCATTGCCGACAAGGTTCGTCAGGATCTGGCGGATGCGCCCTGCATCGCCCACCACCTCGTCCGGCACGTCGCGCGAAATGTCGGTGATCAGTTCGATCCCCTTCTCGTTCGCGCCGGACCCGAGCAGCGCAGCCACATCGTCCAGCACGGCGGAAAGGGAGAAAGGCTCTGAATCGATCGCCAGCTTGCCGGCTTCGATCTTCGAGAAATCGAGAATATCGTTGATGACCGTCAGCAGGGCCTCGCCGGACCGTTCGATCATTTCAACGATCTCGACCTGCTCTTCGTCCAGTGCCGTGCGCCGCAGCACCTGAGACATGCCAAGGACGCCGTTCATCGGCGTCCGGATCTCGTGACTCATATTGGCGAGGAATTCGGTCTTGGATTTCGACGCGTTCAACGCGGCCTGCTGGGCTGTTTCCAGCTCCGCCGCCTGCTGCTTCGCCTCGGTCACATCTGTCAGGATGCAAATCGTGAAGGCACTGCCATTGGCATCCTCGGCAAACGACGCCGCCACTTCCATCCAGCGTGCATCGCCTGCCGCATCGGCGATCTGCTCAGTGCTGGCATGGTTTGAGCGGCTTTCCAGGACGCGCCGGTCCAGCTTGCCGAACATTTCAGCCTGGTCTTTCGGAAGACCGTCGAAGTCCCTTCGGCCGATCAGGGCGCTGCGCGGCTGGCCGGTAAACCGGCAGAAAGCCTCATTCACCTCAACCCAGGCCCGGTCGCGGCTCCTGATACAAACGGGATTTGGCAGGAGATTCAGCGTCTCCCTCAGCAACTCGGATTTGCCGTCGCCAATCATCACAGCCGATACTCCCCACGAAGAAGAGCCAAACACACATGGATCAACAATCCCTTAAGTTGAATCCCCACGCGCCGGCCTGATCTGCGGACTGTATTGCTGCCATGAAACGAAAACGCCCCCGCCTTTCGGCAGGGGCGCTTGTCATGTGCCAATGGCAGATCTGGGGCAGAAGAGGCCTATTCCTCTGCGCCGTCTTCTGCAGTGTCAGCAGCGGCTTCGGCCTCGGCGGCAGCAGCCGCAGCGGCGTCTGCTTCAGCCTTTGCCTTGGCGGCAGCTTCGCGTTCAACAGCAGCGGCTTCCTTGCGGGCAGCCTTGGCAGCGTCTTTCTGGCGGCGGCGCTCGGTTTTCGAGACGGCGATCTCGACCTGCTCGATGCCGTGGCCGGTGGTCCGCTCTGCGATACGGGCACCCTTCCCGCGCAGGCCGCGCAGGTAGTAGAGCTTGGCGCGGCGAACGCGGCCCTTCCGCTTCACTTCGATCGACTCGATCATCGGCGAGACCAGCGGGAACACACGCTCCACACCTTCACCGAAAGAGATCTTACGGACCGTGAAGCTCTCGTTCACACCAGCGCCCGAACGAGCAATGCACACGCCTTCAAAGCGTTGCACGCGCTCACGGTCGCCTTCCGTAATGCGGACGTTCACGGCCAGCGTGTCACCGGGCGAGAATGCCGGGATTTCTTTGCCGCTGAGGACGCGGGAAACTTCTTCTGCGTCAAGCTGTTCAATAATGTTCATCGCCTGTCTCCGGCGCTTGGATATCGTGGGTTTCGGAGTAAGCGGCGTATAAATCGGGGCGGCGTTGCTTTGTCAACGCCTTTGCGCTGTTCAAACGCCATTCTGCGATGCGTTTGTGATCGCCGGACAGCAGGACATCCGGAGTCCCATACGGGCCCCACTGGCGCGGCAGCGTATACTGGTCATATTCCAGAAGACCGTTTTCGAAGGATTCCTCACTCAAGGAGTCGGCATTCCCGGCCACCCCTGGCAGCAGGCGCACCACCGCCTCGGTCAGTGCCATGGCCGCCACTTCCCCGCCGGCGAGGACGAAATCGCCCATCGAGACTTCTTCCAGGCCATGTGTTTCGATCACCCGCTGGTCGAGGCCTTCGAACCGGCCGCAGAACATGACGAGACCGGGACTGGCGGCGTATTCCCGCGCCATTTCCTGCGTAAACGGCTTCCCGCGCGGGGAGAGATAGATGAGGTGCTTGTTCGTGGTGACGATACTGTCCAGCGCGGCGGCGGCCACATCGGGGCGCAGCACCATGCCGGCCCCGCCCCCGGTCGGCGGTGCATCGACATTCCGGTGCTTGCCAAGGCCGAACTCGCGCAGCTGGATCGTTTCCCAGTCCCAGATGCCTTCCCTGCGGGCGCGCTCCAGGATGGACACGCCCAGCGGGCCGGGAAAGGCCTCGGGAAACAATGTGATGAAAGTCGTCTCGAACATGCGCTGCCTTTAGCGCAGCCATGGCCGTGCGTCACCGTTTCATCGCTGCGTCCCCTCTTGCCCTTCGCAATGATGCCGATTAACCCGGCCCCGTCATCTGGGGAGTAGCCAGCCGCCGAAAGGCGGGCTTCCGTGTCAACATACTCGGCTGAGAGGCCGTGGTGCGGAAGGAGCGGTCACCACCGTTCGGGCGAGACCAATGACATTGCCTCCTGCCTTGCCGGGCGTGGGGAGCGATGTCGTTGGACTCGAACAAGGCCCGGCACGGAGATTCGTTTCAATGGAAGCCCTGTATACATCCACCGCCGTCGTTGCGCTCGCCGAGATTGGCGACAAGACTCAGCTGCTCGCCATCCTGCTGGCCACCCGTTTCCGCGCGCCTGTGCCGATCATTCTCGGCATTCTCCTCGCGACGCTGGCCAACCATTTTCTGGCCGCCCTTGTCGGCGTGAGCGCGGCGAACCTGCTGGACGGCGAATGGTTCCGCTACATCATCGCTGCTTCATTCGTCCTCATGGGCCTGTGGACCCTGATCCCCGACAAGCTGGACGATCTGGACGACAAGCCGACCCGGTTCGGCGCCTTCCTTGCCACGCTCATTGCCTTCTTCCTGGTGGAGATGGGCGACAAGACGCAGCTCGCCACCATCGCCCTCGGTGCCCGGTTCGACCAGATTATCTGGGTCACCGCCGGCACGACGCTGGGCATGATGCTGGCCAATGTCCCGGCGGTGTTCCTCGGCCATGAACTGATTGAGCGCGTGCCGCTGAACATTGTGCGCTTCATCGCGGCAGCGCTGTTCGTTGTGATCGGTGTCTGGCTGGCCTTACAGACAGCTGGCTGGGTCTGAGCGATCCGCTATTGACAAAATTTTCCATGAAATCAAAAGTGGAAACGTAGAGTACGTTCGTGGGGAATTCAGAATGGACAGGCTTTTTCCGGAAATCGCATCCGTGGGGGATGTGATGCGTCTGGCGAAAGGCGGCGCGATCGCCGGACTGGTTTTCGCCTGTCTCACCCTGCTCGACACATTTCTTGGCGGGGCCGCATTCGGTCACTCCGGCGCTGGGCTGCAGGGGTCAGGCGCCAGCCCTGCCATCCAGCTCCTTCTCACCGGCGCAGAAATCGCCACCATCCTGTTCCTGTCCTGGCGCGTTTCGACCGGGCACGGTCTGGTCAGTGCCATCCTGCTGATGGCGCTTTTCTTCCTGTGCGCCATGTCAGGCATTGATGGCGGCCTGTTCAGTATCGCGTGGACCATCGCCTATTTCTGCCTTGGCGTGCTGATGCTGAATGCCATCCGTGCCAGCCTGCGCTACGGCGCTTTCAAGGCCGAGCCCGCCCGGAAGAATTGACCTTCCCCCGGCGCTGGCGCTTGATGGTGCCAGATCAGGCGTCAGTCCTGGGGAGGATCAGACATGCTCGACACCATCGCCACCATTGCCAATATCCTTGCGTCTGCCGCCGTCGTGCTGACGCTGGTCTTCATCGGCATCCAGCTGAAACAGAATGCGGAACTGACGCGCATGGCCGCCGCGCAGACCTCCGCGCAGATGATGTCCACCAATCTCGGCCGGATCATCGAAAGTCCGGATCTCGCCGAATTGATTACAAGGGAAGGCGCGCCGGAAAGCTGGTCCCGGCCGGAGCGCCTGCGGGCAACCAACTTCCTGTCGGCCAGTTTCCGCCACTATGAAGTTCTGCATACGCACAGACGCTTCGGCGTGTTCGAGGAGGAATTGTGGGGCGGCACCGAAGCCCGCCTGCGCGACAGCCTCGACTCCCCCGCCATCCGTGACTGGTGGGCAGAGTCCAAACCCTTCTATGCCAAAAGCTTCGTTGCCTATGTCGACGAGATCGTCGCGGAGTGGGAAACCATCGAAGCGATTGCAAGGATGAACACGGAGGACTGAGCCAAACTGCACATTTGTTCCGCCCGCACTCAATAGCAGGCGGACAATCTGCCAAAGTACCTGCCGGGCTGACTCACAAGCGCGGCAGCCAGTTCGGTATCGCTCAATTTACTGGTGTGTGCCTGCACATACCAATCGACCTCTTTGTCGGCCGCCTCGGGTGTCGTCACTTCGGCAAAGACCATGGTCCACCAGAGCTCGTCTTCGTTTTCTGACAAATCGATCTGGAAAAACACGACCTCTTCTTGCGTCCCCTGAGCGTGTATAACTTTCATGCCATGAACAGGCAGTGTGCGTACTATGCCGTTCAATTTGATTTCTGCCGCTGTTTCTGAAATGGCAACATGGCTTGCCTGGCAGCCACCCATTTTTTCATTGGAATACACCACACCTGCCAGGGGATTGTTCCTTTTATCCACCGATAAGACTTCAGCGAGGCTTGCTCGACCAGGCAGGATGACAAGCGCAATCAGTACAAAAATGGCTCGGTGTCTCAACATGCGCCTTCTCCCAGAAGGCGCAATTATTGCTCCTATAGGTTACAGCACTCTTTCGGGAATATCCGGTTTTTTTGTTAATCCCAATCCGGCCAATCGCGGAACAGGCCGAACTTCACATTCGTCACCATCGCATTCGCGGTGAAGTGAAGCTCGTCCACCTCCCCTTCCCGGGCGGCGGCGGCGCGGAAAGCTTCGTCCAGCTGGGCGAGGTCTCGTGTCTCGATCATGATGTGAAACTCGCGGATCGCATCGGGCCGCAGGCCCAGCTTGCAGCGCATCATGCGCCAGGCTTCGATCCGGCCATCGGCTTTCATCCGGTTCAGGAAATCCGGCAGGGCTTTGGCGAAGGCCCGTTCGTCCGTGCCGGGCTTCAGATCGAACCAGATGTGATAGATGTCCATTGCAAATCACTCGCAAATAAGTTTGCCGGAAGGCGCAGTCTTCTATACGGGAAGGAATATGTCCGCGACCCCCGCCCTCTCTGTCATCATTCCCTTTTTCAATGAAGCGGGAAATGTGCACCCCGTGATCGACGAGGTGCACGAGCAATTGGTGGGCATTCCGTTCGAGATCATCTGCGTCAACGACGAGTCTTCGGACGCGACCGGAGCGGAGCTCGCCGAAGCAAAGGAAAAGCACCCGGATACGGTATTCATATTCAGCCACATTCAACGGCGCGGGAAATCTGCCGCGCTGTTCACCGGACTGAAAGCCGTGCGCGGTGATTGGGTCCAGTTACTGGATGGAGATGGCCAGAACGATCCCGGCGATACGGCCCGCCTGTGGAAGGCCATTATCGCCCCCGGTGCCCCGCCGCGCCTCGGCATCATCGCTGGCAAGCGTAACAGCCGGAACGATTCCGGCTTCAAATGGGTCCAGTCACGCGTCGCCAACGGCGTGCGCCGCTTTGTCCTGCAGGATGATGCGACCGATACGGGCTGCGGCTGGAAGCTGATCCGCACGGCGGCCTTCCGCGACCTGCCCTATTTCGCATCCATGCACCGCTTCCTGCCGGCGCTGATCAAGCGAGCGGGCTGGGATGTGCGTGAGGAACTGGTGAATGACCGGCGGCGCCTGGCCGGAGAGTCGAAATACGGCTTCCTCGGGCGGTTGGGCGCCGGGATCTTTGATCTGATCGGCATGTTCTGGCTGGTCCGCCGGGGCGGCTACGGCATCGCCAGAGAGTGGAACGACCCGCGCGCGGATCAGGACTGATCCGGCGCGGCGGCCCTGCAGGGACCGCCGTATAGACGGTCCATAGACGGTCTATTGATGGTATTCCTGATTGCCTGTCAGAGCCTAATCCTGCGTCCGCGTCGGTCGGCCCGAGCTGCGCATGGCGGGCGGGCGCGTATCCCGTTTCGGCGCGGGCGCGGGCGCGGCCCGGGGGGCCGGACGCGGCGCACTGGCCCGCGGCGGGGATGACGGCGCAGGCCGCGAGACAGGGCGTGACACAGGACGTGAGACGGGGGCCTTGGCCCGCGGCGGCGGAGTCACCGACCGGGGCCGGCTGACAGGCGCTTTGATCTCTGGCGCGGTCCGGGTCGATGGGGCTGGCCTGCGGACAGGTGTCGCTGGCCGGCGCGTCACGGGCGTGGACGTTCTGTCCGGGCGCGGGCTGCCGCGCAGGCCTGGCGGCCGCGTATCCCGGCCAGGCGTGGCGCGCACTTCCGGCGTTCTGGGCGTCAGCGTCCGCGGCGTGCCCGAACGGCTGGTTGGCGTGCTCGCCGAAGGACGGTCAATCCGCGGCCGGACAGGTGCCGGCGTGCCGCCGCGGCGGCTGGTGGGTCCGCCCACCAGGCCCGGATCCCTGCGGCGTTCCACACGGCGGTCTCCCGGCCGGCGGTCAGGCTGCGTGGTTACCGAGCCTGGGCGCGAAGGCGGCGTAACTGCAGCAGACGTTGCAGGTGGCGTACCCCGCAGTGCCGGCGGAAGACGGCCGACCTGGGGCGCATCGCCCCGGCGGTCGGCACGGCCTGATCCGTCCCGGCCAGAGCCACCACGACCCGTTCGGTCACCGCGGCGGCCGTCCCGGTCATGCCGGTCCCACCGGTCATGACCGGTGCTGCCGACCGGGCGGATCGAAGAAATGTTGTCGTTCAGGCGCAGGCCATTCAGCTTGTCGACCGAGGCATCGACGATCTGGCAGCGGCCCTGGAAATTGGCGTGCTCGCACACTTCCCATTTTCCGGACCGGATCTGGATCGAGGACACATTGTCGTTGAAACGGTAACGGCTGAGGTCGCGGATGCCGCGATTGATGCCCAGCGAGGCGCCGCGGTCATAGGAGTCGGTATAGAGGGTGACCGACGCATCCCGCGCACCATAATGACCCCTCAGAGGCGGGCGGTCCCGGCGGTAATGCGTGGAGGAATAATACGGCCGAGAATAGCCGCCCCACCCGAAACCATAGGGGTCGTAACCCAGCCGCGGGTCGTAATATCCATAGCGGCGATACTCCGGCGAATAACCGTAATGATAGACCTGGATCGAGGTCGAGGCGCCATAGCCATAATTGTAGGTGTCATAGCCATACTGCTCGTCGTCGACATAACGGATGTAGCCATTCTCATCGCGAACGAACATCAGGCCGTGCTCGGCATCTGTATATTCATATACAGGACGCACCGATGAGATCTCACCGGACAGACCATACCAGGCAAGGTCCGGCACGTCATAGCGCAGGAACACGCAGCGGCCGGTAAAATCGCTGTGCTGGCAGACTTCCCACTGGCCGGACAGCACGGCAATTGAGCGGGCCCGGTCGTTGAACTGAAGGTTCGGCAGCGCATGGATCGGGTCGTAGATCTCGCGGACTTCACCTGAATAATTGGCGCCGCTGTACAGGATCAGGGTCGGCGGCCCGTCATCGGTCGCAGGGTCGTAGCTATAGGCTTCTGTATCGGCCGAAGCGGCGCCAGCCATCGCAATCGGGGCGGCGAACACAGCCAGGAGGCGGAGGAATCTTGTCATCATCGGCCAAACTTTCACATCGTCTTGTGGAAAGTATGGCAAATCCTGTCTGAACGGCCCGCAACAGACCGGTCAGGCCTCCGGCGGCGGGCTATCCTCGTCTTCCCCGGCGGCCCATTCGTCCAGCGTCGCGACCACGACGCGGCGGGCGGCGAGATCCACGACCGGCACATCGGCCAGGGTGAAAGGCACAAAAACGCTGCCGCCCCCGGCCAGATCAATGTCCAGCAGGTCCCCTGCCCCGAAATCCTGGACGGCTCGGATGCGCCCGGCCCGCTCACTGCCGCCCGTATAGACGTCGAGGCCCACAAGGTCCTCGATATAGAATTCGTCCTCATCCGCGTCCGGCAGGCTGGCACGGGGCACATGCAGCAGCGTGCCGCGCAGCGCGTCCCAGTCTTCCTTCTGCTTCTGCTCTTTTGGACGGACGATGAAATGGTCTTTCCCCGGACGGGCCGATTTCGGCGTCAGGATCACCTTGCCAGCCTCGTCCAGCAACGGGCCGAAATCGAACACGGCGTCCGGATCGGCAGTGAAACTTCTCACCCGCACATCGCCGCGCACGCCATGGGCGCCCTTCAGGACGCCCACCACGATCAGCCTGTTGTCTGCCTTTTCACTCATGCCGCCTGTGTAGCGGCGCGCGCGCCAAGGGCAAGCGGCAGCTGCCGTCGCCTCAGCGCCAATGGTTGTAGCGACGGATCGAGGAGATATTGTCGTTCATCCGGATCGGCTTCAGGTCACCTGCTCCAGCGGTCAGGATTTCACAGCGCCCGCGATAGTTTGCGTGTTCGCACACCTGCCACGTGCCGTCGCTGACATAGAAAGAGCTGGCCCGGTCATTGAACCGGTAGTGGCTGAGGTCCGCCACATCCTGGCTGATCTCCAGAGCCGGGCCGCGTTGGTCGGAATCCGGGAACAGGACGAGCGCTGCCCCGCCGCCCGAGCGGTGGCCGCCGCGCCAATGATCCCTCCGGTCTTCCCGGCGGTCATCCCGCCAGCCGCGATCATATCCGGCCGGGCGGAGCGAAGAGATGTTGTCGTTAAGGCGATAGGCGTTCAGCCGGCCGGCACTGGCATCGATGATTTCACACCGGCCACGGAAATTTGCATCCACGCAGACTTCCCACACGCCGCGATTGATCGCGATGGAAGACGCCCGGTCGTTGAACCCGATCCGGCTGAGGCTGGGCACGGCGCCGTCGATCCGGACAGCTTCCCCGCGGAAGCCTGCATCGGAGTAGAGCACAGCGCCGCCCTGGCGTCCCTGAAAATCACCGCCGCGCCAGGTGTCATGGCCGCCGCGATAATCGGCGCTGGCCGGCAGGGCGAGCGTCGTAAAGCCCGCTGCGAGCGCGAGCACAGAAACGAGAGATGTGGTTTTCATAACAGGCTCCTTTCGGGACAGGCCGCTATTAGGCAAAGCGAACTGAACACCGTCAGGGCTCCCCGTTATCCTGCATTCAGCTTTCCGGCCCCGGAACGGAAAAGGCCGGCACCCTGACGGATACCGGCCCTTCCATGGCTTGCCAGATGGCAGGCTGCTTATTCGGAAGCGGCTTCTTCGGCCGGGGCTTCCTCAGCAGGTGCCTCTTCGGCCGGGGCTGCAGCTGCTTCAGCAGCGGCCTCGGCGGCAGCAGCCGCTTTTTCTTCACGCTCCTTGGCGCGTTCCTGGGCTTTCTTGCCCGGCTCACCCTTGTTCGGGTTGTTGCCGTGCGTCCAGGCGACGATCGGCTTGCCGTCGACTTCGATGGCCGACAGGAAGCGGGCGACACGGTCGGTCGGCTGGGCGCCCTTGCGGACCCATTCAGCAGCTTTTTCAGCGTCGATCTTCACGCGGTTTTCCGAATCTTTCGGCTGGCGCGGATCATAGGTGCCGATCTTCTCGATGAAGCGGCCGTCACGCGGGGCGCGCGCGTCGGCAACAACGACGGAATAGAAAGGGCGTTTCTTGGACCCGCCGCGGGCGAGCCGGATTTTGAGGGCCATGGGGTGATCTCCTGTGTACTGGCGTCTCTGGATATATTTCAGTCGGCCTCAAGGCCGCGGATATGCTCATGATGGCGGATGACTTCCGCCACGATGAAATTGAGGAATTTCTCGGCAAAGGCCGGGTCGAGCCCGGACTCCTGCGCCAGATGGCGCAGCCGTTCGATCTGTTCTGCCTCGCGGGTTTTGTCTGCGGGCGGAAGATTGTGCTGGGCTTTCAGCTTGCCGACCTGCTGGGTCAGCTTGAAGCGTTCTGCCAGCGTGTGGACGAGAATTGCGTCCAGATTATCGATGCTGTCGCGGAACTGGTTCAGCTGGAACTTGGCCAGCGTCGTGTCGATGTCGGTCATTTCTTTTTACCCCCCAACAGGTCGCCCATGCCCGGCGGCAGCGATCCGCCGCCAAGGCCCGGCAATTGCTGCCCGCCCATCTTAGCGAGATCGGCCTGCGAGATACCGGCCTGCTGCGCCATGCCCAGCATGTTTTTCATGCCGCCCTTGGTGCGCATTTTCTTCATCATGCCGGCCATCTGCTGGTGCATTTTCAGCAGCTTGTTCACATCCTGCACCGTGGTGCCGGACCCGGCAGCGATCCGCTTGCGGCGCGAAGCGTTGAGCAGCGCAGGCTTGGCGCGCTCCGCCTTCGTCATGGAGGAAATGATCGCCTCCTGACGTTTCAGGACATTATCATCGAGGTTCGCCGCTTCCATGGCCTGCTTGGCCTTGCGGGCGCCGGGCAGCATGCCCATCAGGCCGCCAAGACCGCCCATCTGCTGCATCTGGCGCAGCTGGTCGGCGAGATCGTTGAGGTCGAAGATGCCCTTGCGCATCTTCTCGGCCATCCGCTCGGCCTTTTCGGCGTCCATCTGCTCGGCGGCCTTTTCGACCAGCGAGACAATGTCCCCCTGCCCGAGGATGCGGCCCGCGACGCGTTTGGCATCGAAGGCATCGAGCCCGTCCAGCTTTTCACCAACGCCGAGGAATTTGATCGGCAGGCCGGTGACCGCGCGCATGGAGAGAGCCGCACCGCCGCGGCCGTCACCGTCCATCCGGGTCAGGACTAGGCCGGTCAGCGGCAGGCGCTCATGGAACCGTTTCGCGGTTTCGACCGCATCCTGACCGGTCAGCGCGTCGGCGACGAGCAGTGTTTCCTGCGGCTGGGCGATCTCTGCGATCTCGGCCGCTTCGGTCATCATCTGTTCGTCGATGCTGGTCCGGCCGGCGGTATCGAGGAAGAGGACGTCATAGCCGCCGATCTTCGCGGCGTTCATGGCGCGCCGGGCGATGTCCGCCGGCAGCTGGCCCTGTACGATCGGCAGCGCGCTGACATTGTCGCCGCACTGGTCTGCCAGGATCGCCAGCTGTTCCATGGCCGCCGGGCGGCGCACGTCGAGCGAGGCGAGGAGAACTTTCTTGCGACCCTTCTCCGACAGGCGCTTGGCCAGCTTGCCCGTCGTGGTCGTTTTACCGGAGCCCTGAAGACCTGCCATCATGACGACGGCCGGCGGGCTGTCGACGCGCAGGCTGGTGTCAGCGTCTTCGCCGCCCAGCATATCGACCAGGCCGTCATAGACGATCTTGATGACCTGCTGGCCGGGCTTCACGGAGCGGATGACTTCCTCGCCCACGGCGCGGGTCTTCACCTTGGCGATGAAGTCCTTGACCACGGGCAGCGCAACGTCTGCTTCCAGCAGCGCAACACGGATTTCGCGCAGCGCTTCGGACACATCCTTCTCGGAAAGCGCGCCGCGCCCCGTCAGATTGTCGAAAATGCCGCCGAGCCGTTCGCTGAGGGCGTCAAACATCGCGTTACTCCTTATGCCGTCTGTCAGAACCGTCCTGACATGGGCGCTGATTGGGTTCAACGCAAAGACCAAGAGCCCCGCTGAGCGAGACTTCGCCGGGCGGGGGGCCTCGCTGTCCTCACGGGATCGGTCAAGGCGCGCTTCTTGATTTGCGCAGATTTCGCGCGGCTAAAGCACGCAAACGCCAGTGGCGTCAAGCATTTAAGCCTGTTGCAAGTCCCGCACGCGGTCCTTCAGCAGGGCGATCGACGCCAGCGCCTCGTCCCCGACCAGTGACAGGACGGCCATATCGGCCCAGGTTCCATTGGCCATGCGGAAATAGCTGCGCAACGTGCCTTCACGCTTTGCTCCGAACCGCTCGATCGACCGGATGGAGCGCTCATTGCTTTCCGGCGTCAGGATCTCGATCCGCCGCATCCGCGAGGCGACCGCCCGCTCGATCGTGGCAAGCTGGACGGCCGGGACAATCGCCGTGCCGCGCATCTCCTCGACGATCCAGAGCGAAGCAATCCGCAGCCGCCGGTGGGTGCGGGAAATATCCGCATAGGCGACCACACCGGCGAAGGCGCCGTCAGACTTCCGCCAGACCGTGAAGGGAATGTAGTCGCCGGACTTTTTCAGCTCGAGTGTATGATCGAAATAGGAATGGAAATTCGTGCCCGTCGCGATCACCGGCATCCACTGCCACATGGCCTCAACCGCGCTGGTTTCTGCCAGAACGTCCCGGTCGGCTTCCGTCAGCATTTTCAGGCTGACGAGTTCGTTCTCAAGACCCGGATCTTCCAGTTTCATGCCCGGACAGTCTCATGCCCCGCAATTTTGGCAAGGCGTTGGGATAGAAAAACCGGGCGCCTCATCGAAATGTGATGGAGGCGCGCCTTACGCCCGGACTCAGTTCGTATCGGCAGGCCCGGCCAGCTTCCGGCTGAGATAGGTGAATTCCAGCGCCGTGCGTTTCGCCCGCTCGGTCTGGTTCGCTGCCGCGGCATGTCCGCCATCGATGTTCTCGTAATAGAGGAATGGCAGGCCGGCCGCTTCGAACTTCTTCGCCATCTTGCGGGCATGGCCCGGATGGACCCGGTCGTCCTTGGTGGACGTCACGAAGAAGGGTTCCGGATAGGGCTTTGATGCATCGAAATTCTGGTAGGGCGAGATCTTCTCCAGGAAGGCCCGCTCTTCCGGCACGTCCGGAGAGCCGTATTCGTCGACCCAGGACGCCCCTGCCAGCAGGAGATGGTAGCGCAGCATGTCCAGCAGCGGCACCTGCACGACGACCGCATTCCAGAGGTCCGGACGCTGGTTCAGCATGACGCCCATCAGCAGGCCGCCATTGGAGCCGCCCATGATGCCGAGATGGTCCGGACTGGTCACGCCATCGTCAATCAGCGCTTCGCCCACAGCAATGAAGTCGTCATAGATACGCTGGCGGTTCTGCTTCAGGCCCGCCTGGTGCCAGGCCGGGCCGAATTCCCCGCCACCGCGGATATTGGCCAGCACATAGGCGCCGCCCTGCTCCAGCCAGAGCCGGCCGGTGACCGGGCTGTAGGACGGGTTCATGGACACCTGGAACCCGCCATAGCCGTAAAGCAGCGTTGGCGTGGTGCCATCCATCGGAATGTCAGCCTTGCTGACCAGGAAGTACGGCACTTTTGTTCCGTCTTTCGACGTCGCGAATTTCTGGACCACTTTGAGTCCGGTCGTGTCGAACTTCGCCGGCAGGCTTTTCAGCGTGGTCACCGTGTCCGTCGCCGCGTCATATTCCAGCAGGGAGTCCGGGGTGAGGAAGTCTTCATAATTAAAAAAGATCTCGCGCTCGCGGTCGCTGGCAAAGGCGATGTTCGCCTGGCCTTCACCCGGCAGGGCGACCGGAACGATTTCCCAGGCCCCCTCCACCATGCCGGCGCGGTAGATCTTGCCGACCGCCGTATCGCTGATGCTGAGCAGGAGCGTGTCTTTGGAAATGCTGACACCTTCGAGCGCCTGGGCATCATTCGGATGGAAGACCAGCGAGACCGGCGGCAATGTCCGGCTTTCCATGAACGCCGCTACGTCGAAGGCGACGAGGTCGCCCGATTTGAAACTGCCGGCCTGGCCTTCCGGCGCCCAGTCTTCCTGAAGCGAGACGAGGAACTGGCCCTGATAGATGCCGGCCGGTGAAGACTTCGGCGGGACCGGCCATTTCACCGGCGCGGTCTCCCCTTCCGGGAACCACCAATAGGAGGAGGTGAAGAAGGTCTCCGCTTCGACCGCGCCCTGAAGAACGGTGCCGTCGTCCAGTTCCAGCGTCATCGGCCAGACGCCGACATCCGTCACAGCACCGCGATAGATCTCTTCCGCGCTGTCCAGAGGCGTGCCGCGCTGCCAGCGCTTCACGACGAAGGGATAGCCGGATTCCGTGACCGTGCCCTGCCCCCAATCGGTTGCGATCAGGACAGTATCCGGCCCGGCCCAGGCGAGGCCCTGCTTGGCTTCCGGCGTGACAAAGCCGTCTTCAACAAATGTTTTGGTGGCGAGATCAAACTCGCGCTGGATCACCGCGTCCTTGCCGCCATCGGACAGAGAGACCATGCATTTATAGTCATCGCTGCCTTTCGGGGCGAAGCAATTGGCCCCCTTGTAGACCCAATTCTTGCCCTCGTCGGCGGCCAGCTTGTCGAAATCGACAACGGTTTCCCAGTCCGGCGCGTCGGTGCGGTAGTCGGCGACAGGCGTCCGGCGCCACAAGCCACGGACATGCGCATCGTCCTGCCAGAAATTGTACACATAGCCCGAACGAACGACGCCATAGGCAATGCGTTCTTTCGAGTTCAGCGCGTCCAGCGCTGCCGTCTCGAACCCGGCATAGCGCGGATCTGCCTGCAGTTCGGCCAGCGTCCGGTCATTCTGTGATCGCACCCAGGCGAGCGCGTCCTCGCCTTCAACCTCTTCCAGCCAGAGATAGGGGTCTTCCCCCGGCAGGGTTTCAGCGGGCTTGGGAAGGTCTGTGTCTGCCAATTCGGTCTCCGGAATCTGTGTAGCCGTGCACGCTGAAAGCATCAGCGCACTCATAAGAGTGGAAAAGAAACGCATAAGTCATCCGCTGGGAGGTTGCCGGGTGAAATGCCAGTCATAATGACCGGGCCGAACGGTTCAAGCCGGTGCGCGGTCGCAGTGGTTAGTCGTCGGCCCAGCGGCGGAGGCGTTCGAATTTCACCTCTTCCACGATCAGGGCGCGGGATTTCTCCGGCACGACCGGACGGATACCAAAATAATCGACCCCCTGATCGCCTTCTATCAGCGGCACGTCATAGTCGAAGCTGAAATCCTGAAACCCGCGTTCGAGATCGAAGACCTGCCAGCCGGAATCCCCAGCGCGGCCAGCAGAATAGTTTGTTTCCATCTGCAGGGCGCCGGACGTGTCAGCCGGCCGGGCGCGAACCGTAGACCGGACCGTGTAGCCCGCGAACTGGACTTCCATATCCGCAGCCAGCCTGAAATGCGGCCCGAGTTCGGGCGCCGCGTCCAGCACACCGGCGTCCACCTCGATATAGAGCTGTTTCCGTCCATCCGGACCGTCGATCAGGCGGGTGACCGCGTCTCCCCCGGCGACAATCTTGTTGAGATAATCGCCGGACACGGTGATTTCGCTGTAATTGACGCCATCTCCGGTGACTGCGCCGGTCGGCAGCCGGCCAATTCCCGGCATGAGGGCGATCCCGACCATTCCAGCTGCAACAAGCAGGGCGAGAGGGAAGAAAATCCTGTCCTTCATCGGGGCCTTTCTCTCCCAGAGCTTTTCCGGTTGCGCCAGTGGGTGGACACCGCTGGCCAATTGGGTCCGCTCCTGTTAGCAGGAGCGCGTCGGGTCTGGCGAGCGGCATTTGCCGACGCATCTGCTACGGGGTTTGCACCATATGTCAAAGTCCGCCTTGAAGCGCCGGGCGCGCGAAGCCCGCAACTGGCTGATGGACTCCTGCTTTCCGCTATGGTCGGAACGGGGCGTGGGCGAACATGGCCTGTTCCGCGAAATCCTGTCCCTCGACCATCAGACAGCCGACCAGGACACCACCCGGGTCCGGGTTCAGGCGCGGCAGACCTATGTTTTCACCGAAGCCCTGAAAATGGGCTGGAAGCCGGACATGGCGGCAGATCACATCGCGATGGGACTTGAGGCCCTGATGGGTCCCTGCCTTCAGTCTGACGGCCTGGCCGGACGTGTCCTGGACAGCGCTGGCGGCGGGCTCACCGACAATTCGGCGGACCTCTACGACACCGCCTTTGTCCTGTTCGCGCTGGCCGAGACGGTAAGCGCCCTGGATGGCGCCGAACATGCCAGAGAGGCGGCAACCGGAATCCTGAAGGCGGTCGACGCAAAGCTGCGGGCACCGGATGGCGGCTATTTCGAATCCCTGCCGGCAGACCAGACACGCCACCAGAACCCGCACATGCACCTGCTGGAAGCCTGTCTTGCCCTGCACCGGGCGGATCCGGACGGCGATCACCTCGCCCGTGCCGGTGAGATCGTCAGCCTGTTCGACCGCTTTTTTACGGCCGGGCCTGGCGACTTGCTGGGCGAACATTTTGCGCCTGGCTGGACCCAGCCGGCCGGCCGCGACGCTGACATCGTGGAGCCCGGCCACCAGTTCGAATGGGTCTGGCTGCTGCACGCCTATGCCCGGGCCAGCGGCACGCCGGTCCACCCCCGCGCCGACAAGCTCTACGCATTTGCCTGTTCGACCCTCGATGATGACGGCCGGGCCTTGCAGGAAGTCACCCGCGAAGGCGCCATCGCCAACGGGTCGCGGCGCACCTGGCCGCAGACCGAGGCACTGAAAGCCCACCTCGCCATGTTCGAAGTGACGGATGAGGACGCCTTTGCCGCCGCGGCCTGCCGCAGCTTCGATGTGCTGATGGATGAATATCTGACACCGGAAGGCGGCTGGATCGACCAGTACGACTCGACCGGCAAACCGATGTCCCAGAACATGCCGGCATCGACCGGCTATCATGTCGTATTGGCCATGGCCGAGATGATGCGGATCATGGATGCTTGAATCTGCGCCGTTTTAAGCCGAAAAGGCCGCCAGAAAGACATACAGGAAGACAAAAGGACCTCTCACCGCGATGCCGAAGCTAGCTCTCGTCCGCCACGGACAATCCGCCTGGAACCTCGAAAACCGCTTCACTGGCTGGTGGGATGCCGACCTGACCGAAAAAGGCGAGGCCGAAGCCAAAAAGGCCGGCCAGCTGCTGAAAAGCGTCGATGCAGACTTCCGCGCTGCCTTCACCAGCTACCAGACCCGCGCGATCCGCACGCTGTGGCTCGCGCTGACCGAAATGCACCGCGCCTGGATGCCGGTGGAGAAAGCCTGGCAGCTGAACGAGCGCCACTATGGCGGCCTGACCGGCCTCGACAAGGCAGAGACCGCGGCCAAGCATGGCGACGATCAGGTTCATGTCTGGCGCCGCTCCTATGACGTGCCGCCGCCGCCGCTGGAAAAGGGCTCGACCTGGGATCTCTCCACCGATCCGCGCTACAAGGGCATCGACATTCCGGACACGGAAAGCCTGAAACTGACGCTCGACCGTGTGCTGCCCTACTGGGATGCCGAGATCGCTCCGGTTCTGAAGTCCGGCAAGGATGTCGTCATCGCCGCGCATGGCAATTCGCTGCGCGCATTGGTGAAGCATCTCTTCAATGTGCCGGACGACAAGATCACGTCTGTGGAGATCCCAACGGGGAACCCGCTGCTGATCGATCTCAACGATGATCTGAAACCGGTCGCCGTGCGGTATCTCGATGCTGACCGCGCCCAGGCCCTGCCGGACCTGCCGTGAGCAAACGGCGCGACCAGCGCATGATGGGGCGGGCACTCGCGCTTGCCCGTCTCAATCATGGCCTGACCGGGCCCAACCCATCCGTTGGCTGCGTGATCCTGGATTCTCATGGACATATCGTTGGTGAAGGCGTGACGGGCCGGGGCGGCCGCCCCCATGCTGAAGAGATCGCGCTGGAAGAGGCCGGTGAGGCGGCCCGCGGCGGGACGGCCTATGTCACGCTGGAGCCGTGCCGCGAACGCTCAGCAGGCGGCAAGTCCTGTTCGATGAAACTGGAAGAGGCCGGCGTCGCCCGCGTCGTCTGTTCCGTGCTGGACCCGCACCCCGTCGCCAATGGCGGCATCCTGCGCCTGCGCCGCGCGGGCATCCGGGTCAATATCGGACCCGGCCGCCATGCCGCCGAAGGGCTCTACCGCGCCTTCTTTGCGAGCATCGGCTAGCCCGGGAACGGCCCCGCATAGTCGATGATCTTCTGATAGAAGGCTTTGGAATCCCGCTGGAAGGCCGCCTTGTTGAACTGCGCCTCATAGGAAGCGCGGCCACCAGCCACGATCTTCGCGGCGAAATCCTTGTCCGAGATCACCTTGCTGAGCGCATTCGCCAGCGCGTCGACATCGTTCTTGGGGATCAGAACGCCGTTCTCGCCATCCTTCACATAGGCCGCCGGGCCGACGGCATCTGCCGCGACCAGCGGGCGCGAGGCCGCCCAGGCATCGACCGTCACCGTGCCGAACGGCTCATAGCGCGACGGGAACGCCACCACATCGCAGGCCGCCAGAAGTGCGCCGCGGTCATTCCGCCAGCCGAGGAAACGGACGCGGTCATCGAGGTTCAGCCGTTTGCAATGCGCACGCAGTTCGGCCTCCAGCGGGCCTTCCCCTGCGATCCAGACATAGAGGCCCGGCACTTTCGCCGTCGCATCGAGCAGCGTGTCGAGGCCCTTCTTTTCGTGCAGGCGCGCGAGCGCCAGGGCAACCGGCGCATCTTCCGGCGTGTCGAGGCTCGCCCGGTCCACCGGGTCTGCGCCCTCGAAATCCGCATAAGTGTGGACGATGCCGGACCGGTCGTCGCTGACGCCCTGTTCGCGGATGTGGCGCAGAAGGTCGATGGTCAGACCGATATGCCATTCGCAGTTCACAAAGCGCGCTAGTTTGTAATAGCCGCCATACCAGCCGATCGA
Source organism: Hyphomonas sp. (assembly GCA_002700305.1). Taxonomy (GTDB): domain Bacteria; phylum Pseudomonadota; class Alphaproteobacteria; order Caulobacterales; family Hyphomonadaceae; genus Hyphomonas. The sequence goes on along the minus strand of PACZ01000021.1, from coordinate 84,272 downwards.
CCGGTTGCGGTATTCCTTCGGCGCGAACTGTCCGGCACGGCCCATCCAGTATTCGATCACATCCGGCTTGAACGCCTTGATCGCATCGCCGAGCACCCGGCGGGTCGGGAACGGCCAGGCATTGTTGAATGCCGCCACATCCACGCCGATTCCGGCCTCGCGGAACTTTTGCACACGAAACTGATTGTCGGGCCGGGTGACCACATGTTGGGTCAGGCCCGCTTCCGCGAGCGCCAGAACCGATTCCAGCATGATGTTTTCCGCGCCGCCCTCTGCGGCACCGGCCATGACGTGCATCACGCGCATGGGCCTCTCCTTCATGTCAGGTCAGATTGTCTGCAACGCGCATACCCATTTACAGGCGTGGCGGCAAACACTGGTTGGCAGTCAGGACTGAAATGCCTAAGCAGGGGCCGAACCGACCCGGGAGCCAGAAGACATGTCAGCCTATCGCCTCTTCGGTGCCGAAACCTCGCCCTACTCGCTGAAGGTCCGCGCCTTCCTGCGCTACAAGGGCATTGAATTCGAATGGGTCACGCGGTCCCGCGAGACGGAAACCGATTTTCGCGCACTGGCGCGCCATGCGACCGTACCGCTGCTGGTTTCGCCGGATCGTCCGGTGAGTCAGGAATCGACGCGCATGCTGTTCGCGCTGGAATCGTCCCATCCGGAGCTGTCCGCCACGCCGGAAGACCCGGCCCTGGCGGCGCTGTCGCTCATCCTTGAAGACTATGGCGACGAGTGGTTGAACAAATGCATGTTCCAGCAACGCTGGGGCAACAAGCCCGACCGCGACCAGGCCGGCCTGCGCGCACTGGTGCAATTGTCCGGCGGCAAGCGCCCGCGCGCATGGAAAAAGCCGTCGGTGCAGATTGCCGAACGCATGGCAGACCGCTTGCCGCTCGTTGGTGCGTCTGCCGAGAACGGGCCGGTGCTCGACGCATCGTGGCGCCGTTTTGCAGAATTGCTGAACACGCACCTGAAAGATCACCTCTTCATCTTCGGCGGCCGCCCGGCCTTCGCCGATTTCAGCCTCGCTGCGCAGCTCCAGCAGATGCTGCTGGATCCGACCCCGGCGGAATGGCTGAAAGACCGCGCGCCGTTTGTTGTCGCCTGGTGTGAGAACATGGACGACCCGAAAGCCGGTGGTCCGTTTGCTGACTTGTCTGCGCTGCAGCCAACCCTCGCCCCACTGTTCGCTGACGAAGTGGGCAAGACCTATCTGGTCTGGGCCAAGGCGAATGCCGACGCGGCCCGCAAAGGTTCGGATAAAGTCTCCGCCGAGCTGGAAAACGGCCAATTCGAACAATCGACGCAGAAGCACGCTGCCGAAGCCTTCAACGCAGTGGACAGGTCTGTCAGCCGCACACTGAAGGAGTCGGGCGCCCTGGAGACCTTTCTGGGCGACGCAAACTGCCTGAAAGCCTTCCGGCACAAAGGGCAACCGGCCGCTTCGGACGCCTGATCCGCAGTCCTGAAAAGAAAAACGGCGCGTCCCCATCCGGAACGCGCCGCCTTTTGTCCTGTTCGGAACCTGCCGCTTATGCGGCGTCAGCTTTTTTCTTGCCGATCAGTTTCGGTTCCTGCGATTCGGAGGCACCGATCTCGATCTTGCGCGGCTTTTTCTCTTCCGGAAGTTCACGGACGAGGTCGATCCGCAGCACGCCATGGTCGAGCTGGGCGCCGGTCACGAGAATGTGATCGGCCAGCTGGTAACGGCGGATGAAGCTGCGCTGGGCAATGCCGCGATGCAGGTAATCCCTGCCGCCGGCGTCTTCGGTATCGGTTTTCTTGCCTGCCACGGTCAGCAGGCCTTCCTTCGTTTCGATTTCCAGATCGTCCTGCGTGAAGCCGGCGACGGCGATCTCGATGGCGAAGGCGTTTTCGTCGACTCGCTCGATATTATAAGGCGGATAGCCCTGTGAGCCGTCCAGGCGCGCGGCCTGATCGATCATGTTGGCCATACGGTCAAAGCCAACCATGGTGCGGTAAAGGGGGGTCAGATCAATGTTCGACATGTCAGTCAGTCCTCTGTTTCAAAGCAACTGGGAACTCCCTGAACGGGGGGCTCCTTTGGGGTTCGGACGTCGCAAACACCCGGCCCGATCGATGGCACCGGCACGAAATCCGGTCACAGCCCGCGTGGCAGCACCGTGACACGGTACATGTGGGTGCCTAAAAGAGCTGTTCAAGAGGTCCCATCGACGGAGAAACAATGATGAAAACCGCCGTATCTGCTTCCCTTCTTGCCCTGGCTGTCATGGCAGCCTGCTCACCGGCCCCGGCCGACAGCCCCGAAGCCGTTGCCGAACTCGACACGGAAACCGCCGCAGCTGAGGCGCCAGCAGCGGAAAGCCTTCTGGACGCGGCGATTGCCAGCGACCTGCGTTCGCCAGAGGAAAAAGCCCGCGACGAGTGGCGCCATCCGAAGGAAACGCTGGAATTCCTGGGCATCGAACCCGATGACACTGTGGTGGAGATCTGGCCGGGCGGCGGTTGGTACACCAACATCCTCGCACCATGGCTCGCCTCCGGCGGCGGCAAACTGGTCGCTGTCCTGTTCTCGCCGCAAGGCATCGACGATGCCGAACGCGTCGAACGGATCGAGACGAACAATGCGAAGTTCAAATCGAACTATACCGATCCAGCTTTCGGCACGATCGACTATTCCGGCTTCTCCGCGAACAGCGGTCCGCTGACAGAGCCCGGTACGGCAGACGCCGTGCTGACTTTCCGCAACATCCATAACTGGATGGCCGGCGGGTATGAACAGAAATTCTTCGATGAAGCTTATGCCGCCCTGAAACCGGGCGGTGTGCTGGGCGTGGTCGAACACCGCCTGCCCTCTACCGCTATGCAGGATCCGGAAGCGGCCAGCGGCTATGTCCATGAGGACTATGTGAAAACACTCGCCGCAAATGCAGGCTTTGAATTCGCAGGCTCATCCGAGATCAACGCCAATCCGGCCGATACCGCAGACCATCCCTTCGGTGTCTGGACGCTGCCGCCTGTCAGCAACCAGCCGAAGGAAGGCGAAGAAGCGCCGGAAGGCTGGGATCCGGAGGCCTATAAAGCCATCGGCGAAAGCGACCGGATGACGCTGAAATTCATCAAGCCGGCGGAATAAGCCGTCCCCGGACAACCCCCTGCCCCGCCGGCCTGTCCGGCGGGGCCATTCTTTGGCGTATCCAATGGCATTGAAATCCCTGTTCCCGACCCTCGTGAAGGAAGCCGCGCTTGGCACCGATACCCTTCGGTCCGAGCTCGAAGCTGTTTGCTGGCTGCTGGAAGATGAAGACACCGCCGGCAATGACTGGTGCGACGCCGAGGGCTATGACGGTTACACCTCTTACGCTTCGCTCGACGATTTGCCGGAGCGGTTTCCGGAGTTTGCCGCGCTGAAAGAACTGCTCGACCAACAAGCCGCCGAGTTCGCAAAGGAACTCCACTGGGACATGGGCGGCTTTCACCTCGAGCTCGATGCGCTCTGGGTGAACATTCTCGGCGAAGGCGGCAGCCATTCCGGACACATCCATCCGGGCAGCGTGATTTCCGGCACCTATTATGTCGCTGTGCCCGACGGCGCAGGCACGCTGAAAATGGAAGACCCGCGCCTCACCTTCATGATGGGTGCGCCCCAGCCGACAGATGAAGCGCCGGAATCCGCCCGCCGCTTCGTCTATCTCGAACCGAAAGAGGGCCACGCCCTGTTCTGGGAATCCTGGCTGCGCCATGAAGTCATGCCCAACCGGTCAGAAGATCCGCGCGTCTCAATCAGTTTCAATTATGCGCTGGTGCGCGACTGAAGGATCCGGCCCATGATCATCGTCACCGGCAGCGTCCGCGCCCGACCGGACACCGAGGCAGAACTGGTCGCCCTCTGCCGGGAACATAGCGCCCGCTCCCGTGCTGAAGAGGGCTGCATCGCCCATAATGTGCACAGAGATTGCGACGATCCGGCCCTTCTGGTCTTCGTGGAGTACTGGCGGGACATGGCCGCCCTGAACGCCCATTTCGCGCTTAAAGAGAGCCGGGAATTCGTCAAAGTGGCCCGGCGCCTCTCTGCTGGCGGAACGCCCATGCGGATCTTCGAAGCGGCAGAAGTAAAGGCAGAGGCCTAAGACATTAGTCGTCTGCGGCAACGCCACTCTTGACGTTAAGGCCTCAAAAGGCCATCGCCACGCGAACTCTCACTTCCTCCCTAGACGAGCGCAGACAATGGACCTTTCAAAGATCAGCGCGGGCCAGAACCCGCCGGATGACCTCAACGTTCTGATCGAAGTGCCCCTCGGCGGCGACCCGATCAAATACGAGATCGACAAGGATTCCGGCGCGATGTTCGTCGACCGCTATCTCTACACCGAGATGCGCTACCCGTGTAATTACGGCTTCGTGCCCCACACGATGAGCCTGGATGGCGACCCGATCGACGTGATGGTCGTTGGCAACCGCCCGCTGGTGCCGGGTTCGGTCGTGCGCGCCCGCCCGGTCGGCGTCCTGATGATGACGGACGACAAGGGCCAGGACGAAAAAATCCTCGCCGTGCCGCACCCGAAGCTGACGGCTTATTACGACAAGATCGCGACCTATCACGACCTGCCACAGACGCTTTGTGACAAGATCGCCCACTTCTTCACGCACTACAAAGATCTCGAACAGGGCAAATGGACCCGGATCGAGGGCTGGTACGGCATCGAGAAGGCGCGCGAGCTGATCGATGCTGCCGTCAAACGCGGCGTCGAAAGCTGATCCTCCAACACCTGACGGGGGCCTGAATGGACCTTTCGGTCTGGATTGCCCTGGTTGCCCTGTTCATCGCGGGCGGCCTGACTCCCGGGCCGGCTGTCATGCTGGTGATGAGCACGTCGCTGCGCTACCGGGCGCCAACGGCGCTCTTGCCGGCATTGGGTGTGGCAGCGGCCAATCTGCTTTGGATCTCGCTGGCGGCGGGCGGCATCGCCGCTTTTGCTGCGCAATTCCCGATCCTGCTGAACGGACTGAAGATTGCCGGGATCTGTTTCATCGCCTGGCTGGCCTGGTCGCTGGCAATGTCAGACCCGTCCAGCCCCCATGCCAGCGCGAAGGACGCCCCGCCGCGCGGCAAGCTGTTTGCCCGCGGCGTCGGCCTGCAATTGCTGAACCCGAACGCACTCGTCTTCTTCGGTCTTCTGCTGCCGTCCTATTTCGACATGACGCATCCGGTCGTGCCGCAGGCGCTGATCATGATGGTCACGATCACCATTTGTGAAATGACGGGCCTGACGCTCTATGCCTGGCTGGCCGACGGCATGAACCACCATTTCGAGTCGCACGCCTTTACCCGGTGGTTCAATCGCGGGGCAGCCCTCGCCATGTTGGCATCCGCCCTGTTTGCGTCGATTTCGACCTTCACACCGCACACTTAGCGGTCGACCACCTCAAACCGGCCGGTTTTCGCGTTCCGCCAGTGCAATTCGCCATGCTTGATGGCGAACCACGCGCCGTGCAGCTCAAGCTCGCCAGCCTCTACGGCCTTCTGAACGAAGGGGAAGCTCAGCAGGTTCTTCAGGGAGGTTTCGATGCCTTCCAGTTCCAGCGAGAATTGCGGATTGATCGAGCCGGATTCCAGGACCCGGTCGCGGGCTTCATCAAGAAGCGAAACCCAGGGGGTCACAAATTCCCCGATCAACGGATTGTCGTCGCCCGCCAGAGAGGCCTGAACACCTCCGCATCCACCATGCCCCATCACCACGATGTGCTGCACCTTCAGCACATTCACCGCGTACTCCAGCGCAGAACTGACCCCGTGCAGCTTTCCATCTGGCATGTAAGGCGGAACGAGGTTGGCCACATTGCGCACCACAAACAGCTGGCCGGGTGCCGCCGCGAAAATGTCGGAGGGCTCGGCGCGGCTGTCGGCGCAGGCGATCAGCATGATGGCCGGGCTCTGGCCCTCGCCAAGCTCGCGATAGAGCGCTGCCTGTTTGGAATAAACACCGCCGCGGAAGCGCCGGTAGCCTTCAATCAGTTCCTCGATCGTCTTCATGGTTCCAATCCTGCTGCTCGGCCTGTTTTCCGGCCTGTTTCTGCCGACGCTTCTCTATTGCATAGTGCAGAAGTCGCCAATCTGAATCGGACATTGTTTACCGGTTTGTCCTAGGGTTCCGAAAGAGGCCCCCGCAGAACCGGCCAGGGAGACCAGACATATGTCGACAGATGCCAGCGAGAAGAAAACTTCCCGCAAAGGCCCTTCGCGCAGCGAGGAGTCCCGTTCTGCCATCCTTGAAGCGACACGGGCCGAGCTTGCCGAGGCGGGCTGGCGGACGTTCAGCGTCGACTCGGTTGCAAAGCGCGCCAGCGCCTCGAAACAGACCATCTATCGCTGGTGGCCCTCGATCGGTGCCATGTGTGTCGATGCCGCCCTGGCCCTGGTGCCAGACAGTCCGGACGGCGGGCGCGACCCGCAGGAACGCATCGCGACGCTGATCGTCCCGCTGGAAGCCGCTGCCCGCACCGGGAATGGCCACGCCGTGCTGCGCGGCGCGCTGATGGCCGCGGCCGACGACCAGCATGCTGGCGAAGCCTGGCGTGCCTGGATGAACCGCGACATCCGCCAGCCCATGCGTATGGTGCTCGCCGAACTGGCGGCGAAACGCGTAATCCGCCGCGATTTCGACCTGGATGAAGTGATCGAACAGCTGCTCGGGCCGCTCTGGCACCGGATCTGTGTGATCCGCGGGCCGGTGAAGGAAGGCTACAGCATGCAGCAGGCGCGCTACGCCCTGCGAGTCTATTCCACCATCTGACACCGGGAAACTTCCCCCAGCCCGGCACACGGACCGCGTTCTGCACGAATCTTGCAGCGGAACCTCCCAAACTGGGAGGAAAACCGCATGTCCGCCGGACGCATCGCCTGGATCGATTACGCCAAAGGTATCGGCATCATTCTTGTGGTGATGTCTGCCGCCGCCATCGGCTATGGCGCGCCGGAAGGCGGCGTGAACTGGATGCTGGGCCTCGCAGACTGGGCCCGTCCGTTCGTGGTTCCGGCCTTTTTCCTGATTTCCGGCCTGTTCCTGCATCGCGGGCTCTTTGGCTCAGCCCCGGTCTATTTTGACCGCAAGATCCTCCGCTTCGCCTATTTCTTTGCGCTCTGGTTGGCCATCGAAACCGTCATCCTGAACGCTGGTATGTTCTCGCAGGGCCTGCCCGGCCTCGCCCAGCTGTATCTCAGCGGCCTGGTCTCGCCGCAAAGTCCGCTCTGGTTCATCCAGCAGCTCTTCCTCTTCTATCTCGTCACGCGGGCCATCCGCCGCCAGAAGCCGGCGCGAATTCTGGCCGGTGCTGCCGTGCTGCAGATCCTCGCCGCAGCGGGCCTGTTCCAGTCCGGATGGTCTGTCGTCGACCATTTCGCGGCGAATTTCGTGTTCTTCTATGCCGGCTATGTGGGCGCGTCCCTTGCGTTCGGTTTCGCGAACAAAGCGGAGAACCGCCTGCGTGACCTTGGCTGGACCCTGACTGTCTGGGCCGGTGTGCACACCGCCTTCGTCGCCATGGGGATCGCGGACCTGCCGATCGTCTCGCTGATCCTCGGCTTTGCCGGGACGTTCGCGCTGATCAGCGCTGGCGTGCTGCTTGCCCGTATCCCGGCAGCCCATTTCATCGGTGACGCCGGACGCCAGTCTTTCGCGATCTATCTCGGCTTCTTCATCCCGCTCCAGCTCCTGCTGATGCTGGTGAAGATGAGCGGGATTTTCGCAGACACCGGCGCGGCTAGCCTGGCAATTGCCGCCGCCACGCTGATGATCGCGCTTGGCATGCACCGGCTTGCAATGGAAACCCCGCTACGGGCGCTTTATGTCCGTCCCCGGATTTTCAGGCTCAAACCTTCACAGGCGTCCGGGCGCGGCAGCCTGCTTGTCGCACCGACGCAGCAGCCAGACGCTTGATAATCGGCGCCTAGCGCCCCCGGTTCCACACCATGAGCGGATCGAAGGCGCCGGTTTCCGCGGCCTTCTGGAGCTGTGCGATCTGTTCGGAGACAGGGTTTTCACCCGATGCCTTGGCCCGCGCGCCATACAGGGCCTCGTCGAGACGGCAGATCTGTTCGAACAGCGCTTCTGACCGGTCCACCAGTTCCAGGAAGCGCGCCGGCAGGCCCCTGCCCTCCTGCGCCTTCACATCGAGCGGCGGATCCTCTCTCCGTATGCGGTATTTCTTGGCGGCCGCGTCGTCGCGCTTCATCTCGCCATCGCGTACCGCTTTCTGCATGACCAGCCAGCTCGCGGCCTGCATCAGGCGCGTCGTCAGCTCCATGCTCCAGGCGGCATGGGTCAGCCCCGGTTCGCGATCCAGCGTCTTGGCATGTTCGCGGCCCGGCCCGTCCAGATAGGTGGCCGTTTCCTCCACCAGCGCCATGCCGCGCGTGAAGACGGTATCGAACAGCTTGCCGCCGGTGAACCCGTCCGACATGCTCATGCCTTCGCCTTGCGACTGTTCCGCTGCCATAAATCTGTCCCTGACGTTCTGGACACCAACACCTGCTTTACCATGGCGATGTTTATGTCCGCTTAATCCCCGCCGCCACCAAACAGCGCATCGGCGGCTGCTTTCTGGGCGCGCTTTTTCTCGATTTCCCGTTCGCAGGCGGCGATACCGTCTTTCAGCTGCGCAATGCGCGCTTCCAGCTCTTCCACCGACATCTGCTCCAGCGTCTGCGGTGTGTTTACGAGGATCGGCTCTTCATCCGAAATTGCCATCATCGCCTCCCGATCAGTCTCTTGGGGTTCATCAAAGCAGAAACAGGCCTTACATGCGACTCCTCAACACGGGAGTCATGCACATGGGCGAGACGATGAAAGCCGTCGAAATCGAGAAGGACGGGCCGCTTTACCTGGCGGACCTGCCAAAGCCGGAACCGGGCGCGAACGAGGTTCTGGTTCGGACGGCCTTTTCCGGCCTGAACCGGGCAGATCTCGTCCAGCGCGCAGGCGCCTATCCCCCGCCGCCCGGTGCCTCCACCATCCTGGGACTGGAAGTCTCCGGCACGGTCGAAGTCGTCGGCAGCGATGTGACGCGCTGGAAGGTTGGCGACAAGGTTTGCGGGCTGCTCGCGGGCGGCGGCTATGCCGAATATGTGGCGGTCGATGAAGGGTCGCTCTTCCCGGTGCCAGAGGGAATGAGCCTCGACCAGGCCGCCTGCCTTCCGGAAGCCATGATGACGGTCTGGGCCAACGTGTTCGACCGGGTGGGCCTCAAAGCCGGAGAGAACTTCCTCTGCCATGGCGGCACATCCGGCATCGGCGTGATGGCGATCCAGATGGCAAAGGCCGCGGGCGCCTCGAAGATTTTCGCAACCGCCGGCACGGATCAGAAATGCCAGCTCGCCACCAGCCTCGGCGCCACGCGTGCGATCAATTACAAGACCGAAGACTTCGTTGAGATCGTGAAGGCCGAGGGCGGATCCGACGTCACGCTCGACATGGTCGGCGGCGATTACATCCAGAAGAACATTTCGGCCGCCAACCCGGACGGGCGGATCATCAATATCGCCTACCAGAATGGCTTCCAGGCGAACGTCAATTTCGCGCCGGTCCTGATGAAACGCCTGACCCTCGCCGCCACCACACTGCGCGCCCGTCCCCTGCCGGAGAAAAAGCGCATCCGCGATGCGGTCGAGGCCGATTTCTGGCCGCACGTCGCCAGCGGCGCAATCATTCCGGTGCTGCAGAAAGTCTACCCGGCAGCAGAAGCAGAGCACGCGCATCAGCTGATGGCGTCCGGCACGCATTCCGGGAAAATCCTGCTGTCCTGGTAAAAAAGGCCCAATTTACAGGCCCCTGTGGCTGGTGACTTTCCAATAGAGGGCAGCTGTACTATAGGAACAGGCAAGGTTCAGCACGCGCCTGACCCCAACCGCCCGGCACGACGTGCCGGGCGGCTGCATTTCAGGCGGCGTAAAAACAACAGGGAGAGCCTCATGTCCGAAGTCCTCATGCCGAAGGCCACAGCCGTCTGGCTGCTCGACAATACCAGCCTCACCTTTGCCCAGATCGCAGCGTTCTGCGGCCTGCATCACCTCGAAGTCAAAGGCATCGCCGATGGCGACGTCGCCGAGAACATGCGCGGCGTCGACCCGATTGCCGGCGGCATCCTTTCGCGCGAGGAAATCCAGCGCGGCGAAGCCGATGAAGACTACCGGCTGAAAGTCGCCGAATCGAAGATCGCCCACATCCCGCAACCGAAGCGCAAGGGCAGCCGCTACACACCGGTCATCCGCCGCCAGGACAAGCCGGATGCTGTCGCCTGGTTCATCCGCAACCACCCGGAAGTCTCCGACGCACAGATCTCCAAACTGATCGGCACCACCAAGTCGACGATCAATAATGTCCGCGACAAGAGCCACTGGAACTCGCCGAACATCCGTCCGGTCGACCCGGTGACGCTCGGCCTCTGCACCCAAATCGAGCTCGACGAAGTGATCGCAAAATCGGCCGAGAAGCGCCGCAAGATGGAAGCTGAAAAAGCGCTCCGCTCCGAAGGCCCGGGCCTGGCTCCGGCGCAGGACGATCCGGACGCCTATGACACGTCCGAAGAAGACGCCGCGAAGAAGGACGTCTCCGCAGACGACGTATTCCGCGACTTCAGCTGATCCGGACACACCTGTTCAAAAAAAGCCGGCGCTCTTCGGGTGCCGGCTTTTTCTTGTCCGGCATGATCCGACATAGTCCGGGCTGATCCGGCATAGTCATGACCAAGTCCGGTATGGTCCGGCTTCGTCATCGCGTGGTCGCACTTAGGCCTGCCGCAGGAAGACATACCAGGCACCGGACCCGCCATGTCGTGGGTGGGCCTCGGAATAACCGGAGATGAGCGCGCGCGCCGCCGGCATCTCCAGCCAGCGCAGGAAATTGCGGCGCAGCACGCCTTCCCCGCCCTTCCCCTTGCCGGTGATGATCAAGACACACCGCGCGCCTTCTGCCTGCTTGCGCCGGAGGAAATCCGGCAACGCCGCCTCCGCGCTGAGCTGCGTGTGGCCGTGCAGGTCGAAGCGGCCGGCCAGTTCCAGCTTGCCCCGGCGAACGCGTTTCTCGTTCGCCCGGTTCTGTGGCGGTGCCGGCGTTTTCGGGGGCTTGGGAACAGGCGGCTGTGGCGGCGCAGCGGCGGGTTTCGCCTTGCCATGACGCAGGACCGGCTCGCCATGCTCCAGCGCGTCGATAAAGGTTTCAATGTCTTCCGTCTTCGGACCGATGGGCTTCACCGTCCGCGCAACACGGGCCCAGGCACGGGCTTCGTCAGGGGTAAGACGGCGGTGGCTCATGACCGGCCCTTACGGTGCAGGGGGCGCCATGTCGAGACCGGCATAGCCCTGGCTGCGCATCCGCGCTGCCACCGTACGCGGAAGCAGAACCCATAGCCGGCCCGGCGCGTTCATCGTTCCGGCCCGCTCGCCCGCCTGCGGCCCTGTGCCGAAAAAGATGTCGCCGCGCACCGCGCCTTTTATGGCCCCGCCGGTGTCTTGAGCGACCAGCAATCCGGACCAGTCGCCGCCCAGTCCCGGCGCTTTTGTCTGAACGAACATGGGCACGCCAAGAGGATGAAGACTGGTGTCGACCGCCATGGAGCCGAGCGGCGTCAACGGGACGCCTTCCGCGCCAACTGGCCCCAGCGAGGGATCGCCTTCCGCCTCGGCATTGAAGAACACAAAGCGCGGATTCTGGTTCATCGCCATCCGCGTTTCAGCCGGCCCCGCCCGGTTCATCCAGGCGCGGATCCCCTGCATGCTGGCTTCGCCGCGGGAAATGCGCCCGGTACGGATCAGCCAATTGGCCGTCGATTCGAATTTGTGGCCATTATGCGCGGCATAGACGGCCCGCATTGTTGTCCCGTCCGGAAAGGTCAGCCGGCCCGAACCCTGGATCTGCAGGAAGAACACATCCGCCGGATGCGCATAGGCAATCGCCTGGACGCCCGATGTCGTGATCTGGGCCCGCGCAGGATAAGGCCGGGTTGTGCCGTTCGGCAGGCGCTGAAGCGGCTTGCCATTGTTCGGGATCAGGTCAGCCGGCAAGGCCGGGACCGGCTCGGTAAAGGGCGGGGTCGGCGTACGGCGAGCTTCGTAAGTCGGTTCGAAATAGCCGGTGAATTTCCGCGCGCCATCTGGCGGGATCACTTCAATCGGCACGAACACCTGCTCCATCAGCGCGCGGGCATCTTCATCGCTGCGCGCGGCCGAGAGTGCCCCGCAGGGTTCTGCCCAGTCCTCGACACGTCCGGCCCAGGGCGCCGCCGACGACAACGGGGCGGTCATTTCCTGTCCGGCAAATCTCTCACAGGACCGTTTGAACGCGCTGACCGCAGCCTCAAGCCGAACCGAAGACCAGTTGGGCAAATCGGAAAAGGCGGCAGGTGTCTCCCAGTTGGGCAGTCTGGGAGGCGGCGCAGGCGTGGCAGGTTGTGGAACTTCGGGCCCGGCGGGCTGAATGACCTTTATGGGTGCAGGCTGGGACTGGCAGGCGGCCAGCAGAAGCAGAAGGACAAACGAACGAAAGCGCGACCACATGCACGCTTTATGGCGTGCTTCCTGCGGAAGTGTCACCCGAAAATGTTTTGCGTGCAGGCCCTAATTGGCGACTTCGACGTCGTCCAGAATCCAGTTCGGATCATCCCCCCGGACGTCGCGCATAAAGGTCCAGATTTCCTTCGCCGTGCGCACCATTTCCCCGTCACCCAGTTCCGCTTCATAGCGGACGGCAACGCGGGCAATGTCTCCATCGAGGTCGGCACTTTCGATTTCGGCCTTGCGGATTCTGAGGAGTTCAAAGGCAGGCTTGTCCGGCTCGCGCGCAGCGATGGCGGCGTCCCAGGCCTCATAGACATCGTCGTCCAGCATGGGGCGGAGCTTGTCGCGGTCCCCACGAGCGAAAGCCGAAACGATGATTTCATAGGCTGCGCGGGCGCCTCTCATGAAGTCAGGTGTGCTGAAGCTGCGATCAACGTTGTAAATTTCTTCCAGCCCGCCAGCGGCCGGACCGGTAAAGATCGGCTTGTCGGCATGGGCCATGGTCTCATCGCGCGGTTTGGCCTTGTTGGTCGCATCATCGCCAGCTGTCGCTGGAGTCGGGCGGCTGACAGGGTTGTCGTTGTCACCCTTGCCGAGCGCAAAATACAGGCGCGACAGGACAAACAGCGCAACAGCTGCCAGGATCATGACTTGCATCACGGGGTCCATTGGTGGTGGCGTGTCCTTGCGTTCGAGTTCACTCAGCCCCCAAGATAGGGCCGACAGGCCGGAAGTGCCAGTGATCATTGCGCGTTAAGGGGCCGCATGCTAGCGCCCGCCGGGTAGAGTTGGGAGGTAGACATGACTGACACAAGTGCTCCGCAGGCACCAAATGAAGGCCAGAACGGCGCGACCCCGGCGGGTCTGCGCGTCCTCGGCCAGTATGTGAAGGACCTTTCCTTCGAGAATCCGGGACACACACCTGTGCAGTCCCAGCCGAATATCGATCTTGGTATCGATGTCGGCGCAACGCCGCATGCCGATGGCAACGGGATCTACGAAGTGTCCCTGAAACTGTCCGCCAAGGCTGTTTCAGATGGAACCGTGCTGTTCATCACCGAACTGGATTATGCCGGCCTGTTCCAGCTGCAGAACGTGCCACAGGCCCAGCTTGAGCCGCTGCTGCTGATCGAATGCCCGCGCCTGCTCTTCCCGTTTGCGCGCCGTATCGTGGCGGAGATCACACGTGAAGGCGGTTTCCCGCCGCTGCTGATCGATCCGGTGGATTTTGTGCAACTTTACCAGCAGCAATATCGCCGTGCGCAGGAAGCCGCTGCAGCCTCCGGCCAGACACCGCCCGTTCAGGACGCGTAACGCTTCCAGACAGCTTCATCGCCAAGGCCGCTCACGAAAGCTTCGTGGGCGGCTTTTTCGTCTTCGGTCAGACGGGAACCCAGCGGCTTCGGCCGCTGCCGCGCGGGCGTGACCTCTTCGACAATCTCCGTTTCCACAACCGTCTCGAACGAAAAGGCACGGGCCCGGCCGCCAAGGAGTTCAAGATAGACCGCCGCCAGAAGCTGGCTATCCAGCAAGGCGCCGTGAAACGTCCGGCTCTCAAGCGAAATGTCGAACCTTTTGCACAAGGCATCGAGACTGGCCGGCGCCCCCGGAAACTTGCGGCGCGCCATCGCGGCCGTATCCACCCAGCGCTCATCCGGGATCGGGCTGCGTCCGCACCGGTCCAGTTCCATGTTCAGGAAGGAGCGGTCAAACCCGGCATTGTGAGCGACCAGCGTGGCATCCCCGATAAATTCCAGGAAAGCGTCAATCACTTCAGGCGCCTCGAAAGGCGGAGCATCCTTCAGGTCGTCATCCGTGATACCGGTGATGCGAACCGTGTCGGCAGACACTGCCCGGCCGGGATTGATCAGCGTCCGGAACGTGCGGCCAGACGGGATGTGATTGATCATCTCCACCGCGCCGAGCTCAATGATGCGGTCACCTTCTTCCGGCCTGAGGCCCGTGGTCTCGGTATCGAAAGCAATCTCGCGGATCTGGCTCATGCATTATCCCCTGCGGCCTTGCGATTCATCAGGGCCACTATGGCGCGAACATGGTCGCGTGCAAACTCAAACCCATGTGCTGTCGACAGGATAAAGTCGGCTTTTGCGCGCTTTTCCGCATCCGGCACCTGACGCGCGAGGATCGCTTCGAAAGTTTCCTCTGTGACACCCGGCCGGGACAGCACACGCTGGCGCTGTACTTCGGGCGGCGCGCTGACAACCAGGACATAATCGCAATAGCCGGACCCGCCGGTCTCATACAGCAGCGGAATGTCCAGCACCGCAAACGTCGCTCCGGATTTCCGCGCCGTTTCCCGGAAGTCCTGCTGCGCCGCGCCAGCCAGCGGATGGACGATGCCTTCCAGCTGTTTCATGGCGGTCGCATCGTTCAGCACACGTTCGCGAAGGCGTGTACGGTCGATCGCGCCATCGACTTTAACGCCCGGAAAAGCGGCTTCGACGGGATCAACCGCCGCGCCGCCCTTCTCGTACAGCTGATGCACCGCTGCATCGGCGTCATACACGGGTACGCCTTCATCCCGGAACAGGGTCGCGGTTGCGGATTTTCCCATGCCGATCGAACCGGTCAGGCCAAGGATGATCACGTCGTGGCCTCCACGAGTTTGCGGCAATGAGCGAGCGCTTCTTTCGTGTCCGGCAGGACGCCGAACCAATGCTCGAAACTGTAGGCCGCCTGCGCAACCAGCATGCCGAGCCCATCCATAGGCTGCCAGTTCTTTTTCAGCGCCTCCTCTCGGATCGCCGCAGCAGGCTTGCCATAGGAAATATCATAGAAGTACTGCCCGGTTGCCTCAGGCAGCTTCAGAGTCTCGCCGGAATGACCCAGGCTGAGCGTGTTGATCACCACATCCGCCGTCGCAGCTTCGGAAATGCCCTCTTCCAGTGAACAGATCCCGGCAGTGATCCCGGTTTCAGTGACGAGGGTTTCGGCGCGTTCCCTGGTGCGGTTGGCAATCGTGATCTCCGCGCGGAGATCCATCAGGCTGACGGCCACGGCGCGGGCAGACCCGCCGGCACCCAGCAAGGTGACGCGGCTTCCGGCAACTTCAATCCCTGCATCCAGCAAGCTGCGGACAAAGCCCGGTGCGTCTGTGTTCTCGGCGCGCCAGCCCCCCTGCTCCCGCCGGACAAGCGTATTTGCGGCTCCGATCCGCCGGGCGATGTCGCTGGTCTCATCAGCAAGGGAAAGAGCCTCTTCCTTGTGCGGAAGAGTGATGTTGAAACCGAGCGCGTTGCGCTCTGACAATGTTTCAAGCGCGCTCTCGAGATCGCCTCGCTCGACACGCAGAGCTTCGTAGGTTGCATCGAAGCCGTGCTCGCGGATCCACATCTTGTGAATCACGGGAGACAGCGAGTGCGATACCGGATCTCCGATGACGCCGAGCAGCCATGTCATGATGGCAGCACTCCCCGGATGCGAAGATAGTCCAGCAACGGCAACAAAGGTAGGCCAAGGATCGAGAAGTAATCTCCCTCGATCTTGTTGAAGAGCTGCGCGCCGAGACCTTCAAGCTGGTAGGCACCAACTGTGGACAGTAGCGGATCCCCGACCTGCTCAACATACTGCTCGATAAAGTCTTCGCTGAGCGGACGCATGGTGAGGCGTGGGCGGGCAAGGTGCCGCCAGACGGGCTGGCCGTTTTCACAGACGACAATTGCCGTTTCCAGTGTGTGGGCCTTGCCGGACAATTTTCGCAGATGGTCCCGCGCTCCGTCGAGATCCTTCGGCTTGTCGAATGCCTCATCTCCGAGGGCCAGCATCTGGTCTCCGCCAATCACCAGACCCTGCTGGCGCTGGGAAATCTTGACCGCCTTCAGCTCCGCCAGGCGCATGGCCTGATCCCGCACCGGCAGGCCCTCAGCGCGCAGACCGGCTTTCATCGCATCCTCATCGACATTCGGGCGCACAGCTTCCGCTTCCACCCCGGCAGATGTCAGCAGGCGCCGGCGGCTTTCGCTGCCTGAGGCCAGGATCACTTCAAGACTCATGGATGGCCCCGGCGTTCGTTCAACAGGTTCAGAATGGCTGCGGCCGTTTCTTCGACGGAGCGGCGGGACACATCGATGGTGCGCCATTTGTTACGCTGGAACAGGCGGTTGGCCTGGGTAACTTCATCGCGCACGGCATCCTCGTCGGCATAGATCGTGTGTTCGTCCTGATTCAGGGAAATCAGGCGCGCGCGGCGAATCTGCACAAGCCGTTCGGCACTGATCTTGAGCCCGACAATCATCGGACCCTTGTCGCCCATTTTCTCGATATGCGGCGGCAACGGGACGCCCGGTACGAGCGGAATGTTTCCCGCACGCACTTTCCGGTTGGCAAGATACACACAGGTCGGCGTCTTGGACGTCCGGCTGACGCCCAGCAGGATAACATCCGCGCCGGTCAGGCTCTCCACATTCTGCCCGTCATCGTGAGCGAGTGTGAAATTGATCGCTTCCATGCGTTCGAAATAGTCGTCATCCAGGGCATGTTGCCCCGCCACTTTCTGGTTGGCAGAAATGCCAAGGTGCCGGCTGAGCATGGCGATGGATGCATCCAGCACCGGCAGCGTCGGAATGCCTTTCTCGCGGCAGAAGGACTCCAGCCGTCCGCGTAGGGCTTCGTCGGAAATCGTGTACCAGACCACACCGGGTGCTGCCTCGATCTCCCGCATGACCCGTTCGAGCTGGCGTTCGGAGCGGACAAGATAATAATTGTGCTCAAGCGCCTGCACATTTTCGAACTGGGCGCAGGCCGCCCGCTGGATGGCGTTCAGCGTTTCCCCGGTCGAATCCGACACGAGGTGAACGTTGAAATATATGCTGGGGCGAAGAGACCGAGTCATGGTCTCACTGTGTTGCTGAGGTTCGGCGATTTCACAAGACCTGTGACTCGCCTGTGGATAGCGCATTTTGTCCCGATGGAATCACAAAAATCCCACAGGCAGAGGAATCCGACTCCGAGGAATCACCTTCCGTTCCATCCTGTGACTCCAGTGGGGCCATTTACGTTTGGTTAACTATTGAATCCCGGGCGTTAAGACCCGCTTAACCCTGTCCGCCAACCTGTGACTCCTGTGTGGAATTCTCTGGACAAATCCGCACATCACCCTTTTTCCCACGGACTCACCGTCTAATAGTCATAAGCGCCCTGACGGGCTTGTTTTAGATTTTGGGAAAAAAGCCATGGGCACCGACGAATCGAAAAAGCTGCTTAAGGTTCTCGGGGGAGAGCGTTTCGAAAGGCCTCCGGTATGGATGATGCGCCAGGCTGGGCGCCACCTGCCCGAATATCTTGAACTCCGGTCCCGTGCGAAGAACTTTCTCGATTTCTGCTACACACCTTCCATGGCAGCGGAAGCAACGCTGCAGCCTATCCGGCGCTACGGCATGGATGGGGCCATCCTCTTCGCAGACATCCTGTTGGTGCTCGATGCGATGGGTCTGGACGTCAAATTCGAAAAAGGTGTCGGCCCGCTGGTGGAACAGGTTACCGGACCGGCCGATCTGGACCGCGTGCCGGCTGTCAAAGCAGCTGACAGGCTATCGCCCGTTTATGAGACCGTCTCTCGGGTGCGCGACGGCCTGCCGGCACAAACAACGCTGATCGGGTTTGCAGGCTCGCCCTGGACGGTCAGCCTGTATGCCATTGAGGGTCGCGGAAAGACGGACAAGTCCGATGCCTGGCGCTGGGCTCATGGCCGGCCGCAAGAACTTGCGGCAGTGATGGACAAGGTTGCCGAGGCAACAGTGGAATATCTTGCCCGTCAGGTTGAGGCAGGTGCTGAAGCGCTGATGCTGTTCGACAGCTGGGCAGAAGGCCTGCCAGACAATATTTTCCGGGAAGTCATCATTGCGCCGACGAAGAAGCTGGTTACCGGTCTTCGCGCGCGGGGTGTGACTGTTCCCGTGATCGGATTCCCGCGGGGTGCCGGTGTCATGCTGGAACCTTATGCAAAGGAAACCGGTGTGACCGCGGTCGGGCTCGATACGGCAGCGGTTCCATCCTTTGTGAATTCGGTTCTCCCGCCTGACATGCCGGTCCAGGGTCATCTTGACCCGCTCCTGCTGATCGAAGGCGGGCCGCGCATGGAAGCGCGTGTGCGGGAATTGATGGCTGCTTATTCCGGCCGTCCCCATATCTTTAATCTCGGACACGGCGTCCGTCCGGAAACGCCGATCGTAAACGTCGAGCGCGTTCTGAAGATTCTGCGGGAAGGTTGAGTATGGGCCGGAAGGTTGCCGTTGTACTGTTCAATCTGGGAGGACCGGATAAGGCGGAGTCCGTCCGCCCTTTCCTGAAGAACCTGTTTCGCGATCCGGCCATTATCACGGCGCCGCTGCCGATCCGCTGGTTTCTGGCGCGGCTGATCTCAAGGACCAGGGCGCCGAGCGTCATCAAGAATTACGCGATGATGGATGCAGGCGGGGGGTCTCCGCTGCTGCCGGAAACGCAAAAACAGGCCGAAGCCCTGCAGGCAGAGCTGTCAAAGCGCCTGCCGGAAGATGACGTGCGCTGCTTCATCGCAATGCGCTACTGGCACCCCTTCACTGAACAGGCCGCGAAAGATGTGAAAGCCTGGGGGGCGGATGAAGTCGTCTTGCTGCCGCTCTACCCTCAGTTCTCCACAACGACGACGGGGTCTTCGCTGACCGCCTGGAAGAAAGCCTACAAGGATCCTGTTCGCACAATTTGCTGTTACCCGTTTGAGGAAAACTTCGTTTCAGCCCATGTCGACCGGATCATGCAGGCCTGGGAAAAAGCGGGCCGGCCGGAGAATGTGTCCCTGCTCCTGTCCGCGCATGGCCTGCCGGAAAAGATCGTGAAGGACGGCGATCCGTATCAATGGCAATGTGAGACCATGGCGGAGATGATCACCGGCCGCGTGCCGCGCGACTGGGAAGTCACCGCCTGTTACCAGTCCCGCGTTGGTCCGCTGAAATGGATCGGCCCGCCGACCGAAGAAGTGATCGCCGAGAAATCCAAAGAGGGTAAGAATATTCTGATCGCGCCGATCGCGTTTGTGTCGGAGCATATCGAAACCCTGGTTGAACTGGGTGAGGAATACAGGCTGGTCGCTGAAGAACATGGCGCTGCGAGCTACACGCGGGTCGAAGCGCTGGGCACGCATCCCGAGTTCATTTCCATGCTGGCGAATGAAACTGCCGAAGCCCTCGGTATGAAAACTCCGATGCGATCCTGCGGCAGTGACCGGCTTTGCCCGCATGAATTCAGTGGATGCCCTCACAAACAGCCGGTTCGCAAAGCGGGCCAGGCAATCAATCCGCAATCCTGAAGGACTGAGGCATCATGCTCTACAACTGGATCAAGGCTGCGCATGTGATCTTCGTCATCGCAACGATGGCGAGTCTGATGATCTATCCGCGCTACAAGATCCACCAGCTGGCGAGCCAGCCGGGTGAGCCCTTGTTCGAGACGATGAAGTCTGCGGCCAACAAGCTGCGCCTGATCGTAATGAATCCCTCAATCATCCTGATCTGGGTGTTCGGCGGCCTGATGCTGTGGATGAACCCTTCCCTGCTGTCTCAGCCCTGGATGCATGTGAAACTATTGTTCGTGACACTCATCACCGCCATGCACGGATATTACGTCTATGTCGGCAAGCGCATCGACCGGGGAACCTCGAAAGTGTCTGCCAAGACTCTGCGCATGCTGAACGAAGTGCCGTTCCTGATGATGGTTGTCGTTGTGATCATGGTGCTGGTCCGGCCGTTCTGACCGGCCCGGTTGCGCAGGAACTCTTGACGAACAAGGCCTTGTGAGCCCATAAGCCTCGCAATCCGGTGCACAGTCCTTGTGCCTGCGGCGCCTTTTTCGTCGCCCGGCCCTCCCAAAACCCGTCTCCCGCAGACCCCTACAATTGGAATCCATCGGCATGGCCTCTTCGATGCTCGACAACGTCACCAGCGTGACTCTTCGCGAACTGAAAGCGAAGTCCCCGGAAGAGCTGCTTGCATATGCAGAAGAACTGGAAGTCGAGAACGCTTCCTCGATGCGGACGCAGGACATGCTGTTCGCGATCCTGAAAGAGCTGGCTGACAGCGAAGTGGAGATCACCGGTCAGGGTGTGCTGGAAGTTCTGACGGACGGCTTCGGCTTCCTGCGTTCGCCGGAATCCAACTATCTGCCCGGCCCGGACGATATCTATGTCAGCCCGGAAGTCCTGAAGAAGGGCAACATCCGCACCGGCGACACGGTGGAAGGCCCGATTATCGCGCCACAGGACAATGAGCGCTATTTTGCGCTGACCGATGTGTCGCGGATCAATTTTGAAGAGCCGGACAAGGCCAACAAGAAAGTCCACTTCGACAACCTGACTCCGCTCTATCCGGAAGAGCGCCTGCGCATGGAAAGCCAGGATCCGACCCGGAAAGACCGGTCCGGCCGTGTGATCGATATCGTCGCGCCGATTGGCAAAGGCCAGCGTGCCCTGATTGTTGCTCCACCGCGGACCGGTAAAACCGTGCTGCTGCAGAACATCGCCTCGGCCATCGAGGAAAACCACCCGGAATGTTACCTGATCGTGCTGCTGATCGACGAACGCCCGGAAGAAGTGACCGATATGCGGCGGACGGTAAAAGGCGAAGTTGTCGCCTCGACCTTCGACGAACCGGCCACCCGCCACGTTCAGGTCGCCGAAATGGTGATCGAGAAAGCCAAGCGCCTCGTTGAGCACAAGCGGGATGTCGTCATCCTGCTCGACTCGATTACGCGTCTCGGCCGTGCGTACAACACGACCGTCCCCTCTTCCGGTAAAGTGCTGACCGGTGGTGTGGATGCCAACGCCCTGCAGCGTCCGAAGCGTTTCTTCGGTGCTGCGCGGAACGTGGAAAATGGCGGTTCGCTGACCATCGTTGCGACTGCGCTGATCGATACCGGTAGCCGGATGGACGAAGTGATCTTCGAGGAATTCAAAGGCACGGGTAACTCCGAAGTCGTGCTCGACCGGAAGATTGCCGACAAGCGGACCTTCCCGGCCATCGACATCATGAAGTCCGGAACGCGGAAAGAAGAACTGATCACGCCGCAAGACCAGCTGTCGAAGATCTACATCCTGCGCAGGATCCTTGGCCCGATGGGTACAAACGATGCCATCGACTTCCTGATCGACAAGCTGCGCCAGACGAAGACGAACGACGAATTCTTCGAAGCGATGAAGAACTGACGGGAGGCGTTTGGCCATGAGCGAGCGCGACACAATCTGCGCCCTCGCTTCGGGCCAGCCTCCGGCTGCGATCTGTATTCTCCGCCTTTCGGGTGACCGGGTCTGGAAGATTGCCGGCGCCCTGCTCGAGTGTGGCCTGCCGGAACCTCGCCACGCGACGCTCACGAAATTCCGGGATGACGACGGCAGGCTGGTTGATGAGGGCCTCGCCCTCTTCATGCCCGGGCCGCATTCCTACACAGGAGAGGATACGTTGGAGCTTTATCTCCATGGCGGTCCCGCTGTGATCAAACACTCACTAGATACGCTGACACGGCAACCGGGCGTGCGTCTTGCTGAGCCGGGAGAGTTTACCCGGCGCGCTTTCGAAGCTGGCAAGCTGGACCTGACCGAAGCCGAAGGTGTCGCCGACATTATCGAAGCGGAGACCGAGGCGCAGAAGGCCCAGGCTCTGCGCCAGCTGACAGGCGGCCTGACGGAAACCTATGACCGGTGGCGCGCAGAGCTGACGGGCGTGCTGGCACTGATCGAGGTCATGGTTGATTTCCCGGATGAGGGTGACACGCCCGAAGACACAGTCAGGCCGATCCTCGACAAGCTGGATCTGATCATCACAGAGCTGGAAGACGCGCTTGGTGACCGGGGCATCGGCGAGAAGATCCGGGACGGTTTCAGGGTGGCCATTGTTGGTCCGCCGAACGCCGGCAAGTCTTCCCTGCTCAATCGCATCGCTCGCCGTGAAGCTGCTATCGTGACCGACATTGCCGGGACGACCCGGGATGTGGTCGAGGTCCGTCTTGTGCTGGGCGGCCAGGTCGTCTGGCTGGCAGACACGGCAGGCCTTCGGAAAACGGCAGATATTGTGGAGGCGGAAGGCGTCCGCCGGGCAGAGCGCGCGGCGCGCGAAGCCGACCTCCGCATTCACGTGATCGACGGCGCCAATCCGGAACCGCCGGCCGGGCCGGTGGAACAGCAGGACATCGTGGTCTTTAATAAGGCCGACCAAAGGCCTGCTGCTCTGGCCTCGGATGGCGCCCTGCCCGTTTCGGCTGCGACCGGCGAGGGTATCGACAAGCTTGAATCCTGGATCGGCAGTTTCATTTCTGAGCGCGCAGCTTCCGTTGAAGCCCCGGTCATCACACGGGCCCGGCATCGTGAAAAGCTGAGTGCAGGTCTCGCCAGCCTGGTGCAGGCCCGCCAGCTACTGGAAGATGACATCGGCGCCGAACTCGCAGCGGAAGATGTCCGCATGGCGCTCCGCCAGCTGGGCGCCGTGATCGGGACCGTCGGCGTGGAAGATATTCTGGGCGCTGTCTTCTCCCAGTTCTGTATCGGCAAATGACCCCTAGGGTTTAGCGGCGCCCGGCGTTATATAGCCCGCTCATTATCCACAGGATGAGTAGAGCCATGACGGGAACCTCCCGCTTTGATGTCATTGTCGTTGGTGGCGGTCACGCCGGATGCGAAGCCGCATCTGCGGCGGCGCGCTATGGCGCGAAGACGGCGCTTGTCACCCACAAGATTTCAACGATTGGCGAGATGAGCTGCAATCCGGCGATTGGCGGATTGGGCAAAGGACATCTCGTTCGGGAGATTGATGCCCTGGACGGTTTGATGGGGCGCCTGGCTGACAAGGCCGGAATCCAGTTCCGCATGCTTAATCGGTCCAAAGGACCTGCTGTCTGGGGGCCGCGAGCCCAGATTGACCGGAAGCTCTATCGCCAGGCCATGCAGGATGAGATCCTGAACCATGGCAACCTGACAGTGATTGAAGATGGCGCCGAAGACCTGATCGTAGAAGACGGGCAGGTCGCGGGTGTAATCGGACTTGGTGGAGACCAATACTACGCGCCGAACGTCGTCATCACGACGGGTACGTTCCTGAAGGGCGAAATCCATATCGGCGCGAAGCGTATTCCTGCCGGGCGTGTCGGCGAGGCGCCGGCGATTGGCCTTTCGGACCGGCTCTACACCATGGATCTGCCTATGGGCCGGCTAAAAACCGGCACGCCTGCCCGTCTCGATGGCCGCACCATCGACTGGGACCGGCTGGAGATGCAGCCGGCCGATGATGCGCCCGTGCCTTTCTCCTATCTGACGGACCGGATCGAAGTGCCTCAGATTTCATGCGGGATCACATGGACCACGCCGGAGACCCACGCGATCATCGAAGAAAACATGGAACAGTCGGCTGTCTACTCCGGCGCAATTGCCGGACGGGGGCCGCGCTACTGCCCGTCTATCGAGGACAAGGTGAACCGGTTCGCAGATCGGGACCGGCATCAGGTTTTCTTGGAACCGGAAGGTCTCGACGATCACACGGTCTATCCGAATGGGATATCCACCTCGCTTCCGGAAGACGTTCAGGAGCGTTTTGTCCGGACGATCCCAGGTCTGGAAAATGTGGAGATTCTCCAGCACGCCTATGCCATCGAGTATGATTATGTGGATCCGCGCGCTCTTAATGCGGCGCTGGAAGTGAAGGTTCAGCCCGGTCTCTATCTGGCAGGCCAGATCAATGGCACGACCGGATATGAAGAGGCCGGGGCTCAGGGCCTGATGGCGGGTCTGAACGCAGCGCGCGCCGCCGAGGGAAAGGAACCGGTGATCCTCGATCGGGCCGAAGCGTATATTGGTGTTCTTATCGATGATCTGATCACGCGCGGGGTGACGGAACCCTATCGGATGTTTACATCGCGCGCGGAATATCGCCTCGCGCTCCGGGCTGACAATGCCGATCAGCGACTGACGCAGAAAGGGATCGATGCCGGATGCGTGTGTGAAACACGGGCGTCGATGTTTCACGTGAAACATTTGGCCCTCTCGGAATCCCGAAAAACGCTCCAAACCCTGTCTTTGTCCCCCGCCAAGGCCCGGGAGGCCGGTTGGAACGTTAATCAGGACGGACGTGTCCGGACCGCCTGGGAATATCTCGGATACAAGGACATCTCACTCGAGACCCTGTCTAAGGTCTGGCCGGAACTCTCCGACATTGATCCGGCCATTGCGGCGCAATTGGAAATCGAGGCGCTCTATTCCGGATATATCGAACGGCAGGCCGGCGATGTCGAAGCCCTTCGCCGCGATGAGGCGTTGCAGATTCCGGATGAGATCAATTACGCGGCCATTGGTGGACTCTCCAATGAAGTACGCCAGAAACTGGAATCTATCCGGCCGGCCACGCTTGGTCAGGCGTCCCGTATCGAAGGGGTTACGCCTGGTGCGCTCACGGCACTGCTTGGTCATGTGAAACGCCGCCGGAAGACAGGCTAAGTCATGGTAAATCAGGATCGCGCGGCTTTTCTGGCCGCTGAGGATGTTTCACGTGAAACACTGGAGCGTCTCGACCGGGTCATCGACACGCTGGATGTGTGGCGGAAGCGGAGCAATCTGATTGGCCCGCGCGAATGGCCGGTCATCTGGACCCGGCATGTCGCCGACTGTTTCCAGCTTCTGGATCATCTGCCGGAAGATGCGCGAGTCGTGGATCTTGGTTCCGGTGCCGGTTTTCCCGGTCTCATCATCGCGGCGGCCCGGCCGGAAGGCCATGTCACCATGATCGAGAGTGTGGGAAAGAAATGCGCCTTCCTCCGCGCCGCCATTGAATCGGCGGGGCTGAGTGCATCCGTACGCCAGGACCGGGTGGAATCTGTCGGGCCAATATCTGCGGATTATGTCACGGCACGCGCCTTTGCGCCGCTTCCGAAACTGCTCGACTATGCGGCTCCCTGGCTGAAACAGGGTGCAACAGGGCTTTTCCTCAAGGGCGAACGCTGGAAAGAAGAATTGACGGAGGCCAGCCAAACATGGAACTTCGCTTATGAGGCGATTCCAAGCCGGGTTGGTGGGTCAGGTACAATTCTGATTGTCAGGGAGCTACGCAGTGGCAGGCATTAGGCCCAGAATCTTTGCCGTCGTGAACCAAAAGGGTGGCGTCGGCAAAACGACTACTTCGATCAATCTCGGGACGGCGCTTGCCGCCGTTGGCCGCCGTGTGCTCATCGTCGACTTCGACGCTCAGGGCAATGCGTCGACGGGCCTTGGAATCGAACGCACAGACCGCGCAACCACGTCCTACGATATTGTCGTGGATCGTTTGCCGTTGGAACAGGCGGTTCTGTCTACGATCGTTCCGCGCCTGGACATCGTGCCAGGGGATGAGAATCTGTCCGGCGTCGAGACGGAACTGGCCGCAGACCCGCACAGGTCGTACCGTCTGCGCGAAGCGCTTCACAACTACGTCGATCGGGCTGAAGAACAGGGCCTGCCGCGTTATGATTATATTCTGATCGATTGCCCGCCATCGCTGTCGGCGCTGACGATGAATGCGATGACGGCCGCCGATGCGCTGCTGGTTCCGCTGCAGTGTGAGTTCCTGGCGCTGGAGGGCCTCAGCCAACTGCTTCGCACGGTGGATGTTGTCCGGCAGGGTCTAAACCCGAACCTGGAAATCCAGGGTGTCGTGCTCACCATGTATGACCGCCGCAACAACCTGTCCGACCAGGTCGCAGACGAAGTCCGCGCGTTCTTCGGCAACAAAGTCTACAACACAGTGATTCCGCGCAATGTGCGCCTGTCCGAGGCACCGTCCTTCGGCAAGCCGGCGCTTCTTTATGATTACCGTTGCCCGGGCAGCGAGGCGTATATCCGGCTGGCTTCGGAAGTGCTTCAGCGCGAGAAGGCACGGGCGGCCTGATCGCGATGGCAAACGAATCCAAACAGAAACCAAGCCGCCTTGGCCGGGGCCTATCCGCCCTAATCGGAGAAGTGGAGGCATCCACACCGGCGCGGCCGGAGCCGGGGACTGCTCCGTCTGGCAATGGCGTGAACGAGATTTCGATCAAGGACATCCGCCGCAATCCGGACCAGCCTCGCCGTACCTTCGATGATGCAGCGCTGCAGGAACTTGCGGAGTCCATTCGTAGCAAAGGCGTACTTCAGGCAATTCTTGTCCGGCCGGACCCCAAGGAAACGGGCAAGTATCAGATCATCGCCGGTGAACGCCGCTGGCGGGCCGCACGCCTGGCAGGCCTTGAGTCTATTCCAGCCGTGGTTCGGGACCTCAACGAGCTGGAGCTGCTCGAGGTCGGCATCATCGAGAATGTTCAGCGCGCAGACCTGAACCCGATCGAAGAAGCGGAAGCCTATGAGGCACTGATGAACCGGTTCGGTCGGACGCAGGAAAGCCTCGCCAGCAGTGTCGGCAAGAGCCGCGTGCACATCACGAACACGCTTCGCCTGCTGCAGCTGCCTGACGCTGCCCGCGCATATGTGCGGGAAGGCAAAGTCACTGCCGGTCATGCCCGGGCAGCGCTTGGTGCCTCCGATCCTGAAGCCGTGATCGAGATGGCGGCCGAACGGGGCCTGAGCGTTCGGGAAGTCGAAGCTTTGGTAAAGGGCGCGCGTGGCGGTGATGGAGCCTCAAGCGGTTCGGCCAAGTCCAAGGCACCTGAAAAGGATGTCGACACCGAAGCACTGGAAGCAGATCTGATGCGCCAGCTGGGCCTGCAAGTGGATATTCGCCACGGCAAGAATGGTGGTGAACTGCGCATCAAGTATCGCGATCTGGAACAGCTGGACGATGTCTGCCGCCGGCTGACACGCCGGAAGCCCTGATCGCTACCGGGCGGCTTCGGCAGCTCTCGCCAGATCATTCATCAGCATACGGACTACTGGGTCAGTGCTGCCGCCTGCCTGTTTGGCCTGGGCTTCAGCGTCATAGATCCGCTCAAGCACACGGGTGAGCCGGCGCACCGGCCATTTACTGAGCCGGGCCCGGTAGGCAGGCCATTCGCTTTGCCAGACAGGCGGGCGCAGTTTCATGTTGGGGCTGGCCTGTCCTTCCTCGATCCGGACATGCGCATCCAGCATGCGGCGGACTTCAAATTGAAGCGAGCGCAGGACACTGATTCCGGCTGTTCCTGCCAGGGCCAGCTTGTCAAAAGCTGCGTTGGCCGCGGCCGGGTGGCCATCAAGTGTGGCGGATATTGCGGTCGACAGGGTCTGTTCGAATTCGGTCGCGCACAGAGCGCGCACATCAGATTCTGAAACAGCCCGGCCCAGCCCCATGGCGTAGAGCGCCAGCTTTTCGATTTCCGCATTCGCTGCAAGCCGGTGACCGGGCAGGTCGCCTACGAACAGGCGCAGGGCATCCGGCTCAATTTCGACGCCGGATTCCTTCAGGGCCTGTTTGACACGTTGTTCGATGTCGGCGCCTTCATCGGCAAAGAACTGGAGGCAGGCGGTTAGTTTCGCAGCTTCAGCAGCGCCGCGCAGTTTGGACTTCTTTTGCAGACTGCCTGTTTCGATCAGCAGGTGCGCGCTGAAACGACCTTCGCTCTTGTCGCCCTCTTCAATGGCGTCAATCAGGAGTTTTGCGATCTTGTCTCCGCTGGTCCGCACCCGTACCACGCGTGGATCGCCGAGCAGGGAGACGGCCTCAAGCGCATCGAACAACAGGGCCGGTTCCTTCCGGATGGCATCATCGTCCAGCAAGGTGACATCTGCGTGTTTGGCCTTTCCGGCCCAGGCAGAGATCAGGAGCTGGCCATTGTCGCTGGCGAGGCCTTCGTCTTCACCAAAGGCAAGCACGGCCCAGAATTTTGGATCGGGCTTGCGGGCAAAGGACGCTGCTTTCTTGCCCTGTAGAAGCATCAGTCTTGTGTCGCGAGCTGAAGCCGTAAATCATCAACGATCCGGCTGGCCAGCACACCCATCACGCGATCAGATGCGTTGGTCTGAGCGGATATGTCCCCATAGGGTTCGTTCGGCACGGAAAAGCTGGTTTCCGCATCGGACTGGCCTACCACACTGATATTTTCACCTCTCAGTGCATAGGTTGCCTCGGCCCTGTAGGATGAACGCGATGCTGCGCCATCCGGCTTGAACTGCAAGCGGACGAGTTTCTCCTTAAGCTTGACTTCGAGCACGGCAGACTCGTCGAGATTCGGGAGACCGGCGGCAAGTTCCTGCTGAAGCGCCCGCCGTAGCTTGTAGCCCGCCCGGCTAGGAATTTCCTTCACCGTAATATTGCCTGCAGCAAAGGAGGCGCTGCCACCGGGTGCATAGACCGGCTGGAAGCCGCAGGCCGGCAGGACGAGAGCGAGCGCGATCAGGAAGCGTTTCATACCGCCACGATATTCACGATGCGGCCCGGCACGACAATGGTTTTCTTCACGGTCTTGCCTTCGATGAAGGAGACAACTTCCGGAAGAGCGTGCGCGATGGCTTCCACTGCCTCGTTGGATTCTCCCTTCGGCACCGTGATTTCGCCCCGGCGTTTGCCATTGACCTGCACGGCCATGGTCACCGAGTCGTCTTCCGTCAGCGCCTTGTCGGCAACAGGCCATGGAGCAGCTGAAACAAACCCGGCTCCGCCGATCCGTTCCCAGCAGGATTCTGCCAGGTGAGGCATGAACGGGGTCAGGCAGCGCGCCAGCATGGAGGCCCCTTCGAACCGGGCCCCGATAGCTTCACTGCCGGATTCGGCCTTCTTCAGCACGCTCACCCATTCATGAATGCTGGCAACAGCGGAATTGAAACGGAATTCCTCGATTGCCTTGTCGATGGAGACGACGGCCTTGTGGCTGGCTTTGCGGACTGCGAGGGAAGCGGCGTCGTCAGCCGGATCCACTTTCTCCACATCCCCGAGCGCGTCGAACACGCTCCACAGGCGCTGGGCGAAACGGGCCGCGCCTTCCACGCCGGCCTGCGTCCACTCAACATCGCGTTCTGGCGGCGAGTCGGAAAGGACGAACCAGCGGGCAACGTCCGCACCGAACTCGGCGATGATTGCATCGGGGTCGACCGTGTTCTTCTTGGATTTCGACATTTTCTCGATCGGGCCGGGCGTGACGATGCCGCCGGTGGCCTTTTCGATCCAGATGTCACCTTCCTGCTCGACTTCCGATGGCTGCAGCCATTGTCCGGACGCGGACTTGTAGGTCTCGTGCGTAACCATGCCCTGCGTGAACAGGCCGGCGAACGGCTCGCCGCTCGGCAGGTCCAGTTCGCCGATGTCGCGCATCGCGCGTGAGAAGAAGCGCGAGTACAGCAGGTGCAGCACGGCATGTTCGATGCCGCCGACATATTGGTCGACGGGCAGCCAGTAGGCGCGCTCTTCCAGATCGTCCGCACTGGCGAAACGGGCATAGTACCAGGACGAGTCCACGAACGTGTCCAGCGTGTCGGTTTCACGCCGGGCCGGCTTGCCGCACTTCGGACAGTCGACATGTTTCCAGGTCGCATGCCGGTCCAGAGGATTGCCTGGCTGGTCGAAGGAAACATCGTCCGGCAGGCGCACGGGCAGGTCGCTTTCCGGCACCGGGACCACGCCGCAGCTTTCGCAATGGATCACCGGGATAGGGCAACCCCAATAGCGCTGTCGGGAAACACCCCAATCGCGCAGGCGGTAATTCACCGTTCCGGCGCCGAGACCCATGTCTTCTATCCGTTCGATCGCTGTTCGCTTGGCGTCTTCGATGCCGAGACCGTCCAGAAAACCCGAATTAAAGATGGAGCCGGGGCCGGTATAGGCTTCTTCCTCAACAGTGAAGCTTGCCCGGTCAGCGCCCGGCGGCAGGACGACCGGCGTCACGTTCAGACCAAACTTGCGGGCAAATTCGATGTCACGCTGGTCGTGCGCCGGGCAGCCGAAAATGGCGCCGGTGCCGTAGCCCATCAAAACGAAGTTCGCGACCCAGACAGGCAGGGTCTTTCCGTCCTCGAACGGGTGCTTGACCGTCAGCCCTGTATCGAAACCCAGCTTCTCTGCCTTTTCGATGGCTTCCTCGCTGGTGCCGACCTGGGCGCATTTCCCGCGGAAGGCCTTCAGCTCTTCCGAGTTTTCCGCCAGCTGGATCGTCAGCGGGTGATCCGGGGACAAGGCAATGAAGCTCGCGCCGAACAGCGTGTCCGGACGCGTCGTGAAAATCTCGATGCCGTCATCGAAATTTGCCGGTGCGGCGCCGTCCCACTCGAACCGCATCTGCAGGCCCTCTGACCGGCCGATCCAGTTCGCCTGCATGGTGCGCACCTTCTCAGGCCAGCGCTCCAGCTTTTGCACTTCTTCCAGCAGGTCTTCGGCATATTCGGTGATCTTGAAGAACCACTGGGTCAGCTCACGCTGCTCCACCAGGGCGCCGGATCGCCAGCCGCGTCCCTCGATCACCTGCTCGTTGGCCAGCACGGTGTTGTCGACCGGGTCCCAGTTCACCTTGGAGGCTTTCCGGTAGATCAGGCCGTTGTCGAGCATCTTCAGGAAAAGGGCCTGCTGCGCGCCGTAATATTCTGGATCGCAGGTCGCAAATTCCCGGCTCCAGTCCAGCGACAGGCCGAGCTTGGCAAACTGGGCCTTCATCGCGTCGATGTTCTGATAAGTCCATTTACCGGGATGGACGTTCTTTTCCATCGCAGCGTTCTCTGCCGGCATGCCGAACGCATCCCAGCCCATCGGGTGCAGCACGTTGTAGCCTTTGGCCCGCTTATGACGCGCAACAACGTCGCCCATCGCATAGTTTCGGACATGGCCCATATGCAGCCGGCCCGACGGATAGGGGAACATCTCCAGCACGTAGGCTTTCGGGGCGTCGCCCGCTTCCTTCGGGGATTTTGCCCTGAACAGGTCCGCCTTGGTCCAGGCTTCACGCCATTTCTGCTCCGCAGCTTGCGGATCGTACCGGGTGGCCATTGGCCTCTCCCCCTGATTTTTGTCTGATCAGACCGGCTTCTAGCCGAGTTGCGAGTTCTTCAGGTTCCGCGCGCGGTCAAGGATCGCGTTTTCAAGCTGGATCGCGGTTTCCGGATCAACCGGCGCATCCACCCAGGTGCCATCCTGATTCACCTGGCGGAACACGGCGACTTTCACACCGTCAGCGCGTAGTCGCGTGTCGAGAATATAAACGGTCGCCTTGATGCGCTCGTTCTCGGATCCCGGGAAGCTCTTCCAGTCATACACGATCAGACCACCGATCGGGTCGGTGCTCGAAACGGGCATATTGGTGAACGTGTCGAGTGAGGCACGCCACAGATAGGGGTTCACCGTGCCGACATTCTTCGCGGTAACGAGAGCGTCTGCATTGACGCGCTTGCTGCCACCCTGGCATCCGACCAGCGCAAACAGGGCAGCGGCTGCCGCGGAGAAGACATATTTGTTCATGAGGAGAGTTCCCGAGCGCAATACCTTGTTGACCGGCGTTTGTATAACAACACGAGTCTGGGCTCGCCAGTGCTCATGTGTGCAGCGATCCGAGGGAGAAAAAGATGAAACGCCAATTCCTTCTGGCCCTTGTCTCGGCTGCCACCTGCCTGCCCGCCCTCGCGCAGGAAGACTGGGATGTCTGGGAGACAGACTGGGAAAAGGATGGCGCGCTCCTGTTTGCGCCCGGTGCAGAGGAAGCTGTGCTCTACCGGCTGGGTCTCGGTTTCGACACCAACCGGGTTCTGGACAATGGCCTGGTTCTGGGTGCGGCCGCCAGGCTGGATGCTGAACTGGATCATCCTGCGCGCGCGGGCTTTTCGGGCATTATTGCTGATCCGGCGCCGGGCGAAGTGGCCGTCGCGGGGGGCTTCAGCGGGCTCGCCCGGTCTCCCGTTCTTGAAGACGACGGTGCGCGGGCTCTGCTGCAGACGGCGTATATTTATGTTGAAGGCGGATATGGCGAAGCCCGGCTCGGCCGGGACGAAGGCGTTGCCAAACGCTTCGCCCAGGGCGCGCCATCGCTCTTTTCCAGCCTGTCCCTGAATGCGCCGCGCCTCGACCCGGACGGCGGGGCCGTTGTGCGGACCGATCACGACCTAACAGGCCCTGCAGCCAAAGTCTCTTTCACCACGCCGCGGATCGTCGGTTTCAAGGGCGGCGTCTCCTATACGCCGGAAGCCGATGTGCGCGGGCTGGACCGCGATCCGGTGCGGATCCTGCCGGGAACCGCCGCCACCGTGCTGACCAATGCCGCAGAAGCCAGTGTCAGCTTCAATCACCGTTTCCGGGAAAGCGGTGTCCGGGTGCGTGCGTCCACGGGCTGGAGCCGCGCGGATGTCGATGCCGCCCCAACAGCGCCGGCTCCCTACAACTCGGTTGAGACCTGGTCATTTGGCGCGAGCACAGAGTGGAAAGACACGGTTATCGGAGCCAGCTGGCAGAGCAGCGATAATGGCCTGAGCGGTCTGTCAGGCGACTATACAGCCTGGACTGCCGGACTGACCCATACGGCGTTCGGGCTGGACTGGGGCGTTGAATATGGCGAGGCAAGCGATGATGCGGTCGGCGTAGAAGGCGAATCGTGGCGGGCCGGAGTCGCCCGCTCGGTGGCGGACGCTGCCCGCATAGCGGTCGGATACCGGTCCGATCAGCTGGATTTCGGGGCATATACCCAATCGCGTCGCCTGGGAGGCGAGGGCATTGTGATAGAAATCACACTATCGCATTAGTTTATCAGGGCTGTCCGATAATTAATCTTCTGTTTAGGAGATGGCGCCCCTAATATCGGCAGGGAAGAGGTGTAACGAATGCGGCTTGGGCTTCTGCTCACTTGTGCAATCTCCGCGACGGTTCTGGCGCTGCCAGCAGCCGCGCAGGAAGATTCACTCGTGCCGTCCGTCACCGTCGAAGCCCCTCAGCTTTCCGAAACACAGGCCGGCAAGGTTGACTGGTATCGCCAGTTCGCCGTTTCCAAGCCGATCGAGGCGCGCCCTGTCTGGCAGGCTGAACCTTCCGAAGATGTTTCGATGCAGTTCACCGGCAGCGACCGTTGGGAATTCCGGATCGACAAGCTGTCGCGCCCTTCGGCAAATATTTCCCCGCTTCCGCGTCAGGAAATGCAGGCTGGGGCCACCTTCAAGATCACGCCCCGCTTCTCCGTCGGCGGTGAAGTCAGCGTTGGCGCCGACGATCTGAATGCCGTTTCGACCTGGGAAGACCGCGATGTCGAAACCGGTGTCCGCCTGAAGTCGGCCTTCAAGTTCTAAGCCTGGCTTTCCGGGCCGAGCACGGCCTCTATTCCTTCAATTGCTGCAATACCTGCAACAGGTGCAACTTGCCCTGCCGTATCGGCGTTCAGGCCGCCGAGCGCGTAGACCGGCATTGATGATGCGCGCGCCAGATTGCGGAAGCGCAACGGGCCGAGCGGCCTGCGGGCGCTTGGGCTGGCGGAAGGAAATGCGGTCGAGAGAAGCGCCGCATCTACACCTGCATTCTGTAGTAACCGCAGCTGATCCGGCGTGTGAGCACTGCTCGTCATAAGGGCAAACCGGCGCCGCCACCGCTTCGCTCTTGCCCGCTCTGCAAACGGCCAGTGGACGCCATCTGCGCCGGTTTTCATGGCGAGCTCGGGGTCATTCGCGATCAGGAAGGCCACGTGCCGCTTCCGGCAGACTTCAGCCAGACTTGCTGCGACTATATCGTGCTTCGGCTGACCATAATGGCGATAGATCAGACCATGGCAGGACGATAGATGACTTGCCGTGACCACCGGGTCGGGGGTCCGCGCCGGATCTGTCAGGTAGAGAACCGGCGGCAGGAAAAGCGGCAGGTGCCGGCCCGCGATACGTGCGGCGGTCTGGAGCTTGCGTTCGGCGCGGTTTCGGTCTTCCTGCATCATCGTGATGACTGATACCGACACGCTCTCTATTGCCAAGCGCCGCGACGCGGTGCTGGCCGAACTTTCCGACGCCGCCACCCCGCCGCCGCAGCTGGTCGCAGTGACCAAGACCCAGCCGGATGAGGCCATCGAGGAGATTCTGGCGACCGGCCAGCGCCTCTTCGGCGAGAACAGGGTTCAGGAGGCCGAAGCCCGCTGGGCCGGACGCCGTTCCGCCTATCCCGACCTGGAGCTTCACCTGATTGGGCCCTTGCAGACCAACAAGGCGGAGATCGCCGTCCGCCTGTTCGACATGATCGAAACGCTGGACCGGCCGAAGCTCGCCGATGCCCTGGCAAAGGCGATGGAAAAAGTGGGCCGCGCCCTGCCCGTCCTGATCCAGGTAAATACGGGCGAAGAGCCGCAAAAGGCCGGTGTGATTCCGTCTGAACTGCAGCAATTGCTACAGTATGCACGTGAGAAAGGTCTCGATGTGCAGGGCCTGATGTGCATTCCGCCGGTGGATGAACCGGCCGGACCGCACTTCGCCCTGCTCGCAAAACTGGCGAAGGAAGCGGGCCTGCCGGTCCTTTCCATGGGTATGAGCTCTGACTATGTGACGGCCGCCCGGTTCGGCTCCACGCATGTACGTGTCGGCTCGGCTCTGTTCGGACCGCGCGACTATCCCTGAACTAGAACCGGATCTCGATTTCCGAGCCGCGGGCTGAGAGGCGCAGGATATCCAGCATGTCTTCCAGCGTCACTGCCACGCAACCGGCGGTCGGCCCCCAGTCCGGCCGCGCGAGGTGCAGGAAAATCGCGCTACCCAGTGGCGGCACCGGCGGATCGTCATTGTAGCCGAGCTCGACGATCACATCGTAGACATGGTCTTCCAGCCAGAGTTTCTCATGGCTGGCGGCATAGGGAAGTTTGACCCAGCGATTGTAGAGCGGATCATCCGGTGCATCGCACCAGCCATCCTCCGGGGTCAGCGCAATCAGCGGCAGCAGGGTCTTCGGTGCTTCTAGCCTGTCCGGCCGGTAGAAGACACGCCGCATCGGCCAGGTGCCGGCCGGCGAAAAACCGTCGCCTTCACGTTTGTCATCACCCGCAATGACACCGCTGCGCCCGACGCTGCAGCGAGTTTCCCGGCCTGCCAGAAGAAAGCGGCCGTCGGCGTGGGCAATGAAATCAGCGCTCATGAAGGCGTCCTGTCATATCGGGGGATCATGTCTTGCTCCGGGCGAGTTTGAACAGGTGGCGTGCAAGGTGACAAGCATAGGCATGCGGCAGAGTGCGTCGGCTGTTGATTGTGCTGCGTGTCGTGGCAATGCTGACCTTTGTTTACATGCGATCGCATCATGATGATGCCAGGAGATGCCCCGACATGACGATTTCCCCCTTCCATCTCGCCTTCCCGGTTCATGATCTTGCAGCCGCGCGCGATTTCTATGGAAGTCTGCTCGGCTGCCCGGAAGGGCGCAGTTCTGATGAATGGGTCGATTTCGATTTCCTCGGCCACCAGATCGTTGCGCATCTTGCGCCGGAAGAATGCGCCGGCCCGAAAACCAATGCGGTCGACGGCAGGAATGTCCCCGTCCGGCACTTCGGCATCGTCCTGTCGATGGACGACTGGCAGGCCATGGCCGACAGGCTGCAGGGCAAAGTCGATTTCCTGATCGAGCCCTATATCCGCTTCAGGGGAGAGCCGGGCGAGCAGGCGACCATGTTCTTCACCGATCCTTCGGGCAATGCGATCGAGATCAAGGCCTTTGCCGACATGTCACGGCTCTTCGCCAAATAGGCGAACCCATACGGCCCGTTTCAGTCATCGGGCAGTTCCGATCACGGAGACCTCCCGCTCTTGTGAACAAGCGTGCGTTACATTCATATGGCATCGTGAAGCGATATGAATAAATGCAGCACTCACTTTGAACAGGAGAGTCGCATGGCGGCCAAGAAAACGGTCCTTCTGGTGGACGATGACGAAGACCTTCGCGAGGCGCTCGCGGAGCAATTCGAGCTGCACGACAGTTTCGAAACGATCCAGGCCGCCAATGCGAATGAAGGCATCGAGGCTGCTACGACGCAGCGCATCGACCTCGTCCTGCTGGATGTCGACATGCCGGACATGGACGGACGCGAAGCCTGCAAGATCATGCGGCAGAAAGGCGTTCGCGCGCCGGTGATCATGCTGACCGGGCAGGACGGCGATGCCGACACGATCCTCGGCCTCGAATCCGGTGCCAATGATTATGTCACCAAGCCGTTCAAATTCTCCGTGTTGCTCGCCCGCGTCCGCGCGCATCTGCGCAGTTTCGAACAGTCCGAGGACGCCACATTCAAGGTCGGCCCTTATGAGTTTCGCCCGGCGATGAAATTGCTGGTGACGGAGGACGACAAGAAGATCCGTCTGACGGAGAAGGAAACCAACATCCTGAAGTATCTCTATCGCGCAGGCGGCAAGCCGGTCGCGCGCGATGAGCTGTTGGCGGAAGTCTGGGGTTACAATGCCGCTGTCACCACGCACACGCTGGAGACGCACATCTATCGCTTGCGCCAGAAGGTCGAGCCGGATCCGGCGCATGCGCGCCTGCTGCTGACCGATGCAGGCGGATACCGCCTGCAGCCGTGATCATCCGGCCTGCGACGCCTGCGGATTATCCGGCGCTCGCGGACCTTTGGTTCGACAGCTGGACGTCTATCGGTATCTCCAATGAGACAGACTGGCCGCGCGAAACCGTCAGGGAACGGCTGTACGAGGAAGTTGTCGACCGCTGGTGCCTGTTTGCTGCCCAGGAGCGGGATGAATTGGTTGGAATGCTCGCCCTTGCGCCAGCCGAACAGCGCGTTGACCAGCTTTTCGTGGCGCCGTCATACCAGGGCAAGGGCGTCGGTTTAGCGCTCCTCGAATTTGCGAAGCAGGATCTTCCGGACCGTATCGTGCTGGTGACTCAAGAAGAGAATGTCCGTGCCCGGCGGTTTTACGAGCGAGAAGGATTTTGTCTGCACCGCTCAGAATATGACGAGCTTCACCGGCGCATGAACTGTCACTATGTCTGGACGATCAGCGCCGATCCCTAAACGCTTATCTTCACACTGACCGGAGCGTGGTCGGAGGGTTTCCAGCCGCCGCGCCAGCCGAGATGGATCTTGTAGCTGTCGACCAGCGTGTCCGGCAGGCCTGCCTGATTGACCCAGATATGATCCAGGCGCCGTCCGCGGTTCGAGGCGGCCCAGTCTTTCGCCCGGTAGCTCCACCAGGTGTAGAGCTTCTGATCCTCCGGCACGGCGAGGCGGGCGATGTCAGCAAACTTCGCCATGTTGCGGGAGGCTTCCAGCCGCTCGGTTTCTCCCGGCGTGTGGGAGACGATCTTCAGCAGCTGTTTGTGCGACCAGACATCGTTTTCGTGTGGGGCAACGTTCAGGTCTCCCACCAGAACGCGGGGCGTCTTCGATTGCTTCTTGTAGGCCGGCCCCAGCTTTTCAAGGAAATCGAGCTTGTGGGCGAACTTGTCGTTCTTCACCGGGTCCGGCTCGTCCCCGCCAGCGGGCAGGTAGATGTTGTGGATCTCGATGCCGGCAACTTTTGCGGCGATGACGCGCGAATGGCCCTCGCGGCAGAGGTCCGGCGCGTCGATACGCTCGATCGGCAGGCGCGAGGCGATGGCGACACCGTGATGCCCGCCTTTCTGGCCGTTCAGCACCAGATGTTTCAGCCCCATCTCGTTGAAGGCCTTTTCGGGGAATTCCCCGTCCTGGCATTTGGTTTCCTGCAGGCAGATCACATCCGGCTTTTGCTGTTCGACAAAGGCCGCGATGTTCGGGGCGCGCAGGCGAACCGAGTTGATGTTCCAGCTGACGATCTTGAGCGGTTTTGGCATTCGGGCTGCGTAGCACTGTTCCCTGAAACGTCAACGCGCCCGAACGCGGGGGAGTTCGGGCGCGCCTGACGCGGTTTCCAACGTCTCGCCGGGAGGGGAAGGCTCCGGCGGCGACAACACGGTGGTTCACAGCGGGGGGGTCGGGTGCTGCGCGGGGTATGCCGTGTGTCGACAGTTGCAAAGATGTCACTACGGCCGAAAATTTCAAGTAAAATATGTGTTAAGTGCTTGAGTGTCACACCATAAGATTCGCCCCGGAAGCGAGGGCTCCCGGGGCGTCTGATTCTGCAACCTGTTGCAGCTGTTGCACTACTCGTCGTCGAAGTCCTTCACGATGAAGAGGCGCGGATTGATTTTCTTCCCGGTCTCCACATCGTGCAACATGACCTCGGTGATGTTTCCGCCGCTGTCGACGGTGCGCCAGCCGGACAGGTCGTGCTGCGGCCCGTTGAACATCAGGGTGAGCGTGCCGTCCATCTCACCATCGGGATCGCGGAGGGTCACTTCGACATGCTCGCCCTCTTTGGTGACATCGACGATTTCGGCTTCGGTTTCGAAATCGAGGTCGTCGTCCAGCAACACGGCCAGCGGCGTGGAGCCCAGCGGCACGCGGTCTGTCGTCTCCAGCTCGGAGTCCTGCATCGCCACGGTCGTGCCATTGGCGACGATCAGAAGCGGGGAGGGGGCGTCATAGTCGAACCGCACCTTGCCGGGCCGGGAAATCGCAAAGCTGCCGCTGGCGGAGGTAAAGTCGGGCGACAGCTGGTCGAACCGGCCGGAAGCGGTTTTCACCGACTCCATGGAGGCGGCGACCTCTTTCAGCAGGGCGCTGCGCTGTTCGGCGCTCATGCCGGCAGGCATCGCGGTAATATTCGTGGGGGCCGTTTCGGGGGTGCCCTGACGCGCCAGCGCGAGGGGCGCAGCGGCGAGGGCGGCAGCGGCAACCAGGGTGGCGAGTTTGGTCTTCATCGAACGGGTCTCCTTTTCGTGACCTTGCGCTTACACTTAGTCGCCTGAACCCTGCCTAAACAGGGCGGGATCAAGGAATTTTGGCCG
Organism: Hyphomonas sp.; assembly: GCA_002700305.1. Lineage (GTDB taxonomy): Bacteria > Pseudomonadota > Alphaproteobacteria > Caulobacterales > Hyphomonadaceae > Hyphomonas. Next base: position 45,023 of record PACZ01000021.1, on the reverse strand, counting down.
CTTTTCGTTGGCCGCCATTCAGCTTTAGGGCAGGCTGCGCGCAAGGCCTGACCGCAGATGAACACGCAGGCGTGTCTGTGGTTCCGCTTGCGAAATGCGGCCCGAGCGCCCATCTTCCGGCCAGAATTTGAAGGAACCCCAGCCATGGCTGATGCAACCGCCCTGCACACCAAAGACACGACCGACCAGGAGTTCATGACCGATGTGGTCGAGGCGTCGAACACCCAACCCGTGATCGTCGACTTCTGGGCCCCCTGGTGCGGCCCGTGCCGCCAGCTCGGCCCGGTGATTGAGAAAGTGGTCGAAAGCCACAATGGCGCGGTGAAGCTCGTAAAGATCAATATCGACGAGAATCCGGCCTATGCCGGGCAGCTCGGCGTGCGCTCCATTCCGGCGGTCTATGCCTTCGACAAGGGCCGCCCGGTCGATGCCTTCATGGGCGCGCTGCCGGAAGGCCAGGTGCGCAGCTTTATCGAGAAACTCGTGTCCGGCACCGATTCCGCCAAGGAGATCGCCGACGCGCTCGCGCAGGCTGAAGCGGCGAGCCAGGCAGGCGACGTCGCGACGGCGGCGCAGATCTATGCGGCCGTGATCCAGCATGACCCGGAGAACGTCACAGCGATTGCCGGCCTTGCGCGCTGCTATCTCGCCAATGGCGACAAGGAGCGTGCGAATGAGACGCTCAAACTGGTGCCGGAAGACCAGAAGCACGACGCTGCCATCAAAGGCGTGCAGATGGCCATCGACATGATGGAAGATGCGCCGGAGGCGGATGAGTTCGACGAATTGCTGAATGCCGTCATGGCAGCGCCCGACGACCACGCCAAACGGTTTGAGCTTGCAGAAAAGTACGCCGCAGCCCAGCGCTATGGCGATGCGGTCGATCACCTGCTGATCATCCTCGGGTCCAAGATGGACTGGGAAGAGGGCAAGGCGAAGGAAAAGCTGCTTCAGATTTTCGAAGCGGCCGGTGCGACCGATCCGGTGACGGTGGAAGGCCGCCGGCGTCTCGCCTCACTGATGTTTGCCTGAGGCGCCCACCTCCCGCATAATGCCATGACGCGAGGGGGCAACAGCGCTCCGGAGGCAGAATGAGCAGCGCGACCTATCACTCGGTGGATCAGTTGCCGGACACGCTGACCGTGTTCCCGCTGCCGGGCGTTGTGCTGTTCCCGCACTGGCACCTGCCGCTGAATATCTTCGAGCCGCGCTATCTGAACATGATCGATGATGCGATGGCGGGGAACCGGCTGATCGGGATGATCCAGAGCATCGGCGGCTCCCGGGAGAGGCCGGACCTGATCGGTGTCGGCTGCGCCGGACGTATCACGTCCTATGCAGAGACCGATGACGGACGCTACCTGATCACGCTGGCGGGCATCGCCCGGTTCCGGGTTCTGGAAGAGCTGGACGTCCGGACACCCTACCGCCAGGTGCGTCCCAACTGGGCGCCCTATGCGAATGATTTGCGTCCGGATTCGGAAATCGGCCTGCCGTCCCGGGAAGACCTCATCGCCGCGCTGCGCAAATATGTCAGCAGCCACGACATGAAGGCCGACTGGCAGGCAGTCGAGATCGCGCCGGTCGGCTCGCTGGTACAGGCGCTCGCCGCTGGCAGCCCGTTTTCCGTCATGGAAAAGCAGGCCCTCCTGGAAGCGCCGACCCTGAAAGACCGTGCGGACATGCTGATCACCATCCTGACAATGGATTCTGCTGGTTCCGGCGATGGAACCCTGCAATAGGACGCCCATGACTGACGACACGACCCAACCGCGCCCCGCCCATTCCGGCGTTGACCCTCGGCTCCTTGAAATCCTGATTTGCCCGCAGACCCGCCAGCCGCTTCGCTACAATGCCGAAACGGATGAACTGGTCTCGCCCAAGGCGCGGCTGGCCTATCCGATCCGGGGCGGCATTCCGATCATGCTGCCGGAAGAGGCACGGGACCTCGATGCCGAAGAGGGCGGGGCATGAGCAGCATGGCCTGGCCGCTGAAACTGGTTTTCCGCAAATCGGAAGGCATTCTGTATGCCGAATTCGATGACGGCAAATCCGGCTCTGTCGGTTACAAGCGTTTGCGGGAACAGTCTCCGTCGGCTGCGGTTCGCGGTCATGGCAGCGGACCGCCCCCGCCGCAGGCACCCGTGCCGGACGACATTACCGTGCTGCGCGCAGACCCGGTCGGCCGTTATGCCTTGCGGATCGTCTTCTCCGACGGGCACGACAGCGGTCTCTACAACTGGGACCTGATCCGCAAGCTCACTGTCGGCGAAGAGGCCGTTACTGCATAAGACTCGGCAGGTGCGTCTGGTCGGCGCTCGCCTGCCGCGCCATGGCCCGGCGCAGTGGGCCGATCCTGTTGGCCGCCGTCATGGCAAGACCCCGCAGCGGTTTCAGAACGGCATTGTCGTTTGAAAAAGCCCGGTCGATCACGTCCATGAACAGCGCGACGTTCGTCATGTCGAAACGGCGCCATTGCTGGTAACGCTCCAGGGAAGGGGCCGCGCCATGATCAAGGCCGACTTCGCGCGCTTCCACCATGATATCGATCAGGGCGGCAACGTCCTTGAAGCCGAGATTCAGGCCCTGGCCGGCCAGCGGATTGATGCGGTGGGCCGCATCGCCCAGCAGCGCAACGCGCGGGCCGGTCATTGCCTGGGCGAGTCGCATCTTCAGCGGATAGGAAATGACGGGACCGTCGATAGTCATATGACCGGCGAAATCCTCAAAGCGGGCGTTCAGTTCGGCTTCGATGTCTTCCACCGGCATATCGGCCAGCGCTTCGGCGGCACCGCGTTTCATGTACCAGGCGAGGTTCGCCTTGTTGTCCGGCATGGGCAGGGTGGCGAAGGGGCCTTCCGGCATGAACAGCTGGCGGGCAATCCCTTCATGCGGCCGGTCCAGTTTCACATTGGCGGCGAAAACCGATTTTCCGTAGTCATGATCCTCGGTTCCGATACCCAGCGCATCCCGAACCGTGGAATTGACCCCGTCGCAGGCCGCCACCAGACGGGTCCGGATCCGGGTGCCGTCTTCCAGCACCACCGTGGCCGGTCCGGGGCCATCTTCGAGTGACTGGAACCGGGCCTTGTGAAGGATCGTCAGGCCCTCTTCAGTGCCTGCAATCTGACCAGCAATCTCGTCCAGGGCCTTCTGAAGGTCGGCAGACGGGACCATTTGCCCCAGGGGCTGGCCGTCATTATCCGCCGGAAGGTCCTCATTTCCGAAGATCACGCCCGGTGCACCGAAGACATGGCTGCCGCCGTCGACCGCTTCGAGCCCGTTCAGGGGGGCGATGACCCCCTCCAGCAGCGGGTGAACACCGGTCGCGCCCAGCATGCGCCAGCTGCCGCGGACTATAGCGAATGTGCGGGTATCCGTAGCAGGCGCTGCAGAAGGATCGCGCGCATCTATCAGGATGGTCGAGAAACCGCGTTGGACGGCAAGGATCGCCAGCGAGGTGCCAACCGGCCCGGCCCCGACAATAACGAGGTCTACGGGTTCGTTGGACGATGGGGATGGTTTAGACATGATGACTAGCTACGCCTGTCCCAACGCCTCGTCTAGCGGTGGTGACGAATTGGTCGATTAGCCGCAACGCTGCACAAAAATTGACCACGAGCCTTCAGAATACCCCTCTCAACCGTGGCGCCAAGCGACTTTCATGGGCACCCGAAATCATATCGGGAGTGGGAGAGCGCGGGGGGTCCCGAGCTCCGAAACTGCGACATGGAGGGGCCGAATGGGCCAGTTACTGAAAAGAATGACGCGCGGGGTGGCCTTGCTGCCAGTCCTCGCGTTCACGGGGGCGCTCGCATACGCACAGGAGGGAGATCTGGAAGCGCGGCTGGCAGCGCTTGAAGAGTCAGTGAACACCAGCGCCAGTTCCTATGTCGACAACTCCTACCTGTTCCTGATCGGCGGCATCATTGTCATGCTGATGGCTGCCGGCTTCCTCTGCCTGGAAGTGGGCCTGGTCCGTTCGAAGAACGCCGCCATGCAGTCGATGAAGAACGTGCTGCTCTATTCCATCGCCGGCCTGATGTTCTGGCTGGTCGGTTACAACATGGCATATCCGGGTTCGAGCATCCTTGGTGGCCTGCTCGGCACGACGCCGGGTCCGTGGTCGCCTCCGCCGCTCGATCAGTCCCATGGCGACTATGCCGCTTCGTCCGACTGGTTCTTCCAGATGGTGTTCGTGGCAACCGCTGCCTCGATCGTCTCCGGTACGGTGGCCGAGCGCGTGAAACTGTGGGGCTTCCTTGCTTTCACCGCCGTGCTGACCGCTTTCATCTATCCGATCGTTGTGTCCTGGGAGTGGGGCGGCGGCTACCTCGACTCCGAATGGGCCTTCTCCGACTTCGCTGGTTCCACGCTGGTTCACTCCGTTGGCGGTTGGGCAGCGCTCATGGGGGCGATCATCATCGGCCCGCGGACCGGCAAGTATTTCGGCAAGCAGATCAACCCGATGCCGGGCTCCAACATCCCGCTCGCCGGCCTGGGTACCTTCATCCTGTGGTTCGGCTGGTTCGGCTTCAACGGGGCCTCGCAGCTCGCTGCCGGCACCGTGACGGACATCAACTCGGTCGCCGCGATCTTTGCCAACACCAACATGGCGGCTGTCGGCGGTGTGCTGGCCGCAACGATCACCACGGCTGTCCTCTATAAGGGCAAGGTTGACGCAACCATGGTCTTCAACGGTGCCATCGGCGGACTCGTGTCGATTACGGCTGAACCGCTGGCGCCATCCATGGGCGCTTCGGTCCTGATCGGTGCGGTCGGCGGTGTGCTCGTCGTGGTCAGCGTTCCGATGCTCGACAAGCTCAAGATCGACGATGTCGTCGGCGCCATCCCGGCTCACCTGGTTTGCGGTATCTGGGGTACGATCATCGTCGCAGCTTCCTACGGCAACCACATCATGCCGGTGGAGATCGATGGCGAGCTGCAGACCAGCTACTTCGGTCAGCTTGTCGGTATCCTGCTGACGGGTGTCTGGGTCTCGGTTGCTTCCGTGGTCGTCTGGATGGCCCTGAAGTACACGATCGGCATCCGCGCTACCGAGGAAGAGGAAATGGCCGGTATGGACGTTTCCGAAGTTGGTCTCGAAGCCTATCCGGACTTCACCAACGCCTAAGTTGCGGCTCTCCGAAACGAAAACCCCCGGCAGGGAACTGCCGGGGGTTTTTCATTGTGTGAGGGGCAGGGGGTTATTGTTCCGGCGTCTCGTCTGCCGGCTGGGTCATGTCCCCGTCCTGCGTGGCCTCGATCTCACTTTCATCATAAGGCCCGCTGACTTCGACGACTGTCACCTCTTCCTCAGGAACGATGACTTCTTCACCCACCTCAGTGAAGATCGCTTCTTCCTCCGATTCCGGTGTTTCGGCCACAACAACAGGGGCGTCACCCTCAATCTCGGCAATCTCCAGAGCGTCCTGTTCCAGCCGGGCGCGCTGAAGCTCGTTCAGCTCCTGAACGGACATGCCGTCCTGGTCAGCGGGGACTTCGTCAAACATTGCTGCCTTGGAGGCGTTAACTGACGTGGCATCTTCATTCATTTCCTGCGCATTCGCAGACGTAAATGTTAACAGCGCGAAGGCTGCGGGTATGATCAGGGCGCGTGTCATTTCATGACTCCTTTGCTGCTTCCTGGTTGTCCTGGATCAATCGCGCACCGGGCCGGATGTTCCATGATTACAGGAATTAAATGATCTGGACGGGCCGGCGCCGCCTGAGGCGGAAGGGGAGGCGGCCGGAAAAATGCCGGACGGTTTCAGGCCGAATCCCACGCGCTGAAATCGTTAATTCGCAACTGAAAAAGTCTTCAGCGCATTTGCCCGGAATTAAGGTTGATGGCTCAGATTGGCCACTCCACCGACAACACGGAGCCGTCCCCCTTCATGACCGACTATGCTTATGATGATGACGCAACCCATTTCAGCGTTAGCGATCCTGTCTGGCGCATCCTGACGGGTGCCGCCGCCTTCGCGATCGGCGTATTCATCTGCGGCAGTGTCGGCTCCTATGTTGCGACGGATCCTTCCTGGAATGCGGCGACGGATTCAGATGTGCAGAACCTGTTCGGACGCTCCGGTGCCGTGTTCGCAGACCTCGCCCGCCAGACGCTTGGCTGGTCGGCCTGGACAGCCGGGCTGGCGCTGATGATCGGCGGCGCGATGCGCACCGTCCTGATCGGCGCGCCGCGCATGCACCGCTGGGTGAAAGGCTTTCTGTTCGTACCGTTTTCGGCGGCGTTCTTTGCTGCCTGGCCGGTGCCGCAATCCTGGCCGCTGAGCGCCGGGCTTGGCGGTGTGGTCGGCGATGGCATGTTCCACTTCGCCGCGATGCCGTTCCGCGCGCTGATGCTGCCATCCCCGGAAGGCTGGGCCGCGTTCTTCCTCGGGGTCCTGGCACTCTGGGCCGGCCTGTCGGCGCTTGGCTTCCGCCGCGGTGATGCCCGTCTCCTGAAACACGCCGCCGCAACCTCCGGCGCACGGGCAGCCCGCAAGGCGAGCGGCGTGGGCGGCTTGCTGCTGGCCATTGCCCGGACCCTCGCGCCGAAGCGCAAGGCTGTGCTCGAAGACGAAGACATGATCGATGCGCGTGAAGAGCGCGCCCGCGTCGTGATGTCCGATGACGACGAAACCCCCGGCTTCCTGCGCAAGCGCGGCAAGACAGTCATCGAGATCGAAGACGACGAGGACTTCGATGACGAAGAGGAATATCTCGACGACGCCGAAGATGATTACGATGATTATGACGACGAGGCCGACGCCGACGCTGACGATTATGACGACGAGGATGAAGAACAGGAACGCAAGCCGCTCTTCACCCTGCCGAAGCCGAAACCGAAACAACAGGCATCCGCGCCGCGCGTTGCCAAGCCGATGGAACGCCGCCGCAAGGCCGGCCGCCTGCCGACCATCGACCTCCTGGAGCAGACCGCCGAACGCGCCGACTCGATCGACGAAGATGCGCTGCTCGCCAAGGCTGCCAAACTGTCGGACGTTCTCAAGGAATTCGGTGTCCGCGGCCGCGTGAAGGAAGTGCGCCCGGGCCCGGTCATTACCCTGTTCGAGATGGAACCGGCACCGGGGGTCAAATCCTCCCGCGTGATCTCTCTGGCAGATGACATTGCCCGCTCCATGAGCGCCAAGTCTGCCCGCGTGGCCGTCGTGCCGGGCAAGAACGCCATCGGTATCGAACTGCCGAACGAAGATCGCGATACGGTCTATCTCCGTACGCTGCTGCAGTCGGATGCCTATACCGGCTCGCGCGCCAGCCTGCCGATGGCGCTCGGCGAAGACATTGGCGGTGTGCCGACCGTGGTCGACCTCGCCAAGATGCCTCACCTTCTGATCGCCGGTACAACGGGCTCTGGTAAGTCGGTCGGTGTGAACGCGATGATCCTGTCACTGATCTATCGCCACACGCCGGAACAGTGCCGCTTCATCATGATTGACCCGAAAATGCTGGAACTCTCGATCTATGAGGGCATCCCGCACCTTCTGGCACCGGTCGTGACCGATCCGAAAAAGGCCGTGAACGCGCTGCAGTGGACGGTGCGTGAAATGGAAAGCCGCTATGAGCTGATGTCCAAGGCCGGTGTCCGGAACCTGGCGGGCTTCAACGAAAAGGCTGCGAAATACCGCAATTCGGGCGAGAACCTCGTCCGCAAGGTCCAGACCGGCTTCGATGACCGCGGCAAGCCTGTCTATGAAACCGAAATTCTGCCAACGGAGCATATTCCGAACATTGTCGTCGTGATTGACGAGATGGCGGACCTGATGCTGGTGGCCGGCAAGGAAGTGGAAGGCTGTGTCCAGCGTCTTGCCCAGATGGCGCGTGCGGCCGGCATCCACCTGATCACCGCGACGCAGCGTCCGTCCGTGGACGTCATCACTGGTACGATCAAGGCCAACTTCCCGACCCGTATCTCCTACATGGTGACTACGAAGATCGACTCCCGCACCATCCTCAACGAGCAGGGCGCCGAACAGCTGCTCGGCATGGGTGACTTGCTCTATCAGGCACCGGGCCAGAAATCGACGCGCCTGCACGGACCGTTCGTTTCGGACGAAGATGTCGGCGCTGTTACCGACTGGCTGCGCGAACAGGGCGAGCCGGACTATGTCATGGACATCCTGGAAGCGCCGGACGACGGCTCCACAGGGTCTGCTGTCATGGACGCGATGCTCGGCACGTCGACGGGCGACGAAGAAGACGATCTCTTCGCACAGGCCATCGCCATCGTGGTCCGCGACCAGCGCGCGTCGACCTCCTATCTCCAGCGCCGCCTGAAGATCGGCTACAACAAGGCAGCTGGCGTCATTGACCGCTTGGAGGAAGAGGGGGTCATCTCCGCACCGAACCATGCCGGCAAACGCGAAGTCCTGGCGAACGCGCGTCCGTCACCGGAATGACCGTCGCCTGAACACTCTCACCCGGTTAAGGTGGGCACTTGGGGCAACCCCCGTTCGCGGTGAAATGCGAACGGGGGTTTCAATTTGCCCGGACATTGCCGTCTTTCGGAACCTTTGCAGCCAATTTACCGCGTCATCTTCCCGGAAAGTGTTCGGGAGGGATGCCATGCGCCGGATAATCTTGACCGCGGATATTTTGATCGCGCTGCTGGTGATGGCGGTCTTCGCCTATGCTGGCACAGGGTATATTGATGCGCGTGGGCACGCGGCCGATTTCAAGATAAGAGCCGCCGAACTCACGGGCGCGGGAACAGGCGCCAGCGCACTCAGCCCGGAACAGCTCCGTATACTTCTTCTGGTCGAAGATCCGGGATTTATCCGCCACAGGGGGTTGGACCTGTCGAACAAAGGGGCGGGCCTGACAACGATCACGCAATCCTTGTCAAAACGGCTTGCCTTTAAGGAGTTCCGTCCGGGTTTGAAGAAAATCCGGCAGACCGGGTATGCGATCGGTCTGGAGTCGAGCCTGACCAAGGAAGAGATCCTGACCCTCTGGCTCGACACAGTTGAAATGGGACGGGACGCCAACGGCCAATGGATCACGGGCTTCCACCGGGCCAGTGAGGCATTCTATGGCAAACCGGTTGAAGCGCTGAGCGACGAAGAATTTATTGAACTCGTTTCGCTTCCCATCGCGCCCGGCCATTTGAATCCCTTCCACCGTGGACAGGATCTGGATGACCGGATTCAGAGAATCGCCCGCCGCGCGGCCGGGGATTGCAAACCGGAATCGGTGCGGGATGTCTGGCTGGAAGGCTGCGCTGTCCAGCCAGACGTCTCCCATCTCGGATAAGTTCGAGGAAAACGCTTCCTGCCAGGTCCTTATCCCATCGGGTACTGGATGTCCTTCGTCACCGCGTCGCACGCTTTCATGACGTCATCGGACAGGGTCAGGTCTGCGGCGGCGAAGATGTCGTCCAGCTGTTCGAACTTCGACACGCCGACAATCGTCGAGGCCACGAACTTGTGCTGCTTGGACCAGGCGGTCGCGAGTGTGACCACATTGATGCCAGCTTCCTTGGCGATCTCGATGAAGCGGGCCGTGGAGGCGAGAGATTTCTCATTCACAAACCGCTGCGCCATGGTGGCCTGACGTCCGCCGATTTCCAGATAGCGGGAGAAGCGCGCGCCTTCCGGCCGGGCCCCATCTTGGTACTTGCCGGACAGGACGCCGCCGCCAATCGGGGAATAGGGGATCAGGCTGACGTCTTCCTTTCGGCAGACTTTCGAGAGTGCATCTTCGAAGCGGCGATTGTTCAGGCTGAAATTGTTCTGGATCGTCTCATAGCGCACCGTGCCGAGCCGGCTGGACGCTTCGAGGCTTTTCATCAGACCCCAGGCATCTTCATTGGAACAGCCGACAATGCGCACCTTGCCGGCACGGACGAGGTCGTCCAGCGTTTCCATCGTCTCGTCATAGGCTGTGCCATGGTCCGGCCAGTGGGTCTGGTAGAGGTCCACATAGTCGGTACCGAGACGGGTCAGGCTGTCTTCGATGGCCTTGGTGATATTATGGCGATCGAGCGCGGTCATGCCGGCGCGCTGGCTGCCCTTGATCCAGCCATGGGAGGGCCCGCAGACCTTGGTGGCGAGGATGATGGAGTCCCGGTCCTTGGTCTTCAGCCATTTGCCGACGATTTCTTCCGTGCGCCCGGCCCATTTGGTGTCCGGCGGGACGGGATAGTTCTCGGCCGTGTCGTAGAAATTGATCCCGGCATCGAAGCTGGAATCGAGGATGCGCAGGGATTCGGCCTCGTCGGCCTGCGAGCCGAAGGTCATCGTGCCCATGCAGATGTCGGATACGTAGATGGCGCTTCGGCCAAGGCGGCGGTGTTGCATGCTGGCGGTCTCCCTTATCTTTTCGGGGCGACACTAGCGGCCTGAAGCGGCAATACCAGAGGCGGTGGCCAACAAATTCGCTGGCGCCCGGTCCCGCTTACTCCGCTTCGGTCAGCAGCTGGGTGAAGTCGATCACTTCAAATCCATGGCCAGTGGCGCGGACGAAGGCCTCGAAGCCTTCGCGGGAGATCGCCGTGGTGCCGGTATTGGTCAGCGGGTGGAAGTTCACCGGATCGTGCGCCATCAGCGCCGCATCGACGAGAAAGCGCACGCGGCCCGCCTTGTCGTTCATCAGGGCAAAGGCGGTGACCGAGCCGGGCGTGACGCCGAGCAGTTCCTCCATCAGCTCCGGCGGGCCGAAGGACAGGCGTTTCGTGCCGATTAGCCGGTGAAGCTTGTTCAGCTTCAGCTCTGAGTGTGCCTCCGCCGCGATCAAGACGATGGCGCCATCCTTGTCCTTCAGGAACAGGTTCTTGGTGTGCCCGCCCGGCATGGCAGCCTTCAGCTCCTTGCCCTGATCCACAGTGAACACGGCCTCATGCCAATGCGTGGTGTGCGCGATGCCGAGCGTGTCGAGATAAGCGAAAAGGTCTTCGGGGGTTGCCGTCATGGGCTCCTTTGGGCCAAGACTTGGCGCGTCCGTCAAGCGGTGAGCCTCCCCATGTTTCTTGATTGCTACAAAATCTATGACGTCGCGCCGGATCTGGTGCCCGCCCGGTCAAATCGTGACTGGATGGATGCCTTTACCGATCGCCATCCCTATCGCTGCCTGCCGCTGACCATGGCGAACTCTACGGGCTGGGAATTGCTGGCCCCGATGGACATCAAGATCGAGTGGAATGGCGGCCCGCGCAATGAGGATATCCGCCTCCTGACCCGCGGCGACCCGCGCGCCATTGAAAGTTTCGCCGGGGCGCACTTTGCGCGTGGCATCGTCACGTTCCATACCGGCCACCTTTTCCGCACACCGCCCGGCTGGGGTGTCTGGGTGACCGGCCCGCCGAACTGGCCGAAGGACGGCATCTATCCGCTGACGGGCCTCGTTGAGACCGACTGGCTGCCTTTTCCCTTCACCATGAACTGGCAGATGACCCGCAAGGGCAGCGTGGTCTTCGAAAAGGGCGAGCCCTTCGCCTTCATCACGCTGATGGAGCACAAGAAGCTGGAAGAGATCCAGCCGGAGCGCAAACTCCTGCGCTCCAATGAGGAACTGGTGAAGGAATACAATGCCTGGACCGAGAGCCGGGCGGACTTCAACAAACGCCTCGGCGAGGGCGAAGAAGGCGCCATGAAGGAACGCTGGCAGCGTCACTATATGCGCGGCGAGAAACCGACCGGCGACAAGGCTGACAGCCACCAGACCAAGCGCCGCCTGAAGCCGCCGAAAGAGATTTCATGACCACAATACGGGCCTATGGGCCCGCAGACCTGCCGGCCCTGCACGCGATCAACGAGCAGGGGGTGCCGGGCGTCAGCCGTGAAACGAAGGAAGACCTCGGCTTGATCCTGACGCTCGGGGAATGTTTCCTGGCCTGTGCTGACGATGGCCTGCCGATCGGTTTCATAAATCTCGTCCCCCTGGGAACGGAAGCCTACAAGAGCCCGAACCTTCGCTGGTTTGAGGCGCGCGGCGGCAATCTCATCTATGTCGACCGGATCGCGATTGATCCTTCCCATCAAGGCAAGCGCCTGGGGGAGGCGCTCTATGGCGCGGCCTTCGCCCGATGTGGCGCCCGCTATGCGCGGATAGGCTGTGAGGTGAACCGCGTGCCGCCCAATCCGGGCTCGCTGCGCTTCCACAAACGGCTGGGTTTTGGGGAAATCGGCAGTCAGGCTTTCGTCCCCGGAGAGAAGGAAGTGATCTATCTGGAGCGGCCGCTTTAGGCGATCAGCTCTTACGGCTCGCTTTCTCCGCAATACCGCTCGTGCCCTGGCGCTTTTCCAGCGCGGCCGCCACATCATCTAGGCTGACGCCGCGCACGCGGAGGGCCACGAGCGCATGGTAGAGCATGTCGGCGGCTTCGCTGGCGACGCGCTCATCGCTCTCTTCGCGAAGGGCCTGGATGAATTCGCCCGCTTCTTCCTCGGCCTTGTCCGCGCAGGCGCCGACCCCTTTCGACAATAGTTTGGCCGTCCATGACGAACTCGCATCGCCGGTTTCGGCGCGTGTATCGATGGTCATGCCCAGATGGGCGAGGGCTTCGGCGAGGCGGTCGGCGGATCCGAGAATAGACATGGCGCCTCCTTACCCTCCTTCCGCGAGGGGAGGAAGCCTGCCAGCTTGACGCGGGCGCGGGGCGCGTCACTTTTATCCCAAACAAGGAGGATTCCGGATGAGCGACCGGGTGACGATCACGCATCTTGAAGACGGCATCGCAGATGTCCGCATGGTGCGCACCGACAAGATGAATGCGCTGGACACTGCCCAGTTCCAGGCTCTGGCTGACACGATCGAGGAGCTGCACGGCACCAAGGGCCTGCGCTGCGTCGTGCTGTCAGGGGAGGGACGGGCCTTCTGCGCGGGGCTGGACCTGACGGCCATGTCCGGCAATTCCTCGGGCGACGGGGAGAAAAAAGGTGGGGCAACGGGCGACCTTGCCACACGGGTATTCGGCGATGCGAACCTCGCCCAATATGTCGCCTGGGGCTGGCGAAAGCTGGAAGTGCCCGTGATTGCAGCAGCGCACGGCGTTGCCTTTGGCGGCGGGTTCCAGATCCTGTCGGGTGCGGACGTCCGCTTTATCCACCCGGACACGCGCTGTGCGATCATGGAAATGAAGTGGGGCCTGGTGCCGGACATGGCGGGCTTCCCCCTCTGGCGGGGCAATGCGCGCGACGATGTGATCCGCGAGCTGACCTATACGAACCGGGAGTTCAATGGCCGCGAAGCCCACGCCATGGGCTTTGCCACGCATGTCTCGGACACGCCGCATGAAGACGCCCTGGCGCTGGCGAAGATCATCGCCAACAAGCACCCGGCCGCGATGCGCGGTGCCAAAACGCTCTGCAACGCCATGGCTGACCTGTCGGACGCAGACTTGCTGATGCTGGAAAGCACGGAGCAGCTGAAAGTCATCCGCACGCCGAACCAGATGGAAGCGGTGATGGCGGAGATGCAGAAGCGGAAACCCGTTTTCGCGGAATAGGCCCGAAAACAGGGTCTAAAGCGGCCGTACCGGCGCGCCTGCCTCGGCCAGCGCGCGCCGGGCGTCTGCCACGGTCGCTTCGCCGAAATGGAAGATCGAGGCGGCGAGCACGGCCGTCGCCCCGCCCTCCAGCACAGCCGCCGGCATGTCGTCCACGCTGCCGGCGCCGCCGCTGGCCACAACCGGAATGTTTACAACAGATGTGACCGCCTGCAGCAGCGGGATATCATAGCCGGATTTGGTGCCGTCCTTGTCCATGCTGGTCAGCAGGATTTCGCCCGCGCCCTTGCTTTCGGCGAGTTTCGCAAATTCCACCGCATCAATGCCGGTGGCCGTGCGGCCGCCATGGGTGAAGATCTCCCAATGATCCTCCACCTTGCGCGCATCGATGGCGACGACGACAGCCTGGCGCCCGGCCTTTGCGGCGCAGCGGGCGATGACGTCCGGGTCTGCGACGGCGGCGGAATTGATCGCCACCTTGTCGGCCCCGGCCCGGAGGAGGGCGACCAGATCGTCCGCGCTGCGTACGCCGCCGCCCACGGTCAGCGGCATGAAGCACTGTTCCGCCGTGGCGGAGACGATGTCGAGCAGCGTGCCGCGGCCTTCATGGCTGGCGGTGATGTCGAGGAAACAGAGCTCGTCCGCGCCTTGTAAATCATAGGCTTTTGCCAGCGCGACGGGGTCGCCGGCATCTTTCAGGTCCACGAAGTTCACGCCTTTGACGGTGCGCCCGTCTTTCACGTCGAGGCAGGGGATGATGCGGGTCTTGAGGCTCATGCGACGGCTTTAGCCGGGAAAGCCCTCGCGGCAAAGCCCGCGTCTGTGCGGCAGTCCGCGCTTTGGCCCAAAACCCGGAAAAGCACCGTCTATACACCCTCAATAGACCGTCTATGCGCCGTCTATAGACCCTCAATAGATCAAATTTCACCGATTGCTTCGACGGGCTTTTAAGCGAGCGCTGGCATAAGCTGTCGAAACGAGTGGGGACTTGATGTTGAGATTTTCGAAACACGCCAGGAAGGCGGCTTTAACCACAACTTCGGTAACGGTCATGGCGGTCCTGCTGACCTTCATCCCGGTCTGGATCTGGCTTCAGATCGATCCGGTGATCAGCAAGCGCGACATCTACATCTCCTGCATCGTCCTGCCGCTCCTGATCTCTCCGTCCTGCAGCATCGGTATCCAGCGCGCGCACCTGAAAGTGCGCCACCTGGCCGACCGCAACGAATACCTTGCCAATCATGATGAGCTGACCGGTCTGCCGAACCGGCGGGCCTTCTTCGCCCGGGCAGGGGCGCTGATGGACCTGCCGCGGCCCAGCACGCAGGCGTTTGCCTGCGCGATTGCCGACATTGACGATTTCAAGAGCATCAACGACACGGCCGGCCACGAAACCGGAGACCTTGTGCTGAAGGCGCTGTCCACCGTCCTGGCCGAGATCGCCCCGGAGGATGTGACCGTTGCGCGGCTCGGCGGAGAGGAATTTGCCATGGCGGGCCTGTTCGCCAGCGAAGCGGCAGCCCGTATCTGGTTTGAGGCGCTGGTGCGCGAAGTGGCGTGCCGCCGCCCGGATGGCCGCAAGGTGACGATCAGCCTCGGCTGGTGCATCGCCGAGGCAGAAGAGAACATGTCCGCACAGCTGAGCCGGGCAGACCATGCCCTCTACCAGGCCAAGCATGGCGGCAAGAACCGCGCCGTGCGGGCGGTTTCCGGCGGCCCGCGCATGATCGCGGTGGCCTGACGTCCGGCCCGGCAATTCGGTTTCTGTCCCGGTTTCCGGTTTGACAGCGGGGGCAGGCTTGCTACCCCCATGGCATGAAACCTCAGGAAACAGACGAAGCCGCCCGCTGGGCAAGAATGGTCGAAGCGGAGGAACGCGCCTTCGCGCTGCTGGACGCGATCGAGGCCGCGGGCATCATGAAACCGGGCCGCACCGAAGGGGAGGTGGACCGCGACATCGAAGCCATCGCGGCAGACCAGTTCGGCATCGCGCGCAACTGGCACCAGCGCCTCGTGCGTGCCGGGCCGAACACGACCTGCATCTTCTCTGACCGGCCGGACGAAGTGACCATCGGGCCGGAGGATACAGTTTATGTCGACATGGGCCCCGTCTTCGAACAGGCCGAGGCCGATGTCGGCCGCACCTATGCCATGGGGCAGGACCCGGCCCGCCACGCGCTGGTCGCCGCGCTGCCCGAAGTGTTCGAGGAAATGCGCGCCTTTACCCTCGGCAAGCCGGATGTGACGGGGGCGGAGGTTTATGACTTTGCCTGCTGCGCGGCCGAGGCGCGGGGCTATCATTTCGGCGGCAAGATCGCCGGCCACACCGTGGGCGAATTCCCGCACGCCACCTGGCCACTGGAGCCGGCCCACCAGCGCCTCTGGCCGGACAATCCCGAACCCCTCAGCACCCCGGACCATCTTGGCCGCCCCCGCTACTGGATTTTGGAGGCGCACCTCGTGGAACCGGGCCGGAGGTGGGGCGGGTTTTATGAGCGGTTGCTCAGGGGGTAGCAGCGTATTGCATTGAAGAATTAAAAAACGTGACAAAAAATCCGCACGCCCGTTGCTCAATGCGGTCCGACTACAAATAGGGCGGACCTCTTAAGTAACATAGTAGTCGGCGATCTGGACCTGAAGTTCATCACTCAACGGGTACTCAGCATTTGCTACCTGATTGTGGTAGTTAGCGAGCCAAAGGTACTTTTGCTTTGCACGATTGAGAGTAGAAAATTCACTCAGTGAAGAAGCAATTCTCTCTCTGTGGTCCTTTAGATAACTTTGGAACTCCTCCGGATGATCCATCTCCCCTTTTCCCTGGCGAAGATAGTCCACGAAATAAATTTGATCTTCTGCGCATTCGAGTAGGTTATCGATATACTCAAAATCAACGTTGGCGTCATGCGGGTGACCCTGCATAGCCACCTGGGAGAAATACTCTTTGAATACTACCGGATCGACTACAATTCTGGGGTAAATTGCAAAACTGCTTTCCAATTCGTACGCGCGAACCATCGCGGGGCCAAACACGGTAGACTTGTCGACGTAAACATCGCCAACTGTAAGACCACCTCTCAGAAAAACCCCCCTATGGGCTAACTCGAATTGCAGGTGAACGAGGCTAATGAGTTCGAAGAACAGACTTCCTAGCGGTTGCTCTGCGTCAATTGGGCAGACTCGAACAACGCTGTCCGAAAATGTCACGCATTCAACTTCACCAGGATTTACGACCGGCCCATCCGCAGTTCCCTGAGAATATTTTTTTACCAGTTGCAATGTTTGGGCAATCCAACTTGGATCTTTGTTGGCGATTATCTCTCGAAATCCGAGTATGTCTATAAACGTCACAATAGATTTTCGGTATTTAATCACGCTGTCAGTTGACAAAAGAGGTCCTCACTTAATCTCTATTGCGCTGAGCGCCTCAGCCGCCACAATGTCCCCGTCATAAAGCGCCCGGCCGAGGATAGATCCTGCGATCGGCGCGTCTGCCGCCATCAGGGCACGGATGTCGTCTGTGCTCGCGACGCCGCCGCTGGCGATGACGGGGATGGAGACGGTGTTGGCGAGTTCTGCCGTAAACGGAACATTGACGCCGGTCTTGAGGCCGTCGCGGCCGATGTCCGTCGCGACGATGGCGGCGACGCCGCAGCCTTCAAAGGCTTTCGCAAGTTCGGTCGCCTTCATGTCGCTGGTCTCGGCCCAGCCTTCGACGGCTACCATGCCATTCTTCGCATCGATGCCGACGACGATCTTGCCGGGCAGGGCGCGGGCGGCCGCTTTCACCAGCTCCGGATCGCGCAGGGCCACGGTACCTAGGATGACGCGGGAAATGCCGGCCTCCAGCCAGGCATCGATCTGCGCCCGCGTGCGGATGCCGCCGCCGAGCTGCACCGGCGCATCGGTGGCTTTGAGAATCGCCTCGACCGCCGCGCGGTTCACGGCCTTGCCCTCGAAGGCGCCGTTCAGATCCACGACATGAAGATGGGTGAAGCCCGCCTCGCGGAAGGCCTTGGCCTGCGCCGCCGGGCTGTCGGAGAAGACGGTCGCCTGGTCCATCTCGCCGCGCAGCAGGCGCACGCACTGGCCGTCTTTCAGGTCGATGGCGGGGTAGAGGGTGAAGGTCATCTTGGTCTTATGGCGCCCATTGCAGGAAATTGGAGAGGATCTTGAGCCCGGTTGTCTGGCTCTTCTCCGGGTGGAACTGCGTGCCGAACATGTTGCGCCGGGCGACCGCCGCGACGATGGGGACGCCATAGTCCGCCGTTGCGACCACGTCGGCCGGGTTGTCCGGCTTCATCGCATAGGAATGGGTGAAATAGACGTGCGGATCCTCGCCCAGATCTGCCAGCACGGGGTGGGGCGTCAGGCGCGTAAAGGTGAGGCCGTTCCAGCCCATGTGCGGAATGCGGAAGCCTTCGCCCGGCTCGATGATGTCCACCGTGCCCTTGATCCATCCGAGGCCCGCCGTGTAGCCGTCCTCCAGCCCGGCGGTCGCCATCAGCTGCATGCCGACGCAGATGCCGAAGAAGGGCTTGCCCTCCTTGAGCACGGCCTCGTTCAGCGCGTCCACCACGCCGTCACGGGCGCGCAGGCCGGCGGCGCAGTCGGCAAAATGGCCAACGCCCGGCAGGACGATTCGGGTGGCTTCGAGGATGGTTTCGGGGGAGTCGGTCACGATAATCTCGTGGCTCGTCCCCGCCAGCGCCGCCGCCTCCCGCAGGGCCCGCTCGGCCGAGTGGAGGTTGCCGGAGCCGTAATCGATCAGCGCGACCTGTGTCATGCGCGCGTGTTAGCCGGGCGGGGCGCATAGGAAAAGCCATTTCGTGTCACGGGCGTGGTTCTTCCTTGTGGGAAACCGGGCTAGGCTGGGGCCGCTGCCAGTATCGAACACAGGGTTATTCATGCCGGAAATCATACAGGATGCGAAAACGTTCCGGGCCGGGGAGGCCTGGGGCGCGCGCGACATCGCCCGCATCGACGGGGCGACCGTGCGCCTCCACTGGACCGACCAGCCCTACAAGTGGCACGTCAATGACGGCACGGAAGTCTTCGTTGTCATGCAGGGCGTAGTCGACATGCATTACCGGGAGCATGGTGCGGAAAAGATCGTCCAGCTCGGCGCAGGCGACATGTTCGTCGCCGGGGCAGGGGACGAGCACGTGGCCCATCCCATCGGGGAAGCCCGCGTGCTCGTGATCGAACGCGAAGGCTCTGTCTGACAGCGCGGCGGGCCGGTTTTCCTTGTGCGGCGGCATGGCCTGTCCCAATGTCCGGGCCAGATTCGGACGATCAGACGGAGTTATGCCCCATGCGCCCCATCCTGCCACTTCTCTCCACCGCGCTCCTCGCCGCCTGCATCACAGGGCCCGCCTGGCCGGACAGCCGCGACGCGAAACTGATCGAACAGGTGGAAGAAAAGGCGGAGCTTTCGAATAGCCTGTCGGATCAGATCTGGGAGTGGGCCGAGGTTGGCTATCAGGAGGAAAAATCCTCCGGGCTTCTCCAGCAGACGCTGAAAGTCGAAGGCTTTGACGTAGAGGCGGGTGTCGCCGGCATCCCGACGGCCTTCGTGGCGGAATACGGCACAGGCGGCCCGGTGATCGCGATCCTCGCCGAGTTCGACGCGCTGCCGGGCATCAACCAGACTGCCAGCCCGGACCGGGAAGAGCGGGACGGCATGGGCGCGGGCCATGCCTGCGGGCACAATCTCTTTGCGGCAGGCTCCACCACGGCGGCCATCGCCATCAAGGACTGGCTGGAAGAGACCGGCACGCCCGGCCGCATCCGGCTGTACGGCACGCCCGCGGAAGAGGGCGGCAGCGGCAAGGTCTACATGGTCCGCGCGGGCCTGTTCGACGATGTCGACATCGCGCTCCACTGGCATGCGGGAGACCGCAACTCGGCGGCTGCGCGCACGACGCTGGCCAACCGCTCGGCCAAGTTCCGTTTCCACGGCCTCTCGGCTCACGCAGCGGGGGCGCCGGAGAAAGGCCGCTCGGCGCTCGACGGGGTCGAGGCGTTCAACATGATGGCCAACATGATGCGCGAGCACGTGCCGCAGGAGTCGCGCATCCATTACGTCATCACCTCCGGCGGCGCTGCCCCGAACGTGGTGCCGGACTTTGCCGAAGTCTTCTACTATGTGCGCCATCCGTCTGCCGATGGCGTCGAAGCGATCTGGACGCGCTTGGAAGATGCCGCCCGCGGCGCGGCCCTCGGCACGGGCACGACGGTCGACTGGGAAATCATCCATGGCAACAATCCGCTGCTGGTGAACGAGACGCTGGCGAAAATGATGGACGCAAAGCTGCGCGAAGTTGGCGGGGTTACGTATGATGACGAGGAGAAAGCCTTCGCCGAGGCGATCTATGCCACGCTGACCACGCCGAGCCTGCCGATCGGCTCGGAAGCGGAGATCCAGCCTTATGAAGTCACGCTCGGTTACGGTTCCACCGATGTGGGCGATGTCTCTTATGCGGTGCCGACCGTTGGCCTGAACACGGCGACCTGGGTGCCGGGCACGCCGGCCCATTCCTGGCAGGCGGTTGCTGCGTCCGGCACATCCATCGGCCACAAGGGCACGCAGGTGGCGTCCAAGACGCTGACTCTGGCGGCGATCGAACTGTTCACGAACCCGGATTTGCGCGAGGCAGCCCGCGAGGAGTTCGATGAAAAGCGCGGGCCGGATTATCAGTACCGCTCGCTTCTCGGCGACCGCGATCCGCCGCTCGATTACCGGAAATAGGGTCTGATCGCCGGGCGCTGGCTTGGGCGGATTTGGGCCGCCGGGTCAGCTGCCCGTCATGCCTTCGTTTTCTGCCCGGTCCAGCGGCTGCTGGTCGCGCGCCTGCGCGGCGGCCAGGTCGGCGGGGTCAATGATTACGAACCGGGTCTGCGTCCGCCCGCGGTGTTTGGTATGGACGATCATCGTGGTGCACACCCGGCGGAAGGCGAGAAAGGACGGGCTGTCCAGAGGCTCTTCTTCCGTCTCGATCGTATAATTGCCCGCAGGCCATTCGTCTTCGAGACTTTCGAGATAGAACGGGCTTCGGAACGTTACCAGCTGTTTTGAAATGCGATTCGTCATTGTGGTTCCTTTGCGGTCTCCATCTCTCACCCCTCATGGACGCCGGACTGATGCGGGAAAGCCGCATCCGGAGGATTGATCCGGACGCGGCTCCCAAGGGGCGGTCAGGCGTAGGGGGGTGCCCGGCCGCTTTCGGGAACACCTATCTCTTCAGGGGGATTTCCTTGTCCTGCTTGCCTTGCTGGCGCGCTTGTTCCGCGCGCTTTTCCTGCAGCGTTTGCGGCACAGGCGGCTGCGAAGGTTTTCCAGGCTTGCCCTGCTTCTTGTTATCGTTCTGGGAGGACATCGGATCGGCTTTCATCTGTGCGGAAAAAATATCCCGCCAAGTATATATGGGGATGAAATCGATATTTACATCAGCTCCAAAATAAAAGCTGAAATCAAAATTTCCTGAAGTTTCAGGGTGTGAAGTATAGATTACGTATTCAAAGCATTTCGGTGAAACAAATCCGTGTTTCAGCCAAATGCAGAATCAGGGATGACTTCAGGCACAAGTATTCCTGCCTGTCGTGCAGGCATAGGCATGGCTTGAAGGCAGAAGGGGCTAAAGGCTGCCCTTGGTACTGGCCGCCTGCCCGCCGAGGCGCGGGTCGACTTCAACAGCGGCGCGCAGGGCGCGGGCCGTGGCCTTGAAGCAGCTTTCGGCAATGTGGTGGCAGTTTTCGCCGTAGAGGTTCTCCACATGCAGGCACATGCCGCCATTTCCGGCGAGGGCGTGGAAGAACTCCTTGAAGAGCTCTGTGTCCATCTCGCCGATCTTGTCGCGCGTGAACTGTACTTTCCACACCAGGTAAGGCCGCTTGCAGAGGTCGAGGCTCGCACGGCTCAGCGTCTCATCCATCGGGATGTAGGCCGTGCCGAAACGGGTGATGCCAGCAAAATCGCCCAGCGCCTTGAGGATGGCCTGGCCGATGACAATGCCCGTATCCTCGACACTGTGGTGCATGTCGATATGCAGGTCGCCGTCGCAGCGCACGGTCAGGTCGATGGCCGAATGCTTGGAGAAACTCTCCAGCATATGGTCGAAAAAGCCGATGCCGGTCTGGATGTCGGATTTTCCTGTGCCATCGAGGTCGAGGGTGACGGAAATATCCGTTTCCTTGGTCTTGCGGCTGACGGTGGCGGTGCGGTTCTGGGTCATGGGGGCCGATATAGTGTGTAGATCGCACAACAGCTAGCGCATCTTGTTCACTGATTTCTAAACATATTGCAGGAATGTGCGCTCGGGAAAGCACGCCCTCCGGTGTGTTGAGGCGAGGTAATTTTGCGCAAACTGTCGCAGATACGCCGGTTTTTCGGCTCTATGACGCTGCCGGCATTCGCCGCTTTTGTCGGCGCGATAGCGGCTGTTCTGGTCTTTGGCGCAGTGACTGTCCTCGAACAGACCTATCGTGTGGTGTTCGGCGGACACGCCTGGAACGATATGGCATCCCCTCCCGAAGTCGTCCTGGGACTTCTGCTGATCTCCATTACGTGCGGGGCAGGGGCGTCCTTCCTGCTCGCCCGGTCTTTCCAGCAGGTTCTGCAGAGATTTCTCGCCTATCTGGACGATACGACGTCGATGCGGCCGCGCGGCGTGGAATCGGTCATGTTCAAGGAACTGCGCCGCCTGCGCGTTGCGGTGACCCGCCGGGTCAGCCATCTGCGCCGCGAGAATGAGCGCCTTGAACGGATCGCCTATGTCGACCAGCAGACCGGCCTGCCGAACACGATCGCGCTGGAAGCCTATATCGAGCGCAAACTGCCTTATGCCTCGTTCGACGCGCCGGCGGCCTTCTTCCTGCTCGACCTCGATCAGTTCGGCCGGGCCGCCGAACGCCTCGGCAGTCTCGCGACCAATTCGCTGCTGAATTCGGTCGGTGAGCGCCTGACCGGTTGTCTCTCCCATCTCGACGCCCCGGTGGCGGCCAGCCTCGACGGCTCGATGATCGCGGCCCTGCACAATGATCAGTTTGCGATCTTCCTGCCGAACGCCATCACCCGCGAAAGCGTGTCGAACATTGCGCGGGCTATCCGCGTTGCCTTTGCCCAGCCTTTCGAGATCAATGGCCAGTCAATCAGCGTCGGCATGTCGGGCGGCATCGTCATCGCGCCGGAAGATGCCGACACGGCACAGAAACTGTTCCGCCATGCAGATCTCGCGCTTCAGCAGGTGCGTCAGGAATCGGCATCCGGCTTCCGCTATTTCTCGCCGCGGCTCAACCGCGTGGCCCGTGGCAAATACATGCTGGAAGCCGAATTGCGCGAAGCTGTCGCCGCGCGCGAATTCAAGGCCGTGTTCCAGCCGAAGGTTGACTTTGCCAGCGGCAAGATCGTCGGCTGCGAAGCGCTCGCCCGCTGGCAGCGCGCGAACGGCAAGATCATTTCCCCGGCGGCCTTTATTCCGCTGGCGGAGGAAACCGGTCTCGTCAACCAGATCGGCGAACAGATCCTCGAATCGGCCTGCGAATGCGCCGTGGTCTGGATGAAGGAAGGCTTTGACGTCTCTGTTGCCGTCAACGTGTCGCCGCGCCAGTTCATGACAGTCGACCTGACAAACCTGGTCCTCGAAGTGCTGAAGCGGACGGGCCTGCCGCCGGGCCGCCTGGAACTGGAGATCACGGAAAGCATGGCCGTGTCCGATCCGACCAAGGTGGACCGGGTGATGCGTCCGCTGCGGGCTTTGGGCGTGAAGCTGGCTCTCGACGATTTCGGCACGGGGCATTCGAACCTGTCCATGCTGACCCAGCTGCCGTTCGATGTGTTCAAGATCGACCGTCAGTTTGTGTCTGCTCTGGATGCGGACCGTCAGGCGCCGGCGATTGTCGAGATGATCCTTGCCATGGCGGAAACGCTGGGCCTGAAGACGGTGGCTGAAGGCGTCGAAACCGACCGCCAGGCAGAGTTTTTGTCGCGGCGCGGCTGTTCCATGGCGCAGGGCTTCCTCTACTCCCCGGGCCTGCCGCAGGAAGGGTTCCTGGAACTTCTGCGCGGCTGGGACGCCCGATTGGACACTTCCCGCAAGGCAAGCTAGGGGACGCGGTGATAGACCGTGACCGGATGGTCGCCCAGCGACGACATCGTCCAGAGCATATAGCCCGCCTTTTCCGCGACCCGGCGTGAGGCAACATTGTCTTCATCAATGATACAGACGCTCTTGCCCGGACGGGTTTCGTCCAGCCATGCGTGCATCCGCTTCACGACTTCGCTGCCGATGCCGCGGCCCCATGAAGCGCGCCCGAACGCCCAGCCGGCTTCCGGCCATTCCGACAGGTTCGGCGACATGCCCCTTTTGAAATCGGAGAAGCCGGCCTCGCCGAGCCAGGTGCCGGTCTCGCGGTCCAGCACGGTCCAGTAGCCGAAGCCTTTCACGTTCCACATGCCGCGTCCGCGCACGGAGGCAAACCACACATCCTGCGGGCTGCGGGTCACCCCGCCGATATAGCGGACCACGTCGGCATCACCCCACATGGCGGCAGCGTGCGGATAGTCGGCTTCTTCAAACGGGCGCAGAATCAGCCGGTCTGTCGTCAATGTCGGTGGGTTCACGCGCCGGCCTTCATCTTCGCCAGCATGGCACCCATGGCCGCATGGACAGTCTGGATGGCCTTCAGGGGGCGGACCATCACCTTGAAATCGACAATCTGGCCGTCGGCGTTCCATTCGATCATGTCGACGCCGTTCACCTGGATGCCGTCCATGATGCATTCGAATTCCAGCACCGCCTTGTCGCCGCAATCGAAGACGCGGACGTAGCGGAACGTGTCTCCGCCGAGCGTCTCTCCGGCCGCGGTGAGATAGGCCATCGTGACCGGCTTGCCTTCCTGCGGCGTGTGCACGACCGGGCTGCGGAAGACGACATTGTCGGCCAGCTGGCCGGACAGGCCTTCGGGGGAGTGATCGCCTTCCATCCAATCGAACCAGCGTTGCAGGTTCGGCTCATAGCCGGTCATCGGCACAAGATGCTGCCTAGTCATTGATGCAGAACTCCATTCGCAACAGCGCGCCCGATACAGGCAGGGCCGTGATCCGGTTGTTGAGAGAACAACCTAGCACGCAGCGCCCGTAGGGAAAGAGCCGATCAGGCCCCGTAAGCGGCAGCGAGATCCGGATCTTTCGAGGCGACGAGGTCTGCAAGGTCGGAGATCACCTTGGCCTGCTTCCAGGTCGCATCGTCCTGCATCTTGCCGTCGATCATGGCGACGCCGGTGCCGTCCGGCATGGCGGCCAGAATCTTGCGGGCGAACTTCACTTCGTCCGGGTCCGGGCTGAAGACTTTCTTGGCGATGGCGATCTGGTTCGGGTGCAGGCTCCACGTACCGGAACAGCCGAGCAGGAAGGCATTGCGGAACTGCTGTTCGCAGGCGTCGAGGTCGGCAATGTCACCGAAGGGCCCGTAGAAGGCATTGATGCCGGCCATGCGGCAGGCGTCGACCATGCGGGCAATCGTGTAGTGCCACGGGTCCTGCTGGGCACTGGCGCGGGCGCTGCCGTCTTCCTTCGGATCCTCGATCACGCGATAGAAGGGGTGGCCGCCGCCGACGCGGGTCGTCTTCATCTTGCGGTCGGCGGCAAGATCTGCCGGGCCGAGGCTGATGCCCTGCATGCGCGGGGAGGCGAGCGCAATCTCTTCAACGAGGGCCATGCCCTGCGCGGTTTCGAGAATGGCGTGGAACAGGATGGGGCGGGTGAGGCCTGCCTTGGCTTCCAGCTGGGCGACATACTGGTCGGCAAAATGGATGTCCCACGGACCTTCGACCTTGGGCAGCATGATCACGTCCAGCTGGTGGCCGGCATTCAGGACCAGCTGCGAAACATCTTCCTGGAACCAGGGTGAGTTCAGCGGGTTCACCCGGCTCCAGAAGCCGGTGCCCTTGCCCTGCCAGTCATACATGTTGGCCATCTCGATGGCGCCGGCCCGGGCGGCGTCCTTGGCATCGGCCGGGATGGCGTCTTCAAGGTTTGCCAGGATCACGTCGACGCCCGGGGCCATGGACGGCACTTTCGCGCGAACTTTATCAAGGTGCGGCGGCACGAAATGGATCATCCGCTCCAGCTTGACGGGCAGGTCCCGCATCGGTTCCGGCGCGCCGATGGCGAGCGGCTTGAAGAAATTGCGCGGTGTTTTCTGTGACATGTTCTCTGCCCCTGACTTTTGCCGTTACGCCTAGGGCGAATGTTGCAGCGCGTCAAATCCTCAGATTGCCGCGAGACCAACAGAGGGAACGACCCCCGCCCTCAGGCGTTGGTCTGGGGTGAAAAGCTGATGAGAAAGGTCAAATCATGTCTATTCTGATGATCCTGCTGACCATCCTGTTCCCGCCTGTGCCTGTTGCACTCAAGGAAGGGATCGGTACGCAGCTATTGATCAACGTGCTTCTTACGCTGATCGGCTGGCTTCCGGGCGTTATCCACGCCTTCTGGGTCCAGACGCGCGGGTCGAACGCAATCGAGATTTAAAAGAAGCCGCGTTGCCGGCGCTTAGGCGTCGGCCGTTGTTTCGCCTGACGCCATGCGCTTTTCAGAGCGGATGGCGCGGCGGAAGACCGCAACACCAATTGCGACGACGCCAATGGCCGTCACCGCTTCGCCGCCAAGAATGACCGATTTGCCGAAATGCATTTCCGCCAGGATCGACCAGGTGGCCGTGAAGAACACAATGGCTGCGATCTCGGTCAGCAGTGCGGCCGGAATAATCGCTTTAATCAACGGGCCCATGGGCTCTCTCCACATCAGATGCGGCCAATATCGGTCCACAGCGGCCTGATCGCAAGCGCGTTTTGCTGTTTCGCGGCTCAGCGGCTGGCAAGCGGGTGGGCCGTCTCCAGCAATTCAGCCAGTTCGTCGGTGAGGACGTGGGTGTAGATCTGGGTCGTGGCGATGTCGGCATGGCCCAGCAGGGTCTGTACGCTGCGCAGGTCTGCGCCGCCCATCAGAAGGTGAGTGGCATAGGCATGGCGCAGGGCATGCGGGTGGACCCGGTCCGGCCGGATGCCCGCCATGATCGCCAGCTCCTCAAGCAATTGGCCGAGGCGCCGCCGCGTCAGATGACCTTCCTTTCCGCGTGAGGGAAAGACGAATTTCTCGGCGCGCGTGCGGGCGAGGCTGTTCTTGGGCAGGGTCTCTTCGCGCACGGCGAGCCAGTCTGAAAGGGCCGCCAGCGCCGGACCGCCCAGCGGGCAGAGCCGTTCCTTGCCGCCCTTCCCGCGAATGATGACATCGCGCGTCACCCAGCGCTCGCCCTTGCGGCGGGGGAGGGAGCCGAGCGTCAGCGAGACCAGTTCAGACACACGAAGCCCCGCGCCATAGAGCAGTTCGACCAGCGCCTTCAGCCGCAAATCTTCGCCGCAGGCATCGATCAGCCGGGCCATTTCCTCGCGCGACAGCACATCCGGCACATCGCGGGACGGCTTCGGCCCGTCGAGCTTCGCGGTCGGGTCGTCCTTGCGGTCGCCTTCTTCGAACAGGAAGCGGAAGAACCGCCGGACGGCGGAAAGCTTGCGCGCCTGCGAGGACGGCGCCATGCCGCGCGCGGCAAGATCCGACAGCCATCCGGCGAGGTCTCGCGGGCCGGCGGTCTCCAGCTTGCCGCCGCAAAATTCCGACGCGTCCAGCAGGTCACGCCCATAGGCGTCGAGCGTATTGGGCGAAGCGCCCCGCTCGGCGGACATCATTTCCAGGAAAGCTTCGATACGCGCACGATCTGACATGAGGCCACTATCGCACGGCTCTGGTTGAGGGGGGGTGAACGCCGGGTTTTGGGGGCGGGTCTAGGCTTGCGGTTTGATGAGGTGGCCCGCGACCCGCAGCGTCCGGCTGGAAATGCGAATCTCCAGCAGGAAGGACAGCAGCGCCGTCACCAGAACGCTCATGGCCGCAATGAACAGGATCGAAACGGCGCGGTTTACCGAGACGTGCAGCAGCTGGCCTGTGAACAGGAAAATAATCACGACGCAGACAAGCAGGGCGGCAAGGGTCGACAGCGCAATGGCCCGGTTCGAGTGCGCCATCCGCCGATCAAGGATGCTGAGTTCCTTCACGTAAATCCGGCGGCGCGCGTCATCGCAGTCGGACAGCGCCGCCTCCAACGTACGCCAACGGTCCACCACGCGGCCCAACCGGCTGGTCATCACATTCAGGAACGCCCCGATGCCGGCCAGCAGGAAGACAGGCGCGATGGCAATCTGGATGACGTGGGCGATGTCGCCGGGGATGACGAAGTCGGGCATGAAACACCTGAAGCAGGAAGGTCTGATAAGCGCAGGGCAGGCTCTCTGCCCCGCGCTTCAGGCAGAATTATGTCATCCCTGCGGATTGTACCAGACCGGGCTGGTCCAGGCCCGTTCCTGGATTGTGGAGGGCATGTCCGGATTGGGCGGCGTGCTATTGCGCGCCGCATCCCAGCTGGACCAGCGGCAGGACGGGTTTTCCAGCACGCGGACATAATAGGCAGACCGCCGGGCCGGGTCGAAGTCCGGGTCGGTCCAGAGAGCTTTCATCTCGCCGGCGCCTGTGCCGTCATTGGTGGAGCAGTCGGTCAGGTCAACGCTGGCGCCATTGTCAGGGCACCGATGGGTTTGTGGATCGGGCAGGGCACCGCCGGAACAGGCCGCGTCATAGACGGCCTCATGGGCTGTGCCGTCGGCATCGGTCCAGACCTTCACCACCTGCACGCGCTGGAGGGGATAGGAGTCCGGGTCGCGCATCGCCCAGGCGAGGATCTGCGGCGCCGCGCCGCTGCCGGTCAGGTTCCCGCCCTGAGGGACTCCCGTTTCATAGGCGCTGGCAACAAGATCCGGATCAGAGAGGATGCCATCCTCAAAGTCGAAGCTTGCGAACATGCGAGCCTTCAGGCGCGGGCCGGAGGTACCGAAGGTTTCCTTGCGGCGGATCGCATCGAAGATGGCTTCGCGCGTGTTTTCATCCGCCCACACACCGGCGAGGCCTGAGGCGCTGTACTGGCTGGCGGCCAGCAGGCGGCGCATGTTTGGAACCATCACGCCATCGGCTGGAATGGTGATACGGGCTTTATCGGCGTCCCAGGTCTTCTCCCCGTTCGGAGGAATGGAATGGCGATTCGCCGGATCTCCGCCATCGACCGGGAACTTGCCCCAGAAGGTTTCCTCGATGAACGGACCGGCGCCGATATGTGTATCGCTGGAGCCAATGAAGCCGAACTTGAATGGGTTGAAGCCCTTCGTGTCGGCGAGGCCGAGGCCGCGGGCCAGTGCCGTGCGGGCATAGTCGCCAATATGCGGAGAGGATTTCGCCGCGCTGCCGATGAAGGTCTCATAGAGTTCGAAATTCGCCCATTCATCGTTCGGGGACAGAGCCGGGTGAGCTTCGGATGTGCCCTTGATCTGGGTGATCTCGATCACTGGCTCATTGCGCATGCGGGTGACGGCATAGTCCGCCGTCAGTTCGCCGCCCTCATAGGTCTCCGAGGCGAACATCTCGCCATTGGAGGCGTTGGAATTGTGCGGGATGGACATGACATCCCGGCCGTCTGCGCGCTGGGCATCCATCCAGTCCCAGAGATCTTCCGGGTTTGGAGAATCAAGCGTCGAGAAGAGGCGCGCGGGCGCTTCGCCGCGGAAGATGACATTGCGGTGCAGGTTCGCCGCGGCCGGGATTTTAGATTCCAGCACCGGGGTCATGGCCGTGAATTCATAGCCTGCGAAGGTCGTGAACTTGCCGGGCTCATAATGGCGCTCGGCCGCATCAATGGCGCGTTGCCAGGCCGAATCGATCACATCCCGGTCATAGATCTCCTCGATCTCGTCCCCCGACACGATCGTCAGGCCGACATTCTGGAAGGACTGGGCGGGATTCTCTGCATCCGGGCCGAAGACGGTCTTGGCGAAATTCGTTTGCGATAGGGCCGTGCCGGGCGTCGCCATGGCCGGCATGATGCCCATATATTCGCCATGGTCGGTGACGGCCAGGAAGTCGAGCGGGCCGTTCAGCTGAACGTCATAACCGCCATCGGTGGTGATCTTCTCTCCCTTGGCAAACCGGTAGGCATCGTCCGGCGTCGCACGGACGGACGAGATGAAGGCATCGAAGGACTGGCCGGTGTGGACGTGCAGGTCACCGAACAGGGCCACCCGGTCCGCCGGGGCAGGGGCCATTGTCGCTTCCGGCGCTGCTTCGGCCAGCGTCTCTGGCGTCGCGGCAGTTGTTTCCGGTGGTGTGACCATGTCCGGCTGAGCGGTGCAGCCAGCCGCCAGCAGCAAGACGGCGAGGCTCGCCTGTCCCAGATATTTCATGCTTTCCTCCCTCGGGCCTCTCATTGGGGCCCTATGAGGTCAGCATCGGCCTTTTGCAGAAGAGATCAAGTCGGAAGCGAGGTTAAGGCGCCTCTTTCCAGTAGCCCGTTGCCTCCAGTGCCAGAAGGCGGGCGGCATCGCCGGCGCCGATGTCCTCCAGCGCGGCGAGGATCAGCGTGATGTCCGCAAGGCCGAGTTCGGACGCATCCCCATTGGTCAGCGAGACAGTCCGCAGCACGACTTCCGCTGCCGTGCCGGAACGTGCCGCCGCCCAGACCGCGATGGCGTCTCCGGGGGCGGAGGAGGCATCGTCCACCGGGCTTTCCAGCGAGAGGAAGGTCCGCGCTTCGGAAGGCGGGGCGGTGCCAGCTGCCGTCCACAGGGCAAAGATCCGGGCGGCCGCTTCGGTTTTTCCCTCCACCTGTGCCGCCGCGATCAGGTCGTCGGCGGCTTTGCGTATGGCGCTCTTGCTTGCGTCCGGGTCGGAGATAATCACGAGTGCGCCGATCCAGGCGGCATCGAAGGAAGGCGGATCCGGAACAGGTTCCGGCTCTGGCGGGAGCGCGTCTTCCTCCGCGCCGGGATCTTCTTCTTCCGTTGCTGCGTCTGTCAGGTCGGCGTCATTGTCCGGTTCGGCGGCAGGCTCGGCATCGAGCGCCGTGTCATCCTCCGGCGCAGGCCCGATGTCTTCCAGAAGGGCGGTGGGGGTCTGCGGCTCAAGCACCACCGGTTCCGGTTCAGGCTCTGGCGGTGTTACCCAGCGCAGGGCTTCTTCCAGTTCGCCGGCCGCGATGCTGGCCCGGGCGAAGAGAAGTGCCTTGTCCTCGGTGTCCGGACCAAGCGGCAACCGCGCCATGCCATCGCGCAGCAGGCTGGCGGTCGCGGCAAACCGGGCGGGGTTCGCCTGCGCCTCTTCCAGCGCGGCCGCGATCGCTTCGGCGGTTTCGGCATCGGAACGGGCGCCGTCGGCATCGGCGAATTTGGCTTCGCTGAGCAGGGTGCGCGGATTGAAACCGTCCGCAGCGAGGGCGGAATTGTAGGCGATACGGAATTCTTCCCGGTCGATCAGGCCGGCCTCGGCGGCGATCTGGGCGGCTTTCACGCGCGCATCCGGTGGGGTCAGCTTGCGCCGGGCCATGGCTGCGGCGATATCTGCCCGGTCCTGGGGGACGGCATCGGGCGTGACTTCCAGAAAGGCGCGGTTCGACATGACGAAGCCGATGCCGCTGTCGAATTTCGCCTTTGGCGGCTTCGGTGCAACGCCGGACATGGCGAAGATCGCTGCGGACAGCCAGCTGTCTTCCACGCCCTGGGCCTGCGCCATTTCCATGGCGAGTTCGGCGCCGGATGTATTGCCCGCCAGCGCGGCGCAGACGGCGCGCAGCTTCGGCCAGTAATCGCCTTCAAGGCCAGGCGTGCTCAGCTCGCCGCAAGCGGTCGCTTCATTGCCGAGTACCAGGTTCAGGTCTGCCGCCATGGCCGCGGCGTCCGGCGATTCCAGTTCCGCAAACTGGCCGGCGGCTGCGGCCGCCTCGCCCAGTTCAAAGGCTATGCGGGCGCGCTCTGCCAGCAGGGCATCGCTGTCTTCGCCGTCCGGCGCCTGTCCGGCCGACAAGGCGAGTCGGCGCATCAGCATCTGTTCTGCCGGACTCAGGCCCTTGGTGCGGGCCTCCTGCATCAGGACCAGCAGATCTTCCCCGCGCGCGCCCCGCCACATGCGGGTACGAAGGGCCGGTTCGTCGTCTTCGAGGTAGCTGATCCCCCACGGGTCGACCTGTTCCAGCCAGCTATCCTCGATCTGCGCATGCGCAGGACAACTCAGGAGTGTGGCGAGAGCCGCGCCGGCAAGGAGGCGCCTAGACCACATCTTCGACCTCGATCCGGATCTCGCCAGGGGCGGGTTTTCCCTGTTCGGCCTTGGTTCCCAGCCACCACAGGCCTGCCAGCCCAATCACCGCCAAAACGCCAAGCAGGATCAGGAATTTGCGCATGAGATCACACCTCTGGGTTGTATTCAGACTTTTGCGGTCCACCTTCACCAATTGCGAAGGCCTCACCGTCTCTATAGGAAATGAACCGAACCGGCCATGAAAGTCCAGAATGCCTTCTGACAGCGACAGTCCAGCGCAACAAAAACCGGCGGCTCTGCCTTATGAGTCGCGGACAATTGCGCTTGTCGGCCTGATGGGGGCGGGCAAGTCGACGGTCGGGCGCCGGCTGGCAGAAAAGCTGGGCCGGCCTTTCTATGACAGCGATACGGAAATCGAGAAGGCAGCCGGCCTGTCGATCTCCGACATCTTCGCCCTGCATGGCGAAGCAGACTTCCGGCGCGGCGAGCAGCAGGTGCTGAAACGCCTCCTGGCAATGCCGCCACATGTGCTGGCGACCGGGGGCGGGGCCTACCTCAATGAAGAGACACGCGCCCTGATGCGCGAACACGCGATCACCGTCTGGCTGAATGCCGATCTCGAAACCCTGTGGAAGCGCGTCCAGAAGCGCGACACCCGTCCGCTGCTGCAGCGCAACGATGCCAAGAACGTGCTGACAAACCTGCTGGCCGAACGTGAGCCGATCTATTCGCAGGCCGACCTGGTCGTCCGATCCAAGGACGGTCCGCACACGAATACGGTGAATGCCATCCTGAAGGCCCTGAAGACCTGGAAGCCCCAATGAACGTAACGGCCCCCGAACTGGAAACCGTGTCAGTCGATCTCGGCGCCCGGTCTTACGATATTCTTGTCGGCCATGGTGCCCTGGCGGAGCTGGGCCCGCGGCTATTGCCGATGCTGAAACAGAAGCGCGTCTTCGTGCTGACTGACGAACATGTCGAAGCGGCCCACCGTGCGCGCGTCGAAACGGTGCTGGAGGCGTCCGGCATTTCGTCCAGCTGGCTCGCGCTGACGCCAGGCGAAAAGACCAAGAGCTTCACCAATCTCGAAACGATCCTCGACTGGCTGCTGGAAGGCGGCGCCGACCGGTCCGATGTGCTGGTCGCGCTCGGCGGCGGGGTGATCGGAGATATTGCCGGTCTCTCGGCCAGCCTGATGAAGCGCGGCATGGGGTTCGTGCAGGTGCCGACGACACTGCTGGCACAGGTCGATTCTTCCGTCGGCGGAAAGACCGCTGTGAACAGTCCGCGCGGCAAGAATCTGATCGGCGCTTTTTACCAGCCCCGGCTGGTGATCGCCGACACCGAACTTCTCGCCACGCTGCCGGCGCGGGAACTGCGGGCGGGCTATGCCGAAATCGTCAAATATGGCCTCATCAATGATCCGGCCTTCTTCGACTGGCTGGAAGCGAACGGCGCCCGCGTCCTGGCGCTTGAGGCCGATGCGATCACCTATGCCGTCGCTGTCAGCTGCCGTGCCAAGGCAGCGATTGTGGCCGAAGATGAAACCGAGAAGGGCGTACGCGCGCTCCTGAACCTCGGCCACACATTCGGCCATGCGCTGGAAGCGGCGAACAATTACCGGCCAGACCTGCTGCATGGGGAAGCCGTCGCCATCGGCATGGCGCTCGCCTTCCGCTATGGCGCGGCGACAGGCATCACACCGGCTGAAGATGCCGCGCGGGTAAAGCGCATGCTGGAAACCTCCGGACTGCAGGCCGCTATTCCCGGCCGGCAGGGTGAGGCGTATACGGCGGCAGAACTCGTCCGGCTCATGCAGCAGGACAAGAAGGCCAGCGGCGGGAAGGTGCCGCTAATCCTGGCTCGCGGAATCGGACAGGCCTACATTCATCCCGATGCAGACCTTGCCGCCGTGGAAAAATTCCTGCGCAGTGAAACTCTAGAGGGATAACAGGGGCAGACGGGCTGACATGATCGCCGGTTACATCATCGCCATCTTCGTATTGCTGGCGCTCTCAGGCTTTTTCTCGGGCTCCGAGACGGCGCTGACGGCGGCCTCGCGGGCGCGCATGCATGCGCTGGAGAAGGAAGGCGACAAGCGCGCCGCAGCCGTCAACCGGCTGATCTCCAACCGGGAAGGGCTGATCGGCTCGATCCTGCTCGGCAACAATGTCGTGAACATCCTGGCCTCGGTGCTGGCAACGTCGCTGTTCACCCAGCTGTTCGGGCAGGGCGGCGTGGCCATGGCGATGGCCACCGGCGTGATGACGATCCTCGTGCTGGTCTTCGCCGAAGTGATGCCGAAAACCTATGCCATCGGCCGTCCGGACGCGATGGCGATGAGCGTCGCCGGAATCATCTCCATTCTGGTGGCGGTGGCTTCGTGGATCGTGACGGCTATCCAGGCGATCGTCTCGGTGACGCTGAAACTCGTGGGTCTCGGGACACCGGCCGAGGCGATCACGGCGGATGAGGAAATCCGCGGCGCGATTGACCTGCATGCCTTTGAAGGCGGGGTGGACGATGCCGACCGCCAGCGCCTTGTCGGCGCCCTCGACCTCAAGGAACTGACCGTCGAAGACGTCATGATCCACCGCAAGAACATCAAGATGCTGAGCGCCGATCTCGATCCGCGCCAGATGGTGATGAAGGCGCTGGCCAGCCCGCACACGCGCATCCCGCTCTATCGCGGGGAGAAGGAAGAGATTGTCGGCATCCTGCACGCCAAGGATCTGCTGCGCGCGATTATTCCGCTGGGCGGCAATCTTGCCAGCCTCGACCTCGATGCGATCATGCGCAAACCCTGGTTCGTGCCGGAAACCACGCCGGTGCAGGACCAGCTCGACGCCTTTCTGAAAGAACGCAGCCACTTTGCCCTCGTCATCGACGAGTATGGCGAACTGCAGGGCCTGATTACGCTGGAAGACATTCTGGAAGAGATTGTCGGCTCAATCCATGACGAGCATGACATCGCTGTACAGGGCGTGCGCCCGCAGGAGGATGGCTCCGTCAATGTCGATGGCTGGGTGCCAATCCGCGATGTGAACCGGGCAATGAACTGGAACCTGCCGGACGATGAAGCCGTCACGGTGGCGGGCCTGGTCATTCACGAGGCGCAGACCATCCCGGAAGCCGGGCAGAGTTTCGTGTTCCATGGATACCGGTTCAACGTGCTGCGCCGCCAGCGCAACCAGGTGACCGGACTGAATATCTCAGTAATCGAGCCCGCCTGAGGCCGGCGTCACGGTCGACACATTCATGGCCGCCTGCTGACGCGAAGCCGGGCTGTTGCAGCCGTGGCGGATCAGCCATTTGCGCTGGTCCGGGGTCACGACATGGGCGCTGATGACATTGAGATTGTCAGCCGGCACCAGGGCGTAGGTCGTCTCCCGGGAGGGAAGATCGTTTGACACCGGGATGAACAGCACCTCGTCGCTGGCCATGCAGACCGTGTCCCGGATTTCCTGCAACTGCCATTGGTCAGAGCGCGGCCCTGTGTCTTCGGCGGAGGCTGCGCATACGAAGCCGCCTGCGGCCAGAGCCGCCATGATCATCCTGATTACCATCACCCGTTCTCCTCGACGGTGTTGAGGAGAATACGTTCAGGTAGGCAATGCAGTTCCGAAGATTCTTGAGAATCAGGCCTTCGGTGCGCTGGCTTTGAGGGCCAGCGCATGCAGGCCGGTGTCGAATTCCTGCTGCAGGGCCAGCATGACTGTGCGCTGGATCTGTACGCGCGACAGGCCTTCGAAGGCGGGGGAGACGATTCTCACACTGTAATGCGTCTCGCCCTCCGGGCTGGCACCCGCATGGCCGGCATGTTTGGCGCTGTCATCGCTGATTTCCAGCTCCACAGGCTGAAAAGCTTCAGTCAAAAGGTCGTGAATCCGCGATAGTCTGTCAGTCAGTTGTGGCATCTTTAACGCGTACTCCCTATTATCCCGGGTCATGTCCGATGGCGATCCATACCCCTACCGAGTCAAGTTCACCGATATAAGGGTGAACCCGCCGCCCGACGAGGTGTCGCGTGCGCGTGCCCGCAAGACGCGCGTCTGCGATCACAAGGGCTGCGACCTGGAAGGCAGCCATCCGGCGCCCAAGCGGGGCGGGAAGGGGCGTCACCATTTCTGCGCCAAGCACATCGCTGAATACAATCGCAGCTTCAATTTCTTCGAAGGCATGTCCCAGGCCGAGGCGGCCGCCTTTACACGGGCAGAGCGATTCGGCCACAAGCGCACCTGGCGCTTCGGCACCGGCCCGATGGCGGGCAAGAAAAGTGCAGACCAGTTCGATCCGCGACGCTGGGCCGGGCGCCGCTTCTTCGATATGGACGATGTCGCCGAAGCGACCGGCAATGCCACATCCGGCCGCCGGTCCAGCCTGCAGGTGCGCGCGCTGCGGGAACTCGACCTGGAGGCCGATGCATCGCCGAACGACATCCGCGCGCGCTATGCCGAATATGTGCGCCGCTTCCACCCGGATTCGAATCAGGGCGACCGGTCATCCGAAGACAAGCTGCAGCGGGTGCTGCGCGCCGGCAAATTCCTGAAGGCCGCCGGCCTGATGAAAGGCTAGGGGCCGCGTGCACGACCTGCTCGTCATCGGCGGGGGTATCAATGGCACGGGCATTGCCCGCGATGCCGCCGGGCGTGGCCTCGATGTGGTGCTTGTGGAAAAGGATGACCTCGCCCAGCACACATCCTCCGCCAGCACGAAGCTGATCCATGGCGGGCTGCGCTATCTGGAAATGTATGATTTTGCCCTTGTGCGGAAAGCGCTGATCGAGCGGGAAATCCTCCTGCGCGCCGCGCCGCACATTATCTGGCCGATGCGTTTTGTCCTGCCACATGACAAGGACCAGCGCCCGGCCTGGCTGATCCGGCTCGGCCTGTTCCTGTATGACCATCTTGGCGGCCGGAAAATGCTGCCGCCAACCAAGGTGCTGCGCCGGGGAAAATCGGACAAGCTTGCTCCGCTCAGGGAGGAATTCCGGCTCGCATTCGAATATTCAGATTGCTGGGTGGAGGATTCCCGCCTCGTCGTGCTGAACGCTGTCGATGCGAAAGAGCGCGGGGCAGAGGTGCGCACGCGCACTGCCTGCACGAAACTGGTGCGCCACAAGGATCACTGGGACGCCGAATTCGTTTCAGCGCAGGGCACGGAAACCCGCCAGTTCCGGGCTGTCGTGAATGCCGCGGGCGGCTGGGTCGACGAGATCATCGACCTTGCCGATCCGAAGGATACCGCCACCCATCTGCGTCTGGTCAAAGGCAGTCACATCATCGTGCCGAAATGGCATGACGGCGCGCACGCCTTTTTCTTCCAGAATGCCGATAGCCGCATCATGTTCGCCATCCCCTATGAGCGAGGCGAATATACGCTGATCGGCACGACGGACATTCCGTACACCGCCGACAAGGACAAGGGGGAGATCAGCCAGGAAGAGATCGAATATCTCTGCGCGGGCGCCAGCGAATACTATCAGCGCGCCATAACGCCGGCGGATGTGGTGGCGACCTATTCCGGCGTACGGCCGCTCTATGACGATCACGCCGCCTCGGCTTCAAAGGTTACGCGGGATTACGTGCTGCACTACGACGCCGAGGGCGGCGCGCCGGTCCTGTCTGTTTTCGGCGGCAAGATCACGACCTATCGGGAACTTGCCGAAGAGGCAGTCGCAGAGCTCGCGCCCCTGTTCGAAGGTTTGCCGAAATCCTGGACGAAGAAAGCCAGCCTGCCAGGCGGCGACATTCCGGCGGCGAATTTCGACGCCTATCTCTCCGGTCTCGTGCTCAGCCACCCGCACCTGCCGGTCGAGCTGGTGACACGGCTTGCCCGCGCCTATGGCACCCGCACGCGGGATCTGCTCGGCGATGCGCAGACTTTGGCAGACCTCGGCCGGGAATTCGGCGGCGGTCTGACCGAGCGCGAGGTCGACTGGCTTGTCGAACAGGAATTCGCCCGCAGCGCCGACGACATCCTCCGCCGCCGCTCAAAGCTCTATCTGCACATGACAGGGGAGGAGCAGGCCGCCTTCACCGACTGGTTCAAATCCCGCCAGCCCGCCACCGCCTGAATCCCGGACAATAAAAAACCCTGCCGAAGCAGGGTTTGGTGCCCAGAAGAGGACTCGAACCTCCACGCCTTGCGGCACACGGACCTGAACCGTGCGCGTCTACCAATTCCGCCATCTGGGCCGATGGGTTGTCCGCTCCGGGGAGCGGCGAAGGCGCGTCATAGAGCCTAGGGCGCGGCACTGTCAATCCGCCAGATGCGTGAAGCGGCATCTGCTGGCATTATGTGCAGGTGCCCGTGCGCTGCTGCGCCCCACACAGCGGCCATAGACACGCCCCCCGGCGTGTGGTGAAAGGCGTCAAATCAACCGTTCAGGCAGGGTTAGACCACAATGACCAAAGGCTTGGTGACCATTTTCGGCGGATCGGGCTTTATCGGGCGCTATGCGGCCCGTGAGCTGGTGAAAAAAGGCTGGCGTGTGCGTGTGGCCTGCCGGCGGGTGAATCTGGCGGGCGATGTGCGCCTCGCAGGGGCACCGGGCTGGGTCGACATCGCACAGGCCAATATCCGCGACCGCGCCTCGGTTGAGCGTGCGCTGGAGGGCGCCGATGCCGTGGTGAACCTGGTTGGTGTCCTGGTCGAGAAGGGCAAGCAGACTTTCGAATCGACGCAGGCCGAAGGCGCAGCCCTTCTGGCGGAAGTGGCGGCAGAGAAGGGGATTACCCGCTTCGTGCAGGTGTCCGCCATCGGTGCCGATGCCGAGTCCAAGTCGGACTATGCCAAGACCAAGGCAGAGGCCGAAGCGGCCGTGCGCGGCGCGGTGCCGACGGCGACCATCCTGCGCCCGTCCGTGGTGTTTGGCCCGGAAGACGAGTTCTTCAACAAGTTCGCCCAGATGGCGCGTGTCGCCCCGCTGATGCCGGCCATCGGCGGCGGCAAGACAAAGATGCAGCCGGTCTATGCGGGCGATGTCGCCGAGGCGATTGCCGTGGCCGTTACTGACGAGACGGCCGAAGGCAAGACGTATGAGCTGGGCGGGCCGCGCGTCTATACGATGAACGAGATCTACGACTTCATCTGCGCCACCATTGACCGTCCGCGCTTCAAGATCACGCTGCCCTTCTTGGCGGCGAAGCCTCTGGGTTATCTGTCCGGCGCGGTCTGGCGCTATATACCGCCCTTCTCCTGGGGCTTTCTGGGCCAGCCGCCGGTCACCGGCGACCAGGTCGAGATGCTAAAGACCGACAATGTCGTGGCAGGTGATGCCCTGACGTTGGCCGACCTTGGCGTGACCACGCTGGAATCGGTCGAGGCCATCGTGCCGACCTATCTCTGGCGCTTCCGCGATTATGGCGAGTTCCACAAGGCGTCCCAAGCCTGAGACGCTTTTCCCGCAAATAAGGCCGGCAGCCCGCCCGGGTTGCCGGCCTTTTTGTGTCTGGGTTTCAGGTTTGCTGTCTAGATCAGGCCGATCAGGGGTGAGCCGAGGATGAGCAGGGCGCCCAGCAGGAAACGGTAGAGCACGAAGGGCAGGAAGCTCATCCGCCGGAGCAGGGCCATCAGGCCCCAGATTGAGGCAAGGCCTGTGATGAAGGCGATGCCAGCCACCACGAGGCCGTCCTGCAGGGTGAGAACACCGGTGCCGTCAGGATCTGCGGTGAACAGGCCATAGGCGCCATAGAGGCCTGCGGCGGCCAGGATCGGGGCGCCGATCAGCATGGAGATGCGGGCGGCCTCTGTGCGTTCATAGCCGAGGGCACGGGCGGCGGTCATGGTGATGCCGGACCGGCTGGTGCCCGGGATGATCGCCGCGATGGCCTGGGTCGCCCCGATCAGCGCCGCATGGGCGAGGGTCATGTCCTCTTCCTTGCGGGTGCGCGGGCCGGCGACATCTGCCCACCAGAGCAAGGCGCCGAAGAAGATGGTGGCCCCGGCCACGGTGTAGACGCTGCGCATCATGTCCTGCAGGTGCTGGGGCAGCACGGCCTCGTAGAGCAGGGCGGCAATCAGCGCGATGGGCGTCGCCACGATCACGCAGGCAGCGAGGCGTCCGCCTTGCGACAGCGGCTTCTTCGAGACAGGGGCCGCCAGAAGCTCAAACCCGCCCAGAATGGCGAGGCCGACATCCTTGCGGAAATAGATCAGCATCGCCGCCAGCGTGCCGAGATTGGAGACGGCATTGATCAGCAGCTCATCGCGCCCGGTGACGCCGAATGTATCGGACGCGAGAAGCACATGCGCGGAGGAGGAGATGGGCAGCCATTCCGTGATCCCTTGCAGGGTCGCGATGATGGCAAGCTGTAGCAGTGACAACGGGCTGGCCTTTCAGAGCTTTCCCCCGCAGGTCTAATTTGGTTTGGGCCGGGAGGCACGCGCTTTTCTCAATATCATTATGATATTAATCGGCATAATTCTGCAGGCTAAAGCAACCTTAAGAGACCCGTGCTTTGCCATAAAATATCATAATGATATTCAATATTGCAGATTCACCTTGCCCGCGCGCTGCTGTGGTTCTATGCCCGGTTCAGAGTTTCGGGAGGCCCGTATGCCAGAGAAAATGCTGCAGTTCACTCATGTGCCGCGCACCATGCCGGACAAGCGGGGTGCGGATAAGCGCGCGGTGGATTTCGATGAAATCTATGATGCCTTCAGCGCGGATGCGGCAGCGGCGCAGGCTTCGCGCTGTTCACAATGCGGCGTACCTTTCTGCCAGCAGGGCTGCCCGTTGCAGAACAATATCCCGGACTGGCTGCGCCTTGCCGCCGAGGGCCGGCTGGAAGAAGCCTGGCGCGTCTCTTCGGCAACCAACAACATGCCGGAGATCTGCGGACGCATCTGCCCGCAGGACCGGCTGTGCGAAGGCATCTGCACGATCGAACAATCCGGCCATGGCACGGTGACCATCGGGTCGATCGAGAAATACATTACAGACAATGCTTGGGCGGAAGGCTGGGTACAGCCGATCAAGCCAGTGCGTGAGCGCAAGCAATCGGCCGGGATCATCGGGGCAGGGCCGGCAGGCCTCGCCGCAGCCGAGCAGCTTCGCCGCAAGGGCTATCAGGTCACGATCTATGATGCCTATGACCGGGGCGGCGGCCTGCTGACCTATGGCATTCCGGGATTCAAGCTGGAGAAGGATGTCGTCGAGCGCCGGATCAAGCGGCTGGAAGACTCAGGCATCAAGTTCAAGTTCAACACGCGGGTCGGCCAGAAAGTGACGCTGCAGAAACTGCGCGACACGCATGACACCGTGCTGATCGCGACCGGCGTCTACGCGGCGAAGGACCTGAAATGCCCGGGTTCCGGCGCAGACGGCGTGCATGCGGCGCTCGATTACCTCACGGCGTCGAACCGCAAGGGCTTCGGCGATGCGGTCGCGGAATTCGATGTCGGCACGCTGGATGCGAAGGACAAGCGCGTTGTCGTCATCGGCGGCGGTGACACGGCCATGGACTGTGTGCGCACGGCGATCCGTCAGGGTGCCAAGGAAGTGACCTGTCTTTATCGCCGCGACCGGGCCAACATGCCGGGCAGCCAGCGCGAAGTTCAGAATGCCGAGGAAGAGGGGGTCAAATTCGAATGGCTCGCCAGCCCGGAGGCCATTCTCGATACCAAGGGCAAGGCGAAAGGCGTGCGCGCCGCGCGGATGAAGCTGGGCGAACCGGATGCGTCCGGCCGTCAGAGCCCGGTGAAAACTGGCGAGACCTTCAATGTGAAGGCCGACATGGTGATCAAGGCGCTGGGTTTTGACCCGGAAGACCTGCCGGCCCTGTTCGACGAACCGGCCCTTTCCGTAAATCGCTGGGGCGCGGTCAAGGTAGACTATTCCACGATGGAGACGAGCCTGCCGGGTGTGTACGCCGCCGGCGATATTGTGCGCGGGGCATCGCTGGTCGTCTGGGGCATCAAGGATGGCCGGGACGCCGCCGAGGCGATGCACCAGGCCATGAGACAGGACGCGCGCGCGTCAAAAGTGGCGGCGGAGTAGAGGATGACAGATCTTATCAAAGGCCACTGCCTGTGCGGCGGCGTCTCTTACGAGCTTTCAGAAGCCGGTATCATGGATGCCTGTCACTGCAAGATGTGCCAGCGTTGGACCGGCTCGCTTTTCATCGAAATGGATGCGGAAGACGCGCATATCCGTTTCACGTCAGATGAAACGCTCGCCTGGTATGACAGTTCAGACTGGGCCCGGCGGGGCTTTTGCAGCCGCTGCGGGTCGAGCCTGTTTTACCGGATGAAGCAGGACGGTGCGAAATGGGCCGTCCTTGCCGGGACGCTGGACCTGCCGCCCGGCCATGAGATCCGCATGGAGATCTTCGTCGATGAAAAGCCCGACTACTACGATCTGGCAGGCGACCGACCGCGCCTGACAGCTGAAGAGACGCTTGCCCGCTTCGGAGAGCCCCAGCAATGACCGATACGATCCAGAAATACCTAGTTGAGCGCGAAAAGCTGATCGAGGCGCATGCCTACAATCCGCTGGACGAGCATGATGCCTGCGGCGTCGGCCTTGTGGCCTCGCTGGACGGCAAGCCGCGCCGCGAAATCGTCGAGATGGGCATCAAGGCCCTGAAGAATGTCTGGCACCGCGGGGCGGTCGATGCCGACGGTAAGACGGGCGATGGCGCGGGTATCCGTGTGGAAGTGCCGCAGGAATTCTTCCGCGAACACGTCACCCGGACCGGCCACAAGCCGACGGACGATCCGATCTGCGTTGGCCAGATATTCCTGCCACGCACGGATTTTGCCGCGCAGGAAGCAGCCCGCACGCTGGTCGAAACCGAAGTGCTGCACTTTGGCTTTTATATCTATGGCTGGCGCCAGCCACCGATCGACGTCTCGGTT
The DNA here is from genome assembly GCA_002700305.1 of Hyphomonas sp. GTDB lineage: Bacteria > Pseudomonadota > Alphaproteobacteria > Caulobacterales > Hyphomonadaceae > Hyphomonas. Next base: position 2,508 of record PACZ01000021.1, on the reverse strand, counting down.
ATCGGCCAGAAGGCCAAGGACACACGCCCCGCAATCGAGCAGATCATGTTCCGCGACGCGATGGGCCGTTCCAGCGAAGAGCTGGAGCGTGCGCTTTATATCTGCCGCCGCCGGATCGAACGCCGGGCCCGCGAAGCCGCGATCCCCAGCTTCTATATCTGCTCCCTGAGCAATGCCTCGCTGATCTACAAAGGCATGTTCCTCGCGCAGGATATCGACAAGTTTTATCTCGACCTGCAGAGCGAGCAGTTCAGCTCCGCTTTCGCGATCTATCACCAGCGCTATTCCACCAACACGTTCCCGCAATGGGCGCTGGCACAGCCCTTCCGCATGATCGCGCATAATGGCGAGATCAATACGGTGCGCGGCAACAAGAACTGGATGAAGAGCCATGAGATCCGCATGGTGTCCGAGACCTATGGTGAACACGTCGAAGACGTGAAGCCGGTGATCCCGGATGGCACGTCGGATTCCGGCGCGCTCGATTCGGTCTGGGAACTTCTTTGCAAGTCGGGCCGCTCGGCCCCGATGGCGAAGGCGATGCTCATTCCGGAAGCCTGGTCGAAGCGTGATTCTGTCATGCCGCTCGCCCATCGGGCGCTGTATGACTACTGCAACTCGGTCATGGAGCCGTGGGACGGCCCGGCCGGGATCGCCGCCTATGATGGCCGCTGGGCGATTGCCGGGCTTGACCGCAACGGCCTGCGCCCGCTGCGCTATGCGCTGACCACGGATGGAATTCTTGCTGTCGGTTCCGAAACCGGCATGTGCCCGCTGGGGGATCATGAAGTCGCCCGGCGCGGATCCATTCCGGCCGGCGGCATGATCGCAGCGGACCTGAAGACCGGCAAGTTCTACGACCACAAGGAAATCGTCGACTATCTGGCCGCTCAGGCGCCGTATGAGGAATGGTTGTCGGCCGTGACCGAGCTGGAGCCGGAAATCGGCCCCGGCGATGAGCCGCCCATGTTCGCCAGGGAAGAGCTGCTGCGCCGCCAGACGGCCGCTGGCTACACGCTGGAAACGCTGGAGCTTATCCTGTCGCCCATGGTGGAGTCCGGCAAGGAAGCCATCGGCTCGATGGGGGACGACACGGCACCGGCGGTGCTGTCGTTCAATTACCGCCCGATGAGCCATTTCTTCCGCCAGAATTTCAGCCAGGTGACCAACCCGCCGGTTGACCCCTTGCGCGAAGAACGCGTGATGAGCCTCAAGACGCGGTTCAAGAACCTCGGCAACGTTCTGGATACAGACAAGTCGCAGCAGGAAGTCTTTGTGCTGGAAAGCCCTGTGCTGACCAATGGCATGTATGAGCGCCTGCTGACCAAACTCGGCGTGTCCTATACCGAGATCGACTGTACCTTCCCGGCAGAGGACGTAACCAATGACGGCAGCGCCCTGAAAGAGGCGCTCTCCCGCATCCGCCAGGAAGCTGAAGACGCTGTGCGCGAAGGCCGCGAACATATCGTGCTGACGGACCAGTACCAGTCTGCCAGCCGCACGGCCATTCCGATGATCCTTGCGACTGGCGCGGTGCATTCGCACCTTGTGGCGCAAGGCCTGCGGACATTCTGCTCCATCACGGTGCGCTCGTCCGAATGTCTGGACACGCATTATTTCGCGGTGCTCGTCGGCGTCGGCGCTACCTGTGTGAACGCCTATCTGGCGCAGGACGCCATTACGGACCGGCACGCCCGAGGTCTCTATGGTGACATGTCGCTCGGCGAATGCGTGCAGAACTACAAGGCCGCGGTTGAGGCGGGCCTGTTGAAGATCATGTCCAAGATGGGCATCTCGGTTATCTCTTCCTATCGCGGCGGGTACAATTTCGAGGCGCTCGGCCTTTCCCGCGCGCTTGTCGCCGACTATTTTCCGGGCATGAACAGCCGTATCTCGGGCCTCGGCCTGGCGGGTCTGGAAGAGAACGCGCTGGTGCGCCACGAAATGGCGTTCGATGAGGATGTGATCTCTCTGCCTGTCGGCGGGTTCTACCGCCTGCGCGCAAAGGACGAGCCGCACGCCCTGGACGGTACGCTGATCCACACGCTGCAGACAGCCTGCAACACGGGCGACTATTCTGTGTACCGCAAGTTTGCCGACGCGCTGGAAGACCGCGCGCCGATCCAGCTGCGTGACTTGCTGGACTTCAAACACAAGCTGCCGGCCGTGCCGCTGACGCAGGTTCAGTCCATCAACGAGATCCGCAAACGCTTCGTTACGCCCGGCATGTCGCTCGGCGCGCTGAGCCCCGAAGCGCACGGCACGCTGAACATCGCCATGAACCGGATCGGTGCGAAGTCGGTCTCGGGGGAGGGCGGCGAGGACCGCGCCCGTTACCGGCCGCTGCCGAATGGCGACAATATGAACTCGTCGGTCAAACAGATCGCGTCGGGCCGCTTCGGCGTGACAGCGGAATATCTGAACCAGTGCCGCGAGATCGAGATCAAGGTGGCCCAGGGCGCCAAGCCCGGCGAGGGCGGCCAGCTGCCCGGCTTCAAGGTGACCGAG
>PACZ01000020.1 GCA_002700305.1 Hyphomonas sp. | reverse complement strand
TCTTCGCACGCGGATGTGCCTGAATTATGACCTGACTCTCCGGCGTCTCTGCCCGAACACGTTCGATGTTGGCCCGAACGGAGCCGATATCGGTGTTGCGGCCATTGACCGTGATCATGTTGGACTCATCCACATAGATCAGAATCGCTGGCACAGATTGCGTCTGTTCCTGATCTGGCGGTGCAGGCGGCGGCGGAGGCTCAAGGCCCATCGCTTTTTCCTGCGCGAAGGTCGAAGTCACGATGAAGAAGATGAGCAGGATGAAAACAACATCCAGCATCGGCGTGAGGTCGACATTGGCCTCTTCAGGCGCGTCATGTGTACGTCCTCGCATCAGCTAATCTCCATCGCGTCTTCAACCTGCTGGACCGAGCGGGCAACCCGGCGGTCCATGCCGGACGTGAATAGAATGCCGGACAGAGACGCCACCATGCCAGCCATGGTCGGGATCGTGGCACGCGACACACCGGCCGACATGGCCTTCGCATCTGCACCATTCGTGATCGCCATGACGTCAAACACGGCGACCATCCCGGTCACGGTACCCAGCAGCCCCAGCAGCGGTGCCAGAGACACCATGGCCTTGGTCAGGCTGACATTCTGCTCCGCTTTCATGCGGACTTCTGAGACCAGCTTATCGCGGATCCAGTGAGCGAAGGTCGATTTCCTGTCGGAGCGCGAACGCCACTCCGCAATCGCCTCAGCGGCCACCTGCTTATGAGCAAATCTGAAATAGAACACACGTTCCAGGATCAGTGCCCACATAACGAATGTTGCAAACATAATAACCAGCAACACCGGACCGCCTCGGTCGAGGAAAGCTTGTAAGTCTAGCAAACCCATACGGGCTCCTCCTCAGTTGAGGCTACGGGGAGCGGCTTACGCCGCACCACGCAGGGATTCCGCCTTCTCAGCGATCAGGCCAGCAGCCTGCTCGTCGAGAATCTGCTGATTACCGCGAGCCATCGAAGCGATGATCGCGTGGACCAGCAGAAGCGGGATAGCGGAAACGAGACCGAACACGGTTGTCATAAGAGCAACCGAGATACCGCCAGCCATCAGCTTCGGATCGCCGGCACCGTAGATGGTGATCGACGTAAAGGTGATGATCATACCGATAACGGTACCGAGAAGGCCGAGCAGCGGAGAAACAGCCGACAGGACTTTCACGATGTCGTTGAAGCGTTCGATACGCGGCGATTCACGCAGGATCTGTTCGTCCAGCTTGAGTTCGAGGGTCTCGATGTCGGAACCACGGTTCTGTTCGTAGGTTTCGAACAGGCGTGCCAGCGGGTTGCCATCGCCAGCCTGACGGGTTTTCGCCGTCTTGCGCATGGAGCCGCCCATCGTGAACAGGGTGAACATCTTGTAGAAGCCGATCAGCAGGCCGATCGCCAGCAGGAACATGATGACAGCACCAACCGGGCCACCCTGCTTGATACGGTCGCTGAGGACCGGCAGGTCGCCGAGGATGCCGAACAGATTACCTTTCGACGGATCGACCGGCGCGCGGACGAGCTGGTCGGGACCGGCATTGATGAGCGACTTCATTGCACCGGCATAGGAACCAGCCGGCTGGGTCTTGAAGGCCTGGAGGAATGTGTCGCCGTTGTCTTTCTTTTTAACCTCGACGAATTTCACGCCGTCGGTCGTTGCGGCGGTGAACACACCCACGCGCATCAGTTCGACATCAGCGTTCGAAGCGTCCGGACCGACACCGTCAACCGTGGCGGTGAAAGTCTTCACTTCGGACTGGGCAATCATTTCCTGAAGGATCGCTTTCGGAAGACGCTCAAGCTGAGCGCGGTTCGGAAGCGTGCGGGCTTCTGCGATTTCGGCGATGCCTTCAACGCGGCCCTGATAGTCGAAGTTTGCGAAGGAGTTCGCAATTTCCGGCATGGTCTCGCCAGCGGCCGAGCGGAACTGACCAAGCAGTTCCTGGAAGTCGCCAGCCTGTGCGGTGACCTGGGATTCCAGATCGGCCAGAGTGGCTTCGTTAGCATCAAACTCGGCACCGAGGGCACGACCGCGAGCTTCAGCAGCGTTCAGAGCGCCTCGGGCTTCAGCCATTTTGGCTTCCTGGGCGTTCTTGTCCTGCTGGAACTCTTTCAGACGCTGCGCATTTTCAGCGGTCATCTCGTTGGAGTCAGCTTGAACGCGCTTGAGCACGTCTGCGAGGGACTGAGCGGACGCCGGTGCGGCGATCGTCATTGCGCTAAGGCCGAGCAGCGATGCTGCACCCAGAGCCTTCAGCGAGGATTTGAAATTCAACATTACGGTTTTCCTCTTAGTTCTCTGAGCCTGGCCTTACTGGACCTGGAACTTCTGGACCGGGGCGAACAGCACGGTCTGCTGTGCCTTGGCTTGCGCCACGCGGATGGCTTTCTGGATGTCGGAGACATACTTGCCCGGAAGCGCTTCCCAGGAACCGGTGGTGCGGTTGTACCGGGCAGCTTTGCCGTTCGGTGCCAGATAGACGAGCGCGACGCGGCCATAAAGGAACATGTCGACGGTCGTCGGGTTACCGTCGATGTCGATTTCTTCCTGCCACGTGCTGATCGTACGGCCGTATTCCATTTCAGCCTGATAGGCTTCCATGATGAGGCGATACTGTTCGGCCGGGGTGACGTCCGGCTGGGCCATGACGCCGTCCAGGGCTTCAAGACGCGCAGAACGCTCAACCGTTTTGAACGGCAGGTCGGCAGCGACGAAAGTTTTCAGATCCTCGACCATGCTGAGAAGCATCGGGACGGTCTGTGCGGTGATGTCGTCGATCGAGCCAAGCTGCTCGGTCAATGAGACAATCTCTTCGCGCTGCGAGGCAACAACCAGTTCCTGCTGTTTTGCGTACAGATCTGCGGCGTCGCGGCGCTGCAGGAGCGTACGATACTCGCGGACCATGTCGGTACGCTCGTCGTCCAGCTGGTTGATCTGGTTCTGGACCTGCTCAGCTCGGCGGGTCGCCTGTTCGCCCACATCGAGCGCCTGGCGCAACTGGGCCTGGGCCGGGATGGCCAGTCCTGCGATAAGCGCCGCGGCAATCACGCCGCGAGCTGGTGACAGAAGTTTCTTCATGAGGTTTGCCTCTCACTCTCCAAACGGTCGCGCTGGTGTTGCGCGGGAAATCCGACATTCGGGCACTCTGCTAGCGAGAGCGTCCCGGTCCTTACAGTGCCTCACACACAAACGAGGCAAGTTCCCTTGGAAGCAGAGAGACGGAGACCGCCCAACACCTCCCCTGAGTTTTTCGGGACGTTGTCCGTCCTCTGTCGTTGATCCCTGATAGGCCCGCCTTCTGGCAGGCCCGCGGCAAAGCCCTTAGCTGTGAAAACAGACGCTAACAACCCTCTGTGACACGATCAACAAGGCTTTACGATTCATTTAGAAAATATCCGGCGCCCGCTCGAACGCAACACGTCGGCTGCAGTGCAGACGTGCTAGATTAGTCAGGCGCCGGGCGCAAACCTGTCCGGAAACAGCCATGTACGGAAATAGACGGGAAAGGGTGGCTGGGGTGCCAGGATTCGAACCTGGGAATGCCGGTACCAAAAACCGGTGCCTTACCACTTGGCGACACCCCAACGGAGGCGCCGAGATAGCCACTCTTTGTATCGCTGGCAACACCCGTTCGCACCGCTTTCCAGCAGTTCTTTCTCTATATGTGTGATTTGCTGCAAATTTCGCCTCTCAGCAGAGCCTGACCTTTACATTTTATCGATAATCGACAATATCAGCGTAATATCGCACATTGGTCAGAACCGGAGACCACACCCCAATGAAAACTTTTTTCCTGTCGATGGCAGGTGCCCTCGTCGCCATGTTCATCTTCCTGATCCTGATGGCGATCTTCTTCGTCGGAATCATTTTCAGCGCAGCGTCCTCTGCACCCGATGCACCGGACAACATCATTCTCTCGCTCGACCTGAACGCCGAATACACGGATCAGGCCCCTGTCAGCGGATTTGCAGCTTTTTCAGAAACGCCCGGTTTTGTAGACCTTTTGACCAAACTTCAGGCAGCTGAAACTGACGACTCGGTGAAAGGCCTCTATCTGAGAGGCGCGACAGTCGGCATTGGGAGTTCCCGCGCAGAAGAATTGCGTGAAGCGCTGCTCAGTTTCCGAGACTCCGGAAAGTTCGTGATTGCGCATACGCAAGGTGCCTTTGGTGTTGGCGGCCCGTCAGCCCTGCGCTCGATCACACCGGCGGATGAAGTCTGGATCCAGCCTGGCTCCGAAGTCTTCGCGGCTGGCGTGACGTTCGAGACGGAATTCCTCAAGGGCCTGTTCGACAAGATCGACGTCACCCCGGAAATCTATCCCTTCTACGAATACAAGAATGCGCCAAACTCCTATAATGAGACCAGCTACACTGAGCCTCACCGCGAAGCGATGACCCAGCTGGCCGAATCCCTCTGGACGCAGTCGCTGGATGACATTGCAGCAGATCGCGACCTGTCGGTTGCGGATGTCAAAGCGCTTCTGGAAAGCGGTCCGATGACGTCAGAGCAGGCCATCGCCAACAAGCTGATGGACAAGGAAGGCTATCCCGAAGAAGCCGAAGAGGCCGCAAAGGAAAAGGCAGGAAAAGGCGCCGAGTTCATGGACCTCGCCAGCTACACCCCGCCTTCCCTTCCGCTGAAGGCGCCGGCAATCGCCATTGTCGGCGGAGAAGGCGCGGTTGTGACTGGAAGCGCCAATGGTGGCTCCCCCTTCGAATCCGCACCGGCGTTCGCTTCGGACACGGTCGCCCGGGCCATTCTCGATGCCGGCAAGAACGACAAGGTGAAAGCCATCGTGTTCCGCGTCGACAGCCCCGGAGGTTCCCCGACCGCTTCTGACCAGATCTGGAACGCCATTGAACGGGTTCAGGCAGACGGCAAGCCGGTCGTGGTCTCCATGGGCTCACTGGCGGCTTCGGGCGGATACTACGTCTCGGCAGGCGCCGACTATATCGTCGCCAACCGCTCCACGATCACCGGCTCCATCGGTATCTTCGGCGGCAAGTTCGCCCTCGCCGGCGGCTTCAACAAGCTGGGTATCACGTTCGACACGATCTCGGTCGGCGGCGAATTTGCCGATGCATACGGCATGGACCGGTTCACTCCCGAACAGGAGGCCGAGGTCAAAGCATCGCTCAAACGCGGATATGACCGTTTCGTCGGCATCGTCGCTGAAGGCCGCGGCATGACCTTCGACGAAGTGAACGAGGTTGCCAGAGGTCACGTCTGGAGCGGCGAAGACGCCCTCGAACGCGGCCTGGTCGACGAGATCGGATCCTATACTGACGCGATTGCCAAAGCGAAGGAACTGGCAGGCATCGACGCGGACACGACACCGCGCCTGATCTACTACCCGCACCGCAAGTCCGGCTTCGAAGCCCTGGAAAGCCTGTTCGGCGCATCTGCGGAAACCGCCGAGTCGATGGCTGCCATTTCCAGCCTGACAGACGACAAGCGGGTTCAGGTCCTGCTGGAGGAACTGGCCACGGCCCGAGCCCTCAGCTCCGGCGAAGCGCAGGCCATGGGGCCGCGCATCCGCGAGCGGTAAGCCGCGGCGCCAGCCCATTTCTGAATTGTAAAGGCCTTTCGAAGCATCGGAAGGCCTTTCTTGGTTACGGCTTCACGTGCTTGTACGGATGACGGCGATCATATAGCCCGGAAGGCAAAACAGGTCACAGGTATGAAAGTTCTCGTCACCGGCGCAGCCGGCTTCATCGGCAATGAATTGTCCTTGCGTCTCGTGAAGGAAGGCCACGAGGTGACGGGCGTCGACTGTTTCTCCGCCTATTATGATGTTTCGCTGAAGCGCGACCGGGTAAAAAGGCTGGACGCCTACGACAACTTCCGAATGCACGAAGTGAAAGTGGAAGATGAGGCGGCCATGACGGAAGCCTTTCGCGACAGCATGCCGGATGTTGTCGTCCACCTCGCGGCGCAAGCCGGTGTCCGCTACAGTCTGGAACACCCCCGCGAATATATCTCCTCAAACATTGTCGGGTCGTTCAATGTGATCGAACTCGCCCGGCAGCACGAAACCAAGCACCTGGTTCTTGCGTCCACTTCGTCCGCATACGGCGCGAACCAGAAGTTCCCGTTCGAAGAGACGGATCCGGCGCCGCACCCGCTGACGATTTATGCCGCCTCCAAACTGTCCAGCGAACTGATCGCGCACAGCCACTCCCACCTCTACGGCACGCCGACCACCCTGCTCCGCTTCTTCAGCGTGTATGGACCATGGGGCCGGCCGGACATGGCCTTCTTCCTTTTCACCAACCGTATCTTCAAGGGTGAGCCGATAGACGTCTACAATCATGGCGACCTGATGCGCGACTTCACCTATATCGATGACCTTGTTGAAGCGATCCGCCGCCTGATCGACACACCACCCGTTGCCGGACAGCCGGTCACACGAAACGACTCCCTGAGCCCGGTCGCCCCATATCGGCTGGTGAATATCGGCCACGCTGCGCCCGTCCGCTTGATGGACTATATTGAAGCGATTGAACGCGCCATTGGCAAAAAGGCCGTCAAGAACATGCTCGACATGCAGCCGGGCGACGTGAAGCAGACCTATGCCGACGTCAGCCTGCTTAAGGCTCTGACCGGATATGTCCCCACAACGGATGTTCAGCGCGGCATTGAGTCCTTCGTCGATTGGTACCGCAGCTATTACAAGCCGGACTGAAGCCCCAGTTCTGCTGCAAGCGCTGCGAAGTCTTTCGGGATTGGCGCTTCAAAATGCATCTCGTCTCCATCCGGGTGCCGGATCGACAGTCTTCTGGCATGCAGCATGAGACGCGGGGCGCTTTGAGCGCCCGTGCCATACAGCCAGTCCCCAAGTATTGGCATGCGTGCCATGGAAAGGTGCGCCCGGATCTGATGCATCCTGCCGGTTTCCGGACGCGCCTCCACCAGCGCCGCATCTCCGTTCCGGGCAAGTATCTGCCAGTGCGTTGTCGCAGCCTGCGAGCCTTTGCGGTCAGGCTTTGAAGCGATCATACGCGGCCGACCGCCTTCTTCGACTTTTACCAGTGGCGTCTTCAGGATTCCGCTATCTGCGGGCGGCAGGACACCCCGCACAAGGGCCAGATAGATTTTCTCGGTCCGACGGGCTGCAAACTCTTCAGACAGGAATGCAGCCGCCGGCTGGGTCCGTGCGGTGATCACCACGCCCGAGGTTCCCCTATCGAGGCGATGTACGAGGCGCGGACGTTTTCCGTTGGATCTGGCGAATGCCGCCAGCAATCCATCCAGCGACCGCTCGACACCCCCACCGCCCTGAACGGCGAGGCCTGACGGTTTGTCAAAGACGATGACCTTGTCGTCTTCGAAGATCACAAGCCCCCGCACAAAAGCGGCGTCCTCCGCACTGACCTTCTCGACCGGACGGTTCCGTGTCACTTGCCACCCTTTCGTTCCCGAATGCCGGCGATCCATGCGAGGCGTTCGGCTATCGGCTTCTCGCGTCCTTCGCCTCTGGGCTGGTAAAATGTTTGTCGAGGCATGCCATCCGGGAAATAATTCTGTCCCGAAACACCTTCCTCCGTGTCATGATCATAAGCGTAACCGTCACCATAGCCCTGATCTTTCATCATTTGGGTCGGTGCGTTCAGAATGTGCTTGGGGGGCATCAGGCTGCCAGTCTCGCGTGCCGACCGGAGCGCGGCTTTCCAGGCGACATAAGCTGCATTGGACTTCGGCGCCGTTGCGAGATGGATGACCGCATGCGCGAGCGCCAGCTCTCCCTCCGGCGACCCCATGCGCTCATAGGCCCGGGCTGCCTCGCTGGTCACCATCAGCGCCGTTGGGTCGGCCAGACCAATATCTTCGCTCGCCATGCGGACAAGGCGGCGGGCGAGGTAGAGCGGGTCCTCTCCGCCATCGATCATTCGCGCGAACCAGTAGAGTGCCGCGTCGGGATCGGATCCCCTGACAGCCTTGTGCAAGGCCGAGATCAGATTGTAGTGGCCATCCCCCGTCTTGTCGTAGGCCGGGGCGCGCTTCTGTAGTCCGGACCTCACTTGCGGCAGGCTCAGCACCGTCTTCGGGCCGGCCAGCGCATAGATCTGCTCGACAATATTCAGGAGGTAGCGCCCATCCCCATCCGCCATGGCGAGGATCGGCGCCACCGCCTCCTCCACGACGGGCAGGGCGCGGCCTTCCAGCGCTTCGGCGCGCCGGACAAGCTCCAGCAATGCGGCCTCTTCCAGCCGCTTGAGCACGAGCACCTGGCATCTTGAAAGCAACGCGCCGTTGATTTCAAAGCTGGGGTTTTCTGTCGTGGCACCAACCAGGGTGACAACGCCGCTTTCGACAAAGGGAAGAAATCCGTCCTGCTGCGCCTTGTTGAAACGATGGATCTCATCGACGAACAGGAGCGTACCCTTGCCAACCTTCCGGCGACCTTCAGCCCGGTCGAAAGCCGCCCGCAGATCCTTCACACCAGAGAAAATCGCGCTGATCGCTTCGAATTCGAGATCGGTTTCCTGCGCCAGCAGCCGGGCAATCGTTGTTTTCCCGACACCAGGCGGCCCCCAGAAGATAATGGACGACAGGCGTTTGGCCTGCAGCATCCGCGACAGGGTGCCATCCGGACCGACAAGATGGTCCTGCCCGACGACGTCGGACAGCTTCTGAGGGCGCAGCCGGTCTGCGAGGGGGCGCGGGGCTCCGTCTGACAAACCGGCAGATTCAAACAGGTCACTCATGGCTTGTGTTCTAGGCGAGCTGGCGCGCCGTGGTAAGGTGGGCGCCGGAGGAAACGCATATGAGCCTGGAGATTATCCCCTCCGGGCAGGCCTGCGGCGCCACTGTGCGCGGTGTGGACCTGACCCGGCCCCTGAATACGGACATGATCGCTGACATCCGGAAGGCCTGGCTGGACCACCAGGTCCTGTCTTTCCCGGACCAGAAGATGACCAATTCGGACCTGGAGCGATTTACGCAATACTTCGGGCCGTTCGGGGATGACCCATTCATTGCTCCGATCGAAGGACATCCGCACATCATCGCGGTCAAACGCGCAGCCGACGAGACGGCACCGATCTTTGCCGAGAGCTGGCACTCCGACTGGAGTTTCCAGAAGCGCCCGCCGGCCGGCACCTGCCTGTTCGGCATCACGATCCCGCCCAGCGGCGGTGATACGCTTTTCGCCAATCAGTACATGGCGCTGGAGCAGATGCCGGACGAGTTGCGGCAAAAGCTCGAAGGGCGTCACGCCATTCACTCGGCCCGAAACGCGTACTCTCCGGTCGGCATGTATGGCGATGACGACAAAGCCAAGGGACGCAGCATGGACATCCGCCCATCCGCGGATGCTGACGCAACGGAGCGCCACGACATCATCCGCACGCATCCGGAAACAGGCCGCAAGGCCATTTTCGGCTGTGCCGGCTACATCGTGGGAATTGCCGGGCTGGAGCATGATGAAGGCTGGGACCTGGTAACAGAACTCTATCGCTGGCAGACCCGGCCAGAGTTCCAGTACAGGCACAAATGGGAGCCCGACATGCTGCTGATGTGGGACAATCGCTGCCTGCTGCACATGGCCACTGGTGGGTATGCCGGGCATGATCGCTTGTTGCACCGCACAACAATTGGCGCGGCATAAAAACTTCCCAGATACGGGCTTCGCACGTACTCTGCTTCCCATAAGGGCGAAAAACGTCTGTTTGGGAGGAAAATATGGCCGACACAGCGCAGTCGATAGATGTGGAAGTACCAGATCCCTGGAGCCTGCCGCTCGAAAGATTGGACGTTTCAAAAGCGGAAATTTTCCAGCAAAACAAACAGGGCGAATATTTTCGCCGGCTGCGCAAGGAAGCGCCTGTCCATTATTGTCCGGAAAGCGCGGTCGGCGCCTATTGGTCCGTCACGAAATACAACGACATCATTGCCGTTGATTCGAACCACAAAGTGTTCTCATCGGTCCCCAGCATCGTGATCGGTGATCCGTCTGACGATTTCCAGCCGCCCATGTTCATTGCGATGGATCCTCCGATTCATGACATCCAGCGCAAGGCTGCGCAGCCCGCTGTCGCGCCCAGCCAGCTTTCGGAACTGGAGGACCTGATCCGCCAGCGCGTCTGCAATATTCTCGATGATCTGCCAGTTAACGAGGAATTCAACTGGGTAGACCGGGTCTCCATCGAACTGACGACGCAAATGCTTGCCACCCTGTTCGACTATCCGTTTGAAGACCGGCACAAGCTGCCCTTCTGGTCGGATGTCGCAACAACGTCCGATGCAGTCGGCGTTGCCGGAGTCGACATGGAATGGCGAATGCAGCACCTCAACGAGTGCCTCGCCAGCTTCACCGAACTCTGGCACCAGCGCGCAGCCCAGCCACGGAAATTCGATTTCATTTCCCTGCTCGCCCATGACCCGCAGACGAAGGACATGGTCAACAATCCAGTCGAACTGCTCGGCAATCTTATGCTGCTGATCGTTGGTGGAAATGACACCACGCGGAATTCCATTTCGGGCGGGGTCTACTTCCTCAATAAATTCCCCGATCAATACGACAAGCTGAAAGCGGACCCGTCGCTCATCCCCAATATGGTATCGGAGATCATCCGCTATCAGACGCCTCTGGCCCACATGCGCCGGATCGCAACTGAGGACACCGAACTCGGCGGACAGAAGATCCGCAAGGGTGACAAGGTGGTGATGTGGTACGCCTCAGGCAATCGCGATGAAGAAGCCATCGAACGGCCGGACGAATTCCTGATTGATCGCCAGAACGCCCGGCGTCACGTTTCCTTCGGCTTCGGAATTCACCGCTGCATGGGTAACCGCGTCGCCGAGATGCAACTGCGCATCCTGTGGGAAGAAATCCTGAACCGCTTTGAAAAGGTCGAAGTCGTCGGAGAACCGGAACGGGTCCTGTCGAACTTCGTCCTCGGATATACCCACCTTCCGGTGGTTCTGCACCCGAAAGCCAACTGATCCAGCGCTAGAGGCGGACCTTCCCACGAATGGTCCGCCCGTTGCGGTCCAGTTCGATGTCCCAGCTTCGGTCGGAGTCGCGCAGGACAGCTTCGAGGTCTTTCACGGTCGTCGTCTTCTTTCCGTTGACAGAGCGGATAACGTCTCCCGGACGGAAATAGTTACGCGCAATAGAGCGGCGTGCGACCGAGTAGACATAGATGCCGGAACCTTTCTGGAATGGATCGAGCCCGTTCTCTTCTGCGAGCCGAGGTGACAACTCCACGACGCGAGCACCATTGAAGACGTCCTCGCCTTCCAGCAGAACGATGTCCGCTTCTGTCGCTCCGGGAGGCGGTTCGACCTTCACGCCAATCACCTCATTCCGGCCGCCACGCAGAACGTTCAGCTGCGCCCTTTCGCCGGGATTTCGAATGGCCGCGAGGAATTTCAGGCCCTTTTCGTCGAAGACTTCCCGGCCGTCGATGGCGGTGACCAGATCACCGCGGCGCAGGCCTGCCTTGTCCGCCGGGCCGCCATCGTAGACTTCGGTGACCATTACGCCGATCGGGCGCGACAGGCCCTGGGCTTTCGCCATGTCAAAGCTCACCGATTGCGCCGCAAGGCCAAGCCATGGGCGCACAAACGTGCCCTCGTTCATGGCGGCATCGACGACGCGCTTCACCATTTCGGACGGAATGGCAAAGCCGATCCCGTTCGATCCGCCGCCGCGGGAGAAGATCGCCGTGTTCACGCCGACCAGCTGACCTTTCATGTCGACCAGGGCGCCCCCCGAATTACCAGGGTTCACGGCAGCGTCGGTCTGGATGAAGAAGGAATAATCGGAGATGCCGACATCGGTCCGGGCCGTGGCGGAGATGATGCCGCTGGTTACCGTCTGGCCGACCCCGAACGGGTTGCCGATGGCCATGACCAGATCCCCTACCTGCGCTTCGCGCGTGTCGGCATAATGGAGAACCGGTAGCTTATCGCCACCAGTGTCAATCTTCAGAACCGCCAGATCTGTCCGCTCATCATTCAGAACGAGTTCGGCCGGATATTCCCGCCGGTCGCTCAGCACGACCCGGAAGGAGTCGGCGCCTTCAACCACGTGATTGTTCGTGACGATCACACCGTCTTCCCGCACGATCACTCCGGACCCGAGGGAATTCTGAACCCGGCTCTGCGGCGCGGCGCGGCCATAGAGAAGCATCTCCATCGGCGTGACGCCTGTCTTCACCGTTTTCTGGGTGAAGACGTTCACCACGGCCGGTGAGACTTCCTTCACCAGCGGCGCAAAGGTCAGATCTATCTCGGATCGCGTCTCCGGTAATCGCTGGGCGTTGGCCATCAGGGGTGAGACCGCCAGCACCAGAAGGGCCACCACGCAAAGCCCGGCCACCGCCAGGAACTTTGAAACATGTCTTGTCATGCGAAGAGCGTGTATCATGTCTATGGCTCTATTGCGGCGCCAAGGGAGTGGCAATTCGGCGGTTCATGACAATTCAGTCAGGAATTCAGTGACTTGCCTCTTCAGCCGCCTTCGCTGCGATGGCCGCGAGATTGTTTTCGTGTGTCTCTCGGCTGATCCGGTAAAAGCTCACGCAGAACATCATCAGCGTCCACGCCGCCAGCAAGGTCACCGCATATCCCCAGCCGAGCGATGTGAGCGAACTGTCCGTCACCTTGTCTGGCTGGGCGCCCTCCTGGATGCCTGCGAAGGTCAGAACGAGAGTCGCCACAAAGACTCCGGATGCCTGCGCCAGCTTCCGGATGAAGCTGATGCCTGCATAGAAAATGCCTTCAGAGCGCCGGCCTGTCTGAACCTCGCTATCCTCGACGATGTCAGCAACCATCGAGCCCATCAGCATCTGAGTCGCGATGATGAGGGCGAGGTCGAAGATCGTGACGGTCAGCACGATGTTATAGAGCGCGTCCGAGCCATTCGGCGGCATGATCCCGATCAGCCGGGCAAAGACCGGCGCTGGCGCGATGGTGAATGCCAGCACGCCGATTGAAAGCGCCGCACGCTTCTTGCCGAACACCCGGCCGGCAATCGGTGCGATGATCAGGGCCAGTACTGCGGAGATGTAGACGGCGACAGTCAGCCCTGCGGTCTGGGTTGTCGTAAAGCCCCAAAAATATCCATTGATGTACTGGTTCAGCGAAGCCGAAACGCCGGAGGCCAGCAGGCCGAACAGCGTGGCCAGGAACAAGGCCCTGAAAGACGGATTCGAAATCGTCTCGAAGATTTCAGAAAACACCTTGCCGAGCGTCAGATTCCGTTGCGCCGGAGGGGCCTTGAGGTGCGGAATGCGCGCATGCGTCCCGAAGGTCGACACAGCAGCCGCGAGCAGAATGACCCCGGCGGCAACCTGGCCGTAGAGATGCCAGCCTGGAATATGAAAATAGCCGGAGGGGTTCTGCTCGCTGGGCTTCAACAGGAAGAAGAGCAGGAATATCTGGATCGACAGGCCTCCGACCCAGGCAAAGAAGTACCGGTAGGACATCAAGCTGGTACGGGCGTCGTATTCGGGCGTCAGTTCCGGAACAAGCGCCGTACTGGGCACTTCGTACATCGTGAAAGACAACCGGACACTAATGGTGAGGACCAGCAGCCAGATGAACAACCCGTTTGGCGACAAGCCTTCAGGCGGGTTCCAGGCCAGATAATAGGTGAGCCCGACCGGCAAGAGCGCTGCGTACATGAACGGGTGCCGCCGCCCGATGCGCGTGCGCAGATTGTCCGACCAATAGCCAACAATCGGGTCCGACAATGCGTCAACCACCAGCGCAATCATCAGCGCCAGAAAGACCATCGCCGCGGGGACACCGAGGATCTGGCTGTAGAAGAACAACAGGAAGTATTCGAACCCGTTGTTCTTGATCCCCTCAGCGGCGCCGCCAAACCCGAATGCTAAACGGGTCGGCAGGCTCGGCCCGGAGACCTTCGCGGTTGCAGCGTCCGTCATCGCCAGCCGTCAGAGGCCGAGCACCATCTTCGCCATGATGTTCCGCTGGATTTCATTGGAACCGGCATAGATGGAGGTTTTGCGATAGTTGAGATAGCTGGGGACCGCGGTCACCGAATAAGAAGGAAACGGCAGGTCTGCATTCGCCCCTTCGCGCGCAAGCGCGAAATTGTCCCGCACGAAAGGCGCGCCGTAGGTGCCGGCGGCCTCGACGACGAGTTCCGTGATTGCCTGCTGGGTTTCCGAGCCCGCGCATTTCAGCATGGAGCTTTCCGGTCCGACGGCCTGCCCGGCGGACAGCGCCGAGAAGATCCGCTGCTCCGTTGCGTCCAGGCTATCGATCTTGATCTCCAGCTGCGCCATTTTCCGGGCGAAATCCGTATCCCGGATCAGTGCTTCCCCATCGGCTTCCTCGACGCTGGCGATTTTACGCGCCTTGTTGAGCATGGCACGCAGCCCCGGCGCATAGGCATTGCCGCGCTCGAACTGAAGCAGGTACTTCGCGTAGGTCCAGCCCTTGTTCTCTTCGCCAACCAGCGCTTCGGCAATCGGCACACGAACGTCTTCAAAGAAAACCTGATTGATTTCCTGAGCGCCTTCAGCGGGCCCATCGAGAGTCGGCAGCGGCGAAATCTTGATGCCGGGCAGCGTCATCGGGAAGATGATAAAGCTGATGCCTTCCTGATGCTTCCCTTCCCGCGAGGTCCGCACCAGGCAGAAGATCATGTCTGCCCACTGGGCATGGGTCGTCCAGATCTTCGACCCGTTCAGCACATAGTCGTCGCCATCACGCACAGCGCTCATCTGAAGAGAGGCGAGATCGGATCCAGCCCCCGGCTCAGAATAGCCCTGGCACCACCAGACGTCTGAACGCAGGATTGGCGGCAGGTATTTCTTCTTCTGCTCGTCAGAGCCAAACGCCATGATCACCGGCGCAACCATGGAGATACCCATGGGGCTTACGGGCGGCGTTCCCGCAGATGAAAGCTCCATGTTCAGGATGTAGCGCTCAGAAGCCGACAGGCCCGGGCCGCCAAACTCTACCGGCCAGTTCGGAGCGACCCAGCCTTTCTCGTAGAGCTTTTTCTGCCAGGCAACCTGGCCTTCCTTGTCGAGATACCCGTTCTTGGACGCAGCACTCTTGGCGCGCAGGTCCGGTGTGTAGTTTTCGGCGATCCAGTCACGAACTTCTTTCTGGAACGCACGGTCTTCCGGCGTGAAGGCGAGGTCCATGGCGGCCTCCTATTCCACGATGTCGTAATACTGGATTTCGGGCGCACCGGCGAGGCAAGCACCGATCGCCGGACCAGCAGCCTTGAAATAGTCGCTCTGGCCGTGTGCCTTGAAGGCTTCCTCGGAAGCGTACTGCTCCATGAAGATATAGACGTGCGCGTCCTTCTTGGACTTGTAGAGCTGATAGGTCAGGCAGCCCGGTTCGTTCGCCTTGACCTTGGCCATAAGGTCCTTGCCGACCTGCTCGAATTCAGACTCTTTGTCCGGCTGGATCGTCAGTTTCGCCACAACGCCAATCATTTTGAGCATCTCCTCCTGTTTCAGCCCACCATATGGGGTTCGGCCAGCGCGGCAAGATTGACGTTGGGTATGCCTTTTGTCCGCAAAGCGCAGCGGTGTGGAATGGAATTTGCTCCCCCATCAGGGGAAAACTGTTACCAGAGGTCGCCATGAGTGCGCATGCAATGGCTCAAATCGATAACAACAACGCACCGGAACCGGTGCCCGGCGCGATTCTGGCTGTCATTCCGGCTCTGAACGAAGAGCGCCACATTGAAACATGTATCCGCTCTCTCATGGCGGGCAGCCCGCAACTTCGCCAGGTGCCGCTCGTCGTGGCAGATGGCGGCAGCACCGACGGAACCGTCGCCATTGTCGAGCGCATGAAGTCGGAATTCCCGAACCTGCAGGTGATTCACAACCCGAAACGGCTGCAGGCAGCCGCGATGAACCTGGCAGTCCAGAGCATCAGTACACCTGAGACACGCTATATCGTGCGATGCGATGCCCACTCGATCTATCCGGCGGGATTCATTCTTTCCGTCGCACGGACACTTCAGGCAACGGGCGCGGCATCTGTCGTCATCCCAATGGATGCCGTCGGCGACACGTGTTTTGAACGGGCAAATGCCTGGATCGTGGATACGCCGCTCGGTTCGGGCGGGTCTGCCCATCGTGGCGGCACGGTCTCCGGCTATGTCGATCATGGACATCATGCCGGTTTCGACATCGCCATGTATCGTCAGGTCGGTGGCTATGACGAAACCTTCTCGCACAATGAAGATGCGGAGTATGACGAACGGGTGGCCCAGGCTGGCGGCAAGATCTTTCTCGATGCCGGGATCCGCATCCGTTACATTCCCCGTGGATCTGTCCACCGGGTGGCGAAGCAGTATTTCAATTATGGCAAGGGCCGCGCACGGAATGTGCGTAAACACGGCCAACGCCTGAAGATCCGCCAGGCTTTACCGGTTTTCGCCCTGCTGGCCAGCGTCAGCGGGTTTGTTCTTTCGCCCTTCTTCCTGCCTGCCATCATCCTGCCCGCCGGCTATGTCGGCGTGCTGGCCGCCGCGTCTCTCGCAGTGGCTGTCTGGAAACGGTCCATCTGCGGCCTTCTTGCCGGCCTGATTTCCGGCACGATGCATATGAGCTGGGCAGCCGGTTTTCTGAAAGAAGCGATGACGGGTTCGAAACCCTGAAATTCCCGCCCCGATTGGTTTAAGACCAGAAAGCGCTATAAGTAATTGTTAATACTGACGCCCAGATGAGCAAAATGTCCGACCAAACCCGGCAAAGCTTCCTGCAACGGATCGGCAAGCTGACGCGATCCGCAACCTCTCTGCGTGCGCGAATCCGCCGGGGCATCGGCAAGCCCTCACTTGAAGTGGCCGAGCCTGAAAGCGAACCGGCACCCGTTGAGGTGACCCGCCAGACACGGGCACCGGACGGCCAGTGCATTTATGCAATCGGTGACGTTCACGGCCGGTGCGACCTGTTGAAAAAACTGGTCGAGCAGATCGAAGAGGACTCAAAGTCCCTGCCGGAAGGTACAAAGCGAGTCCTTGTATTTCTTGGAGATTATATTGATCGCGGCCTGCAGTCGAAAGACGTGATCGACTTCATGCAAAGCGACAAGGTTCAGGCATTCGAGCGGGTCTTCCTGATGGGCAATCATGAGGAAGCGCTGCTGCGTTTCCTCAATGATGTGAATTTCGGGAAGCAATGGGTTCGCTATGGCGGCGCTGAAACGCTGTACTCCTATGGTCTTCAGCCGCCCCCGAATGCCCGGGCAGCCATGCAGTCTCACGAAGCGATGCAGGCCTATCAGCGCGCCTGGGATAATGTCTGGACCGAGTTCCGGAACCGACTGCCTGAAGATCACCTGAAGTTTTACCAAGGGCTTCAGCACTATCACGTCGCCGGGGACTATCTTTTCGTGCATGCCGGCCTGCGCCCGGGCGAAGAGCTCGAGAAACAGACCGTGCGCGACATGTTGTGGATTCGGGAAGAATTTCTGGATGCGCCCGAACAGTTTCCTCAGGTCGTGGTTCACGGGCACACCCCCACCGATGCAGTCTTCCGGGACAATCGCCGGATTGGACTGGATACGGGGGCCTTCATCAGCGGAAAACTTTCAGCCGTGCGCCTGTTCCGGGATGAAGTTTCCTTCCTCTCGACCTGAAACTCTGGAATAGGTCTTGCTACGCGGCAGGACCGCCAAACCTGGGAGAATAGAGACGATGAATTTCCTGCGCCCCCTTCTCATGGCCACTCTGGGCAGCCTGCTTTTATTGGTTGCCGCCTGTGAGACAGCGATCCCTTCTGGCCCCAGCCCCTCTGGAGAGCAAGTGGTGCAGCAGCAAGCAGTTAGCGCCTACACTCTGGGCAATGGCGACCAGCTGCGCATTACGATCTTCGGGCAGCCGGACCTGTCCGGACAATTTGAAGTGGATGGCACCGGCTCCATCTCCATGCCGCTCATCGGACAGGTCGAGGCCCTCGGACTCACCACGCCTGAGCTGGAGAGCCGCATCGTCGAGAAACTCGAAGGCGATTATGTCCTGAACCCGCGCGTGAGCGCCGAGGTGATCAACTACCGCCCCTACTACATCCTCGGCGAAGTGAACCGCCCCGGTGAATACCCCTACAATTCCGGCCTGACTGTCGTGAATGCTGTTGCTGCGGCGGGCGGCTGGACCTATCGCGCCCGGAAAAACGTGGTTTACATCAAGAGCGTGAATTCGAATGAAGAGCAGGCGATCGAGCTCACAACTTCCACGGTCGTCAGCCCGGGCGACACGATCCGGATTGGTGAACGCAGATTCTGATTTTTATCCATCAGACTCACGAATCAGAACGGCAGGAACCCAGGTTCCTGCCGTTTTCTTTTTCGTGTCGTAATGGTACGGGGCTGACCTGTCCTGGCACACATTATCAGCCCGATGCACCTCAAAACGAGGTATTTTGGTTAATAAATGCGCACATGACCCCGATTACTTGAAAATTACTTCTCCTGTCAGGCGAATTTCGGGAAAAAGGCCCAAATATTTGGCCTAATCCCGGTATACAGATTGCAAACCTCCCCAAATGAAATAAAGGTTTTCCTGTTCTCCAAGTTAACGTTTGTTGGCTGGGTGCGGGAAATTCCGGGAAGATTTCGCGCACCTCTTGGTAGAGTTCCGGGGACAGTTATGGGTCTGAGATTAAGTAACCAATCACGACATGCGGAGACCGCCGCATACTCCTCCACGCGACATGATCGCACGGAGTATGAGACCGGTACGAGCGCCAAGCGTATTACTGACATCGTTATTGCGAGCGTCGCGCTGGTGTTCGTCTTCCCTCTGCTGCTTGTCGTGGCCACACTCATCCGCCTGCAGGACGGTGGCAAGGCGGTTTATGCCCAGAAGCGTTACGGCCGCAACGGACGCACCTTCAGCTGCTACAAGCTCCGCTCCATGGTCGCCAACGCTGACGAGCGCCTGCAGGAGATCCTGGCAACCGACCCTGAAGCCCGCGCTGAATGGGAAGAGACCCAGAAGCTCGTGAACGATCCGCGCATCACGCCGCTGGGCCACTTCATCCGCAAAACCTCGATCGATGAGCTGCCGCAGCTGATCAACATCATTCGCGGTGAGATGTCCCTCGTCGGGCCGCGCCCGATCGTCGAGAACGAAATTGCCAAGTATGGCGAATACTATCGCGACTATTGTGCTGTCCGTCCGGGCCTGACGGGGCTGTGGCAGGTCGAAGGCCGCAGCGACACGACCTATGAAGAGCGCGTTCAGCTGGACGTGAAATACGCAATCAGCCGCACCTTCACCGGCGACATCATGATCATGCTCCGCACGGTCCCTGCTGTCCTGCTTTCAAAAGGCGCCCGCTGATCCTCAGACCTGAAGTATTCAGCAAAACAAAAAGCCCCGGCGTCAAACCGGGGCTTTTTTGTTGTCTGACTTCAGAAGCGCTCTAGCCGAACAATGCAACAAGGGCGCTGATGATGCCGGCCCACAGTAATGCGCTCAGGCCCACAATGATCACCAGACGGGCCCAAACCGGCCACTTGTCATAGGTTTCCTGCTCGGCATTGGCGCCCGTGTCCCAGGTACGGTGAGCAATTGAAGCATTTGCAATGTCGACCACAGGTCTGCTCCCTGACACGGATGAAGTGGCGTTACTCATCACACCCCATCAACGCCTCTAACTCTTAAGGGCGTGTTAAATGCCCGTTGAAGTCTATACGTTTCATGTCCGAATTTGGTTCCAGTAGGTGGCAGCAATGTGTTTAGAACTGGCGCCATGTACGGCTGACTGAATTGTCACCTGGACAGCAGCGGCATAACCGGCAGTCCCGAAGGACCAGGCACCGGCCTGTTTTAAATGGAATTTCCAGTAACCGGTTATGATTGACCATACACCAAGCCTGCAGAGGCCCGGGAAGCCAATATCAATGTGAGATCATTTTCGGAAGCGCAGCTCCCCTCCCCACTACGGCAGGAGGAGCTTCAGGCAAGCTGCGTCAGCGGACCGGCCTGACGCTGGATTCACTGACCTTGACCGGCACGTAGCCCTCGAACTTTCGGCGGTTGGAACTGAAGGCCGCCGTGGACGCCAACAGCATGATATTCACCGGCGTGTTGAAGACACCCCAGGGCGTGGACTCAGTAAAAGTGGTGATGAAGACAAGCAGGAGCAGCATCAGGAGCGCGGACGCTTCCAGATCGCGAGACACCATCCAGTTGCGGATCGCCCGCTGTCCCTGCCAGACCCATGTGCCGATATAGAGCACCCAGCCGATATAGCCGAGGTGGACCCGTACCTCCATGTAGGAGTTGTGGAAGGTCAGCACGGTGCCATAGGGCTTGAAGTCATAATAGTTGATCGATTGCGCGGCGCCGTTGTCCGGCTGCCAGAAGCCAGAAAGGCCGGTGCCGAAGAGCGGGTTCTGGTCCTGCACAACACGGCCGGCCGCCCAGATTTCGGTGCGCCCGCTCAACGTTCCGTCCTTGCCCAGGGCCTGCAACACGTCGCCGACGAAGTCTTCGCCCGGCATGGCAAGGGCAACCGTCAAAATCGCAAAGACGAAAACAATACCGCTCAGGAACAGCAGGCTGCGAGCGTTCTTGATACCGCCGATATCAACCCAGAGAACGCGAAGGGCGATCAGGCCCATAATACCGGCACCGCCCAGAACCAGGTTGGTTGCCGAGTTGGCCGCGACCACGAACAGGATCCCCAGCGGAATGAATGGCAGTGCCGCCAGCCGGATCCATGTCAATTCGCTCTTGTTCAGAGCTGCCGCCAGAGACAGCAGCATCATGAAGTTCATCTGCAGGGCAACGTAATTCTTGGATGGATAAGGCCCGCCCGAGTCGATCGAGGAGAACTTCGCAAGCACCATGAAAGAGGTGATCCAGCCGGCAAACATGAGACATCGCATGGCCCGCCGGGCATCAAGCACCGAGATGATCGTGATGATGAACAGCGGCGTGAGGATGAAATACACGCCCTGCTTTAGCGCTTCAGACGGATAAGGCGACCATAGAATGGAAGACGTCGCGAAGGCCGGCAGCACAAAGAGCGGCCAGGCGCGCACAATGTTCGGCAGGACCGTCGAACTCTTCAGCGCGATCACAGCGAACAGCGCCAGCACCAGCAGGTAGCGGACCGCTGTCACGGCTGGAAAGTCGATATAGGTCGCGAAGAACCAGGCGGTGACAATGAACTGGAACCAGATCGGCGCACTCTTGTCTTCCGAGAACACCTTGGCCCAGACCAGCGTCGTGTCTTCGGTCACCTTCATTTTCCGGGACATGACGTTCATGGCGCACCGCCTTCCGCAAGCGCCGAATCTACCAGATCCGAAAGCATGCCAACAGGCTGGACGAAGTCATCTTCAGGACAGGCCGCGAGCGCGCGGGCGCACGCCAGTATGGGCTGGGGATTGTCGATCAGGCCCGCGACAAGCCCGGGCAATGAGTCACCAAGCGGTTCTTCGACAATGAAACCGCCCTGCCGCTGGCTGACCCATTCGGCTGTCTGCGTCCCGGCGGGTGCAATGGCGGGCACACAGTAATAGCCGCCCTCGTAAATCCGGTTTGGCAACAGCCAGACGGAGTTGTATCCGGCCTCCATGAAGTCCCCCGCCCAGACCATATCGAGACCAGAATAGAGCTCAGACAGATCTTCGGGTGACTTGTAGCGACCATGATAGATCATGTTCGCATGTTTCGCGATTTCAGGCTCAAAGACAGGAATTTCGTTCCGCGCCGGCACACCATGAAGGTGGACTTCCAATGTCTCCGGAAACTGATCGGCCAGCGCGCAGAGCAGGTCAAGCGAACGCTGGCACCGGAGCACGCCGACCCAGCCAAGACGCAGCGGGCGTCCCTTCGCTGGAATTTCCGGAACAGGCCTCGGTCCATACTCGGCGCCGGCAGCGAGTCGATTCTCTACGAGGAACGGCCGGAACTGGCCGGGATAGTACCGCTCAAAATGATTTCGCAGGAATGCCGGAGAACTGACAATCAGCCCCCGCGTCCGGCGCAGAAGACGGCCTTCGAGCCAGCGCAGCGATTTGCCAATCGGGTCCTGCCGGCAAAGGAGCCGGTGAATGTCCAGCGACTCATAGATCACCGGCGTATCCAGTTTTGCCTTGCGTTTGGCCAGGAAAGCGCAGGCGAGCATATCAAGATTACGCGCGACGATCACATCAGCTTCCGCCAGTTCGTCCCGCCTTGCTGCTGCCTTGCTGGCCCCAGCAAAGACCTGCCGGATGCGCTGAAGAAAGGCGCCGTCCGCCGTGCGTCCGAGGTCAACATTTTTCCATTCGGTGGGAGAGGCATCGCCCCGGCGCATCATGAAACCGGTGACGGAAACGCCATCATCTGCAAAGGCCCGGACACGGCGGCGGATTGCAGCGTCCCCGGCATCATGCCCGAAATAGGCGACGCGCCGTGGCCGCGAGCCCGTCACGGCCTCGCGCTCCATGGATGGTTTCGCGATCCGCGCATCTCCTGACATGGAACCGTCTCGCTTCGTGCCGGCTACTCAAATCCCACAGGGACTTCTTCTTCCATCGTGCCCTTGGCCTTTTCAGGCGGCGTCTGCATGGCCACGGGGCCCTTGCCGCCTTTCTTCCGCTTGCCCCCACCGTTGAGATCGAAGCCGAACACGGACTTCTTGCTCTCCATCTGGTAGTACTTGCGGTAAGCCTTGTAGCTGGCGCCCGGATCACGGTGATGACGACGGCGGTTGAGATCGACCATGTTGAGGGTCGCGCCGAGCACATCCGCATTGAACGAACGCAGCAGGCTGAGCGATTGCTTGACGGCAGCGCGGGTGGAATGGCGCCAGCGCACCATCAGGATCGTCTTGTCGACCTTGCCGGCCACCACGCGGGCTTCAGCCATGAGCAGAAGCGGACCGGTGTCGATCAGGATCAGGTCGTACATGGAGCGCAGGCGCGAGAGCAGGTCATCGAAAGCGCGCGTTCCGAACACGTCATGCGGCGTATGGCCAGACTGGGACAACGGCAGGATGTCCAGCATGGTCTTGCTGTCTTTCTGGATCGCGTCCGACAACTGGCCGGCCCCGAACAGGTGTTCGATGAAGCCAATCTCGGGCGACATGCCTGCCGCTTCCGTCAGCTGGCGGCGGCGGAAGTCACCGTCGATGACGATCGTCCGCGAGCCGGACATGGCCGACATGCGGCCAAGGCTGAGCGTCAGGCTGGTTTTGCCTTCGTCCGGCAGCGACGAGGTGATCGCCACAGTCTTCGTCTCGCTGTCCAGGTCAGAGAACGCAATGGCCGCGCGTAAGTATCGGACGCTTTCCGCATACGCTGATAAGGGGTTCTCAACCAGGTAGTCGGCCGGATTGGTCTGGCCGAGCCCGAACAGGCTGGAGGCACGGATCAGCGGCACGGAGCCGATCGACGTCACACCGAGCTTGCGCTCAATGTCTTCAGTCGAACTGATCTTGGCATCGAACATTTCAGCCAGGATCGCCATGGCGGCGCCGATTGCGGCGCCAAGCACGGCGCCGATCAGCAGATTCAGTTTCTTCTTCGGTGCGGCCGGCTGGCTCGGCACGGACGCCGCAGACAGGATGACAGCATCCGCCTGGACGAGGTCATCCTGGACGCTGGTTTCCTTCGAACGGGCAATGAACTCCTCATAGAGAACCCGGCTCGTCTCGGCGTCGCGCTCAAGCTCGCGCAGGCGCACGCTGGCGATCGAGTTGCCGCGCAGCTGGGCATTCGCCTGGTTGATACGGCTCTGGATTGCGTTGACCTGGCTTTGTTTCGCAGCGACTTCACTCGCAAGGTTGTCGGCAATCCGATTGACCTCGGCGGCCATCTGCCGCTCGACGTCACGAACTTCGTTCCGCGCACCGATCAGTTCAGGGTGTTGAGGGCCCAGCTTCGTTTCCAGTTCAGCAACCCGACCGCGAAGAACGGACAGCTGCTCCTTGAGGCGTGAAACAAGCCCGGAATCAAGCACTTCGCTGATGCCGTCGACCCCTTCGCCAGCATCGATCTGGCGGCGCATGTTTTCATAGCGGGACCGCGCCTGGCTGAGTTCAAAATCAAGCTGAGTCTTCTGCTTTGTCAGATCGGCAATCTTCTGTTCGGACAGCGTGGTGCCCATCGCGGTGTCGAGATTGTTCTCGGCGCGATAGACGGCAACGCGCTTTTCCTTCTCGGCCACTTCATCGCGAAGCCCGGAGACACGCTCCCCCAGCCACTCCGTCGCACGGCGGGTTGCATCCAGTTTGGTATCCAGCTGCTGGACCCGGTACTGATCCGCAACCGCGTTCGCAAGGCGGGCAGCCGTCTCCGGAGAGGTCGACATCACCGTCACCTTCAGAAGATAGGTTGTCCCGACCCGGGAAACCGTCACGCGGTTTGACAGGGCCTCGACCACCGCCTCAAGGATCGCGGCTTCGCGTTCTTCTTCGCTGAGACCGGCATAAGGATCGACCCGCTCGGTCCGCATGCCGAGGCTTTTCTTGATCGGCGTGATCAGACCATCAATCAGGCCGGGTTTCTGTTCCACGAGGGTCCAGTTGAACTCCGGATCTTCGACCAGCTTCTGGCGCTCTGCCACCTTCGTCAGAAGGGATTTGGAGCTGATGACCATCACTTCGGTGTCGATCGCTGCCGTGTTGGCAACGATGCCGCCAAGCACGCTGCCAAGGTCGATGACGTTCTCCTGGTTGGACCCCAGCTGGATCGTCGTCGAAGCCTTGAAAACCGGCGTCGCAGTGAAGGTGATATAGGCCACTGCCAGAAAGACGACCAGGAAACCGGTCACGATCAGCCAGAACCGGCGATAGACCATGCCGATCAGAGATTTCAGGTCAAAAGATGTTTCCTCGCCCGACGGCCCGTCATGGCCGGTCATCTGGGAAGGTAGCTCGAAGCTGAAACTCTTGGTCAAAACACCACACCAAAATTAGAGTGAGCAGGAGAAGCGGACAGGTCCGCCCTTGCTTAGGGATGGAAGCGAAGCTCCACCCCGATCAGATTGATTCCGTAAGACGGGACAAACGCCACGTCGGCACCGCTGGAATCCCAGGCCAGGTGCCGCGCGAAGAGATCAACGTGCAGGCGCTTGTTCATCTTGTACTTCGCGGCCACACCGATGTTCGACATCTCGTCGGTCCGGTCGATTTCCTGATAGTCATAGTCGGTGAACCCGGCATGAGCGGACAGGATAAGGTTCCGGCGAAGCTCGTGATCGACTTCGGCGCGATAGGTCGTGGCCAGGGCGCTCGGCGACGTGAAGACGCCAGTGTCCGAAACCCGGCGGCTGCCGAGGAAGGTAACCGTGGTCAGGCGCGACGGGAACCACTGGATGCGTGCATCAAGCGACAGGCCGTCGACGTCCGCGAAATAGTCGTCCTTCTTGTCTTCGTTGAGATAGCCGACCGCCACATCACCGCGGATCAGGGATTGAAGCTCAAAATCGACACCGGCTGCAACCGTGTAGCCTTCGGAGTCACGCTTGCGCGGCAAACCGCCGACGATTTGCGTCGAGTTGTAGGCTTCGTCGTGAACCGTGCCCTGCGTGTAGACCGCCAGATCCGGTGAAATGGCGTAGGACAGACGGGTCCGGGCGTAGGTGTTATCGCGGTCACGGAAATCCTGATCGGCTTCCGCGCCGGTGCCGATGATCCGGCCGTCTTTATAGTCATAGGACGTCACACCGACCGCGTTATTCCAGCGGAACCGGTCATTGGTGTAGTCGGCGCTGACTTCGCCGCCCGCCACCGTGTACTCGATCGGCTTTTCCAGGCCGCCAAGGCCGGCCGGCTCATAGCGCTGTTCCACGGCTTTATCGGCGAACACACGAGCGCCCAGCGAGAAGTCGCGGGTCACATCCAGGCGGCCGCGAAGACCGGCATGAAACGTCGGCGCCGACTCATCGGACAGGTCCAGATATTCGTTCTGATAGGCAGACACGTCGAAGCCAACTTCGTGAACCGCCCAGTTCGTCCGCCCGACAACTTCGCCGCCGATCCGGACGATCACATCGGATTCCTCGTTGTTGTTCTGAGCGTAGACGTTGGAATTGTAGGTCACACCAACCAGGCCGGTCGCGTCGACAAGGAAAGTCCCCAGTCGAATGGGCTCCGGATCGAATGCCGGCTGCTGGCGGGCTTTGACCGCTTCATACTTGTTTCTGCTGTAATAATTGTCGGCGCCCTGCCCTTGCGCGGCAGCGGTTCCGGCAACGAGGCTGCTGCCGGCAACCGTAAGAAGACAAAGACTTTTCAGGTGGTTCATTTTTTCTGTGTTCCCTCACATGCGCGCCGAGTAACCGTACAGGTCGCCATTTACCTCAATCGTTTTGCAAGTGTCATACCATCGACCCGCAAGGTTTCCGGAGGTTGTTAACCTTTAAATACACGAGAACTAGCCACTACGGCGAATTTTCGTGCCAACCTCCCCTGTTGCGCGTACCTTTTCAAGCGGCGGCGCTTCAAACTCGTTAAATTAACCTAAGAAAAAAGGGCTATAGATCACTCTTGTGGACTCCCCGACGTCTGCGGAGACCCATACCGAGGATCTGGACCAAATTATCGCCCGATCATGGCGAGATCAGGCCGATTTTCCTGCCTCGTGCCCCTTGCCGGAAATCTTGCCGCCAAACGCTCTCATCAGATTGCGCGCGACGTGCCAGCTTGCCGGCCCCGATATGGTGAGCGCCCGGACCAGGCCCGAAGGCCGTTTTGCCCGAATAGCTTCAATAGCGGTCCAGGCCGCCCATTCCTGTTCGCAATAGCGCGTAAATCCCGCAAACGCTTCGCGTTCGGCCGGCGCAAGCCCGTCCCGCTTCAGGAAGGCCCGGCCCATCATGGCCAGCTTGCGGTGATCGTCGGCGCCTTGCCGGTGCGAGGCCGAGCCGTCACGGACAACAAACAGATAACCTTCCGGGTCTGTCAGAACCGCTTTCGCGCCATCCGCCAGTAAGCGCGCATAGAGTTCGAAGTCTTCGCCGAACCGGAGATCTGGCTGGTAAGGCTCTGCCCCACATTTGACGGCGCGGCGGCGGATCAACGGCTTCAGAAAGCCAAGCTCGGACCGCTCGGTCTCCGCCGCATAAGACCGGCTGACGAAAAGCTCCGTGGTCAGCGGGACATCGCCCTCGGGCTTACCCGGCCAGAGATGGCGTAGCACCGTCTCCGGCTCCCGGGTGGAACTGATCAGCAGATTGTCCGCGACAATATCAAGATCGCCTTCCCGGGCTTTTGCGAGCAGGCTGGCGACCCTTTCCGGCAGCATAATGTCGTCGCTGTCGAACGGTGTGAACCAGCCCGCGTCGGTCTCTTTCAGCGCCCGGTTCCGCGCCGCCGCCGGGCCGCCATTCTGATCCATACGCACGAAGGTGACGTTTTCGAACCTGCGGGCATAATCCTCTGCGATCTCGGGACCGGAATCCCGTGACCCGTCATCGACCACGATCACGTCAAAACGGATGCCGTCAGGCGCTTTCTGCGCGACGGCACTTTCGAGCGCACGCGCAATATTCGCTTCGTCATTATAGAGCGGAATTATGATCGCGACCTTGGTCTCGTCATACGTCATGAGGGCGGGCTCTACCGGCATCGGTTCTGAAATACACTTCTGTCTGATGTCAGGATATGCAATTTACGGGCAAATATCATGCATTTTGGAACAATCGCCCGCCACATGCCGAGAACCGGGACGGAACGGGAAATACCTGCGGGCGGGGCTGGTCCTTAATATGCATGAACCGCAACACTAAAGACCAATCCCGGCAAAAGCCACACACAGGGTTAACGACAGTTGATGGAAACCGAAGCCATCGTCATCGGGGCTGGCGCGGTCGGGCTGGCATGCGCTGCAGCCCTTGCCCGATCCGGACGTGAAACACTCGTTCTTGAAAGCGCGGAAGGGATCGGCACAGGCACGTCGGCGCGCAACAGCGAAGTGATCCATGCAGGCCTCTACTACCCAACCGGTTCTCTACGTCACCGGATGTGTGTCAGCGGCCGCCGGAAACTCTACCAGTGGCTATCGCAACGCGGGGTGCCTTACCGGAAAACAGGCAAGCTGATCGTTGGAACATCGGACGCGCAGATCCCGCGCATGCAGGCGCTGTTCGAACAGGGCCAGCGCAACGATATTGAAGGCCTGCATTTCCTCACGGGCGCAGAAGCCATTGCGCTGGAACCCGAGCTGACCTGCAAAGCGGCCGTATTGTCAGAAGAAACAGGCATTCTCGACAGCCACGCCTACATGCTTTCCCTGCAGGGAGACCTGGAAGACCATGGCGGTACCGTCGTCATTGGCGCGCCGGTCAACCGCGTCGAAATACTCTCGGATGGACGCTTCCGCCTCGATGTGGGCGGAGCAGAGCCAACCAGCATCACCACCCCCATCCTGGTGAACAGCGCAGGCCTTCACGCCGTTCAGGTGGCCCGCAACATGACCGGCTACGCGCCTGATCTTATTCCATTTTTTACGCTGGCAAAAGGGAATTACTTCAGCTGCCTCACCAAGCCGGCATTTCAACGCCTGATTTATCCTGCGCCGGTCGAAGGCGGGCTCGGTGTGCATATCACCCTCGACCTTGCCGGGCGCATGCGTTTCGGGCCGGACGTGGAGTGGCTGGGTCACGACGATCCGGACGGGATAGATTACCAGGTCGACCTCCGCCGGGCGGATCAGTTCTATGAGGCCGTCCGCAAGTATTGGCCCGGTTTGCCGGATAACGCGATCGCAACAGACTATTCCGGATGCCGGCCAAAACTCTCCGCTCCGGGAGAGCCGGCAGCAGACTTCCGG
This sequence comes from Hyphomonas sp., assembly GCA_002700305.1. Taxonomy (GTDB): domain Bacteria; phylum Pseudomonadota; class Alphaproteobacteria; order Caulobacterales; family Hyphomonadaceae; genus Hyphomonas. The sequence continues at coordinate 38,233 of PACZ01000020.1, read as the reverse complement.
ATCGATGGGCCGGACCTCCACGGCCATCCCGGACTGGTGCACTTGTTCGGCATTGAGTCCCCTGGCCTGACCAGCTCCCTTGCCATCGCAGAGGAGGTGGCGGGCCTCCTTTCAGAACGCATCTGAATTTAGTTCCGAACCATTTGGCGTCCTTGTGCATACATCTGGTAGAAGGACCCCGTATTTACCATGACTGCCATCGCCCCCCGCCGGAGTTATCAGCGGCATCGCACCGCTCGCAAAACCCGTTTGAGACCGAACGGCTACGGAACCTGGATACGCGCCTCGATGGTGGATTGGTCTGCTGCGGGAGTGAGCCTGACAGGGCCGGTTGAGGACGTCCCGCTTGGCCCCGCCATTCTGGCTGTTTCACCTGTGGACGGCACCGACGACATTCACCTCTCTTGTCTTGTCGTCTGGCAGAAAGAAGACAAAGTCGGGTTGAAATTGCTCGGGCCTGTAAACCATTGATGCCTGAGGCATCGCACTGGCGGTGAACTTGCATTGGCGTCAGGGAAGAACAACCCTAACACCGATGCCCATGACCGACGCCTCCAAGACACTGACTCTTCTGGTGCAGCGCCAGCTCGACGCCATTACCACTGGTAACGGGGCTTTCCTCGAAACCTTTCTGCGCACGGCGAAAGCGGCGGGTTTCCGCGTCCGGGTCGTCTTCGCGCCCTGGCACGCCTTCGGAAACCGTCCGTTTGCTTCGGTGCATCCGAGATTGCGCGCCCTGATCGATGAAATTGTCTGGGACGGCACAATTGAGGCCGGTGGACGCTACTGGTCATTGTCACCGCGCATCTGGGCCCGTTTCGCCATCCGCCTGGTACATGAGGTCATGCGGCGTGCCGGCTTGAAGGTGCAATGGCGAAATTATTTCGGCCGGCCCATGTCGCCTGGCGAAGTGCGCTCCGTCGCACGCGCTGCAGACCGTCAGCCCAGTGACCTGACAATAGCGGAATACAGCTCCGTTGGCCCTGTTCTGGATCACCTGCAGCAACCGACCCGCAAAGGTGTGTTCGTGCACGACGTGCTCTGGATGCGCGCCCACCGCTATCGCGAGAAAGGGCTCGCCTTCGATTTCTATGAAACCAGCGAAACCGAAGAGTGCGATTGGGTGAAATCGGCTGACTTTTTCGTCCACGCCTCGGCCAATGAAATGGCGTTTTTTCCGCCACAGTTTCCGGAGGCGCATAAGGTATGGCTGCGCCCCGTTCCGCCTGAATTCGGCACCCTGCCCGCCGATGGGAAAGCCGAAGTGGTATTTCTTGGGACCACGCATGCAGGGAACGTGGATGCGCTCAACCATTTCCTGAAGGACATCTGGCCCATCATTCTGAACCGCCAGCCTGACGCCGTGCTGAAAGTTGCCGGAAGCGTGGGGGACGCGATCGAACCGTCCCTCAAGAAATCTCCAAACATGACGGTTCTGGGACGGGTCGAAAAACTGGAAGACATCGGCGGATCACATGCCGTCGGCATCGCACCGACGCGGCTTGCGACAGGGGTCAGCATCAAAGTTGCCGAATACCTGATGCTCGGCATGCCGGTCGTCGCCTACCCGTTGGCAATGGAGGGCTTCGGCGGCCGGCTCGATGGCATGGTCGAAACTGCCGACACGCCCGCCACGTTTGCGGACACCATAATCCGCCTGCTGATTGACAAGGAAGAACGCGAGAAACTCTCCGATGGCGCCCCGGCCCGCACGAGGGAAATTCTGTCGAACCAGGAAGTCGCAGACTTCCTAACCAGACAGGCATCCCTGAAACCTGCCTGACAAAAGAAACGGGGGACCGCCTGAACGATCCCCCGTCTTTATCCTGAATTCGCAGGGCCTGCTTATTCAGCCGCCGCTGGAACGTCTGCAGCAGAGAGTTCCGTGTAACGCTTCAGATGATGATCGACATTGCCGAACTCGGAATCGATCATGGTCAGGCGCTTGAAGTAGTGGCCGACAGCCAGTTCGTCCGTCATGCCCATGCCGCCATGGATCTGGATCGACTGCTGGCCCACGAAACGGCCGCCCTGACCGATGCGAACCTTGGCAGCGGAAGCCGCTTTCTTGCGGGTCACTTCATCGTCACCCAGCTTCAGTGTCGCCATATAGGTCATGGAAACCGACTGCTCATATTCCATGAACATGTCGACCATGCGGTGCTGCAGCACCTGGAACTTGCCGATCGGCGTGCCAAACTGCTTGCGCTGACGTGAGTATTCGACCGTCATCTCATGGGCGACTTTCATCGCGCCACAGTCCTCGGCGCAAAGCGCTGCGATCGCTTCGTCAGAGACGAGTTCGATCAACGGCAGGCCGTTGTCGACCTCGCCGATCACGGCTTCAGCGCCTACTGCGACGTTCTCGAAGTACACTTCCGACGCCCGGCGGCCATCGACCGTCGGGTAGTCACGCGTCGTAATGCCCGGTGCCGATTTCTCGACAACGAAGACCGTCACGCCGTTCTTGTCGCGGCGGTCGCCGGAGGTCCGTGCCGTGACGATAAGGTGCGTGGCCCACGGCGCGCCGATGACGACAGCCTTGTGCCCGTTGATCACGAAGCCTTCGCCGTCTTTCTTGGCGGTGGTTTCGAGATCAGCCAGGTTGTAGCGGCCACGTGGCTCGGCATAAGCGAAGGCGAAGATCGTCTCGCCCGACATGATGCCGGTGAGGTACTCTTCCTTCTGCGCGTCGGTGCCGCGCTTGATGAAGCCCCCGCCGCACACGACGCTCGGCACGTACGGCTCGACAACGAGGCCTTTGCCGAACTCTTCCATGACGACCATGGCATCGATCGGACCGCCGCCGAGGCCGCCGTCTTCTTCGCTGAACGGTGCCATCATCAGGCCCAGTTCGGCGAACTGCATCCACATGTCCTTGCGCCAGCCTTCTGCCGAAGCCACCACCTTGCGGCGGGATTCGAAGTCGTACTGGTCGCGGATCATCTTCGCGAGGCTGTCGCGAAGCATTCCCTGTTCTTCAGTGAAATTGAAATCCATTTGAGTCGTTTCCTCTCTGGCCTCGGGCTTAAAGGCCCAGGATCATTTTCGTGATGATGTTGCGCTGAATTTCGTTGGAGCCGCCATAGATGGACGTCTTCCGCATGTTGAAATACGTCTCGGCCGCAAAATCCGCATAGTCCGGACCGATGCCAGCGCCATTACCAGTGGCTTCCATGCCGTACGCATACGGCGCACCGTAATGGTTCACCGCTTCCAGCGTGAGTTCCGTCAGGCGCTGCTGCACCTCGGTACCCTTCACTTTCAGGATGGAACTTTCAGGTCCCGGCCCTTTGCCAGCCGCTTCGGACGCGAGCGTACGAAGCTCGGTGAATTCGAGTGCGGTCAGATCGATCTCAAGCTGGCTGATCTTGCGCGCAAATTCCGGCGTTTCGATCAGAGGCGTACCGTCAACGGTTTCCTGCGTGGCGATGTCACGAAGGCGTTCAATGCCGCGCTTGGAGCGGGCAACGCCGGCGATACCGGAACGTTCGTGCGCGAGCAGGAACTTGGCATAGGTCCAGCCCTTGTTCTCTTCGCCGACGAGGTTCTCGACCGGAACGCGGACATCTGTCAGCCAGGTCTCGTTCACTTCATGCGTGCCGTCGATCAGCTTGATCGGGCGCACTTCAATGCCCGGCGTCTTCATATCGACGAGGATGAACGAAATGCCTTCCTGGGCTTTCGCGTTCGGGTCCGTCCGGCAAAGGAAGAAGCCCCAATCGGCGTGCTGGGCCAGCGTGGTCCAGGTCTTCTGGCCATTGATGACATAATGGTCGCCATCGCGGACGGCTGTGGTCTTAACGCTTGCGAGGTCAGACCCTGCGCCCGGCTCCGAATAACCCTGGCACCACCAGACATCGCCCGAGCGAATGCCCGGCAGGTGCTTTGCCTTTTGTTCTTCATTGCCGAACGTGTATATCACCGGGCCGACCATCGAGACGCCGAACGGCAGCGGCATGATCGCATCCATGCGCGCATTCTCTTCACCCCAGATATATTTCTGGGTCGAGGTCCAGCCTGTGCCGCCGTATTTCTCCGGCCATGCCGGGACGGACCAGCCTTTTTTGCCGAGGATTTTGTGCCAGGCGAGGAATTGCTCGCGGCTCAGATCCTCGCGTGTGCCGGTTCCAACCAGCTCCTTGGGATAGTTCTCTTCAATGAAGGCCCGAACTTCCTTACGGAATTCGATCTCTTCGGGTGTAAACTCCAGATTCATTACGTGCTCCTCCGAAACGGTCTGATCCTGCTGCCAGGCACACGCTCTCTATGTCAGTCATTTGTATTGGCTGGCAAGGTGACGCGAACGTCAACGTAAAGGAAGTCGCATATAAGTCGCAGATGACCTTGCGTCAGGTCGATGCCGGCTCTGCGATGAAGGGCGCACAGGCCGTTTTCAGCAAGCCAATGGCCGAGGCCGATCCCAGGCCGCCCCCTGTCTGGAACTCCATCTGCATGAGTGGTTTCAGGCCCAGCCGCTCCAGCGCAGCCTCATGTGCCGGCCGGCGCGTGATGTGCGACGCCAGGCAATGGCTGATTGCTTTCGGATCGATGGCATGCACCACACCCGCGGCAATCGTTGTTGCAAAGCCGTCCAGAACGACAGGAATTCCCTGATGCCGCGCCGCGATGATGGCCCCGACGCACGCCGCAAGTTCGCGCCCACCGAGGCACCGCAAGGCCTCAAGCGGGTCCGAGAGGTGACCACGGTGCAGGGTCAGCGCCCGGCTGACGAGATCAATCCGTTTTCGGGCGAGAGTTGCTGAGGTTTGGCTGCTGGGACGGACCCAATAGTCCGGAGACCCGCCATAAAGCGCGCAGGCAACAGCCGCGGCAGCTGTCCCTACACCCGCGCCCGCAACAGCGAGCGCCAGCAGGTCAGGATGGTCCTCCGTCGCCTCGAAACCATAGGCGATGGTCGCTGCGCACTCTTTTTCGGACATGGCAGCCGTTTCGGCGATGCTCGGAGTGGGCTTGTCCAGAGCCAGTTCAAAGACCCGAATGGAAGCTCCCGCCTGTGTCGCGATGGCCGAAAGCGGCGCGCGCCCTTCCCTCAGCGCATCCACATGGGCCTGCGTATCGCTGTTGGAAGACATGGAAACGCCTTCCTCAACAATACCGTGAGAGCCGGCAAAAATGGCAAGTGTCGGTTTTTCAATGCGTGGCGGGTACCGGTTCTGCCAATTCGCCAGCCACTCTGCAGCCTCGCCCAGACGCCCGAAATCCCCTTCCCGGCCCATTCCGAGCAGGGCTTCGCGGACCTGTTTGCCAGGTTCTGTCGCGGGGGGCGGCGCGCTCATGATGAGCGCACGCACATCCGCCAATGGTGAGCCTTCGCGAACAGGTTCTGGCACGTTTGTTTACTCCTGCATTCCTCTGACGCGTTACACACGTCATAATAGCAGGTTGCAAGGTGGCTGTATGACAAGGATTTGTTACCTTGCCGATTATACACTCCGCCCCGCAACCCGCACAGGCCACAGGGTATATTGATGTCTCGCGAACCGATAAAGTCCCCATGTATCAAGGTATGCGCAGTTGACGCCTCAACAGGCTGGTGCCTAGGCTGCGGGCGCACATTGAAAGAAATTGGCCAATGGGTCGCCATGGGGGAATCTGGCCGCGAGAGCGTTCTATGCGAACTGCCTGAGCGGATCGGCAGACTGGAGGCTCTGGGGAAGCGCTGACGCCATGTACGCCCGACATATCTTGCCCATGCTCGCCGCCGCGCTTTTGATCGCTGCGACCGCGGTCTTTTTCATCGTCCCGAAAACGGACGCCATGTACGGCACAACACCGGCAGCCGCGTCGCTGACCAATTCTGCCCCCACGGACATCAGCACACGCCCAAGGGCAAACTTCGACAAGGCCGCGATCATCAGCCGTGAAGCGGACGGTCATTACTGGACCCGTGCAGATGTGCAGGGAACCGATGTCCGGTTCATGGTGGATACAGGCGCCAGCATCATCGCTCTGACACTTCACGATGCCCAGAGGATCGGCCTCAATCCGGCAGAGCTGGAATTTGACAATGAAGTGCGCACCGCCGGCGGCCTAACCAAAGGGGCCTACATCGTGCTGGACCGGGTGCGTATTGGCCGCGTCGAGATGGAAGACGTCAGCGCCATGGTGCTGAAAGAGGGATTGGAGCAATCCCTGCTCGGCATGAGTTTCCTTGGCGAACTCTATTCCTATGAATTCAAAGGCGACACGCTGATCATACGCCAGTGATCGGCTTTCCGTCTTCGCCCTTGCCGACGCCGACTTCCCAGGCGAAGCGCGCCTCATCCCCGGCCCAGCGCGCATAGGCGACACGGCCCTTCAGGCCGGCAGCCTCCATCAGGTCACGATACCAAAAAGCCGCACCGGCGTTGAGGCTCTGCGGATGCACGCCCCACAGCAGACAGGCTTGCCGCAACCGCCGGTCATCCAGCGAACCGTACAGGATCGGTGCCGGGCCGCGCACGCGGGAGAATCTGGCCAGCCGGTCAAACGCACCGGTTCTGAGCGCAAGCGCCCCCGCCCCCTCGGCAGAGGCCATCGCCTGAGCGGTTGCGGCCACGACATCCACAGCTGATGCTTCGGCCTCTGTACCGGCGAACTGGGCAATTGACTGGCGATAGTCTTCTGCGGATTCCGTTGCGCGTATGATCCTGGACATGATGGCCACAGCGGTCGCCGGGTGCCGGCCGACTGCCGTCTCAGCTGACAGCATCACTGCATCGGCACCCTGATAAATCGCTGTTGCCACATCGGAAGCTTCCGCCCGGGTGGGCGCCGCATTCTCGATCATGGATTCCAGCATTTGCGTCGCAACGATGACCGGACGCCCGCGCGAGCGCGCCACCCGCACGATCCGGCGCTGGATAACCGGCACATCTTCCGGTGCAAACTCAACCCCGAGGTCACCCCGCGCGACCATGACCGCGTCGGATGCCTCGACGATGGCTTCCAGATTTGTAATCGCCGCCGGCTTTTCCAGTTTGGAGACAAGCGGCGCGCGCCCGGCAATGATGGCTTTCACTTCTTCAACGTCAGAGACGCTCTGCACGAATGAGAGCGCAACGATGTCGACGCCGATCTCCAAAGCGAAATACAGATCAGTCCGATCCTTGTCAGTCAGTGCACGAACCGGGAGCGGTTTCCCGCGCACGGTAAAGCCCTTCTTGTCGGAAAGCTTGCCCGGTACTTCCGCCCGGACCTTTGGCGTCTTCCCCGCCTCGGTCACCGTCAGGATCAGCTTCCCGTCATCGACGAGGATCGTGTCACCTTCTTCAAGAATGCCAACGATCTCCGCGTGCGGCACCGGGATCGTGTTCTCGTCAGCGCTCTCTTCGGCCGCCACGATGTCGTACTCTTTCCGGAAGCCGAGACGCAGGCTTCCGTCCGGAAACTTTCCGACGCGGACTTTCGGCCCCTGCAGGTCTGCCAGAACGGCCAGCGGCCGGCCGGTTTTTGCCTCTGCAGCGCGCACAGCCTGAAGCGCTTCGAGATGGGCGGCGTGCTCGCCATGGCTGAAGTTCAGGCGAAAGACGTCGACCCCTGCATAGGCCAGCGCCACCACCTCTTTCGGAGAACGGCTGCCTGGGCCAAGCGTTGCGACAATCTTCGCGTTTTCCCCCAGAAGAGGCTTCTCTGTCATGATGGCTCGGCCTCTTCCCGTGGACACCGCTCCTGTTTAGGCGACTCGCAGCCTGCCTTCCAGTCGCCTAGGCGGCGAAAACCGAAAACTCAGGCCGCGAAAGGGTCGTAATTGAGGATCGGCGCCAGCCACCGCTCTGCCTTGCGCTGGTCCCAGCCTTTCCGGCAGGCATAATCCTCGACCTGATCCTTCTCGATCCGGCCGACGGCGAAATACACCGCTTCGGGATGCGCGAAATACATTCCGGAAACGCTGGCCGCCGGCGTCATGGCGAAACTGGACGTCAGCGACACGCCGATCCGGTTCTCAGCGTCCAGCAGGCGGAACAGGGTTTCCTTCTCGGTATGGTCCGGCTGGCTCGGATAGCCGGGCGCCGGGCGGATGCCCCTGTACTTCTCGGCGATGAGGTCTTTTTCCGTCAACGCCTCTTCCGGTGCATAAGCCCACAGTTCGCGGCGCACGCGTTCGTGCATGTACTCCGCCATGGCTTCGGCGAAACGGTCGGCCAACGCCTTCACCATAATGGAGGAATAATCGTCACCCTTCTTCGCAAAGTCAGCAGCAATGACATCGGCCTCCGGTCCGGCAGTGACACAGAAGCCGCCAATCCAGTCTTCACCTTCCGGCGCAATAAAGTCGGACATCGCGAAATTCGCGCGCGTGTTGTCCTTCTCCATCTGCTGGCGGAGCGTATGGAAGACATCCCCTGTCTCAAGGCGTATATCGTCTCCGTCGCGATTGGCCCTCCAGAAGCCAACGACAGCTTTCGGTTTCAGCCACGCCTCACCGACAAGTTGCTGCATCATGGCCTGGGTATCATGCCAGAGCGTTGTCGCGGCCTCCCCGACAATCTCATCATCCAGGATCGCCGGATACTTCCCGGCAAGGTCCCAGGCAGAGAAATACGGCGTCCAGTCAATGTAGCGCGCAAGTGTCGCCAGATCGATGTCTTCGAATGTCTGCACACCGCTGAACGTCGGCACCGGCCTGTCATAGCTTTCCCAATCCGGCTGGAGCGCCTTCTCTCTCGCAACGTCAATCGGCAAGCGCGGCTTGGGCGGACCGCCCTGACGGGATTCCCGCATACGCAGGTACCGGGCCCGCGTCTGCTCGACCAGGCCCTGTTTCTCACCGGCGCTGAGCAGCGCGCTGACAACACCGACAGCGCGGCTGGCATCGGTCACATGCAGAACCGGAGCCGTTTTGATCACGGGGTCGATCTTCACGGCCGTGTGCGCCGGGCTCGTCGTCGCGCCACCGATCAGAAGCGGCTGCACCATGCCACGCCGCTCCATTTCAGCCGCCACATAGACCATCTCGTCCAGGCTGGGCGTAATCAGGCCGGACAGGCCGATGACGTCGACGTTTTCTTTCGCCGCCGTGTCGAGGATCGTCTCCGCCGGCACCATGACCCCGAGATCGATGATGTCGTAGCCATTGCAGGCCAGCACCACGCCGACAATGTTCTTGCCGATGTCGTGCACATCGCCCTTCACGGTCGCCATCAGCACTTTACCATTGGAGACATCCACCGTGCCCAGGCGTTGCTTCTCTTCTTCCATGTAAGGCTCAAGCCAGGCCACAGCCTGCTTCATCACGCGGGCGGATTTCACCACCTGCGGCAGGAACATCTTGCCGGATCCGAACAGGTCACCGACGACGTTCATGCCGTCCATCAGCGGGCCTTCGATCACATGCAGAGGGCGCTCTGCCTGCTGGCGGGCCTCCTCCGTATCCTGATCGATGAACTCGGTAATTCCGTGAACGAGTGCATGCTCCAGTCGTTTGTTCACCGGCGCCTCGCGCCAGGACAGATCCTTCACCGCCGTCTTGCCCTTCTGCCCTTTCAGGCCTTCGGCAATCTCGATCAGACGTTCGGTCGCGTCCTCGCGGCGATTGAGGATGACGTCTTCCACGCGCTCCCGCAGCTCGGCCGGGATGTCGTCATAAATGTCCAGCTGGCCAGCATTGACGATGCCCATATCCATGCCCGCCGGAATGGCGTGGTAAAGGAAGACCGAGTGCATCGCCCGGCGCACGGGTTCATTACCCCGGAAACTGAATGATACGTTCGAGAGGCCGCCGGAGATATGGCACCCCGGGCAGGTTTCGCGGATGACGCGCGTCGCCTCGATGAAATCCACGGCGTAGTTGTTGTGTTCCTCGATCCCGGTCGCCACGGCGAAAATGTTCGGGTCGAAAATGATGTCTTCCGCCGGGAAGCCCACCTCTTCGGTCAATATCCTGAACGCCCGCTGGCAGATCTCGACCTTGCGGTCTTTCGTGTCCGCCTGCCCGACTTCATCAAAAGCCATGACGACAACAGCCGCTCCGTAGGACAGGCACTTTGCCGCCTGCTCGCGGAACGTATCCTCGCCCTCCTTCATGGAGATGGAGTTCACAATACATTTGCCCTGAACGCATTTCAGACCCGCCTCGATCACCTCCCATTTGGAGCTGTCGATCATCACCGGCACGCGAGCGATGTCCGGCTCGGCGACGATCAGGTTCAGGAAGGTGCGCATGGCCTCGGCACCGTCCAGCATGCCTTCGTCCATATTGACGTCGATCACCTGCGCGCCGTTCTCCACCTGCTGGCGGGCGACCTCGACGGCGTCCGCATAGCGGCCTTCCGTGATCATGCGGCGGAATACGGCCGAACCCGTGACGTTGGTACGTTCACCAACGTTCACGAAGGATTGGGAAGCTGAAGCTGTCATGCTGGCCATCTCACTAGTTTCCTGAAGAGTGCGTCTGCCTTTATCCTCTCGGCAGGAGACACCACATGTTTGTTTCCGGAGTTGTCCGCTCCCCATGAGAGCTCGAACTCGATTAGATCATCCAAAGGCGCGATACGACGACCAGTTCCGACCTCGCTTGCCTTGGCCTTCGCGCGCAACAATTCACCAATCTTGCTCTGAAGCGCCCCTTCTATACCGACCCCAGCCACGAGCTGCTGAAAATTCATCGGCGGAAGCGTACCGGGATTCAGGCGTGCCCACCGAATCGCAAGTGCAGGACGAAGTACGTAAAAGTACTTCTTCAGATTGACGGATGTCTCACCTTCAATGTTCCGCAGCCACTGTCGCCGAGCCAGATGGTAGTAGTGCGGAATACATTCTCTGGGGGCGACCACTTCATTCGAGAAATCGACAAGGCTTTTGCATGCGCCGTCATCCCACTTATATTTGATCGGGCTGGACAACCATTCGAGAAGAACAGGATTGGGTTTCAGCAGCAGCGACAGCGCTTTGCGAATATCCCAGCCGTTAATATCGAGATCGCCTTCGATCGGCAGCTCAATCACATCCCTGCGATCAAAAATGCTCAGGTAGGAATCAGGTTTGTGAGCATATACGAACCTCACGTCGTAATCGCTGTCGGGAGATGGAAACCCCCATGCCCGGCTACCGCTTTCGATTGCGAACAATACCTTGACCTGATTGCCCTCTTCTATCCCGGCAATCTTTGTCTCAATCTCCAGGCGGCGTTTCGGGTCGATCACGGCATCATAGGCGAGCGTGGTCATTTTCTTGTTTTTCCAGCGTCGAGCGGCCAATTACCATCGGCGACAGGCGGGAAGCCGTCGACCGGTTTGTTGTACCAGTAGATCCAGGCGGTTTCGCCGGTCTCATTTCCTGAGTCGTCGCACAGTGGAATGCGCGTACGAATGTAGAGGCTGGTGGCCGGGTCGTCGGTTACATCCTCGAATTCATCCATCGGGCCGACGATGCCAACATCGTCCAGCTTCCAGCGGATGCCATGGCAAAGCTCGTCACCGGCCACGACTCCCGGAAAGCCGCCAAGGTCCACCATCCGTCCACGGAACCGGCAGGGCGCCCCAAAGGCCCCCGCAGTTCCAAGCGGCAGATCCGCCGGCTGCCCCGCGGCACCAAGTTTCAGGAGGCCATAGAAGACGAACAGGTCGCCGGACTGAACGGGCGGATTTGTCACGAGACCACCTCGAACGGCTCAAGGCCTGCGAGGCGCATTGTGTGTTTCTCCGGAGCAGGATCGCGAGGCTTCACGCCTTCCACGGCTTTCGCGATGGCGGCAATATGCTCGGGCGTCGTGCCACAGCAGCCGCCAAGAATGTTTACGAGGCCATCCTGCGCCCAGCCGCCAACCGCGCCGGAGGTCTGTTCCGGCTGCTCATCATACTGGCCCATCTCGTTCGGCAGGCCGGCATTCGGATAAGCTGCGACGAGTGTGTCTGCCACGCGGGAGAGCGCCGCGATGTGCGGGCGCATCAGGTCTGCTCCGAGGGCGCAATTGAAGCCGATGGCGAAGGGCTTCGCATGGCGGACTGAGTTCCAGAACGCCTCAACCGTCTGGCCGGACAGCGTTCGGCCGGACCGGTCGGTGATCGTGCCGGAAATCCAGATCGGCAGCTTCTCCATTCCCTCTGCTTCAAGGTCCATGATCGCCTTGATGCAGGCCTTGCAATTCAGCGTGTCGGTAATCGTCTCGATCAGGTAGAGGTCCACGCCGCCTTCGTTGAGCGCCTGGATCTGCTGGCGGTAGGCTTCGTACACTTCGTCGAACGTCACAGAGCGCGCGCCCGGATCGTTCACGTCCGACGACATGGAAAGCATCTTGTTCAGCGGCCCGATGGAGCCAGCCAGGAAACGCGGCTTGTGCGGCTCCTTTGCGGTCCATGCGTCCGCCGCTGCCCGACCGAGCTTCGCGCCTTCGAGGTTGATGTCGCGTACCGATTGCGCATCCAGCTTGTAGTCATCCTGCGCAATGACCGTCGCGCTGAACGTATTCGTTTCGGAGATGTCCGCGCCGGCGGCGTAGTATCCATTGTGCAGGTCGGTTACGATGTCCGGCCGGGTAATGCAGAGAATGTCATTGTTCCCCTTCATCTGCCCGGGATACTTCGCCTCGGTGAATCGATCGCCGCGATAGTCAGCCTCTTCCAGGCCTCGGCGCTGGATCATGACTCCCCAGGATCCATCGAGAATGAGGATGCGTTCTTTCGCAGCCGATTTGAGAGCTTCAATCCGTTCTTGCCGGGTCATGGGTCAGGCCGCCTCCGCCGATTGAGGTTTCAGGCCGAGCAGGCGGCAAGTGGACAGTGCCAGCCCCGCCCGGTTCAGCGTGTAGAAGTGAAAGTTTTCGACGCCTTGCTCCGCCAGCTTGCGGCAGAGATCGGCGGCGACATTCGCAGTGACCAGTTCGCGGGTTTCCTCGTCGTCGTCGAGACCGTCATAAAGGTCCGCCAGCCAGTCCGGTATCGTCGCCCCGCAGAGTCCACTGATCCGCTGTAGTCCGCGGAAGTTCGCCTGAAGCATGATTCCGGGCACGACAGGCATGGTCACGCCGCCTGCCCGCGCCTTGTCCAGAAAGCTCAAATAGGTCTCCGGTTCGAAGAAGAATTGCGTGATGGCACGGTCGGCGCCGGCATCCTGTTTGGCCTTGAGATAGGCGATCTCGGCCTCCCAACCCCGGCTCTCGGGGTGGAGTTCCGGATAGCAAGCCACTGAAATTTCAAAACATTTTCCGAGCTCCGGACGATGTTCCCGCAGCCCCTTTATCAGGTCCACGGCATCGCGGAAGCCGCCCGGATGTGCCTCGAACTTCGCCCCCATCCCTGCTGGCGGATCGCCCCGCAGCGCCACAATATGCTTCACCCCTGCCTGCCAATATTCCTCAGCAACCGCCAGCACCTCCGCCTTCGTCGCCGACACACAGGTCAGGTGTCCGGCGGGTTTCAGGCTGGTTTCCTGCGCGATGCGCTTGACGGTTTCATGCGTCCGTTCACGGGTCGAACCGCCTGCGCCATAGGTAACGGACACGAAGTCCGGCGCCATCGGCTCAAGGCGCTGTACCGTGTCCCAAAGACGATTTGCCATCGCGTCGGTCTTTGGAGGGAAAAACTCAAATGAAACGTGGGGCGTAGAGGTGCTCATGCCGCGGATTCCTGCGCGTTTGCGGGCTTTTCGGCAGTCCAGATATGGACCGTCAGCCCTTGTTCGTTCTCGGGAGGTGGCGCCAAAGCGCGCGGCTCCGACAGTTTCAGCCCTGCGGAGGAAGCCCATCGTTCCATCGCTTCCGGCGACATGCCAAGGCGGTGATGGCCATGCTCGGTCCGGAGGAACTCCAGATTGTGCGGCGCGAAATCGACGATCAGCAAGCGCCCGCCAGGCTGCAGGACACGCGCTGCTTCAGCGATCACGCGATGCGGCGCATCTACATAATGCAGCACCTGATGAATGATCACCAGATCAGCCGAAGCGTCCTTGAAGGGAGTTGCCGTCACATCCCCCTGCCTGACGCGGGCCACCGGGCTTCCATCCCGTTCCAGATTCGCCCTCGCGACGGTCAGCATGTGGTGACTGAGATCGATCCCTTCAGCCTCCGCAGCAAGCGGCGCGAAGAGTGTCAGCATCCGCCCGGTTCCGGTCCCGAAATCCACAACACGTCTGAACGGTCCCGGTCCGGCAATCTCCAGCAAAGCCTGCTCGATGGCCTCATTTGGATAATGCAGCGTCCGAATCGCATCCCAATTGTCTGCAACAGACGAGAAATAGGCCTGCGCGGACGCAGCGCGCGATGCGCTGATCTCATCCAACCGCTCTGCGTCTCGTTGCAATTCCGGCACATCAACGCCCAGCTGATTAAATAGCGAGTCCAGAAACAGACGCCCGTCCCCTCCGCTCGCCGCCCGGTAGAAAACGAATGAGCCTTCCGGCAAGCGCTCAACCAGTCCTGCGCCCGTCAGTGCTTTGAGGTGATGGGACAATCGGGGCTGGCTGAGAGAAAGAATTTGTACGATTTCGCCCACAGAAAGGTCGCGTTCACGCAGTAATGCGAGGATACGCAGGCGTGTCGGCTCTCCAGCCGCTCGCAGCTGCTCCAGCGTGAGGGTAAATCGATCACTCATGAGGATCGTATAAACATTCTTTTATACGTTTTGCAAGGAGCGTCAGTCTGTTGCACCATTGTCGCATGTAATTGGAATTACATATGAGGCAGTTGCGTCATTTGAGGGAAATAACCATGTACCGGGCCAAGAAACGGGAAATCGCAATTATGAACGTTCGGTTTGCGGCCACTGCGGTGGTCTTCACGCTTGGCGCATGCGCTTCAACTCCACCGAATCCTTCGGACCCCGGTTCGATTGCTGACCCCTATGAAGGGTTCAACCGGCAGATGTTCGCCTTCAACAACGGCGTGGACAAATATGCCCTGGGCCCAGCCGCTGATGTATATGAGACCGTAACCCCCGGTTTCGCGCGCGACCGGATTGGCGATTTCCTGCGCAACCTCCGGGCGCCTGTTATTTTCGTAAATGACGTGCTGCAGGCGGAACCATCACGGGCGGCCGACACGTTTGTTCGATTCACCATCAACACAACTGTTGGCGTCGCGGGCCTGTGGGATGCCGCTGGCCATTTTGGCGTAGAGCATCATTCGGAAGACTTCGGACAGACGCTCGCCGTCTGGGGGGTCGACAGCGGTCCTTACCTGGTGATGCCGATCATGGGGCCGACAACGCCGCGCGACCTTTTCGGCTCAGGTGTCGACCGGGCCCTTGACCCACTGACCTGGACAGAATTCGACGGTGACCCCGATCTGGACGACAAAATCGCGGTCAGCCGGGGCGTTCTGTCCGGCCTGAATGCCCGCGTCGCGCTGGACGATCAGATCGAGCAATTGAACTCCCAGCCGGAACCTTATGTGGCCCTCCGGCGTATTTATTCATCTCAGCGTCAGGCAGCAATTCGTAATGGTCGTCCGGAAGATGATTCAGAAATGTACGAAGATCTCCCAGATTTTGACGAATATGACGAATAGCGACGAAGATACGACTGAAGCAGGAGCCCGCCCGTGAAACGCCTTGTGACCCCCGCAATTGCCCTCGCTGCGCTGTCCGCGCTGGCGATGCCGGCGTTCGCGGACGCCAAGACCGAAGCCTATGTTCAGAAAAATGCCAGTGAAGTGCTCGCTTCCCTGAATGATCCGTCCCTGAACGCAGACGAGCGTACCGCGAAATTCAATGCCTATATGGATGAGTTCACGGACATGAAGGCCGTCGCCAATTTCGCGATTGGCAAATATGCCCGCCGTTTCACCGACTCCGAACTCGCCGCCTACCAGAAGGTCTTCCGGGAATACGCGCTGGCCGTTTACGAAAACGAACTCGACGCCTATCGCGGCGAAGCCGTTGTGGTGAAGGATTCGGTCGACCGGTCTGACACCGATTCGATCGTCAACACCGTCATTCGCCGCGAAGACGGCAAGGACATGGATGTTCGTTGGCGTGTTCTGTTGCGCAATGGACAGTACCAGGTGGTGGATGTCGCCCTGAATCTCGACGGCAACCTGATCTGGCTTGGTATTGAACAACGCGCTCAGTTTCTTGCGCTGCTCGACCGGACGAATGGCTCCGCCCAAGCGCTGATCGACAAGATCGAGAGCATGAAGCAAAAGCTGGAAAGCGAAAAGCGAACCTGATTTCTTTCAAGTTTTCGAACATAAAAAGAAGCCCGTTTCCTCATGGAAGCGGGCTTTTTCGATTTCGGACGAACCTCAGAGGCGCGGAACGCCGCATGCCTCCTTCATCAGGAGATGATATGGTTAATTCGCGGCTGTCGATTGATGCGGCTTTCCATTATAGTGCCGCTTAAATGCAGAAAGCTGCGCAGACTGGTGGGTGAGGCAATGACAGCACAGACGGCACGTCAACTCTGGAAAACGCCCCTCGGCGCACTGTGCCTTTTGTCGATTGCCAGTTGCGCCTCTGCGCCGCCGGCGACACCGGAATCGACAGGTGTCAGCCAATGGACGACTCTCAAAGACTGTTTTGAGCGCAGCATTGCTGTCCCGCAGACAGGCGTGGAAAACATGGCGCGGACCTGTGAAGGACCGTCCGCAGCGGGTGATCCTTCCCGCAGCGGGATCGACCGGGCCAATGCCTCCTTCAATGCCGCGAGCGCCTATAATCGCCTCGCATCGGCGAATGCTGCCAATACGCTTTGCCCGACGAAAGCCGCATGCAGCCAGCGAGCCCTCAACTTGCTCGATCAATCGCTGGCATCGCAGCAGGACAGCCAGATCAGCCTGACCGGAACCGCAGAGCAAATCGCGGCCAACAAAAGCTTCATGCTACGGCGTACGCTCGCTCGCAGCCGCGCCTTGCAAGGCGTCGCCCAAAGCGGTGTCTCCGACGCGACCTGCGGCACCCCATCGGCTTGCCTGACTGATGCCGCAGCGCTGCTCTCCTCGATTTCAGTAAACATTCCCCCTGGCGACGAAGCGCCGGAGACGGCCCGCCTCGGTTGCGAAGTGCTCGACACGCGGTGGCGCATCAACAGGGACCTCGGGCGGGAACGTGAGTATCTTTATGTCGAAGACCTAAGACGCCTCGTCACTTCATGCCCCTCATTCGCAGCATCTGCCTCCGATCAACTTGCCGCGATCGCATTCGATCGAGCCGAACGCGTGAAGGAAGCCCTGGCCAGCGCAGATCCGGCGCCGTCGGTTGAAGCTGCGCTCGGAGCGATCACGGACTATCGGGATGCCCTGAGGACCGATCGGTTCAAACTGCCGGCCAACAGGGGCATGGGCGCCATCTATCAGGCCCTTTCGCGGCGCGACCCGTCCGGCACCCGGACTTATCTGGAAAATGCGGTCAAGGCCTACGGTGATGCAGCAATGCTGTCTGCCTCCACGCCCACCGCTGAACATGCAGCTGATCTCGAACATCTCGGCGTCTCCCTTCTGGCACTCGCCAGTGTGACCGGCACGCCGGGTTCAGAAGCACGCACGACCCTGGCTGAACGCGCCGCAGCGACTTTGCAGGATGCGGTCGATCTGGCCCCCACGCCTGCCCGCTATGCACGTCTTGGAGAGGCGTACGACAAAACAGGCCAGTGCACGCTTGCAATTCCTGCATACAATTCCGCACTGCCCGGATTGATGGGAACGGAAAAGGTCTCGGCGGTTCTGGCACTTTCAGCCGCCTATGACGCCTGCGGCCAACCGGACCTCGCACTACAAGCACTCAATCAGGCAAATTCCGCAGGCGCTGTCTCTGCAGAAGTTCGGTACGAAATCGGACGGAAGGAATTCGACAAGGGGAATTTCGGTGCCGCGCTAAGTGCCTTGAGAGCTGCAGAAGCCGGTCTGAATGGGCCACAAGCAGCAGATGCGAACTATATGATGAGCGTCGCAGAAACGATCACCCGACCATCCGGGTGGCAACAAAGTGCGCTTGCGCACGCAGAGCGGGCCGTTTCACTGAACGCCCGGACGTGGGAATACAATCGGCAGGCATGTCTCGCGACAATCCTGAAAGCCGGCAACAGCGTCAAAAATGGCAGCAGCCTCGCCCGGTGCCCGGACACGGGCACACCGGAAGCGAACCTGCTGCGCGGCATGTATTTCCTGAAGCAGGCCCAGTCGATGGATGTCAGCGCGTACAATCTCGCCTCTCAAACGCAATGGCGCAGCGTGCTGCGTGCAGCTGAGACGGCCTTCACGAGAGGACAGGAAGCGCTCACGGATGCACCGGAGCGGGAGAAGTTTGCGCGCTTCGATGATCTGCAGACAGATGTCGACATCTCCGCCCGTCTGAAACAGGGCCTGACCGTCATCCAGAGATGCAATCGCGAGATCACACTTGGTCCACAGGATCCGGCCTGGAACGACCTGAACGCTTTCTATGGCCATTACGGAGTCCTGAAATGCTCCTGACGGCGACGAACACAGAGAATGAGGAAACCTCGGTATGACGGTGCCAACAGTCCAATCTTCCGACAATTCGGACATGCAAGTGTTCCAGTCAGTGCCCACGCATGACGACATGATGGCCTTGTCGCATCAGCTAAAGGAAGCCAAGCGCGGGCAGGCCCGGCTGCTCATCATGGTGATCTTCCTTGCGGGCGTTTTGGTCGCCGCTGTGGTGGCTTTGTTCATGGTCTTTTCGAACACAGACGCACAACTCGCGGAAGCCGATCAGAAACTGGCAACTCAGGCGGCTGAACTGAAAAAAATGGAAACCCAGATTGGCAATCGTGAACAGGTCATCGCCCAACAGCAGGCAACCATCGCCAGCTATGCCGGGTTCCAGAGCATCGTTCAGCTGCAACAGCAGTCGAAAGCATTGGAAAAGGACATCGCCGACCTTCTGGCCCAACCCAGCCGTGCAAACGCGCCCCGCCGTTTGAGAGAGCTTCCGGAGAATGTCGAGTGGCTGGATGACGTCATCACCAGCCTGACAGAGCGCCGCGATGCCCTGGCCCAGCTCAAGTCAGATGTCGAAGCCTGGCCACCGGTTCCGGCCCCTGTACGGCCAGATTGATGAAACCGCTTGCCGCCTCAGATACCCAAGCAGGAGTACACGCAGATGGGTGACCAACAAGACAACTCCCAGGCACTGTTCGGCCCGATAACGGTCGAAAAGAAATCCGGCTTCAGCATGCAGGAACTGGTGACCGAATTCCCGGATCACCCTAATGACTGGAGCATCCCGGAAGCTTTCCTATGCCTCATCCTTTCCACCGCCTTTGCAGATGGACGCATTGCCGAACAGGAGCAGGAGGAAATCCGAGCCCTCTCCCGCCGGTCACGCACCCTCAAGAACCTCGACCAGAACGAATTGGCGCAGGTGAACCGGGTCGTACTGAAGCGACGCTCAGACCGGCCTGACTGGCTGGCTGAGGCATGCGAAGCGCTGCCCAAGGACATGCCCCCCGCCGTATTCGCCCATTGTCTCGATATTGCCCTTGCCGATGGCGTCCTCGTTTCTGCCGAGGCGGAATTTCTCGAGAAACTGATCGGGTTACTCAACATCACAGAAGAAGAAGCAAAGCTGATCACCAAAGTGATCTCACTCAAAAACCGATTCTGACTTGTTCGCCGGCAGGCCAGGATGGCTTTTACTTCAGCATCGCCTCGGAGATTTCTGGGCGGTCCTCGGCGCTGTTCAGATAATGCGGATCGGGCCTCAGCTTGCTGGCCTGCTCATACGCATACCCGTAAGCAAGGATCGCGGCATCATCGCCAGCTGAACCGATAAACGACACGCCCACAGGTATGCCGTGCACATTACCCATCGGCACCGTCAGGTGCGGATAGCCTGCCTGAGCAGCCATCCAGCCGGCCCCTGCCCATTGTGGCCATACATCGCCATTGACCGGATCGATCCGGGGGGCAACGGGGCCCGATGGCGAGACCAGAACGTTCACGTCGTATTCGGCCAGCAGACGGTCGATCCCCTGTTCGCGTGTTGAGAAACGCACCGCCGCCTTCGCAGCAACATATGCCGGATCGGTGAGAGGCCCGCGCGCCTCTGACGCCTCGAACAGGCTCTGCCCGAACAGGGGCATTTCCTGATCCGCATTAGCTTCATTGAACGCAATCAGCTCACGGAGGGTTCTCGTCGTCACTGTGTCAGGTGTCGTCGCGAGATAGGCATTCAGACTGTCTTTGAATTCAAACTCCAGAAGGGGCTGCGTACTGTCCCAGAAATTTTCTGCGGCCGGTTCAAATTCATCTATATCGACAAGCGTCGCCCCCTGCGCCTCCATTTCAGCGAGAGCAGCGGCAAAGCGATCCTTGATATCCTTGTTGGAACCTTCGGCAAACCGCATCACACCAATCCGCATCCCATTCAGCGCATCAGGTGAAAGGCTCAGCGTGTAGTCTTCATCCCCTGAATCCATTGCGTTCAGCATCAGGGCAGCCCCGCGAACCGTGCGCGTCATCGGGCCGGCCGTATCCTGCGACGGCGAGATCGGGACAATCCATTCCTGCGATACCAGACCGACTGTCGGCTTGAACCCGACAATGCCATTCACGTTGGACGGGCAGATAATCGAGCCATTAGTCTCCGTGCCGACCGCTCCGGCGGCCAGAGACGCAGCAACAGCCACCCCTGAGCCCGAGCTGGATCCACAAGGATTCCTATCCAGCATGTGGGGATTGTGAACCTGTCCGCCCACGGACGACCATCCACTCATGGAATCATCGTCTCGGAAATTTGCCCATTGGCTAAGGTTGGTCTTGCCTAGAATAATCGCGCCCTGCGCGCGCAATCCAGCAACCAGCGGACTGTCCCGCCCGGTAATATTATCCTCTAAGGCCAGCGACCCCGCTGTTGTCGGCATGGGATCCAGGCTTTCGATATTATCCTTCAGAAGCACGGGCACGCCGTCCAGCGGCCCGAGCGTGTTTCCGTTCGCCCGGCGCTGGTCGCTGGCACGCGCCAGCGGAAGCGCATTCGGATTGAGTGAAATGATACTTTGAAGCCGCGGACCATCACGGTCGAGCCGCTCAATCCGGTCAAGGTAGGCCTGCACCAGTTCTTCAGAACTCACGGCACCGTCCGACAGATCATCGACCAGTTCCGGAAGCGTTTTCGCAGCGATCCCGGTGGCTTCATAGGTCGGCACAACCGCGATCTCTTCCTGCGAGGCAGGCGCCGGAGGTCCTCCGCATCCAGCCAGCAACAGTGCCGCCAGAGAAGCTGTCACCAGAATTCTCATACCTCATACCCCTTTGTACGCTGGGCCTGAGCCTAGCGGACAGGTATCTGAGGGCAAGAGCAATCGTTCCGTGCCGTCAGGTTACAATGCCCAGGCGCTTGCGAAGCGTGCGGCCCAGTCTGTTCATCCATGCCGGACGGGCCGCAACGTCGATCTTCCATGACAGGACAGTACGCGCCGCTCCGTTCGGCAGGAGACCAATCAGAATCCACCAGGCATTCCGGGCGAGTGCCTTGCCGCCAAATCTTTCACGATTGGCGGCACGGAGCTTTCTCAGGAGCCCGGCACGCGTGTCGGTGCTTACCGGGTGCAGCTTCGGCTCAAACAAAAGCGAGACCAAACGTTCCTGCAAATGTCCCGGATCGCGTTCTCCCAGATCTGCTGCGGTCGGCAATCCCTGACGTGCCGCATGGTCCCGGATGCAGTCAAAGCACGCTTGCTGGTGACCGATCCGCCAGCGGGCGCGCTTCGCGTAGGCCTTTGCGAACTGGGAATGTTGCGAACCGTGGAGACGATAAGCAGAAATCGGCTGGTCATAGCCTTTGGCAGTCGCGTGCAGCGGCACGGTCGCAGACAGGTAACCATCGCCGCCTTGCCGGAACATCTCCGAATCCATCGGCATGACCTGTTCCAAAGCGGTGCGGGTGTAGACCAGGCCAGACGTGATCGTACCGGAATAGTGCCCCATCTCGCGCAGCTGCGCAGCGACATCCCCATCGGCAAGCGGCACTTGCGGCGGAGGAAACAAACCGCCAAGCGTGCCCTGCTCATCGGCATAGTTCATCCGGTAGAGATACATGCCGATGTCCGGGTCATAATTGGAAAGAATGGTCTTGCCGGCGCCGGGCAGCAGGAAGTCGTCCGCGTCCAGGAACATGACCAGATCGCCCGTCGTACGGGCATATCCGGCATTGAAACCACCGCCATGTCCCTGATTTACGTCCTGCAGGACCGGAATGATCCGGTCGCCATAAGATCGGATGATGTCCCGCGAATTGTCCTTCGAACAATCATCGACAACCACGAGTTCGATCTCGACATCCTGAGACAGGACACTGTCGATCGCCGTCGCAACGAAGGCGGCGTAATTATAGTTCGTGATCACAACCGAAAGCTTCGGCGAGGCACTTGTCGTCATATCGGACTCCCTGACGTTCCGTCCTTACGCAATTTTTGCACCGAATTGCGTAGTCACCGACGCCGGAGACCGGATATTTTCTCCTATCGCGCGAATTTCTTGAATTTCAGGCGCTTCGGATTGACGGCGTCCTCGCCCAGACGGCGCTTCTTGTCTTCCAGGTAGGAGGAGAAATCGCCCTCGAACCATTCGACGTGGGAATCGCCCTCAAAGGCGAGAATGTGGGTCGCCATCCGGTCAAGGAACCAGCGGTCGTGGCTGATGATCACGGCGCAGCCCGGGAAAGCATCAAGGCCCTCTTCCAGCGCCTGCAGCGTCTCCACGTCGAGGTCGTTGGTCGGTTCGTCGAGCAGAAGAACGTTAGAACTTTCCTTCAGCATCTTGGCGAGGTGCACGCGGTTACGCTCACCGCCGGAGAGCAGGCCGACCTTCTTCTGCTGGTCAGAGCCTTTGAAGTTGAACGCCCCGACATAAGCGCGCGAGTTCACCTCGACGCCGCCAAGGTCAATGACGTCCGTCCCGCCCGAGATTTCCTCCCAGACGTTCTTCTTGTCGTCGAGCTTGTTGCGGCTCTGGTCGACATAACCGAACTTTACCGTGTCGCCGACACGCAGCGTGCCGGCATCCGGTTCTTCCTGGCCGAGGATCATCTTGAACAGCGTCGACTTACCGGCGCCGTTCGGGCCGATCACGCCGACGATACCG
This sequence comes from Hyphomonas sp., assembly GCA_002700305.1. GTDB lineage: Bacteria > Pseudomonadota > Alphaproteobacteria > Caulobacterales > Hyphomonadaceae > Hyphomonas. The sequence goes on along the minus strand of PACZ01000020.1, from coordinate 15,252 downwards.
CCAGGCGGCAGTTTGAAGTCCAGGTCTTCGATCAGGAGGTTGTTACCGAAGCCCTTGCGCAGGCCTTCGGCCTCCAGAACCACATTGCCGAGACGCGGGCCTGGCGGAATGCGGATCTGCGCAGTGGAGACCTTCTCGCGTTCGGCCTCGGCGGCTTTCTGCTCATAGGACTGGATACGCGCCTTGGATTTTGCCTGGCGGGCTTTCGGACTGGAGCGGACCCATTCGAGTTCCTTGGCCAAAGAGCGTTGTTTGCCGCGCTCTTCGCGAGCCTCCTGCTCCATGCGCTTGGCTTTCTGCTCCAGCCAGTCGGAATAGTTCCCCTGATAGGGCATGCCGCGGCCACGGTCGAGTTCGAGGATCCAGGTCGTGATATCGTCGAGGAAATAACGATCGTGGGTGACGAGGATGACGCAGCCGGGGAAATTGATCAGGTAATTCTGGAGCCAGGCCACCGTCTCGGCATCGAGATGGTTGGTCGGTTCGTCCATCAGGATCATGTCGGGTTTGGACAGAAGCAGCGCACAGATCGCGACACGGCGGATCTCCCCGCCCGACAGCTTTGTCACGTCGGCATCGTCGTCAGGGCAGCGCAGGGCTTCCATGGCCATCTGGATCTTTGAGTCGATGTCCCAGGCGTCAGCTGCGTCGATCTTCTCCTGCAGCTCCGTCATCTGCTCCATCAGCTCGTCGGAATAGTCTTCGCCGAGTTTGCCGGAGATTTCGTTGAACTGGTCGAGCATCATCTTTTCCGGGCAAGCGGCGGCGATGTTCTCGAAAACGGTCTTGCTCTCGTCGAGCTTCGGCTCCTGTGGAAGGTAACCGACTTTCACACCATCGGCCGACCAGGCTTCACCGATGAATTCCTTGTCCTGCCCCGCCATGATGCGCAGCAGCGTGGACTTACCCGCACCATTGACGCCGACGACACCGATCTTGGCATCGGGCAGGAAAGACAGGTGGATGTTTTCAAACACCTTCTTGCCACCTGGATAGACCTTGGTGAGGCCCTGCATGTGGTAAACGTATTGAGGTCCGGCCATGGTGGAAGAATCCTGTTTGGGGAAAGATTGAACGCCGCTGAGTTACGCACTCACCCCATAAAATCAAGCACTCAGGTGCCCGCCATCAGCGAACCACGGTCCGCAGAGACACCTTGAGAGACAGAACCGGCGAAACCCGTGATCTGACCGGATCGCCGGATTCATGGCAGGTCAGCGCCCACCCTCTGTCTGGTGCTGCATATTTTGGTCAGCTCGCCCGCCGGAATGCCCGGCTCTGCTCTTCATCGCTCATGGCAAATTCGAGCCGGCGAAGTTCGCTTTCGGCCTCGGGATTACCGAGACGCTCGGCCTGCCGGAACCAGCGCCACGCTTTGACCAGATCCTGCGGACACCCGTGCCCGCCTGCATGGGCGATCCCCAGATTGAAGGCACACCGGCTGTTCCCGAGTGAGGCGCCACGGCTCCACCAGGCACGCGCGGCGCGCGGATCGGCCGGGCCGCCCTGCCCTGACATCAGCATCAGGCCAAGATAGGTGATGGCATCCGTCTCATCCTGTTGCGCTGCCCTGAGAAACAGGAACCGGGCCCGTTTGTGATCCTTCGGCCCTCCGAGGCCATGGAAGCACATAAAACCCATATTAAACAAACCAATAGGAAGCCCTGCACTGGCGGCCTGATGGTAGTAGGCTCGCGCGCCGACCAAGTCCTGACGCACGCCCCGTCCAGCATGGAGCATGGCCCCGTAATTGTTTGCTGCTGCAACATGTCCGAAATCAGCGGCGCGGCGCATCATATCGGCACCACGAAGAAGGGCGTTGCCGCCGCTGCCCGAGGCGACCAGGGCTATTGCTTGCTGAAACAATCCCACCCCATTCATCATGGGTCTTACTTTATTGTGAGGTCCACGCTTGGCTAGGGGGCGAAAGCAGTCTGTGTAGAAAAAATCCAAACCTGCCAAGCCGGTGAGCAACATCTGATGACAATCAATCGCGCCCCCGATTAGGTTCGTAAGCATGAAACGTACGATTTACACCCTGTTCACCGTCCTCACCGCATTTTTTCTCCCGTCATTTCACTCGCAGGCCCAGTCGCCAGCGAACACATCGGAGACCGAAATATTGACCGATACGCCCCAAACGCTGCCGCTGGAACGCCTGTACGCCTCACCCTCCCTGTCCGGACCAGTGGCCCGATTGGTCAAATACTCTCCTGACGGAACGCGCGTTACATTTCTCAAGTCCCGCGCAGGAGAGCAAAACCGGTTCGATCTCTGGCAATTCGACGTAACAACAGGCGAGCAGAGCATGCTGGTCGATTCCATGCTCCTGGAGCCTGAAACGGTCGATCTGTCCGAGCAGGAAAAAGCCCTCCGCGAACGCAAACGGATCGCAGGCACGGTGGGTATCGCCGACTATGTCTGGGGAACGGCCGATACGATTCTCGTGCCGATTGCCGGCGACCTGCACCTCGTTACGCTGACCACGAATGGCCCGGTCGTTAGACAGCTGACGGACACGGACGCCTTCGAATACGACGGCCGGATCTCCCCACGCGGTAATTATGTCAGCTTCATACGGGAAGGCGCGGTCTTTGCGGTCCACCTCGCCACCGGTAAGGAAACCCGCCTGACACCTGCTGCAGATCCGGACCAGGCGATCAGCTATGGTGTGTCAGAGTTCGTTGCACAGGAAGAAATGAAACGCTTCACCGGATATTGGTGGAGCCCGGACGAACGCTACGTCGCGTTCACTGAGGTGAACGAAAAGGGTGTGGACATCGTCCCCCGTTTTGACATCGAGGCCGACAAGGTGACTGTTGTCGAGCAACGCTACCCAAGGGCTGGACGGCCAAATGCGCGGGTCGCCCTTTTCGTGAACGACTTGGTAAAAGATCGAACCGACCGGATATTCGAAACAGGCCCGGACACCTATCTGGCGCGTGTAAACTGGACGAGCAGCAGCCTGTGGTTCCAGACCGTCAACCGGGACCAGACGGAGATCAGGTACAACAGGACTGACTCCCTGCCGTGGCGCGTCTGGTCTCCCTACACGGAACGAAACCCGGTTTGGGTAAATCTCTCCAAGGACTTTCGGGAACTACCGGATGGGCGCTTCCTCATCACCACGGAAGACAGCGGCGTGCGCCAGGCAGCCATCCTGCCGCCTTCAGGACAGAAAGATGTTATTCCCGTTACCCCTGCAGGCCAGGTGGTCGACTCTGTGGAGACGGTTTCCGAGGACGGAACAGCGCTCTATTATTCAGGGTACGCTGACACAGTTCTCGAACGCCACCTATACAGTATATCCCTGGATCCGCAGGGCGGCCCGGGCTCGCCCAAGCGCATAACAGAAGCCGGGAAGACTTGGGACGTCCGGATCAGCCCGGACCGGAAAACCTTTGTCGGCACGTCATCCTCTCCGGAACATCCACCCCAGACGGGGCTCTACCGGATGGATGGCACACTTCTGGGCTGGATTGAGGAGAACGCGCTCGACGCGCATCACCCCTATGCGCCGTACAAAGCAGATCATGTGGTTCCCGAATACGGCACCTTGAAAGCCGAAGACGGACAAGACCTTCATTACTCAATCCTGAAACCGCCGGCTTTCGATCCGTCCAGGAAATATCCGGTGATCGTCGAAGTTTATGGCGGCCCGCATGTGCAGACCGTGTCACGATCCTGGGGCAGCATGTCGGACCAGTTCCTCGCGCGGCGTGGCTACATCATATTCAGGTTGGACAATCGCGGCAGCGACAATCGCGGCCGTGAATTCGAGAATGTCATTCACCGCCGCACCGGCGGACCTGAAATCCGGGACCAACTGTCCGGTGTGGAGTGGCTGAAGTCCCAGCCCTACGTGGATGCGAGCAGAATTGGCATTCAGGGCTGGTCCTATGGAGGATACATGACGCTGATGACCATCCTGCAGGCCCCGGAAGGTACCTTCGCTGCGGCAGCCGCTGGCGCGCCGGTCACGGACTGGAGCCTCTACGATACATTCTATACGGAGCGTTATATGGGAACGCCGGAGAACAATCCTGAGGGTTATGCAGCCTCTGGCGTCCTCCCCTATGCCGCAAACCTGACCACACCCCTCCTGCTGATGCACGGCATGGCGGACGACAATGTCACTTTCGACAACACGCCCCGCCTGATGACGATCCTGCAGGAGAACGGCAAGCGGTTTGAACTGATGACCTATCCGGGACAGCGCCACGGCATCCGCGGTGAAGCGCTGCAGACCCATTTGATGAAAACCCGGCTGGATTTTCTTGACCGGCACCTGAAACCCTCAGGTTCAGACCAGCCTTGAGGCAGAAAAACCATGCTCGACTTCCTGGACAAACTCCCCCTGATGCTGGTCATCTTCGGATGCCTGACACTCGGCCTTGCGCCATTCTTTCCGGAGCCGCACATCTGGGAGAAGATCAAAATGCTGGCGAATGGGACACTGCAAAAACCAGTCGATATTTTCGATCTCTGCTTTCACGCCCTTCCCTGGGCCGTTCTGCTCGCCAAGCTGGCCCGGATGACATTGGTGAAATGACATGAAGCCCTGGACAATCCTCTCATCGAAACAGGTCATGCGAGACCGCTTCATGGGCCTGCGCACGGACCGATGCATCCGGGATGACGGGCATATCGTCGAAGCCTACCATGTCACCGAACTCACGGACTGGGTCACGGTCATTCCCCTGACAGATGCAGGCAACGTCGTTCTCGTCCGGGAATACCGCCACGCCGGCGGCGTGTTCACGCTCGGCCTGCCTGGAGGCGTGTCCGATCCGGGCGAAACGGACTGGCCATCTGTCGGCGCCCGGGAATTGCGGGAAGAGACAGGATATACGGCCCGTGCCATGCACCATGTCGGAACCTGCTATCCAAATCCCGCGACACAAAACAACCGGCTGCACTATTACCTCGCGCTCGGCTGCAAACCGACCAGCACTCAGTCCCTCGACCCCAATGAGGAAATCGAGGTGCTTGAAATGCCGTATACAGAATTCCTGGACTATGGCGCACTGGAAGTTCAACATGCGCTGCATGCCGCAGCCTTATTCTATGCCGAACGCTTCCTGATGCGCCATCCTGAACTGCGCCCGTCAGAAACCCCATAAAGGAGCCTGCCATGCCCGCCTTCCAGCCCACAGCCGATCAGTTCCGAGCTTTTCGTGACGACCCCCATGAAGGACCGATCGCACAGGTGAACATCCTGAAGTTCCGCGTCAAAGCCGATTACCGGCCAGAAGACCCGGAATTCGGAAACGATGAACCGGGAGCGGCCGCCTATCAGCGCTATGCCGACGCTTTCGGTATCGCCGCCGCCGAAGTGGGCGGGCGGTGCCTGCTGATGGGAGAGGTCGAGCGCTACTTTATCGGCAATGGAGACTGGGACGCCGTCATGGTAATGTTCTTCCCGGACCGCAAAGCCTTCATCGCCACCCTGAACCACCCCGACTACAAATCCATGGCCCGTCACCGTGAGGCCGGACTCCTCTGCCAGGAATTGCTGACAACCCGCCCAATCCGGGCGGAAGGTGTCCTCTAAACACGAACGAGCATTCGCCTGAAGCACGAGCCAACGGTGACCGGATCGCCCCTGGCTTGCACAGGACGCCTGGCCACCGGCTTGTTGCCGCCAATTTGCGCACACTCTGATCACGGAGTGCAAAGCGCGTCTTCGGTTTCAGCCGATCTCGCCTGCGCCCGCCCTGCTTGCGCTCCGGGGAAACCGGTACAGCTCGGCCTGCAACGCAGGCACTCCAATATGTTGTTTTATTTCAACGACCTGAAGAGGTTCCCAACCTTCGCAGACCTGACGGGCAACCACAGCCTTTCATAGGCGGCCTCCCGGTTTATAGCGACAAAAGGCAGGACAGACGACCCAACAGTTGCGGCCGACGTCACCAAGTTGTGGCCATGTTAACACGCCGGTTGGATTCTCATGGTTAAACAAGGCGACAACTCGGTGACACCCCCTAGTCGTCTGGTATAGTAGTTGCACCAAGTCGGGGGCGGGTAGATTACATGAAGCGCCTTAGTATTGTTCTGTTTTTGCTGCTGATTGCGGCTGGTGTGTGGGGGTGGTTCAAAATGACCGCTCCGGCAAAGCCTCTCGCTTTGGCGGAACCTTTGCGCATTAACCAGGGCCTCGTCCTGGGCGGCATCGACGCTGACAATTCCGACATTCAGGTGTTCAACGGCATCCCCTACGCGTCTGCGCGCCGCTGGGCTGCGCCAGGTGCGCCGCCACAATGGGGCGCGATGCCCCGCGATGTCCGCGAATACGGCGCTGAGTGCATTCAGGTCCGCAAGGGGATGAATGGTTTCGTCAATGGGATCATCGACGGCGCAGGTCTTCCCGGCTGGAAGCGCTTCGCCGCAAAAAAATACATGTCCGCCATGCCTGCCCCGGCGGAGGCGGAAGACTGTTTGTTCATCAACGTCCGTACCTCCAATATCGGCAATGACACACTGCTTCCGGTCATGGTCTGGATCCATGGTGGCAGCCACCAGGCAGGCGCAGGGTCGTCGGAATTCTATCAGGCGAATGCCCTGGTCGAAAACGGCGTCGTTCTGGTCACGTTCAATTACCGCCTAGGCCCCTTCGGCTACATGGCCCACCCGGCCCTCACGGAAGAGGCCGGGACCTCCGGCAATTATGGCCTGATGGACCAGGCAGCCGCATTGCGCTGGGTACGTGACAATATCCGCTCCTTTGGCGGTGATCCGGACAATGTGACCATCTTCGGGGAAAGCGCCGGCGCCCAGTCTGTCAGTGAGCTGATGGCATCTACCATCGCTGACGGCCTCTATCACAAGGCCATCCTCGAAAGCGGCACCAGCAGCTACAACGCCAACTACCTGTCTGAAGCGCCTCTGCCCGGCTCCCGCAGCATGGAATCGATTGGCGAGGAATTCCTCAGCACATTCGTGGACAGGACGGCAACCGCTGCCGAACTTCGTTCCATTCCTGCAGCCTCGATCATTACCCGCGCCGAACAGCGGGCTGACCTTGCCGGTTATTTCCTGCCCAATGTCGATGACAAGATCCTGCCCGATACGGTTGGCGCAACCATCCGGGCTGGCAATGCGGCGGACGTGCCGATCCTGGCCGGTTACAATGCCGATGAAGGCAGCCTGTTTTACTCGGCCTTCCAGTCGCCTACCGTCCTGGCACGCGGCATCACCGGGTCCCTGGAAGAGCGCGAGCAACGTCTCGCTGAAGTATTTGGAGAAAACCAGGCGAAAGCCCTCGAAGCGCTTTATGGCATGGACACGCTGGAAACCTGGGATGAAGGCGCAACCGACATGCTCCGCGATGACATGTTCGGAGTTCACATGCGTTTCCTCGGCAAGGCCAATGCCACCGCCGGCAACCCGACCTGGATGTATTTCTTCACCCGCGCAACGCCGACCCGGGCCCAATCGATCGGCGCCTATCACGGCTCGGAAATCCCATTCGTCTTCGGATCCGCTTCTCCGCTCCTGCCCATGTCCGACAAGGACGAGAAGCTGGCCGAAACCATGCAGGCCTACTGGACCAATTTTGCCCGGACGGGCGATCCCAATGGCCCCAGCCTGCCGGAATGGCCCGCCTACGACCCGAACCGGGATGAATGGCAGGTGCTGGATCATGAAATCCTCACCGTCGCCGGTGTCCGCGCCCGCAAGCTGGACATTCTGGAAGAAAACCTGATCGACCGGATCGATGCCGTCAGCCGCGCAACATCCAGTCAGCCGCCCTTTGAGGCGACCCTTATGTCGACCGTACCGAAATCAGGCGACGAGTAGGATTTCGCAGATCGCGCTGAGGCCTTCGCGATCAACATCGTCGAACGCATCCGGCTCGGTCGAGTCGATGTCGAGCACCGCCGCCAGTTTTCCGTCTGCGTCGAACACTGGCAGAACGATCTCCGAATTGGTCGCCGAGTCGCAGGCGATATGCCCCGGGAAAGCATGCACATCCGGCACGATGATCGCCTCTTCCGTTGCCGCGACATGACCACAGACGCCTTTGCCGAACGGAATACGCAGGCAGCCGAGCGTTCCCTGATAAGGCCCGACAACCAGTTCACGCTCTTTCAGCGGGTCGACCACGTAGAAGCCGGTCCAGAAAAACCGCGGCCGGAAAGCCTCTGCCAGGATGCAGCTCGCCGTCGCATACCGGGCCGTCACGGAGGTTTCGCCCGCCACGACGCTTTCGATTTCCATTTTCAGGTCACGATAGACCGCCGCCTTGTCCATGGTTTGCCTCATCTCTGCCTTGGCCGGGCTATATCGGTTGGCCGGACCGGGTTCGCAATAGGGCGTTGAAGCCTGCCGCGACCTCTGAAATAGTCGGTTGCAGACGGCTGCCTGTCTGGCCGCCATGAGAGGAGTATCCGGTGCGGTTGAGGTTGAGGACAGGAACTGCCCTTGCGCTCGCCAGCCTGCTTGCCGGATCCGCCGTTTCGGGGGCCGCGCTGGCGCAGGGTGCGAACGACCGGACGGCGACGCATGCCGGCACCGTCATCAATGACGAATTCGATCCCGGATACGTTGCGGACGACTGGCGCCCTGTGACAGACCTCGAGGCCCTTGATCGCGCACATGCCGACTATCTGAAGCGCGGAGACATGCAGCTGGAACGCCCCGAATGGGAAGCGGACCCTCTGCCACCGCCCGATCCGCCGCCACGCTGGCTGCAATGGCTGGGGAACCTGTTGAGCGGTCTCGGCCCGCTGTTCCAGTTCCTGTTCTACGCGATGATTGCCGCGGTGATCGCCGGCTTCCTCTATTTCGTGTTCGGGGAGGCCATCCGCGTCCGTTTCGGCCGCTCTGGCGAAGGCAAGGTCGATCTGGCCGACGATGTTCTGATCGATGTCCGCCCGAACGAAGCCATGGCGCGCGGCCTTCTGGAAGAGGCCGACGCCCTCGCCCGGGCCGGCAAGTTCGCCGAAGCGGTTCACCTGCTGCTGTTCCGGTCCATTGAAGACATCCAGACCCGGCTCGAAGGCGGCGTTCCGAAATCTCTGACCGCTCGTGAGATCGGCGGTCTCCAACACCTTCCGGACCGGGCGAAGCGCGGGCTCGGCCCGATCATCCGGATCGTCGAGCGCAGCTTCTTCGGCGGCCGCCCGGTGGATTCCGAAGGCTGGCAGGAAGCCCGCGCCTCCTATGAAGATTTCGCCTTCGGGGAGGGCTGGGCATGAGCGACAGCACGCAGAACAACGCGGCCCCTTTCGCGGTCCGTACGGTCGCCATCCTGATCGCCGTCGCCGTCTTTTCCTTTGGCGCGATCATGGTTCTGGCGGGCTGGTCTCCGGAACTCCGGGACCGCGACCGTGCAGGGGATCACCCCTTCTCCACCTCTGCCATCGGCTATAACGGCTTCATCCGGTTGCTCGAAGCGCAGAACTATCCGGTCGAAACCTCTCGTTTCAAAAGCAATCTGCAAGGTCATTACGGCCTTATGGTGCTGACGCTGTCTCCCAGAGGGATGAGCAAGGCACTGCGAGACTATGAGCTGCAGGACGGCACGCTGATCGTCCTGCCGAAATGGTGGGGCACGGTCGACCGGTTCGATCCCTCTCGCCTGAAAGACACAGACCTCGCAAATGAGAGTTCCATCGACGCCCTTCTGGAGGCGCTCGATATTGACGCGGAGATTGTGCGGACAGATGTCCCGCCGCGCGTCTCGACGCCATTCGGCCGGATGGCCCTGAAACCTGACCTGGAGATGCAGCTTCTCCAGTCTGATGACCTGACCCCGGTCGTGGCGACACGCAACGGCGCGCTGTTGGCCCAGATCCCCGGCCGCGACATCTACATCCTTGCCGATCCCGACATGATCAACACCTTCGGCCTGGCGGAGCGGGAGAATGCCCGCTTCGCGATGCAGATGATCAACATGATGCGCTACAGCGATGACGAGCCCATCCTCTTCGATGCCACGCTGCATGGGTTCAACCAGTCTGAAAACCTGCTGCAGATGATGTTCGACATCCCCTTCCTGGCGGTGACGCTGGTGGCCCTGGCCGCCGCCCTGTTGCTCGGCTGGGCCGCTTCGATCCGCTTCGGCCCGCCGGCCCGGGAATCCCGCGCCATCGCGCTGGGCAAGCAGGCGCTCGCCGACAATTCCGCCGGACTCGTCTCCATGGCGCGCCGGGAAACGCGGATGGCCCCGGGATACCTCTCGCTCATCCGGCGGCGGCTTGCCCGGCAGATCGGCGCACCGCGCAATCTCACCGAAGCGCAGCTATCGGAACTATTCGACCGTCTTGGTCCGGAGGAAACCTCCGGAAAGACTTTCTCGCAGATCGAAGCCGGACTGCGCGGCCCTGCCGCCAGCCGGGAAGACTTGATGTACAAGGCCCGCGACCTCTGGCGCTGGCGCCGCGATATTCTCAGGAGATCCATGAATGACCCCAGCTGACATCCGCGAGCTCGCCGCGCGCATCCGCGGCGAAGTCCGTAAAGCCGTGATTGGCCAGGACACGACCGTCGACCTGTTGCTGACTGCCTTGTTCTCCACCGGGCACGTCCTGCTGGAAGGCCCGCCCGGCACGGCCAAGACCCTTCTGGCGCAATGCTTTGCCCGCTCCATCTCGCTGGACTTCGGACGCATCCAGTTCACGCCGGACCTGATGCCCGGCGATGTTCTGGGCACGAATTTGTTCAACTTCCAGACCAATGAGTTCACGCTCACCAAGGGCCCGATCTTCACTGACCTTCTCCTCGCAGACGAGATCAACCGGACCCCGCCTAAAACCCAGGCTGCCCTGCTGGAAGCGATGCAGGAGCGCAAGGTAACGATTGACGGTGACGCCTATCAGCTGAACGCCCGCTTCATGGTCATCGCTACCCAGAACCCGATCGAGCAACAGGGCACCTACCCGCTGCCGGAAGCCCAACTCGACCGTTTTCTGTTCAAGCACACGCTCGATTACCCCTCGCGCGAAGAAGAGTTCGCCATCGTTGCCCAGCACGGCACCCGCACCGGAATGAAGACACCGCAGGCCTTCGGCGTGGAGTCCGTCATCTCGCATGACGAGCTCGATGCCGCGGTCGAGTCTGTCGCCGCCACCAAGATACAGGATGACGTCATTGGTTATGTGGTGGATATCATCCGCGCCACGCGCACCTCTCCCGCACTTGAAACTGGCGCCAGCCCGCGCGCAGCTGCAGCGCTTGCAACAGCCGCCCGCGCCCGCGCCGCGCTTGACGGACGTGACTTCGTCATCCCGGATGATGTGAAAACCCTGGCTCTGCCCACCCTTCGCCACCGCGTCCTGCTTTCGCCTGCAGCCGAGATTGAGGGCCGCACCAGCGAAGAAACGCTGATGGCCATCATCGAACAGACGGCGGCGCCCCGGTGATCTCCCCAACCGCCCGCGCCATCTTCCTGATGCTGCTCGGCCTGCCGCTCATGGTCGGCATTGCCTTGTTGCGCCCGGATCTCTGGACGCTCTCGGCCGGGTGGATTGCGCTGGTCGGCGGATTGATCCTGCTGGACGCGATGGTCGGCCCGACGCTGCGAGCCTTCGAAACAGATGTCGATGCCCCGCCAATCCTCTATGCCGGGGACAGCGACCCGCTTCCGGTGACATTCCGGTTTGTGCGCGGCAGCCTGCCGGCCCGATTGGAAGTCCAGCTGGAAACCAACGAGCTTCTCGAAGACCAGCCCACGCGTGGCCTGCGCGGCTGGGAAGGGCGCGAGCGCCGCTATGACTTTACGCTGACACCGCTGCGCCGGGGCACAGCCAGACTGGTCCGCCTCTGGTGCCGGTGGCAGGGCCCGCTCGGCTTGATCCAGAAGCGCCACATCCAGGAGCTCGACACGGAAATCGTCGTCACACCCAATGTTCGCTGGGTGAAGGATGAGGCGGTCCGCCTCTTCTCCCGCGATGCGGAATTCGGCATCAAGACACAGATTGAGCGTGGCGACGGCAGCGAGTTCGACGCGCTCCGTGAATTCGCCGCGGGCATGGACCGGCGTGCCATAGACTGGAAGCACTCGGCCCGGCACCGCCACCTGCTGGCCAAGGAATTCCGCACCGAGCGCAATCACAACATCGTCTTCGCCTTCGACACCGGCCGCCTGATGAGCGAACCGCTGGGCGGCGTGCCGAAGATCGACCGTGCTATCAATGCGGGCCTGCTCCTGTCTTATGTGTCCCTGCGCAATGGCGACCGGACGATGTATTTCGGTTTCGATGCCCGGCCAGGCCTCTCCAGCGGGTTCCTCTCCGGCTCGCGCAGTTTTCCCCGGATGCAGAGCCTCGCATCCCGGCTCGATTATTCGGCGGAGGAGTCCAACTACACGCTCGCGCTCTCCACGCTGGCCGGCCAGCTGGAGCGGCGTAGCCTGATCATCATCTTCTCTGACTTTGTCGATACGATCTCGGCCGAGCTGATGCTGGAAAATGTCCGCCGCCTGACCGATCGTCATCTTGTCCTGTTCGCGACCTTCGAGGATGAAGCCCTCTCCTCCATGGCAGATGCACCGCCGCAAACAACCGAGGATGTTTCCCGCGCGGTGATCGCCGGCAACCTCCTATCGGAGCGCGATGTCGTCCTGCGCCGGCTGCAGCGGATGGGCGTACAGATCATCGAGACCCGGCCGGAGCATTTCGGCGGCGCACTCATCTCCCGCTACCTTGAGATCAAGAGGAGGGACATGCTTTGAGCGACATGCTGAAGTCCTATCGCTTCCGTGAGGAGCGGGAATCCGACTGGCGCAAGCTGGACCTGATCCTCACCCGCGCCGAGAATTCCGGCGTGAAGGCACTGTCGGATGAAGACATGATGGCGCTGCCGCATCTCTATCGTCAGGCTGTCTCCTCGCTTTCCGTCGCGCGTTCCATTTCGCTCGACCAGAACGTCATCACCTATCTGGAGGGCCTCTGCACGCGGGCCTATTTCTATGTCTATGGCGCCCGAACCTCGATGGGAGAGCGGATCGCGCAGTTCATCCGCACCGACTGGCCGGAGGCCGTCCGCGGCGCAGTTCTCTCCACCCTCCTCGCGGCCCTGTTCCTGTTCGGCGGCGCCGCGCTCGCTTTCTTCCTCTGCCTCCAGGACATGGACTGGTACTGGACCATCCACGGCCAGAGCTTCAGCGAGATCCGCACGCCGGATGCGACGGTCGAGCAATTGCGCTCCACCATCTATACCGAGCCGGGCGAGATCGGTCAGGACCAGCTCACCGCCTTTGCGAGCTTCCTGTTCAACAACAATGCCCAGATTGCGCTGTTCGCCTTCGCACTTGGCTTTGCCTTCGGCATTCCGACGGCCTGGCTGCTGGCGTGGAACGGTATCAATATTGGCTCGATGTACGCCGTCTTCTGGGCCAAAGGGCTCGGCTATGAGTTTACCGGCTGGCTGATGATCCATGGCGTGACCGAACTCTTCGCCATCATACTTGCCGGTGCCGGCGGCTTCGTGATCGGCGGCGCGGTCGCCTTCCCCGGCCGCAAGTCGCGCCTCACCTCTGCCAGGGATTCCGGGCAGAAAGCGGCGACCATCGCAATGGGCTGCGTGATCATGCTCATCATCGCTGCCGTGCTGGAAGGCTTCGGGCGGCAGCTGATCAATTCTGACACGGTCCGCTATACGGTCGCTGGCGCCACGCTGGTCTTCTGGCTCCTCTATTTCTACCTCCCCCGCCGGAGGCCGGGCGCATGACCGCTCAGGCCGCCACCCCCGTTCGGCAGATGGACATCGAGGCCGCCCGCCGCCGCCGCGCACGCATGGCGGAGGAACAGCGCCTCAACAAGATGACGCGCGTCCTCGTCACGCCGGAGGGCGCCCAGCTTCACCTGAAGCTCGCCACGGCCGCCGAGCGGGCCGGGGCCTTTGCCATGGATGTCGCCATCCAGTGGGCCATCGTCATCGCCACCCTGCTCGGCCTTGGCTTTGCCGCCTCGTCCATGGGATTTGAGAATGCCAATATCGCATTTGCGTTCTGGCTGGTCTTCTATTTCTTCGTCCGCAATTTCTACTACATCTTCTTCGAGATCGGCCGGAAGGCCGCGACGCCGGGCAAGCGGGCGCTGGGCCTCCGGGTCGCTTCCCGGGATGGCGGACGGCTGACGGCCAATGCCGTCCTCGCCCGGAATTTCACGCGCGAAGTGGAAGTCGGCCTGCCAATCCAGTTCCTGCTGATGGGCGGTGACCAGCTGGGTGCCTGGATGGCGCTGTTCGGCCTGCTCTGGTCCGGCGTTTTCCTGTTCTTCCCGGTCTTCAACAAGGACAAGATGCGCGTCGGTGACCTGATCGCCGGCACCTGGGTGATCAAGGCACCAAAGGTCAAGCTGATGGGCGATATCGCAGAAGTCGTCGTTACCGCGCCGCGCAGCAACATGTTCGCCTTTACCCCGCAACAGGCAGATGCCTATGGCATCCACGAACTTCACGTGCTGGAAGATGTACTGCGCAATTCCACCGGCGAGATCAAATCCCAGGTCGCCGAACGCATCCGCACCAAGATCGGCTGGACGGCCCAGCCCGGGGAAACCGACATCGCCTTCCTCGAAGCCTATTACGCCGCCCTCCGCCGGCGGCTGGAACAGCGCATGCTGATGGGTGACCGGAAGACCGACAAGTTCGACGTGCGGCGATAGCCCCAGCACCTTTGCCCGGACACGCGTCAGCGCTCCGGTAAAAATCCTGATTGTGCGGCAAGTTCAGCTCGTGTCGGCGGGCGGCCAATCGCGCAGGGCTGCGATCAATTGCACGGTCAGGCCGCCTGAGACGATGCCGAGGGGCGCCGGCATCGCGTGTGTCCGAGGGATGGGCGCGACGTAAGGCCGGGCTTCGCCATCAGCTTTCCAGCGCTGGATCGTGCGGGCGAGACACTTCGCGCGGCGTTTGCAGAATTTCAGCGTGTCCAGCATGGCTTCCCAGCGCGCGATCAGGGGCGCGGCGGGCACGAGGCCTCGTGTCGGCACAGTGATAGGTCCATGCAGGAAGTCTGGCGCCTCACCCGCGGGCACCGGCAGCACGGAAAAGAAGGCCTTGCGCGCTTCCGGTTCGCCTTCAGTTTTCTCGAAATAATTGCTCGCCGGGCGCGGCACTAGAGGCGCCAGCTCCACCTGCAGCGCCATCTGGAAGATCAGACGGCGGAGCAGCACGGCAAGGCGCTTCAGCTCCGCCGAGACGCGGCGCTTCAGTGTTTTCGGAATAAATTCCGGCTGTTTGAACAGGTCCGCATTCACGCCCGCTTCCGCCACGGCGCGGGCAATCGTCTTAAAAGCGTGCGTG
>PACZ01000019.1 GCA_002700305.1 Hyphomonas sp. | reverse complement strand
CTCGTTGACGCAAGCCTTGCCGCCAAACTGGAACGCATGAACACCGCCATGAAGGGAGCTTAGTCGCTCGATGGATATCTCAGCAGCAGAAATTTCGGGCATCCTGAAGTCGCAGATCGAGAATTTCGGCGTTGAAGCCGAAGTCTCCGATGTCGGTCAGGTTCTGTCAGTGGGCGACGGTATCGCCCGTATCTACGGCCTCGACAGCGTTCAGGCCGGCGAAATGGTCGAATTCGACGGCGGCATCAAAGGCATGGCGCTGAACCTCGAAAGCGACAATGTCGGCGTCGTGATCTTCGGCGACGATCGCGACATCAAAGAAGGCGACACCGTCAAGCGCCTCGACGAAATCGTGTCGGCTCCGGTCGGCAAGGCCCTGCTGGGCCGCGTCGTGGATGCCCTCGGCAACCCGATCGACGGAAAAGGCGCGCTGGAAAACGTTGCTGCACGTCAACGCGTGGACGTGAAAGCGCCGGGCATCATTCCGCGTAAGTCTGTGGACGAGCCGATGATGACCGGTCTCAAGGCCATTGACGGGATGATCCCGGTTGGCCGTGGTCAGCGCGAGCTGGTCATTGGTGACCGCCAGACCGGCAAGACCGCGATCTGCGTTGACACCATCCTGAATCAGAAAGCGACCAATGACGCGGCCAAGGACGACAGCGAAAAGCTGTTCTGCGTCTATGTTGCTGTCGGCCAGAAGCGTTCCACGGTGGCGCAGGTCGTCAAGACGCTCGAAGAGCGCGGCGCCCTCGACTACACCATCGTCGTGGCTGCCACGGCTTCCGAACCGGCCCCGCTTCAGTATCTCGCACCGTTCACCGGCTGTGCCATGGGCGAGTGGTTCCGCGACAACGGCATGCACGCCCTGATCATCTATGATGACCTTTCCAAGCAGGCTGTTGCGTATCGCCAGATGTCCCTGCTGCTGCGCCGCCCGCCGGGCCGCGAAGCTTATCCGGGTGACGTGTTCTACCTGCACTCGCGTCTTCTGGAGCGTGCGGCGAAGCTGAACGAAGAGAACGGTTCCGGCTCTCTTACGGCCCTGCCGATCATTGAAACCCAGGCCAACGACGTGTCGGCCTATATTCCGACGAACGTGATCTCGATCACCGACGGCCAGATCTTCCTTGAAACCGACCTGTTCTACCAGGGTATCCGCCCGGCCGTGAACGTCGGTCTGTCGGTGTCGCGTGTGGGCTCTGCCGCCCAGACGAAAGCGATGAAAAAGGTCGCCGGTTCGATGAAGGGTGAACTCGCCCAGTACCGCGAGATGGCCGCCTTCGCGAAATTCGGTTCCGACCTCGACGCCGCCACCCAGCGCCTGCTGAACCGTGGTGCCCGCCTGACCGAGCTCCTCAAGCAGCCGCAGTACTCGCCGCTGCTCATGGAAGAGCAGGTCTGCGTGATCTACGCCGGTACGCGTGGTTACCTCGACAAGGTCGAACTGAAAGACGTGACGCGCTATGAGAAAGAGCTGCTGGCTCACCTCCGCGGCGCGAACAAGGACCTGCTGACCAAGATCGCCGCTGAGAAAGCCCTCACCGACGAGATTGAAGCAGAAATCAAGAAGGCCCTGGACGACTTCACTTCGAAGTTTGCCTGAGCCCCGGACGACTGAGCACGAACTGGAAGGCCTGACATGCCCAGCCTGAAGGACCTGAAAAACCGGATCTCGAGCGTGAAATCCACGCAGAAGATCACCAAGGCCATGCAAATGGTGGCCGCGGCGAAGCTGAAGCGCGCGCAAGACGCCGCGACGGCTGCCCGCCCGTACGCCGAACGCATGGCCGCGGTTCTCGCCAACCTGTCGGCATCCGCCGGCGCGGGCGGACCGAAACTGCTCGCCGGTACAGGCAGCGACCAGACGCATCTGGTAGTTGTCATGACCGCAGAGCGGGGCCTCGCCGGTGGTTTCAACACCTACACAGCCAAACTCGCGAAGCAGACGATTACCGCGCTGCAGGGCGAGGGGAAGACGGTGAAGGTGCTGACCGTTGGCAAGAAAGGCCGCGAGCAGCTGAAGCGCGACTTCGCCGACCTGTTTATCGGCCATGTCGACCTGTCATCCGTTAAAAGCGACGACTTCTCCGAACCGGCGATTGCGCTCGGTAAGAACCTCACTTCGCGGTTCGAGGATGGCGAGTTCGATGTCGCGACGCTGATCTATTCGCAGTTCAAGAACGTGCTGAGCCAGGTTCCGACCGCACAGCAGCTGATCCCGGCCGCGGCACCTGCCGATGCCGAGACCATCGATCTGGGCAATGCGATCTACCGTTACGAGCCGTCGGAAGATGCGATCCTTGAGGCGCTTCTGCCGCGCTATATCAACACGCAGATCCTGTCGGCCCTGCTGGAAGGGTCTGCTGGTTTCTTTGCGAGCCAGATGACCGCCATGGATAACGCGACCCGCAATGCCGGCGAGATGATCGACTCGCTGGAACTGCAGTACAACCGCGCACGCCAGGCCCAGATCACCAAAGAACTCATCGAGATTATTTCGGGCGCGGAAGCGCTCTAGAGAACAAGAACCCAGAGAATACCCGCTCCAAAGGAGACGACCCGCATGAGCACTCCCGCAAACGCCAAAGGCCGCATTTCCCAGGTCATCGGCGCCGTTGTCGACGTTGAGTTCGATGGCGAGCTGCCGGCTATCCTCAACGCGCTTGAAACCGATAACAACGGTACGCGCCTCGTGCTGGAAGTTGCTCAGCACCTCGGTGAGAACACGGTGCGCACCATCGCCATGGACTCCACCGAGGGTCTCGTGCGCGGCGGCCCGGTGGCTGACACCGGCAAGTCCATCACCGTTCCGGTTGGCCCGAAAACGCTCGGCCGCATCATGAACGTCATCGGCGAGCCTATCGACGAACGTGGCCCGATCGGTTCCGACATGGATCGCCCGATCCACGCCCCGGCACCGGAATTCATCGACCAGTCGACCGAATCCGAAGTGCTGGTCACCGGTATCAAGGTTGTCGACCTGCTCTGCCCCTACGCAAAAGGCGGCAAGATCGGCCTGTTCGGCGGTGCCGGCGTGGGCAAGACGGTTCTCATCCAGGAACTGATCAACAACATCGCCAAGCTGTTCGGCGGTTACTCGGTCTTCGCCGGCGTCGGCGAGCGGACCCGCGAAGGTAACGACCTCTATCACGAGATGATCGAATCCAAGGTTATCAACCTGGAAGGCGAGAGCCGCGTGGCCCTGGTCTACGGTCAGATGAACGAGCCTCCGGGCGCGCGTGCCCGTGTCGCCCTGACCGGCCTGACCCAGGCGGAATACTTCCGCGACGAGGAAGGCAAGGACGTGCTGTTCTTCGTGGACAACATCTTCCGCTTCACCCAGGCCGGTGCCGAGGTGTCCGCGCTTCTCGGCCGTATCCCGTCCGCTGTGGGCTACCAGCCGACGCTCGCCACCGACATGGGCCAGCTGCAGGAGCGGATTACCTCCACGAACAAGGGCTCGATCACCTCGATCCAGGCCGTGTACGTTCCGGCTGACGACCTTACCGACCCGGCCCCGGCCACCTCGTTTGCCCACCTTGATGCGACGACGGTTCTGAACCGCGCCATCTCGGAAAAAGGCATCTATCCGGCTGTTGACCCGCTGGACTCCACCAGCCGTATCCTCGACCCGCTGGTTGTTGGCGAAGAGCACTACTCGGTTGCCCGCGGCGTGCAGGAAATCCTGCAGAAGTACAAAGAGCTGCAGGACATCATCGCCATCCTCGGCATGGACGAACTGTCGGAAGAAGACAAACTCGTCGTGGCCCGCGCGCGGAAAGTGGAACGCTTCCTGTCGCAGCCGTTCGACGTGGCTGAAGTCTTCACCGGCTCGCCGGGCGTGCAGGTGAAACTCGAAGACACGATCAAGGGCTTCAAAGGCCTGATCGCTGGCGACTATGACCACCTGCCGGAACAGGCCTTCTACATGGTCGGCGACATCGAAGCCGCCAAAGCCAAGGCCGCCAAGATGATGGCAGACGCGTAAGCGGACAGGATAGATGGCCGATAAACTCCACTTCTCGCTCGTTTCGCCCGCGAAAGAGCTCTTCTCCGGAGAGGTCGATCATGTGATCGCACCTGGTTCGGACGGTGAGTTCGGCGTGCTGGCGCACCATGCGCCCTTCATGACGACGCTGCGCAACGGCGTGGTACGCGTTCTGGAAGGCGACACGGTCAAGATGCGCATCTTTGTGCGCGGCGGCTTTGCGGACATCACGTCGGCCGGTCTGACCATCCTGGCTGAAGAAGCCCGCATGCTCGACGACGTGAACGCCGAAGACGTGCAGGCCGAGATGGAAGCCACGCTCCTGAAGATCCAGTCGCTCGACAAGGACGATTCCAACCGTTCGGTGCTGCAGGAACACTATGACTATCTCGAAAGCCTGAAGGCTGCTCTGGTCCACTAAGGTGACACCAGACCCGATTTGAAAACGCCGCCCGGAAATGGGCGGCGTTTTTCATTGCGGCGGCAGGGGAAGTCAGTCGCCCGTGAATTCCGGATCGCGGCCTTCAAGGAAGGCCTTGATGCCTTCGCGGAAATCGTCGGATCGCTGGAGCAGGGCGAAAGCCTCAAGGTCGCGGTGGGCTGTGGCCTTTGCCAGCGCATGCGCTGCCACGTTCACGTCCTGCTTCACCATTTTCAGCGCCGTTGGGGGCAGGCGTGAAGCGGCTGCGGCGACCTCGTGTGCCTTGTGCATGGCCGTCCCGGCGGGCACGACGTGGTCGGCAAGCCCCCAGTTCAGGGCGGTGGCCGCGTCGATCTTTTCGCAAAGCCCGGCGATCCGCTTGGCACGGGCCGGGCCGACCAGCGCAACGAAGCGGGGGATCGAGCCCCAGCTCATATTCATGCCGCGTTCGACTTCCGGCACGTAGAAGACGGAATTCTCGGCGGCGACACGCAGGTCGCAAGACGTGGCCAGTGCCACGCCGCCGCCGACACACCAGCCTTCAATGGCGCAGACGGTCAGCGCGTCCACATTTTCCCAGGCCTCGCACATGCGTGGCCCGCGGCGCAGGAGGATCCTCCGTTCCCGGAGGGTCGATTTCGCAGCGCTTGTGCCGGCCGGATCTTTCAGGTCCGCGCCCATGGAAAACTGGTCCGCACGTCCCGTGAGGATAACGGTGGAGATTTCCGGCGCGTCATGGAACTGCAGGGCCGCCTCGGTCAGGTCCTGCATCAATTGCTGGCTGAGCGCATTGGCGCGGGCGCCCGTGTCAAACCGGACGATGGCTGTGCGGCCATCGATTTCGGTCTGGACGAGCGTGCTCATGCGGTTTCAGCCGGCGGATGCTCGGCCGCATGCCGGATGAAGCGCGCGAGCTTTTCGGGCGTTTCCGCCCCCTGCGCTGCAAACTGGCGATTGGCGATATAAGTGGGCACGCCGGTGATGCCGACCTCGCGGAAGAACTTTTCTTCGGCGCGGACCGTCACGACATCAGCGTCTGTAGACAGAAGGTCTGCCACGATCGTCGGATCAAGATCAATCTGGCGGGCGATGTCTACCAGGACGCCATGATCGCCAATATCGCGCCCGTCATGGAAGAAGGCGCGGAACAGCGCTTCCTTTGCAGCGGCGCCCTTGTCCTGGCCCTGGGCCCAGTGGACGAGGCGGTGCGCATCCAGACTGTTCGGACGCCAGGTGATCTCGTCGAAGCGGTAGGGAATGCCTTCGGCTTCGCCATAGTCGATCAGCGCCTGACGCATCGCGCCTGAGCGTTCTTTCGCTTCGGGCGAGCTGAACGCCTTTCGCATATATTCCTTGTAGTCGACCCCGCCCGCCGGAATGGACGGGTCCAGTTCATAGGGGCGAAACAGGAGTTGTACTTCAACGTCCGGCACCATGGCGATGGCCGCTTCGATGCGACGCTTGCCAAGCCAGCACCAGGGACAGACGAGATCGGAAACCATTTCAATAATAACAGGCATGGCATGAACCTAGGCGCCACCGCTGGCCGGCGCAACCAGCGAGACCGGCTGATCCGGCGGCACGGGTTGACCAAGCGCAATTGCACAATTAGTTGTACAAAAGATTGTGTAATAGGTCTGACGCTGATGAACGATACGAATTTTGTCGATTCCCACAGGTTCAGCGCGGCATTCGTAGCGAACCAACTTGAACGCCTGGTGGATGTGATTGTGACCCAAGGCAATGACATGCTGGATGCGGCAGGGATTGAGTTTCCCTCCCGTACGGTCTCAACAGTCCTGTTTGTGGGAGAAAATGAGCCGACTTCGACCGCGGATATCGCCCGCGCGCTCGGACAGCCTCACCAACTGGC
Organism: Hyphomonas sp.; assembly: GCA_002700305.1. Classification (GTDB taxonomy): domain Bacteria; phylum Pseudomonadota; class Alphaproteobacteria; order Caulobacterales; family Hyphomonadaceae; genus Hyphomonas. The sequence continues at coordinate 60,527 of PACZ01000019.1, read as the reverse complement.
GACGCAACGTGTCGACCTCCTGATCCAGATCGGCATTATCGAGAGAATAGGTGATCCCGACGATGCCCGCCGAAAACTGCTCCGCCTTACGCCGAAAGGGCGAGACCAGTTTCAGGTCCTCAGCGATCGGTTGGAAAAAGCGGGCCAGGCATTCGGTGCCTTGTTTGCCGAAATTGGATGCGATTTCCCCGCCGCTACCCAGCGGGCAGCCGCTGCACTCAGGACAACGCCTCTCGTTACACGCATGAAGGCTTTCTGACATGACCAGACTTGCAAGCCCCCTTATCTCGGTCGCGTGGCTTGTCCTCGCCATGGTGCTGTCGGGCTGTGCTTCGTCCCCCAATATTGAATCGGACAAAACCGTCTGGAGCCGGGCGGATCTTGAATCGGATTTAGATGCCTGGCTGGACTGGACGCGATCGACCCATCCGGCGTTTGAACAAAGCGTCGACCCGGACGCATTTGAGCGTCGGCTCAAACAGGTTCGCGCGGGCCTTCGCGATGGAATGGGAATTTCGGAAGCATGGTATGTCTTTGCGCAACTCAACCCGCTCCTGCAGGATGCGCATTTAGGGTTGGAGTTGCCTGCGATCGACCCTGATCTCGAACCTTGGCGGGTCGAGATTGAGAATGGGCATGCTTATGTTCCGGGACAGGCACCGGACAAAAAACGTCAGGAGATTGTCGCTGTCGATGGCGTTTCAGTGCCGGAGATGATCGCGCGGACATTGCCGCTGATCCGCGGCGAATCCGATGCTTTAAGGCAGCGCATTCTGGAGCTTCGTTTTCGGGAGTTGGTGATGCTGAATCTCGATGGTGAAGTACCTGTGGAGGTTCGGCTGCAGTCAGCGGACGGAGCCGAACACGTTGTATCCGAGATAAATTCCGCCAACCCGGAGTCCGGGGGCAGTCCTTTCAGCCTGTCGTTTCTCGATTCTACAGCAATCATGAGGATTGATACGTTCGAGAAAGACTTCGATGCGGAATTCGCCAATTTCGTTGACGAGAGTTTTGCCAGGATCGCCTCTGAGCAAGCCACGCAGCTGATCATCGATCTGCGAGATAATGGCGGCGGGGCGCATGAAGTATCAGACCGGCTGCTTAATTATCTGACCTCTGAGCGTTACACACCAATTTCCGCTGTTCGCGCACGCGTCACCGAAGCGAACGTAGCTCAGATTCCGGGAGCAAGGCCTGGAGATGTCGTGGAGATGCCATTTGCACAATGGGTTGAGCCTGAAAGCAGTCTGGAGCACCGTTTCGATGGAGATGTCGTCGTTCTCATCGGCCCGGCGACTTATTCGCAGGCCATCGTCTTTTCGACCACTGTCCAGGATTACCAGATTGGTTTGATTGCCGGTGAAGAGACGGCAGGCAAGGCCAATCAAACCGCTCAGGTCCAGCACTTCGAGTTACCGAATACGGGGTTCCGTGTTCGCGCCCCCCTCTACGTGCTGACCCGGTCTTCTGGTCAGGAGACAGGGGGAGGGGTCATGCCGGAGCTTCTCATACCGAATGTGGAGAACCGTCCAATCGATCAGGTGAAAAATGATATTGATCAGTGGGCGGCAGAAGCTAGTGCGCCGGATCTGTTCTTGCCGCGCTAGGGCTTCGTTTGCTCCGGCTGTACGTCGGCGTCTTCTGCCGTGTCCGGGAAGGTGAATCCGTCGCGCTCCAGAATGTGGCGTATGTCCGTCTTCAACCATGTCTCGCGCGAAGAGGGCTTTTGTCCCGATTTCTTTAGTTCCAGCCCAAAGGGCAGAGACACTTTGTCCGGCTGGCCGTCGGGCACGATCTCCGGGCCGGAGAAGATGGTGCGCGGGGTCGGTTCCGGTGTCATGGCGGCCAGCATCAGGCCAAGTGCGACGAACGCGCCGGTCCAGACATTTGATTTGAAGACCGAAAGCGCGACGCGTTCGCCCTTGCTCTTCAGCCGGGAGACCTGCGCGGTGGCATGGCCGAGGAAGACGAGCGATGTGACGGCGCCCATGCGGCCGGCGCCCTGCAGGCCCGAGGCGGCTGCAATCAATGCCGCGGCCACGATAAAGAAGCCGAAACTGTAGAGCGCTGCATGCTTGCCGAAGAGGCGAGCGGTGGACTTCACGCCGATCAGCGCGTCGTCTTCCCGGTCCTGCAGGGCATAAATCGTGTCATATGCGACCGTCCAGCAGGCGAGGCCGACATAGAGCAGGACGGCCGGGAAGCTGATCGTGCCGGCGACTGCGACACCGACCAGTGCGCCCCAGTTGAAGGTTGCTCCGAGCCAGGCCTGAGGCCACCAGGTGACGCGTTTCATGAATGGATAGGCGCCGACCAGCGGAATGGAGAGCAGGGCGACGATTTTCGCGTCGCCCGGCAGGCAGAGCCAGACAAGGAAGCCAACCGCCAGCTGGATGCCCAGAAAGATATGCGCCTCGCGCAGGGTGACGAGGCCGGCGGGGATCGGCCGCAGGGCCGTGCGCTCCACTTTTGCGTCGAAATCCCGGTCTGTGATGTCGTTCCAGGTGCAGCCCGCGCCGCGCATGGCAATGGCGCCGATCAGGAACAGAATCGCCCAGAGCGAATCAGTGAGGTAGAGGCCGGTCCGGATGCGCTCAAAGGCCAGACCGATCAGGCAGGGCAGGTAGAGCAGCCAGATGCCCACAGGCCGGTCCCAGCGCGCCAGCATGGCATAGGGGCGCAGGCCGACCGGAAGGCTGGAAAGCCAGCCCGGCAGGGCACTGTCGGCAGGAGAGATCTGCGTCTCGGTCATCGCGGCGGGTTATAGCGCGGATTCCCGTTTCCGACAGGGGATCGCGCCTCTCAGGGGAATGGTTACGCCACCGAGACGGTCTTCCGGTTCACAAAGGCGCGCAGGCCATCTGCGGCAAGTTCGCGCCCATAGCCGGATTGTTTGATTCCCCCGAAGGGGAGACGCGGGTCTGACGCGACCATGGAATTGACGAATGTGGCACCGGCTTCCAGCTGCCGGATGGCCTGGTCGATCTCGGCATCGTCTTTCGAGAACAGGACCGAGCCCAGGCCGAACTGGCTGCGATTGGCCCGGGAGATGGCGTCGTCGAGACTAGGCACTTTCCAAAGGTTCGCGACCGGGCCGAACATTTCCTCATCGGTCGAGGGCGTGCCGGAATGCGCTTCTGCCAGGATCTGCGGGGCAATCCAGGCACCTTTCTTCGGGACGGTCCGGTCTTTCGTGAGGCTTTCAGCACCGCCCTTGAGAGAGCGCTCGATCTGATCTGCCAGTTCATCCCGGATCGCCAGCGTGGCCAGCGGGCCGATGTCGGTATCGGCCTTCATCGGGTCATCCACTTTCAGGTCGTCGAAGGCTTTGACGAAGCGTTTGCTGAAATCCTCGAAAATGTCCGCGTGAACAAAGAAGCGCTTGCCGGCGATGCAGGACTGGCCGGAATTCTGGATCCGGGCCGTTACGGCGCTTTTCACGGCCTTGTCGAGGTCCGCCGACGGCATGACGATGAATGCGTCCGAGCCGCCAAGCTCCAGAAGGCTGGGCTTGATACAATCGCCCGCAATGGCGGCGACGCTGCGGCCGGCGGGGCCTGACCCGGTCAGGGTGACGGCCTTGACCCGGTCGTCACGGATCACGCCCTCAACCTCTGACGACCCGATCAGCAATGTCTGGAAGCAGCCATCCGGGAAGCCTGCGCGGCGGAACACGTCTTCAATGTTCAGGGCGGACCGCCAGACGTTCGAGGCATGCTTCAGCAGGCCGACATTGCCCGCCATTAGGGCCGGGGCGGCGAAGCGGAAGACCTGCCAGAACGGGAAGTTCCACGGCATCACGGCCAGCACCGGTCCCATCGGCAGGTGCCGGACAAACGCCCGGCGGGCCTCAGTGTGGAAAGTTTCGTCCTGAAGATATGTCGCGCCGTACTCGGCATAGTGGCGGCAGGCTGTGGCGCACTTTTTCACCTCGGCTTCTGCCTGGGAGAGGGGCTTGCCCATTTCCAGCGTGATGTCGCGTGCATATTCCGCTGCCTTGGTTTCCAGGACATCGGCGGCGCGATTGAGGAGCTCGGCGCGCTCGTCCAGTGATACATTGCGCCAGGTCCGGAAACGTTCAGACGCATTTTCGAGGGCGGTCTCAATCGCGGCGTGCGTCAGAGGTGTGAAGCTTTCGATCACCTCGCCTGTTGCCGGGTTGATTGACTGTACCTGACGGTCTGGCATGGCGCGCTCCTGACTTAACCTCTTGCCTGTATAAGCCTATACCCCGCCCATGAGTTCCATACCCCGACTGTTTGTGGCGCAGGATCTGGTGGAAGGCGCAGCTTTTCCGCTGGACGATGCGCAAGCCAATTACCTGCTGCGTGTGCTCCGTCTTGTCGCGGATGCGCCGGTGCGCGTCTTCAACGGCCGCGATGGCGAGTGGGAGGCGCGGATCGTCGATGTTCACGGCAAGCGCGCGAGTCTCACGCCAGAGCGGTTGGTACGCCCGCAGCCGGAAACGCCGGCCAGCGCGCCCGTCTTGCTGTTCGCGCCCGTGAAGAAGGCGGAGACGGATTTTATCGTCGAGAAGGCAACGGAACTTGGCGCGGCGCGCATATCCCCCGTGCTGACGGACCGGACCCAGACCCGTACCGTGCGGCTGGACCGGTTCCAGAAGATCGTGCTGGAGGCAGCCGAGCAGACGGAACGGCTGGACTTGCCGGAGGTGCAAGACCTGCAGCCTCTGGCAAAGGCGCTGGATGGGCTGGCAGACGGGACGATTGTCATCTTCTGCGATGAGCGAGGCGATGACGAAGATGCGCCCTGGGGCGGAGAGACAGGCCGGGCGGGGCCCATTGCCGACGTGTTCGCCAGCCTCGGCGATAAGCCGGTCGCAATCCTGATCGGTCCGGAAGGCGGCTTCACACCGGAAGAGCGCGACTGGCTGCGCGCGCGAGACGATTCCGCGCCAGTCAGCCTCGGGCCGAGAATCCTGCGCGCGGAAACAGCCGCGGTCGCTGCGCTGTCAGTGTGGCAGGCCCTGAAAGGGGATTGGCGCTAGTAAAACCAGCGCTTGATCGGTTTCGGCATGGCGCCTTCCCAGCGGCGTTTCCAGTCGATGGCGAGACCGACGCGGTGATTGATCTTGCCATCCCATACCGGCTTCAGCCCGACCGATTGCAGAACGTCATGCAGACGCTGGCCGATGGCGACATTGTCTTCAGGCGACGCCGTTGCATCGGCTGCGCCATAGCTGATGTACAGGCTGCCGCTCTCCACGGCGCTTTCTGTGTCCTGCTGGTGAAAGAACACATAGCCCTTCGGCTCTCGGCCGGAGAGGTCGTGAAAGTCATCCATTTCGATGCCGATCTCGGCAGCGCCGCAGGTTCCACAGCAGGTGAAATGCTGGCGTGCGACGATGTCTTCGTCTTCCAGCATGTCAAAGGCGAGCGACAGACGGTCGAAATCGGTGAGAACCGGCCAGGATTTCTGTTCCTGCACCAGAACTGACACGGCATGGACCAGCGCGTTGCGCACTTCGATCTGACGGTCCCGTTCGGTCAGTGGGCTACGAAAGTCCTGCGCGTAATCCAGGAGAATTTCCTCGATCTCCTCCAGTGGCTCATAGCCGCCGCGAACGTGCAGGCGGGCCCACATTTTCAGGTCGTCGCGCTCGTCGGTGGTCATCTTGGTCATCTGCGGACTCTCTACTTAAACTAATTCGTGAGAATAACGCGGTTGGCGAGTGAGCGAAACAACCTTATCTGCAACCTTCATTCTGGTTCGCAACAGGGGGTTCGGGATGACCACGCCAACGTCGGACATCGACGAGACCTCCCCGCGTATTGCGGGAAAACACGAGCTGGCTGCCTATCTGGAAGCTGGATGCAAACCGGCAGCCGACTGGCGCATCGGGACCGAGCACGAGAAATTCGGCTTCCTGCGCGAGAATCTGGCGCCGCTTCCCTATGAAGGCACAGCCTCCGTGCTGGCCATGCTGGAGGGCCTGCGCGACCGGTTTGGCTGGGATCCGATTGTCGAAAGCGGCAAGCTGATCGGCCTGCAGCGCGATGGCGCCAGCGTCTCTCTGGAGCCGGGCGGGCAGTTCGAGCTGTCTGGCGCGCCTCTGGAGACGATCCACCAGACCTGTACCGAGGTCGGGCGCCACCTGGAGGAAGTCCGCGAGATTGCCGACCCGCTCGGCATTTCATTTCTCGGGCTTGGCGCGAGCCCCCTTTGGAGCCTGGCGGAGACGCCGGTCATGCCGAAGGGCCGCTACAAGATCATGATGGAATATATGGACAAGGTCGGGCGCCTTGGCCGTCAGATGATGTTCCGCACCTGTACCGTGCAGACCAATCTCGATTTCGAATCCGAAGCCGACATGGTGAAAAAGTTCCGCGTGGCGCTGGCACTGCAGCCGCTGGGCACGGCGCTGTTTGCCAATTCGCCCTTCATGGAAGGCCGTCCGAATGGCTTCCTGTCCTACCGGTCGCAGATCTGGACGGACACCGATCCGGACCGGACGGGCATGCTGCCCTTCGTGTTCGAGGACGGCATGGGCTTTGAGCGCTATGTCGACTATGCGCTCGACGTGCCCATGTATTTTGTGCGCCGGGGCGGGAAGTATCTCGATGCCAGCGGCCTCAGCTTCCGGGACTTCATGGATGGCAAGCTGGAAATCCTGCCGGGCGAGCTGCCGGCCATGGACGATTTCGCCGACCACCTCTCAACGATTTTCCCGGAAGTGCGCCTGAAGCGATTCCTGGAGATGCGCGGCTCGGATGCCGGGCCGTGGTCGCATCTGTGTGCATTTTCGGCGTTCTGGGTTGGACTGCTCTATTGCCCCGTCTGTCTTGATGGCGCCTGGGACCGGGTGAAGAACTGGACGGCGGCAGAGCGCGAAGCAATGCGCCAGTCGGTGCGGACGCTCGGCCTGAAAACGCCCATTCCCGGCGGCGCGACGATGCAGGATCTTGCGATCGAGATGCTGGACCTTGCCCGCATCGGCCTCAGCAATCGCAACAATCTCTCCGCATCTGGCGAGAACGAGACCGGATACCTGGCGGAACTCGACGAAATCGCCCGATCCGGCAAGACACCGGCGGACAGGCTGCTCGAACGCTATTACGGAGCCTGGAACCGCGACGTGCGCCACGTTTTCACGGAAAAGGCCTACTAGGGCACAGCCTTCCCCGTTTCTGGGTATGATTTGGCACATACTGCCTTGAGACCACTTCGTTTGCGTGGTCAAACTACAAGATCACAGGAATTTCCGGGGAGTTGAACGCGTGACAGATATCGCTGCGTCGGGTGAAGCGGGTAGGGTCCGTGACACGTCATTTTTTGGCCATCCGAAAGGATTGGCGATCTTGTTCTTCACTGAAATGTGGGAGCGTTTTTCGTATTACGGGATGCGTGGCCTGCTGGTGTTGTACCTGACCCAGCATTTTCTTTTCTCAGACGAAAAATCCTCGATCATGTACGGCGCCTACACCGCGCTTGTTTACGTGATGACGATCATCGGCGGCACCCTGGCTGACCGTTATCTTGGACAGCGCAAAGCGGTGACCTTTGGCGCCATCCTGCTGTGCCTTGGGCATTTTGGAATGGCGTTCGAAGGAACGGGCTCCAAAGAATATGTCGTCACCAATGGCGCAGAAATCGAAATCCAGCATGAAGGACGTGGTGACAACCGCCAGCTCTTTGTGGACCTGGATGGAGAGAGCCGAAGGGTCGTGTTCGAGCAGGGAACGGGGGATCTGCAGATCCTCGAAACTGCGGACACCGCGAAAGAGCCGACTGCACCTGTTTATCAGCAGATCGCCAAAGACGATTACACAACTCGTATCGAGCGACAGCAGCTCTACACCAACATCCTGTATCTTTCGTTGGCTTTCATTATCGCCGGTGTCGGCTATCTGAAGGCAAACATTTCAACGATTGTCGGCGCGATCTACGATTTTGACGACCCGCGCCGGGATTCAGGATTTAGTCTGTTCTACATGGGTATTAATCTTGGCTCGCTGCTGTCGTCGCTTACTTGTGGCATCATCGGGATTGTCTGGGGATGGAGTTATGGATTCGGCCTCGCCGGGATCGGCATGCTGGCCGGTTTGGTTGTGTTTCTCTGGGGACAGAAATTCCTGGATGGCAAGGCCGAGCCGCCTAATCCGGAAACACTGAAGAAGTCTTTCCTCGGGCCGATCACTGTCGAAACAGCCTGCTATCTTGCTGGCGTCGTCGTTATTGCGGTCGCCATGCTGCTTGTTATGAATGCGGAAGTCATTCCGGACTGGTTCGTTGGCTCTCTGGGAATCGTCATTTTCCTGGGATTGGTGACGTATGCGTTCGTTCAACTTCAGGGCTCTGAGCGCAAGCGCATGTTCGCTGCGATATACTTTGTCCTGGCGCAGATCCCTTTCTGGGCCTTGTTCGAACAAGCAGGTTCCTCGCTGACGCTGTTCACAGATCGTCTCGTCGACAAGCAGATCTTGGGGGTCAATGTTCCGACGCCGGTCTTCCAGTTCCTCAATGCGGGCTATATTGTTGTCTTCGCTCCGATCTTTGCGTGGATGTGGATTGCACTGGCCAAGCGGAAGTTGGAACCGTCCACTCCGGTGAAGTTTGCCATCGGTGTGTTCCTGGCAGGGCTGGGCTTCCTCTCGCTGGTCGGGGGTATCGGCATGTCCGGAGCAGGCATGACGGCAGTCGGTTTCATCTTCCTGATCTATTGGGTTCACACGATGGGCGAGCTGATGGTGTCGCCGGTGGGACTGTCTGCCGTGACCAAGCTGGCTCCTGCGCGTGTCGTTGGCATGACGATGGGGGCCTGGTTCCTGTATTCCGGGCTGTCGAACTATCTGGCTGGGGTTATTGCCCGCACCACCGGTGCTGAGACCATTGGTGGTCAGATCACAGATGTGGCGGCGGCAAAGGCGACTTATGTCAGCGTTTATTCCAATGTCGGATATGTCGCGATGGGGATAGGTGTGCTGATGCTCATTGTTTCCCCGATCATCAAGAGCTGGATGAAGGGTAACGAGCTGCCAGCGGAATCCTCGATGGTCTCGGACGAAATGTTCTGATCGCGCGTTTCTTGCGCACATGAAAAAGGCGGCCCGCTGGGTCGCCTTTTTTTGTTTCGTCAGACAGGCTGTCAGTTTGGAAGAAGCCTTAATTGTAAGGCGGGATGAACGGGTCGACCGGCAGACCGCGTTTCAGCCAGCCATCGCCAGCACCCTCTTTGCCGAGCATGCCTTCCTTGATGTCGAAGACGTGTGTGAAGCCGGCCTTTTCGAGCACGCTGGCTGCCTCGCTGGAGCGTTGCCCGGTCCGGCAGATGACAGCGATCGGATGGTCGAGGTCTCCCAGAACCGCACCGCGGGCCTGGGCGACGAAGTCACGGTCTTTCACATTGATGCCGTGGCTGTCACGGGGCAGGCCGGTCATGGCCCATTCTGTTGGCGTCCGTACATCCAGCACGACGATTTCGCCCCGCTGCACCATCTGCCAGGCTGAGTCTGCAGGCAGGTCGCCTGGCTCTGCAAACGCGGGGGGCGCCATGAAAGAAGCCGCAAGAAGGGCACCTGTCAGGAATCGCATTCTGTCACCGTCCTCTACTGATCGGGCACACGAGCGAATCGGCTCGTGTCCCTCTGCCCGATTGTGGCCAGAAAGTGACAAATAGACCCCGGCGCTTCAAGCCCCGGCCTTCGGAAGTAACAGCAATTTTAGCCTGCGCCGCCTACGGTCAGGGCACCGATCTTGAGGGTTGGTTGCCCGACACCCACCGGCACCGACTGGCCGGCCTTGCCGCACATGCCGACGCCATCATCCATGGCGAAATCATTACCGATCATGGTGACGTCCTGAAGCACTGTGGGACCGTGGCCGATCAGGGTGGCATTCTTCACCGGCGCGACCACCTTTCCGTCCTCGACCAGATAGGCCTCGGTGCACTGGAAAACGAAATTGCCTGACGTGATGTCGACCTGTCCGCCGCCGAAGTCGACGGCCCACAGGCCGCGTTTGATGGACGACACGATCTCTTGCGGATCCTTGTCCCCGCCCAGCATCACGGTGTTGGTCATGCGCGGCATGGTCTGGGCCTCATAGCTTTCCCGCCGGCCATTGCCTGTCGGTTCCTGGCCCATCAGGCGGGCATTGAGCCGGTCCTGCATGTAGCCTTTCAGGATGCCGTCCTCGATCAGCACCGTACGTTGAGTGGGCGTGCCTTCATCGTCGAAGGAGAGGGAGCCGCGGCGAGCCTCAATGGAGCCGTCATCGATAATGGTGACCCCCTTGGCGGCGACCTGTTCGCCAATGCGGCCAGCATAGACGCTCGTGCCCTTGCGATTGAAATCGCCTTCCAGGCCGTGGCCAACGGCTTCGTGCAGGAGGACGGCGGGCCAGCCCGGGCCGAGTACGACTTCCATTTCCCCTGCAGGTGCTGCGATGGACTGCAGGTTTACAGACGCCTTGCGGATTGCGCGGCGGACCATGTCCTGCCAGCGCTCCGGCCGGATCCAGTCGTCATAGGCGGCCCGGCCACCTGCGCCAGCTCCGGCCGACTCGCGCCGGCCGTTTTCTTCGAGCGTGACCGACACGTTGAGACGAACCAGTGGGCGAATATCGGAATAGGCCGCGCCATCCGGGCGCAGAATGTCCACTTCGGTATGGCTGCCAGACAGGGATACAGAAACCTGTACGACCCGCGGGTCGCTGGCGCGGGCCCAGGCATCGATTTCGGCCAGAAGTCCTGTTTTGACAGAGAAATCCGGCGCAGCGGTCGGATCGATCGGCTGGTAGAGGCGCCGGTTCGTGGGCACCGGGCTGGCGGCCAGTTTTCCCGAGTATCCGCGTTTGGCTTCGGAGGCGGTCGACGCGGCGCGCCGGATTGCGGCGAGGGAAAGTTCGGAGGCATAGCCGGACCCCTGCGCCTCGCCCGCCACAACCCGCAGGCCGAATCCCTGATCGGTGTCGAAGGCGGCCGATTTCAGCCGGCCGTCGTCAAAGACAAAGCTCTCCGACCGTGAGCGTTCGATGTAGAGGTCACCGTCATCGCCGCCGCGGACGGCTTCAGCAAGAATGTCGGTGGCCTGGCGAAGATCGAAGGGCAGGGCGTTTTCAGTCATCTACACTAGATGCGCGCCCGTGGCGTGAGCGGCAAGAGGCTGACGTGTGGATTCCCCCTCAACCTGAACAGCGGGGGCTGTCGCTCAGTTGCTCACCGTGAAGCGTGTCAGCTGCCATTTGGCGCGTTCGAACTCCGGATTGAGTTCCACGGCTTTCTGGAAATCCATATAGGCCCCGGCGAGGTCTCCGGTGTTTTCGCGCGCGATGGCGCGATTGTAGTAGGCGGCGTAGAGCTCTTCGCTGTCCAGTTCGATGGCCTTGTCCAGCGAGACCAGGGCTGAGTCGAAATCCTTCAGGAAAATGTAGGCGGCGCCTTCGTTCAGCCAGATGGCCCCGAATTCGGGTTTCATGTTCTTGGCTTTCTCATAGTCAGACAGTGCGCCGTCATAGTCGCCGCTGCGCATGCGCAGCACGCCGCGATTCGTATAGGTGGCGGCCCGGTTTCCCATTTTCATGAGCTCGGACTCGATCGCCCTGGTGCAGATACGCTCGCCTTCCTGGTTGGAAACCCGGCCATACAGGGCCGCTTCATAGCAATCACGGGCGATTCCGCCGCCGATCACGGATACCTGAGCGGATGCTGCGGGTGTGGCAATGGCGGCAAAACTGGCAGCGAGCAGGGCTGTGCGGATCATTCTTGGCCTCCGGAAAACGGGAACTCCTGAAGTCAATTTACCATCATTAAGGCGAGACGACGACAGGCTGCGACAATATTGAGCGCGGAAAGAGGTAGGTTGCGGCAAATACGTATTGTAGATACAGGGGCAGAGATTCCAACGAGACGAGGATTCCTTCGTGCGACACCTACTTGCCGCTCTTAGCGCAGCGTTGTTCGCCGCTCCGGCTTTTGCTGCCATTCCGCGCGATGGCGCGCTGGGTATGCAACCCGCCGCGACGCGCATTGCCGAGCGTATCCATCACTTCCACACTTTCCTGCTGTGGATCATTATTCCGATTACGATTTTCGTTCTGATCCTGCTGCTTTGGGTCATCGTCCGGCACAATTCCCGTGCCAATCCGACACCGCGCAAGTTCAGCCACAATACGCTGATCGAGGTGATCTGGACCGTCGTGCCGGCGCTGATCCTGGTTGGGATCGCAAGCCAGTCCTTCCCGAACCTCTACTATCAGGATGTTCCGCCGAACCTCGAAAAGGTTCAGGAGAAGGCCAACCAGCTGCTCGCTGATGGCAAGTCGGCTGAATACGAGCGCTTCACCAAGGAATACAATCCGGAAGCGGCTGCCCAGGGGTTCGTGAACGTCAAGGCGCAAGGCAACCAGTGGAACTGGACCTATACCTATCCGGACATCACCGATGACGCTGGCTATCCGCTGGAGTTTGTGTCGAACCCGCTCCAGGTTGGTCTGTCGACCGATTCCAAAGTTGGCCCTCGCAATCTGGCCGTCGATTATCCGATGGTTGTGCCTGTTGGACGTTACGTCCGCTACTACACGGCTGCGGCTGATGTGATCCACTCGTTCGCCGTTCCAGCCTTCGGCATCAAGACCGATGCTGTCCCGGGCCGCCTGAATGAAGGCTGGTTCCTCGTTGAAGAGCCCGGCACCTATTACGGCCAGTGTTCGGAACTTTGCGGCGTGAACCATGCCTACATGCCGATCGAAGTCCGGGTTGTGCCGCAAGAACAATTCGACCGCTGGGCGGAGCTGATGCTCGCCGGCGACTATGATGCTGCAGCCGCTTCGGTGCAGACAATCGCTTCCGTAGAACCGGCGACCAAGTTCGCCGCGGTCACTGAATAAACCGAGAGAGAAGAGTACGTCCCATGCCCATGGATGAAGTCGCCCTCGACCACGCCCACGATGATCACGACCACAAGCCTGGTTTCTTCACGCGTTGGCTGTTTTCCACCAACCACAAGGACATCGGTACGCTGTACCTGATCTTCGCGATGATCGCGGGGATCGTAGGGTACACGCTTTCCGGCCTGATCCGCTGGGAGCTCGCTGAGCCGGGTATCGGCGTGCTGACGCGCTTCGTTGCCGGTGAAGGCGATGTGGCCATCCAGAACGCCAAACACTTCTACAACATGGTCATCACCTATCACGGCCTGATCATGATCTTTTTCATGGTCATGCCAGCCCTGATCGGCGGCTTCGGCAACTGGTTCGTGCCGCTGATGATCGGTGCGCCGGACATGGCCTTCCCGCGCATGAACAACATCTCGTTCTGGCTGACCGTTACTGCTTTCATCCTGGCCTGCATCTCGATGACGATCCCGGGCGGTTCGGCTGGTAACGGCTTTGCGGGCGGTTGGGTGCTCTATCCGCCTCTGTCCTCGACGACCGGCCACCCTGGGCCTGCCATGGATGTGCTGATCCTGTCGCTTCACACGGCCGGTATCGCGTCGATCCTCGGTGCCATCAACTTCATCGTGACCATCCTGAACATGCGCGCGCCGGGGATGACCCTGCACAAGATGCCGCTGTTCGCCTGGGGCGTTCTGGTGACGGCTGTCCTTCTGCTGCTGTCGCTGCCGGTGCTTGCCGCTGCGCTGACCATGCTGCTGACAGACCGGAACTTCGGGTCGCAGTTCTTCAACCCTGCGGGCGGTGGTGACCCAATCATGTTCCAGCACCTGTTCTGGTTCTTCGGTCACCCGGAAGTCTACATCATGATCCTGCCGGCCTTCGGCATCATCAGCCACATCGTTTCGACCTTCTCCAAGAAACCGATCTTCGGTTATCTCGGCATGGCCTACGCCATGGTGTCGATCGGGGTCATCGGCTTCGTCGTGTGGGCTCACCACATGTACACGGTCGGGATGGATGTGGACCTGAAGGCTTACTTCGTGGCTGCAACCATGGTCATCGCGGTGCCGACCGGCATCAAGATCTTCTCGTGGATCGCCACGATGTGGGGCGGCTCCATCGAGTTCAAGGTACCCATGCTCTGGGCCATCGGCTTCATCTTCCTGTTCACCGTTGGCGGTGTGACGGGTGTGGTGCTGGCCAATGCCGGTATCGACCACTCGCTGCACGACACCTACTATGTGGTTGCGCACTTCCACTACGTGCTGTCGCTGGGCGCCGTGTTCGGTCTGTTCGCCGGCTGGTACTACTGGTTCGAGAAAATGTTCGGCATCAAGTACAATGGCTTCCTCGGTGGCCTGCACTTCTGGCTGATGTTCATCGGTTCGAACGTCCTGTTCTTCCCGCAGCACTTCCTGGGTCTGCAGGGCATGCCGCGCCGCTACATCGACTATGCCGACGGTTTCGCGACCTGGCACCACGTGTCGTCGATCGGCTACGCCATCACCATGGTTGCGACGCTGGTCTTCTTCATCGGCCTTGCCGAGGCGCTGATCCGCCGCCGCAAAGGTGTGGCAAATCCGTGGGGCGAAGGCGCCACCACGCTGGAATGGACGCTGCCGTCGCCGCCGCCGTTCCACCAGTACAATGAACTGCCGCATGTGACGGCGAAGGGCGGCCACTAGGCGCTCTCCGTCTGAACCACTCAATCGCAGCGGCCTCTCGTTCCACGGGAGGCCGTTCGCTTTCGGAAGTCCCGGAAAGAAGGACCTGAACACGTGAACATGCGCCTGCCCATCGTGATTGGCATGTATGCCTTCATCGTTGTGTTCCTGCCGCGCAATCCGGCTGTGGACCGGATGTTCGACAAGGTCCGGACGATCGATCCGAATATCGCGATAACGGTCTCCGTTGTGGCCCTGATTGCCGGCGCCATCGGCTTGTGGATCCTCTGGCGCCAGCCGAAGGGCCTGCTGCGTACCAAGCCCAGCCGAAAACTGGTGATCGTCAATTCGGGCCTGGTCGGGATCGTGTTCGCAGGCATCTTCGACGTCATGCAGAAATTGTCTGGCGCCGCGACGGACCTCATTAGCCTGATCCTCGTGCCCATTGCTTTCATGATTGCTGAAGGCACCTATCTCGCCCTCGAATGGCGCCTGAACCGCAAGTTTGATAAGGAATGAGCCTGTCCTCGCGCGCCGCCCATATGTCGCGCTGACAGCGGCCTGCTCAAACACATACGATGCTAGATCAACCGGACCTGAAATGACCGACGCACCCGCTACTCCCGAGAAACGCTACGGCACTGCCGGCGATTATGTGCAGCTGCTGAAGCCGCGCATCATGATGCTGGTCGTGTTTACGGCCGTGGCTGGCCTGATCGCGGCAACCGGCGTGACTGGCCAGACCATGCATCCCTTGATGGCCGCCATTGCGGTCCTCGCCGTGGCGCTTGGCTCCGGCGCGGCTGGCGCAATCAACATGTGGTACGATTCCGACATCGATCAGGTGATGACCCGGACGTCGACCCGGCCCATCCCCTCCGGCGCCGTCCCGCGGGAAGAAGCGATCGCGTTGGGCATGATCATGAGCGGTGTTTCCGTGCTGCTCATGTGGCTCGCTTCCAACTGGCTTGCGGCCGGGCTGCTCGCATTTTCCATCTTCTACTACGGCGTCATCTATACGATGTGGCTGAAGCGCTCGACCCCGCAGAACATCGTGATCGGTGGCGGGGCGGGTGCATTCCCTCCAGTGATCGGCTGGGCCGCGGTGACGGGAAACACGCCGCTGGACGCGTGGATCCTGTTTGCGATTACCTTCTTCTGGACGCCGCCGCATTTCTGGGCCCTCAGCTTGCTGGCGCATTCGGAGTATGAAAAAGCTGGCGTGCCGATGCTGCCTGTCACACATGGCGCGAAAGCAACTCGCCTGCAGATGCTGCTGTACACAATTGTCCTGGCCGCGATCTCCATGGCGCCTCTGGCAACAGGGCTTGGCGGGTGGATTTACGGTGTTGTGACCGGCGCGCTCAACTTGGCCTTCCTGTATTACGCCTTCCGGGTCTGGCGTTCGCATGCCGGTGATAATGGCGCGCCGGGGGCTGACCAGAAGCTTGCGCGAAGCATGTTCCTGTTCTCGATCCTATACCTGTTCCTGGTCTTTGCCGCTCTCATTGTGGAGCACGCTGCCGGGCTGCACTTTCCCGTGGGAGGCTTCTGATGAGCGATGACGGCTTTAAGCCGGGGGAGGAGCATTTCCCGGAGCAGGCGCATCTGGATCCTGCCGCGCGTGCGGCCCAGAAGCGGCGCAATTTGTGGCTTGGCCTGGCCCTTTTGGGGTTTGTCTTTCTGGTGGGCCTGACCACCTTCGTTCGGCTCAGTAGTTCGCAGGACAATCAGGCCAACTTTTACTACAACATGAACCAGACCGGGCAGGAGGAGGCGCCGGAACTTCCGCCGGGCATGTCGCCGGAGCAAGCTGAACCGCCTTCGAACCTGTCCTCCGAACCGGTCGTTCGCGAGGAAGTGGTCGTTGAAGAGGAGGCGCCCAAACAATGAAGTTGTCCAATGCCAAGGTCGCGGGTATCTCGCTGACTGTATTTGCGGCGATGCTGGGGCTCGGTTTTTCTGCGGAGCCGCTCTACGGCACGTTCTGCCGGGTGACGGGCTATGGCGGGACCACGCGGATCGCGACATCCGCACCGAAAGAGATTGTGGATCAGACGATTACAGTTCGTTTTGATACGAATGTGGCGGATGTGCCATTGGAGTTCCGCCCGCTTCAGCGCTCTCAGGACGTGAAGATCGGCCAGCACGGCCTCGCTTTTTTTGAAGTCTCCAATCCGACCGATCAGGAGTTCCATGTGATTGCGGCCTATAATGTGACGCCGCACTATTCCGGAAAATACTTCAATAAACTGGAGTGTTTCTGTTTCGACGAGCGGGTCATTGCCCCGCATGAAACCAAGAAGCTGCCAGTCGTCTACTTCATCTCCCCCGATATGGTGGACGACCATGTAGCCGACCAGCTGGAAACCATCACGCTTAGCTACACTTTCTATGAAAGTTCGAAATATAACGGTCCGAAAACTCAGGCGGCCTTAGGTGCGGCGAATTCAGCCACGGGCGGCTGAAACTGTTGCACTTTTGGTCCGGAGCGGTCTAAACAGCTCAGAGATTCTAGGGATATAAATCAAGGGGTCCGCCAGACATGGCTCACGGCGAAGTCAAACACGATTATCATCTGGTCAATCCGTCACCGTGGCCGCTGCTCGGCTCGTTGTCGGTACTGGTTCTGGCGCTTGGCGGCGTCAATTACATGAAGGGCCTTTTCGGCATGGAAAAGGGAACCGTGTGGCTTCTGGCCGTCGGTTTCGCCATGGTCGGCTGGGTCATGATCGGCTGGTGGCGCGAAGTCATCAAGGAAGGCAAGCATGGCGATCACACGCCGGTTGTGACGATCGGCCTGCGCTATGGCATGATCCTGTTCATCGCCTCTGAAGTGATGTTCTTCGTCGGCTGGTTCTGGAGCTTTTTCGAATTTGCCATCTATCACAGCGCGCGTGTAGGCGAGAACTGGGACGCGGCGAACCCGCTGTTCGCAGAGGCCCTGGCCAAGTTCGGCGACTGGCCGCCAGTTGGCGTCGAAACGTTTGACCCGTTCCACCTGCCGCTGATCAACACGCTGATCCTGCTTCTTTCTGGTACGACCGTCACCTGGGCGCACCACGCGCTGCAGCATGACGACCGTTCCGGCGCCAAGCTGGGCCTGTTTGTCACAATTCTGCTCGGCATGGCCTTCACCGCGCTTCAGGTGTTCGAATACAGCCATGCACAGTTCAGCTTTGACGGAACGCTCTATGGGTCGGCCTTCTTCATGGCGACCGGTTTCCACGGTGCCCACGTCGTGATCGGTACCCTGTTCCTGATCGTCTGCCTGATCCGGATGCTCACAGGCGGCATGTCGGCCAAGAAACACCTCGGTTTCGAATTCGCAGCCTGGTACTGGCACTTTGTGGATGTGGTCTGGCTGTTCCTGTTTGCCTTCGTCTACGTCACGCCGTACCTGGTTCTGGGTAACGGGCACTAGACAACCGCGCATTCACGCGCTGACTTTCAGGGGCCCGCCGGCGCGCATTCGCCCGGCGGGCCCTGTTTATTCGGGCAGGGCCGTTCCCTGTGACTGAAAGGACCAACGATGTCTTTCCGTCCGTACCCCGTCATGACTGTGCTGACGCTGATCAGTCTTGGGATCCTCATCTGGCTGGGCAACTGGCAATACGGCCGCTTCATTCAGAAGATGGAAATCGACCGGCAGACACCGGATTGGACCGTTCTGGAAGGTGAGGTTGTTCCCGGCAGCGAAGTGCTGTCCTACTATTATGTTGAAGGCCAATCCGGATGGATGCGTGTCGTCGCGGTCGATACCGGTGATGACATCGTCTATACGCCGGTCGAGATTGTCCAGCAGATCGACCCGCCGGCAGTTTGCGATGGGGAAGGGTGCGCGTCCGGCCGCTTGTCGGCGCGGGGCATCTATAAGCCGCCCTTCAAACGAAATGCATTCACCGCGCAGGACGATACGGCCAATCGCGTGTTCTATGTACTGGATCCGGCGACGTACGCCTCCCTTTTGCCGACAGAGCTGGCGGCCCGTGTAAGACCGGACGTGTTCGAACCGGAAGTGATCCGTTTTGTTTCCGAGAACGGCCCGTATCTCATCGACAATCCCTATGCGCGGCTGCGTCTGGATGATGAATTGCCGCCACAGAGGCATTTTGGCTATGCGATCACCTGGTGGGGGCTGGCCATCGCCCTGATCGGCGTATATCTCGCCTTTCATTATCAGAAGGGACGCCTCAGGTTCCGGAACGAGGACAAGTCGTGAAGTATATCTCTACCCGTGGGCAGGCGCCTTCGACAGATTTTGCCGGTGCATGCCTTGCCGGTCTTGCGCCGGATGGCGGGCTCTATGTGCCGGAGACATTTCCGCAGATTGCGCCTCCGGCAAAGGGCGAGACCTACGCGGAAGTGGCCGCGCGGATCCTCTCGGCCTTCACGGGTGACGCGATTCCCCTGGAGGACCTGAAACCGCTGTGCGAGCGCGCCTATGGCAGCTTCTCGCACCAGTGCGTCGCGCCGCTGACGCAGTGGCGGCAGGACGCCTGGCTGATGGAACTTCACCACGGCCCGACACTGGCATTCAAGGACATCGCGATGCAGATCATCGCGCAGATCTATGATTACCTGCTGGGTAAGTCCGGTGAACGCATGATGATTGTCTGCGCCACGTCTGGCGATACGGGCGGGGCTGCAGCGGCGGCATTTGCCGATGCGAAACACGCCGATCTTGTGATCCTGCATCCGCATGGGCGCATCTCCCCGGTGCAGCGCATGTTCATGACGACGACAGGGGCTGCCAATGTCGTCAACCTCGCGCTCGATGGCGATTTCGATGATTGCCAGGCCATCGTGAAGGACATGTTCGGAGACCGGGAATTTGTGGACCAGGTGAACCTCTCCGGTGTGAACTCCATCAACTGGGCCCGGGTTGCTGCGCAGTCGGTTTATTATGCGACGGTTCAGGCTGCGCTCGGCGGCGCGCTTCGTTTCGTTGTTCCCAGCGGCAATATGGGCGATGCGCTTGCTGGCTATGTTGCCGCCCGCTGCGGTTTGCTGAGTGGTGGGTTTGAAGCGGTCTGCGCGGTCAATGCGAATGATGCTCTGGCGCGCCTGTTCAATACGGGCGTAATGTCCCGCGCATCTGCGGTGGTAACGCCCAGCCCGGCGATGGACATTTCAGTCCCTTCGAATTTCGAACGCCTGTTGTTCGAGATGACCGGGCGGGATGCGGCAGCCGTCCGGAAGACATACGACACTTACAAACAGTCCGGCGAGGCGCCGCTGCCGCCAGAAGCCGTATCCCGCCTGAAATGCTCCGGCCTGTCGGCGGCGTCTGTCAGCAATGATCAGACGATGAGCGAAATGAAGCAGTTCGAATCAGAGACCGGATGGCAGATTTGTCCGCATACGGCTGTTGGTACATTCCATGCGCGCAGCCTGCCGGAGGCGGATGTGAAAACAGTCGTGCTGGCGACAGCCGCTGCAGCGAAGTTCCCGGAGACTGTGGAAGAGGCAACCGGGCGCAAGCCTTCGATGCCCGCCCGCGCCGAAGCGCTTTACCAGCGTGAAGAAGTCTTTGAGCAGACTGATGCTTCCATCGCCACTGTGCGCGCACGCATTGAGCAGCATGTCGGGCGGAGCCGGTAAGATGCTACCGCCTCTCCGCGAAACCCTGGTTACGACGGAGCGGCTGGTTCTGGCGCCACCTTTCAAGGCCGATTTCGCGGAGTGGGCCGATATTCGGGATCGTAGCCGCGCTCATCTTGAACCGTGGGAACCGAACTGGCCGCAGGACGTCCACAGCAAGTCAGATTGGGCACGCCGCCTGAAAGCCTGGCACAGCGGGTGGCGCAAAGGCCGGGCGCATGTCTTCCTCATAAGGCGTCAGCAGGATAACCGGCTCGTGGGCGGGGTGTCGTTGACCAATGTCCGGGGCTGGCCAGCTCAGGCAGCCAATATCGGCTATTGGATCGGTGAGGCCTATGAAGGGCAGGGCTATATGCAGGAAGCGGTCGGCACTGTGTGTGCCTGGGCTTTCCAGGTTCTGGACCTCTGGAGGATCGAGGCCGGCACGCTGCCGAACAATGAGCGGTCTCAGAGAGTCCTTGCGAAGGTCGGCTTCGAACGGGAAGGATATGCCCGCGATTATCTGGAGATCGCGGGAAAACGGGAAGATCACATACTTTTCGCCCTCGTCAGGCCGGCATCGCAGCGCTAGATTCCCCTCATCATGGCGCACACCTCCGAGATCACCCCGCAGGGAAACTGGTACTGGAACGCTCCGGCCAGGCGGCTCGTGATCGATGTACCGCGTGGATCGGACTATTCCGAACTGTCGGGGGACTGGTCGATAGATGCGCTTGAGCAGATGCTGGAAGGGCTCAGCCGCGGCCGGCTTGAGCGGACCTTTGACACAGGCGATGGACCCGTCCGGTGCAATCTGCGTTTGTCGAGCGGACTTGGATTCCATCTCGTCGGGGCATTTGTCGGTGATGCCGAAGCCCGCGGCATGCTGCTGACGGGCGATGATCTGCAGGAAATCGATCCCTCGGACCTGAAACCCGGTCCGGACCTGGCGCCGGTCTTCCAGCCCATCGTGTCACTACGAAATGGTCAGGTTGCAGGCTTCGAGGCGCTGGCCCGTTGGGACGATGGTGACCGGATGTCACCGCCAAGCCGTTATGAAGATGAGGCGCTCGCCTCCAACATGCTGATCCGTTCTGCCGAGGCATTGGCCCGCCTGCGCGACATCACCGGCCGCGACGACCTGTTCATGCAGGTGAACCTGACTGCGCGGGACCTGGCACGCGGTACGCTTCCGGCACTGATTGAGGCGCTGATGAATGGCTACCAGTTGCCGGAGAGGTCTCTGAAGATTGAGCTGACGGAACAGGCGGCTCTGCGGGATGCCGATTATGCCTTGTCAGCCGCTCTGGCGCTCAAGGCGGTCGGCGCCGGTCTGGTTCTTGACGATTTTGGCACCGGGCATTCGTCATTCGCCTGGCTGGCCGATCTGCCGGCGGACAGCCTGAAGATCGACCACGGCCTGACGCGACGGCTGGGCCAGCACCGGACGGATACGATCCTCTCTACAATCACCTTGCTGGCGAACCGACTGGGCATGACCAGCACAGCCGAAGGAGTCGAGCAGAAAGAAGATGCTGCTCGGCTGCGTGCACTCGGCTTCGATCATGTTCAGGGATTTGCGTTTGCCCGGCCGATGGACATCGATTCCGCCATTCGCTTCATGCGCTACTGATCAGGCATTTCCCGGATCAACCTGGAGCCTGCCACTGTCGATCCCCAGACGGCCCAGCGCATGGCGCCATTTGCGTTCATGTGCGCTGGAGAAAATGAGTTCCGGATCCATGTCGCAAACAAGCCAGGCATTTTCAGCCAGTTCCGCTTCGAGCTGGCCGGCGCCCCAGCCGGAATAGCCAAGCGCCAGGACACTGCGCCGGGGCGGATGCGCAGACCCCATGGCGTGCAGGATGTCCCGCGTGGCGGTCATGCAGATGTCGCCTTCAACCGGCAGGCTTGCGCCTTCATTGTAGACATCGTCGGTATGCAGCACAAAACCGCGGTCTGAACTGACCGGGCCACCATCCAGCACGAACGTGTCAGGCACGTCTGCTTCGATCGGCACGTCGAGTTGTTCGAACAGTTGCGGCAGGCGCAGATGCGCCATGGGCTTGTTGAGCACGATGCCCATCGCGAATTCCGGGGAGTGGGCGCAGACCAGAATGACCGAACGCGAAAAGCGTGCATCGCCGATGCCGGGCAGGGCGATCAGGAGCTTGCCTGTCAGGTCTGTGTCCATTGTGCGCGGCTTCCTTAAATGCTGAGGCTGAGCCATCCCGGCCGCTTTGGCAAGGGCGGGAATCCTTGCTTCGCAGCGCATGGCAGCCTATCTCCATGGTCAAACCTGCAGGGAGAAAAGCAGATGAGCATCAAGGTCGGTGATAAACTTCCGGACGCAACTTTCATGGAAATGACGGCAGATGGCCCGGCGCCATGCACAACGGCAGACGTCTTCGGCGGCAAAACGGTCGCCCTGTTCGCCGTGCCTGGCGCATTCACCCCGACCTGTTCGGCAAAACACCTTCCCGGCTTTGTCGACAAGCTCGACGAGCTGAAAGGCAAGGGTGTGGATGATGTCGTCTGCACCTCGGTCAACGATGTGTTCGTCATGGGCGCCTGGGGCAAGAGTGCCGGCGCAGATGGCAAAGTCCGCATGCTGGCTGACGGCAACGGCACGTTTGCGAAAGCCCTCGGCCTGGAGATGGACGGCTCAGGCTTTGGCATGGGCCAGCGGTCGCAGCGTTACTCCATGATCGTGAAAGACGGCGTGGTTTCCGAGCTCAATGTCGAGCAGGGCGGTGAGTTCAAGGTTTCCAGCGCAGACTACATGCTCGGACAACTTTGATTTAATTGGCGTAACGCCTTTTAACCATTTCAGTTCATGATCGGCGTGCTTGGGGGACAGGCACGCCGATTTTGTTCGATTTTTATTGAAAAACGGCAAATCCCTCCCCACTTAAACTGTGTGTAGCAGAGGAGAGGGACCTAATGGATCCGTATTTTGTGGTGATCGTGCTCGTCTTTGTGGTGGCGATCACCGGGCTTGTGTCGGCATTCAAGTTCGTGCCCCAAGGGTATAATTTCACGGTGGAACGTTTCGGGCGCTACACCAAGACACTGACGCCCGGTTTGTCTGTCATTACGCCATTTATCGACCGGGTCGGCCGGAAGATGAACATGATGGAGACGGTCCTCGATGTGCCTCAGCAGGAAGTCATCACCAAGGACAACGCCATGGTGTCCTGCGATGCTATCGTCTTCATTCAGGTGATTGATCCCGTGGCTGCGGCCTATGAGGTCAACAATCTCCACCACGCAATCCAGAATCTCTCGCTGACCAATATCCGTACCGTGGTCGGCTCGATGGACCTGGACGAGGTTCTGTCAAACCGCGATGACATCAACGCCCGCCTTCTCAGCGTGATTGATGCCGCAACGAACCCCTGGGGCGTGAAAGTCACGCGGATCGAGATTGCCGATCTCAGCCCGCCGGCGGACATCACCGAAGCCATGGCCCGCCAGATGAAGGCCGAGCGTCTGAAGCGTGCGGAAATCCTGACGGCAGAAGGCGACAAGCAGTCGGCCATTCTGAAGGCCGAAGGCCAGAAACAGGCGCAGATCCTCGAAGCCGAAGGCCGCCGCGAAGCAGCCTTCCGCGATGCTGAAGCTCGCGAACGTGAAGCCGAAGCTGAAGCCAAGGCGACCGCAATGGTGTCTGAGGCGATCGCGCGCGGTGACGTCAATGCGATCAACTACTTCCTCGGCCAGGCTTATGTGGAAGCCTTCAGTAAGCTCGCGACGTCCAACCAGCAGAAGACGGTCATCATTCCGGCCGAGTTCTCCAGCATCATCGGCGCTATTGAAGGCATCAAAGGCCTCACCGGTGCTGCCAAAGACGTTCAGGTTCAGTCCGGCGCCGTGCCGCCGACACGAGGCTGAGGCCTACCAGTTTCAGGTGCCCCGGACTGATCCGGGGCACCTGACGGACGATCTGATTTCGGAGGCAAATAATGTTGGAAGAGCTGTTCACCCACCTGACCGTCTGGCACTGGCTGGCGCTTGGATTGCTGCTGTTCGGCATCGAGATGATGACCGGAACCTTTGACCTGCTGATGATCTCCATCGCAGCCTGGCTTACCGCAGCCTTTGCCGCGTTTGCGCCGGACAGTCTGACCCATTGGCAGGGGCAGGTTCTGTTCTTCGGCGCGGCGTCAGTGGCTCTCTTCGTTCTGGGCCGCACCGTGCTGTCCGGCATGCGCAAAACCACGCCAGAGCATCCAACGCTGAACAAACGCATGGACAGCCTGATCGGGCAGCGCGGCGTAGCCACATCAGATTTTTCGAATGCCGGGCAGGGACGCGTGAAGATTGGCGACACGGTCTGGGGCGCCGAGACCGTGGATGGCTCGGAGGTCATTCACAATGGAGACGACATTGTGGTCGAGGGCACGCGCATGAACACGGCCCTCGTCCGGAAAAGTGCCTGATTCCGATCGGGATTATTGCCCGGCCTGAATAAACCCGCGGACATCGTTGGAGAGCTTCGCCCCGTCGGATTCCTTCAGATACATCATGTGCCCGGCGTCGTAGTAATCGAACTGGACCCGGTCGAGCACGACGCCATTCTGGTACATCGCCATTTCGGCGCCGAAGAATGGCGTCGCCAGGTCGTACCAGCCTGATGCCAGCAGAACCTTCAGGTCCGGATTTTCCCGCATGCCTTTGCCGAGCCAGGGCGTGACGTTCACATAGGCCGGCCAGCCCTGCTCGTTCATGCTCCAGTTCCATTGCGAACCGGGCTCTCCTGTCAGCACTTTGTAGGGGCGGGTAAAGTCCACTTTCAGCTCACGGGTCAGGTAGTCATTGATCGCAGCGACATAGGCCGTGTCCATTCCGTAGCCGGACGGATCGTTCTCGGGCGCGTCTGCCGTGCCTTCACTGTCGATGCCTTTGTAGCGGCCGTCAAACCGCCCAACCGTGTAGCCTTCATTGCGCAACAGTTCCTTGCGGAACCGTGTCGCGTCCACACGCAGGTTCGCCAGTTCGATCCATTTCGCAGAGACACCGAGATAATCGCTCATGTCGGCAGCAATGGCGCTTTTCTGTTCGGCCGTCAGTGTCGAACCACGGATCAGGGCCGGGGCCAGCGTGTCTGTTGCATAGGTGCGGGCGTCGGCAACAAATGCGTCGAAATTATCGTTCCAGCGCGCCTTGTTTGCCTTGCCATGATACCAGGCAATCGCGGCTTCGGTCGGGAAGAAGGCGATATGGGGGGAGTCATTGCCAGGCGCAAAACGCGCATTCTGGAAGTCCAGGATCGCCGAGATCAGGATGACCCCGTTCAGGCCGATCCCGTTCCAACCGCCCTGCAGTTTCTCTGTGAGGGCGGCGGCCCGTGTCGTGCCATAGCTTTCGCCAGCCAGGAATTTCGGGCTGTTCCAGCGGCCATTTTCCGTCAGCCAGACGCGGACGAATTCGGCAATGCTCTCCGCGTCCTCGTTGACGCCATAGAATTCCTTGCCTTCCGTGTCCCCGAGCGGGCGGGAGTAGCCCGTCCCGACGGGGTCGATGAAGACGAGGTCGCTGACATCCAGGAGTGAATTCTGATTGTCCTGGATCGTGTAGGGCGGCGCGCCGACACCGCGTGCGTCCGATGGCGTAATCACCTGTTTCGGGCCGAAAGCGCCCATGTGCAGCCACAGGGACGCCGAGCCCGGCCCGCCATTGAAGACGAATGTCACAGGCCGCGTTGTCGGATCGCTGACGCCATCGCGGAGATAGGCAACCGAGAAGATCGATGCGGTCGGCTGGTCTTTCTCGTCCCGGAGATAGGTCTCACCGGCAATGGTTGTGTATTTGATTGTTTGGCCGCGGAGCTTGAACGTGTGATCGGAAGAGAAGGATTTTGCTTCGGGGATCGCTGCTGCACTGGCCGCAGATCCGGATGTTTCCGGTTTCACCGTTTCATCCGCGAAAGCCGGTCCCATGGACAAGGCCAGACCGAGGGCAATCAACCACGCACGCATATCAGATACTCCGCTGTCACAATTGCGGCGGACCCTATCAGCTAAGGGAGGCCGGGCAAGGTTGCAGGCTGAGACAGCGGCTTTGAAACACAAGAAAAAACGCCGGCATCTCGCGATACCGGCGTTTCAATTCAAATGCAGCCTGGATCAGGAAGCGGTTGGCGAAATGCCGAAGCCACCTGTGGCGTTGGGAGTCGCGCTCGGCGCCGAGGAGGACGCGGCCGGACGAGCATCGCTGGCAGCTGCGCGCGGGGCGGCATCCTTCAGCGGATCGTCAGAGTGTTTGACCTGGCCTTCGAAAACGGCGTTCGACTGGATCTGCAGCGAAGAGTGAACGATGTCGCCCTTCACGTGTGCACCGGTTTCCAGTTCGACCTTGCGGGCGCGGATGGAGCCCTTGATGCGGCCTTTGACTTTTACGACTTCGGCTTTGACCTCGCCGGTGATGTGACCGGAGGCGCCGATGGTGATGTCGGTCGCAGCCACGTCGCCATCGACGGTACCATCAATCTGCAGTGCGCCTTCCGACGTCACCGAGCCATTGATCTTCATGTCTGCGCAAATGATGGACGCAGCCCGGGCGGCCGGCTTCGAGGCGGCGCCGCGGATGGCATCGACAGAGGGTTGGACCTTGGCCGGCTCAGGTGCCGCCGGCGTATCGTTGTGTTTGTTACTCTTGGTGAACATGACGGCCTGCTTTCAGGAATTTTATTGGATCATAAGGTTTGCCGTTAAACCAGACTTCGAAATGAAGGTGGTCCCCCGTGCTACGACCGGTTGTACCCATCTTGCCCACAAGATCGCCGACCTCCACGGTTTGGCCTTTTTTTACCGTAATTCCGCTGAGGTGGCCATAGCGCGACTTAAAGCCGTGCCCATGGTCGATTTCCACAAGCCGCCCGTAGCCCGAACGGGGACCTGCGTAAGAGATAACGCCAGGGCCGGCTGCGACGATCGGAGCGGCATGGTAAGCCGCCATGTCGATGCCGTTGTGCCAGCCTGGGCGTTTCTTGAAAGGATCGACGCGAACGCCGTAATTACTGGTCAGCCTGTATGGCACCCCGACAGGGACGCCGAGCGGCAGAGAGGACACAATGTCCTCATAGTAGAGCATTTCCGCGACCCGGGCCTGTGTTTGCGACAGGCGGGAATAGAAGGTGGTGTCGGTCAGGGAAAGGCTGCTGAGGTCGGGCCCGGACGTCGCATTGGCGAGCGAAATGAACGGACCGCCCGTTTCGCTGCTGGCCACGATGCGGTCAGACCCGACCGATGTCAGGGCGAGAATGCCGCGTGCGCGTTCCGTGCGCTCCGTCGCGATATCTTCGGCTTCGTCGAGGATGCGCTCCTGATCCATCTTGAGCGACCGGACGGATCCACGTGAGCTGGCGGTTTCGAATTGCGCGGTAATCCGAACCGGTTCGCGCGACTGGCGGCTGTCAGCTTCTTCGATCGATGCCTGAACCAGCAGGGCTGCGCCGTCGCCCTTAAGGGAGGAGGTTTCGAGATCATCCTCGCCCTTGAGCTGTTTGTAGAGGTCTTCGAGCGCCTTCTGGCGTTCTTCCCACTCAACGGTCTCTTTCTGGAAAGCGTCCGTGCGTTCTTCAAGCAGCGACCGGGACAGGGCGTCCTTGGCGCGAAGCTCCTGCACCCAGCGTTCGTATTTGGCGAGTTCGCGGCCATCCGGGTTTCCGGACAGGGCACTTCCGCCACCGCTCAGCACGAATGAACCAGTCGCAAAAATGGTCCAGCCTGCCAGCGCGGCAATGCCGGCCGCAAATATTGCCTGCTGCCATGGAGACACAGAAATATAGCGGACCGTGCCGCCACTGCGATGGTAGATTTGACGCTCAGGGAAGGCTTTATTGAAGGCCGCCTTCAGATTCGCGCTCCACTTCGCCATTAACGCCACCCGTAGAACCGGAAAATCACTCCCCTGCTGCAATAATCACTACAGCAAGTTTCCCAAACCCTTGGGGATAATACATACCGATTTCGATACGCTAAGAAACCCCTTGGGCACAGAATTCGTGTAAATTTTCGCTCATGAGGGTAAAAGGCTTGTTAAACATGGAAAAAATGCATGCAGAAGGTCAGAACTCAGGCGTCTGATTTGATGACATTGAGTACATCTTCGGCATGTCCCTTCACGCGCACTTTTCTCCAGATTCGTATTACCTTTTTGTCAGGTCCGATGAGGAAGGTTGAGCGCTCGATTCCCATATAGGTCTTGCCGTAGTTTTTCTTTTCCACCCACACGCCATAGGCCTCGCAGACCTTGCCATCTTCATCCGATGCGAGCGTGACGCCAAGGTCATGTTTGGCCGCGAATTTCTCGTGCTTTGCCATCGTGTCGCGCGATACGCCCACAATTTTGGCGCCGGCCTTTTCGAACTCGTCAGCCAGAGCCGTGAAGTCCTTCGCTTCGGTCGTGCAGCCGGGCGTGTCGTCCCTCGGGTAGAAGTAGAGAACGAGGAGCTGATCCTTGTAATCGGCGAGTTTTATCGGCCCTTGCGTTGAATCCATGCTGAAATTTGGGGCACGTCCGCCTTCTTTGGGTCCGATTGCCATGTAATCCTCCTATGGTGCGCTCCGGCTGTCCTGCTTATATCAGACACAGCGCTGAACGGCGTGTATGACTGGACCCGACTTGTACGGAGCGCGCCCTTGGTCCGCCAGACCGCCTCACTGATTTTTCTCGAAATACTTGGCGGGATGATCCTGCTCGTCCTTGTTGCGGCAGGTCTGCTCGCGGCCCGGCTCTATTCAGGTCCCATGGACCTTTCCATGTTCCAGGACGATCTCGAGCGGGCCATGACAGAGGCGCGCGATGGCCGGGAGGTCCGCTTGGGCGGCGTCCAGCTCGAATGGTCGGCCGAAGACAAGCGGCTCCATATTTCCGGTTCCCGCCTTCAGATGATGGATGCAAAAGGCAACCTCAGTGCCGAGGCCAGCCACGCGAATATCGTCCTGTCCGGATCATCGCTGGTTCTGGGGGATATCGAGGTCCTGCGCCTCGATCTGGTCGATGGCTGGGTCAACATCGATCAGGAAACGCCGTCGATCTGGTTTGTCGGTGGGGAACCCATGCCGGAGATTCCGGAAGGCAAATTGCCGGAAACGCCGCAGGAATGGCTTCAGCGTGCCAATGAAGTGCTGCCGCCCGTGCTGGAGGCGCTCAAGCAGGGCGAGCAGAATTACGCGCTGGAATATCTCGGCTTTACCGGTTTCGAATTTCGCCTGCGAGACAGCAACCAGCAGCCGGTGCTCGATATTACCGACGCCAAGGGGAGCATCTCCCGCGAAGCGGACGGCATTCTGGTCAGTGTCGCCGGCAGCGGTGCGGGTGAAGGATTGCCGGGCGGGCTGGCGGCGACCATCCGGTCTTACACGGTGGACGACAGACTGCATGCAGAGATCGCCGTGGCCGATTGGCCGCTGGCAGACCTTGCATCGCGGTTCGGTGCGGAAGTCGACGCGTTTGAAGGGCTTCCTGCCAGCGCGGACGCGACGCTCGATTTTGCAACATCGACCGGGATTGGCGAGGTCGCCTTCCACTCTGAAATGGGAGAAGGCCGCGTTCCGTTCGCTGGAGGTGTTGACGTAAAAGGCCTCGACGTCACGGCGACCTATCTCGCGAATGACGACACGATGCGGATCGATGTCACGGGCGACAAGGTCGGGCCGGCCAGCGGTGAGGCGATCCTGACGCTGAAAAACATTCTGGAAGGGCAGGCGGCCCATGAATTCGAGCTGAAAAGCGACAGTCTGACACTCGACTTCACCCCCGTCTTCGAAAGGCCCGTCACGCTGACCGGTGTCGAGGGCGCAGGACTGCTAAGCGTGAATGCGCGGCAGATCGACGATCTGGACCTCAAGTTCATGGAGGCGGATGCTGGCTTCCATTTGACCGGCAGTATCGGCCTGACGCCGGACAAGCAGGACGGCGAACCGCCCATCCTCGGAAGCATTTCCCTTGAGACGAGCGGGGACGTGACCAAGGATACGGTGATGGCCTTCTGGCCCGTCGGTCTCGGCACAGGCGGGCGGAATTTTGCGCGCGATAATATCGAGGCCGGCGCGATCCGGGATGTCAAAGGGCATATCGATCTGAAGCGCGACAGCTTTGGTGAAGATGGATACCTGCGCGACAGCGATCTGGAGCTCACCTTCGTGGCAGAGGATGCCTGGGTGAAGTTCCTGTCTGATCTGCCGCCGGTTGAGAGAGGACTCGGAAAAGGCCGTCTGACCGGCAACTCTTTCCGTGTGACGCTCGACTCCGGCGAGTATGGCGGCTGGGATCTGGATGAAGGCGCATTTGTCATGCCGGCCTTCAATGACCATGGCGGCGACTTCCGTGTCTTTGCGCGAGGCCACGGCCCCATTTCTCTGGTCATGAAGATGCTGGTCGACTCGCGCCTAAAGATCGATTTCGATCCGGAGCGCCTGTCCGGCAATGGCGAGATGACCTTCGAGATGTTCCGTCCTGCGCTGGATGATGTTCCGTATGAGGACATAAGGTTCACGGCGATAGGTTCGGTGAAGGACGCA
The DNA here is from genome assembly GCA_002700305.1 of Hyphomonas sp. Classification (GTDB taxonomy): domain Bacteria; phylum Pseudomonadota; class Alphaproteobacteria; order Caulobacterales; family Hyphomonadaceae; genus Hyphomonas. The sequence continues at coordinate 29,896 of PACZ01000019.1, read as the reverse complement.
GGTCTCAAGGATGCAGCCCTCGGATTTGATCTCACCGACGGCTCTGCCAAAGTGAATGTCGATCAGGATGGCATGACCATTTCGGGGTTCGGCGACCTTGGGCCCTCACCGGTGCAGTTCACCTGGCGCGATGCGTTTAATGATGGCGACCAGCCTTCGTTGCTGTCGGCGTCCAGCATTGTCACACCTGACTTCCTGAATGAGTTCGGTGTGCTCGGCCGGGCTTACCTATCAGGTGAAATCCCGATCGAGGTGCAGGCGGAAATTGGCGAAGGCTCCAGTATCGTTGCAGATACGGCGCTCGATCTGACAGAGTCCCGGCTGGATCTGTCAGAGATCGGATGGGTGAAGGCGCGCGACAAGGAAGCCAAGGCGTCGGTGCATTATCAGGGACTGAAGGACGGCTATACGGCGACAGTCGTGTTCCACGCCGACGATGCGTATCTTGATGGCGACTTCACATTGGGCGGAGACTCCAAGCTTGTCTCTGCCACGCTCCGCCGCGCCTATTTGAAGAACAAGGCTGATGTCGGCGGTACGGTTACCCGCAAGGATGGTGCGCTGAACCTCGGCCTGACCGGGACCTATCTCGACCTCTCCGGTGCGATGCCGGGTGTCGGAGTGATCGGAGAGGCCGACGATGCCGGGACGAACACCCCGCTGCGCGTCACCGCGAATGTCGACACACTCACGCTTCGGCCTGGTCTTGATATGACTGAGGCAAAATTCTCCATGGCGTCCGGCGCGGCCGGAATCGACACGTTCATGGCGACAGGGCTTGCCGCGGACGGGTCACCCTTTGAGGCGCGCTTTGACACAAATGGCGGCCAGGCGGCGACAATCCACGTATCCAGCGGGGATGCCGGCTTCATTGCGAGTGCGTTTCTCGGGATCGACTATCTCGAAGGCGGCCAGCTTGAATTGGACGGCACGCTGGCGAATGGCGACCAGCCGTCGAAATTCGACATCTCCATCACGAACACCCGCATGATCAACGCGCCATTCCTGACGCAAATCCTGTCGCTCGCATCTCTTCGCGGGCTGGCGGATACGCTGGGCGGGGAAGGGGTGCTGTTTTCCCGGCTCGATATTCCTCTAACCATCGCGGGAGAGCGCTATGTGGTGACCGGCGCCAAGGCGCAGGGGCCAGCCCTTGGTCTGACCACGAATGGCTATTACGATTCCAAGAGCAGCAAGATTGAGTTCGATGGCGTGCTGGTGCCAAGCTTCGGTATGAACTCCGCTCTCGGAACAATTCCGATCCTTGGCGACCTGGTCGTCGGCCGGGATGGTGAGGGCGTCTTCTCCCTCACCTATGCGATCCGGGGGACGATGGAGAAAGCCAACGTCTCTGTGAATCCGCTTTCAGCCCTGGCGCCGGGCGTGATCCGCCGGATCTTCGAAAACCCGTCGGATACACGTATCCCGGAAGCCAAGCCGCGCCCGCCGGATGAGCCGATCCCGTCAGAACTTCCGCCCATTCCGGACGAAGAGTTCTAGGCTCAGACCGGCTTCACCAGCGCATGGCGTTTCTTGCCCGCCGACAGTTTGATGCTGCCGTCGACCACATCCGTTTCCGCCAGTGTCGCGTTCTGGTCCTTGACCTGCTGGTCATTGACCTTCGCGGCGCCCTGCTTGATCAGGCGGCGCGCTTCGCCATTACTTTCGGTCAGGCCTGCAGCCGTAAAGGCAGCAGCGACCAGATAATCGGTGAAGAGCTCCGCAGACGGAATTTCAACAGTCGGCAGGGCCGCGGCTGTCCCGCCGCCTGCAAACACGGCGGACGCTGCTGCCTCGGATTCCTTCGCCGCTGCTTCTCCGTGCAGCATCGTCGTTGCCGCGTTGGCGAGCGCGATCTTGGCCTTGTTGATCTTGGCGCCGTCGAGTTTCTCAAGCGCTTCGATCTCGTCCAGCGGCAATTCGGTGAACAGGCGCAGGAAGCGGCCAACATCGGCATCTTCTGTGTTGCGCCAGAACTGCCAGTATTCGTAGGGGCTCTTGCGGTCCGCATTCAGCCAGACCGCGCCATCGGCCGTCTTGCCCATTTTGCCGCCGGAAGCGGTGGTGATGAGGTGCGCGGTGATGCCGAACACGTCGCCGCCAGCGGCCTTGTGCACCAGGTCCACCCCGCCGACGATATTGCCCCACTGGTCAGACCCGCCGAGCTGAATACGGCAATTCTGACGCTGGAACAGTTCGAGGAAGTCGTAGGACTGCATCAGCAGGTAGTTGAATTCGAGGAAGGTGTAGGGCTGCTCATTGGCCAGGCGCCGGGCGACCGTGTCCTGCTTCACCATCGTATTGATCGTGAAATGCACGCCCACTTCGCGGAGCAGTTCGATGTAGCCGAGCTTGCTCAGCCAGTCGTCATTATTGACCATGATGGCGTCGGTCGGGCCGTCGCCGAAGGTCAGGAATGGTTCAAACGCCTTCTTGATGCCGGCGATGTTCGCCTCGATCTGCTCATTGGTCAGCAGGGGGCGGGACTTTTCCTTGTCGGTCGGGTCGCCCACTTTCGTGGTGCCGCCGCCCATCAGCACGATCGGCTTGCCGCCAGCTTTCTGGAGGTGCCGAAGCATCATGATCTGAAGGAGCGATCCGACGTGCAGGCTGTCCGCCGTCGCGTCGAAGCCGATATACGCAATCGGGACACCCGCCTGGCAATAGGCGTCAAGCTCGGCCTCATGGGTGACCTGCTTGATGAAGCCGCGCGTCTGCAGCGTCTTCAGGAATTCCGACTTGTATTCGCTCATCTTCTCGTGTCTCCGTGAAGGCAGGGCGCGTAGCACGGAAAGGGAGCCGCTTGAACACTGCGATTTCAGATTCTGGGCCGATTTGGGTGGCTGGCTTCATGTCTGGCACCTCCCTGGACGCTGTGGATGCCGCCCTGATCCTGACCGACGGCGAGCAGGTGTTCGAATTCGGCGCCACGGCAGAGCGCAAATATTCGCCGGAAGAGCGCCGGATCCTTCAAGCCGCAACGGACGCTGCGCGAGCGTGGAACTGGTCCGGGCCGCAGCCGGAAGCGGCATTCGAGGCGGCAAGGGCGGTCGTCACGCAGACGCATGCGGAAACGCTTCAGCAATTGCTTTCAGGCTGGTCCGGTCCCGCGCCGGTCCTGGCGGGTGTGCATGGCCAGACCGTGCTGCACCGGCGCCCCGTGCCGGGAAAGCCCGGCGCAACGCTCCAGCTGATTGACGCCCCGGCCATGCGGGGGGCGCTGGGCGTTCCGCTGGCCTGTGATTTCCGCACGGCTGACGTCGCCTCCGGTGGTCAGGGCGCGCCGCTTGCGCCCGCTTATCATTCGGCGCTGATGCAGCGGCTCGGAGACGGGGCAGCCTGTGTGCTGAACCTCGGCGGTGTCGCCAACATCACCGCAAAACTGGCGGATGGGACGCTGGTGGCCTTCGATACAGGACCAGCCAATGGCCCCATAGATGAATGGGTTGAGAGCCACGGCCACGGTACGCACGACTTCGGCGGAAGCCTCGCAAAAGCGGGCGCGGCGGATGAGGCGCTGCTGGCGCAGTTGCTGCAGCATGACTGGTTCAGCGAGGCGCCGCCCAAATCGCTGGACCGCTATGATTTCTCGGCTGCCATGGTCATAGGCCTGTCGCTTGAAGACGGGACGGCAACGCTGACAGAGTTTTCGGCAAGGGCCGTTGCGGCGGGTGTAGCGCAGCTGCCGGACGTGCCATCACGCGTCATTGCCTGCGGCGGTGGACGGCACAATCCGGCGCTGATGGCTGCGTTGGTACGAGCCCTGCCTTGTCCGGTATTGAGCGCAGAAGATGCAGGCTGGCGCGGAGACAGCATCGAAGCCGAAGCTTTTGCTTATCTCGCCGCGCGCACGGCCCGTGGCCTGCCCATCAGCTGGCCCGGCACGACAGGCGTGCCGGAACCAATGACGGGCGGAAGACTGCTGGCTTAGTCGCCTTCAGCTTCGAGGCGCAGTTTTTCCTCGGCGGCAGCAAGGCGCCGGAGGAGGTATTCTTCGCAGGTGCCGATCAGCTCATCGCGGCGGTCCTGATAGAAGTGGTTTGCCCCTTTGACCGTGGTGCGCTCGATTTCCTCGCCCTTCTGGACGCGAACCTTGGTGAGCGCGCGCTCCACGTCTTCCGGGGAAGAAACCGCATCGCTGTCGCCGGACACGATCAGGCCAGAGGCCGGGCACGGCGCCAGGAAGGACAGGTCATAGTGGTTGGCCGGCGGAGAAATGGCGAGGAAGCCATCGATTTCCGGGCGCCGCATCAGCAGCTGAAGCGTGATCCAGGCACCGAAAGAGTAGCCAGCACACCAGACATAGCGCGGGCTCTCCGCCATGTTTTCAATGTAATCAAGAACATAGGCCGCGTCTTCCAGCTCGCCGATGCCCTGGTCGTACTGGCCCTGGCTGCGGCCGACGCCGCGCGAATTGTAGCGCAGGACGCCGAAGCCATGCTTCTCGAACATCTGGTACAGCATGATCGAGATCGGGTCCTGCATCGTGCCACCGGCTTTCGGGTGGGGATGAAGGATCAGCGCAATCGGGGCGCCGTCATATGGCGGCTCTGTGTAACGCGCTTCGATACGGCCCTGAGGGCCCGGAATGATGAGTTCTGCCATGGCATCCTCGGAATTTCGGGTTAAGCGGCGGGTGATAAGCCAAACGGCGACTGAAATGCAAATTTTTCTGCAGGTGCACCTGAAGGCCCGAAAGGTTATATGGGTCGCATGATCTATGCAGACCACAATGCGACCAGCCCGCTGCGCCCCGAAGCGCGCGAGGCCATGCTGGCCGTCTATGACATGGGCGCGGTAAATCCGTCTTCCGTGCACACGGCCGGGCGCGCCGCACGAGGCGTGGTTGAGCGGGCGCGGACCACGCTCGGCGGCGCGATCGGAAGCCGGGCTGAAGACATCGTTTTCACCTCCGGGGGCACCGAATCCGACAGCCTCGCCGTGCATGGCGCGGTGGCGGGCCTGGAAGGCAAGTGCACGCTGATCGTTTCTGCGCTGGAGCATGAAGCCATTGGCAAGGCTGCGGCGCATTCCGGCGTCCTCATGGAAACGGCTTATCTCACCTCCGCCGGGACCGTTGACCTCGAAGACCTCGCAAGCCGTCTGAAGTCATGGGACCATGCCGCGAAAGGCACGCCCGTGTTGTGCCTGATGCTCGCGAACAATGAGACAGGCATCCTCCAGCCGGTGGCAGAAGCGGCCGCGCTGATACGCGAAGCCAGCGGACTGACCATCTGCGACGCCGTGCAGGGGCTCGGCAAAGTGCCGGTGAATGTCGGCCTGCTCGGCGTCGATTACCTCGCGGTGAGCGCTCACAAGATCGGCGGACCGCAGGGTGCTGGCGCACTCTGGCACCGCGCCGGGGCACCGTTGAAGGCCGTTCAGTATGGCGGCGGGCAGGAGCGGGGTCTGCGCTCGGGCACGGAAAACGTCGCCGCGATTGCCGGGTTCGGCGCAGCGGTCGAAGCCGCGATGCGCGATCTGCCGAAATACCAGGCCCTTGGCCCGTTGCGTGATGCCATGGAAGCGCGGTTGGAAGCAGAAGGCGGCGTGATTGTTGCAGGCAAAGGCTCACCGCGCCTTGCAGGTGTCTCGAACTTCGCAAAACCGGGTTTCCCGGCCGAAACTCAGGTCATGGCCATGGATCTGGCCGGTGTCTGCGTGTCTGCGGGCTCGGCCTGTTCCTCCGGCAAGGTCAGGCGCAGCCTTGTCCTAATGGCAATGGGCGCGGACGACACCCTTGCAGAATCGGCGATACGCACCAGCTTTGGATGGAGTACACTGCCGTCGGACTTTGACGGCGTCGCCGATGCGTGGCTGAAGGCGGCCGGGCGCATCATCGCGAAGGAAAAAGCGTAATGGACTGCTGCGGCGGAACGGACGAACACGAAGACGATTGCACCGAAGTGACGGTCAAGGAAGGCATCGACGCGAAAACGGTCGAGGCCGCGAAGGCGCTCGAGTCCGAGAATTATTCGGCCGGCTTCTCCACCACGATCGAGACCGAGTATTCGCCCAAGGGTCTGTCGGAAGACACGATCCGCTTCATCTCTGCCAAGAAGGAAGAGCCGGAGTGGCTGCTGGAGTGGCGCCTCGCCGCCTATCGCCGCTGGCTGACCATGGAAGAGCCGACCTGGGCCAAGGTCCGCTACGAACCGATCAACTACCAGGATTACTATTATTACGCGGCCCCGAAGAGCGGCGCGAAGTATGAGTCGATTGACGACGTTCCGAAGGAAATCCTCGAAACCTACGAAAAGCTCGGCATTCCGCTGCGCGAAGCGGAAGTCCTGCTGGGCGTGGAAGGCGCGGCGGAAACGGCTGCCGCCGCCCGCGAGGCGCCGCGCGTTGCCGTCGATGCCGTGTTCGACTCCGTCTCCGTCGCCACCACGTTCCGCAAGGAACTGGAGAAAGCGGGCGTGATCTTCATGTCGATCTCCGAAGCGGTGCGCGAGCATCCCGAACTGGTAAAAAAATACCTCGGCACAGTCGTTCCGCAGTCTGACAATTACTTCGCCACACTGAACAGCGCGGTCTTTTCGGATGGCACGTTCGTCTATGTGCCGAAGGGCGTGCGCTGTCCGATGGAGCTGTCGACCTATTTCCGCATGAATGCGGAGAATACCGGTCAGTTTGAACGTACGCTGATCGTCTGTGATGAGGGGGCTTACGTCTCCTATCTGGAAGGCTGCACCGCGCCGATGCGAGATGAGAACCAGCTCCACGCCGCCGTGGTCGAACTGGTCGCCCTTGATGATGCCGAGATCAAATACTCCACCGTCCAGAACTGGTGGCCCGGCGATGAAGACGGCAAGGGCGGTATCTACAATTTCGTGACCAAGCGCGGCGACTGCCGCGGTGCGCGCTCCAAGATTTCCTGGACGCAGGTGGAGACAGGCTCCGCCGTCACCTGGAAATACCCGTCCTGCATCCTGCGCGGCGATGACAGCGTGGGCGAGTTCTACTCCATCGCGGTCACCAATGGCCGCCAGCAGGCCGACACTGGCACCAAGATGATCCACCTCGGCAAGCGCACGAAAAGCCGGATCATTTCCAAGGGCATTAGCGCCGGCAAGTCAGACAACACGTATCGCGGCCTCGTCTCGATCAACAAGCGCGCCGAGAAGTCCCGCAACTTCACCCAGTGCGACAGCCTGCTGATCGGCGGACGCTGCGGCTCCCATACCGTGCCTTATGTCGAGAACCGCCGCGCCGACGCGCAGCTGGAACATGAGGCGACGACCACCAAGCTCTCCGAAGACCAGCTCTTCTACGCCCGCCAGCGCGGCCTCGGCGAGGAGCAGGCCGTGGCCCTCCTGGTCAACGGCTTCGTCCGCGAAGTCCTGCAGGAACTGCCGATGGAGTTCGCCGTGGAAGCCCAGAAGCTGCTGGAAGTGAGCCTTGAGGGTAGTGTTGGGTAAGCAGCAGGAAAAGCGGACTTATCATTATGCGACGGCTGGTCGAGCGGAAGAGCCGCGATTTTCCAAAGGGCCAATTGGTTTCAGAGGCTACCCGCTGAATGCCGCCGCTTCGGCGTTTGTGTTCAAATACTTTTTCGCCTTGGGCTTCCTGTACATGGTGCCGAGCGTTGTCCTGATGGCGCTGCTTGAGAAAATTGGCATCGGGTTCGGATGGGCCTTCCTGTTTTTCTTTCCTTGCTGTTTTAGCCATTTGATTTGGTACGGAAGCAAGATGTCGAAATACATGGATTAGTGGGCCAATCGTCCCAAACTGGCCATTGAGCCGAATGCGTACTGAAAATTCTGCGTTTCTAACCCCTCAGAATAGCCCCCATTCCTGACCTAAGGGCTTTCCCTGAGGCCCGGTCGGCCCTACATCGGCCCCATGTTGAAGATTGAGAACCTGACCGCCACCGTGGGCGAGGCCGAAGACGCCAAGCAGATCATCAACGGGCTGACCCTTGAGGTGCCCGCCGGTGAGGTGCACGCCATCATGGGTCCGAACGGCGCCGGCAAGTCGACCCTGTCCTATGTGCTCACCGGCCGCAGCGGCTACGAGGTGACCGGCGGCAGCGCCACGCTGAACGGCGAAGACATCCTGGAGATGGACCCGGAAGAGCGCGCCGCGAAAGGCATGTTCCTGTCCTTCCAGTATCCGGTCGAGATTCCCGGCGTGCCGGTGATGACCTTTGTGCGCACGGCCATGAACTCCCAGCGCAAACTGCGCGGCGAGGACGAGATTTCCGCGCCGGATTTCATCAAGAAGTCCCGCGAGATCGCCAAGCAGCTGAAGCTCGATGCCGAAATGCTGAAACGCCCGGTGAATGTTGGCTTCTCCGGCGGTGAGAAGAAGCGGCTCGAAATCTATCAGATGATGATGCTGGAACCGTCCTTCCTGATCCTCGATGAGACCGATTCCGGCCTCGACATCGACGCGCTGAAAACCGTGGCTGAAGGTGTCAACGCGATGCGCAGCCCCGACCGCGGCATGCTGGTCATCACGCACTATCAGCGCCTGCTGGACTATATCAAACCGGATAAGGTGCATGTGCTGGCGGCTGGCCGCATCGTGAAGACCGGTGGCCCGGACCTGGCCCACCGCCTCGAAGCCGAAGGCTATGACGGCGTTCTGGGAGAAGCGGTGTGACCACCGCGCTGCGCGACCTGATTGCCAATCCCAACGCGGCTGAGCTGGAGCTCATCGCGCGCTACGGCATGCTGCCGGAAGATGCGCGCCGCGAGCGGGCCTTCGAAGCCTTTGCCAAGGGCGGCCTGCCGCATCGCCGCGTCGAAGGCTGGCACTGGACTGATTTCAAGGCGGCGCTTCCCGTTATCGAAAGCCCGTCAGACCCAGGCACCTCCGAAGACCCGCTGCCGACTGAAGGCGCGCTGGTGTTCAGCTTCACGCCCACCGGGTTCACCTGGCCAGAAGAGTTGCCGGAAGGCATACGCGTTCTGGCCAAACCGGAAGCACAGGCTTTCGGGGCCTCGGAAGACATGCCGCTGGGCGCCCTCGCTGCGGCGCTGGCGGGCGGCAAGACCAAGCCGGGCACGCTGATGATCGAGGTCAGGGGGCAGGACCTGCCGCGGCTTCACTTCCGATTCTCCGGCTCTGGCGAAGCGAACTTCGCGCGGGTTCAGATCATCCTGCGTCCCGGTGCGAAACTGGCAATCAGCGAATCCTATCTCGGCGGCGCAGGCTTTACGGCGTCGCTGATGGAGTATTCGCTGCAGGCTGGCGCGGAGTTTTCGCGCACGGTCTACCAGCGGGCCGGCAAGGCCGAAGTTCTGGCCGCGACGGCAGCGGTCCAGCTGGACGAGGGCGCTGACTATCGCCAGACAACGCTGGCCTTTGGTAGCAAGCTCAGCCGTCTGGAAACCCGCGTGACCCATCAGGAGACCGGCGCAAAGGCGACGCTGAACGCCGCCTATCTCTGCGCGGCTGGCCATCATTCCGACATCACGACCAAAGTGCGCCACGGCGCGCCAGCCTGCGTCACGCGCCAGCTGACCAAGGGCGCGGTGCTGGATGGCGGACGCGGTGTCTATCAGGGCAAGTTCTTCGTGCCCCGCAATGTCGGCCAGAAGACTGACGCCGACATGCAGCACAATGCGCTGCTGCTGGAGGAAGGCGCCGAAGTTTTTGCGAAGCCCGAACTCGAAATCTATGCGGACGATGTGGAATGCGCGCACGGCAACACGTCCGGTGCGCTTGATGCGAACCAGATGTTCTACATGCGCCAGCGCGGCATCGCCGAGGAAGAGGCGCGCGCCCTGTTGACCGAAGCCTTCATTGCAGAAGCGCTGGAAGAGGCAGGCGAGCTGGAAGACGTCTTGCGGGAGCAGGCGCGGGCATGGCTGGCGCGATGAGCAGGGCATTGGACATCGACGCCATCCGGGCCGAGTTCCCGATCCTGTCGCGGGAAGTGAACGGCTATCCGCTGGTCTATCTCGACAATGCGGCGAGCGCGCAAAAGCCGAACGCTGTGATCGACGCGGTCGCGAACCAGTCGCGCACGGCCTATGCCAATGTGCACCGCGGCATCCACACGCTGTCGAACGAGGCGACCGAAGCCTATGAGGCAGCCCGGGAAGCGGCGCGGGAATATCTGAACGCGCCGGCGCATGAGAACATCATTTTCACCAAGGGCTCCACCGAGGGGATCAACCTCGTTGCCTCGGCGCTGGCGGGTGAGATCCAGCCCGGCGACGAGATCGTGCTATCGATCATGGAGCACCACTCCAACATCATCCCCTGGCACTTCCTGCGCGAACGCCACGGCGCCGTGCTGCGCTGGGTCGGCCTGACGGAAGATGGCTCGCTGGACATGGCGGACTTTGCCGCCTCCATCGGGCCGAAGACGAAATTCGTCGCCATGACGCATATGTCCAATGTGCTGGGCACGGTGACCGACATGGCGGACATTGTGCGCCTCGCTCATGACGCTGGCGCGCAGGTGCTGGCCGATGGCAGCCAGGCGGCTGTGCACGTTCCGGTGGATGTGCAGGCGCTGGGCGTCGACTGGTATGTGATGACCGGGCACAAGTTGTACGGGCCGACGGGCATCGGGGTGCTCTACGGCACCGCCGAAGCGCTGGATCGGGCACGGCCCTATCAGGGCGGCGGCGAGATGATCGAGATCGTCACCCGCGACCGCGTCACTTACAACACCGCGCCGCACAAATTCGAGGCTGGCACCCCGCCGATCCTGGAAGCGATTGGTCTTGGCGCAGCCCTCAATTGGATACGTAATCATCCATTCGAGGCCGTGCATGATCATGAGATGATCCTGTATGATCATGCCGTAGAGGGGCTTCGCGGCATCAATGGCCTGCGGATTCATGGCGAAGCACCGGGCAAGGGGGCCGTGCTGACTTTCAGCCTCGAAGGCGCGCATCCCCATGATATTGCTCAGATTTTGGACCGCTACGGCGTTGCCATCCGGGCCGGGCACCATTGCGCCCAGCCGCTGATGGAACACCTCGGCGTCCCCTCGACAGCCCGCGCATCCTTCGCCATCTACAACACCCTGGCCGAAGTCGACGCCTTCATAGAGGCGCTCGCCAAGGCCCGGAAAATGCTGGTATAGGTGCCTCAATGGCCGATGACATGACTTCCCGCGATGTGGACGCTGCTGCTGAAACTGCAGCACCTTCAGCGATTCCGCAGGACGAACTGAACCGGATCACCGACGATTTGATCGCCGCGTTCAAGACCGTGTTCGACCCGGAAATCCCGGTCGACATCTACGAACTGGGCCTGATCTACAAGGTCGATATCGATGATGACCGCAAGGTCGACATCGAAATGACGCTGACTGCGCCAGGCTGTCCGGTGGCCGGTGACATGCCGGGCTGGATCGAAACCGCCGCCCGTACGGTAGAGGGCGTGAAGGATGTGGAAGTACAGCTCACCTTCGATCCGCCCTGGGACCCGTCCCGCATGTCCGATGAAGCGCGCCTCGCGCTGAACATGCTTTAATTGAAAGGAAGGGCCCGCGCCCCTATCTTTCCATCATGGCCAGACGACCCAGACCCAAGCCTGTAAAGCTCTCAGACGCCGCGGCAGCGCGCGTGAAGGAGATCATGGAAGAACGCGGCGCAGGATACCTGCGCGTTGGCGTGAAGAATGGCGGCTGTGCCGGCATGGAATACGTCATGGACTACGCCATGGCGCCGGAACCGCTGGATGAAGTGGTCGAGGACAATGGCGTTACCATCCTGATCGACGCCAAGGCCGTCCTTTTCCTGCTCGGCAGCGAGGTGGATTTCGAGGTCACCCCGTTGCATGAGAAGTTCGTGTTCAACAACCCGAACCAGACCGATGCCTGCGGCTGCGGCGAGAGCGTGACGATCGTGCCGGTTGCGGCTGACTAACAGTCAATTTGTGTCCGTGGTTGCCACCACGCCGGCCTGTTCCACGACTGAGGGATCGAACTTCCCCCCATTTGTCGTTGGGCAGGTTTTTGCGAAGCTGACAAAGACAGCATCCTTGCCGGGCAGGGCGAGGTCATAGGTCTTGCCTTTGACTTTCAATCTAACATCGGAGCCTTGCACAACGGCGTTGTAGAGCTGTTTGGCGACGGCCTTGTTGTACGGAATGATCTTCGATGATGCGGGGTGGTATTTGAACCGTTCCGACTTTCTCGAGCCATCGATTGTCAGGGTGACACTGACATTCAGCAGGTGCAGGCGTTCAGACGGGTTTTCTTCATATGTATTGTCCGGGTCCAGCTGGACCGCAGCATTGAGCGAATGCTGCCCCGTCGACATGGCCTGGCAATTGAAGATCAGAGTCGGGCCGCTGCCTCCCGATGAATGGATCAGCCGGGAGAAGCTGTAGAAGTTGGCACTTTTACCGGCATCGCTGTCATCCACCCGGATGATGGAATCCGGATCTTGCACCCACGCCAGAGGGGCTGGAGATTCAGCCTGAGCGGCGCCTGCCAGAACCAGGGTGATTATGATCGCAAAAGTTGCGGGTGCTCTGAAAGCCATAGGCATGCTCCGTTCCATTTTCTGGAAAGGAGCATGCAATTACCAGTGGCGGCTTTCAATCGTGATTATTGACCGTTGCGCAGGGCGCCGCAGGTCTTTGCGAAGGCTTTGAACGTGTCGTTCGGGGCAGGCAGTTGCGATTCGACCGTGCCTTCACGCTTGGTCTCGACGGTGAGAGGCTGACCCAGAACGGCCGAATTGAAGACCTGGGCAGCGACATTGTGTGACTTGGTTTCAATCGACTTGATTGCGGGGATGTAGCGGAAGGTTGCGTCTGCTGCGGCTTCATCACCGACCTGGATCTTTGCCTTGGTCGAGCGGGAGTAGCTGGCATTGCGTTCCAGCAGCTCCGGCAAAGACGCTGCTTCCAGTGAGAGCATGGCTTTCAGCATGCCCTGGCCATCGCAGACCAGAAGGGCGCCGGTTTCGTCCGTGCCATTCGTGTAGATCGCGAGAGGTGCCGCCGCGTCCTGGCCTTTCCAGGAAGCCCATTCCGCCGCTGAGGCGGGCAGAGCGGATGCAAGACCGACCATCGCAACGCAGGCAGCCGCCGGCAGGAAAGTCCGTTTGAAAGTCATTTGTAAGATCCCGTTTTTGGCCCCCGGGATCACCTAAGCGATTATTGAATATCAATAATTGATCATCGAGTAAAGGAAAGAATTTCGCGTAACCGCCGAACGGTGCGGTGTTTCAGTCTAAGCCTTGGCGTACGCGGCCGGGTTTTCCGGAGTCGGCTTGGCTTCCATCCCTTTGGGTGGGTCGGGGATCAGCATGGCAGGTTTTATTGGCGTGCCGCGCCCCTCTGCGACAAGCTCGGCCGTGCGCTGTTCGATTACTTCAGTCAGACGTGCAAGAAACTCGTCCTTTGGCAGGTCCCAAGGAATGGGATCCAGGAATTCGATGATGGCCGTGCCCGGATACTTTTTCTTTTCCTGTTGTTGCCAGTAGAGGCCGATATTCGTGGCCACCGGCACGACAGGGGCCTGCATGGCCTGCGCCATGTGCCAGACGCCAGGCTTGTAGCGGAAATGAAAATCGACAGGTGCGAGGTGGCCTTCCGGGTAGATCAGGATGCGCCGGCCATCCTGCTTCGCGCGCTCCATACCTTCACGGAGCGAAGCCGCTTTGCGCTCGCCGCCGCCGCATGTGTCGATGACAATTGCGCCCAGCTTGCGCAGGATTCCACCCACGAGCGGGAATTTCTCAAGATGGTCGCCGGTGACAAAGGAGAGATTGTCGACCTCCGGATAGACGAGATATCCGTCGCCCCAGCTCTGATGCTTTGAGGCGAGAACGAACGCGCCTTCGGGAATCCTGCTCCGGCCACGCACTTCCTTGCGGATGCCTGCAACCAGGCGAAGGTTGAGGTTCATCGCCCGCGTATAGCTGCGGATGATGGCCCTGACCGGCGTATGCCCCGGCAGAATGAGAAACGGCACCGAGGCAAGCACGTAGAAGACGGAGAGGATGTAGTAGACAGATGTAAACAAGGCGGCGCGCATGGCGGGCTCCTTTTGTCCTGGTCTATGAGAACGTTCAGTCAGCTTTGAGTACGGCAACGACCGCCCGGGCCATCGCGTCGGCATGTTGACTCAATGGACCAGGCAGGCGATTGTAGATCTTGTTCTGTCCGGCCTGCATGACGATGCCGAGTGTCATTGCCGCTTTCAATGCTGGGTCGCCTTTCGGAATGACGTCCGCTTCCATCAGGCTTTCGATGATCCGCTCCGTGATCGAGACCGGGTCATCCTCGCGCCGCTTGTCGTAGGGCAGGTAGCGGTTCAGCGAAACAAGATGAAAGGAAAAGAGGAGGAAGTCCTCGTCTGCCAGTTCACAATAGGCTTTGACGGCTGCGTGGACTTTATCTTCCAGAGTGCCGTCGCCGGAAAGGGCCTCCTGCATCATCTGGCCCAGACGGTTATGCGTTTCCATGAACAGGCTGAGCGCCAGTTGGTCTTTGCCTTTGTAGTGCCGGTAGAGGGCACCTTCAGACACGCCCGCTTTTTCCGCGATCTCACGGGTTGTGGCGGCATCGACGCCTTCGTGGACAAACAGTTTCAATGCGGCACGCTCAATTTTTGGGCGTGCATTTCTGGCACGCGGCTTTTTGGCGGGGGGCTTGGACGCTGTTGTATTTCTTGTCATAGGAGACTCCGAATTCGCCTCTTCGGTTAGCATAAGCGCAAAAATTGCGCAAGTGAGTATTCACTTACCAATTTTATACTGTTTTTCTGGTGATTTTTCGGTCCAATTCCCTCGTTTCGCAGCTTTACGTTTAAATTGTCACGTTTCTTGCCTATACAATGAGTGATTGGTCACAGGAACTCTGACCTGAATTTTAACTGGGGGTGGTCATGGGCGAAGCGCTGACCGAAAACAAACCTGTTCGAGTATCTGTCTTGCGGGACAGATACCCTACGGCATTCTCGAGCCCGAGGCATTCGCGGCACGACGTACGCCGCCGCTGGTTTGTCCCATTCAACAAGCTCCAGTCGAAGCTGGACGGCTTCACCCTGATGCCGCCTTGCGATGGATCTGACTTTGTTCACGTCGTGAACCGGATTCCATTCGGCGCGCGGAAAATGATCTGTTCGTTTGAAAGCCACATTCCGCGCAAGTTCGGTCTCGCCGAGGATGCCATTCTCACGCGCATGATGCTGAACGAGATTACAAGTAACCGGTGCCGCCGCCTTGTCGGTATGTCTCACTTCGCGAAACGGACGGCGCTCGCAATGCACGAAGGCACGCCCGCCTATGACGTGATCAAGGCCAAGATGATGGTTCAGCATCCGAATGTTGAACTTGGCCAGGAAGGCGACCGGCTCAAAGGAGACGATGCGTCCAAGCTGGTGCTGACATTCGTCGGCGGCCACTTTGTGCGCAAAGGCGGATGCGTTGCCGTGCGGATCGCCGAAAAGGCGATCGAGCAGGGTCTTCCGATCGAGGTGAATATCGTTTCCTCCCTGAAAGCAGGGAAAGACGTATGGAGCGATCCTACGGATCCGGACTTCCTGAAGAAGTATCTGGATCTCCTGGAACTTCCCAACGTCAATCACGAACCGGGCCTGCCGAACGAGAAAGCCCGGGAGCTGATGGGCAGATCGCACTTCACGCTCTTGCCGACTTTTGAGGATACGTTCGGGTTCTCTGCCATCGAATCCATGGCGGAGTACACGCCAGTGATTGGCACCAGCGTCTGCGCGCTGCCGGAAGTGATCTATCACGGACGGAACGGTTACCTGCTTCGCCTTGAGCAGGATGAGCTTGGTGAATGGATCCGCCCGGACAAGACCGAGCGCCACACCGAGGCTTATACGCAAATCTACCACGATACGATCGAAATGCTTGCTGACGAGGCGCTCGAATACCTCAAACCGCTGATCGGGAAGCCGGAGGCTTTGGCTGCGATGCGGGCCGACGCGCGGTACACAGCCGAAAAGATGTTCAGCGCTGATGTTGCTGGCCGGCGCTGGGATGATCTGTACGAGCGCGTTTCGCGCGAATCTGTCCGGACACCTGCCGTGTGTGACCCGGTTCTGGACCAGTCTTCCCCGGAATCTCCGGCATTCCTGTTCGAAGACCGACCAATCGGCGGTCGTTAAGTTCCGAGCTTCGCAGTTGATTTGACTGGCCGGGCGTTAATGCCCGGTGGTCAAAGGTGATTTGCTTTCAGGTATCGAGTGAGGCTTTCTGACGGAAAACGCCGGAGGAAACCCTGATGAACACTGTGCCGTTTGCCGCAGCTGCTCTTTGCCTGACCGCTTGCGTGAGCAGTCCTCAAGCCGAAGCCGAAGCCGAAGCGCCTGTCGCCGCCTCTCCCGGCCCCTGCGATGCGCCGGTCTATCATGAGTTTGATTTCTGGATCGGGGAGTGGAGCGTTTATGATCTGGCGGGCAATCTCGCCGGTACAAATTCGATCCAGCCGGCAGAAAGTGGATGTCTTCTGATCGAACGCTGGACCAATACGGCAGGCGGAACCGGGCAGAGCTACAATTTCTACGATCCGGGCATCGGGAAATGGCGGCAGGTCTGGGTCAGCGCAGCAGGTGTCATCGACTATGCCGGCGGCCTGACCGAGACCGGATCCATGTACCTGGAAGGGGAAATCCGAAATCGCGGGGCCGCTCCTGCCCCGTTCACCGGAGAGTGGACCGCCAATGCGGATGGGTCCGTCACCCAGCATTTCCGGCAACAGGATCCTGAGACCGGAGAATGGTCGGACTGGTTTGTCGGGCGCTACGTGCGAACGGCCGAAGACTGACCTAGGCCTGCAGGTCGATGCGGTAGCTTTCGATAACCGTGTTGGCGAGTAGCTTCTCGCACATCTCTTTGACGCGGGCATTGGCATCCGCTTCGCTGAGGCCGTCTTCCAGGTCGAGCTCGATCACCTTGCCGATACGTGCGCTTTCGACTTCCTTATAGCCCATGCGCGCCAGCGTGTCGGCAACCGCTTTGCCCTGCGGGTCGAGTACGCCGTTCTTGAGGGCAACATGCACGATGGCTTTCATCCGGTGATCTCCTGGCGGGGGTACGAGTCGCGCTTCATCTAGCGCAATTGCCCGTCTATTGGAACATTCTCAGCAGTATCGGAGCGGCTTGATTCACTTGCCGCTGTTGAAGCTGACGACATTGTCTGTTTCACCGGATTCCTTGATGATCCCGAGCCGCCGGGCCACTTCGGCATAGGCTTCCGTCACCCCGCCCAGATCGCGGCGGAAGCGGTCCTTGTCCAGCTTGTCGCCGGTTTCGAAATCCCACAGGCGGCAGGAGTCCGGGCTGATCTCATCGGCCAGCAGAATCCGCGGAATCTCGGCATCGCCTTCGAAATAACGTCCGAACTCCAGCTTGAAGTCGATCAGGCGGATGCCGACGGCGGCGAACAGGCCTGACATGAAATCATTCACACGCAGGGCCAGCGAGATGAGGTCGTCATACTCCTGGGGGCCGGCCCAGCCAAAAGCGGCGATATGTTCTTCCGTCACCAGCGGATCATGCAGGGCGTCGTCTTTGTAGTAGAACTCAACGATCGGGCGCGGCAGGACCTGGCCTTCTTCGATCCCGAGGCGCTTGGCCAACGAGCCGGCGGCAACGTTTCGCACAACGACTTCCAGCGGAATGATCTCAACCTTCTTGATCAGCTGCTCACGCATATTGAGGCGGCGGATGAAGTGGGTCGGGATGCCGACGCCGGCCAGGCGGGTCATCATGAATTCGCTGATGCGGTTATTCAGGACGCCTTTGCCATCCAGCACGGCGCGTTTTTGGGCATCAAAGGCAGTTGTATCATCCTTGAAATACTGAATGAGGGTGCCCGGCTCCGGACCCTCATAAAGGATCTTGGCCTTGCCTTCATAAACGACACGTCGTTTGTTCATGGATAAACCCCTTTCATGGGTCCCTGAATGGGGACCGGGACGGCTTCATCTGGCAGGAATCGCCGCAGCCCCTCCGCTAGCGGCTCCTGTTACGCCAATCCGTCGCGGGAAACAATTATTGCACACACCTTGCCGGGGACTCTATATGCCGCCAAGGTCTACTTATGTGAAAGGTCCTGAGATGAGCACATTCAACGATCGGGAGCGCGCGGAAGAAGCGCGGTTTGCGCTCACCGAGGAGCAACAGTTCAAGGTCATGAACCGCCGCAACAAGCTTTTGGGCTTGTGGGCAGCCGGTATCATGGGCATGGGCGAAGACGACGCCGAAGCCTATGCGAAAACCGTGGTCCTGTCGGACCTCGAAGAGGCTGGCGACGAGGACGTGTTCCGGAAGGTGCGCGCAGACCTCGACAAGGCCGAGACCGGCACGAGCGATGCTGAAATTCGCGAGCAGATGGCCGTCCTTATTCCGGAAGCCCGTTCGCAGGTCGTCGACGAATAGTCCGGGTGTAAACGCGCATTCAGATCAAGCGGCGCTGTTCCGGTGGGGATAGCGCCGCTTTTGTGTTGATGCGCCGGATAAGCCTTATCACTCGAGCGGTGCGGGGAATTGGGCGCCTTCTCTGAAGACGTCTGAACACCGGCGTGTATTCTCGCCCAGTGGGGTAAATGAGAGGCAGGAATAGTAAGCGGACCCACGGTTTCCGAAATCCGGATCACCGTGCCATTGGCGCAGCTCTTTCTTTCCGGTCCAGTTGCTGATCACGAGGCGGCCTGGATTGTCCGGGATGAAGGGGTCATTTTCAGGCGTCTGGTAGATCAGCTTGCCGTCGACATACCAGCTGATGCCTTCCGGCTTCCAGTCGAACGCATAGAGGTGGTCTTCCTCTGACGCATCAAAGGGGAGCTTGATGCGCGCACTGCTACCGGTCTTGCCGTTGTGGAAATAGTTCAGCTCAACAATGCTTGTGTCCTTGCCGACGAACTCAATATCGATTTCGTCGTGCGGTTTACCGAAATAGGGCCCCGTATAGGTGAAGAAGGCCGAAACCAGGCCGGAGCCTTTCGCCGGGCGCATGATGGTTTCGTACCGGCCGTAGCCATAGGTGCCGATAACCTGGACTTCAGCCAGCGCATACGGCTTCTTCGGGTTGCCTGTGGGCGTTACATCCAGCCTCAGGCCGTCCGGGCTGGTTTTGACGTTTTCCGGAACCCAGTCGCCGCCCTGAAAGCCTTTGTCGTTGCTGTGCTTGGATATGTAGAACCGTTCCGGCGAGAGGCCATCTCCAAGTACCGAAACAAAGGCGCCACCCGATTCCAGCATCGGAGCATCCGGTTTCAGCGTGTAGGGGCCTTCCCGGTGTTCCGGAACTTTCGGGACGGGATTAACCGTGCGCACTGGATTCCATGGAACCACAGGCGACATGTCTGCGACCAGTGGTGCGGAGGACTTCGTCTCCGGGACCGGCTGCGCATGACGAGGGGCCTGCACAGCGGCATAAAGGGCCACGCACAAGGCAAACACCAGCACCGCCACGATAACGACGGAGCCCGGTTGCCAGTCCTGCAAGTATTTCTTCAGGCTGTGATCTGTAGTGTCTGTTGCCATTCAATGGTCCGATCTCATTTCGGACCATCGCAAGAAACAGGCCATTAACCTTGTTTCAAAGCAGCCATGTTGCGCATCATGAACAGGGGGATCGAGCCGGCCGGCGTTATTGCCCAGTCGAGTGGCTGATCGTGAGGTTCTGCTGGAACGTCGTCAATCTGTTGAGCGGCATACGCCACGGCGCAGGCAAAGGCCCGTCCCCCGGATCTTAACGATTGCAGCGCGAGATCGTAGTGGCCTTTACCATAGCCAAGGCGATTGCCTTTTGCGTCAAACGCAAGAAGCGGCGTCAGGATCAGGGTTGGGTGCGCTTCCGGGGCGTCCTCCACCGGTTCGCTAAGGCCGAAGGGGCGGCGTTCGAGCGGTTCTCCGAAGCTCCACAGGCGCCAGGAAATGCCGCCTTCAGGCAGCATGCGCGGCAGGCACAATTCAGCCCCGGCGTCGGCCAGCCGCTTCATCAGCGGCATCGGATCGAGTTCCTCATTGATCGGGACATAGCCCGACACGACTGGTCCGTAGCGTTCCAGCAGCTTCATCGGAAACAAGTCTGCGATTTTCTCCGCGGCGTCCGGATCGCGCGCTGCGGCTTCGGCGCGGATGGTGCGCATCCGGTGGCGCAGCTGAATCTTGTCGGGAGGAGGCGTGGTCATGCAGGCAGCCTTAATCAGGTCTGGCGGCGACGTCACGCCCCTTAACGCGCCAGCGGGGCTGAGTGTGCACAAGAACCGCTAACGCCGCAGGGCATATTCACTCCCGTCAACCTAGAGACTAGGTGGGTGCCAGGTGAGACAGGGCCACGGCCCCATCCAGATTGCCAGCTCCCTGACGGTAAGTAAGGTCGCCGGAGATCAGTCCCGTCGCGCACGCCGCAGCCCTTGTGCAGGATCAGATGTAGGCGCGAATGTGCCGGATTGTAAGCGGGATTATTCTGACGTGACTGCAATGTCGAACGCGAGCAGGAGCGTGCGTTGCTGCGGATTGAAGTTGTCGTCAGAGATGATCCAGACCCGCGCGACGCCGTTCCCGAGGTCCTGAACCGTAATCCCCTCGTAGTTATCCACAGCCAGGGGACGCGTCAGCACGATTTCCTTCTCGCCGTTTTGCCAGCTGAGGACATTCCGGTTTCCACGAATGGGGTCATAGCTGCGGAAGAGCCAGAAGGTCTCGTCGGTGTTGCCAATCCGGGTGGCATCGAAGCCGACAAAGGCGTAGCCGGCAGGATTGGGGGCCATTTCGTCCGTCCAGCCCGCGGAATCGGGGCCGGTCACCGCCCCGATGGGCGACTGGCCTCGCTCGACGGTTTCATAGCCAAACAGAATGCTGCCTTCGGGCGTGATGGCGAGGGCCTCAGCGCCGCGATTTTCGTCGATGAGGCGCCCTGCGTATGTGGAGGGCAACGTGCTGATCGGCGCCTCACGGGCCGCGGCCCCGCAGGTCTCAAGAGCAAATGCAGAGATGCGATGCGTGCGCTCAAAGCTGACTATGGCCAGACTATTCCGGACTACCAGCCCCTCAGCATCGCCCATCGACTTGCCTTGAAGGATCTGCCCATCCTGTCCCAGCATGTAGGTCAACTCACCCGTGCCGTCGGGGGCGCCATCCTCCATGCCGATGCGGACAAAAGCGCCGTCATCGACGACGGCAAGCAGGTCACCGTTGGAATCCAGCGCCAGGTCGGACAGGCCGCCAAAACTGGCATTGTCGGCCGTCAGCTCCCATCCGCCGGCGAAGGTCGCTCCATCTGGCAGGCGGCGGGCAACTTCCTCTGCCGGGCCGAGGTCGATGGAATGCGCCGTGATTGAGATAGGAACGGATGGTGCCGGAGCGGTGCCGGCCGGGCAGGAGGCGTCTGCAAGCTCTGCCGCGACGGTGTCGAAGCTCCAGGCGGCGTCCGCATCCGGCATTGCAACGCGTGGGGCTTCCGGCATCTCGGCGGTGCCGGCACATGTCGCAAGCAGGAACAGGGACGCAAACTGGATGGTGCGGCGTAGCATCGGAACCTCGGTGTTCTGGAGTATCTTCCGGTCCCATGCGGCAAAAACGTGAAGGCTTCGCGAACAAGTCTGGATTTCAAATGCGAACCCATTCAGGAGTCTGGCATGACGCAGATTCCTCTCGCCCGCCGTTCACCGGTCCAACCGGATGCCTGCAATCTTGCCAAAGCCATCGATGTGGTCGGGGACCGCTGGACGTTGCTCATTCTCCGCGCCGCGCTTTATGGCGTCCGGCGCTTCGACGATTTTCAGGCCGAGCTCGGCTGCCCCAGAACCGTGCTGTCAGGCCGGCTCAAGAAGCTGGTGGACGACGGCCTGCTGGCCAAACGCCCGTATAAATCGCCCGGCAAGCGGTCCCGGCCGGAATACGTCCTATCGCCGATGGGACTCTCGCTGAGACCGATTCTGATCGGGCTGACGCAATGGGGAGATGCCTGGCTGGGCCAGGGGGAGCCGCCGCCCATCAGCTTCACCCGCGCAGGCTCCAAGTCGGCCATAAGGGCAGCCTTTGTCGATATAGAAGGGCGTGAAGTGCGGCCGGATCAGATCCGTCCTGTGCTCCGCGGGTGATTTGTGCAGTGAGGCAGAAATTCGGCCTTGCAAAGCCGTTCGCTATGCGCTTAATCACGCCTCTCGGCAGCCCCGGTTGCCGGACACCCTATAGGACGCGGGCGTAGCTCAGGGGTAGAGCACAACCTTGCCAAGGTTGGGGTCGAGAGTTCGAATCTCTTCGCCCGCTCCATTATAAATGCAGAGAAATCTGGTCTTGAGAGTGGCTGCGCCAGGCAGTCACTTCTCTGTATGTCGGATATTTAAACCAGAAATACAGACTCTCGTTCCAGGATACGGCTAGAATAACGTCTCTTACATCGAACAATTTAGTGAGGTCTTCGGCGATGCCGGACATTCCACTCCAAAAACGGTCTGACGCGCAGGTTGACGAACTCACGCAGGAAGATGTTGCCGGTTTTGTGGATCAGTCATTGGTCCCGACCATGGCGATCAACCGCGACCTCCGGTACGTCTATGCCAATCAGGCTTACTGTGAAGCCATCGGCATGCCGATTGATGACTTGCTGGGGAAATATGTTTTCGATGTTTACAAGGCGCCGTCCGATCACGAGTTGTCCTTCCAGCGGAAATGCAGTCTGTCTTTTCAGGGGGAAGTGACACGTTCGGATGTTCACACCAGTGTGCTAACGGATGAGGAGGGGCGCCCCAGAACTGTTCACTGGCAAACGACTCAAGAGCCTATCTTCGGACCGGACGGGCAAGTTCGGCACCTTGTGCAGCGTGCGGAAGATGTTACTCATCTGGTGGAACTCCAGAAAAGTCACGATGTCATGGCCACGGAGCTGGACCACCGGGTTAAAAATTTTGTGTCGGTCATCCTGGCAACAGCCAGAATTACAAGCCTGTCCGCAGCCTCTGTAGAGCAGTATACGGAAGACTTTTGTTCGCGTGTGGACTCAATGGCCCGTATCTACAGCCGCATGTCTGCAGACGGGCTGAAGGGGCTCCGCCTCCGTGAATTGTTCGAAGATGAGTTGGCACAGGTCGCAGCCAAGCGGAACATTCAGTATAGTCTGTCAGGGGACGATGTTCAGTTGACTGTGAAGTCGTCCAAGGACGGCGGTATGGTCATCCACGAGTTTGTGACGAATGCGGTGCGTCATGGCTGCTTTTCGCGTCCTGAAGGGCGGCTTGACGTCGAATGGGCTGTCGTCGGGAATGAATTGCAGGTGTTGTGGGTGGAGTCAGGGCTGACTGGAATCAAGCCGCCTGATAAGAAGGGGTTCGGTACCCGCCTGACGGACATGTTGCCAAATGCAAGGGTGAAGCGAACCTATCGCGATACGGGCCTTACCATTGAATATATTGTGCCGGTGGAGATCATCATTGATGACGGCGATCAGGACGAGAACTGGCTGGCAAGCGATTAAGAGGCGGATTGCGTCAGCAAGGCCTGACTGATCACCGTCTTCACATGATCGGCCCGGAATGGTTTCGGGATGAGAAAGGCGGGTTCATTGGCCCGGCCAGCTAGCAGGCGTTCAGGATATGCCGTGATGACGATGCTGGGCGCCTGATGGAATTCCATGATTTCATCCATTGCATCAAGGCCGGAAGAGCCGTCTGCGAGCTGGATGTCGATCAGCATCAGTCCGGGTTTCTTCGTGCGCGCTTCCTGCACGGCTTCTTCACGGGTCTGAGCCCTTGCAACCAGTTTGTGTCCGAGACTCTCGATAATTTCCTTCAGTTGGAATGCAATCATCGGCTCATCCTCGATGATCAGCACCTCGGTTGCGAGCGAAGAGGCGAGGTTTAGTTCGGCCTTCTTCAGCGTGTCTTCCAGTTCTTCTGGTTCGATCCCCAGAATCTCTGCCGCAACGTGTTTCTCGAATTGCTCGACAGCGGTCAGAAAGAGTGCGCGCCGGGATAGCGAGGAAAGCTTTCCAAGCGAGGGCAGCGGCGTGTCCAGCTCCGGATGCCGCGCCGGATCCACAATGATTGAGTCAAGGAGGCCGAACAGGGCTGCGCGATCTGCCGGGAGGGGGGCATCTGCCGGCTGAGGCTTGAGAGCATGCTCCTGCAGCATGGTCTCGACGCACAGGTCCCCCGCCATCTGATCGCCCGTCATGGCGCGCGCATACCGGCGCATGAAAGGTAGTTCCTTGGTTATCAGTTCGTAGAGCACGCAGGCGTCCTTTGCCGATAGTTTATTTTATCTTGGATTCCATAGGATACCAAAACGAGAATGGAACCATTTTGTTCCGTTCCTCTGAATGAATCTGCGCTTCAAGAACAAATCCTTAACCTCGAGGTGGCAAGAATCAGACAAATCTGCGACCAAGAGGTGCTCGGGTATGCTCCCGGTCGACATAGGCAAATTGTGGGGACAGTTGTTTTGGGGAAATTGGCAAGGTCGCGGGAGGCGGCAGAGAGCTCGTTCGTATGTACGACACCGGAAAAACTCTCACGAGGATGGCTGGAGGGCGCGATCGGCGAGGCTCTGCGCGAGAGCTTCGCGCCGGTTGTCGACGAACCGATGCCAGAGAAGTTGCAAGACTTGCTGAGCCAGTTACGCGCTGCGGAACAACAGAAGAAGGGACGCTGATTTGACCAGAGTGAACCCGGTTCGTCAGGATGAACTACCGGATTCTGTGAATGAATGGTCGTTTGTTGATGAGCTTGAACGGCTGATTCCGGAGTTGCGAGCGTTCGCCCGCAGTTTGTGCCGCGAGCGGGAGCTTGCGGATGATCTTGTTCAGGACACCTGCCTGAAGGCCTGGCAGGCAGTCGATTCCTTTGATCCAACCGCTCCGATGCGGCCCTGGCTGTTCCGTATTTTGCGAAATGAGTTCTATCAGTACTCCCGGCGTTCCTGGCGTTCGGCACCGCTGGATCAGGAAGTGGCCGAGAATACGCTGGTCGCTCCAGCCAACCTTGATGCGCGAATTGATTTCAGGGTGCTGCAGGCAGCCATGACCGATCTGCCGGATGTGCAGCGTGAAGCGCTGATCCTGGTTGTCGCGGCCGGCTACACTTATGAGGAAGCGGGCGAAATCTGTAATTGCTCTGCCGGCACGATCAAAAGCCGCGT
Source organism: Hyphomonas sp. (assembly GCA_002700305.1). Lineage (GTDB taxonomy): Bacteria > Pseudomonadota > Alphaproteobacteria > Caulobacterales > Hyphomonadaceae > Hyphomonas. The sequence continues at coordinate 4,856 of PACZ01000019.1, read as the reverse complement.
CAGCCGTGCGCGTGAAGCCGTCGTGTATAAGATGGAGCGGGCGGATATCGGCCAGATTGGCGGCTCGACACGCGATGAGAGCCGCACGGAGAATGGCCACATCGACCTGATTGCTCAGATCGAGTCGCTTGCGCGCGGACTGTTCAACGCAGCCTGAGGACGCTTAGCCTACGTTCTCTGATCCCTCAAACTGATCAAAAGCCTGATCGGCGCGTGCCAGCCTCTCACGGGCGCGGTCGCGGATGTGTTGTACCGCTTCCGTTGGTGGCAGAAGTCCGGCCTCCGCAGCAGCATCTTTCAGCGACGCATAGGCGCGGGACTTTCTGGAACTCGGCGCGCTTGTGCGCCGTCCGAACAGGGAGAACTTGATCGCCATAACCCAATCTCCTTGCATCCCTTCGAAATATGCCATTCGGCAAATCTCGCATGGGTGAGCGGGCCGCTGTCTCGGGAGTGCCCGGGGCTGTCGCGCCGCCCTGCCGCTCTTTTTGAGCTGGCAGCTTAACTTATCCCGATCGGGCGAATTTTACGAATTATATTTTGCTCAGATTCCCTGAGGAGGCGAAAACGGGGTCAAATGTTGCGCCGCACAATGCGCGTTTAGCGCCGCCGTCCGGTCGGATTGTCCGGTGTGATCTCGTCGGAATTGGGCAGGCGCACATTGCCGACCGTTCCGAAGATCTGCTCCCAGAGGCCGAGTTCGCGGCCGCGTGTCGGCGTCTCGCGGGAGGCGTAATTGATCACCTGGCCGTCTTCGGCAGAATATTCGAGGACTTCTTCCACCTTGTCGTCGGTGCCGAAGCTGATCGCCGTGATTTTCCGCGTTTTCACTTTCGGACGATAGAAAGCAATCCGCTCCTGAAGTTCGGACATGTAGATCCAGGTGTTGTCGTCGAACAGGCTCTTGGTCGATGGTGAGCCGAGTTGCGCCAGGACGGTGGACCGGGTGTCTTCGCCGGGCTGGATCTCTTCCGGTTGCGTTTCGTCAGCCACATAGCCGTGATAGTCGCGGCTGGGTGTCAGGCATGCGGTCAGCGGAAGGGCCATGAGGCCTGCGGCCAGAATTGCGCGTCGCGCCATCGGCAAACTCCTGATAGTGGTCCGCGTCAGACCTAGCGGCAGCGGGATGGTTTTGGCAAGCACGCGCGTGCAGGAGAACAAGTATTGGCAGGTTTCTGGAGCCCCTTTCAAGGCGCCGCACAGCAGAAGCGGCGGGCGGCATCGCTCTATCGTGGTCTCATGTCAGCAGCTCTGGCGCCCGAAGCCTATGTTGCCGGCATCGTGGCGGATGACCTCGACCACCGTGTTCAGATGGTGAGCCTCCATGCTGCCATTCTGGTCTGGCAACTGACGCGCCGGCAGGAAAGGCCGCTGAAGCGCCTGCCTCAGTACATTCACACACGCGTTTTCGATGGTTTCGATGCGTCCTTGCGGGAGACGGGGGTAGGCGATGCCTCAATCGCTCGGAAAGTCCGCAAGATGGGAGAGCACTATTACGGGCTAGGCCAGGCGACAGCTGCTTGCCTGTCCGGGCCCGAAAGCGAACGGATTTCGGCCCTTTCGGACATGTTGAAGCGAAATGGCGTCACGATGCCGGGGCAAGAGGCAGAGCTTGCTGGTCACATTGCTGCGCTGGCAGATACGTTTGAGGCAGCCCCTTCTGAGGTATTTCTGGACGGGCAGGCGCCCTGGACGACCTTCCCTGCGACAAACACACGCGGCGTTGCCAAGGTCTGAGGCGCGCCTTAAACAGCGCGGACGGGTCGCACCAGACCCCGAATCCGGAAGGCGCAATGACTCGCGGAACGATCCTGTCAGTTGATGCAATGGGCGGGGATCACGCACCAGGCGTGATCGTCGATGGCGTAGCTGTGTTCCTTCGCGAACGCCCCAATACGCGCATACTGCTGTTTGGTGATGAGCCGTCTCTGACGCCGCTTGTCGCAGCCTATGCCGGCCTGTCCGCTCAGTGCGACATCATTCACTGCGATCACAAGATCACCAGTGAAATGAAACCCAGCCAGGCCCTGCGCCGCGGCAAGGGATCGTCCATGTGGAATGCGCTGGAGGCGGTCAAGGATGGCCGGGCCAATGCGTCCGTTTCGGCGGGCAACACCGGCGCGCTGATGGCAATCTCCATGCTTGTGCTCCGCAAGATGGATGGCGTTCACCGCCCGGCGATGACCGCGATGTGGCCGACGCTCGCCGGACGGTCGGTTGTGCTCGACGTTGGGGCGAATGTGGAAGCAGATGCGGCGCAGCTGGTATCCTTCGCGATCATGGGCGAGGCCTATGCCCGCGCCACGCTTGGCAAGGAACGTCCGACGATCGGCCTCCTGAATATCGGTTCCGAAGAAATGAAGGGGCATGATGAAGTGCGCGAAGCGCACGAAATGCTCCGCACGTCAGGACTGGATCTTGACTATCGCGGCTTCGTGGAAGGGGATGACATCTCCATGGGCGCTGTCGATGTCGTCGTGACGGACGGTTTTACCGGCAATGTGGCGCTGAAAACCGGCGAAGGCGTTGCCCGTATGCTCGGGACCCGCGTGCGCGAGGCGCTGACGAAAAACCTTTCCACGAAAGCAGGTGCGGTGCTGGCCGCCTCAGGGCTTAAACAGCTCCGTGAACAGATGAACCCGAGCAACGCCAATGGCGGCGTCCTCCTGGGGCTCGGCGGCGTTTCTGTGAAGAGCCACGGCGGAACCGACGCCCAGGGGTTTGCAACTGCCTGCCGTCTGGCCGCTGACCTTGCCACGAGCCATTATCCGGAAGAAGTTGCTGCAAACCTCGCACGCATCCAGAAGAAAGGTGCGGCGGGCTGACACGGCCGCTCTGTAAGGGATCTAGCATGGCACGGCGTAGTTTTATCCGAGGGACAGGTGGTTATCTTCCCGAGAAAGTTCTGACCAATGATGACATATCGGCCATGGTCGATACGTCGGATGAGTGGATTCAGGAACGGACCGGCATCAAGCGCCGGCACATCGCCGCCGAAGGCGAACTCACATCGGATATTGCGACGGCAGCTGCCCGGTCCGCGCTTGAGGCAGCGGGTATTCCCGTTTCGGATGTCGATCTGATTGTGCTGGCAACGACGACGCCGGATCAGACTTTCCCGGCGACGGCAACGGCGGTTCAGGCCAAGCTCGGCATGACAGGCGGCGCAGCTTTTGATGTGCAGGCCGTTTGTTCCGGCTTTCTTTTCGCGCTGGCGACCGCAGACTCCATGTTGCGGCAAGGGCTGTTCAACACCGCGCTGGTCATCGGTGCGGAAACCTTTACACGCATCCTCGACTGGTCGGACCGGGGGACCTGTGTCCTGTTCGGTGATGGTGGCGGCGCAGCCGTGCTTCAGGCCGAAGAGTGGACCGGCGATGACCTGGCTGGCGTGATCACGCACCACATTCGTACCGACGGCACCAAGTCAGACCTGCTCTATGTCGATGGGGGCGTAAGCTCCACGGGCACGATCGGGCATGTTCGCATGGAAGGAAACCGCGTGTTCCGCCACGCCGTGACCAATATCTCGTCCGCCATTCAGGCGATCTATGACGAAACCGGCCTGAGTGGTGACGACATTGACTGGTTCGTGCCGCACCAGGCCAACAAACGGATCCTGGACGGCGTGGCGAAGAAGATGAACATTGCCGAGGAAAAAGTGATCGTCACCGTGCAGGAGCATGCCAACACGTCGGCAGCTTCCATCCCGCTCGCACTGAATCATGCGGTTCGTTCCGGCCGGGCGAAACCGGGTGACCTGATCCTGTCAGAGGCAATGGGCGGCGGCTTTTCCTGGGGTGCCAGCCTGTTCCGCCTTTAAAATCAGGCGACAAGCTCCATTATTTCACGGATATTAGCTGACGGATGCGCTAGTAATCCGTTAACAATCCTTGGCTACATCTTAACCAGATCGGGAGAATCCCATGTCCAACCAGACCATCACCCGCGCCGAAGTGACCGACAAGATCGTCAGCGAAGTCGGTCTGACGCGGCAGGAATCGTCGGACTTGCTCGACCGGACGCTCGATATGATCGGCGCGGCCCTTGAGCATGAAGATGAGGTGAAGCTCTCCCGGTTCGGCAATTTCGTGGTGCGGTCCAAGGCTGCGCGCGAAGGCCGTAATCCGAAAACCGGGGAGGAGGCCACGATCGCCGCACGGCGCGTTGTCACTTTCCGCCCTTCGCCGATGCTGAAGGCGCAGGTCGACAACAAATAGCGATCCAGGAAGGAACAGACATGAGCGCCAGCCGGGCCCGAATCGAAAAATCCGCAACCGCATTCCGGTCCATCGGGGAAGCAGCTTCGGAACTCGGCATCGAGACGCATGTCATCCGCTATTGGGAGAGCAAGTTTCCGCGGGAAGTCCGCCCGGTGAAACGCCCGGATGGCCGCCGCATGTTCCGTCCGCAGGACGTCGACGCGCTGCGAGCTATTCAGATCCTGGTTCATGGACGCGGCATGACGCTGAAAGGCGCAAAAGCCCTGATCGCAGAGCAGGGCATGGCGGCAGTCCTTTCAGGTGAGGCGACACTTGGGGCCGGTGCTCCGGCAGGCAGCAGCCCGGCGCGGGACCTTCAGGAGACCGTCGCGAAGGCTTTTTCGGATGAAACCGCCGAGGGGCTGACCGATGCGCGGCGTGCCCGTCTGGAAGATGCGCTGACGGAGCTGACCGGCATCAAAAGCCGGATCGACACGGCACTCGGACGGCGCGCAGCCTGAACCCACATAATTCGTTGCACACATAGGGCGGCTTGGTTACAAGCCGCTCTCGTCGGAGCGTGGCGCAGTCCGGTTAGCGCACTAGTCTGGGGGACTAGGGGTCGTGGGTTCGAATCCCGCCGCTCCGACCATT
>PACZ01000018.1 GCA_002700305.1 Hyphomonas sp. | reverse complement strand
TGGGGCCGGTCAGCTGTGGAGTGAAACATGGTTCGCGTCATGGAAATAGCCTCCCTTAGGTACAGTTGCAATGAAAGGCAGTGAACCGGGCGAGCGCTTGCTCACATTAAGGCGCTTTGGAGGTCAATTGCGGCGAGCGTGCCTTGAATGTTTCCAGCAGTGGGGCGGGTCCGGCATGATCCGGTATAGTCCGGTATAGTCATGACTGGTCATCCATGATCACGGCGCAGTCCGGTTTGGTCATCCGGTATTCCCCGCAGGCGTCACGCCCGATGGCCACCGGCCATCTGGGCGTCCATCTCCGAACGAACCGGCATGCACGTCACGACATGACGTGCCCGCGATAAACATCAGAGATGGATCCCCAGACCGCTTCGCGGCCGGGGATGACGCAAGTTGAGAGTTATCCACCAGGAAGTGCGCTCCATCCTGCCGTTGCTATTGCTCCGAAAATAATCCCATCCGACACCTCCGTGACCGGATGTATATTGCACGGCATGTCACTCTTTCACCCTCCGCCGGGCTTCCCGCCGCAACTTGCCTTCCTCTGGCCCCTGATCTGGGTCCAGGTGCTGATGCTGCGCGCGCAGATCCGGGCCGCCTATGGCCGCGGTGTGGTGTATCGTTGGAGCGTGACGGACAATTTGCGCGTTTACCTCGTCAGCATCGAATGGATGCCGGGGCAGAAGAAAGAGCGCGCGATCCTGAAGCCCGCAGCCCATGCCTCTGATCGTCTCGCCGCCGCGTGCGACGGGCGGGCCGCCATGCCGGAACATCTCCGCACGCTGCCCCTCATCCCCAACCCCTGGTTCTGGCGAACGCCGTGCGTTCGCTTGCCCTCACAAGCCCCAGGGAGAAGGGGCTCACACCTCCCGCTACCGGAAACCTGAACCCGGCCCTGACCTCAAAACTCAGCCCACACACAAAGCGCCTTCACGGGCGTCGCTTGTGCTGGAAGTCTTCGTCAGTCTTCTTCAGGGGAGCTTGCAGTGTCAGATTCATCAGTGTCTTCGGCGGCTTTCGCTGCCTCTGCAGCTTTCAGGGCCATGAACATTTCCAGCACATCCTTGAAAGTCTGCAGCCGGCCCGCCTTTGGTTCCTTGATCACCTCAACATCGACATCCGTGATTTCACCATTGCCGGCGCGATGGGCTGTCAGTTTGAACTCGCCGTCGAAGCGTTTGAGGGTGACCGTATCCCCCTCATCGAACATCACCTTGGTGCGCCCCAGCGAAGACCAGTCATCGCCTTCAGAGATCCGGGTGGCAACGGTGATCCGGTTGGAGCGGAACGTGTCGACAATCACCTGAATTTTCATTTGATGGCCGAAGTCAACGGCCTGTTCCTGGACCTGTGGCATCGGGCCGACCATCCCGGAAGGGGATGTGGGCGATGCGTTCAGAGGTGTGCCTCCGGATGTGTCGATGTAGCGTGCCCTGTCTGATCCTTCCCAGAAGATGCAAACTGCATCGCCTTTGTCGAACCTCGGCACACACCATTCAATCGGGTTGTTGTATGCGTTCATGTCTTTACCAAAATAGGAGCCATAATTGGACGACATCCGCAAACTGAACTGGCGGGCATAGGCAGGGGACCCTGCCGGAATGATGTTCGAGCCGCCAAACGGGCCCGTCCATTCCAGCGTATTGGTGATAATGGCGGTCCGCTCATTCTCGACCGCAAACTCCATGATCACGCCGCGTTCCTTGTGGTTTCCCGGGAAAGATTTCGCGGATCCTTCGATGGGCATAAAGCCTGTCGGCTTCCCATCTTCCCGCCATTCAGGCGGCGCTTCTTCACGGGGCACCCTGTAGGTTGAGGCGCAGGCGGACACACTCGCCATCAAGGCGACAATCATCATTTTTTTGAGCACGGATTACCCCTCCAGCTATCCTGCTACTCCAGCAGCAGGGCGGTGCTGTTGTCAACTTTTCGGTATTGCGGCTTGCTGCCCTTACGGATCCAGCCGCACAGCGCCCTGTGACGCGTTCCCCACATGGGCCGCGTAAACCTTCAGGGCACGGCTCACCTTGCGGGGGCGTTCCTCTGCCGGTTTCCAGGCCTTGTCGCCTTTGGCTTCCATCGCGGCGCGGCGGGACGCGATTTCCTCGTCCGTCAGCTTTGCGTGGATGGTGCGGTTCGGGATGTCGATCTCGATGATGTCGCCTTCCTCGATCAGGCCGATCAGGCCGCCTTCCGCCGCCTCCGGACTGACATGGCCGATCGAAAGCCCTGACGTGCCGCCGGAGAAACGCCCGTCGGTGATCAGGGCGCAGGCCTTTCCGAGCTTCATCGATTTCAGGTACGAGGTCGGGTAGAGCATCTCCTGCATGCCGGGGCCGCCGCGCGGGCCTTCATGGCGGATGATGACCACATCGCCCGCTTTCACGCCCTTGTTCAGGATGCGCTTGCAGGCATCTTCCTGGCTGTCACAGACGACGGCCGGGCCGGAAAATTTCAGGATCGAGTCGTCGACGCCAGCGGTTTTCACCACGCAGCCCTGTTCCGCCAGATTGCCGAACAGGACGGCCAGGCCGCCATCCTGTGAGAAGGCATGCTCAGCCGAGCGGATGACGCCTTTCTCCCGGTCGGTGTCGAGTTCCTTGTAGCGGCGCGACTGGCTGAAAGCCTCGGTCGTGCGCACGCCGCCCGGCGCGGCCAGGAACAGTTCCTGCGCCGCCGGATCATTGGTGACGGTGATGTCCCATTTGGTGATCGCTTCGCCCAGCGTGTCGGAATGAATGGTGCGCACGGACGTGTCGAGTTTCCCGGCACGGTCCAGCTCTCCGAGGATGCCGAAGATACCGCCGGCGCGGTGAACGTCTTCCATATGGACGTTGGCAACCGCCGGGGCGACCTTGCAGAGGCATGGCGTCGAGCGGCTGAGCCGGTCGATATCGTCCAGCGTGAAGTCCACCTCGCCTTCGCGGGCGATGGCCAGCAGGTGGAGGATCGTGTTGGTGGAGCCGCCCATGGCGATGTCCAGCGTCATGGCATTCTCGAACGCCGCCTTGGTGGCGATGCCGCGGGCGGAGACGGATTTGTCGCCGTCCTCGTAATAGATCTTGGCGAGCTCCACGATGCGCTGGCCGGCGCGGCGGAACAGGCCTTCGCGGTCGGCATGGGTGGCGAGCGTCGAGCCATTGCCCGGCAGGCCGAGGCCCATGGCTTCGGCAAGGCAGTTCATCGAGTTCGCCGTGAACATGCCGGAGCACGAGCCGCAGGTCGGGCAGGCGGCCTCTTCATAGGCCAGCACTTCGGCGTCGGTCCGTTCCGGGTTTGCCGCTTCGATCATGGCGTCGATCAGGTCGATCGCTTTCAGCTCGCCGTCGATATTGACCTTGCCGGCCTCCATCGGGCCGCCGGAAATGAAGACGACCGGAATGTCGAGGCGCAGCGCCGCCATCATCATGCCGGGGGTGATCTTGTCGCAATTGGAGATGCAGACCATCGCGTCGGCGCAATGGGCGTTGACCATGTATTCCACGCTGTCGGCGATGACTTCGCGGCTCGGCAGGGAATACAGCATGCCGTCATGGCCCATCGCGATGCCGTCATCGACCGCGATCGTGTTGAATTCCTTGGCCACACCGCCGGCGGCGACGATCTCGCTGGCGACCATCTGGCCGAGGTCCTTCAGGTGCACATGGCCGGGCACGAACTGGGTAAAGGAGTTCACCACCGCGATGATCGGCTTGCCGAAATCGCTGTCTTTCATGCCTGTGGCGCGCCACAGGCCGCGGGCGCCGGCCATGTTGCGGCCGTGGGTCGACGTGCGGGAACGGTAGAGTATTGCCACTTTGTGCCTCTTTTACGGTGTTCGGCAGGGGATTACCTGCCGGGCGGGCGATTATCAATCATGACGAAGGGGGAACGGCCAGCCCCCTTTTGTTGCCGGGCGGGGCGGCTGCGCTAGTGCGCGGCGGCTTTTGCGTCGGCGTTGACCGGGCCCAGGCACTGAATGCTGGCCATCACAGGGGCGAGGCGCTGGAGGGCGGCCTCATAGGCGGCCTGGCCCACCGAAGGGATGTACCGGGACTGGATCTCATCCAGATAGCGCTCATCGCCATCGGCGCAGATACAGGCGACGCGCGCCGGCTTGTCCTGCCGGGCCAGCCAGTCCAGCGCGCCAAGGATGACGCCGGTGCTGGACAGGCCAACCTTGGACAGCTGGCGCTCGTGCAGCAGGGTGAAGGCGGCAAGCGTGGCGGCCTCATCCATGCGGATCATGCCCGGATCGGGCTTCATCCCGGCGAAGGAGGAACGCCGCTGACTGCCGAAGGCGGGGATTTTCAGCTTGTCGGTGCAGCCAGACGGACTGTCGAGGAAGGCGCAGGAGCTTTCCGGTTCCACCAGGCAGAGCTGGGTCTTGCCCGGATGGGCCTTCAGATAGTCGGCAAAGCCGCGCGACGTGCCGCCGGAGGATGAGGTCATGAACACCGCATCGAACGGGCCATCGGCGAACAGTTCCGGGGCCGTCCAGTTTTGGTGGGAGGCCGGGTTCAGCGGGTTGGAATACTGGTCGAGGAAGACAGAGCCGTCCTGTGCGGCGATTTCCCCGGCGAGGCGCATGCGGGCGGCATTGGAGGTCTCGCCCGGCTTCGGCTCCGCAATCACGAGGCGGGCGCCGGCTGCTTTGATCTGGGCGGCATTGTGGGCGCTGATCGAGGCCGACGACACGATGGTCGCGCCGATGCCCAGCCGTTGGCAGATGCAGGCGAGCGCGTTGCCGTAATTACCGGAGGAGGCGTCAACGACCGATTTGACCGGGCCAATCTTCTCGATCGTCTTCGACAGGATGTACCAGGCCACGCGGTCCTTCACGGAGCCGAATTCGTTGCAGCGCTCTTCCTTCACCAGCAATTCATGCGTGAGATTGCCGATCTTGACCTGGTAGGCGGTCAGGGGCGTGTGGCCGATTTTGAAGGGACAGCTGGCGACGGCGGTAGAAAAGGGCATAAGCCTGCCTCGGTCTGCGTTTCGCAATTCCGCATAGCTAGCAGGCCGAATCGCTCACGCAAATGTGACAACTGCGTCTGGCAACATTGCAAATTTGTATGCCTTTCCGCGCAGCACCGGCGCCGAAGAAGCAGACAGCCCAATGGGCAAGCTAGTGGGCATCTGCCCAGTTGCCGGCTGCGCGGGCGTCTACTTCCAGCGGGACAGACAGCTCCATTGCAGGGCTGGCGGCCGACTGCATGGTCTCTTTGGCCACCTGGATCAGCTTTTCCGCTTCCCCTTCGGGACACTCGAAGACGAGTTCGTCGTGCACCTGCAGCAGCATCCGGGCTTTCAGCTTCGCCTTCGCCAGGGCCTCCGGCATCCGGATCATGGCGCGTTTGATGATGTCAGCGGCAGAGCCCTGGATGGGAGCATTGATGGCCTGGCGCTCCGCGAACGCCTTCTGCGGCCCTTTCGACTTGATCCCGGCGAGGTGCACTTTCCGGCCGAAGGCGGTCTGCACAAAGCCATGCTCCTTCGCGAAGGCCTTGGTCTCGTCCATATAGGCGCGGATGCCGGGAAAGCGCTTGAAGTAGGTCTTGATATAGTCCGCTGCTTCAGACTGCGGGATGCCGAGCTGGCGGGCGAGCCCGAAGCCGGAAATGCCATAGATGATGCCGAAATTGATCGCCTTGGCCTGACGGCGCACCATCGGGTCCATGCCCTCGATGGGCACGCCGAACATTTCACTCGCCGTCATCGCGTGAATGTCGAGGCCATCCTTGAAGGCGGATTTCAGGGCGTCGATGTCGGCCATGTGCGCCAGCACGCGCAACTCAATCTGGCTGTAGTCCGCGCTGACCAGCACATTACCCTCATCCGCGATGAAGGCCTCGCGGATCTTGCGGCCTTCGTCCGTCCGCACCGGGATGTTCTGCAGGTTCGGGTCCGAAGACGAGAGGCGCCCGGTCTGGGCGACGGCCATGGAGAAGCTGGTGTGAACGCGGCCGGTCTCCTTGTTGATCGCGGCCTGTAACGCTTCGGTATAGGTCGAGCGCAGCTTTGACAGCGTCCGCCAGTCGACAATCGTGCGGGGCAGCTCGTGGCCTTCGGCGGCGAGGCCTTCCAGCACATCGGCATCCGTCACCCAGGCGCCGGTCTTGGTCTTCTTGCCGCCTTCGATGCCCATCTTGTCGAACAGGATTTCGCCGAGCTGTTTGGGGCTCGAAATCTTGAACTCTTCTCCGGCCTGTTCGTAGGCCTCGGCCTCCAGCGCGGCCATGCGCTGGGAGAAGTCGGACGAGAGGCGGGAGAGCTTGTCCCGGTCCACCTTGATGCCCTCGCGCTCCATGGCGGCGAGCACCGGCACCAGCGGGCGTTCCTCGGTCTCATAGACGGTGGTGACTTTCTCCGTGTGCAGAAGCGGCTTGAACGTCTGCCACAGGCGCAGCGTCACGTCGGCATCCTCGGCGGCGTATTCGGTCGCCTTGTCCAGCGCGACCCGGTCGAACGTCACCTGCGATTTCCCCGTGCCGGCAACATCCTTATAGGAAAGCGGCACGTGGCCGAGATATTTTTCCGACAACAGGTCCATGCCGTGACTGTGCTTGCCGGCATTCAGCACATAGGACAGCAGCATTGTGTCATCGATCGGCGCAACCTGGATGCCGTGCTGGGAAAAGATGTTCAGGTCATACTTGATGTTCTGCCCGATCTTCAGGACAGCATCATCCTCCAGCAGAGGCTTCAGCGCCTTGATGGCATCCTTCATCCGCACCTGCCGCGGCGGGTCGGCACCGAACATGTCGCCATCGCCGTTATCGTTCGGATCGACGTGCGCGAGCGGGATGTAGCAGGCTTCGTTCGGGGCGAGCGCCAGCGATACGCCGACAAGATTTGCGGTCACGGAGTCGAGGCTGTCGGTCTCGGTGTCGACGGCGACATAGCCCTGTTTCTTCGCGCGGGCGATCCAGTCTTCGAGCTCCTTGAAGTCGCGCACGCAGGCATATTTCGACCGGTCGATCGGGTCTTCCGCAGGCGGAGCAGCCTCCAGCGCGCCTTCCTTCTCCATCATCTCGCGCACACGGCGGGTGATGGTCTTGAACTCCATTTCCTCAAGGAAGCCGAGCAGGGTCTCCGGTTCCGGGTCCTGGACGGCGAGGTCTTCCAGAGAGATCTCCAGCGGGACGTCGTCCTTCAGCGTGACCAGGTCGCGGGATAGACGGATCTGGTCGGCGAAATTGATCAGCGTCTCGCGCCGCTTTGGTTGTTTGATTTCCTCGGCGCGCGCCAGCAGCGTGTCGAGATCGCCATATTCGCCGAGCAGCGTGGCCGCCGTCTTCACGCCGATGCCTGGGGCGCCGGGCACATTGTCCACGCTGTCGCCGGCGAGCGACTGGACATCGACCACTTTCTCGGGGCCGACGCCGAACTTCTCGATCACTTCCTCCCGGCCCATCGTCTTGTTCTTCATCGTGTCGAGCATGACGATCTTGTCGGTGACAAGCTGCATCAGGTCCTTGTCGGATGAGACGATGGTGACGCGCGCGCCCTTGGCTTCGGCCTGGCGGGCATAGGTGGCAATCAGGTCGTCGGCTTCGAAGCCTTCCATCTCGATGGCGTGGGCAGCGAAGGCTTCGGCAGCGCGGCGTACGAGCGGGAATTGCGGGCGCAGTTCTTCCGGCGGCTCATCGCGGTTCGCCTTGTACTGGTCGTACAGCTCGTTCCGGAATGTGTGGGATGAAGCGTCAAAGATGCAGGCAAAATGGGTCGGCCGGTCATCGCCTTTCAGGTCTTCCAACAGCTTGAACAACATGTTGCAGAAGCCGCTCACGGCACCGATGGGCAGGCCGTCGGACGCGCGCGTCAGCGGCGGCAATGCGTGGAACGCCCGGAAGATGTAGGCGCTGGCATCGACCAGATAGAGGTGGCTGTCCTTGGTGACGGGGGCAGTGGCCATGGGCGGGAATCCTTTGTTGCCGTTGGTTTAGCCGCCAGAGCGGGGCGCGTCACCCGCCGGAAAACCGGAGAACGATTCTGCTTGTGGATTAAGTTCCCTAGGGTAAGCTTTCCGGAAAACGTGCCGGGGAGGGCAATTTATGAGCGGATCAATCATCAAGGCACCGTGGCATTTGTGGGTCGTTGGCGGCCTTAGCCTGCTGTGGAATGCGTTCGGCTGTTTCGACTTCACCATGACGGCCACCAACAATGCCGATTATCTGGCGTCATATCCGCAGGAGCTTCGTGACTATTGGATGGATATGCCGGTCTGGGTCTGGGCGATCTGGGCCATCGGCGTATTCGGCAGTCTTTTCGGCAGCATTGCTTTGTTGTTGCGCCGGAAATTCGCTTATCCGCTGTTTGCCGCATCCTTTCTGGCCGCGCTGATCAGCATGGGCCGGAGCATGACCGACAAGGATGCGCCGACCATGGAGGGCCAGATGATGATGTCACTGGTCATTCTTGTGATCATCGCGTTGCTGGCGCTCTATGCCCGGTGGTTGTCGCGCCGGGAAGTCTTGCGCTGACGCCGCAAGGCTCTAGCCTCTCCCAAAAGGGAGAGACAGATGAGCGAGATGAACCAGACTTGGGTGCTGCGCCAGCGGCCGGTAGGCGATATCAAGGAGGGCGATCTCGAACTCGTCGAGACGCCGCTTGAGCCCCTGAAAGACGGCGAGGTGCGGGCGAAGACCGTCTACCTTTCGCTCGACCCGACCAACCGCATCTGGATGAGTGACGTCGACGCCTATCTGCCGCCTGTCGGCATAGGCGATGCGATGCGCGGCGGCGGCCTCGCTGTCGTGGTGGAAAGCAAGCATGACGGCTTTCAGCAGGGCGACGTCGTGAACACCGGCCTTGGCACCTGGACCATGTATCCCACGCTGCAGGGCGAAGGCCTCGCCAAGCTGCCAATCCTGCCGGGCGTGCCGCTGACGGCCTATATGGGCCCGCTGGGCGCGACCGGCATGACGGCCTATTTCGGTTTGATGGACATTGGCAAGCCGAAGGCGGGCGAGACAGTGGTCGTCTCCGCTGCAGCCGGGGCGGTGGGGTCCATGGTGGGCCAGATCGCAAAGATCCAGGGCTGCCGCGTGGTCGGCATCGCGGGCAGTGACGACAAGTGCAAGTGGCTGACGGAAACGGCCGGCTTCGATGCGGCCATCAACTACAAGACCGAGGATGTCGGCGCGGCGCTGGACAAGCATTGCCCGGACGGTATCGACGTCAATTTCGAGAATGTTGGTGGGCAGATCATGGACGAGGTGATCGCCCGTTTGAACGACTTCTCGCGTATGCCGCTCTGCGGCCTGATCAGCACCTATAATGCGACGGAGCCTGTACCGGGTCCGTACAATTTCTCGAACCTCCTCATGCGGCGCACGCTGGTGAAGGGCTTCATTGTCATCGATTATTTCCCGCGCTTCCCGGAAGGCATCCAGCAGATGGCCCAGTGGCTGATGGAAGGGAAACTGAAGTTCGAGACGGATGTGGTGAAGGGCTTCGAGAACGCCCCGTCCAGCCTGTCGCGTCTCTTCGAGGGCAAGAATCTCGGTAAACTCGTCGTTGAATGTAGCCCGCCGCCAGCCTGATCACGTTGCTGTTCATCCCTCGTTCAATTACAATGCTTTGTTATCGCAGGTGAATTGGCTGGAAGGGGACACGATGCACGCAAGGCGGCTGAAACTGGCCGGTGCGGCCTTCGCCGGGACGGGGCTGATTGTCCTGGCGGGGTGCACCAGCGAAGACATGGCGATGTTTGCCGATGCAATGGCGCAGGCATCTGACGAGATGGCCGTCACGCTGACCGCCGTGCCGAGCTTTGGCTGCGACTACAATGTCGATGGCTATCTCGTGTGCGACGACACGGGAGATGGTTTCGCGGACCGCTATGCCGACGCCTATGATATGGCGCCTGTGGCCTATGTGCCGGTTACGCCGCCTGTCCGGGTCAATGACTATGGCGAAGCCTATCAGTATGATGGCGAGTGCGATTGCTGGCTGCGTGAGCCGTCACTGGATGAACTCCCGTCACGGCGCGGACATCACGACTAGAGCACCGCTGGCGCGATCCAGAAGCCGACGATCGTGATGATCACGACGCCCATCAGGTTGATGCGGAAGCCCTGCTTGATCATTTCGCTGATCGGCACCTTGCCGGTCGCATAGATCACGGCATTGGGAGCCGTTGCCACCGGCAGCATGAAGGCACAGCTGGCCGCGACCGCAGCCGGGGCAAACAGGGATTGCGGCGCAGCGCCCACGGCGATGGCGAGCGATCCGATGATCGGCGACAGGGTCGTCATGGTGGCCACGTTCGAGGTCACCTCTGTCAGGAAAATCACCAGAAGCACCATGATCGCCACGATCACCAGCGGCGGGAAGATGCTCAGCATCTGCATCTGCGTGCCGATCCAGTCGGACAGGCCGGTGGCGTGCATCGCCTTGCCGAGCGAGATGCCGCCGCCGAACAGGACAATGACGCCCCAGGGAAGTTTGACCGCTTCCTCCCAGGTCATCAGGGCGCGGCGTTCCTCCCCGCCTGCGGGCACGAGAAAGACGAGCACAGCGCCGAACAGGGCGATCATCATGTCCGTCTGTCCGCCATAGGCTTCGAGCAGGGGATAGCCCATCGAGGTCAGCAGTTTGGTGACCGGCAGGCGCAGCACCCACATTGCGGCGATGATGCCAAACACGATGGCGATGCGCTGTTCCGGCGTCTTGATCGGGCCCAGCTCAAGCAGGTCGTGGTGCACCGAGGCCGCCATCGACTCGCCATGCTGGTATTTTGGCAGGCCGCGGGTCACGGCCCACCAGGCGGCTGGAATGAGGAGCGTGGCAGTCGGGATGCCAAACGACATCCACTGGCCGAAGCCAATGCCTTCGCCCGTCTCTTCCTGCAGCCATTTTAGCGCGATCAGGTTGGTGGGCGTTCCGATCGGCGTCGCCACGCCGCCAATGGAGGCGGAATAGCAGACGCCGAGCAGGATGGCGGTCGTGAACTTGCCTTCCTTGTCCTGCAGAGCCGCGGCCGCTGAAATGGCGATGGGCACCATCATCAGCGACGTCGCCGTATTCGAGATCCACATCGACAGGACGGCCGTGGCCAGCATGAAACCGAAGATCAGGGCCTTGGGCGAGGTGCCGACCCGGTCGACGATGTTGAGGGCGATGCGCTTGTGAAGGTGCCAGCGCTCAACCCCCAGCGCGATGATGAACCCGCCAAGCAGCAGGAGGACGATCGGATCCATGTAGCTGCTGCTGATGGCGCGGGGCGACAGCGCGGCCACGCCCACAGCATCAGCGTGTTCGCCATGGCCAATGATCGCCGCACCAAATGGCAGTACGATCAGCGGCAGCAAGGAGGTTGCCGGAATCGGGATGGCTTCTGTCGCCCACCAGGTCGCCATCAGGACAAGCAGGCAGCCGGTCAGCCAGGCTGGCCAGGACAGGCCAGCGGGCGGGCCTGCGAGAAGCATAAGCGCCGGAAGGACAATCCCGAGGATGAGGCCGATCGTCCGGTGCGAGAGCGTCATGCAGGGCCTTTCAGGGCGGCGAAGGCGGAGTCGAGCTCTGCCTTGAGGTCTGAGACGGCCTCCAGGCCGACATGGATACGAAGCAGCGGGCCGGGCCGTGTAGCGGTCCAGCTGTCCTTGGAACGGGTCAGCTGGTGGTCACACGGAATCAGCAGGCTTTCATAGCCGCCCCATGAAAAACCCATGCCAAACAAGTGCAAAGCGCCCAGAAAACGGTCCATCCCGCCTTCCGGAATGGCATTCAGGACAATCCCGAACAGGCCGCTGGAGCCGGTAAAGTCCCGCTGCCAGAGGGTGTGATCCGGGCTGGAGGGCAGGGCCGGGTGCAGCACTTCAGACACTTCCGGGCGCTCAGCCAGCCAGGCTGCCAGGTCCAGCGCGGCGGCTTCATGCGCCCGGAGGCGCGTGTGCAGGGTCCGCATGCCGCGCAGGCAGAGATAGGCATCATCTGGCGCAAGGCTGATGCCGAAATCCTCCGACGCCATGCCGATACGATTGTAGAGCCGCTCGTCAGACGAGATGACAGCGCCGCCGAACCCATCGGCGTGGCCGACGATATATTTCGTCATCGCCTGGACGACGATGTCGGCGCCAAGGGCCAGCGGCTTGTGGAAGTACCCCGCGCCCCAGGTGTTGTCGGCAATCGTGGTGACGCCGTGTTCGCGCGCCACGGCTGTGATCGCCGGGATGTCGGAAATCTCGAAGGTGAGGGAGCCTGGCGACTCCATGAAGATCGCCTGCGTTTCCGGGCGGATCAGGTCTGCAATCCCGGCCCCGATGCGCGGGTCGTAGCGGGTGGCCGAGACGCCCATATATTTCAGGCGCCGCTCGCAGAAGCGGGCGGTCGGGCCATAGGCGCTGTCCGGGATCAGGATATGCCCGCCGGACTCGACACAGGATGCGATGGCCAGCGCGCAGGCCTGCAGCCCGTTGGACGCAAGACGCACATGGCTGCCGCCTTCCAGCTCGCTGAGCGCAGCTTCCAGTTCCCGGTGCACCGACAGGCCCATCCGGCCATAGCCAGGCTTGGAATCGTAGAGGGCCTTTTCCGTTTTGAAGAGGACCGTGGAGGCGCGCTCCACAGGCGGGTTCACCGTAACGGTGCCAAGCCGCGCGCCGCGCGTGTGAATGATACGCGTTTCAGGCCGTTTCATGCCGCGCCTGTCGCGACCGGACGGGAGGGGTCAGACGCCCATTCGGTCCATGAGCCATCATAGACCGCGACATCCCAGTTGCCGAGCCGGGCATAACCGAGCGCGAGGATGGCCGCCGTCACACCCGACCCGCAGGTCGTGATGACGGGGGCATCTTTTTCGGGCAGCAGGGCCCTCAGCTCGCTGGCAGATTTCAGGGAACCGTCGGCATTGATCAGATCGGCAGACGGCGCGTTGAAGCTGCCGGGGATATGGCCGGAAGGGAGGCCTTCGCGCGGCTCCGGTGCCTCGCCGGTGAAGCGGCCGGCGGCGCGGGCATCCACGATTGTGTGCGAACGGTTCCCGGAGGCAGCTGCGACCTGCGCGGCGTCCTTCACAAGGTCGCTGCGGACTCGGGCGGTGAAGTGGCGTTCCACGGCGACGGGCGGCATGTCTTCCAGATCTCCGCCTTCGGCGTTCCATGCGGCGAGCCCGCCATCGAGCACTTTCACATCATTGTGGCCCATCACGCGCAGCATCCACCAGACGCGGGCGGCGGCGCAGTAATTGTTGTTGTCGTACACGACCACGCGGTTGCCATCACCAATGCCCAGCTTGCGGACGCGGGACGAGAACATGATCGGATCGGGCAACATATGGGGCAGGTCTGTTCCGCCCGCCTTGATGGCATCGATGTCGAAATAGACTGCGCCGGGAATGTGCGCCTCGGCCCAGGCCTCCCGGCCGGACTTTTCCGGATTCATGAAAGGGGCGAACCAGGTGGCATCGACAATGCGAATGTCGGGTGCCGAGATGTTCTGTTTCAACCAGTCTGCGGTGACGAGGGGATCGCCCGTTTCCATGCCTTACCCTTTGATCCATGGCGGAACCGGCAAATCTTTCGACCGCAGGAATTCCGGATTGAATAGTTTCGACTGATAGCGATTGCCGTAGTCGCAGAGTATCGTAACAATCGTGTGGCCGGGGCCAAGGTCCTTCGCCATTTTTACTGCGCCGGCGATGTTGATGCCAGATGATCCGCCGAGGCACAGGCCTTCATGCTGGACCAGGTCGAACAGCACATTCAGGGCCTCTTCGTCGGAGCAACGATAGGCGCGGTCCACCACGATGTTTTCAAGGTTTGCCGTGATCCGGCCCTGACCGATGCCTTCGGTGATGGAGGTGCCTTCCGACTTCAGCTCGCCATTGGTGAAATACTCATACATCGCTGCGCCGCCCGGATCGGCGAGTCCGATCTGGACCGACTCGCGCTTCTCCTTCAGAGCCAGGGAAACACCGCCGAGCGTCCCGCCTGAGCCGACCGCGCAGATAAAGGCGTCGAGCTTGCCGTCGGTCTGGCTCCAGATCTCCTGGCCGGTCGTGTTGTAGTGGGCCTTGCGGTTCGAGACATTGTCGAACTGGTTGGCCCAGATCGCGCCGTTCGGCTCGCTCCTGGCGAGGTCTTCCGCAAGCCGGCGGGAATAGTGCTGGTAGTTGTTCGGATTGGCATAGGGCACGGCGTCCACTTCAATCAGCTCGGCGCCGAGCAGGCGGATCGCATCCTTCTTTTCCTGGCTCTGTGTGCGCGGCATCACGATAACGACGCGGTAACCGAGCGCAGCGCCAACCAATGCGAGGCCAATGCCGGTATTGCCGGCGGTGCCTTCCACGATGGTTCCGCCGGGTTTCAGCTCTCCGGCTGCTTCGGCGTCGCGAACGATGCCGAGCGCCGGGCGGTCCTTCACCGACTGGCCGGGGTTCAGGAATTCACATTTGCCGAGGATTTCGCAACCGGTCTCGTCCGAAACCTTGTTCAGGCGGAGAAGCGGTGTGTTTCCAATGAGGTCGATGACGGATCGGTAGGTTTGCATGAGGGCAGTTCCAGGGCGGTTTCCGGGGTAAGCCGCGAAGCTAGGGTGCCCGGCGCCGCAGGACAACCGTCCCTGCATGGGCTTCCCCTAAACTGATCCATCACCTGTCCTGTTGCGTAGACACGGTATGCAGACACTCTCCTTTCGCTTTTCCGTTCTTTTGACCGTGCTGGGACTTGCCCTGTCAGGACCGGCAACCGCCGACAATGCCCCAACCCAGCCCGGCAGCGCCCCGGGGCTGGTCTGGACCCCGGACGACGGGGACGTCATCCGGTTCGACGTGCGCCGTCAGGGCAAGCCGTTCGGCACGCACGAGGTTCGGTTCGATGTCCTGCCGGACGGGACGATCGAGGCACATACCGACGTGAAACTGCGCGCCGGGTTCGGCCCGATCCCCCTTTATCGGTATGATTTGAAGGCGACCGAACGCTGGCAGGATGGCCGTCTGGTGGAGCTGGAAGGTGAAGTCCTCAAGGACGGCAATAAAGGCTCGGTCACTGCCGAGGCGGAAGACGGAATGATCGAAGTCGATGGCACTGCGTATCGCGGCGAGGTCCCCGCAACCACCATCCCGGCCAGCCACTGGAACATCGCCGGCATGGAGCAGAATATCCTGTTGTCGTCTGAAAACGGGCAACTGATTGACGTCGCCATCCGGCCGATGGGCCGTGAAACGCTGACGATTGCCGGCGAAACCGTCGAAGCGAACAAATTTTTTCTCGATTCCGATATCGATGTGACGCTCTGGTATGACGACGCCGGTCATTGGCTGAAACTGTCGTTTTCTGCACGCGGTCAGGCAATCGATTACATTCTGGAAGAGCCTTACTGGCGCTGACCCGGACGGGCGAGCTGCCTCTCCGGCAACCAGATAGATGAAATTTCATCGATCTGGCTTCCACCCCGTTCATCCGGATTTTGTAAAAAAGATTCGTCCCGAAATTCTTCCGGTGGGAAGGAGGAATACGGGCGCTGCCCGGCGTGCCGGGTAATGTGATGGGGATCAGACATTGACCGGATTTATGAAGCGCGCTGCTGTACCTGATAAGCATTCAGCCAGCCTGCGGGCCAGACAGTTGGACATGGTGCGCCGGGTCACGTTCGTCATGATCCTGGCGAACCTGCTGAATGCCAGCATCGTGGTCATCTGTTTCCAAGGAACCGTGGCCAGCGACCTTCTCTATGTCTGGGGCGCAGCGATCCTCGTTTCGAGCATGGTGTCGGTCGGCACCCAGTTTTTCAATCCGCGTGACATGGACCCGCTGGACCAGCGGTCCCAGACTGCGCTGGACAATTTCACCCGCGGGGCGCTGCTGAGCGGCATCCTGTGGGGAGTCGTTCCCTTTATCGTCATGAATGCGGCTGCACCGGGAGGGCAGATGATCCTTGGCGTCATCGTGGCCGGCATGATGTTCGCGGGCACGTTCCTGATGGCGCGGACGCCCGCTGCGGCGATTTCCTTCCTGCTTCCGGTCGGGGCGGGGGTGGTCGCTGCCATGCAGCTGCTCAATGACCAGACCTATCAGTTCATTTCCCTGCTTTCGCTGGGTTATGTCGGCGTGCTCGTGCTGGCGGTCAGCTGGTCCTACAAGCAATTCGTCGAGCAGCATCTCAGCGAGTGCGCCGTGACCGAACAATCCCAGCTGATCGGCCTGTTGCTGCGCGACTTTGAGGAAAGTACGTCCGACTGGCTCTGGCAGACAAATGCCGAAGGCCGGCTGCAGGACATTCCACTCGTGTTTGAAGGCCTGAAAGGGGCTGACGGCGTGATGCGTAAGGGCGAGCCCTTGCTGGACATGTTCGTGGAAGATGACGTTCATCACATTCTTAAAACCAGCCTGATGCGCCGGCAGGCGTTCCGGGACCTGGCCCTTCAGGTGAAGACCCCGGAACTGGGCCACGAGTGCTGGTGGTCTGTCACCGGCAAACCGATCTTCGAGAGCGGGAAGTTCCGCGGCTTCCGCGGTGTGGCAACCGACATCACCCAGTCGAAAGAGATCGAAGACCGCATTGCCTACATGGCGCACTATGACGGCCTGACCGGCCTGCCAAACCGGATCACCATGCAGGAGCATCTCGAAAAAGCGGTGCGCACGCCGTTGCCGCCGAAGGCCAGCCGGGCGCTGGTCTGGATGGATCTCGACAATTTCAAATGGGTCAACGACACGCTGGGCCATCCGGCGGGCGATGAATTGCTGCGGCAGGTCTCCGGACGCCTGACCGGCGTTTGCCGGGATGAGGATATTGTCTCCCGCATCAGCGGGGATGAGTTCGCCCTGATCGTCGAGCGGCCAGACTGGGAGCAGCTTGAAGACTTCCTCGACGATCTGGTGGAGCGGATGTCGGAGCCTTACGACATCTGGGGCTCGACCGCGAATTGCTCGGCCTCTGTCGGCGTGCGCCTGTTCGATTCCTTCACATCCGATGCGCGCGTCATGCTGAAACATGCCGACCTTGCCCTGTATCAGGCCAAGAAGCTGGGCAAGGGCAACTGGTGCATGTTCACCGATGAGCTGGATGAAAAAGCCCGCGCGCGCCAGCAGATCGAGACGGATCTTTACCGTGCGCTCGACAATAAGGAGTTGCGGGTCTTCTTCCAGCCGGTCGTGGATGCCGAAACGCTCGAAGTGTCGGGGTTCGAAACCCTGCTGCGCTGGGAGCACCCGACGCGCGGCCTGGTCTATCCGGGGGAATTCATCGAGCACGCCGAAGACATCGGCCTGATAACCCGGATTGGCGACTGGGTGATCCGCGCGGCGATGGCCGAGGCCCGGCGCTTGCCGGACCATATCGGCATCTCGGTGAATATCTCACCGCTACAGATCCATTCCCAGAGCCTGGTGCCGACGATCATGCAGGCGATTGCGGCGAACAATATCGCACCGGAACGGCTGGAACTGGAGATTACCGAAAGCGTGCTGATGTCGGATACCGAGTTCACGCTCCAGCGCCTGCACCAGATCAAGAAGATTGGTGTACGGATTGCACTGGACGATTTCGGCACAGGCTTCTCCTCGCTGAGCTATCTGCGCAGCTTCCCGTTCGACAAGATCAAGATCGACAAGAGCTTCGTGTCTGATCTCGAAAGCCGCGCGGACAATCGCGCGATCGCGATCGCCACGCTGGACCTCGCCCGGTCGCTCGGCATGAGCTGTACCGCCGAGGGCGTGGAGACCGGCTACCAGTCCGATTTCCTGAGGGAGAATGGCTGCAACAATCTGCAGGGCTTCTTCATCAGCCGAGCCCAGCCGCTCGACAAGCTGCGGCATCTCGTTGAACTGAAAGACACCGGCGCAGAAGACACCGCACCGGCGCCCCGTCCGAAGCTCCGCCTTGTGGAGCCGGACGAGGCGACGAACCGGTCGGCCAAAGTGTCCTGAGTTTCAGGACTGCCGGGCTATTCGTCCGGCTTGTCCTCGGTCTTCTTCTTGCCGAACAGCAGACCGCCAATGGCCTCCCGCGCAGCCTGTTCCGCGAGGTCTTCCGGGGTTTGTTCCTTTGCCGGGGCGTCAGCCGAACCGTCGGTGGATGACGTGTCCGGCTTGGTGCTGCCCGACGTGCCGAGAATGTCCGCCAGCGGATTGGCTCCGCCGCTGCTGCCGGACTTGCCGGTAATGCCTTCCAGAATCTGACCGGTCAGGTCCTGCTTGAGCTGATTGGTGACGCCCGACAGGTCCGGGGTCACTTTCGGCTTGCTCCAGCTGCCCGAGAGGCGGATCGGCACAGGAATCCCATTCAGCTGAACGACGCTGCCGGAGCCCTGGCCCTTCTTGTCGATGCTGGTCGCGAGGCGCAGGTCGAGCGTCTGTCCACCAAGATTGATGTTGCCCGTTCCGTCGATGCCGAGCACGGGGCTGAGGAGTTTCATCAGATCGACATTCGCGACGCCGTTCTTCACCGACAGGACGGTGTCGAAGCTGGAGAAGTCCGTCTGGGCTTCCGGTGACAGGGCGGAGGCAAAGTCGAGGTTTTGCAGCTGGCCAGACGTCACAGCCTGCAGCAGGGAGTCCTTGCTGCGCACCAGCTGGGCCACGTTCAGGCCCTTGATTGCGCCGTCATTCAGCTTGGTGCTGAGCTCGCCGTTCAGCCCTTTCATGATCTCGTCGATCGATGTGCCGGAGGAGGTCGCCGAGACCGCGAATGAACCGGTGCCGGTCAGCTTGTCGAAGCCCGCCAGCGTGCCCAGCAGGGAGGAAACGCCGACGCTGTCACCCGTCATGTCGAGCGACAGGGCAGGCTTGGCCGCAGAGGCGTCGAGGCTCATCTTGCCGCCCCAGCTGCCGCCGAATGCGCTGAAGGCGGGCAGGTCGGCTTTCAGCTTGCCATTCTTCAGAACCACGTCGAGGCGCGCATCCTTCAGAACGACATTGCCGAGCGTCAGGGTGGACGTCTTGATCTTCAGGTTCGCATCCACGGCGTTGAGACCGGCCAGGTCCAGCGGTTCCGTGCTCCAGCCCTGCATTGGCTGCTGCGGCTTCTTCTGCTGGTCCTCAGCGGCGAGGAACGGTGACAGGTCCAGCTCACCCATATCGAGATCGCCCGTCAGCAGCGGCTTTGCCCCGGCGAGGTTCAGCCCGGCCGTGCCGGTTGCGCGGATGTCATCGAGCGCGAAGTTCAGATTGGAGATGGAGAGCTTCTTGAACGAGCCGGAAATGTCTCCGGCGGTGGAGAAGGTCTTCATCGTGTCGCCGTTCGGCATCTCCACATCTGCAGCTTTCAGCAGGGCGCGCAATTCATTGCTCGAAGCATCGATTGTACCCTTGAGGCTGCCGTCACCCGCCAGAGAGGCCTGTCCTTTATAGGAGGCGTTCAGCAGGGCGCCGCTGTGCTTGATGTCGAGGCCTGTCAGGGAGAGCGCGTCGGCCGGCCCGCTGACCTTGCCGGCGATGTTCACCTTCTCAAGTGCATCTTCCGCCGGAACCTCGATTCCCATCTGCTTCAGCAATTCGCCGGTGTTGGAAGCCGCCGCCTGAAGCTGGCCGTCCACGACCGGGGTCTCCTTCAGGTCGACCGAGCCGGTGAAGCCAAGATCCAGCAGGTCGCTTTTCAGGTCGAGCCCGTCGAACTTGATCATCAGCGCGTCGAACGGGCCGGAGACGCTGCCAGACATGTCGCCCGACCCAAGGGGGGCGAGATTGACCGGAAGCTCCACGGCGGCGAAGTCGGCCAGCGCGGCCAGGTTCGGGGCGTTCAGGCTGAACGTGCCATCAAGCGCCGGGGCATCGCCGAGGGTGACGGATCCGCCGAACATTCCTTTGGCGAGTTTCGAATCGAATGTGGCATCGATCTTTGCCGGTTGGCCGCTCTGCAGCAGCTCTGGCGTGTCGACAGTCAGGTCGATGTCGAAGGCCTGGTCCTGGAAGGTGCCGTCGGCCCGGGCTTTCAGTGGCTTGTCGAACCCCTGCATGGACGCGTCGAGGTTCAGGTCCGTCAGCGCGTATTCGGTGCCTGTCTCCCGGTCATTATAGGTAAGGGACGCATTCTTCAGGCTGGCCTTTGCGATGCTTGCGCTGACCCCGCCGCCATCGCCGGCAGGGGCGGGTTGTTCCGTTTCGCTTGAGCCGAAGTCCCAGTTTGTCCGCCCGTCTGCGAGCTTCTCCAGCTGGACATTGGCATCGACGAAGGAGAGTTCCTGCACTTCCACACGGCGGGACAGCAGCGGCATCCATTTCACCGAGCCGCGCAGCTCACCGGCCTCGATCATGTTCGGGGCAGAGAACTTGTTCGGGGCGGAGAAGCCGTTTGGGTTCGCCACCGTGACACCGCCCACGCTGGCGGAGATTCGCGGGAAAACTGAAACGCTGACGTCGCCCGTCAGGACAACGTCACGATTGAGCGCGCTTGTCGCGGCCTTTTCGATCTGCGTCTTGTAGACCGATTTCGGCACGAAAAACGGAACGGTCAGGGCTGCAACGAGGAGGAGGCCGAAAATACCGGCCAGTATCAGTAAAATGCGCTTCATTTTGGTCGCCTTGGAGTCTGTGTCGACATACTACATGGGCATTATGTCGGAGGAATGGCTGCGGAAAAAACGAAATAGCTGATTCCGCATGAAGTTCCCCGCTTGACCCCATCTTCGCCCGCGCATAAAGAGGCGGCTCGCCGCAACGCGGCCCGGAAAATGCGCGGGTGTAGCTCAGCTGGTTAGAGTGCCGGCCTGTCACGCCGGAGGTCGCGGGTTCGAGCCCCGTCACTCGCGCCATTTCTCCGGAAATGGTAACCGCCAGATCCCTTGAAATCATTGAAAATACTGGAGAATCCCTGGGTTCTCCATGCCTTTTCGCCGGTCGTGCACTACAATTTGCACCACAAAATGCAAACTTTTTGCACTACAAACGGCGATGAAGCATTTCTCACATGGATCAAAATTTCTAAAGGATCGCGGCGGCTGGTGGCACTATGTGCGGCGCGTTCCAGAACGCTTCAAAGATGTGGACAAGCGCTGCCTGATCCAGGTCGCTCTGCGCACCCAATCCCTAGAAGTCGCCATGATGCGGCGCAATGGCCTCGCAGAAGCAGACGACGCGCTGTGGAGTAGCCTCGCGCTCCAGGCACAGGATACCGAGCGCTCACGTAGCCAAGCTGCCGCGGAGCGCCATCGTGCCGCAGTTGCCCGTGCGATGGCAGAAGGCTTCGTATACCGCCCGGTCGAGGAAGTCGCCACCCAGCTAGACATTGAAGAGATTATAGACCGGCTGAGGAAGGTCGATCGCGGCGCTGAGCCCGTCGAAGAGAAGGCTGAAGCGCTCCTTGGCGGTGCGCCCGAGGAAAAGGACCGGACAACCGTTTCGGAAGCCTTCGAACTCTACGTCTCGAAAATCGCCTTCGATGATCAGTACAATAAGTCGGACGCCCAGCGGAAATCGTGGGAGAAGCGCAAACAGGTCTCGATCGACTATTTCATTGAACGGGAGGGGGACATCCCACTGCTGGACATCACGAGAGATGTCGCAACGCGCTACCGCGACTGGTGGCAGTCCCGCATGCTGCCGCAGAAGGATGGCTCGAAACCATTTACGCCGAACACGGTCAATCGCCACATCGGCAACATGCGCTCGCTTTACCTGCGGTACTTCAAGTATCGTGGTGAGACGGATGTCGAAGATCCGTTCCGCGGCTTTTTCTTTGCTGGCAAGTCCAAAGTGAAGCGCGCTTCATTCAGTGACGAGTGGGTGCGAACTAAAATCCTGGCACCGGGCATGTTCGATGAACTTCGGCTCGAGCTGCGTGTGATCATCTACTTGTTGATAGAGACGGGCGCGCGTCTCAGTGAGATCGTCAATCTGCGGCCGGACGATATCCAGCTCGATCATGATATTCCGCACATCATCATCCGGCCGGAACAAAACAGAGAACTCAAAACGAGTGATTCAGAGCGAGAAATCCCGCTCGTCGGTGTCGCGCTCCCAGCAATGAAACTCTGCCCCAACGGCTTCGAGCACTATTACGACCGCAATACACTCGTTTCGGCCAATCTCATGAAAGCGTTCAAACAGCGGGAACTCCTGCCCAGCAAGGATCACGTCATCTATTCCCTGCGACATTCCTTCGAGGACCGCATGCTGGAAGGCAATCTCGATTATGGGCTGCGCTGCGCGCTCATGGGTCACAAGAACAACCGGCCGGAATACGGGCAGGGAGGATCATTGAGTTTTCGACGTGACCAGCTGCTCAAAATTGCCCATCCAATTCCGGATGGTTTGACAATCTAATGCCCGGATAACCAACCCCGGACTGGGAGTATTAGATCTTGATATCAACGAGAGTTTCAACCAGCGCCTCGATAGGTGTGTAGAGGTCGATGGTTTGGTCCTCGGTTTCAACGGTCATGACCAGGCTATATCGCGTCTTGCGATTGGCCCGACCGAGCGCCTTACGCTCACGCCACCAACCATTAACCGGATAGACCCATAGCGCGTTGCGGGCTGCGAGTTCCGCTGCCGTACCCTGCCAGACGTCGCAGTGAAGTGAGCCCACGGTGATCTGCTGCTCTCCTAACAACCATCCGCTGTCAGCGGGCGTTGTCGGCTTGGGATCACCATCGCGTCTTTCTTCCAGATTTCGGCGCTTCAGAAAATTAGTTCGAGTCTCACCGGCGCGCTTCAGATCAAATCGCAATCCGAACGACTGGTAGCGAGCCGGATCGATTGCGGAAGAAAAGCTCGGATTGGGTTCAATGAAGTAAGACAGTGTCACTTTCAATCTGACCAGAGCTTCTCCCAGCTCCTCCAAAACCTCGGTTGGCCACGGCAGGGGATAAATATGCGCCTCGTTGAATTTCACGTCGGATTTGTTCTGTTTGAAAGGCTGGATTGGCTGCTGGGCAATCAATGCCAAATGGCTTTGGGCGGAGGCCAGCGCCCGTTCCAGACTGGGTACGCCATATCCATAGCGACGAACCAGCTCGGTGCGCCCGGTCTTGTTGTTTGCGTCCAGCTCAGCTCTCATGGGACCTGTCCAGTCGGCGCTATGCATCATCAAGGCGCGGATTGTTTCTGGCCAATAGTCAGGATGTGAAGCGGCGATCTGAGCTGCCATTCTTGCGCCCTGGGCCGCCGCAGCACTTGTCGCCCAGAATGGTTCAAAAGGCGATTGCGTTACGTCCGCACCCGTCGACAGAAGCGACAGCGATGGCAGGCCTGCCACAGCTTCAGTCTTCGCCGGACTGATCGCACGGTTGCCGGCTTCGAAGACTAGTTCCGGCTTCAATGGAGATTTGCGTACGCTCCACAAATAGCTTGAACGGCTATACGGACTGAGCTCACCCGGGTTGGCCCAACTGTCAAAGCCGTCGTATCCGCTGTCCCGAATTTCCGTTTTGTCCGTGTACCCGCCAACAGTAATGGCGTTCCATGCCTGAGCAGGGTCCTCTGCTGGAAAAGCATCAGGCTCTTCGATAGCGTCCATCGCTTCATGGTCGCGGACGTTCCCAGCGGACAAAATGAAGAGCCGCCGATTTGGAGCCTCTTCAGGATCTCCGATCATTGCGCCCGCGGCGGACTGGTCGATAGCGGCGCTCCAGGACGTCGCCTCTGCGCCCGTGCGATCTCTGTTTGTGACCGCCATGCAGAAGCTGCGGAATGCAGCTTCGGGGTTGTTGATCTCTGCAATCGAGACAGCTGATTGCGTGATAAAGCCATAAGAGTTTGGCGCGTTTGGGTCGAACCCGTCCGGAGGGAGAATTTTCACCGACTCCGCACGGTGTGTGAGATCTCGTTGAGCGGTGTCACCCAGGGGTGCGGTGAGATCGCCATGCAGGGCAATACCGGCCATGCCGGTCCCGTGACCATGATGATCGTCGCCGCCCCAGCCTGGATCGATACTGTCGACATGTTCATCGAAAAGAGCGGGCTCAATAAGGGGATGGCCGCGATTGACGCCGGTATCGAGCAGGCAAACGGTCGGTGCATCGCCAGCGGGCCAGATAACGCGTTCGGCATATTCATCGACCCATGCCCGCTCGTCGCCCTGAATATCTGTCATAAAAAAGCTGGGACTGTCGCTGGCACGTCGCACTTCTGCAATGCCAAGCGTTCCGAATAAGAGAATTTCGATTGCCACTTGCGTGCCGTGGATCGGAACAACGGTGACATCAGGAAACCGCAGATAAGTATCGGGCTCTGCAACGCGGCAATTAATGCGCCTAGCCGCATTCATTACCGCATCGACTGCATCGTTGAAGCACCAGACGCCCCACCACATGGAATCCTGTCGTGACTGGGGGATCGCTGCAGGGTCGTCGCGCCAGAACGTCTCGAATCTGGCCTGGCGAATGTGTTCGATCTGTTCGATCCGGCCAGCATTGGGAGGCTTCTCATCGCCTTCCTTGCCGATGAGATCTCCATAGGTGTATTCTTCGAGTAATCTGGCGATCACGTCGCGTTTGTCGTCCGGCACAATCAGGGCGACACGCTGGACGCCATTTTCATCGACGCGCACAGCACCCTGGCGTGTCTTCTCGGTGGTGCGGTCGAGATTCGCGGGACCTGATCTGGGGGCGAGCTCGAATTCCAGGACTACGCCGGTCGGGTCAATACCCCGTTCTACGTCTACCGGACGGCCTTTTGCCGCTTCCTCGATAGCTTTCGCATAATCCTCGATCAGTTGTGGTCCGTGCTCGTCGCGTATGCGCTGTATTCGTTGGCGCTGTCCCCCGCCTTTCGATTTGTAAGCGCGCGATTGTGCAAGACGGCTGATGTCAATGTGCGGTCGGGTAAAGCGCGTCACGTTTGATCTTCATTTGCCGTATGGCGCCGATGAAACGCTTCACTCATAACCTGACGCTCACGAAGCCTTTTAGTAATATCGGCCGTGTTCAGGCTGTTTCTTTCTTCCAGAATTGCCACTTTGACAGCTTCTTCCGTCGCACGCGCAATTTCGGCCTGACTAAGGCCTTCGGCTGCGTTCACAACCGTCTCCCATTTGATACTTGGATATCGCATCGGTCGGATATGCGATTTCACGACTGCCCGTATTTCATCCTCATTCGGCATAGAGAATTCCAGAACCTCATCGAACCGACGGATAAGGGCCCGGTCGAGAATTTCACTATGATTGGTTGCGGCAACGATCAGGCTATCGACCGCGCAAGGTTCTTCCAGGAACAAGAGGAAGGAGTTCAAAACACGGCGCATTTCCCCAACATCATTTGAAGCGGACCGCTTTCCACCGACCGCATCGAATTCATCAAAGAAATAGACTGCCCGACGCTTGAGGGTTTCGTTGAAGATCAATCGCAACTTGGCGGCCGTCTCACCCATGAAGCGCGTGATTAGGGAATCCAGGCGTATGATATAAAATGGCAAGTGTAGTTCGCCGGCTAGCGCTTCTGCCGTCAGCGTTTTACCGGCTCCGGGCGGGCCCACAAATAGCACCCTGCGATTAGGGTTCTTGCCGTACTCACGGAGCCAGTCACGTTTCCTCTGCTGTAGTAGCAATGCATTGAGCCGGGTGGTCAGACCCTCGGATAAGATCACATCTGCAAGCGTGGTTTTGACCTCTCTCAGATCAAGAAGGCCTTCAAGATCTCCACGTGGGGCCGCGAACGGTACCGCCACAGTTGTACGCGTTCCGCGCGCTGACCTCGCTTCGTCGACAGCTGCCCGCAGTTCTTCTGCCGTCTTCCTATGACCCTGGCGTGCCTCCGCCGCGGCGACCTGAAGCGCAATCGAATAAAATTGCTCATCGTCGCCGTCGGCACGGCTGCGGAGCATAGCAAGGATTTGCTTGGTATTCGACAATACTCAGGATCCCTTTTCTACTCGAATAGAGGTCGGGGGATACGCTTGCGATTGTCTTAACGATCTATGATTTCGCTGGCCCCGACACTACGTTAACCTTCTAAGCGGACTCGCAGCCCCGCGTCGATAGACGTTCGGCCGCGGTTGCTGCAAATCTGTTCGTGAAGGTAGTGCTGACAAAAGAACAATACAAGAACATATTTGGGGTGCACTTAAGGCCAATAAGGTACGCGATATGCACTTTCAGCTGTTTTCTCGCGATTCCTGAGGCGGTCGTAGTTCTATGCCCATAGACGCATCATGGCATAGTCGATCAAGCCTCGATTGAAGCCGCTTTTCCCGGCTAGCCCGACTTTCAAGTTCCGCTTCGAGCCGCTCGAAAATCGGCCAATACTTGTACCCGAACTGATCGACCACACGTGCAGCGATATCAAGGGCTTCCTCGATATCGCTGGTTGTGACGGGCTTGGAACGACCCATGCTTGTTTAATTCAGCTTCTGCCGGTTCCAGACCAGCACGCCGCTGCCATCTTCTTCCTTTTCGAAGAAGGCAGCTCGCAGCGGCTTCTCGAACCCCGGATCGTCGAGCTTGACCGCCAGGTATGGCGTTTCTCCGTCCTTGCTCTCTTCGCGCCAGGCGGCGCCGAGCTCTGCGCCGCCGGCAAAGATACGGTAGTCGGGCCCGCCTTCGGCCTTCTCGGCCACCGGGACCATCTGGGCTTTCACATTGATTGTCATGGTCCGGATCGTCCCGGTCCATTTGCCATCCTTCTGGCT
>PACZ01000017.1 GCA_002700305.1 Hyphomonas sp. | reverse complement strand
GTCGGAAGAATACAATGTCTCCCGCGAGCGCATCCGCCAGATCGAGGTCCGCGCCTTCGAGAAACTGCAAAAGGCCATGAAGCGCATGGCCAAGGAACAGGGCCTGCCGGCGGGGGCTTAATCCCCGTCGCTGGCGTTCCTCAAAATAGTAATCTTCTCGCCATCATAAGACACCCGGAAGAAAGCGACCTTCCAGGTACGGTCTTCTTTTGCCCAGATGACAAAGGCCGTACCCGGGCCAGCCTCCGACACAAATTTCGCCTCGCAAAGAACGGTCCGTGAGTGCACGCTGCAAGGCTCAGCCCTGACGCTGGAGACTGGCCCATGGAACGAGAGATCTTGCCGGACCAGACGAATACTGGCCGGGGAAACGATGCCGCGGCGGCTGTAAACAGGATCGCTCGCCGAGGGGATTCCCTCGATCAGGAATTTTTCCATCAACACCTGCGTGGCATCGTCCAGCCGGTCTGACGCGTCTGGCGGCAGCGTCACCTCTCCGCGTCTGGCGCAGGCCGCAGATAGCAAAACCAGAGCGGCAATCGTGAGACTGCCTGCGATCCGGAACCGCCTGCGCGATCTTTCCGGCTTTCCCTGCAACATGCCCCCTCTCCTGACGTCCCTGCCGGGTCAGCATAGTCAGCGCCCGCCATGACAGGCAATCACATTTTAATCAGAAGTTGGACGCTTTTCGCCTATTCCCCGCCGGCACTCTCCGCCACGCTCTTCACCGCCTCTTCCACATCATCGTCCAGCTTGATGTCCGTCGGGTCGACGCCGAGGATCACGCTGATGATGAGCGCGCCCACGCCCACCGCAAACACGATGATCGCCACCAGCCCGCCGCCGACGCCCAGCGTGCGGGCGAGATAGTTCGTGATTTCCTCATAGCGGAACACGCCAATCGCCGCCGCGATGAAACCGCCGACCTTGGCGGCATATTCAATCTGGCTGGGATAGGACCGCAGGTGGAAGAAAACGAGCAGCAGTGTCCACACGCCAAAGCCGAGCGCGATGAGCGGCGCAACGATCGTATAGGCACTGGCCGAGCCTGAGCCTGTCAGCAGCGCCATGGTCTGCAGATACGCGGCGTTCAGCAGCGGCCAGATCAGCATCACCGCCCCGCCCAGTGCCAGGCCGAACGAGATGCCGGACGGCGTTGCCCCGTGCAGCCGCTCCAGCCCCTTGCGGTATTGCACCAGCAGGATGCCGATGCCGAGCAGAAGCAGCAGGAAGAAAATCTTCACCGGCATCACCCAGCGGTGCACGGCGCCCGTGCGCGACGGCGCCTCTGCTGCCAGCCGGTTCAGATGCTGGCGGAACGCGGCCTTGGCCGTGCAGCAGGCCCGCACAGACAGGCGCTCCCCTGACGGGAAGCACAGCATCTCCACCTCGGCCGCGACGGAATATTGCAGCCATTCCCGGTCGCACTGTGCCTGATATTCCCCGAGGCCGCCATCGACGCCCGACAGGATGCGCATGCGGGCCAGCACTTCGGTCACCGGCGCAAGCGGCGGGGCCTCGGCTGTTGCGGGCGCGCCATCATCCGCCGCGAGGGCTTTCGGCGCGATCTCGAAGACGGACCGGGCTTCAGACGATTCAAACGCGCCGGAAATGAGCCAGGCCCCGATCAGCGCGACCACGAGGCTGCCGCCCAGCACGATCCGCCCGAATTTCAGCTGCCCGCGCCACATCGCATCCACCAGCAGCACGGCGGGCTGCCAGAAGGCGACCAGCGCCAGCAGGCCCGCGACCGGGAAGAAGATGAAATTCTGGGAATCCAGAGACGCCAGCCGCAGCGCCAGCCCCGAAGCGCCAAACTCCTGCACCAGCACGCCCGTCTCAGCCAGGAAGGCGAGGTACAGGAAGGTGAACACAATGGTCACCGCCACCCGTGTGGCCAGATGCGTTTTCGTCATGTGCGGATCTCCCCTTCCGCCTTCTGCGGTACCTTACTCCTAACGCAATCGTCCGTGCAGACAACACAGCGGATCGGATTGCCGGTATTGCGGCCGATTTCCGGGAACTCTCCGGCATCCCCAGCCGTTGATCCCCCAAGACCCGCACGGGTACCCCGCCCGCATGCACTGGAAGGAGCCCTGAAATGACGATCAGACTCGTCACCGCGTCACTTGCCGCCATTATATGCGCAGGCCTGATGGCCCATGCCGACCCGCCGCATTCCCGTCCGGGCGACCTGCCGCCGGGCCTGGCCAAGCAGGGCAAGATCCCGCCGGGCCACGCGAAGAAAATGTGGAAGAAGGGCGAATACCTGCCCGTAGACTATCGCACCGGCCACTATCTCGAAGACTGGCGCCGCTATGATCTGGAACCGGCTCCGCCGGGATACCGCTGGGTCGTGGTCGATCAGGATGCTTATCTGATGCAGGTGACCACCGGCCTCGTCGCCAACGCCATCATTGATCTTCTCGACTGATCGTAAACCCCAAGCGATTGATCGGGATGCATGGAGCGGGCATGGGTTCTTCCCATGCCCGTTTTTCCTGTTTCAGACCCTGCCGATCCGCGTCTCGCCGCCTACACCTCCATCCGTGAGAAGGACCTGACGTCCGGCCATGGCGGGCGGTTCATTGTCGAGGGCAAGGTGACGCTGGAGACGCTGCTGACGCGGTCGCGTTTTGCAGTGGAGAGCCTGTTTCTGGCCGAATCCCGGCTGGAGCCGCTGGCGGACCTGCTGTCAAAAGTGCCTGCCGATGTGCCGGTCTATACCGCCCCGCAGGACGTGATGGACCAGGTGGCGGGCTTCCCCATGCACCGCGGCGTGCTCGCCTGCGGGTTGAAGGGCAGGATTCCCCTGCCGGGCGAATTTGTTGCGGAGGATGATCCCCGTTCAGGCCCGCTCCTCCTGCTCTCCGACCTCTCCAACCACGACAATACCGGCGCCTGTTTCCGTAATGCGGCGGCCTTTGGCGCGGGCGGTGTGCTGCTGGACGAACGCTGCTGCGATCCGCTCTACCGCAAATCCATCCGCGTCTCGTCCGGGGGGAGCCTGTTCCTGCCCTATGCCCAAGGCGGGACGGGCCTGGACATGGTAAATGCCGTCTTGAACGCGGGCTATACGGTCTGGGCGATGACGCCCCGATCCGAGGCCGCGCCAATGCAGTCCCTGCCCGTTCCGGAGAAGCTCGCCATCCTGCTTGGCGCAGAAGGACCGGGCCTGCCGGACGCGCTGATCGCGGCGGCCACACCGGTGCGCATCCCCATGTCAGCAGGCTTCGACAGCATCAATGTCGCCACCGCCGGGGCGATCGCGCTGGCACACGTATTTGGGGAAAAACAGGGCTGAGCCGCTCAAGAAAACGCCCTCCCCGATTTTGCCGGGAAGGGCGAATGGGGGACCCCCCTGGTGTGAAAGAGCCGCCCCGAGAGAGCCTTAGAATACCCGCGGACGTTCCGCCTTGTCGAGATGGAGACCGCACTCGGACTTGTTCTGGCCTGCCCAACGGCCGGAGCGCGGGTCCATCGGGTCGGATGCCGGGCGCGTGCACGGCCAGCAGCCGATGGACGGATAGCCCTGATCGACCAGCGGATGGCGCGGGAGGTTCCGCTGCTTCATGAACAGGTCGACGTCCTCGGCCGTCCAGCCAGCCATCGGGTTCACCTTGTAGCGGCCATTCGCAAACTCGAAGACCGGCAGCTTCATCCGTTCGCCGCCATGGAAGCGCTTGCGGCCGGTGATCCAGGCGCTGAAGCCTTCCAGTGCCGGCTCCAGCGGGCGCACCTTGCGCAGGGCGCAGCAGGCGTCGGAGTCCGACTTCCAGAGCTTGTTGTCCGGATCGAGGATCTTGCGCTCGGTCTCGTTCGGCGGGATGGAGCGCACGCCGGTGAGGCCAAGGCGGTCGATCACCTCGTCGCGATAGTCCAGCGTCTGCGGGAAGTGCATGCCGGTATCGAGGAAGATGACCGGGAGGCTCGGGTCCACCTCGGCGATCAGCGACAGCATGGCGACGCTCTCTGCCCCGAAGCTCGACACATAGGTCAGCTGTTCCGGCCATTCACGCACCATTGCGACGCGCAGGATGGTCTGGGCCGAGGCCTCGCGCAGCTCGCCATTCAGGCGGGCCAGACGGGTTTCGGTATCCTCTTTCTGGCGGAGAGAAATATCGCCATAGGGCATGGGCTTCAGCTTCCGTGTCTTGCGTGGAACACCGACACCCGGCCATCGGCGGCGGGCTGGTAGGTGTCCCGGAATTCATTCAGGGCTTCCAGAACACTAGGTAGGTCAGCGCGGGCCGTCTCGTAAGCGTCGAAGCCTGAACGGTTCATGTAGAAAATCTGATCGCGCAGCACGTGTCCCACCGCGCGAAGCTCGCCCGTATAGCCATGACGGCGGCGCAGGAGCTGGGCCTGGGAGTACCCGCGGCCATCGGTATATTTTGGGAACGAGACCTCAACCAATTGAATCCATTCAAGAAATGGAACCAAAAGTTCCGGATCGTCTTCCGGAACGAGGCGTACACCCACCGGCGCATTGCGTCCAGCGAGGCTGTCTGCCTGCTCCAGAAAACGGCCTAGAGGGAGAGTCACAGCCTGGTCAGGCTTTAGCTCTGCTTCATCATCCTGATCGACAAACAGCCAGAGATTCTCGATTTCTGCACCATCCTTAAGCAGTGGCATAGAGCGCCTCCTTGAACGGGTCGGCGCCGACACGCTCCAGCGTGTCGATGAACAGCTCATCGGGTGAGGTGCGCAGCGCCATATAGGTGTCGACAATCCGCTTCACGGCCTCCGGCACGTCCTCCCCTTTCAGGGCAGGCCCGGCAATGGCGCCGATGGCGGACTTCTCGTCGGCCCGGCCGCCGAGGCTGATCTGGTAGAACTCCTCGCCTTTCCGGTCGACGCCGAGAATGCCGATATGGCCGACATGGTGATGGCCGCAGGCATTGATGCAGCCGGAAATGTTGATGTGCAGCCGCCCGATCTCGCGCTGATATGCCGGGTCCGCGAACACTTCCTGCACCGCCTGCCCGATCGGGATGGAGCGCGCATTGGCAAGGTTGCAATAGTCGAGGCCCGGGCAGACGATCAGGTCGGTGATCAGGCTCTCATTCGGCGTGGCGAGCCCGGCCGCGTCCAGCGCCTGCCAGATCGCATAAAGATGCTTCACCGGCACATGCGGCAGGACGAGGTTCTGGGCATGGGAAACGCGGATGTCGTCATAGGCGTAGCGCTCGGCAAGGTCGGCGACGATCTCCATCTGCCGGTCGGTCGCATCGCCCGCCGCGCCGCCGATGGGCTTCAGGCTGACGGTGACGGAGGCATGGCCCGGTTGCTTGTGCGGATGGAGGTTCACCTCCGCCCACTGGGCAAAGTCCGGCTCAGCCGCCTTGGCGGCCTCGAACGCCTCCGTGCCGTCTTCGGCATCGAAAGCCGGCGGGGCGAAATAGGCATGGATGCGGTCGATCTCCGCTTGCGGCAGGTCGATCTTTTCGTGCGGTCGCTGGGCGGCATATTCGGCTTCCACCTGGCGCGTAAATTCTTCCGCGCCAAGCTCTGAAACCAGGATCTTGATCCGCGCCTTGTACTTGTTGTCCCGGCGGCCATGGCGATTATAGACTCGCATGATGGCTTCGGCGTAATCCAGAAGCTCCGCCTCCGGAACGAATTCATTGACCAACGCAGCGAGGTGCGGGGTGCGCCCCTGCCCGCCGCCGACATACACTTCGAACCCAACTTGCTCGCCGCGCTTCACGATGCGCAGGCCGATGTCGTGCACAGCAATCGCGGCCCGGTCATGGGCTGCCGCCGTCACCGCAAATTTGAACTTGCGCGGCAGGAAGGCGAATTCCGGATGGAAGGTGCTCCACTGGCGGATGATCTCGCACCATGGCCGCGGGTCCATCACTTCATCGGCAGCGGCGCCCGCGAAATGGTCGCTGGTCACGTTGCGGATGCAATTGCCGGAGGTCTGAATGGCGTGCATCTCCACCTCGGCGAGGTCATTCAGCGCATCCGGAATATCTTTCAGCGCCACCCAGTTATACTGGATGTTCTGACGCGTCGTGAAATGGCCGTAGCCCCGGTCATATTTGGTGGCGACGTCCGCCAGCCGGCGCAGTTTCTGGCCGTTCAGCTGGCCATAGGGAATGGCGACGCGCAGCATGTAGGCGTGCAACTGCAGGTACACGCCATTCTGCAGGCGCAGTGGCTTGAATTCATCCTCCAGCAATTCGCCGGAAAGGCGGCGGGTCACCTGCCCCCGGAACTGTTCCACCCGGTCCTTCACGAGCCGGGCATCAAACTCATCATATCTGTACATCAGGCAGCCTCTTTGGCGTGGGGAATGCCGAGCGCCGCTTCGGTGCGGCTGACCCAGCGCTCGACCGACGGGAACTCGGAAAGATCGAAGCCGCCTTCATGCGCGAGGCGCGTATAGGCGACGAGGGCGATGTCTGCGAGCGTCATGGCATCCCCGACAATCCAGTCGGTGAAGGTCAGCTGCATCTCCATCACGCCGAGGGCCCGGCGGCCCTTGGCCATCAGGTTCGGGTCGATCTCGTCTTCGGATTTCTTCAGGTAATGCTTGTGGAACCTGCGCACGGCGATGGCGGTCTCGTGGGAGTATTGCTCCCAGAACAGCCAGCTCATCATCTGTGCCCGGCGGAAACTGTCCTTGGGGATCAGGTCGCTGCCCGCCTCTTCGGCGAGGTAGAGCATGATGGCGTTCGACTGGGCGAGCGTGCGCCCATCCGGCCAGCGCGCGACAGGCACCTGCCCCACCGGGTTCACGGCCAGGAAGTCTTCCGTCTGTGTGCCGCCTTTCAGGATATCCACTTCAACCCAGTCAAAGGGAATACCCAGAAAGTCAGCCGTCCATTTCGGCTTCTGGCAATTGCCGGAAATGGAGTCACCATACAGCGTCAGGCGGGTAATCGGTCGGGTCGGCATCAGGCGCCCTCTCCATAAGCCACGGTCGGGCCGGTGGCGCGGATGGTTTCACGGATCGTCTCGCGCCCGGTGATGCCACCGGTTTCCGTCACTTCCATGAAATAAGGATCGGTCACCTTGCCTTCCTGCTTGAAGGCTTCGGCAAGGCGCGCCTCGGCCACCTCGCCGGTAAAGGCGGCGGCCTTGCTGACATCGTCAGACCAGGTGCCGACCTCCGTCATCCAGACGGATTTGCCGGTCGCCGTTTCCCAGGCGGTGACGGCCTTTGGCGTTTCGGGCTTCAGTTTCGGGCGGACGGACGTCATGCGGAGGTAACCTCTTTGGCAGGAGCAGGTTCTTCAATGAAAACACGGACGGCGGCAGGCCCAGTGCGCAGGCCCGCCACTTCGCCGATGATCAGCAGGGCCGGGCCCTTGATGCCATGGGCCTCGATCAGCTGGGGCAGTTCTTCCAGCATGCCATAGGCGCGGACTTCATTTTCCCGTGTGCCGTTCTCGATCACGGCCACCGGCGTTTGCGGCGCGCGGCCAGCCTCGATCAGTTTCTCGGCAATCGTGCCCGCCGTGCCGACGCCCATATAGACGCTGACCGTCTGGCCACGTTTGGCGAGGGACGGCCAGTCGAGGTCCGGCACGCCGCCAGCCTTGGCGTGGCCGGTCACGAAGGTGACGGCCTGGGCATGATCGCGGTGGGTCAGCGGAATGCCGGCACTCGCCGCACATCCGAGGGCGGAGGAAATGCCGGGCACAACGAACGCCTCGATGCCCGCCGCCTCGACCGCGTCCAGCTCTTCCCCGCCCCGGCCGAAGACGAACGGGTCACCGCCTTTCAGGCGCACGACGCGTTTGCCCTCGCGGGCCGACGCGATCAGCAGCTCATGGATCTGGCCTTGCGGCACGGAATGGTTGCCCTTCGCCTTGCCCACGGAGATGCGGTCAGCATCGCGGCGGATGAGGGAGAGAATCCCATCCGACACAAGGCGGTCGTAATATACGATGTCCGCTTCCTGGATCAGACGAAGGGCTTTCAGGGTCAGGAGTTCCGGATCGCCGGGGCCGGCGCCGACAATGTGCACGACGCCCTCGCCCGCCGGTGTGGCCAGCTCGGCGCGCATCGCGGCCTCGGCGCCTTGCAGGTCTCCGGCATAGGCAAGCTCTGCGGCGCGGCCCGTCAGCGTGCGCTCCCAGAATTTGCGCCGGGCGGAAAAGTCCGGCAGCGCGGCTTTCACAGTCTCGCGCAGGCGGCCTGCCAGCGCGGCAAGGTCTCCGATACGGGCGGGCAGCAGCGCTTCCAGTTTTGTGCGAATGGATTTCGCCAGCACCGGCGCCGTGCCGTTGGAGCCGATGGCGGCGACAATGTCGCCCCGGTCCAGAATGGAAGGCACGGTGAAATCGCAAAGCTCCGGCCGGTCGACCACGTTCAGCGGAACCCGGGCGGCGCGGATGGCGGTGATGGCGTCCGGATTGTCCTCGGCGACGATGGCGAGGCGGGCGGTCTCCAGCGCTTCGGGCAGGTCATCCATGGTCATGGCGATCGCCTTCGAGGCCACCTCATGATCATGCGCTGGTCCGGCATGATCCGATATGATCACGGGCAAGGCGCCGGCAGACACGAACAGGCGCAGCTTGCGCAGGGCTTCCTCGCCGTTGCCGACGATGACGACGCGCTGGCCGGACAAATTAAAAAACGCTGGAAACTGGCGCATGGGCACAGAGCCCCTATTTAGCAAAGCTGATCAACACGCTGCCAAAATGGCTCTTGACGGGAGAGACACAACTGGCAACCCCTACAGCGATGCTTTAGAGAAACTATTTATGGCCGAACCGACTGACCGTTTGCCCCCGCTGAACGCCCTGCGCGCCTTCGAAGCCGCCGCCCGGCGCCTGTCATTCACACAGTCCGCAGATGAACTAAATGTGACCCCGGGCGCCATCTCGCAGCAGATCCGCCAGCTGGAAGACTATGCCGGAACGCCGCTGTTCAAGCGCACCGGCCGTTCAGTTTTGCTCACAGATGCGGCCCAGGCCAGCCTGCCGCTCGTGCGCGAAGCGTTTGAGAGAATTTCTGAAGCCGGCCGCATCATGCAGTCCCCCGCCCGCAAAGGCCGGGTCATGGTGTCCTGCGCCCCCAGCTTCGCCGCCAAATGGCTGGCCCCACGCCTCGACAAATTCCACCAGCTCCATAGCGGAACCGAGGCCTGGATCAGTGCCGATACCGGCCTGACAGACTTCACCACAGCCGATGCGGACTTCGCCATCCGCTATGGCCGGGGCAGCTATGACGGGCTGAAATCGGAAAAATTGCTTGATGAAACAGTGCTTCCCGTCTGCTCGCCCGCCATGCTGGACGGGCCGGATGCCATCCGCCGGCCGGAAGATTTGAAGAACCACACACTGCTCCACGATGAGAGCACCGAGGTCGACCCATCCTGCCCCGACTGGGCCAGCTGGCTGCGCGCGCGCAAGGTGGACGGCGTGGATGCCAGCCGCGGCCCGCGCTTCAACCAGGCCATTCTCGTCATCGAAGCGGCTGCTGCCGGGCGCGGCGTGGCGCTGGCCAAACAGGCTATCGCCGCGTCAGACCTCGCCTCAGGCCGTCTCGTCGCACCGTTTGCAGACGGGTCGACCAGTATCGATTTCGGCTACTGGCTGGTCTGGCCCAAAGGCCGCCACCTCAGCCCGGACGTGCGCGAATTCATCAAATGGATCAAGGCAGAAGCCGCCCAGACGGAAGTCGTCGGCGTCTGATCTAGAGCGCGGCGTCGAGCAGCAGATAGGCCGCAAGGCGCGGGCTGGCATTGCGGCTGGTCCGCTGCGTCTGCTCCAGCGCATTCAGCGCATCATCCTGCTCCATCTCGATGAAGCTTTCCGCCAGCGTGCGCAGATCGTCGTCATTGCGCAGGCGCTGGGTCACGCGTTCCACCTGACGGCTAGCATGTTCGAGGATCGCAGCCTTGCGCTGCTGCTCGCCCTTCCGGGCGGCCTCGGCGATCTTGCGCTTCATCTTCGGCTTGAACGTCTCCGGCAGCTGGATGCCGGAGGACTGCAGGCGCGCGATCAGCCGGTCGGCCACTTCCTCGCGGTCGCGCGGCAGCGGGTCGTTCCGGCTCATATCGGAAATGATATCCCGCCAGCCCATTTCGCCGCCCTGCTCCGCCTTTGACGCAGGCGGCGTGACGACCGATGGCGGCGGCTCTTTGGCCGGGGTGTCCGGCGCAGTCTGCATGCCCGTTCCTGCTTCAGCCTGCGGGATGTCCGTGGCGCGCCGCAGGGGATGCGGCGGCGGGGCCGGTTCGTCCTTCACATCGTCGAAACGGCGGCGCAGCGTGACCGGGCCCGGGTCATTCGGATCGACCGATTTGCCGAGTTCCAGCGGCGAGCCGCCGGAGTCCCGTTCAGTCTTGCTCTCGGGCGGGGTCTCAGGCCCAATCTCTGGCCGCGTTTCCAGCGTCTTCTCTTCTTTGCCGTAGCGGTCTGCCGAGGCGAGAATGTCGGCTGCGGCATCGAAGAGATCCTCATCCGGATCAGTCGCCCGGCGCGGCGGCACCGGACGCTTCGGCGCCTCGTCCTTCAGGGCGTGCCCATTGGTCAGCGAATGACCATTGGTGTGGCCCTTGCCATTGACCTGGCTGGACCGCGGCGGAGCAGCCGGCTCGGCGGCGCGCGGCGGCGGAGTGACGGTGGGAGCCGGTGCCGGCTTTTCCTCAACAGGGTCCGCTGCAGCCACTGGCTGGATCACGGGCGGCGGGTCATCTGCGGGCGGTTTCGGCTTCTGGCCTTCGATCATGGCCGTGCGCTCGATCCGGGCGACTTCGGCCCGGGCGGCAAATTCGGTGCTGCGCAAGGAGGCGGCGGTTTCCTGCCCGGCCTGACGCAGCCGGGCCAGCGCCTGGGCGGCCTCTTCGGCGGCCGCGCGGGTCGACTGGTTGATTTCGTGGTTGGCCTGACGGGCGCCTTCGATGGCGGACGAAACAGCATCTTTCAGCGCGTCGCCCGTCGTCATGGCAGCCGCCGCAGCGATCTCCCCTGCCCGCACGGCCGTATCGACGGTGCGGCGGGATTGGTCGAGTTTTTCCTCGATCCGGCTGATCGCGAAGGTCAGCGTTTCGGTACGCGCCCCGGCCTCGCGCGCGAGATTGTCGAGGTCGGCCAGCCGGGCCGCCAACGCCTCGCTGGCCGAGCGCATGGCTTCGAGCTGGTTGTCTAGCATCTCGTCGGCCTGGCCGATTTCCGTTGTCGCTGCGCGCGCCGCCGCGACCATGGCCTCGGCCTGGCGCGGGATCGCATCGTTCATTTCATTGAGCTGGCTGCGCAGGTCCCGGGCGAGGCCTTCCAGCGCCTGGCGTTCGGAAGACAGGCGTTCGGTCAGGTCGCGCGCATTGTCAGCGCTGGCATAGGCAACGGATTCGAGGCGCATACGCTCGTCGCCGATCTCGCCAGCCATCGCCTTCATCGCCGTCAGAGCATGGGCCATCGCCCGGTCGATCTCGCTGGCGGCCTGCTTCATCTGCTCGGCGAAAGTGATGCCCTCTGTTCCAGCCTCGCGCGCCGGGGCCATCAGGCGGGTCGCTGCCGACATGACAAGGGCATTCGCCGCGCTCGCCCGGCGGTTGGTGCGTCCCATATAGCCGGCCATGACCAGAAGCAGCGCCGGCACCGCGATACCCATCGCGCCGCCTGCCAGAATGAAGGGGTTGAGCGCCATCAGCGCCGGCACGCCATAATAGCCCAGGATCACACCGGCGGCCGCACCGACCCACATGGACGCGGCGATGAATCCGCCCACGACCATCCAGCTGCCACCTGACTGTGCCAGCTCGAAATATTCCGAGGCCTCTTGCCTGGCCAGCAAATCCCGGCCAGAGGGCCGAGCTTCGGGATTTTCGCTCATACCACCCTTATACCGCGTCATAGCGTCCGGCGCGAGACCGGATTGCTTAACAGCAGCGGGCCTGGCGACAGAACTTATTTAAGAGAATGGCCGAGAATCAAGGCGCTTTGAGGGCCGGGCTCGGATCTGTCTGAATTGTCATCCGGGGCGAACTCGATTCCAAGCCAGGCCAGAACACCAGCAATGACAAGATTCCGGATCAGGATGATGATAGCCACAACGGCCCCCATGACGTCAGATGTGTTGATAGAGGGGGCATTCTCGCCCCTCTTCCCGGCTCTATAACGCGAAAATCTTTCACCGACAAACCATAAATCGTGGCATTTCGATCCCGTTAACCTCGTTACAAAGCGGCTTGTGTAAGACTCTCTGCAATTGCCGGAGATTCCAGTCATGTCGTCCACACTTGCCCTGCTCGACCGAGATCACCTGAACGCCATGACCGGCGGAGACAAGGATCTCGCCCTTGAGGTCATCGACATTTTCCGGGAGCAGACCGGGCTCTGGATGCGCCTGATGGATCCGAAAGCCGAGCCGAAACAATGGGCAGACGCGGCCCACACGCTGAAAGGCGCCTGCCTGTCGCTGGGCGCACTGCGCCTTGCCAGCTATTGCGAGCTTGCCGAAAAGGCCGGGCGTTCAGAGACGCCGCCCAGCACGACCGCCGCCGCTGTCCTTCTGGGAGATGTACGCGACTGCCTGAGCGTCACGATGGAAGAAGTGGCGAAAGCCGCTCACGAACTGGCGGGCAGAGGCGCGCTCAGAGCGTCGTAGCTCTCAAATTCATAGGCGATGCAGCGGTCGATCAGCGTCCGCCAGACAGGTTCCGCAATGGCGGGCGACAGACCCGCGG
The DNA here is from genome assembly GCA_002700305.1 of Hyphomonas sp. Taxonomy (GTDB): domain Bacteria; phylum Pseudomonadota; class Alphaproteobacteria; order Caulobacterales; family Hyphomonadaceae; genus Hyphomonas. The sequence goes on along the minus strand of PACZ01000017.1, from coordinate 9,341 downwards.
CTTCGCAGGCCGCTTTCACCTTGGCCACCACATCCTCAATCCGGGCGCGGTCATGCACGATGTTGCGGTCGCCCTTGATCCGGGCCGCTGCGTCCATGAAGGACTGGCGTTCGGCCAGGATCTCCACCAGGAGGCGGTCGATCCGGTCGACCTCATAGCGGACATCGGTCATCGTCTCTGCGGTCTCGGCGGTGTGCCGGCGCGGGTCGGAAGTATAGGTCGTCATACGGCCTCTCAGAACTGATCGTCCTGCCCTATATGGGCGGCCGCCGCGGCGCAAGGAACGAGGTGCGGTGCCGCAGCAGCGGGGTCAGAGTTGCGCCAGACCGGTCGCCTTGCGCAACTTGTTGAGCCCCTTCGGAACATTTTCGCCAAAAACATACCCCCATGGCATGCTCATTGGCGTACTGCCAATCGCTTCAAGATGCGGTTTCAGCCGCGCCTTGTCGGCGTTCAGATGGAACAGCATGGCAAAATTGTTGTGCGCGAACTGGCGTTCCACACGGCTGGGCGCCGGCAGGTCTGCCAGCAGCGCGTGGAAGCGATCGTCCAGCTCGGCAATTTCCGCCCGGAATTCCTGAGATTGCCTGCGCGCCTGGAAGGCGGCCCGCTCCTCGCGCACATCGTTCATACCGGTTTCGTAGAGCCATTCCTCGATCCACGCCCGCGCACGCAGGGACAGGAACGCCGCATTCGGCGGATCGGCAGCGGCCGCATCGGCCACGCCGTACATCTGTTCATGGCTGCCGCCCCATTTCGTGGTCAGGAAGTTCAGGCGGGCCATTTCGGCGAGGAGGTTCGCCTCCCCTGTCGCCTTGAGGTCGGCGCAGACCGTCTCGAAGTCGTCCTCTTCCCCACCGGTCAGCATCATGGCGCGGATGCGGAAGGCGTGCAGCGCGCTGTCGCCGGGCGTCTGCCTGGCCGCCTCGGCCAGCAGGTCCTGCGCGTGGAAGGCCATTTCGGCCATGTCCATCACCTGGCCATCGCTGGTGCGGTCTGCCGTTGCATAACCGCGCAGGCGGTGGGCCCAGATATAGCAAAGTCCGCCCTGTATGGCGGGCATGGCCGGATGCGCGTCCAGGGACGGCAGCGGCGCGGCCACCTCTGTCAGGAGGCCAACCCCGTCGATGAAATGCATGCGGTCCGCCGGGGGCAGGCCCGCATACAGCGCCCCGAGCGCCGCCCCGTCCCCGGCCTCGATCAGGCCAAGGCCGGTGGCAATGTTCGGATCGCCTTCCGTTTCATCGAAAGGAGGCGGTTTCTTCCCGAACAGGCCGAACAGACTCATTCATCCGCCTTTTCTGCTTCCAGCTTGTCCTGTGTCTTGGTGTCGAAATCGCTGGCATCGTGTCGCTCGCGCAGCTGGGATTCCGGCTTGCCGAACGTGCGGTTCACCATCTGGCCGCGCCGCACTGCCGGCCGGGCGCCGACCTGCTTCATCCAGCGGATGACGTTCGTATAGTCCTGCACCTGCAGGAACTCGCCCGCATCATAGACCGCGCCGGTGACCAGCGCGCCATACCAGGGCCACACGGCCATGTCGGCAATCGAGTATTCGTCGCCCGCAAGGTATTCATTGTCCTTCAGGCGCCGGTCCAGCACGTCCAGCTGGCGCTTCACTTCCATGGCGTAGCGGTTGATCGGATACTCGTACTTCTCCGGCGCATAGGCGTAGAAATGGCCGAAACCGCCGCCGAGGAAGGGCGCAGAGCCCATCTGCCAGAACAACCAGTTCAGCGCCTCTGTGCGCTTGTGATGATCCGTCGGCAGGAAGGCGCCGAACTTCTCGGCGAGATACAGCAGCATCGAGCCGGATTCGAACAGGCGCGTCGGCGGATTGGTGGAATGGTCCATTAGCGCCGGGATCTTGGAGTTCGGGTTCACATCGACGAAGCCGGAGCCGAACTGGTCCCCTTCCCCGATATTGATCAGCCAGGCATCATATTCGGCATCCTTGTGCCCGGCGGCGAGCAGCTCCTCGAACATGATCGTCACCTTCACGCCATTCGGCGTGCCGAGGGAGTAGAGCTGGAACGGATGCTTGCCGACCGGCAGTTCCTTGTCATGCGTCGGCCCGGCAATGGGCCGGTTGATGCTGGCGAAGCGGCCGCCGCTTTCCTTGTCCCAGGTCCAGACTTTCGGCGGCGTGTAAGTGGGATCGGTCATGGCGTTCCTTCCTCCGTTTTGGATCAGCTTAAGCTGTGGCGCGCCATGCGCAATGCAAGAGCGCGCGCAATCAGGAACACTCAACCTATCGTGAAGACGGCCTGATAACGAAAAAGCCCTCCCGGTGCGCGGGAGGGCTTTTGAAATCATCTGTGCCGGATGGATCAGACTTCCAGAAGCATCCGCTCCGGATCTTCCAGCGCTTCCTTGACGCGGACGAGGAATGTCACCGCTTCCTTGCCGTCGACGATACGGTGGTCATAGGAGAGCGCGAGATACATCATCGGGCGGATCTTGATCTCGCCATTCACGACGACCGGGCGCTGTTCGATGCGGTGCATGCCCAGCACGCCGGACTGCGGCGGGTTGAGGATCGGCGTCGACATCAGCGAGCCATAGATGCCGCCGTTCGAGATGGTGAACGTGCCGCCCTGCATGTCGCCGATGGTCAGTTCGCCGTCGCGGGCCTTCTTGCCGAGATTGGCAATCGCCTTCTCGATCCCGGCGAGGGACAGGTCGTCGGAGTCGCGCACGACCGGCACGACGAGGCCCTTCTCGGTGCCCACGGCAACGCCGATATCATAGAAGTTCTTGTAGATGATGTCCTGGCCATCGATCTCGGCATTGACCGCCGGAACCTCTTTCAGCGCATTCACACAGGCTTTCACGAAGAAGCTCATGAAGCCCAGCTTGATGCCGTGCTTGGCGACGAAGCTTTCCTGATGCTTCTTCCGCAGGTCCATGATGGCGCCCATGTCGACATCGTTGAACGTCGTCAGCATGGCGGCCGTGTCCTGGGCCTCTTTCAGGCGGCGCGCGATGGTCTGGCGCAGGCGGGTCATCCGTACACGCTCTTCCCGCGGGCCGGTTTCGCGCGGCGCGCTCGGGGCGGCAGGCGCAGCTGCCGGGGCTTTGGGGGCGTTCACATAAGCCATGGCATCTGCCTTTGTTGCGCGGCCGTCGCGGCCGGTGCCTGGAATATTCTGCGGATCGACACCGGCCTCTGCCGAGATCCGGCGGACCGACGGGGCGACCGGACGGTCACCGGAAGCGGCAGCTGGGGCAGCGGCTTTCGGTGCGGTCGCTGCGGCGGGCGCAGCCGATGCTCCTGCAGAGGCGCTAACCCGTCCAATCACGGAGCCCGGCGTCACGGACGTACCCTCGGCAACAGTCCATTCGGCAATCACGCCATCGGCCGGGGCCGGCACTTCGAGGGCGACCTTGTCGGTCTCGATCTCGGCGATGGTCTCGTCTTTCTTGACCGCTTCGCCCGGCTTCTTGAGGAAGGTGGACAGCGTGCCTTCGGCAACACTCTCGCCCATCACCGGGACGACGATGTCAGTCGTCTCGCCGCCCGAAGCAGCGGGTGCTGCGGCAGGTTTTGACTCTTCCTTGGCAGGTGCGGCCGCAGCCGGCTTCGCACCGCCTGCCCCGCCATCGAGGCGGCCCAGGACGGCGCCGATTTCAACCGTATCGCCCGGCTTGGCAACAATCGCGCCCAGCACACCGTCTTCGGTGGCGGAAACTTCGACGGAGACCTTGTCGGTTTCGAGCTCGACGAGCACGTCGTCTTTTTTAACGGCGTCGCCCTCGGCTTTCAGCCACTGGCCAACCGTGGCCTCGGTGATGCTTTCGCCGAGTGTGGGAACAGTAATGTCGGTCATGTGATGATCCGTATGCGTTATTATTTTTCTGAAAGTCAGGGCGAAACGATCCGGTCGTCGACCGGATCGGGTGACAGGGCTGTCATGACGAGGGCGTTCTGCTCTGCATTATGCTTCGACAGAAGGCCGGTGGCTGTCGCCGCCGAAGGGGCACGGCCTGCATAGCGCGGACGCGGGATTTTCGCGCCGATCTGCCCGGCACACCATTCGATCTCGTCACGGATGAACGTCCAGCCGCCCATATTGCGCGGTTCTTCCTGGCACCAGACGAATTCGGCCTGCTTGAAGCGGGACATTTCCTTCATCATGGATTTGCGCGGCACCGGATAGAACTGTTCGATCCGCATCAGGTAGACATCGTCGATGCCCAGCTCTTCGCGCTTTTCGAACAGGTCGTAATAGACCTTGCCCGAGCAGAGCACGACGCGGCGGATCTTGTTGTCCTTCACCAGCTTGACCTTGCCTTCGCGGCCCTCGGTCTCCGCATCGTCCCAGAGGACGCGGTGGAAGCTCGTCTTGGACCCCATATCGTCCAGCGAAGACGTGGCCAGCTTGTGACGCAGAAGCGATTTCGGCGTCATGATGATCAGCGGCTTGCGGAAGTCGCGGTGGATCTGGCGGCGCAGGGCGTGGAAATAGTTCGCCGGCGTCGTCAGGTTGCAGACCTGCCAGTTGTCTTCGGCGCACATCTGCAGGAAGCGCTCAAGGCGGGCGGAGGAGTGTTCCGGCCCCTGACCTTCATAGCCGTGCGGCAGGAGGATGGTCAGGCCGCTCATCCGCAGCCATTTGCGTTCGGCCGAGGAGATGAACTGGTCGAAGAAGACCTGCGCGCCGTTGGAGAAGTCACCGAACTGGGCTTCCCACAGGGTCAGCGTGTTCGGGTCGGCCAGCGAATAGCCGTATTCGTAACCGAGCACCGCCTCTTCCGAGAGCAGCGAGTCGATCACTTCGTACTGGGCCTGCGTGTCGCTGATATTGTTCAGCGGCGTGTATTTCTCACCGGTCGTCTGGTCGACAATGTGGCTGTGGCGCTGGGAGAAGGTGCCGCGGCCGCAGTCCTGGCCGGACAGGCGCACCGGGAAGCCTTCGTCCACCAGCGTCGCAAAGGCGAGATGCTCGGCGGTGGCCCAGTCGAGCCCCTGCCCTTTCGAGATCGTCTGGGCACGGTTGTCGATGACCCGGGCCAGCGTACGGTGGATGTCCACGCCTTCCGGCACCGTGGTGATGGACTGGCCAAGCGCCTGAAGGCGTTTCTTGGCAACGCCCGTCTTGCCGCGGCGTTCGTCATCATGCGGCAGGCCGAGACCCTTCCATTCACCGTCAAGCCAGTCGGCTTTCTTCGCCTTGAAGTTCTTGCCGGCGTCAAACTCACGGTCGAGATAGGATTCGAAGTCAGCCACCTGCTGCTCGACCTGCTCCGCCGTCAGAAGACCTTCCTCAACGAGGCGTTTGGCGTAGATCTCGCGCGTCGAGACGTGGTTCTTGATCTTCTTGTACATCACCGGCTGGGTGAACATGGGCTCATCGCCCTCATTGTGTCCGAAGCGCCGATAGCAGAACATGTCGATGACAACGTCCTTGTGGAACTTCTGCCGGTATTCGGTCGCCACTTTGGCGGCATAGGTCACCGCTTCCGGATCGTCACCATTGACGTGGAAGATCGGCGCCTGAACCATCAGCGCCACATCGGACGGGTACGGAGAGGAGCGCGAATACATCGGGCTGGTCGTGAAGCCGATCTGGTTGTTCACGATAAAGTGGATCGTGCCGCCGGTGCGGTAGCCCTGCAGGCCGGACAGCGCAAAACATTCAGACACAACCCCCTGCCCCGCAAAGGCAGCGTCGCCATGCAGCAGCAGCGGCAGGACGATCGAACGGTCCAGCGTGCCGGTTTCGCGGTGCGCCATCTCCTGCTTGGAGCGGGACTTGCCGAGCACGACCGGATCCACCGCCTCAAGGTGAGACGGGTTGGCGTTCATCGACAGGTGCACCTTGTTGCCGTCGAACTCACGGTCGGAGGACGCCCCGAGGTGGTATTTCACGTCGCCGGAGCCGAAAGCATCGGCGCCTTGCGTGTTGCCACCCTGGAATTCGTGGAAGATCTGCTCGTAGGGCTTGCCCATCACGGCGGCCAGCATGTTGAGGCGTCCGCGGTGCGGCATGCCGACCACGATTTCCTTCACGCCGAGCGCGCCGCCGCGCTTGATGATCTGTTCCAGCGCCGGCACGGCCGCTTCCCCGCCATCGAGGCCGAAACGCTTGGTGCCTGGATAGCGCTTGTGGAGGAAGCGTTCGAAGGTTTCCGCTTCGATCAGCTTGGCAAGGATCGCCTTCTTGCCTTCATTGGTGAAGGCAACGCCCTTGTCCGGGCCCTCGATCCGTTCCTGCAGCCAGGATTTCTCTTCCGGATCGGAGATGTGCATGAACTCGATGCCGATCGTGGAGCAGTAGGTCCGCTGCAGGATCTCCAGCATTTCCGGGATCGTCGCCGTCTCGAGGCCGAGATAGCCATCGATGAAGATACGGCGGTCCATGTCTTCGGCCGTGAAGCCATAGGTCGCCGGGTCCAGCTCTGGCTGGTCGCCCGGATTGTCCAGACGCAGCGGATCGAGCTGGGCGGCCAGGTGGCCGCGCATACGATAGGCACGGATCATCATGATCGCGCGAATCGAGTCCTTCACCGCACGGTGCACATCCTCGTCGGACGCCGCCGGGCGGGCACCCTTGATCTTCTTCTCAAGCTTGGGCTCCAGCAGCGCCCAGTTGCCGTCAAAGGCGGCAACCTGTTCGTCCAGCGTCGGCCGGGGCCAGTCGCTGCGCTTCCAGGTCGCGCCTTCGGCATTGCGCTCCGCACTCGATGAATCATCGCCCATGTCTGCGAAAAAGGCCCGCCAGCTCTCAGGTACAGAGCTGGGGTTTTTCGCATAGGCTGCCTGCATCTGCTCGATCCACTGGGCCGAGCCGCCATACAGGAAGGCCGTGTCCAGAAGGGCCGAATTGCCCTTGCTGCGCGAACCATTCATCGGGCTGCCGTCGTCTGCCATGTCCAATTCGTCCTCTGGGACAATTTACGTTCCCCACTATTTAGGAACGTAATGGTTTCCCGGTACCTACCGGGTGCACATAAGAGGACGGCCTGGGCGGGGTCAGATCCTGGCCACGCCAGAGTAGGCCCCGCCAAGGGCCGTCCTGGCTAATTTATCAGGGCTTTCTAGCCCTTAAGTACCTCGACCATGGTCGTACCAAGGCGTGCCGGCGACGGCGAGACACGGATGCCGGCTGCTTCCATTGCAGCAATCTTGCTCTCCGCATCGCCTTTGCCGCCGGACACGATGGCACCGGCATGGCCCATCGTCCGTCCCGGAGGCGCGGTCCGGCCGGCGATAAAGCCGACCATCGGTTTCTTGCGGCCTTTCTTGGCCTCGTCGATCAGGAACTGCGCGGCTTCTTCTTCCGCACTGCCGCCGATCTCACCGATCATGATGATGGATTCGGTTTCGTCATCAGCAAGGAACATTTCGAGGATATCGATAAATTCCGTCCCTTTGACCGGGTCGCCGCCGATTCCGACAGCGGATGTCTGTCCGAGGCCCACCTGGGTGGTCTGGAACACGGCTTCATAGGTCAGCGTGCCCGAACGCGAGACGACGCCGACAGAGCCCTTCTTGAAGATGGAACCCGGCATGATGCCGATCTTGCACTCATTGGCCGTGATGAGGCCCGGGCAGTTCGGGCCGATCAGGCGCGACTTGGATTTTTCCAGCTTCGCCTTCACGCGCACCATGTCGAGCACCGGAACGCCTTCCGTGATGCAGACGATCAGCGGGATTTCGGCATCGATGGCTTCTTCGATGGCAGCAGCTGCGCCGGCTGGCGGGACATAGACCACGGACGCATCCGCGCCGGTCTTTTCCTTGCCTTCGGCAACCGATGCGAAGATCGGCAGTTCCTGGCCGTTATCGGCGGTCCAGGTGGTGCCGCCCTTCTTCGGGTGGATACCGCCAACCATCTGGGTGCCGAAATAAGCCAGCGCCTGGTTGGTGTGGAACGAGCCGGTGTTGCCGGTCATGCCCTGCGTGAGGACCTTGGTGTTCTTGTCGATGAGAATGGACATATCTGGTCTCAGGCGCCTTTAACTGCGTTCACGATTTTCTGGGCGGCATCGTCGAGGTCATCGGCCGGAATGACGTTCAGGCCGGACTCGGCGATGATTTTCTTGCCGAGGTCGACATTCGTGCCTTCGAGGCGAACGACCAGCGGAACCGCCAGATTGGTTTCTTTCACGGCTGCGATCACGCCTTCGGCGATCACGTCGCACTTCATGATGCCGCCGAAGATGTTCACGAGGATGCCCTTCACGTTCGGGTCCTTCATGATGATCTTGAAGGCAGCTGCCACTTTCTCCTTGCCGGCGCCGCCGCCGACGTCACAGAAGTTGGCCGGCTCTTCGCCGTACAGCTTGATGATGTCCATCGTCGCCATGGCGAGGCCTGCACCGTTGACCATGCAGCCGATGGTGCCGTCGAGGGCGATATAGGCGAGGTCCCATTCGGAGGCCTCGATTTCCTTCTCGTCTTCCTCGGTCTTGTCGCGGAGGTCCACGATGTCCGGATGGCGGAACAGGGCGTTGCCGTCGAAGGAGACCTTGGCGTCGAGGACGCGCAGGTGGCCGTTTTCCATCACGATCAGCGGGTTCACTTCGAGCAGGCTCATGTCCTTCTCGGTGAACGCCTTGTAGAGGATCGGGAACAGTTTCTTGCCGTCTTCAGCCGCCGTGCCTTCCAGCTTCAGCGCTTCATTGAGCTTGGCAATGTCCGCATCGGTGACGCCGGTTTCCGGGTCGATGCTGAGCGTCAGGATTTTCTCCGGCGTGTCGTGGGCCACCTGTTCGATGTCCATGCCGCCTTCGGTGGAGACCATGAAGGCGACGCGCGAGGTGCTGCGGTCAACCAGCATGGAGAGATAGAGTTCGCGATCGATGTCGGCGCCATCTTCGATGTAGAGACGGTTCACCTGCTTGCCGTCCGGCCCGGTCTGCGCGGTGACGAGATGCTTGCCGAGCATCTGCTCGGCGAATTTCTTCACGTCTTCCTTGCTGAATGCGAGGCGGACGCCGCCTTTTTCGCCGGCTTCCGGCTCCACGAACTTGCCTTTGCCGCGGCCGCCGGCGTGGATCTGCGATTTAACGACCCAGAGCGGTCCGGGAAGTGAGTCGACAGCTTTCTGGACATCGTCCAGAGACAGGACGGGCACGCCGTCCGCGACCGGCGCGCCGAAAGATTTCAGCACGGCTTTGGCCTGGTATTCGTGGATGTTCATTCTGCTCTTGCCTTGTTTGCCTGGTCCGCCCCGGCAGGGTCACTGCCCCAGCGTGGTGGGCCGCTATATAACAGGCCTGAGTGTCGCCGCAACCAGCTGGGTACTAAACTTTGGACTCAGTGTCCGCCTCAATGACCGCCGGGGAATCCGGGTCATCTTCCGGGGCTTCTTCCGAGCTGTCTTCCTCTGCGC
>PACZ01000016.1 GCA_002700305.1 Hyphomonas sp. | reverse complement strand
GCCGAGCGCATGGACGCCGTGATGCGCCGCCTCGGCATCAAGGAAGACGAGGGCATCACCCATCCCTGGATGAACAAGGCGATGGAAACCTCGCAGCGCAAGATCGAACAGCGCAATTTCGAGATCCGCAAGAACGTCCTCAAATATGACGACGTGATCAACGACCAGCGCAAGGCCATCTTCGAACAGCGCATGGAATTCATGCGGGCCGATGACGTGTCCGACGTGATCCTCGAAATGCGCGAACATGTGATCGACGCGCTCGTGACCCGGACCATGCCGGAAAAGGCGTATGCGGAGCAGTGGGACGTCCAGGGCCTGCGCGAAGCCATGCGAAACGAGTTCGCAATCGACCTGCCGGTCGATGAATGGGCCGCCGAGGAAGGCGTTGCCAACAAGGAAATCGCCCAGCGCATCCGCGATGCGGTGGAGAAGGTCTACGAAGCGATCACCGCGGCCGTCGGCGCCGAACAGATGCACCGGATCGAGAAGCAGATCCTGCTTCAGGTCCTCGACATGCGCTGGCGCGAACACCTGCAGATGATCGACCAGCTGCGGTCGGTGATCCACCTGCGTTCCTATGGCCAGCGCGACCCGCTGAACGAGTTCAAGTCCGAAGCCTTCAACCTGTTCCACAACCTGCTGGAAGAACTGCGCGCGACGGTGACCCGTTCGCTGATGCACATCCGTGTACAGCAAGCACCGCCGGAACAGGCACAGCAGCGCCCTGCCCCGGCCCAGATGCCGCAAAGACCTGCGCCCGCGCAGATGCCGGCACCGCAGCCACCACAGGTACCGGCGCACGAAACGCACCTCGACCCCGATACCGGCATCAACGAGATGGACCCGGACGACAAATCCCAACCGCCCGGCCCGGAACTGCAGCAGGCCGAAGACGACTGGTCGAACACACCACGCAACTCGCCCTGCCCATGCGGCTCCGGCAAGAAATACAAACACTGCCACGGCGCCCTGAGCACCCAGCGGGCGTAAGCTGGCATGCCCCGGCTGGTCATGATGTCAGGCCTGCCGGGTTCCGGGAAATCGACGCTGAGCAAACTTCTCGCCGAACGGACGGACGCGGAGCTTTTGCGCATCGACGTCTTCGAACAGGATTTGCGCAATCGGCATGGAGCTGATTTCGATGTCGGCACATGTGGCTACCAACAAGGCTATCGGTTGGCTGCCCACCATCTGCGCGAAGGCCGGAACGTGATCGCCGATGCCGTCAATGCTGTCGAACTGGCCCGTCAGGGCTGGCGCGATGCCGCGGCAGCATCGGGCAGTGAAATTGTCGAAATCGAAATCCTCTGCTCTGACATTGAGGAAGTCCGTACCCGGCTTCAAACACGCGACACCGGTATTCCAGGTCTGGCGCCGGTCCCCCTGGAAAGCGTCATTACCTGGCAATGGGAGCCGAGCCCCGCACAGCCGGTCCGGATTGATACAGCCGGGCAGGATATCACTGACTGCGCTGACGAATTGCTCAAACGCTCAGGTCTCTCTTGCTGATCCTGCCCTGAACTTTCCGTAATCTTTCCTTCCCGAAGCCGCGGGTTCGCCCTCTGGTAGCCGTGGGCCGGGCGCATGTCGGCAGCTTCCATTTGCAAGGAGGCTTCCATGTCTGAAACACAGATGGCCGGACCACCGGCCACACCCCCACCCAATCCCCTCGCCCAATTTCTACCGCAGCGCTCTGCCGGCCTAAAGCTACTTCTGGTCTGCGCCCTCGCTTTGCTGATGGCGATCCCTGCTCTGTTCGTGTTCGGCGTCGTGCAGGACCGGCGCATGGGCGCCGACCGGGCGCTGGAGCAGATCAGCGACTCAATTGGCGGGCGCCAAAGCCTGCTCGGCCCGGTCCTCGTGCTTCCCTATGCAAAGGCCGTCGGCCCGCTCACATCTGACCGTCAGGTCTTCGGTCATGTCATCGTTTTTGCCGAAACCGGCGACGCGAAAGCCAACATCGACGTGTCCGAGCGCAGGCGCGGCATTCATTCAATTCCCGTTTTCGACGCAAGCGTGTCATTCCGCGCAAAATTCGATCCTGCAAAGCTGCGAGACAGTCTGCCAGAAGGCGCCGAACCGATCTGGGACGATGCCCGGCTTTATCTGGGTGTTTCCGACATGCGTGGCATCCGGGAGGCCTTCCTTGTCACGGCCAACGGAAAAGATGTCTCGATGGAACCCGCCCTTCAGACCGCACCAGGGCAGAACGGCTATACCCCTGTGCCCCGAGCCGACATACGCCTCGCCGGAGGCAGGATCGAAGGCCTCGAAACGGAGACCAGGCCGCTGGAAATTGCCGCCCGGATCCGCATCACCGGTGCTGACCGGTTTGCCATCGGCCCCTTCGCCAAGGACACATCCATGACATTGACCAGCAATTGGAACGATCCGAGCTTTCAGGGCGGCAAGCTGCCGGACAGGCACAATGTCGGTGAAAAAGGCGTCGACGGCTTTACGGCCAGCTGGCGGGTGCCTTATCTCGCGCGCGGCATTCCCGGCGCAGGCACAAATATCGACCTCTCCGAAGTCAACGCACCCGGATGGCGCGACATGGCCGTGCGCTTCATCAAACAGGTCAGCCCTTATCAGAGCGTGGAGCGCGCCCTCAAATATGCCGCCATGTTCATCGGCTTCGTTTTCCTCGCCTGGTTCCTGTTCGAGGTAACCAGCAGAGCGCGGGCGCACCCGGCGCAATATGTGCTGGTCGGGCTCGCCCAGTCGATCTTCTATATCCTGCTGCTGGCCTTCTCGGAGCGGATCGGATTCGACGCGGCCTTCGTGATTGCAGCGACGATGACGGTGGGTCTGATCTCGGCCTATGCGACCAGCGTGTTCCGCTCACGCAAGTATGGCCTGCGCGCCCTCGGCATACTCACAGGCATCTACAGCCTGATCTATGTCTTGATGCGGGCAGAGAGCCAGGCCCTGCTTGCCGGGGCGCTGGCCAGTTTCGCTGCCATTGCGCTGACCATGTACATGACGCGCAATATCGACTGGTACGGATCACGCGTATCACGCACGCCCGCTTGACTTCGTGGGCAAGTCGGGGGAACGCCAGCATATGACGGCGTTTCCCCTACCCTCCGTTCGCGGCAAGATCATCGAGAATGCCCCGCTGGCGCCCTATACCTGGTTCCGGGTCGGCGGGCCTGCGGATGCCCTGTTCCTGCCGGCTGACGAGGACGACCTCAGCGACTTCCTCGCAGCGCTGGACCCGGCCGTGCCCGTTACGGTGCTCGGCGTTGGCTCAAATGTCATCGTTCGCGATGGCGGCATCCGGGGCGTCGTGATCCGCCTGATGGGGAAATACTGGGGCATGGCCCAGGCCCTGGACGGGATCACACTGGAGGCTCGCGCCGGGGCGCTGGACCTGTCGGTCGCGAAAGCCGCCGCGCAGAACGGCATTCGGGGCCTCGAATTCCTCTCCGGCATTCCAGGCTCTATTGGCGGGGCAACGCGCACGAATGCCGGCTGCTACGGGCGGGAACTGCGCGATACGCTCGTGGCCCTGCACGGATTCCGGCGTGACGGATCACCTGCCGCTTATCGCGGGCCGGGCAAGCCGGGCGCCCAGCCGGAAGCGCATTTCTCCTATCGCCACACCGACCTGCCAGATGACCTAATCGTCACCCGGCTCATTCTGGAAGGCAATGATACCGACGCACCGGAAAAAATCCTCGCTGACATCGAACAGCTGCAGGCACGCCGCGCCGACACGCAGCCGATCAAGGAAAAGACGTCCGGCTCCACCTTCGCCAATCCGGATCCGCCGGGCACGCCGGATCAGCGCTCCGCCTGGAAGCTGATCGACGCGGCCGGCTGCCGGGGTCTGAAAGTCGGCGGCGCGCAGGTCTCGCCGAAGCATTGCAACTTCCTGATCAATACTGGCGACGCCACCGCCGCCGATCTTGAAGCGCTGGGCGAACTCGTCCGCCGGCGGGTGCTGGAAACGCAGGGCGTGGAGCTTCGCTGGGAAGTGCGCCGCATCGGCCAACTGGCGAGCGAAACGGCCTAGAGCGTTCCGCGCAGTTCGAAAATCGCAATCGGGCCAAAGCGGCGGTTACGGTCTTCAATCGAAGCGACCGGGCTCAGCCGGCTGGTTTCATAAATCTCCCGCCGGAAACTGTCTTTCTGGTTCAGGAGGTTTCCGACCGCCAGCGTGGCCGTCAGCCCCAGCACATCCTTGTGCTCCAGGAATGCATAGGCATAGCCGGGTGTCGAAGCTTCCACACCGCTTTCACCGAGTTGGTAGTAAGGGTTGCGTTCGAACTTCTCCGCAAAGGCGCCCCAGGCCCAGTCCGTTCCCGGAACATCCTGACGGAATTCCAGATTCACATAATAGAGCTGGCTGTCATTGATCCGGCGGACCTCCCCGGTCAGCGGGTCGGTGACCTCGGAATCATACACTTCGGCAAAACTCGTCAGCTCACCGCCGGGGATACCCAGCCTGGCAAGCTTGAGCGTTGTGTCGAGCGTCACGCCGATTTCCCACGCCGTGTCGAGATTTCCCGGCCCGTCGCCTGTACCGATCGGGACCCGGTCGACGATGTCTTCAATGTCGGAATAATAGGTGTTCAGCGTCGCCGCCCCCCAGGCACCGAAATCCTTCTCCGCTTGCAGGCTCCACTTCCAGGCCTGTTGCGGCACGATTTCGGCATTCCCGGAATTGCCATTGTCGGCATTGAGATTCACCGAGGAAATGAAGTCGAAGAAATCGAGCTGGCCGACTTCCCGGTCCAGCCGTGCCGTCAGCTTCAGCTTCGGGTCGGCCTGCCAGGACAGGCTGACAAAGCCCTTCGGCCGGGTGAATTCCCGTGCATTTGTATTGTCGCCCGACTGGGTGAGTTCGGAATATTCCGCCCCAAGAGAGACTTGCAGCCGCAGCGCCTCTGTCAGGGCGCGCCCATGCGTGATGGCCGCTTCCCAGCGGGTCTCCTCAACGCGGGAGTTTGCGCCCGGCAGCGGAATGATCTCGAATGGCTGGCTGTCTTGCGCAATGCTCAGCCCGGCTTCGGCGTCTAGGAAGTTGAACGCATTCTCGACGGAGACCTGCCAGTCGCGTCCTTGCCCCGTCGCCCAGGCATATTCGCCCCGGCCGATATATTCGCCTTCGTCCACGGTCTGGCTGAACCGCGTTTCCGAGAAGTCAGACCCGTCGACCGCCCCGATGCGGACCGAATCCTTCACCGGGCTGTTCTCTCGGCGGACCAGTCCGATCGCTTTCAGGCGGCCCGGCCCGAAGCCGAATTCATAATCCCCGCCGAACTCGGCATTCCATTCATCCTCCCCGCTCAGGAACTGGCGCCGGCCTTCCAGTCCGCCGACAGGAAAGGTCTTCGAAATTTCCTTCCGGTCGAACTGATAAATTCCGACCCGGCCATTGAGGTTCGCCACCACACCGCTGGGCGGGGTCCAGGAGAGCGATCCGGACACGGATGCATTGTCGGCAATATTGGTCACGTCTTCCTTGCGGCGCTCCAGTAGCGTGCCATCGGCCGCCGTGATGGTTTCCCAACCCGCATGCGCGCCGCGTTCCGGCAGGCTGCTCGCCTCAACGCTCCAGTTCAGGCGTTCATCGCCGCCGGACAGGGTGACCACGCCCTCATGAAAGTAAGGCGTCAGGTTTTCCCGGAAGCGGGATTTCCAGCGCCAGGTGCCGGACATGCCCCCTTCCCCGTCAGTCGTGACATTCACCACCTGACCGGAGAGGCCCGGAATATCCAGCGTGGTGCCGTCGACGACTTCGATGCGCACAACCCGCGTGGCGGAAATCCGCCCGAGCGCCGCTTCGGCCCCGTTTGATTTTCCGGAGACGCGTTGGCCATTGATCAGGATATTGCCGCTGGCCTGGCCGAAGCCGCGCGATCCGTCATCATCGCCCTGGATGGAAAAGCCGGGGATCCGGTTCACCATGTCCAGCGCGGTTTGCGGATTGTATTGTGCGAAATCGGCCGGCGCATAATCGCTGACGGCAGATACCGGCGTGCCGGCATCGGGCTCCGCCATGGCTGGGAATACTGTAAGACCGGCTGCCGTCAGGGCGGCAAAACTCGACAATAGGGTATGGCTGACAGCCACGGGGCGCCTCCTGCTTCCTCGCTTTGGTGAAGAGAAACCGGCGCCCCCGCCAGCGACTCATCTTTTCGTTATTCGATAACGACTACTGTTGTAGTCGGCATGGCGCAAGAGTGCCCGGTCATGACATTTTCGTAATCCGGCCGCCCCCTGCCGCCGCTTCGCCTCGCTTAAGCCCCTATTCACCGGCACGGAGCAGAAAAGACAGTGAGAAACAGGTGAGCCCCGGCGGGCACACCGGCCAGGAAGGACTTTCAGAATGAAACGTGTCGCAGTCATCTATGGCGGCTGGTCCTCTGAACGTGAGGTCTCGATTTCCTCAGGCACGCAGATGCTGAAGGCCGCGCAGGCCGCAGGCTATGACGCGATCGGTATCGATGCGGGCCGCGATCTGGCCGCCCGGCTGGCAGAGGTGAAGCCAGATGCCGTGCTCAATGGCCTGCATGGCCCCTGGGGCGAAGATGGCTGCGTGCAGGGCCTGCTGGAGATCATGGACCTGCCCTATTCCCATTCCGGCGTGCTGGCGTCTGCCCTCGCCATGGACAAGCTGAAATCCAAGGCGGTCTACCGCGCCGCGGGCCTGCCCGTGGCCGAAGACAGGCAGGTCACCCGCGAAGAGGCGGCCGCGGCTCATCCGCTGGAGCCACCCTATGTGGTGAAACCCGTCAATGAAGGCTCCAGTTTCGGCGTCCTGATCGTGCGCAAGGGCGCCAATGGCCCACCGCAGGAACTGCTGGGCGAGAGCTGGCATTATGGCGACTATCTCATGGCCGAGGAATTCATTCCCGGCCGCGAACTGACCGTCGCCGTTCTGGGCGACCGGGCCCTCGCCGTGACAGAGATCACGACCTTAAGGGACTATTACGATTTCGATGCAAAATATTCAGCTGGTGGATCACGTCATGTGATCCCGGCAGACGTGCCTGAGCACATCACCGCCATGGCGATGGATTTCGCCTTGCGGGCACATCAGGTCCTTGGCTGCCGGGGTGCGACGCGATCCGACTTTCGCTACGACGACAAGAGAGACCGGCTCGTGATCCTTGAGACAAATACCCAGCCAGGCATGACGCCGACCTCACTTGTCCCTGAACAGGCCGCCTTCGTGGGCATGTCCTTCGAAGACCTGGTCGCATGGATGATTGAGGACGCTTCATGCCGAAGATAAGCCGCAACCAGCCCCCTCCGAAGCGCAAGCGCGAACCGATCACTTTCGTGGACGAAGTGACCGGCGAGGAAGTGCGCGTCTCATCCGTCCTGTTCGGCTTTGTCATGCTGATCGCCATCATCGTGGCGCTGGCCGCCTGGATGGGCGGATCCATGTCGCAGATCGAAAACCGGTTTGCCGGCTTCATGGACGATACCGCCCGCATGGCCGGTGTGTCCGTCAATGAAGTCTCCGTCCTCGGCCTCGAACAGGATCCGGGCCTGCAGCAGGAAATCCGCGCAGCCGCCATGATCGAGCCCGGCGAGAACATGTTCCGCGCCGATCCCTACATCATCCGCCGCCGCGTCGAGGGCACCCATAAGGTGCTTAACGTGCGCGTGCACCGCCTCTGGCCGGACCAGGTCGTGATTATAGCGGACGCTGCCGAGCCGGTTGCCATCTGGCATGACGGCACGGAGTGGACCGTGGTCGACGGCCTTGGCCGTGTCATCCCGGACGAGCGCGCCAGCGACCATCCGGATCTTGTCCGCGTCGCCGGACGCGGCGCCCCGGAAGCTGCCCCTGCCCTCGTCATGGCACTGGCCGATGCACCCGCTGTCACCAGCGATCTTGCCATCGCGACCCGTATCAATGACCGCCGCTGGGACATGCGCCTGATTTCCGGCGCCACCGTCCGCCTGCCGGAAGATGTCGACCTGACGAGCGCGCTTGGCCGCCTGAGCGACCTTCAGGTGCGCACCGCCCTGATGCAGCGCCCGCTGAAAATGATCGACCTGCGCAATGCCGGCCGCGTCTATCTCGGCCCGGTCAACCCGCCGAACTTCAATGCGCGCGAAATCGCGGCGCGGTCCTGATGGCGAACGTCCAGTCCCGCCGGGCCCCGCGTATGGGCCGTTCGCAGACCGGCACGGTGGCGGCGCTGGACATCGGCTGTTCGAAAATCACCTGCCTGATCGGCCGCAATGACGGATCCGGCCCACGCAGCTTCCGCATCCTCGGCGCCGGGCGCCAGCAGTCTCGCGGCTTCACCGGCGGCACGATCACGGACATGGAAGGCCTGGAACGTGCCATCCGCCTCGCCGTGGAGGACGCGGAACGAGAAGCCGGCGAGCAGATTTCCAATGTGATGCTCGGCATAACCGGACAGAAACTGGCCTCCACGCTGGTGACCGCCCGGATCGCGATCGACGGACGCGAGATCAACCAGAAAGACGTGCGCCGCATCCAGGCTCAGGCGCTGGCGAAGATCCCGGCGCGCGGCGAAGAGACCCTCGCCGCCTGGCCGGTCGCCTACCGTGTCGACGAGCAGGAAGGCGTGCGCGAGCCGCAGGGCATGTATGCCAATGAGCTGAGCCTGCTGCTGTCGGTCGTCACCGCACCGAAATCGGTGGTGAAGAACCTCGTCGAATGCGTGGGCCGCGCACATATCGGCGTGACGGCGCTGATCCCCTCCTCCATTGCGAGCGGTGCGGGCACGCTGATCGACGACGAAATCGAGAATGGCGCGATCTGCATCGACATGGGCGCTGGCGTGACGGCCGTCTCTGTTTACCTCAACGGCTCTCCGGCCTGGCTGGGCCTTGTTCCGGCGGGCGGATCGCATGTGACATCCGACCTGGCACAAGGCCTCGGCACGACCTTCGCGGCTGCCGAGCGCCTGAAAAGCGTCTATGGCACCGCCAATCTTGAAGGCCCCGGCCTGGCCGAAAGAATTGAAGTTCCCCGCCTTGGCGACGATGGCCGCCTGCAGGCAACGCGCATGGAGCGCGGCCAGCTGGCAGCGATCATCGCCCCGCGAGTGGAAGAGACGTTCGAATTCGTCCGCCAGACCCTCGATTCCAGTGGTGTACGCAAAGTACTCCCCCACCGGGTCGTGCTGACAGGCGGCGCCTCGCAGCTGCCGGGCGTGCGCGACGTCGCCAGCCGCATCCTGCAGGCACCAGTGCGGCTTGGGCGCCCGACCATCGCCGAGTTTCTGGGCGAAACACTGGCAACACCAGCTTTCTCCACAGCCTCCGGTCTGCTACTGTATTCCGAGTTGGGGTTTGCGGACGCAGTCAGGGCAGCTGCTTCGCGCAAGGACGGACCTGAGTCGAGAAGCGGCGTGGTGAACAAAGTGTTCCATTGGCTCGAAGAAAATTTCTGAGCCGATTTCACTCCACTTAACTGCTTCTTAGCCGCATCACGTCATCTTGCCTCACGGCAGGGGTCCGCGAACGAGTAGAGTGAAGTGAGGGATGCAATGAATTATGAACTGAAGCCCAGGATCCTGGTCTTTGGCGTCGGCGGTGCCGGTGGCAACGCGGTCGACAACATGATCGAAGCGAACCTGCAGGGCGTCGAGTTCATTGCAGCCAATACCGACGCGCAGGCCCTCTCGCGGTCGAAAGCCGATACGCGCATCCAGCTTGGCCCGGTCACCACGTCCGGTCTTGGCGCCGGCGCGCGTCCGGAAATCGGCGAAAAGGCCGCCGAAGAATCCATCGACGAGATCAAGCAGCAGCTTGAAGGCGCACACATGGTGTTCATCGCTGCCGGCATGGGCGGCGGCACCGGCACCGGCGCAGCCCCCGTGATCGCCCGCGCGGCCCGCGAAATGGAAATCCTCACCGTTGCCGTCGTGACCAAGCCGTTCGGCTTTGAAGGCAACCGCCGCATGCACGTGGCCGAAAGCGGGCTGGACCTGATCCGCTCCCATGTCGACACGATGATCGTGGTGCCGAACCAGAACCTCTTCCGCATCGCCAATGACCGTACGACTTTCGCCGAAGCCTTCCGCATGGCTGACGATGTGCTCTATTCCGGCGTGCGCGGCATCACCGACCTCATGGTCATGCCCGGCCTGATCAATCTCGACTTCGCCGATGTCAGCTCGATCATGCACGGCATGGGCACCGCCATGATGGGCATGGGCGAAGCGACCGGCGAGACCCGCGCCCTCGATGCAGCCCGCCAGGCCATCGACAATCCGCTGCTGGACGACATCTCGATGAAGGGCGCCAAGGGCGTGCTCATCAATATCACCGGCGGCTATGACATGACCCTGTTCGAACTGGACGAGGCCGCCAACGAGATCCGCCGCGAAGTGGATGCGGATGCCAACATCATTCTCGGGTCGGCCTTCGACACCGAACTGGAAGGCCGTCTGCGCGTCTCCGTGATTGCAGCAGGCGTCGAGGCAAACTTCACCGCGCAGCCTGCCGTGGAACAGGAAACGGTCCGCCAGCCGATCGCGGCCCCGGTTGAAGATCCGGAACCCGAAATCGAAGCCGAAGCGGAAACCGCTGAACCGGCTGAAACGCAAATGGAAGACGCGCCCGCCGAGGCCCCTGCCCCGGCTGCGGATGAAGACCGTCCGACCATTATTACACACCGGCCGACGCCGGCTGAGGCAGAAGCCGCAGCTGACACGGCCCATCAGGAAGAAACCCACTACGAAGGCGCAGAAGGAGACGAAGAAGTGTCTGCAGATTCCGTATTCTCCGCCCGTCGCGACGCGCCCGTCGCCGAAAAACCGAAAGCCGAGCAAAGCGGATCGGGCTTTGCCAATCTGTTCGGCTGGCGCCGCAACACGCCGCAGGGTGAAAACGACGATGCCGCGGAACCGGCACCGATCGTCTCTTCGCCGGACGATCATCCGGAACCGGCCCCGTTCGACGATGCGGACCTTGAGATTCCTGCTTTCCTGCGCCGGTCTGCCAATCACTGACCCGCTCAGCCGGCAAGCCTGCCGGGGACGTGAAAAAACAGACAGACAGGGTTAACCTGTCACAATGAAAATCAAATAGAAACAGGGCCGTATCATATGATGCGGCCCGTTTTGTAACACGGCGAAACAAGCCGTGTTTTGCCCCTTCCGGCCCCTGCCCCCACAAAGATGTCAGGTTTCATGGGGTAGTTGTGAGTAGATTTGGCATGGAAATGCAGCAGACCATCGAGCGGCCGGCCATGTGCGCCGGCGTCGGCGTCCATAGCGGCGAAAAAGCCCGGCTGGTGCTGAAACCGGCCCCGGTGGGCACAGGCGTCGTTTTCCGCCGGACCGATCTTGGCCTGAAGAACGCCAGCATCCTCGCCCACGCAACCAATGTATCCGACGTCCAGCTCGGCACCACCATCTCGAACGGGAATGGCGTGTCTGTCGCGGTCGTCGAACACCTGATGGCAGCCGTCTGCGGCCTTGGCATCGACAATCTCCTGATCGAGATCGACGGGCCGGAAGTGCCGATCATGGACGGCTCCTCGGCGGTCTATTGCGAATTGCTGCTGCAAGCCGGCCTGAAACAGCAGACGGCGCCGCGCCGCCGCATCCGTATTCTCGAAACCATCGAAATCGTCGACGGGCCGAAGCGTGCGTCGCTGTCGCCTTCTCCTGACAACCACCTCACGCTGCGCGCCCGGATTGAGTATGACAACAGCGTCATCGGCATCCAGCAGATGGCCCTGCGCCTTGCCCCCGGCATGTTTGCCCGTGACCTCGCCTTCGCCCGCACCTATGGCTTTGCCCGCGATGTCGAGATGCTGCGCTCCATGGGCCTTGCCCGCGGCGGCTCGCTCGACAATGCCGTCGTGATAGATGACGACGAAGCGATCATGAACCCGGAAGGCCTGCGCATCGAGGATGAGTTCGTGCGCCACAAGATGCTGGACGCGGTGGGAGACCTGATGCTGGCTGGTGCGCCGATCGCGGGCGCCTATGATGCCGTGCAGCCGGGCCATGCCCTCAACAACAAGCTGGTCCGCAAGCTTCTGGAGACGCCAGAGGCCTGGTGCTGGGAAAGCGACGCCGATACCGACCTCGTCTCGCAAGCCGTGCGCGCCGGGGCCGCGATCTAGGCCGCCACCCGCAAACCCGCATTAAAAGACCGCAACACTTGTTGGACCCGGCCATATGCGGGCCCAAACAAGGTATACAGCCTGTGAAAGTTCCTTGGAAAACAGGCCGGGTTCGCGCTAATCAAAAGCGTCAAGAATTTCAGAAAGCGCGCCAGAGCCCATGAAGCCTGCCAAGCCCCTTGCCCTCGCCCTGATTGCCGTGGCTGTCAGCCTCACTGCTTGCCAGAACCGGGAAAAGCGCCAGCGCGAACTGGCCTATGTCGAACGCCCGGTCGAGCAGCTCTACAATCAGGCAGGCCGCGAGCTGGACCAGCACGACTATGAGACAGCTATTCTGCTGTTCAACGAAGTCGAGCGGCAGCACCCCTATTCCGAATGGGCCCGCAAGGCGATGATGATGACCGCCTACGCCCACTATCAGCGCCATGACTATGACGAGACCATCGCGGCCGCGCAGCGTTACATCTCCCTGCATCCGGGCGGCACGGAAGCAGCTTATGCCTATTACCTGATCGCCATCAGCCAGTTCGAGCAGATCGTCGATGTCGGCCGCGACCAGGGCATGACCGTGCAGACCAAGGCCTCGCTGCAGGACGTGCTGCGCCGTTTTCCCGACAGCAAATATGCCCGCGACGCGCAGGTGAAGCTGGACATGGTCAATGACCAGCTGGCTGGCAAGGAGATGGAAGTCGGCCGCTGGTACCTGCGATCCAACCAGACGCTGGCAGCGATCAACCGGTTCCGCACGGTGGTGAAGGATTATGACGAGACGTCCCACTCCGAAGAAGCGCTCTACCGTCTCGTCGAGGCCTATCTTTCGCTCGGTATGCGCCCACAGGCCACCGAAGCGGCTGCGACGCTCGGCTACAATTATCCGGACTCTGACTGGTACAGGATGGCTTACCAGCTGATGACGTCGGAAGGCATCATGATCGATACGTCGGCGCCGAAACGCACACTGCTGCAGCGGCTGATCCCGGGCGGCAAATAGGCCACCTCAGCCGCCGATCAGGTCAAACCATTCATCCTCGGTCATCGTCTGCACACCGAGGTCCTGAGCCTTCTTGAGTTTCGACCCGGCGCCCGGACCGGCGACCAGAAGGTCCGTCTTGGCGGACACAGACCCTGACACTTTCGCGCCCAGTGCACTGGCGCGTGCCTTGGCCTCATCCCGCGTCATACGCTCCAGCGTACCGGTAAAGACGATTGTCTTGCCCGCAACCGGACTGTCAGAGGCGGCTTTGGCCTCGTCCTGAATTGTCAGTTCGGAGAGCAAGGCCTCCAGCATCTCACGATTGTGCGCCTCACGCTCGAAATCGCAGAGCGCGTTGACCGCCGTGGCGCCGATGCCGTCAATGCCGGCCAGCGCTTCCCAGGCCTCGCTGCCCTCCCCCTCTTCAGCGGCGGAGACGACGTTTTGCCAGAACACATCCCACTGCAGGAAGGTCCGCGCGAAGAGTTGCGACGTGGTCTGTCCGACATGCCGGATGCCGAGCCCATTCAGGAAGCGCGCAAAGGGCACAGTGCGGCGTGCATCGATGGCATCCAGCAGTTTCTTCGCGGAGACCTTGCCGAAGCCTTCCCACTCTTCGAGCGGCGGCAGGCCGGCCGCCTCGATCGCGGCGGGAAGCCGGAAAATATCCTGCGGACCTTTCAGGACGCCCTTTTCATGGAAAAGCTGCACCTGCCTGGCGCCGAGGCCATCAATGTCCAACGCCTTGCGGGAGACAAAATGCTTCAGACGCTCCACCGCCTGCGCCGGGCAGACGAGACCGCCGGTGCAGCGCCGGCGAACATCTTCCTCGCCCTTGGCATCGATTTCGCGCACGGCATCCGAGCCGCAGATCGGGCACTGGTGCGGCATCTGCCAGGGCGCACCGCCGCCATCCTTCACGACACGGAGGACTTGCGGGATGACATCGCCCGCACGCTGGATCTCGACCGTGTCGCCAGGCTTCACGCCCAGGCGTGCAATCTCGTCTTCATTGTGCAGCGTTGCGTTCGAGACAACGACACCGCCAACCGTTACCGGCTTCAGCCGTGCGACGGGTGTCAGAGAGCCAGTACGGCCGACCTGAATGTCGATCCCCTGCAATTCGGTCGTCGCCTTCTCCGCCGGGAATTTGTGCGCAATGGCCCAGCGCGGCGCGCGGGACACGAAGCCCAGCCGCTGCTGCCAGTCCAGCCGGTCCACCTTGTAGACAACGCCATCGATGTCATAGGGCAGGTCTGCCCGCTTTGCCTCGACGTCGCGATAGGCGGCCAGCAATTCGTCAACCGTCCCGGCACGAACCATCAGGGGGTTGGTCGAAAAGCCCCAGTCTGCGAATGCCTGCACGGCTTCATGCTGGGTCTCGGCAAATGGCGCGCTTTCGGCCGCCCAGGCATAGGCGAAGAAACGCAATGGGCGGGATTTCGTTACCTCGACATCCAGCTGGCGCAGGCTGCCGGCGGCCGCATTGCGCGGATTGGCGAAAACCTTCCGGCCCGCCGCCTCTTCGCGCGCATTGAGCGCCGCAAAATCTGCCTTGGTCATATAGACCTCACCGCGGATCTCGATCATGTCCGGCCAACCCTTGCCGGAGAGTTTTTCCGGAATGTCGTCCAGCGTCCGGGCATTGGCGGTGACGTCCTCGCCGACTTCGCCATTGCCGCGCGTCGCGGCGCGTTTCAGCTTCCCCTTCTCATAGGTGAGGCTGAGGGAGAGACCGTCGATTTTCGGCTCCGCCGTGATCGCAACCTCTTCCTCAGCGCTGAGACCAAGGAAACGCCGGATCCGGTCGGCAAAGTCGCTGACATCCTCATCCGAGAACGCATTGTCGAGCGACAGCATGGGCGCGGCATGCGCGGCCTTGGCAAAGCCCTCATGCGCGGCGGCGCCCACCCGGTCTGACGGGCTGTCTTCCCGCTTCAGGTCAGGGAAGCGCGCCTCAATCGCCGCATTGCGCTGGCGTGCAGCGTCGTATTCCGCATCCGTCATCAACGGCGCGTCTTCCTGATAGTAAGCCGCGTCCGCCTCTGCGATCAGGCCAGCCAGGCGTTCAAGTTCGACCGCGGCCTCGTCGCGCGTCAGGTCCTCGACCGGGGTCGCCTCGCTCATACATCCTCCAACAGCCTCCCGGCGGCTGCCCGTGCCTCTTCGGTAATCTCGGCGCCGGACAACATGCGGGCAATTTCTTCCTGCCTGTCCGACTCATCTAGCCCGCGCAGGCGCGTGCCACCAGACTTGCCCCTGCCCTTTTCCACAAGCCACTGCGACCGCGCGGCGGCGGCCACCTGCGGGCTGTGGGTGATCGCAAACACCTGACGCGTCCGGCCAAGCCGAATCAGCCGCTCACCGATGGCCGCAGCCACCGCGCCGCCGACGCCCTGGTCGGCCTCGTCGAAGATGAGCGTGCCGGCACTGCCAGCCTCGGCGAGGGCACATTTCAGCGCCAGTGAGACGCGGGCAAGTTCGCCGCCCGAGGCAATCTTGCGAAGCGGCCCGAAGCCCGCGCCGGGATTGGTCTCGGCATCGAATTCAACCCGGTCAGCGCCATGGGCCCCGCCCTCATCGCCGAGCGGGGTGACGGAGACACGGATCACGGCGCGCCCAAGCTTGAGCGGCGCGAGCTCTTTCACGATGGCCTTTTCCAGCTGGGACGCTGCCGCCTTGCGCGCCGCAGTCAGCTTCTCGGCTGCCGCGTGCCAGGCAGCGTTCGCGGCGCTCTCGGCCTTGCGGGCCCGGATCAGGGCATCCTCGCCTGCCTCGACCAGGTTCAGCCGCTCCTGAAGGGTTTCCAGCACGTCCGGCAACAGGTCCGGATCGACCATGTGCTTGCGGGCCACGGCGCGCAGCGCGAAGAGCCGCGCCTCGGCAGACTCCAGCGCGCTGGTGTCGTGCTCGACCAGGCTTTCAAGTGCGGCAATTGCCGCTTCGGCCTCCCCGGCTTCGATCAGGGCGCGCTCCAGCGCCTCCGCCGCGGCCCGGGCGGCATGGGCGAGCGGATGGTCTGCCCCTTCAAAGCCTGGCAGGCGGCAGATGCGTTCGGCTGCGCGGGAGGCTTTCGACAGCGCCGTCTCGATCTCGGCATCGGCGAGTGCCTCTTCGGCTTCGGCGATGGCCTCAGTCACGCGCTCGGACTGCATCAACCGGGTCCGGGTCTCGGTCAGGCTGCCTGCCTCCCCGACCTGCGGGGCCAGCGTGTCGAGTTCCTCCACGGCGCCGGCCAGCCATTCGCGCGTGCGGAGGGCTTCTTCGGTTTCTGCCTCCAGCCGTTCGCGTGTCTCACGCGCTTCCACTCTGGCCGCATGAGCCGCAGCGCACGCCTCCAGCAGGTCTTCATTGCCTGCGAACAGGTCGAGCATCTTGCGATGGGCGGAAGGCCGCATCAGCGCCGAAGCGGCGTGCTGGCCATGGATCTCCACCAACGTCTCGCCTGCCTCCGCCAGAAGAGCCGCGCTCACCGGCTGGTCATTGATGAAGGCCCGCGCCGGGCCGTTGGCGCGCACGATGCGTTTCAGGGTCAGCGTCTCGTCCGGGCTTGCCTCAAAGCCATGCTCGGCGAGCACGTCCCAGACCGGATGGCCTGGCACGGCGGCAAATTCTGCCGCGACGCTCGCCTGCTCTGCCCCGGCGCGGACAAGGCTCCGGTCTGCTGCGGCGCCCAGCGTCAGGGCCAGTGCATCGAGAATGATGGACTTGCCGGCCCCGGTCTCGCCGGTCAGCGCGGTGAAGCCGTCGCCCGGCTCGATATCGAGACGGTCGATCAGCACGAAATCACGAATGGACAAAGCAAGGATCATGATTGCACTCCCAACTCTACGGAGTGCGTTCCTATCATGAGAACAAAAACAGAACAAATAGAATCTGCACGGACGGCATATCTGGCAGATTTCGTCTTTGCCCTCTGCCCGGCCACGCTTTCAGTATAGCCTGTCAAAAAGGGCGAAATTCAGGGAGGCCGCAAACATGATCGATTACACAGGCAAGGTGGCGCTGGTCACCGGCGGGGCGTCTGGAATCGGCAAGGCGCTGGCAACGCAGCTGAGCGAACGCGGCGCTGACGTCGTGATCGCAGACATTCAGGAAGACCTCGCCAAGGAGGTCGCCGCAAACCTTCCCCGCCCCGGCCTTGCCATCCGCTGCGACCTGTCAAAACCGGAAGCACCTGCCCCGCTCGTGAAAGAGGCGTTTGATTGGAAAGGCCGTTTGGATCTCGTCTGCGCCAATGCCGGTATCGATCGGCACAAGCGGATGACGAAAGAGGATTTCGGGCCAGAGACGATGCGCATGTTTGAAGTGAACATGTTTGCCCCCTTCCGCGTGGCGCAGGCCTATGCCGCCGTCCTGAAAGACTCGGGCATGCGGGGGCGGCTAATGATCACGGGATCTGAAAACTCCCTCAGTCTGCCGCACGCCGTGAAGCGCGCCCATATTGGCGCCTATGGCGCGACCAAGCACGGCGTGCTGATCATGGCGGAATGGCTGCGTGAGGACCTTGGCGGCGAACTGATGGATCTTCATGTGCTGATGCCGGGCGGGGTCTACACGCCGCTGATCGCCAGCGGCATTCCGGATCCGGCGATGATCCCTCCGGAGTTCAACGTCATCATGCCAGAGCAGTGTGCCGAGATCGCCCTGAAGGGCCTCGACCTCGGCCTGTTCTACATTCCCACCCATGCCCATATCGGAGAGGACATCCGCCCGCGCTTCGACGGCGTGCAGGATGCCCTCACACAATTGGGCCTGACCTAGGCCTTTCCCATCCTCGCGTCCGTGCCCGTCTCCTTGTCCACCCGGCGGCCATGGGCCCACCAGTTCTCGAAATTGGTCTCGACGATGCTCATGCCAATATCCTCGCGGCGGAGGCCGGGAGATTTCACGAGATTGTCCGCAATCGTCTCGAACAGGCGCTGTTTCACAGCGGCCGGCCGGGCATTGAACGACAGCCGGATCATCAGGAAGTCCGGGCTGCGCGGCATACCGAAATAGTTCGGGTCAAAGATATAGTTCTCTTCTTTTTCAAGTTCGTGCGTGACCTGGAAATAGTCGTCTTCCGGCAGGTTCAGGACCGACATCATCGCCTGATGGATGCTAGCCGAAACAGCCGCCCTGTAGGCCTTGTTCTTCCCGGAACGCATCCAGACTTGAATCATTGGCATGGGATTTTCCTTTCTCTTTTGACCCGCAGTTGACGGATCGTTTGCCGAGACTAAGGTGAACATCACACCGCAAACAGGACTAGGATTATCATAGGATAAAACAGGCCCACCCTGAGATGCAAACCACGACGCGCCCCCCGCTTCGCCATGCCAGCAACGAGCTTGGCCAATTCCTCCGCTCCCGGCGCGAGGCGATCCGGCCGGAGGCGCTCGGCCTGCCGGAAGGCGGACGGCGTCGCACCCCGGGGCTTCGCCGCGACGAGGTGGCCGAGCTCGCTGACATATCTGTCGACTGGTACATCCGGCTGGAACAGGGCCGCCCGGTCACCCCGTCCCGGCAGACCGTTGACGCCATTGCCCGGGCCTTGCGGCTAGACATGGTCGAGACGGCCCACCTCTACGCCCTCTCCGGCATCGCCCTGCCCCAGGGCGCCACGGACGAAACTGTTCCGCCTACTGTGCAGCGCATGATCGACCGGCTGGCACAGCCAGCTTATATCACTAACAGGCTGGGCGATGTGCTGCACTGGAACACCGCGGCCGCTGCCTTGTTCGGGTTCGGCGATGTCGCGGAGGAAGACAGGAATGTCTTTATCGGCATGTTCCTCCGCCCCGCCTCACGCACGCTGTTCGGGACAGGCTGGGAAGCCGAGGCAAAACGCATGCTGGCCGAATTCCGGCCCGTTCATGACATCAACGCCGCCGACCCCCGCTTCGTGAAGCTGACGGACCGGCTGCAGGCAGAGAGCCCTCTGTTCGCGAAATGGTGGCGCCAGCATGGCATCAAGGCCGGCGGGGCCGGGCGCAAGACGCTCTACCCGCCAGGCGGCGGCAGGACGAAATACGAATATGTCGCCCTTCAGGTCATCGAAAACCCGGCCCTAAAAACCATTATCTATTACGCCGTCTAGATCCGCTTCGTGGCCTCTTTCAGCCAGGCTTTCACATCGTCCGGAAGTTTGCGGTTCAGCGATTTCCAGACCTGTTTGTGATAGTCGTTGACGTATTTTCGCTCGTCCTTCGTCAGGACTTTCACGTCGATCAGGTCACGCGCAAGTGGAGCAAAGGTGAGGTTCTCGAAGCCCAGCATGTCGATCTCGCCACCCTCAATGGGCGCGGCCGGCGTGACATATTGCAAATTCTCGATGCGGATACCGTACTGCCCTTCCCGGTAATAGCCGGGCTCGTTCGAGACGATCATGCCCGGCATCAGCGGCACATCGTTCCACGCCTTGGCGATCCGGTGCGGGCCTTCATGCACGCCGAGATAAACGCCGACGCCATGGCCCGTGCCGTGCTGATAGTCGAGCCCGGCCTGCCACAACGCATGGCGCGCCAGTACATCCAGATGCGTGCCCGTCGTGCCTCGCGGGAAGCGCACGGCGGCCAGCGCGATATGGCCCTTCAGCACCAGCGTATAGTGGCGGATCATGTCGGCCGTCGGCTCACCAATCGGCACGGTACGGGTGATGTCCGTCGTCCCGTCCGGATACTGACCGCCGGAATCGATCAGGTAGAGCGAGCCGCGTTCCAGCGTCCGGTTGGAGGCTTCCGATACCGTGTAGTGCGGCAGCGCGCCATGCTCCACGGCGCCGGAGATTGACGGGAAGGACAGATCCTTCAGGGAGTCATATTCATCCCTGAAATTCTCCAGACAGATGGCTGCCTCGATCTCCGTCACCTTGCCGCTCTGGGCTTCGGTATCCAGCCAGTGCAGGAAGCGTGTGACGGCCACACCGTCACGAATATGCGCGGCGGTCGTGCCCTTGATCTCTGCTTCGTTCTTGCAGGCGCGCGGCAGCGCCACCGGGTCACGCTGGCGCACGATTGTTCCGCCGGCAGCTTTCACCGTGTCGAAGAACCAGGCCGAAGCAAGATCCGGATCGAGGCTGACCGTCTTGCCGGACAGCTCACCCAGCCCTTCATCGATTTCCGACAGCGGACGGACGGTGACTGTATTGCCAAGATGCTTGCGCAGCTTCGGCGAGACTTTCGCCTCGTCGAGGAAGAGGTCTGCCGTGCCGTCCTTGTGCAGGATCGCCCGGCCGAGCGGCAGCGGCGTGCACATCACGTCCCCGCCCCGGATATTGAACGCCCAGGCCAGCGAAGACGGCGAGGTCAGCACGGCTGCATCCACGCCGTCTTCTTCCAGCGCCTTGCCGATGTCAGCGCGCTTTTCGTCATGCGCAACGCCGGCATATTTGACGTGATAGGGTGCGACCTCCGCCATGGGCTGCGGCGGACGGTCCGTCCAGGCCGTGTCGATCGGGTTTGCGTCGACAGCGACCAGTGCAGCGCCGGATTTCTTCGCAGCGGCCTGCAGCAGGGTCACATCATTCGGGCTCATCAGGCGCGGGTCATAGCCGACCTTTTTGCCGGAGAGTTTCTGCTTCGCCAGCCAGCCAAAGGCGCCCGGTTCGGGGATTGCCTGGCGCTCCCACAGATCCGGGTCTGTCTGATCGGCGGCCTGGATCGTGTAGCGGCCATCGGCAAAGATCACGGCCTTGTCGATGAACACAAAGGCCGAGCCGAACGAGCCGGTGAAGCCCGACACCCAGGCCAGGCGCTCATTCGCATCCGGCAGGTATTCGTTCTGGTATTCGTCGTCGTGCGGCACGTAAAAGCCGTCGAGGCCCATATTGCCAAGCTCTTTGCGAAGCAGCGGAAGGTGCGCGCGCCCGTCCTGGGGGCCGCCCTTGATATCGAAGGTCTGTCTCATGCCGGAGTCTTACCGCCGCGCCTGCCCCGAGGAAAGCGCATTTGAGCTATGCATTTTAGCATGCACTTTTAAGAACTTTGCCTCTTTTTTGTTTACCTCGGAGGCCTATATGGCGGCCCTCTGAAGTCATTCTTCTCGAAAGAGTGGGTTCAGAAAAAGAACGCACGAATAAATATCGCAAGAACAACGAAAGCAAAACTTATGAACACCGATCTGGTGACTTCCACCCGCACCGACACCGCCGAAATTCGCGGCACGGAAGTCAAAGACATCACCCGCGCCATCATTGCCGGCGAAGCCGTGCAGATGCCGGTGAACCGTCCGCGTATCCTGGCTCGCCGCATGGCCCGCTGGGCACGCCGCGCCGCACACGCCTGATTATCCCTGGGGCCTGCTTCCTCACCTCCTCCTGAGCAGGCCCACCCCTTAGTGTAGCGTACACTTCTCCCGCCCATCCTCCCTGGGATGCGGCGGGAGATTTTTATTTGGGGACCCTCTGCTTCAGCCAGGCTGGCGCATGACGAGCGTTGACCAGCCATCCTTGCGGATGCGGCGTTCGAACAGGATACCATGGCCCTCGAAGGCCTGGCGCACCTGCATGGCCTGATGGTGCAGCAGGCCTGAGAGGATGATCGTGCCGCCGGGCGCGGTGAGCCGCGCAATTTCCGGCGCGAGGCCGATCAGCGGCTTCATCAGGATATTTGCAAACACCGTATCGTAAGGCGCCGCCTGCCGGATGCGCGGATGGCGCGCGCCGGTGACATGCATGGCCGTGAAGCCGGTGACATTGTTCTTCTTCGCGTTCTCGTTCGCGACGGGCACGCTGTCGAAGTCAATATCGGTGCCGAGCGCCATGCTCGCCCCGGCCTTCAGCGCAGCAATCGCCAGCACGCCCGAACCGGTGCCGAGGTCCAGCACTTTACCGATGGCGCGGCGGCGGCGCACCCCGTCCAGCGCCAGCAGGCAGCCGAGCGTCGTGCCATGATGGCCCGTGCCGAAAGCCGGGCCTGCCTCGATCAAGACGGCGATCTTGCCCGGCGCATGCCGGGCGATGGCATGACTACCAGCGACAAAGAACGGACCGGCGGAGACCGGCGGCAGACCTTCAAGTGACATCGTCACCCAGTCGCGCTCGATCACTTCCTCCACCCGCGCGTTCAGCTCCGGGCTGGTCTCCGCGATGAGGGCGACGCATTCGTCCGCCTCGTCCTGCGTTTCCGCAAAGGCGTCGAGACGCCAGATGCCGCGCCCGTCTTCCTTGCAGTCCACTGCGCCTGCAGGCGACGGGTCTGCCCAGGCCAGGGCATCCCATGCTGCTTCCACCGGCGCCCGCGCGCCTCTTGCCGATATCTGGTACATCAGCGGCGCTTAGCAGGGCCGGCGCCCGGGCTCAATAACGCATGTTTTTTAGCGCTGCCCTTGGAATCCCGCGGGAGATTACATATATTGTTATTCGATAAGAAGGAGACCCCGGGCCATGAGCCTTTCAACCGATGACATGATCCTGATCGAGCAACGCGTTGCCAATGAGCGCAAGAGTGCCGGTGCGGCCTACCTGCTCTGGTTCTTCCTCGGCTTTGTCTCGGCCCACCGGTTTTACCTCGGCAAGCCGATCAGCGCGATCCTGCAGATCCTGTCCTATTTCATCCTTGTGGGCTTTGTCTGGTGGTTCCTGGACTTCTTCCTGATCCCCTCGATCATCGAAGACGATCTGGACGATAAGCGCTCGCGCATGGCCGGCTACCTGCGCCGCCGCGGACATTACGCCTACTAGGCGAATCTGCCGGAGCTGCGCCGCTATGGCCCTGTAGCGGCGCGGAAATTTTGCCTGTAGTCTCCCAGACAAAATAAGTGTTGGGAGGCACGCATGTATCAGGTTTCGCTGACGGAATCCTATTTTCCGGCCCATGGAGGCCCGGAACCGGCCCCCCGGACCATCGGCGACATGCTGCGCGCCTCCACCGCGCGCCACCCGGACCAGCCCGCCCTGAAAGCGCTGGATTATGATGGCGCGGTCCTGCGTACCTGGTCGTACAAGGAACTCCTCTTCGATGCCGAACGCCTCGCCCGGGCGCTCGCCAGCCGCCACGAGGAAGGCGCCCGCGTCGCGGTATATGCCAACAATGTACCCGAATGGGTTCTGCTGGAACTTGCCTGCGGCCTCGCCGGCATCACGCTCGTCACGGTGAACCCGGCCTACCAGAAGCGTGAGCTGAAATACGTGCTCGAACAGTCCCGCTCCGAAGCGATTTATTATGTCGCCGACTTCCGGGGCAATCCGATGCAGCAGATCGCAGATGAAGTCTGCAACGAGATCCCGGCCATCCGCCACCGCATCCTGTTGACTGATCACGCCGCCCTGTTCGACGGCGAAGGCAGCGGCGAGCTGCGCAATCCCGGCCCGCTGGACCCGACGCAGATCCAGTACACATCCGGCACGACAGGCTTTCCCAAGGGCGCCCTGCTCCACCATAACGGCCTCGTCATGAACGGCATCGAGGCCATGAAACGCGCCGGCGTGAACCAGGGCGATGTTTTCGTGCACCACATGCCCCTCTTCCATACGACCGGCTGCGCCATTCTCGTGCTGGGCGGACTCGGCGTCGGGGCGACCCTGCTGCTGGCGCCCATGTTCGACCCGGCCATGGT
This sequence comes from Hyphomonas sp., assembly GCA_002700305.1. Classification (GTDB taxonomy): domain Bacteria; phylum Pseudomonadota; class Alphaproteobacteria; order Caulobacterales; family Hyphomonadaceae; genus Hyphomonas. Next base: position 40,345 of record PACZ01000016.1, on the reverse strand, counting down.
GGTGAAAGTGATGGAACGCGAGCGCACCAAATTCATCCTCGGTGTGCCGACCATGCTGGTCGCGCTGATCGAGGAAGTGGAAAAGTCAGGCCGCGACGTCTCCGCCACCCGTCGGATCATGTCCGGCGGGTCGATGGTGCCGCCGGAACTCTGCCGCAAGGCCCGCAAAGTGTTCGGTGCCCCGATCCAGATCATCTATGGCCAGACCGAAACCTCCCCTGCCCTGACCCAGGCCTGGTATGAAGACAGCGAGGAAGACCTGACCCAGACCATCGGCCAGCCTGTGCCGTATACGGAAATCTCTATCCGCGATCCGGCCACCAATGAGGTCATGCCGATTGGCGAACAGGGCGAGATCTGCGCCCGCGCCTATTCCGTCATGCTCGGCTACAACGATAATCCGGAAGCAACCGCCGCCACCATTGATGAAGAGAAATGGCTGCACACCGGCGACCTCGGCCGCATGGACGCGCGCGGCTATGTGAAGATCACCGGCCGGGTGAAGGAGATGATCATCCGCGGCGGCGAAAACCTGTTCCCGGCAGAGATCGAGAACGCCCTGCTGGAGCATGAGGCCATTTCCGAAATCGCCATTGTCGGCATTCCGGATGAAAAATGGGGCGAACAGGTCGCCTGTTTCATGCGCGGCAACTCAAAGCCGCACCCGACGGATGCGGAACTGAAGACCTTCATCCGCGAGCGCCTGTCGCCGCAGAAGACGCCCGCCTACTGGATCTGGGTCGACGACTGGCCCCTCACCGGCTCCGGCAAGATCCAGCGCTTCAAACTCGCCGAGGCCTTCGAACAAGGCGCCTACACCGATCAGGTGGAGTAGGCGCCCGCTTCAGTTCGACATGTTCAGGACCTGAACGGTGAAGGGATCCGCCGTGGCCCCCAAATTGGATGTCAGCAGCACCTGGCCGGAGCCATCTTCAGAATAGAATATCCGTGAAGCCAGAACGGGATACAGCGTACCGCCTATGGGAACGTCACGTATGTCGGCGACGGAGTTCCGGGTGAGGGTCTGATCGTCATAGAACGCGACCTTTCCATTCAGGCTCGGCACGTTCGTCGAATTCCCGATGACGACCGCCCATTCGCCGGTCTCGCTGGAGTGATCCGCCCAGGCCGCGAAGATATCGTCCTGAATCGTCTTATCGAGCAGAAAATCCTCGAAATAATCACTTGAGACGGTGAAGAGCTTGCCGGTCGCGGTCAGCATCCGCGTCCCATCTTCGCTGAACCAGATATTTCCGCCCAGTTCATCCTTGTCGACACCGATCGTTTCTAACCGGAGCGACTGGACAGGCAGAGTCGTAACGTCATATTTTCGGAGAATGGCGGGCACTTGCCTCGTTGAGACTCCATAAACCCAGCTTTCCAGTGGATGCATGCGAAGCACCGAGCCGAGCGACAGACCATAACGGAAGTAAACCTGGTCAGCGGCAAAATCGACCGTGACGAGCGGCCCGGTCTCGCCCCGGTCCGTATTCGTGTGCGCCCGCCCGTTCCGGTCCAGAACGATATCGCCCCAGTCCGATGAAATGCCGGCACTATCGACCACTTCTGCAGTTTGAAGGTCGACGAGAACCAGACTGCCGGAAAGGGATAGTGCAGCCATCTGGCCATCTGGACTGATTCCGACCCGGTAAGCCTGCCGCTCAAGCGGAACGATCTTTTCTGAGAAGGTAAGAAGGTTGACGAGATGGAGGGAAGACTCCCCATCCACGACATAGGCAAGCGTCGAAAGAGATTTTGAGTACTCAGCATCGAGAATATCTCCCGGCAGCCGGTAAAATAAGGCATCTTTTCCTGGAGAAACCAGAATCTCGACCTGCCGGGTGACCTGATGGACGCCATCATTCACCGTCACTTCCAGCGTGTACTCCCCCTCCATGGCAGGCGTCATACGGACGGCAGCCGTGTCTGTATTTTCGAGCGTCGCCCATCCCGAGGAAGGTTCGTCTGCAACGCGCCAGCTATAAGTCAGAGGCAGCCCCTCCGGGTCCAAGGACTCGCTTGCGTCGATGGTCACAGCCTTCCCGGCATATGTTGCAGAATATTTCTGTACCGACACTTCCGGCGGCAGGTTCGCACCCGCCGGATAGTCCAGCGCCGTCACCAACATGTAGTGGTCCACATCTTTTGTCGGGTGATCTTTAGCCAGAATACGAAGCGTAAGATCTGTCTGGCTGGCGGTGATGAATCGCGCGACCAGCTGGTTTCCGCTTGACCCATACTCCAGCGGAAGCTCGATCGTATGAATCAGCTCATAATCGCGGGAATCGTAGACTTCGATCTTGCTCTGAAACTCTTCATTCGGCGGCCCCAGCACATACCAGTATTTCGTGATCGGACTATAGGTCGCGCTCTGGACACCGCTCAGATTGTAGATCCACCCGATGGGAGTCATATCGGTAGCCGGATCATCGGAAAGCTGCATGATCCGGCCGCAATAGGCCATGAGCGCACTTCCATCTCCCTTCATCCAGCCTGATCCACAGAGGCCGCTCGTGGTTGTCGACTCACGATAGTCCGAAAACTCTCCACCCGAGACCGTGTACCGGCCAAGGACATTCGGAGATATACCAGCCATGACATACAATGTGTCACCAGAGGGGTGCAGATTACCGCGAAGGGCCGGATACCGTCCCGCGGTCGTTCTAACTCGTCCAGTTGCCATGTCGACAGACACAAGATCGGTACTGCCGCCATACAGACCTGGTATGTAGGCAATTCCCTCATCGGATACCACAAAGTCTATGGGATTGACGTCCAAAGGCCATGTGGCGATGACCTCGGCTTTGTCGAGATCGACAAAGCTCATGGTATCAACGCCTTCCACCGCAGCAAGACTTCCGTCCGGTGACACGGCCACATTGCTCGCAGGCACTGGAACGGAAATCAGTTTCGGTTCACTCTCCCCCTCATCGAAAACGGCGATTTTATAATCAGAATCGATTGGATGATTAAGCTCAACGACCAGCCGGCCGCCCCCAGGCTGCAGCCCTAGCCCCCCATAACTGGATGGCAGTTTACGGATTGAGAATTTGCTGGCGAAGATCGCAGGAATATCCGTCACCACCGTATCGTACCCGTCCGATACGGTCAGGGTGAACCCGTACTCTCCCTCCACGTCGAAAGCGATCGTTTGGGTGACGCCGTCATATGTGGCACCAGCCGTCACTCCCGCCGGTGCGGTTTCCAGGGTCCATGTATATGTCAGCGGCTGACCGTTGGGATCAGTCGTCTCAACCGCCGTCAGCTCGATGTTCTCTCCGATCGCGGGCAGCAAAAGGGACACATCTGCAACTGGCACGGGCGCATCGTTTTCAAGAGTCACAACAATCGTGTCATGTCCCGATGCGCCCTCGGGGTCTGTGACTGTCAGTTCGATTTCATAAGTCCCGGGCGCCTGCGCCTGAAGCCTTGGGGCCACCTGTGTCGCATCGTCGAATTGCGCGGCCGCCCCATCGGGTTCTGAAAGGATAACCCACTCAAAACTCAATTCATCGCCATCGGGGTCCGAGCTCTGGCTGCCATCCAGTTGCGTGCCGTTCGGCTCAATGTGGGCGGAAAAATCGTCGCCGGCGACAGATACGGGAGCCCGGTTTGGCGGAGGCGGCGAAGGAGCTGGCGCAGGTGACCCCGATCCGGTACCGCCACCGCCACCACACGCGGATACCCACATCAATGCCGCTATCGCCGCAGCAAACCCCTGCCTCGCCATTTCATCCCTCCGTAGCAGACGGCAAGTTCTGCAATGACGGGCTCAACAGCAACCCATAATTGCAGGAAGCGGCGGATATTTCTTTCAGAAATCGCCTGTCCGGCGAACAGCCAACCCACAACATCCCGGTTCAGGCGCAATGCCTTTTTCAGCTCGAAATGGGATATATCCGGAAAGTTGCCATGACGGGGGAGTCGCTGGCGGCGAAGGCGTCGGGGACAATCCTGCGCGGCGACTATTCCGTCTCTTCATATTCGCTTGCCTCTGGCGCCCTTCCCCGCCAACACTCCGCCCATGCTGAAACGCCTGATCCCGGTTTTCGCCCTGATCGCTGCCTGCCAGAGCGCGCCCGCTGAGACCGTGCCGGAGCCGGCCGCCGCGCCGGAAGACAGCGCCTGGCGCCCGGTCGATCCGGAGAATCTGATCCTGTTCGATCTCGGCCAGAACGGCGCGATCTATATCGAACTGCTGCCGGAAGCCGCGCCTGCGAACACGGCGGCCCTGCGCGAGGCGGTGAGGACTGGCTATTTCGACGGCGAATATTTCTACCGGGTGATCGAAACGCATGTCGCGCAGGCGGGCCGGGAGTTTGATGAACGCCTGAAAGATGTGCCGCGCCTGCCGCTGGAAGCCGAGCGCGAAACCAGTACGGCCGGCTTTGATCCGCTGGGCAGCGGGGATCTCTACGCCGCGCAAGTTGGTCACCGGAAGGGCTTTCCGGTCGCGCATCAGCGCGGCGGCGAATGGCTGCTGAACTGCCCGGGCGCCATCGGCATGGCCCGCGATGAAGGGCCGGACACGGCCGTCACCGAAATCTACATCCCCCTGCTGCCGCGCCGCTATCTCGACCGGAACTATACGATCGTCGGCCGCGTGATTTCCGGCATGGACACGGTAAACCGCCTCGCCCGCGCGGAGCCTGCGACGCCGGAGGAAACCGCGATCCTGTTCGGCGACGACCCTGTGGCCGCGGCTGATGCCGCCAGCGCCCGCGCAGACAAACTCGCTTCGAACAGGATCATTGCGGCCCATGTCGCCGCCGATATGCCTCAGGAAAACCGCCCCGCCTTCGAGGTAATGAAGACGCCGAGCCCCGACTGGGATGCCCTGAAAGAGAGCAAGCGCGATTATTCTTCGATCAGCGCCTTTGTGAGCACGCCGCCAAAAGTGCTCGATATTTGCACATTACCGGTGCCAGCGCGCCCAATTTTTGAGCAATAACGACCCGGTTCGCGAAGGGTTAACCCAAATTGCTTGGCGGGCAGGCAGACCCGCATCCTGTTTTGTCAGCAAACCAATAGACGCGAGTGGAGGGCAAGTTCACGCGCGTGAACTTAAGTGAGGGAGCTGACATTGGGGTTCAAGACAATTGCGGCACGCTTCGGCGTGCTCTCGCTGCTGTGCGCGGCACTTTCTGCGCCGGCCTTTGCCGACATGACGGCCAATACGGGTGACACGGCCTGGATCCTGACGGCGACGGCACTCGTCCTGTTCATGACCCTGCCGGGCCTTGCCCTGTTCTATGGCGGCCTGGTTCAGGCGAAGAACCTGCTCTCGGTGTTGATGCAATGCATGGCGATCGCCGCGCTGATGAGCCTCGTCTGGCTCGCCTGCGGCTATTCCCTCGCCTTCGGCCCGGGCGATGGCGGCATCATCGGCGGCTTTGCGAAATCCTTCGCCGGGGGCGTCACGGCAGCGCCGCTGGACGGGCAATCCATTCCCGAACCGCTCTTCATGATGTTCCAGATGACCTTCGCGATCATCACCCCGGCGCTGATCGTCGGCGCGTTTGTGGAACGGGTGAATTTCGGTGCGATGCTGGTCTTCTGCGCGCTGTGGCTTCTGCTCTGCTATGCGCCTGCCGCGCATTGGGTCTGGGGCGGCGGCTGGCTCTCCGGCATGGGCGTGATCGACTTTGCCGGCGGCATCGTAGTGCACACGACGGCCGGTGTGTCCGCGCTCGTCTTTGCCCTGATCATTGGCAAGCGGGCCCATTTCCCGAAGGACATGCATCCGCCGCACAGCCCCGGCTTCGTCATGCTGGGCGCGGCCATGCTGTGGGTCGGCTGGTTCGGCTTCAATGCAGGCTCTGCCCTTGGTGCGAATGGCGATGCAGCCCGCGCCATGCTGGTGACGCACACCTCCGCCGCCACGGCATCGCTTGTCTGGATGGGCATCGAATGGGTCAGCTTCCGCAAGCCGACCCTGGTGGGCATCGCGACCGGCATGGTGGCGGGCCTTGCCACGATCACCCCGGCGGCAGGCTCTGTCGGCCCGGCCGGGGCCATTGTCATCGGCGCGGCCAGCGCATTCGTCTGCTATGGCGCCGTCGTGCTGATCCGGCAGAAGCTGCAGATCGACGACAGCCTGGACGTCTTCGCCGTGCACGGCGTCGGCGGCATTCTGGGCAGTCTCGCCCTGCCCTTCCTGGCCGCCTTCGGACCGCTGGCGCCGGGCCTGTCAAAACCGGTCTTCGTCCAGTTCGGGGTCCAGCTGCTCGGCGTGACGGTCGTTGCCGTCCTGTCGGCTGTGGTGACCGCGGGCCTGCTCTATGCGATCCGCACGGTGATTCCGCTGCGCGTCTCGCCGGAGGACGAGGAAGCCGGGCTCGACTCCGCCACCCATGGCGAAAGTGCCTACCACCAATAGGCGGCCAACAAACGACACGGCCCCGTAACTTGACAGGGGCGGCGGGGCGCAGCACGCCTGAAGACATGCCAGAGACTGCCCCGCCCCCTTTCGAGACCGCCCCCGGCCTTTCCGGCCTGACGGGCATCCGCCACGGCTTTTTCGGCCGCAGGGGCGGCACCTCGACCGGTCTCTATACCAGCCTCAATGCCGGGCCTGGCTCGAACGATGATCCGGCCGCCGTCGCCGCGAACCGCGAGATCATCCGCCAGGCCATGGGCGCGGACGCCCTGCTCTCCTGCCACCAGATCCATTCGGCCGACGTCGTCCACGTCACCGAAGCCTGGGACACAGACCGCCCGCAGGCCGATGCCATGGTCACCACGCTGCCGGGTTTTGGCCTGTGCATCCTGACGGCGGACTGTACGCCGGTCCTGTTCGCAGATGCCGAAGCCGGCGTGATCGGCGCGGCGCATGCGGGCTGGAAAGGCGCCATTGGCGGGGTTCTGGAAGCCACGGTCGCCTCGATGACGGAACTCGGCGCTCGGCCGGGACAGATCCATGCCGCCATCGGACCGACCATCGGCCAGGCGAGCTATGAGGTCGGCCCGGAATTCCGCGACACCTTCCTGGAGGCCTCCCCCGCCAGCGAGCACCTGTTCGTGCCAGGCAAGGGAGACCGCTTCCATTTCGACCTTCCGGCTTATTGCGCAGCCAGTCTTGCCGCCATGGACATTGGCCACGTCGGCAATCTGGGCCTCGACACCTGCGCGCTGGAAGACGCCTATTTCTCCAACCGCAGGCGCAATCACCGCGGCGAGCCGGACTATGGCCGAAATGCCTCAGTCATTGTGCTTGCACCGTAAAAAGTTGCATTCAATGCCAGAGTCCGGTTGCGACTCGCCGCTCCCTGTTACAAAAGCGTCGCCATCCGGGGCAGTACAGGGGCTAAAGCCGACATGAAACTTCTCGCCTGCAACGCGAACCGCCCGTTGGCTGAAGCCATTGCCGACTATCTGGACATGCGGCTGACCCGCTCGGAGGTGAAATCCTTCGCCGACGAGGAAATCTTCGTCCGCATCGATGAGAACGTCCGCGGCGAGGACGTCTTCGTCATCCAGTCGACCTCCTTCCCGGCCAATGACAATCTGATGCAGCTGCTGATCATGATGGATGCGCTGAAGCGCGCCTCGGCCCGCCGCATCACCGCCGTGATCCCCTATTTCGGCTATGCCCGCCAGGACCGGAAGACCGACGGCCGCACGCCGATCTCGGCGAAGCTCGTCGCCAATCTCATCTCCACCGCCGGCGCCGACCGCGTCCTGACCGTGGACCTGCACGCCGGCCAGATTCAGGGCTTCTTCGACATCCCGACCGACAACCTCTTCGGCAGCCCGGTGATGATCGACGACATCAAGGAACGCTACGGCAAGGACAAGATCGTGGTCGTCTCGCCGGACGTCGGCGGCGTGGTGCGCGCACGCTCCCTCGCCAAGCGGCTCGACGATGCCGACCTCGCCATCGTCGACAAGCGACGCCCGGAAGCCGGCAAGTCGGAAGTCATGAACATCATCGGCGATGTCAGCGGCAAGCGCTGCATCATGCTGGACGACATGTGCGATAGCGGCGGCACGCTGGCAAACGCTGCCGCGGCCCTGAAGGAGCATGGCGCCAAATCGGTCGCCGCCTATGTCAGCCACGGCGTCCTGTCCGGCAAGGCGGTGGAGCGGATCGAGAAATCGGTGCTGGACGAACTGGTCATGACCGACACGATCGCCCCGTCCGATGCAGCGAAAAAGTCGAAATCCATCCGTATCCTGCCGATCGCGCCGCTGCTGGGCGAAGCCATCCGCCGCATCGCGAACGAGGAAAGCGTCTCGAAACTCTTCGATCGCTGAAGTCTATTTCCCCATCGCGGGCGATACCGGACCGACACTGAAGACATGGGTGTATCGGTCGCGCTCTCCGGTACAGTAATAGGTCCGGTCTTCAGCCACGTAGCCCGGCGCTGTTGGCGTGAGTTCGCGTAAACCGAACACCCCATCCGGCGACTGGTTCCGGGCATATCCGCCCCTGTGCGACAGATAGACGGAGGCGGTCGGCATCTTCCGGACGATGATATTGCCTGCAGCCGCTTCCCGATACGACGTGATCTCTCCTTCCGTGGGCATGTAAGAAGCGCTGTCCATCACATCGAGACGCGTGTGTGCGTTGCCGGAGAACATCATGAGCAGGTCGCATTCCACCATCTCGCACGCTTCGACTGAATTCAGCCCCATGATGATATTTCGTAAGCCACGTTGTTGATCGATCTCCGGAGGAAGGCTCAATTCCGCTGCACGGGAACGGGCTTTGGGGGCGGGCCTGGCCATATCTATCGCTCTCACTGTTACATCCGCCCCCGCAAGTTTCAGCGCGCGGAGCTGCAGCAGCAGGTTCCGCATGGCTTCGGAGGTACGCCCATCACGGGTCGAACGCCGGGCAAAGACGTCCAATGCCGTCACTTCATCCGGCGCGGCCATCATGGCATCCAGATCAGGCTGCCAGTTCGCAGGGTATTCAAGAGCGACCACAACCCGCCGGTCGCCGCCGGCCGCCTCGGCGACCGCGTCCCCAAAGGCTTCGGGCATCTCCTGTGTGCCATGATAATCGCCGAAAAGGATTGCCTTGTGAGCGGCGGCGAGGTCTTCGAAAGACACGGCCTGCCCTTCCGCGCATGTGGGCGCTTCCGTTTCTGCGGTTTCCGCTTCTGCGGTGACAGCCAACAGGGCCAGTGCCGTAAGGCTCAGGATTGTCCGCATGTTCCGGTTGCCTCCCTTTTCTACCGAAACTTTACGTAACAAAATAACAACCGTCCAGTTGTTTCCTGTGGCTAGCGCCTCTCGGCATCCCAGCCGGATGGAATGGCAGCGCAGCCCGCGAGCCGCGCTGCCACCCTGAAAGCCGCAGGTCCTGTCGGGGTTACTCGATGCAGAATTGCATCGGGTAGTGCACGCCCTTGACTTCAACCGGCTTGCCAGACGCATCGAGTACCGGCTTGAACTGCGCATGGGTCAGTTCTGCGCTCGTAGCTTCGAAGGCGGGGTCGGAACAACGCGCGACGGCATTTTTCGGAAAACCTTCCGTATCGAGATCGAACAGCACATCACAGGCGGCACCGTCGCCCGCCTTTGCCGCTTCGGCCGGATAGGCGATCAGAGGATAGGCCAGCGCTTCCGGGGTCCAGTCCGGCGAGAGCATCACGCCCGCAGCTTGGTTGGCGGCACGGGCGGCTTCCTGCCGGGTAGTCCACGCGGCAGGCGCCGGCGTATTCTTGAACCACCCGTCCAAGCCCTTGCAGCGGTCCGGCCTGTTGGACGCAGGCGACGGGGGCGCCCCCCCGGCTGCCGGGGGAATCGGAGGCGCCGGTGCCGCAGCAGGCAGTGGGGCAAGGTCTGCCGGAGAGGCCGGAACGGCTTCAGGGGCCTCCGGCGGGGCGGGCGGCAAAGGCGCTTTCGCGCCCGAGTCCGAGAGGATGAACAGGCTGTCGGCCAGCACCAGCCCATCTTCCGCTTGCGGATCGAAGTAATTGCCATTGCGGAGCACCTCGAAGTGCAGATGCGGCCCTGTCGCGACACCTGACTGGCCGACCTTGCCGATCACATCTCCCGGCTTCACGACATCGCCCGGCTCCACATCGATGGCGGACAGCTGCCCGAAGCGTAGAACCGTTTCCCCGCCTACCATCAGCTGGACGAGATTTCCGTAGCCCTTTGACATCTCCGCCACGGTGACCACGCCATCCGTCGGGGCGTAAACCGGCGTGCCTTCCTCTGCAGCGAGATCCACCCCGCTGTGCATTTTCTTTTCGCCCGTTGTCGGATGTTTGCGCATGCCGAATGCGCTGGTCAGGCGAGCCTTGTCCAGCACTGCATGGCTGTAGAACAGGGTTTCGCCCGGCGCGGCAGCGGCGCCCTTGATCAGCATGCCCTGGGCGAGGGCCAGCGGGGCGGCGCACATCAGGGCGGCGGCGAGCACCAGCCCCATGCGGCGCGGGCGGGGTTTTTCTGTCAGCAATTGGTTGAGACGCATCTTCAGATTTCCTTTCTTCCGGAGGATGAATGCCGCCACAGGCAGCACCGCCTCATCGCGCGATACGCGCGCAGCAGACGTCAGGGTCCGGGCATAGGCGATCGGGTCGCCCGTCAATTCGACAGTCTCCTCATCGACAACCGCTTCGCGCCAGAAATCGAGCTGGCCACGTATCCACCAGGCAAAGGGGGAGAACCAGAACAGGTCCGCCACAATCCGCTCCAGGGGTCTTGCAATCAGGTCCCCGCGTTTCAGGTGAACCAGTTCGTGGACGACCACTTCGCTCGCCCCTCCCCCGCGGATCAGGGCGGCGGGCACATAGATGGCGCGTTTCAGGATACCGGCCAGGAATGGGGCGCCGCGCGGAATGACAAAGACACGCGGCGTGCGGGAAACGCCGACCGCTTCCGCCCAATGGCCGATCGGACGGTGTGTGCGCATGGCGCGCGCCTTCAGCCGCTGCAGACGGAGCTGGCTGATCCCCCACAGCAGGAAGCGCACGGCCCAGCCTGCAGCCACAGCCCAGATAATCAGTGTACCAATGTCTGGCAGTTTGACCCCGGCGGCGGGCGCGGGCATGGCAACGCCATCCTGCGGGGTGATCATGATCGGCTCCAGCAAGGGCAACTCGCCCAGCGGAACGTCGACCTCTACGGAGAAGCCCGGCACGACCAGTGCCGCAGCAAAGGGCGCCAGCAACGCAAGCGCCGCCCCGCGCCAGATCGCCTGCGCCACTTTCGGCGAGGGCTGTTTGCGGCAGATCAGGCTGGCACCGGCCCAGACAGCCGCGCTCCAGCCAAGAACGAGAAGGATCAGACCCAGCGGGCTCATGACTTGCCCCCTTTCGTCTCATCCTCGGCGGCGTTGATGATGGCGTCCAGCTCGTCCAGCTCGGCATCGGACAGGTGCGGGCTTTCGGCAAACAGCGCCGCCGGGATCGGCCCGTCCATGTCGAGCACCTGTCTGGCAAGGTGGCGGACAAGCCCGCCCAGCGTGGCGGTGCGGTCCAGCACGGCGGAAAAGACGGCCATGCCATGCATGTCCTTGCGGTCCACCCACCCCTTCTCTTCCATCCGGGCGATCACGGTGCGCGTGGTGGAAGGCTTCCACCCCTGCGCCGGGCCGACGGCCTGATGCACTTCGCGCGCACTTTGCGGCCCGGCGGACCACAGATGCTTCAATACGATGAGTTCGGAGGAATTGGGCTGGGACATGGCTTCACCTGTGCCGGGGTCACTATCAAGGTCACCGACTCACTACATTTGTAGCGCACTCGCGTCAAGTGACATGTGCGCACAAGCAAACGGCCCGCGTGAAACGGGCCGTATAGAGGGTGTATAGATGGTCTTTAGAGGGTGTTGATGAGGGTCCGGAAGCGGACTTATTCAACCGTCCAGCCGCGCGGTGTGCGGCGGGCTTCCAGTGTCACGGTCTCATGGCCGGCATCTTTCGCCTGGCGGCGTGGGCGGCGTCCGCCAGCAAAGCGCATCACCAGCGCCGCAGTTCCGATCAGCACGCCGGCGATGGCGGTCATCACGGCAACGATGCCTGCGGTCAGGACCAGCATCATCCCAATCATCACCTGAAGAAACAGGGCAAATCCGGCGCGAAGGGCGGCGGCGAAATCAAATCCGGCGGGATGCGGGGCTGTCTGTGTCATGGCAATTCCTTGTGCCCTTTCAACATGGCGGCATCATGGCCCCCCGTCAACGCGGCGCAGGCGGCACCTTACAGAAACTTATGTTTCGCTCAGGAATCCTGCCGGATCAGCAGGCCCCGCTCGGTGCGGATCTGGGCATAAGCGGCTGTAATCGCGGCCGCTTTGGCGTGGGCGGCATCCTCGAATTCACGCGGCGCGCCCATCTGGATCACGCGATCTGGATGGTGATCCGCCATCAGCCGGCGATAGGCCGCGCGAATGACACCAAACTCGGCATCATGCGCCACGCCCAGCACGTGATAGGGATCGTTCCGGTCGGGGCCCATATGGGCCGCCTTGATCCGGCGGAAGGTGGCTTCGCTGAAGCCGAATGCCTCCGACACATTCTGCAGATAGGTCAGCTCGTCCTGTGTAATGACGCCATCAGCGCCCGCGATCTGGAACAGGCCGTCCATCACGCCTTCCAGCAGGCAGGGCCGGTCGTGATAGCGCCGGCCGATCCGGCGCGCATAGCCTTCATACCCGCGCACTGTCTGGCGGGCGAGATTGAACACCCGGCGCACATTGTCGGCCTCTTCCGGCGGGGCACGGAAGACGCGGGAGAAGACCATGATCTCCTTGTCGGAAACGGTGCCGTCCGCCTTGGCGAGCTTGGCGCCAAGCCCAACAACGGCGGCAGTAAAGCCCACATCGTTCGGGTCCGGCGCGCAAGGGATCTCGCCCGGCTCGCGGGGGTCGTCGTCATGCGCGATGTCGGGATCAAAAAGGCGTTTGCCGCCTTCGAGTAGTCGCGTCCACAGGCTCATCGTTGCCGCCTTATAGCAGAATTTTCAGATCTTGGGAGGCCGCGTTGCTGACAGTTCTGTGAAGCGGGCTTAATGAGTCAGGCCTCCGGCGGCCTGTCGCGGGCCGCTACGGCGGCTTTAAGCTCGGCCATCTCCTGTTGCAACTGTTTCAGAACGGCCAGGATCTCGTGCCGGGCATCGTCGGCCTCTTCGCGCTCTTCCTCGAACTCCTCCTCCAGATCCTCAAGCCCTTCTTCCAGAACGGCTTTCTGCTCTGCCGCCAGAGAATCCACGACCAGGGCGATAAACAGGTTGAGGATGGCAAAGCTCGCCACGAAGATGAAAATCAGGAAGAACACCCATGCCATCGGATGGCCGTCATCGATGACTTTCTGCATCACTTCGAACCGCCAGCCATCCATGGTCATGACCTGGAACAGCGACAGGGCCGAGCTCGGCAGGTCGCCGAAGAGCTGGCGCACTTCCTCGGTTTCGGTATTGCCGAACATGTTGGTCGCCATGACCGCCGCGACATAGGTCACCAGCGCCAGCACGGCGACGATGGCGCCCATGCCCGGCAAGGCCTTCAGAAGCGCCTCGGTAATCCGGCGCATCACCGGCACCACATGCAGGAGGCGCAGCACCCGCAGCACCCGCAGGGCCCGCAGAACGCTGAACGCCCCGCCCCCTGGAATCAGCGAAATGCCAACGACGATGAAGTCGAACCAGTTCCAGCCGCGCCGGAAGAACTGGAACCGGTAGACCACCAGTTTCAGCAGGATCTCCACTGCGAACACATAGGTGATCCCGCGGTCGATCATCTCCAGCGCCAGGACCACACCGACGGGCAGCGAATGCCGATAGGTCAGGATGCCCAGGATCACCGCATTGAAGATGATGAGGCCGGTGATGAAGCTGCGGAACCAGGGCCGCTCAATCGAGCGTTCCAGGGCGAAATTCGCCGTCTCCTGGTCGAGTGTCGCTCGCTTCATGCTGGTCCCCTGATCCTGCGGCCGCACAGGGCCACTGATCGCTTTTTGCCGTCAAAGCGCTGGCCTGCCAAGCCGGAGGCATAAGGTCATTTCATGGCAGACCGAAGACCTCAGCCGGCCGACGTGGTCGTATCCGAGACGATCTTCCACTCGCCGCCCATCTTGCGCAGGACAAGCGTATAAAGCCCCCAGGGCGTCCCTTCGCGGCCTTCCAGCTTCCACCGGCCATGCGCGACCGCGGCATCGGGGCCCAGCAGCACGATTTCATAATCGTCGGTCACCAGCGTGCCCATCGTCTCCGGGCCGCCATAGGTATTGTGGTAGCGGGCATTGGTCTCGTCCCAGCCGCGCGTCACGTTGCCGCCGGACGCAAAGCGCAGCTCAGGCGACTTCCAGTAGCCTTCCATGAAGGCGTCGATGTCGCCCCGGTTCCACGCTGCATCCTGCGCTTCCAGCAGCGCCGTGATCGCTGCGGTTTCAGCATCGCTCTGCGCATTGATGGCCGAGATCGGCGCGCCATCCTGCGTGGTACATGCCGCAAGCGGCAGAAGGGCGATGGCAGCGGCGGCGAATAGCGGTTTCATGGGAAAGCTCCGGCAGAGAGTGGTGTCCCGAAGCCTAGTGCGCGCCGCAGCGGGCGGCCAGCCCCTTCCCGTGCCGGTTCCCTGCCTTCTCAGTGATTGCGGAGCATCAGGCCCGCCGCAACGAGCCAGAGCCCGTTGGACAGGAGGTCGATGCCCAGAAGCAGGCCCAGCAAGGTCGCGGCGGCTTCCGGCAGGTTCATCAGGACGAAGACCGCCAGCAGGATCGAAATCGTGCCGCCGACCACCAGCCATATCCAGGGCCGGAACGGGCGCAGATTGGTTCCCGCCAGGACGAGGATCACGCCTTCCAGCATGAAAAGGAAAGCAAGGATCAGCGTCAGCGAGACGAGCCCGCCAAGCACATTTGTCGCCAGCATGACGCCCAGCAGGATCTGCAGCACGCCAAGCCCCAGATCGAACCAGGACAGGCCGAAGGGCGAGCGCAGCGTGAAGGCCACCTGCATCACCCCCAGAAGAATGAACAGGAAGGCCACCAGCTGCAGCACAAATACCGAAGCAGCATAAGGATTCAGGAGGGCGAACATGCCGCCCAGAAGCGACAGCACGCCCATCGCCACATAGAGCCGCCAGTGTCCGCCAAGCCCCTTGGGTCTTTGACTATCCATTTACAGCTCCTTCTTTTGCGATGCGTGCCACACGCGCCTGGCGCCACCATTCCACGATGCTGAGCAGGACCGCAACGCCGCCCAGCCAGAAGGTGACAATGAAAACCGGATAAAAGCCATTCGACTCGATCATCGCCCCGAGCCAGGGCCGGCCGAGCGTCCCGATCAGCATGGTCAGCGAAGCAAGCAGTGCGTACTGAACCGCCGCAAAGCGCGGATTCACCACGGCGGTGAGATAGGCCGTCATGGCAACCAGCGCGAATCCGCCGGCAATGTTCTCGGCGAAGATTGTGATCATCAGCCGGGCCAGCCGCTGGCTGTGGTCTGCCGGCAGGGCGATCTCCTGCGGCTGGAGTTTCGCCGCAAAATCCGCAAAGGCGATCAATGGCCCATCAAGATGGGTCACCGACAGGAAAGCATCGACGGCATGTGCCCCGTGGGCGAGGTCTGCATAAAGCAGGTTCGTCGCCGCCGCCACGACGCCGCCGACGAAAAAGACCGGCATCCGGCCGATGGTTGCGATCAGTGTCGCCCCGATCAGCGAGCCCAGAATGGTCGCGATCACGCCGAAGAATTTGGAGGCGATGGCGACATCGTCCAGCGTATGGCCAAGCGCATCGAGATCGCTGCGCAGATAGAACGGATAGGCGAACGAGCCCCAGACGGCATCGGTGAAACGATAGGTCAACGCCAGGGCGAGCACGAGAATCGTCCACCAGCGCAGGCGGTAGATCAGGTCCATCAGGGGGTCGAAAATGGCGCGGAACAGGGTCGCGACCAGCTTGCTGCGCCGGCTCTGACCGGGCGAGAACAGCGGCGCATCGACCGCCACCCCCTTGTTCCGGACAAGCAGGAATGCCGCCACGACGGACGGCACGATCACGGTCAGGATGACAATGATCGGCCCCTGCTCCGACACGAATGTGCGCGAGGAGATGTCCGCATTGAAGCCGAGCCGCATGACCGCGAAAGAAGCAATCATCGCAAAGGCCGTCGCCCAGCAAGCCGCGACGAACGCCACCGCCGGCGCGGCTTCCCGCCCCGGCACGGATGGCAGGAAGCTGAGCCGCGTCGTGTGCTCGTGCTTGTTATATTCAGGCTCCGGCGCCAGCAGGCTGCCCAGGACGGTCAGGCCGACAAAGCCCGCCATCATCACATAAGCGACCGACCACCCGCCGCGCGCTGCCACAAGCAGCGCAATGAAGCCGGAAATGAAGCCGCCAGACTTGTAGCCGAACTGATAGAGCGCCGACATCAGGTCCTTGTCTTCTTCAGACCGGGCCACTTCGATCCGCCAGGCGTCGAGGATGATGTCATGCGTGGGGCCAAGGATCAGGATCACGAAACAGATCAGCGCCACGAGGCCGATATTCTGAGGCGGATTGGAGAAGGCCAGCACCGCCAGCAGCACGGCAATCGAAGCCTGGCAAAGGATCAGCCAGGACCGCCGCCCGCCGACACGGATGAATGGCACGCCATGCGGCGTCTGGAACAAGGGCGCCCAGAGATATTTGAATGAATACCCGATAGCGACGAGCGACAGGACACCGATCGTATCCGTGTCGATCCCCTCCTGGGTCAACCAGGCCGTCAGCACGCCGACAATGGCGCCATAGGGAATGCTGGCCGCGAAAGCGAGGATCAGCATCGCCGCCATGCGGCGGTCTTTCAGGGCCCGGAAAGCGCGCGCCGCCCGGGAGGGCTTCTTCACCGGAAGCGCGGCATTGCCGCTCATGCAGCGCCGGCCTTTCCGGCAGCGCCAGTCCATCTGATCGCGAGGGTCCGAAGGGCCTGAGGCTCGATCGGCTTGGCCACCACATCATTGGCCCCGGCCGTCCTGGCCTGGCGTTCGATGTCTGCATTCACTTCGGCGGAGACCGCTATGACCGGCACGTCCGAACCGCCGGCGCGCAGCTGGCGCATGGCTTCGAACCCATCCATTTCGGGCATGCGGAGATCCATCAGGACCAGGGCGGGATTCATGCTCTTCGCGGCCTCCAGCGCTTCTATACCTGTTGAAGCGACTGTGACGGTAAATCCGGCCGATTCCAAGGCGCGCCGTGCAATCATCGCATTGACCGGATTGTCGTCCGCGATCAGCACGCGCCCGGCCCCGGTCAGCTTCTCGGGTTCGTCGACCGGCAGACCGCCTGTTTTGACAACATAAATGCGCTCGATCAGCGACGAGGCTCTCAGCGGGCGTACCAGCCAGCCGGCACATCCCATCGCCTTGAAGCGCGCAATGGCGCCCCGGTCTTCCGGCCTCAGCACGATGAGCGCCGGCGCCTTGCGGGCGAGCGCGCGCACCGTTTCCTCCGGCTGTTCCGCCCCGATCAGCAGCACATCGACCTCCGGCGGCACATGGCCGGACGACACATCGATCCGCACAGGCCTGGCCGAGGCATTGATCAGGGCTGCCGCGGTCGACAGGCAGGTTGCCGGCGGCAAGCCCGCGATTCCCACCACGGCGTCGAGCACCGGCAGGTCATGCGTCGGCGGCAGGTCTGCCCTCTTCAATGGGAGAAAGACAGAAAAACAGGTGCCCAGACCGGGCTCTCCGGTGACTTCGATCCGGCCGCCCAGCAGGTCTGTCAGGCGCTTGACGATGGCAAGGCCAAGCCCGACGCCGCCATCCTTGTAGGCGTCCTGCCGGCTTGTCTGACGGAACGCTTCGAACAGACGCTCGCGGTCTTCCGGCGCAATGCCGGGCCCGGTGTCGATGATCCGGTATTCCAGCCCGTCTTCATGCGCGCAGATGTCGAGCAGGACTGCGCCGCTTTCGGTAAATTTCAGCGCATTGCCGACGAGGTTGAACAGGATCTGGCGGATACGCCCCGCATCGCCCGAATAGGACGGCATCGGCAGGACCGAGGCACGCGCGGCAATGTCCAGCCCGGCGGCATGGGCGCGCGGGCTCAGCAACTCCATCACTTCCCGGCCGAGCCGGACCGGGCAGAACGCCTCGGTTTCCAGTTCGATGGCAGAAGCATCGAGGCGCGCATAATCGAGCACATTGTTCAGGAGATCGAGCAGACGGGAGCCGCTCAGCCGGATGGCTTCGGCATATTCCCGCTGGGCCGGTTCCAGTTCGGTTTCCAGCAACAGCGACACCGTGCCGAGAATCCCGTTCAGTGGCGTACGGATTTCATGGCTCGCGGCAGCAAGGAATGTCTCTTGCGGGCGTTGTTCGCCCGGCGGCAGGGAGGACTTGGTCATGGCCGTATCCTGCAACAGACGCTTTAGGATTTGTTTAAATCCGGCACGGGTTTCGAGGGCTGATTCCTAACGGGCCATGGCCTCTGCATTGACACCCTCGCCCTGCCCGGCCGGACGCTGGCGGTAGGACAGGGCTTCAGCAATGTGTACGCGGCGTACACCACCTGATCCGTCGAGGTCAGCAATCGTCCGGGCGACTTTCAGCACGCGGGAATAGCCTCGCGCCGTCAGGCTCAGCCGGGCGGCAGCATCGGCCAGCAGCGTGGCCCCTGGCTGGTCGGGCCGGGCGACCTGTTCCAGTTCCGGCAGCGGGGCGTCGGCATTGACCGGCCGGCGCGTGTCATCCCCTGTCTCACCGAACCGGTCGGCCTGAACATCCCGCGCGGCCGCTACACGGGCGCGGGCTTCCCTCGTGCCTTCCGTGGGTGGCGGCAAGGCAAGGTCCACCGCCGTGACAGGCGGCGTGTCGAAGTAAAGATCGATCCGGTCGAGGAACGGGCCTGACAGGCGGGACTGGTATTGCTGGGCGCATTTCGGCCCGCGCGTGCAGGCCGCCGCGCCGGGGCCGCCTCCGCACCGGCAGGGGTTCATTGCTGCGATCAGCTGGAAGCGCGCCGGATACCGCACATGCCGGTTGGCCCGGGCCACCACGGCCTCTCCGGCTTCCAGCGGCTGACGCAAACTGTCCAGCACATGCGCCGGGAATTCCGGCAGCTCATCCAGGAACAGGACACCATGATGCGCCAGCGAGACCTCTCCCGGCTTGGCCTTGATCCCGCCGCCGACCAGCGCCGCCATGGAGGCCGAATGGTGCGGCGCCCGGAAAGGCCGCGTGCGCGATAGACGTCCGCGCTCAAGAAGGCCGGAAATCGACTGGATCTGCGAGACTTCCAGCAATTCCCGCGCACTCAGCGGCGGCAACAGTCCCGGCAGGCGCTGGGCAAGCATCGATTTGCCCGATCCCGGCGGGCCGCAGAACAGGAGATTGTGGCCGCCCGCGGCTGCAATCTCCAGCACACGCTTGGCCCCCTCCTGCCCTTTTACATCCCTGAGGTCAGGACCGGGCGGCGGCTCCGCCAGCAGGCCCGCCTTGGGCGCTCCGATCGCCTCGCGTCCGGTGAAATGATTGATCAGGGCGATCAGGCTGCGCGCGGCAATCACGCTGCCCCCGGCCCAGACGGCTTCCGCTCCGCAGATTTCCGGGCAGATCAGCCGCAGATCCATAGACTCTGCCGCCATCGCAGCAGGCAGAACCCCGACCGTTTCTCCAAGGCCGCCATCCAGCGAAAGTTCCCCTATGGCGGCATAGCCCTCCAGCTGGTCGGCCGGGATCACCCCCATGATCGCCAGCATGGCGAGCGCGATGGCGAGATCATAATGGCTGCCCTCTTTCGGCAGGTCTGCCGGAGCGAGGTTCACGATCACCCGTTTCGGCGGCAAAGCGAGCCCGAGCGATGCGAACGCGGCGCGTACACGTTCCCGGCTTTCGCCCACGGCCTTGTCCGGCAGGCCGACTATATGAAAGTTCGGATTTCCGCCCGTGAGTTGCACCTGAACATCGACAGGCTGAGCCTCGACGCCCTCAAAAGCAAAAGTGGTGACCCTGCAGACCATCGCCCGTTTCCCTTCCAGCGGGAAAAGGGTTAACACGCTGTTGCGAACAAATAAAGAACAAAATTGATCTCAGGCCGGGGCGTGATCTTTCACGGCGTCCAGCGCGGCATCAAGGACATCCAGTCCGGCGCCCGCACGCGGGGCGCGTTCGGACAGGGTCCGCCGCCAGAGGCGCGCACCCGGGCGTCCGTTGAAGAGGCCCAGCATGTGCCGCGTCATGCCGTGCAGGCCGACGCCCTCTTCCAGCCGCGCAGCCATGTAGGGGCGGTAAGCCTCCAGGGCCTCGAAAGGCGAGCACGTCTCCCCTTCCCCGAACAACGCGGCATCGACTTCGCCGAGCAACGCTGGTGTCTGGTAGGCAGCCCGGCCAAGCATCACGCCATCGAAGCGCTGCAAGTGTTCCGTGCACGCCGCGATGTCCACAATGCCGCCATTGAGGATGATTGTCAGGTCTGGCCGTGCCGCTTTCAGCTCTGCAACCAATTCATAGTCGAGCGGCGGGATGTCCCGGTTCTCTTTCGGCGAAAGCCCTTTCAGCCAAGCCTTCCGGGCATGCACGGTGAAGACCTCGCACCCGGCGGCGGAGACCTTGTCGACAAAGGTGAACAGTGTTTCGCGGGCCGGCAAATCGTCGATGGCGATCCGGCATTTCACCGTCACCGGAATGGAGACGGCTGCTTTCATCGCCGCGACACAATCTGCCACGAGGTCCGGCTCGGCCATCAGGCAGGCGCCGAACGCGCCGGACTGCACGCGCTCGGACGGGCAGCCGCAATTGAGGTTCACCTCGTCATAGCCGAAGTCTTCGGCGATGCGCGCCGCCTCGGCCAGTTTGTGCGGTTCGCTCCCGCCGAGCTGAAGCACGACCGGGTGCTCGGCCTCATGAAAGCCGATCAGCCGCTGGCGGTCGCCATGGATCACGGCATCCGCCGTCACCATTTCCGTCCACAGCAGCGCCCTTTTTGACAAGCACCGGTGAAACGCCCGGCAATGCCGGTCGGTCCAGTCCATCATGGGGGCAACAGAAAATCTATAGACTTGATTTATTTGCATTTTTTCAGTATTTTCAAAGGGCCAAAACAAGAACGTGTGCACTTTTTTGGACCAATTTGCACACGCTTGTACCGGTTTTGATCTGTCTGTGCACACGGAGCGCACACGAAATGGCGACGATTGTAAAACTTCCCTCCGGAAGCTGGCGGGCCCAAGTGCGGCGCAACGGGCGGTATGTCTCGAAGAGCTTCAAGCGCCGCCGTGACGCGGACGGTTGGGCCGTGGACATGGAACGCCGCATCGACCGCGGCGAAAGCGTCTCCAAAGCCCGTCCCAAACATCTCAACACGCTTTCTGATCTCGTCGACCTCCACATCGCGGACATGCACGAGTCCCGCAAGCCCCTGCGCCGATCAAAATCCTACTCACTCAACAAGCTGAAACTCGATATCGGTCACATGCGCATAGATCAGATTGATCGCGAGACCGTTGTCGAATTCGGACGTCAGCGATCTCACGAAGGCGCCGGGCCTCCAACCATCGCGATGGACATATCCTATCTGAAGACGATCCTACTGCATGCGAAGGCCGTGCATGGCGTCCATACACCGGTCGAGGAAATCAACCTCGCACGCGTCGCACTCAATAGGCTCGGCCTGATCGGGAAAAGCCGCGAACGTGATCGTCGGCCCACTCAGGAGGAACTCCACGACCTATTCGAGTTCTTTGACGCCAATGAGCGCTACCGCGCTCCGATGAGCCGGATTGTTCGCTTCGCGATCGCAACGGCCATGCGCCAGTCAGAGATCTGCTCAATCCATTGGGATGATGTCGATATGAGGCGGCGCATCGTTACGGTCCGTGACCGGAAGGACCCCAGGCAGAAAGACGGCAATCATCAGAAAGTGCCTCTGGTCGACCTCACTGGCTATGACGCCTGGGAGCTCATCAATGAGCAACGGCGAGCCAGCAACAGCACCGGTCGCGTCTTCCCCCACAATCCGCGTTCAATTGGAACAGCGTTCCGGCGCGCCTGCGTCGACCTCGACATCGAGGACCTGCATTTCCACGACTTACGCCATGAAGGAACAAGCAGGCTCTTCGAGGCAGGGTTGAAAATTCAGCAGGTTGCCTTGGTGACGGGCCACAAAGACTGGAAGATGCTCAAGCGCTATACGCATCTGAGCGCAGACTCGATTGTTGCTTTGGCCTCGAGCAATTCAAGATAGATAACCCAATTTCCGAGCGGTCGGATGGCGCAATCGCTAAGATCCGAGGAAATCAAACTCACACTCCATTCCACGTCGAGGAACAATCTGCGAGATATCGTCCCCATGTCAGCAACCGCGTGAGGCGGTGGTTCGGCAATTGCCAAATCCAGTAGCGCCGCGGCCAACACCCTACTCTATACCTGAATGTGCCAACCTTTCGATTTGGCCGCCGATTCTGAGAACGACGAGCAATTACGCGACGGCCCGCCCACAACACAAGGTAGATGGAATTTCTCAACAAGGATGGATCTTGACCTGCATACAGGAGTTGGACATGCAGGATTCGTATGAAGAATCAGATCCCTCCCCTACGGAAGGTCTCCCCCGCCGGCGACTTATACGCACGGCGACCAGCTATTGAGACCCTGATAGGGCACTGTTGCGAAATGCCCTTTGAGGCTTTGAATGAACGCGCCGGGATAAAAGACCGTCGCCACCCAGACTACCTTCCGTCTGAAGTTCTGGTTCACTATCTGAGGGCGACCCGGTCGGACAATACAGACCGGCGCTTTGAAAAGCTCTACGATATCGTCATAGCGCGGCTGGTCCGAAATTTGAGGCCGGCGGTACACGGCGATAAGGAAAGCGCATGGCAATCGGAACTTCAGGAGCGTGTGACCGAGCGATTTGTCATTCGCCTGATGAAGGACAGAAGCGAATATTGCGAGGCACTGGATATTTTTGAGGTCGCTTTTGATCGCGCGGCCAGAGCGCTCAAGGTGGATATGCTGCGCATCATGGGCCGCCGCGTTCCGCCGACAGCCTCCCTTGAGGACGAAGACTCCGGGGAGATACGCGAGGATATCGAGCTGGCTCTACAGGCACTGAATCCGCTCTCGAAACCGATGGAACTGCAAATGACTTACCGGATTCAACTCCGGCGAGCGATTGACTCGTTACCAGACAACGAGAGGAGGGTTATCGATATGATCTTTGTAGGCATCCCAGCGGAAAGTGACGATCCCAATACACCAAGCATTGCGCGCATATTGAATTGCCATCCAAAGACGGTTCGCAATCGTCGCGATAACGCTATTAACAAGCTGAAAAAACTATTGGGTGAGGCATAACAGTATGGTTCGAACACCCGATTCAGAAGACATTTTTTTCGCATTCACCGCAGAACCGGATATGACACCCGAGGTTTTCCGGAGCTATGTCGCACGCTACCCGCATCTCGCAGCAGACCTCGCCGATCTTTACCACGAATTCCAATCGGCGGATTTCGGCCAGACCGCTAAGGAAGAGGTGAGTCTTACAGCGGCATCGAGTTTGATGGATGAAGTCCAAACAGCTTTGTCCGGAGACCGGCTCATATCTCTTGCCCGAACACTCGGGCTTCCAAGAGATTTCATTGCGGGCTTTCGAGATGCCCGTGTGCGCGCCGGAACCATCCCTTTGGGAGTGTTGTCATATCTCAGTCGCGCCGCAGACGTGCGCGTACATCACATTCTTGCGTACTTCAGGCATGCCGAGAACAGCCATCGCGCTTTGGCATTCAAGTCTGATAGCAAGCCACGAGCGACTGAAATAATGGACTATGCCGATTTCGTCCGGAACCTCGGTCTTACGGATGAAGAGGAAGCCAAGCTCAGAGAACTTGAGCATTCCGATGGATCCGATTGAACTCGTCCGACAACGGGCCGCTGAACTGCATGAAGCGCTAACCAACAGCGGTGCTAATCCAAGTGACCCTTATTCCTTCGTCCTAAAGGAAGCAGACCGGCGGAATATTGAAGTCAGACCCTATCCCGGTGGCCATGCCATGCTGGGCGGAGGGCGAGCGCTGTACGACGGAGATGCCCGGAGTATCCGGCATGAGCGGACCGGTGATCCCTTTCTCGATGCCTTCCTCGTCGCCCATGAAATCGGACACGATGAATTCGGCGGGCACGTTGATCTGGGACCGTTGCAAGACGTGAATCTCGCCCGCTCGGCAGATCCCGCTGAAGCAGGCGCCGATCGCGTCGTCGACTACAGCAGCAAGGCCCGCCAGGAAGTCCAGATGGACCTGTTCGCGAGAGAGTTCCTGTTTCCGCGAAAACTCGCCAAGGAACTTCACCTAAGACAGGGCCTGTCTGCCCGCGACATTTCCGCTTCCCTGAAAGCACCCTACGACCTCGTGGCCGTTCAGATATTCGATGCCATCCTTCTCCCGGAAATGCCTGCGCGATCACCGGCGCAACACAGACCCAAACAAATGAATCCGGAACAGGCAGAGGCCGCCGGCCAGGGAGAAAGTGCATTCCTGCTGGAAGCCGGCCCGGGGACCGGCAAGACCCAAACCCTGATCGGCCGGCTGGCAGTCCTGCGGGAGCGCGGTGTTGCGCCAGAGTCCATTCTCGTTCTGACGTTTTCGAACAAGGCAGCCGCAGAGTTGACGGACAGAGCCCTCAGCTTCTGGCCGGAACTCGCCGGATCGGCATGGATCGGTACGTTTCATTCGTTTGGGCTAGACATCGTCAGACGATTTCACGACCGTCTCAACCTCCCAAAAAATCCGGCTTTGCTTGACGCAACGGCGGCCCTGGCACTCCTCGAAGAAGCGTTTCCAAAGCTCGATCTTGACCGGTTCAAAGACCTTTGGGACCCAACCGACAACCTCAGCCGTATTCTGTCGGCCATTTCGAGAGCTAAAGATGAGGTCGTCAGCCGCTTCCAATACAGAACGCTCGCGGAAAGCATGGTTGCGTCGGCTAACACGGATCATGAGCGCGAGCTGGCGAAACAATGCCTTGAGATTGCAGACGTATACGACCTCTATGAAGACCTCAAAGCCGAACACGGAGCAATCGACTTTGGGGATCTGATCGCACGCCCCACAGAACTGGTTGAATCTGACTCTGAGGTCTGCGGTCTGCTGCGGAATACCTATAAGCACGTGCTAGTCGACGAGTACCAGGACGTTAATCGCGCCAGCGTCCGCTTGCTGAAGGCGCTACATCCGGATGGAAAAGGGCTTTGGGCCGTTGGGGACGCCAAGCAGTCGATCTATCGCTTTCGCGGTGCATCTTCGGCAAACATGAACCGGTTCTGCGGAGAAGACTTCGCGAACGGTCAATCGAAAAGTCTCAGGCAGAACTATCGTTCCTTTCAGGAGATCTGCGACGGTTTTGTTGGATTTGCCCGTAGCGGCATGGCAGCCGCCAGAGCGGATGTAACTGCCGACGCGTCGCGCGGCGCATCCGGCATCAGACCCGCCTTCGTTCAGACAACTACTCGCGAGCACGAGATCGACGAGATCGCAGCCCGTATCCAGAAATTTCGGGATGAGGGCATCACCTTCGCGGACCAAGCCGTTCTATGCAAGGGCAATGCACGCTTGTCTGCAATAGCCAAGGGACTGGAAAAGCTTGGCGTTCCGGTGCTCTATCTAGGGCCCCTTTTCGACAGGCCGGAGGTTAAGCAGGCACTTTCGCTTCTTTCCCTCCTTGTTGATCCAAGAGCCGCTTCCCTCATCGCGGCTGCAGCCATGCCTGAATTTAGCGTGCCGCTGAACGACATCAGGAACTTCGCTGGCCTCCTGCGTGGCAAAGAGGCGATGGCGCCCTTGGACTGGCTGGACGAAATCGGGCGAGCGGAGGACATTTCCGAAGAGGGCCGGAATGGGCTAGCGGCGCTGGCAGAAGCGATCCGATCATGCACACCGGAGGACACACCGTGGCGTGCATTTGCGGCAATATATCTCGACAACAGCCGACTTGCCGCGCGCTTCTCAGAAGTCGCTCATTCCGGAAGCCCATTGCCAGCGATTGCCTTGTGGCAATTGCAGAACTTTCTGCGCACGGCAGAATATGACCAACGTGGCTTACCGATCAGCGACCTCCTTCGGCATATCCGGCGACTTGCGATCCTGTCTGATGAACGTGACCTGCGAGACCTCCCTCAGTCCGCACAGACCTTGGACGCAGTGCGCCTGATGACGATTCATGGCAGCAAAGGGTTGGAGTTCAAGGCAGTCCATCTGCCCAGCCTTACGTCAGGATCCCTTCCACGCTCCGCTAAGCAAAACCGCTCCCTTCCTCCGCCCGACGGCATGCTGGAAGGGCCGGTTCACAATGGTGTTGCCGCAATGGCTCAGGGGCATGACGAAGAACAGGAATGCCTATTCTTTGTTGCGCTTTCACGGGCACGAGACCGGCTGGTGCTCTACACTTTCTGCCAGAACAAGTCGGGAGGAAGCATCAAACCCTCGCCTTTCGTGGCCGGCATCCAATCACTGCTCCGCAATGAAGCGCCTGTCACGACAACGATCAGCAGTGAAGTTCCACCTGAAGCGATCAAGGCGGAATATGATACCCCACTCCAAATCACCCCTTCCGAGATCGCAATCTATGACAAGTGCCCCCGGAGATTCCTGTACACCTATGCGATCAGGGTCAGCGGACAAAGAACACAAACGGCATTCATGCAAATGCATGATGCCATCCAGAACTTGGTGGATCGGCTGTGTTCCAATACGGAAACTGAGCCCAGCGCGTCGGCGATCCTGGCAGAATTCGAGGCATGCTGGCTGGCATCCGGGCCTGTCGAGCATGGCTACGCAGACGAATATAAAAGGCTGGCACTGCAACTTGTGGAAAACCTGATCAATCTACGCGCTGGCGAGACGCGTCGCAGCGTGGAGACACTGACGGTTGCCGTCGGCAATGGTGAGATTCTGGTAACCCCCACAGAGTGCGTTACGGCCCCCGGTGCGGCGCCTATTCTTCGAAGGATCCGGACAGGTCGACAAACAAGTGACTCCGCCAGAAAACTCGACGCCCTCTCATTCGAACTTGCCGCCGGAGGGGATGCACAGGGTGAGTTTGCATTTCTCAGCGATGGCACCACTCTCAAACTAGCTCCGAATGCCAAGCGCCTTACAACGATCAGGGGCAAGCTAGAAACCGCAATGAACGGGATAGAAGCAGGGCAATTCCCTGCTGAACCGGATCGCCCCGAGCGCGAATGTCCTCGTTGTCCGCATTTCTTTCACTGCACGGACCTGCCTAAGGGCGGACTTCAAAAAAAATCTTCTTCCGCGTTTCCGGTTTCTGATCAGCCTGTCGATTGACCCTTTGCAAGCAGGGGCAACCAAGCCTCCGCACCAAGCAAAAGGACAATAAAATGACTGACTTCCCCCCTGATTCCGAAATTGACGACCTTGCCGAAGCCGTTCGCCAAGGCCGGCCTATGCGCGTCGGCGCGCCCTTCCGTGTAATGGTGGCCGATACTTCCCTCGAGTTCGAACAAAAGCTCCTTCGTGACCCCAAACCGAATGGGCGCCAGTTCGTCGAACTTGTCGATGGCCATCCGGTCGACCAGTTCATCGTCATTGCCATCCTGCCAAACGGTGATTTCGAGGATATCCGGCTTGACGAACCCTACGACCTGCGCGGTCAGGGGGCTGAGCGGGTACTTGTTGTCCGGTCTGATCGCACCTACCGGTTCAAAATCGACGACAGGGATCTTGAGTGGCCTCAGCCTTGTATCAGCGGTTTCGTGCTGAAGAAGATTGCTGGCCTCGCACCCAACTACAATCTGTGGCTGGATGTACCTGGTGGTCATGATCGCAAGATCGCTGACAGCGACATCATCAATCTCGACGAACCCGGCATCGAGCGGTTTATCTCCCTCATCGACCAGACGACCGAAGGGCTTGAGGCGCTGCCTTCTGCTGATCGCATGTTTCTGGAGGAGCATGGGTTTAGCTACGAACTGGTGTCCGACAAGCACCAGGATGCCATCATCCTCAGAGATTTCGCACTACCTGACGGGAAGTTCGATCACACCCATACGGATCTGCTCATTCTCCTGCCGAGTGGTTACCCGGACTGCCCGCCCGATATGTTCTACGTGTTCCCGCACCTTGCACTGAAGCCGAACGGATACGCCCCCAAGGCAACGCAAGTGAGGTTTTCGTTCGCCGGCCGTTCATGGCAGCGCTGGTCCCGCCACAATGAGTCCTGGCGCTCGGGAATTGATGGTCTGCGGACTATGTTGGCACGTGTGCAGACTGCACTTGCGGAGGCCCGTCCGTAATGCCCGCGCTGGATCTCATCCTGCTTGCTCCTCATGGCTCATCCCTCAGGTCCCTTCTTGCAGAGGGGGCCGGACATGAGCGCGCAGGCTATATGCTGTTCGGCATAGCTGACATCGCCCGGGATCCCTGGCAAGGAGTATCCAGACGCCGCTTCATTTCACATACATTCGAACCTGTCTCGAAGTCCGATCAGGTCTCAGAATCGGCGCGACACGTGACGTGGCAAACCGACGGGTTCATGTCTCTGCTTAGCCAGGCGATGAGAGCCGGCATGGTGCCAGGTATTGTGCATACTCACCCCGCTGGTGTCGCCGCGTTCTCGGAACAGGATGACACGAATGAGGCTGAGTTAGCACGCACAGCGAAGCTCAAGGGGCTACCTGGCCTTCTCAGTCTGGTCATTGCCGGAAACGGTGACATCGCCGTCAGATACTGGCAGTCGGAAAGCAAGAAAACGGATATCGCCCGCATTCTCCAATCCGGTCCCAACCTCTCTCTTCAGGATTGCTCGCGCGATCAACCAACTTTCCTCGATCGGCAGGTACGCCTGTTCGGTGAAGCATCCAACAACATGATCACGCAATTCAGGTGCGCTGTTGTCGGCGGGGGCGCAACAGGTAGTGCGACGCTTCCTCTCGTGATGCGGCTCGGGATCAGATGCGCTGCAGTTTTCGACCGTGACCGCGTCGAGGAAAGCAACCTTAATCGGCTTCATGGTGCGACGCGGCACGACGCATGCCGGCACTTGCCCAAGACTGAGCTTCACGCCCGTCTCGTGAAAGAGGCAGACCTCGGCATGCAGCTTGTGACAGTCGATGCATGGGCAGGCTCCCCGGAAAGCCACGAAGTCCTCAAAGCTTGCGACGTGATTTTCTGCTGCTCCGATGACCATGCCGGACGATTGTTCCTCAACCGGTTTGCGCGATTTTATGGCATACCCGTGATCGACATGGGGCTCGCCATGCAAAGACGCCAGAATGGTCATTTCGATCTCTTCGCCCGCGTCACAACACTCGTGCCAGGACATCCCTGCCTGCTTTGCGGTGGTCATGTCAGCCCGAGGCGAGCCCGTGAAGAAGCGCTAAAGAGGACTGATCCCGGCGCGTTCGAACAGCTCAAGGCTGAAGCTTATCTCCTGGGTGAGGGCGACCCATCGCCTGCAGTCGTCTCATTTACGAGTGAAGCGGCATGCATGGCCGTTAATGAGTGGCTGTCCGGGATAACCGGCTTCGCCGGGAAAGCGGGCATGAGCGCGACCCGCGTCCGGAGATTTCACGCGCGCGATGACCGCTTTCCCCAATTCGAGGCACGCCCGAATTGCCCGTGCTGCCAATCTGCGGACACGCTCGGACGCGGCGATGTTCTTCCTTTTCTGGACATGGTGAATTGAGATGGAGAATTGGAAAAGAGCGCTATTGCTGAATTCGGCCCGACTTCTGCGGCGCACGTGGTTTTTCAAGGCGGATTTTCTTGTCAAACGGCAAACCAGGTTCCCCGAGGTTCCACCCCAGAATGCCCATGAACTCATTCTGGTGGAAGATTCCGGTGTCAGGAAATGGGCTTGCTTTCAATGCCCAGGTGGCTGTGGAAAAGCCATTTCCCTCTCCCTCAACCCTCACCAACGCCCTCGCTGGGGCATCACAACCGATTTCTGGCAGCGCCCGAGCCTGTCGCCATCTGTACATCAGAAGAATTCATGTGGCTGCCACTTCTGGGTCAAGCGCGGTCAGGTGCAATGGTGCAAGGACGGACGCTCTGAACGACGAATAAATCCGGCCGAGACAGGGGCCTCGTGAACCCTACTCTGGCAACAAGGTTCGCGCTGCATCACAAAATCGCCGCCTAGAATGCGAATTTCCACGATGAGTAGAACCGGAACTGAATTTTCTGTTAATCTCACGAGGCTGGAGAACCCCGATGACATTTCGCTTCATTCATTCATCCGACCTTCACCTGGGACGCCGCTTCGGAAACATTCCACAGCCACCCGATGGCAACATTCGTGGACGCCTGATGGAAGCGAGGCACAATTCGATTGTCCGACTCGCCGAGACGGCAAGGAGCCGGGGCGCGGGCCACGTCCTTCTAGCCGGAGACACATTTGATACTCCAACACCATCTCAATCAGTGCTGCGGCAATCGCTTTCAGCCATGGGAGCAGCGGATGATGTACATTGGTGGATTTTACCCGGCAATCACGACAATCTGCAAGATGCTGAGCCACTCTGGGAGACGATTGGGCGCGAAGCGCCGGCAAACGTTCATGCAGTCACGGATCCGGCGCCAATAAATCTTGAACCCGTCGTTTCGCTCCTGCCCAGTCCGGTCAGCTACCGGTCAGCGGGCCGCGACCTGACTGACAATCTGGCATCAATGCCGTCGGCGGATGGGGCTCTAAGAATCGGTCTGGCACATGGAGGCGTTGTCGACTTTACCGACGGGCGCGCAAATATTCCTCCAGACAGGGATCGATCGGCGCGACTGGACTACCTAGCGCTTGGAGACTGGCATGGCCGGACTGCAATCACTCCGCGCACACATTACTCAGGAAGCCCCGAACAGGATCGGTTCAAACATGGCCGCAGGGGCGTTTGTCTTGTTGTGACCATCGATGGGCCGGGAGCCATACCTTTGGTCGAAGAAGTCGAAACAGGGAATTTTCTCTGGGCTCAAAGCGAGCTGCCGCTGCTAGCAGAGAGTAATGCGGCCGATGCGCTGGAAGCCATGCTACCTCAGAACAATCGCCGCGATTTGCTTATGCGCATCCGTGCCACAGGTTGGTCGAGCCTCAGCGGACAATCAGAACTGAAACGAACAGCAAACCGGCTAGGGCCGGAATTCGCACACTTCGAGCTGGATACAGCACAACTTAGTACAATTTATGAAACGGCGGATCTCGACGAAATCGACAAGGCGGGTGCGCTAAGACTTGCCGCCAACGAGCTCATGGAAGCGGCTAAGAGCGATGCCCTTTCCTCTGACGACCGCAGTGTTGCCGCAGCAGCACTTTCCCGCCTTTATGCCTATGTAAAGGAAACCGATCAGTGAAACTCAGGTCGATTACACTCAACAACGTCCGCCGTTTTACTACCCCGGTTACGCTGGACGAGATCGGAGATGGGCTCAACGTCCTGAGTGCACCGAACGAATTTGGTAAGTCTACGCTATTCGATGCGCTTCAGGCATTGTTCTTCAAGTCCCACAGCTCAGCCGACAAGGACATCAAAGCGCTCAAACCCCATGCCGGGGGCGCACCTGAAATCTGGGTCCATATTGAGGTCAACGGAGAACGTTTCACAGTCGCAAAGCGTTGGCTCTCGAAGGCTTCGGCAACCGTGAAAAAGAATGGACTACTTGTCGCCCAAGCAGATGAGGCCGAAGCTTGGATTTCAGGTATACTGAGCAGCGGCGATGGCGGACCTTCCGGGCTTCTTTGGGTTCGTCAGGGCCTGACCAGTCTAGCGGACGGCTCAAAGAAGGAGCAGGAAGTGGCGCTGGAAGTGCGGCGAGATTTGTTGTCATCGGTTACAGGTGAAGTCGAGGCAATGACGGGGGGGCGGCGCATGGACATGGCGTTAGCTCGCTGTAGACGCGAACTGGCAGAGTATATGACATCTAGCGGCCGGCCCAAGGCCGGTGGCCCGTGGAAACTCGCCCAGGAACAAGTCGAATTGAGGGACGCAGAACGCAATGCACTTTCGGACCGGGCAACAGAGCTTCGTGATGCACTAGCTAATCGCAAAAAAAGGCGTCGCGAACTTGCCGAGCTTGAATCTCCCGACGCAATTTCTGAACGCAAGCACCGCCTGAGTGAGTCTAGCAAGGAACTTCAGTCTGCCGAACGTCATGCGGAAGAAATCGAGGCTGAAGAACAAAAGGTAAAGGCGACTCGTCTGTTGGTGGCTAACCTCGAAAGCCGCCTTTCAGGCTTCCAGGCCGCCAGGCGGGAGCAAGCCGAAGCAGCAGACCAGGAAGCTCGTTCCTCCGAGGCGGTTGAGAAAGCGCTCTTACAGCGAGACTCGGCTGAACAGGACCGCGCTGCCGCAATACTGGTAGCTGAATCCGCGCAGTCGGCACACCAGATGGCCGAAGCGACAAGGAGAAAGGCGCAACGCCGAGAGGCAGCCATCCTGGGGGCGGATCGACGCAAAGACCTTCTAACACGCCTCGATCAGGCGCAAGCTGCGCGGGAGGCCATGGAGAAAGAGGCTGCAGCGGCGAAATCCGGACTGGACGCGAAGGAACTGAACCGGCTGACGGACTTGGCTTCAGAATTGTCCACGTTACGCGCGCTTCATGAAAGCGAAACGACAAGTCTGGTCATGCGCTATGAGCCCGGGTGCGAGGGCGCGGTTCGCTATCGCGAAAGCGGACTTTCAGAAGGCCAACCGCTCCTATTAACCAGCAAGTCGGACATTTCCATAAAAGACATCGGCGTTTTGTCCGTTCGGCCTGGAGCTGCGGAGGGCGATGGGCGCGCCCTATTCGCAGCCGAGGAGGCACTTCACCGTGAGCTTTCCCGGCATGGGCTGGTCAGCCTGGAAGAAGCTCGAAGCGCCGCTGCTGCACGCGAAGGCGCGGAGCAACGTGGTGCCGAAGCCCACGCAATCCTGACGTCTGTTGCGCCAGAGGGGCTGGAAGCACTTCGTAAGGCACTTGCGGCCATTCCTGAACCAGAAGACGTGAACGAAGGAGATGTTCCGTCTCTGCATGATGCGGAAGCCCTGTTAGATGTCGCGGAAGCGGCGCGCATAGACGCTCTTGCGAGGAGTAATGCTGCTACAGAGCGGCTATCGGATGCCCGTAGCCATGCCGCTCGTGCAGAGACCGATCACAGCAACGCCAGGGATCGTCTATCACGCGCGCTTGCAACCTTGGACAATCTTGGCGCGCTAGATCCGTCTGCCATCGCTGACGAACTCGGGCGCACAAGTGCTGACCTAAAGGCCGCTGAAGCATTGCTTGCGGAACGCAGGCGTTCCGCTCCCGATATCGATTCGATTCGAGCGAAACATCAGCGCGCCCAATCGATCGAAGATTCTGCACACGAACAGATCTCGCGATTAAAGCCGGAACTCGCGACGCTCGACGAGCGGATCTCGCGCAATGCAGGCGATGCTGTTGAGGAAAGGCTTGCAGATGCAGAGGACGCACTGATTGCCGCAACCGCGAGATTGAGCCAAATTGAGCGAGAGGTCGCAATCCTGCAAAAGCTAGAAGCCTCGCTAGGGTCGGCGCGCAATCACGCGCGCGAGCGTTACTTCGAGCCGGTCGCGACTGAACTCAGACCGCTGTTGCACCTACTTTGGCCGGAAGCCGAAATCATCTGGGGAGACCAGAATCTACTTCCCGTCGCTCTTGTACGAAATGGGCAAGAAGAACCAATCGATGTTTTATCTGGCGGCACTCAGGAGCAAATCGCCCTGCTTGTTCGGCTTGCCTTTGCGAGGATGCTTGCAAAAGGCGGGCACCCTGCCCCTGTGATCCTTGATGATGCGTTGGTGTTTACGGATGATGATCGCATCGAACGGATGTTTGATGCACTTCACAGACAGGCTGGAGATCAGCAAATTTTGGTATTGTCTTGTCGGCAACGAGCGTTTCGGGAACTTGGTGGAAATGCCCTGCGAGTCCAGGAAACGACCATTGCCTAAAACTGGGTTATATCAACTATGACACCCACACTCCTAACGCGCACCGTCGAAGAGGCTACGCTCAACGAAAGGGAAACATTCACTCGTCTCGTACAGTCACGTGAAGCTGTTGACGGGAAATTTGTACAGAGAGGAATTGAGCGACCAGGAGTCAAAATTGTATTCGCCACAATTGGGGTTGAGGTGGGTGGAGTTGCAGCTCTGAAAGTTCCGACGGGCAGCTACCGAAGCAGGCTCGGTGAACGCGCGAAAGCCGGATTCCTGTTGCCGGAGAAATTGTTTCCTTTTGAACTGGGGTATGTGGCCGTCGCTCCGAATTTCGAAGGCAAGGGTTTGGCCAAGCAGCTAGTTGAAAAGGTAGTGTCTTTGTCTGACGGGAAAGGGCTGTTTGCAACCTCAAGCAACCCCGTGATGGTTGAACACATATTGCCAAAGTACGGATTTATTCGCGTCGGAAGTCCTTGGACAGGGACGAGAAGTTCCGAATCCATTGGAAACTACACGCTTCATCTGCTGGTCCGAAAGGCAACCGAATGAGTCCATAGAGTCCCACTGGTCAGCAAGGCCCATCTAAACTTTGAAACTGGCTAAAACGTGAATCGGTCAATCATGCGATCTCTTGAGTGCACCTTCCGTGCGACTTGTTCAGCAAAATAGTCAAACCTTCTTTGTCCGAGAGCGTGGGCAGCTTTCCGCTCGCCTTCTGGAAGAGGATCTGTCCTAGTCAGCCAGTAGAGAACAAACTGGCCGAGCGCCTCGAGCGTGAATCCTACATCTCGCTCGATTTCACCCTGACGGATATCAAAGACATCCAAGCGCGCCAGAATGCGTTCTTCCAACCCAGATTTGGCCTCAGGATCAAAGTACTCTCGAAGCGCCTGTTCGATGATTGCTGACTTCGTGGCACCAGGTCTCTGCGTTGCCTCATCAAGTCTGGCGTAGATGTCGGTCGCAAGGCGAAGATTGATCCGTGGCTTCGGCATGTCTCAAAAATCCGGCAAGGTGTCAGGGTCTGCCAGATCGAGTGCAGCGGCACGGCGGACGGTTTCGAGATGACGTGCCTCCAATGGATCGGGACCATCTTCATCAGACAACTCGGGATCAGGTTCCAGATCAGGGTTTGCTTCCTCAGATGGCTGAACAAAATCGGGGGCCAATTCAAGCGCACCCTCACCTGCATCCATTGGAACAACGTTATCGGTGGACGCCAACGCGCCCCCTTCAATCAATCCAGACCAGTGGTCCGCACCATTCATCAAAGCAATCTCAACACCAGCCGCCGGCAACACCCTTCGTGTGAAGTTCCGATCCTCGAAATAGCGCAACTTTCTGGCTTGTACGGGCGGCGCACCAGACACCATGACAATCGCATCACTCGCCGGCAGCTGCATGACCTCTCCAGGCGTCAGCAACGGCCTCTGCGTTTCCTGGCGAGATACCATCATGTGGCTGAGCCAGGGGGCCAGTCTGTGGCCTGTATAGTTCTTCTGGGACCGGAGCTCGGTCTTCGTGCCGAGTGCGTCTGATATCCGCTTGGCCGTCCGCTCATCATTTGTCGCGAACGCGACCCTGACATGGCAATTGTCCATGATCGAATTGTTCGGTCCGTAGGCCTTTTCGATCTGGTTGAGCGATTGCGCGATCAGATAGGCCCGGATTCCATAGCCTGCCATGAACGCAAGCGCAGACTCGAAGAAATCGAGCCGCCCAAGCGCAGGAAACTCATCCAACATCATAAGCAGTTTCCGCCTGCTTGCGTCCGGCAGCTCTTCTGTCAGTCGCCGTCCGATCTGGTTGAGGATCAGGCGCATCAGGGGTTTCGTCCGCGACATGTCGGAAGGCGGACAAGCGAGATAAAGTGAGACCGGACGCTCTGCAGTCACAAGATCAGCAAGACGCCAGTCGCTCGCTGACGTCACCGCAGCGACGACCGGATCACGGTAGAGCGCAAGGAAGCTCATCGCGGTCGACAACACACCGGAGCGTTCATTTTCCGACTTGTTGAGGAGATCCCTCGCCGCCTCGGCCACTACGGGGTGGACTGACCGCCCTCCCGCATCATCTGCCAGATGTTTCGTCCGCATCATCCTTGTTAGCGTTGCTGTGAAGGTCCGGTCCGGATTGGAGAGGAACTTTGCACACCCCGAGAGCGTCTTGTCCGTCTCGGCGTAGAGGACATGGAGGATCACGCCGACGAGCAGAGAATGCCCGGTCTTTTCCCAATGGTTGCGGCGCTCGAGCGAGCCTTCAGGGTCCACAAGAATGTCAGCGATATTCTGTACATCCCGCACTTCACACTCGCCGCGCCGGACTTCAAGCAGCGGATTGTAACGCGGGGAACGGCGGTCGGTCGGATCGAACCGAATGCAGGTCGAGAAGCTCGAGCGCCAGCCGGATGTCAGCTCCCAATTCTCTCCCTTGATATCATGAATGACGGCGCTGCCCGTCCAGGACAGCAGGGTCGGCACGACCAATCCCACCCCCTTTCCCGAACGGGTGGGCGCAAAAGCCATGACGTGTTCCGGTCCATCATGGCGGAGATAGGCATGCCGGACCTTGCCGAGAAACACGCCGTCACTTGCCAGGAGCCCATGACGCTTCAGTTCGTGCGGTTTGGCCCATCGCGCTGAGCCATATGTCGTGACATTAGCAGCATCCCGGCTTCGGATCACCGAACCGACGACGGCAGCGAAGATGCCGAGCAGTCCTCCGCTTGAAGCAATGAGGCCCGCGCGCGCAAACACGTCCGGCGCATAGGCCTCATAGGCATACCACCACTGGAACAGGCGCCAGGGTTTGTAGACCGGCATCTCGCCCGCGAAAAACCATGGGTGCCCAAGGGCGGGCTGGTATCCGAACACATAGGCCGTCCACTGTGTCGCTCCCCAGATTGTCAGAACGATCAGGACGAAGACGACCATGACCTGACCGAGCAGGATTTTTCCGGGGCGCATGGCAAGGTCCTTTATGTCAAACGAAGAGACCCCATCTTCGATCACTAACCGGCACCTCCGACAGTCGGACGCGAGGGCAAGCCCGGCAGCCCGACACAAAGGCATGCAAGCACCTAACGTGACAGGCCGCGCTGTCTGCTCATTCCGATCGTCCATGACACGCCCTGGGCGGTTCGTTTGGCAACCAGCTCGCGCCCGCGATGACGCTCGATCTCAGCGCGCCAAGGGACCAGTGCAAATTCCTTCCCATTGCCGATGACAGCAACGCGCCCGGAACCAAAATTGATTGCGCGCTCATATTTTCCCGTGATGGTGTCACCCGTCTGAAGCTCGATTTGCTGGCGGCCGGACTGTTCGGCAGTTCGCGCGGAAACTGCGGCAAGTTCGCTTTGCCTGAGCCGGCCCCGGGCTTCTGCATCGAGCGTATTTGCATCCGGTGCCAACAGTCCCTGTTCCCGCAGCCATGCGATCCGGGCTTGCCTCGCAGACAGCAGGCGGCTGCTGACCTTCTCGCCGTGTTCCTCATCCAGCCAGGTCACACCTCGATACATGACCTGCTTTTCCAGTGTGAGCCAGGACAGGGTTTTCAGGCTGACACCCCCTGCCCGATCCGCTTCAAACGCGAGCGCCTTCTCAAGATAGTCATTCGGAACAGTCCAGCTCCCATCCTGCATTCGTTCGACCAAACCTACCCGCCGGAGTGCTTCCAGGCGCCGGACATGGGCTTGCCGGAACGCGGTTGTGGACGATGGGTCAGCCTCCGCATGCAGGCGCACCGAATAGATCCCGCCCCTGTTTTCGGCGATATCCGCGATCACCCGGTCTGAACTCCTTGCCTGCGCCTCGCGCGGCCCGACCTCAACCACCGCACCTTCAGGAGGGATGGACCCCGGCTCCGCCTCCCCCAGATCGACAAGCCATTGCCGCCCTTCAAAATCTTCCACTACAATCGCACGGCGATCACGCAGCTCATCATCCGGAAACGTCGCCAGCACAGTGCCCATGAGCTTGCCGTCTTCATCCCGGGCCGGATCAAAGCTAACGAGACGCTCAAGACCGTCCTTCTGGCCGAACCGATGTGCCAGGGTCGCAATAACGTCATTCCGGCGGCCCATCTCGGCGAGCGTCCTGTCCCAGTCTGGTTTCATCTGCCAGCGGCCATCCTCCACCTGGGTAGCCAGGCCCAACTGCTCCAGATGACTGAGCCGTTGAAGCCGAAGGCTGCGATCAAATCGCCCCGCTTCACTTGAGGCATTCCTGCTGATCACCAGTTCGCCCCCTTCAACATCTCGTAACATGGCCCGATCGATTGCAGTCAGCCTGTCCCGCTGAACCTCTGAATGCCGAGCTCTTGCGATCTCAAGATCGCGCCGCGGTCCCAGCCTCTCCGTGACCAGATCAGCAGCGCGCTGCCGAAGGCCGGATTTGAGATAATCCGGTGCGATAACGAGATCTTCGCCCCGCGCATCCTTTCCGCGAACAGCAATATGTGTGTGAGGGTGACCTGTATTGTGATGGTCCACAGCAACCCAATCGAGACGCGTGCCGAGATCGCGTTCCATCTGAGTCATCAGGGCACGCGTGTGCTCGCGCAGATCGCCGAGTGCCACCCCGTCTTCAGGTGAGACGATGATGCGGAACTGGTGCCGATCACCTTCGCTGCGTTCAAGGAAGTCTGAGGCGCTCGGTGTTTCACCTTCGCGACCATAGAGTTCGCCGCCTCTTCCGTCCCGCTCGACACCATCCCGCTGGATGTAATGAAGATGCGCTCGGAATGCGCCGTTTCCGGCGAGGCGTCCAGCGCGCGCTATATGGAACTTGACCATGACGCGCCGTATACGGAACGCAGCTATTTTGCGGCGCTGATATTCCAGCTGCCTCGCCGTAGCCGATCCCCGGCCCAGACTGCGCCCCGAATAGCGGCTTGTCTTGCCCTTCGGGCCGAGCCTTGCAGCCGCCTTGCGCAAGCGTTTGGACAACCGCTGGCCCCCTGCCTGTCCGCGATCCCTGATCCGGCCCAGCCGTGGCGTGAAGTCATCATCAATCGGCAAAACCGCCTCCTAGTGCCTGGCGCCTGCAGAATCCCCAATGAACACGGGCATATGCTCCGCTCACCAAGCGTCTCGAAGCCATGCAAAGGGCGCCTGAAAATCGATGTGCAGACAGCGTGTTAGGCAGAGCCTGGCGCCCAGCGTTTTATCTTGCCCTACCGGGTCCGCCTCAAAATTCCTGCCCACGCTCTGCATCGCCTTGCACAGACATGTCCGTCGTCTGCTTATCCCGAGTCCAGAGCAACCTAAGAGATCCACCGATATCGGAGATTTTCGTGGGGCCGAAGTAGCGCCCGTCAATTGACCGAGGGTGTGAATTGAGCAGAAAAACCTCGTCTTCACCCAGAATGCTGCAGCCATGCCAAACCGGCATTTGCCTGCCCGGGCTATCCGTCTCCAAGGCTTCGGCGATACGCAAGTGATTGATGGAAATGGTGTTCCCTTCCCGGCAGATTTCATCTCCGGGAAGGGCTGCCACCCGCTTTATAAGCGGCCAGTCCTCGTCGATATAGCCACGCTTCGACACCCATTCTGCTTCACTGCTCTGAGCCGAAACAATGACCCACACGCCACGGGCGATTGGCTCATCGCTCAGCACGTACAATCCTTCCGGCGCACTGCCGGTTCTGTTCCAGACAAAGCGTGCCTCAGGGTCGATTATCAGCCCTGCAACGACCGCAGACAGGCCTGCGGCTGTTGCTGAAAGCCAAAAGAGCTTCACGTCTTTTTTTCGACGCGGGTGGAGGTCGATGAGAACATCTGACGTTCCGACCAGGCCATGAGACTGGCGCGGGTATAGTAGACGCGTGCGCCATGTTTGCGATAAATCGGCCCACGACCTTCACATCGATAATGATCGAGTGTCGAACGCTTCAGCCGAAGAAAATCTGCGGCTTCCACGACATTGAAAAGGTCATTGTCGTTGGCCGCCACAGGCGCCGTTTTGTCTGCATCGCTCATTGAATAGCTCCTTTCACTGATATCTGTGCGATGCGATGAGACTGCCCGATCCTGCGCAGGATTTGAGAGGAAATATGCGCGCCGTGGATTTTTCCCCTCCCCTGTTCACCATGTTTCTGACATGCGGAAAGCCGCCCCGGAGACTTGCTCTGGAGCGGCTCGATGAGGGGCTTGGAACCGTCAGTCTTTTGGGTTCCAGAGGATCACGTGGCGGCCTTTCTTGCCCTTGACCGGCGCAAGGTTCGCATAGATCCGGCGGGGACCAATCTGCGGGTCGGCGAGGGTCAGAGAGACGTATTCGCGTCCCGAAGACTTCGCCTTGCGCATCCAGCCGCCGCCGATTTCGGTCGAGGTTTCTCCGGCAAAGATGCGGAAGTCCGGCTGGCCTTCTGCGGCTTTCTCGCCATTCTTCTCGATGCGGATGGCAGTGCTCAAGTTCATCATGGCGAGCGTGCCTTCGAAGCCGGCCTTGGTCTCGCTGACATATCCGAGTGCGTTTGCCATTGGGGTTCTCCTTTTCGTTCCTTTGGC
>PACZ01000015.1 GCA_002700305.1 Hyphomonas sp. | reverse complement strand
GGCTTGCCCTTGCGGTCGAGCGCCTTGCCGGCGGCGACTTTGATCCAGCCTTCGGAGATGCAGTACTCCTCGACATTGGTTTTTTCCGTGCCGTTGAAACGCACGCCGATCTCCTTCTGGAGGAGCTCCGGATCGTGGAACGGGCTGTCGGGGTCGACGCAGAGGCGGTCGGGAAGCTGGTCAGTCATGGCAGCGGTTTTAGCGCGGGCCGCGCCCACGGCAAGAGGGGGCAGGCAGGGAAAGGTTTCCGCCAGCACGCGCGACGCCCGTGAAGGCGCTTCGCAGCTGGGGTGGGTTTTTGGTGTCAGATCCGGGTTCAGGTTTCCGGAAGGGGGAGATTCAAGCCCCTCTCCCTCGGGCTTGCGAGGGTAAGCGAACGCACTGCGTCCGCCCGAGCAAGGGTTGGGGTGAGGGGCCGCACGCGGACATATTCCGGCACAGCCATCCGCCCGTCGCACGCGGCGGCGAGACGGTCTGAGACATGAGCGGCAGGTTTGAGAATCGCCCGCTCTGTCTTCTGTCCGGGCATCCAGTCGATCCTGACCAGATACACGCGCAAATTCGGCGTCAGGCTCCAGCGATACACCACACCCCGGCCATAGGCGGCCCGGATCTGCGCGCGCAGCATCAGCACCTGGACCCAGATAATGGGCCAGAGGAAGGTGAGCTGCGGAGGAAACCAGGCGGGTGGATGAAAGAGTGACATGCTGCGCACTATACGTCAGGCCACGGAGGTGTCGGATAAGTTTATTTTAGCGGTAATGATTGCGGCAGGATGGGGCTTGCCAACTGGCGGATAGGCCCCTCTGCGTGTCATCCCGGAAAGCGCACAGCGCTTATCCGGGATGACAGGGGCATGCGTTCGCATGACCGGCGGAGGGTTACATCCGCCTACGCCAT
Organism: Hyphomonas sp.; assembly: GCA_002700305.1. Lineage (GTDB taxonomy): Bacteria > Pseudomonadota > Alphaproteobacteria > Caulobacterales > Hyphomonadaceae > Hyphomonas. Next base: position 10,906 of record PACZ01000015.1, on the reverse strand, counting down.
GACCAAGCATGACTTTCCATGACTAAGCCGGACTATACCGGACCTGCCTCAGGCGCCCCCCCGGAGGCGGTTGGAGACTGCCTTCTGGCGACAGTCAGCCGTTCCGGTGACCGGGTTCGGCGCTGCTGTGCCTTCAACAGAGCGCGTGCCTTTTCAGGGGGAAAGGAACCTGCCTGTCCGACATGTTAAACAGATGCTTAACCAAGCCGGCAAATTCACGCCCGGAATCCACTGAAGATTAGGGTTTCCCGTCTAGTCAGGAAAGACCAGACCGGCGGAAAGAATGCTCAAGAGAACCAACATCAATACCTACCGGAAGATGCTGCAAAACGCACGCACGCCGGAAGAAGCTGTGCTGATGGAGCAGTTGCGGGCCATCTCGCAGAATATTCCGTCGCTTTACCTGATGCTGACGGTCGCGGTCATTTCCCTCGGCTTCACCTTCCTGGGTGAGGCGCCGACAGCATTGACCCTGGGTGTGCCGGTTCTGTTTATCATACTGAGCATTGTCCGGCTCAGCTTCTGGAAATTTGGCGGCAGCCGGCTGCTTGAGCCGGACGAAGCCCGCAAAAAGCTGCTTCAGATTGAACTTCTGACAGCGGGGCTGTTCCTGATCCTCGGCGCGTGGGTCTGGAGCCTGCTGCCCTATGCCAACGCCCAAGAGCGGCTTTACCTCTCTTTCTTTACCGCCTTTACCGGCGCTTCCTCGACCATTTGCGGGATCTCGCGGCCACGCTTGGTCGGTGTTTGCCTGTTCATGACGCTCGGCGTGTTCTGCCTGCTGTTCTATAATTGGTACGAGCGATTTTATCTGTATGCGACCATTCAGCTTGCCGTGACCTATCTGGTCTTTTTCATGGCCTCGCAGACCTACAAATTGCGGCTGGCGCAATCTGTCGTGCTGCTGAACCGGCTCAATGCGGAAAACCGGCGCTCGACGGCACTTGCCGATACAAACCAGTCCATGGCCCTCACAGACATGCTGACCGGGTTGCCGAACCGCCGGCAGTTCTTCCAGGATGTCGACGCAGCCTATGATCCGTCCAGAGACAAGGAATTGCCGGTCGTTGGCCTGATCGACCTTGATGGTTTCAAGCCGATCAATGATGTGTTCGGGCACACGGCCGGGGATGCGGTGCTGGTTGAAACAGCCAAACGCCTGAAACGGATTCTGGGCAACAAGGCGAGCGTGGCCCGGCTGGGCGGGGATGAGTTTGCCTATATCCTGCCCAAGACGGTGAGCCAGAAAGAGGCCAAGCGGATCGCGCAGCAGATCGTCAATGCGATGAACGAGCCTGTGCGCCTGCCCACCCGGGATACAAGCCGGGTTTCCGCCTCGGTTGGATATTCCTCGCGCGAGTTTCCCGTGAAATCAGCACGCGACCTGATGGAGCAGGCAGACTTCGCGCTGTTCCGCGCAAAGGAGCACAAGGTGGGGCAGGCGATCGAGTTTTCCGCCCGTCATGCCGAATCCCAGATACGGGAGGCCGTCGTCCATCAGGCCCTGAAGAAGGCAGATCTCGACAAGGAGCTGCACCTGGTGTTCCAGCCGATCGTCAATTCGACCGACGGCGAGATCACCCGTTGTGAGGCGCTGGCCCGCTGGGACAGCCCGGAACTGGGCTCCGTTCCGCCGATGGAATTTGTCGCGATTGCCGAGAAGATGGGCATGACCCAGCAGCTGACCCGCGTGGTGGTGCGCCGGGCGCTGGAATACCTTCGCATCTGCCCGGAACTGCCGTCGCTATCGGTGAACCTGTCGGCGCAGGATATTATCAGCCGGGAAACGAGCGATGCGCTGGTGGAGATGATCCTTGCCGAGCCGGAAAATGTGCGCCATCGCCTGGTTCTGGAAGTCACAGAGTCCTCGCTGCTGAACGACATGGAAGAGGCGCGCTACAATCTCATGAAGTTCCGCTTCCTGGGGCTGAAGATTGCGCTCGACGATTTCGGCACCGGCTATTCCTCGCTGCGCTACCTGCAGGACCTGGAATTCGACATCGTGAAGATCGACCGCAGCTTTGGCGCGGCGATCAATACGGCCGCCCGTGGCCTCGGCCTGGTGGCGACCATTCAGCATTTGTGCCGGTCGCTCGCCATCGAGTGTATCATCGAAGGGATCGAAACGCGCGAGCAGCTGGAAACCGCGCGCAGTGCCGGTTGCCGTCTGGTCCAGGGCTACCTCTATTCCCGGCCATTGAGCGCCAGCGATCTGCACGCCTATCTGATCGGCGAGAAAACCTTCCCGACCTATCGCCAGCTGCTGGAAGGCGGCGCCCGCGACGTTGCCTGATACCGGATTTAGAACGCAGGCCTGACCGGATCGTCAGGCGGCCCCGCCGCCGGGCGTTTCCTCGCGTCATCTCTTGCCGGACCGCTCCGGCAGGCGCATGCTTCCCGAAAATATGACGGGAGGAATTCATGAAAGACCTGGCAGGCAAGGTTGCCTTCGTTACGGGCGCCGCTTCGGGCATAGGCCTCGGCATCTCCACCGCCCTGGCGCAGGCCGGCGTGAAGGTGATGATGTGCGACATCGAGAAAGACGCGCTGGACGGTGCGATCAGTGGACTGAAGCAGACGAATGCCGATGTCGATGGCGTCATCGCCGACGTCTCGCTGAAGGACCAGCTGCAGGCCGCGGCCGACGCCACGATAGAGCGGTTCGGCCGGGTGGACATTCTGGTCAACAATGCCGGCGTCGGCGGTGGCGGCCGTTATGGCGAATGGACGGATGCCGGCTGGGAATGGACCATCGGGGTGAACCTCATGTCCGTGATCTGGGGCATCGAGATCTTTGGCCCGCTGATCGAAGCGCATGGCGACGGCGGGCAGATCGTCTCGACCGCGTCGATCGCCGGCTTCCTGCCGGTGACGAACCCGCCCTACAATGTCACCAAGTTCGGTGTCGTGGCGCTCAGCGAAGGCCTGCGGACAGAGCTTGAGCCGCGCGGCATCGGTGTCTCTGTCCTGTGTCCTGGATTCATCCGGACAAAGATCCTGGAGTCTGCCCGCAATGTGCCGGACCGGTTCGCCGGTGCACGCGACACAACGGGGGAGGACGCCAATCTCGACAATTCCGAATTCGCCGAAATGGCGCGCCAGGCTATCGCCCATGGCATCGATCCGCTCTATGTCGGGGAACTTGTGCGTGAGGGGATCGAGGGCAACTGGCCCTATATCTTCACCGACAATGAGTTCGAGCCGGCCATCATGGAGCGCTTTGCCAATGTGAAGGCCGGCTTCGACCGCATCCGCGGCCGCGTTCCGCGCCATTAAGCTTGTGCTGTCTCCCCGCAGGTGTTTGTGCTAGCACACAGGCACAACCCCGGATCAACCGGGGGCTCGGGGAGACCAGACATGACACTCAAGGCAATCAGCGCCGGCTATGGCCGTACCGGGACGATGTCCCTCAAACTCGCTCTGGAACAGCTGGGCCTTGGGCCCTGCCATCACATGATCGAAGTGATCGAGAATGGCGAAAAGCAGGTGCCGCTCTGGAATGACGCGCTGTCCGGCAAGCCGGACTTCGACGCCATCTATCAGGGCTACAGTTCGGCGGTGGACTGGCCGTCGGCGGCCTTCTGGAAGGAGCTGGCGGACTATTATCCGGACGCGAAGATCATCCTCTCCTCCCGCTCGGCCGAGAGCTGGTACAGCAGCATTTCCGAAACAATCCTCGCCACCGTCTGGGCGCCGGAAACCTGGCCGCCGCAGGCAACCGAATGGTTCACGATGGTCTCCAAAGTGCTGGAGCGCAGCTTCGGCGCCGCGAAGACGAAGGACGAGCTGATCGCCAACTTCCTCGCACACGAAGCGGAAGTGAAAGCCGCCATTCCGGCCGACCGCCTCCTGGTGCATTCGGCCAAGGATGGCTGGGATCCGCTCTGCGCCTTCCTTGGCGTCCCCGTGCCGGACGGCGACTATCCCCGCACCAACAGCAAGGAAGAATTCTTCCAGCACATGACCAAAGCCGACGATATGTAGGCCCGAACGGGCCTAGTAGCTCTTCGGCAGGCCCAGCACGCGTTCGGCGATGAAGTTGAGGATCATCTCGCGGCTGACGGGGGCGATGCGGGCGAGCATGGCTTCGCGCATCATGCGCTCGACATGGTACTCTTTCGCATAGCCCATGCCGCCATGGGTGAGCACGGCGGTTTCGCAGGCGCGGAAGCCGGCTTCGGTGCCGAGATATTTGGAGGCGTTGGCCTCGGCGCCGCACTCCTCGCCCTTGTCGTAGAGGCCGGCCGCCTTGTAGGCGAGCAGCTCGGCAGCGGAGAGCTCCGCCCATGACTTCGCCAGCGGATGCTGGATGCCCTGGTTCTGGCCGATCGGCCGTCCGAACACGACGCGTTCATTGGCATAGCGGGCAGCGCGTTCCAGCGCGGCGAAGCCGAGGCCGATGCTCTCCACGGCAAACAGCACGCGCTCCGGGTTCAGGCCCTGCAGCAGGTATTTGAAGCCCGCGCCTTCCTCGCCGATCAGGTGTTCCTTCGGCACTTCCAGATTGTCGATGAAGAGCGTGTTGCACTCCACCGCCTTGCGGCCCATTTTCGGGATCGGATTGGCCTCGATCCGGTCGCGGTTGAGGTCGGTGTAGAACAGCGACAGGCCGAGGTGCGGCTTGGAACACTGGTCCTTCGGCGTGGTGCGCGCGATGATCAGGATCTTGTCGGCGCGCTGGGCGCCCGTCGTCCAGATCTTGCGGCCATTGATGACATAGCCATTGTTCGTGCGCTCGGCCTTGGTTTCGAGGCTGGATGTGTCGAGGCCGGAATTCGGCTCGGTCACGGCAAAGCACATCTTCTCTTCGCCGGAGATGATCTTGGGCAGGCTTTCCTGCTTCAGCTCGGGATTGCCGAATTTCTCTAGCGGCTTTGGCCCGAAGATGTTGAGGTGGATGGCGGAAGCGCCGGAATAGCCTGCGCCGGTGCGCGTCACGGTCTGCATCATCAGAGCCGCTTCGGTCAGGCCGAGGCCTGCGCCGCCATATTCTTCCGGGAAGGCAATGCCCAGCCAGCCGCCGGCAGCCATGGCATCGCAGAATTCCTCCGGCCAGTTGCCGGTCTCGTCCACCTTGCCCCAATACTCGTCATCGAACGGCTCCAGCGTCTTCTCGACGGCGGCCTTGATGGCTTCCTGATCTTCACTCATCGGGGCGATCTGGTACATCCGGGGTCTCCTTTTATCGAAGGGAGACTTAAGCCTCGTGGCCGGAAGCGTCCAGATGTGGCCCTGCGTCACTCAGCCGGGGGTGGTGCATCGTCCGGCAGGAGCCATCCGGAATAGCTGACCACATGGCCGCCAAACGGCAGGTCTATCCGGACGCTGAAACAGGCGCGGCCTTCGGGATCGACGAATTCTGCCGTGGTACTGCGCGGCAGCAGGAATGCGGGCCAGGGGATACCGAGGAAACGGCCCGAAAAGACGGGGTATTCGAGGCGGCCGTCTCGCACCTGCAGACCAATGCGAAAGCGCATCAGGCCGAAGCGTTCCTGTATCCGGCCGCTGCCGGGCGGCCCGGCGGAGGAAAGGAAAGAGCGGAAGCGGCGGGCGCCGAAGATGCGGACCCAGGTTTCCCTGGCGCCGCGGCGGGTCATCTCAACGGTGACGGGCACGTCTTCACCTGCGGGCGGGAAGCCGGCAAATGCCCCGGCGAGACGGGAGATGAGGCCGGTCCCGCGTTCGATGCGGGCGCGTCCCGTCCAGCGGCGGGCATGGGGGATGGCGTGTAGTGCCTGTATCTCTGACGGCAGGTCAGACCAGGTTTCGCCGAGCACGGTTTCGAAGAGGAAGGGTATCTCCTGCCGGGTTCGCGCCGTGGCGGTGCGCAGACGGGCGAGGGCGGCTTCGGCCTCCGCGAGCGTGAATTCGCCAAGACAGGGCCGGGCGCCGGGCGGCACGGTTCCGGCGGCGAGGCGGCGGCAGAGGATTTCGGCAGGGATCGCCGGAATGGAGGGGCCGTCGCCGCCGCGTACGACAAGTGTCCAGTCGCGCCGTTCCGGGCGGCCGTCACCCGTGCGGCCGGAGACCGACACGCGCATGCCGCCGGTGGACGAGCCGAAGGGCTCAAGCCGGTCGGCCATCCATTTGAGCGCCGGGGCGAGGGGCGAGAGGTTGCGGATCAGGCCCCAGCGCACGGGCAGCGACAGGAGGGCGAGGCCGCCATGCATCAGCTTCAGGTCCAGCCCGGCGCGGAAGCTGACCGAGCGGGCATGGAAGTGTTGCGGGAAGAGGGTGAGGTCCGGCGCGCCGATCAGGCTCGCCCAACGATTGCGGACGGGCGGCTCACCGGGGATGTCCAGCGTGATCGTGCGGCGCTCGCCCCAGCCGGTGGCCGATTCAAACCGTCCTGCGCGCCACAGGGGTAGCGGCTGGCCGGCCTGGCCAACGATGGCTCGCACGACGGAGAGGCCACGCGGCGCGCGGTTGCCCGGCAGGATGACGCTTTCGATATGGTCGATGGTGGTGAAGCCCTCGGCGAGTTGCACGACGGCGGCCGATGACAGCGCCGGTACGCTGGAGACGCCGGAGAGCACTGTGAGTCCTCTTTCGATGGCGGCATCGTTCAGCGTATCGATACCAGCGGTGAATGCTCCGTCATCGGATAGATCCAGATAGTGCGCGCCGCAGGCGAGGGCGGCTTCGGCGACGCGGTAGGGGGCGTCGCGGCGCGTCTGAAACGGGCCGGAGGCGTCGACAACAATGAACGGACGCGCGCGGGCGAGGGCGGCGGCAAGGTCCGGTGCGGCAGTGTCGAGCAGCAGGGGACGGCAGGACTTGCCTTCGCAGAAGCGCTCGGCGCTGGACAGGCTGCGCCCGGCGACGATGACATCGAAGGCCGGATCGGCGGAGAGGGCGTCTGCCAGCTTGCCGCCAAAGACGCCGTATCCGCCGATGATGAGGATGGTTTTACTCAATCAGGCGCGCCTTCAGTTCGGGCGAGGGCATCGGACAGGCCCGGCGGCCGAAACGGTAACGGTTGCGCGCGATGAACAGGTAGACCGGCTTCGAGATGGCGTCCGGCAAGAGACCCAGCACGGCGGCGGCCTTCCATGGCCAGGCGAGCGTGCGCACCGCGGCGGCGAAGGCGTGCATGTGCGTATGGGCTTTGCCATCGACGATGACGATGTTCGTCTCCATTTCTTCCGGGTCGAGATTGTATTGCCGGTAGAGATTTTGCCCGGTGGGCGAATGCGCCGTGACGAAGCGGAAGCGGCGGGCTTTGTCGTGCCGCGTCATGAATTGCGCGAAGCCGGAACAGAAGACGCAGGTGCCGTCAAAGACAATAAGGTCTTCCGGCGTGTCTTGCTGGACGGCGGCGGGCATCGGGATCGGCTCCATCGGTCTTTCTGCAATCTAGTGTTGCAGAGGTTGCCATTCCATCAATTTCCGTGCGGCACATTGTCAAAGCTCAAGCGTCCGTGTCACGCCGATGGCGGTTAGGAAGGCCGGGTCGTGGCTGACGAGGAGGATGGCGCCGTCCCAGGCGTTGAGGCCGGTTTCGAGGGCTTCGATGGCGCGCAGGTCAAGGTGATTGGTCGGTTCGTCGAGGATCAGCAGGTCCGGCGGCTCCGGCCGGGCGAAGACGCAGGCGAGGCCCGCGCGCAGTTTCTCCCCGCCGCTCAGCGTGCCGGCCACCTGAAGCGCGTCGTCATTGCGGAAGCCGAAGCGGGCAAGGGCGGCATGCGCGGCGTTGGCGCTGAGGCCGGGGTTCAGCCGGTGCATGTTCTCAAGGATCGTTTCGCCGGGTGCGAGCAGGCTGACATGCTGGTCCAGCAGGGCGAAATTTTCGGTCAGGCGGGCGGCCGTGCCCGAAGTGGGCTGAAGGTCGCCCGTGACGAGGCGGAGCAGGGTGGATTTGCCGGAACCATTTGGCCCGGCAATGGCGACCCGTTCCGGGCCTGTCAGCTGAAAATCCAGCGGGCCGAACAGGTGCCGGTCGCCGAACGCCATGCTGACCGACTTGAAATCCAGCAGGCGCCGTCCGGAGGGCAGGCCGCAAGATGGCAGGTCCATTGTGAGGGGAGCGAGGATTTCGATCCGCTCACGCGCGGCGGCGAGATCGCCTTCGCTCTCCGCCATCTGACGGGCGGCGAGGGCGCTGCCTTTGCCGCGTGTGGCTTCGGCGCGCTCCTGCCGCTTGTCGAGCAACATTTTCGGCGCATCACCTTTCGCGCGGACGGCGCGGCCCGCCTTGTCGCGCCGGTCCTGTTTTTCCTTTGCCTGCTGGGCACTCTTCCGTGTGCGTTTCAGCGCGTCGCTCGCGCGGGCAAAGTCGGCCTCGGCGGCTTCGCGGGCCGCATCGCGGGCGGCGGCAAACTCATTCCATCCGCCGGAGAACAGGGTGATGCCGACAGGGGAGAGTTCCACGATCCGGTCGACCTGTTCCAGCAGGTCCCGGTCATGGCTGGCGATGAGCAGGCCGCCGGGCCAGGTACGCAACAGGTTGGCAATCGCCTCCCGGCCCTCCGTATCGAGATTATTGGTCGGCTCGTCCAGCAGGAGCAGGTCAGGCGCTTCCAGGATCTGCCGGGCGAGGGCGACGCGCATCCGTTCGCCGCCGCTGAGCGTGGCAACCGGCGTGTTCAGCGGGAACGCGTGGAGGCCGGTATCGGCGAGCGCCTGTTCCACGCGGGAAGGCAGCGTCCAGTCTGCGTCGGCGGCATCCTCCATGCTGCCTTCACCTGCTTCCAGCCGGGCAAGGCAGGCGAGGGCTGCTGTGATGCCGAGGGCACCCGCAAGGTCCTGCGTTTCGTCCAGCGATTGCTGGAGCATGCCGACCGTTCCGTTCCGGTGGAGACTGCCGCTTGCGGGCACGACATCGCCCATGATGGCGTGCAGCAGCGTGGACTTGCCGGAGCCGTTGCGACCGACAAGGCCGACACGCTCGCGGCCGACCGAGAGCGTCAGGTCACGGAAAAGCGGGGTGCCGTCAGGCGTGGAAAGGGAGAGGGAGTCGAGCGTCAGAAAGCTGGTCATGGAAGGGCCGTGAAATGAAGTTGGAACGCAGGGCGGGGCGCTGTGCGTTTTCCATTTCGGGTCTCCTTCAGCTTTCAGGCGGGGCTCGCCGAGCGGCCGACTTAGAGGGCGCGCGCCGCGAATGCAAGGGCGCGGGGCAAATTTTCAGGCGGGAAATCCTACGCGGCGGCGCAGAGGCGGCTGGGCGAAAAGCTCTCATGCAGCGGGCTCAGCGGCTTGCAGAGCATGAGGTCTGCAATGATCCGTGCCGTGATGGGCGCCAGCAGAATGCCATTGCGGTAATGGCCTGCCGCGACAAAGAGGTTCGGCGCGGCGGTTGCACCGATCATCGGGGCGCGGTCCGGCGTGCCGGGGCGGATTCCGGCCCAGGTTTCGATCACGGGCAGGTCTTCCAGCACCGGGCAGAGGCGCGCAGCGCGGGCGTGCAGGGCGGTGATGGCTTCAGGCTCGGGCGTTTCGGTGGCAACGCCCGGCTCCACCGTCGCGCCGATGATCACGCGGTCTGCCTTGGGGGCGATATAGATCGGGCCGCAGCGCAGGGTGGTTTCCGGCGAGCCATAGCCATGGGCAACCGACAGCATCTGGCCGCCATAGCAATCGATCTGGTCGAGAGCCGGGTCCCAGTTCACAAGGCTGAGTGGCTGGCCGTTTTCTTCCACCTTGATGGCGGCAGTGTTCCAGCCGCCGGCGGCGAGGATCAGGTCGTGGCCTTCCAGGGTGAGGCGTCCGCCTTCACTGCGCAGGGGCGCGGCTTCGCTGCGAAGCGTGGCCAGCGGGCTGCGCTGCAGCGCCATGATCAGGGCCCGGACGACGGCGCGGTTGTCCACCTGTCCGTCGGTCGGCATTTGCAGGGCGGCGATCAGGTCCGGCGCAATCGAGGGTTCCAGCAGGTGCGCGGTGGCAGGCGGCAGTTCCTCATGCGCAATGCCGCGGGCATCGAGGGCGCGGGCCAGTTTGTGAATGGCGGCTGTCTCTGGCTTGTCGAAGGCGAGTGCCAGCGATGGCCGGCCGCTATAGCCGGAATCGGTATCGGCGGCGTGGGCGAGGTCTATCGAGAAGTCCGGCCAGAGTTCGGCGCCTTCCATGCAGAGCTCGAACAGATGCGGGTGCACGCCTTCTTCGGCGGCGGCCTCATAGGCCGGGGCCAGCATGCCAGCGGCAGCCCAGCTGGCGCCGCGGCCCATCGGGGCTGGATCGTAGAGGGTCACCGGCACGCCGCGTTTGACGGCCAGTTCGAAAGCGGTCGCGAGGCCGATAATGCCCGCGCCGAGAATGGCGACTTTCGGTGTGAAACTCGATATCGGCGGCGGAGGGGGAGGCGGCGATTGCATGGGCCCTCATGTAGGGCTTTTGCGCGCGAAGGTGAACTATCCGCTTTGACGCGGCGGCAGATGGTCTCGTTGTCAGGTCTCAACCGGTGCCGGAACGGCCTCAGATCAGGCTGCGTGATCCTGGGCTTTCTGTTTTTCCCAGAAATTCACGAAGGCATCGGCCCATTTCCGGTCCTGGAAGATAACGGCCTTGGAAACTTCGCCATCCGGTGAGAAGGCCGTCCGCACCATCACGTCCGGCGCATCGCTCGTCTGGCGGTTCCGTCCCAGGAACTGCTGTACGAATGCGTCCACCACAGTTGCAAGAAGGGCGACTTCTTCCGCCGACTTCAAGCCTAGATCCACCACAATGTCGGTCGTCATAACCACCAACCCCCATGTTCCCCGGGTTTCGAATTAGTAAATCGAAAACCATTGGGATTTTGAAGTTCATTCCCCCAATCGGGGAGAATTTCAATTCGCATGTGCAAAAAACGGGCAAAAGGTCGCGACAACGCTTTGTTGCGAATTATTCTCAACTATGTTTGATGGCCTGAAAAGCAGAAAACAGGCTCTGATATGACCGGAATTCGCCTATGGCTCACCGCCGCCACCGT
>PACZ01000014.1 GCA_002700305.1 Hyphomonas sp. | reverse complement strand
GCCGCTCATGGCCAGGATCGCATCGGCGCTGGCCTTCAGTGTCGCGCGGGATTCCGCCTCATACCGGGCCTGCAGCACGTCCCATGGCGTCTCCAGGTATTCGCGATAGGCCTTGTTGCTTTCCCACCATTCGCGAGCTGTCGCCAGGATCAGAGGACGCTCCATGGCCATGGGATTGTCCGGGTGCGTCGCTTTCCGGTCCCGAGCCTCATAGGCCGCCCACAGTTCCTCGGGGCCGATGTCCATGCCGACATCATACCAGTCCGTCACGCCCGCAGAGCGGTTCATCGGATCCTTGAAATAGCGCGCCGCGATCCGCAGCGGCGGCTCCGGCACATCGCGGCGGTCCGCGCCTGCGAACAGGCCGTAATACTCGTCCTCGTCCATTGTGCCGATCCAGATATCGGCGAAAGGCGGATAGTTCTTGCGGCCGAGAATATAGTCCATGACGCTTTCCGGCAGCAGCTCTTGAGGCTTGCCGCGCATCAGGTCGCCGTCTACCGCGCCGCCGATCAGGCGATACCAGCGCCCATCCGCTGCCTCGTACACGACCAGCCAGCCGCGCACCCCGTCAATCTCGGGCAGGTACAGCGGCACCATGCCGATTATGTTGGGATGGCCGAACGGCGTCACTTCGCCATCCTCATGACGCATCGGCAGGTAGATGCTCTCACCTGACAATATCCCGTGCCCGGACGTCATCGCCGCCACCTTCTGCACGGGCACCTGCTTGTAGTCGCTACGATTGTTGCGGCTCCAGTCGTCGGTCAGCGCATGGCCCACTGGCAGCGTCTCGAAATACGGACCGACCTCTTCCATCTCCAGCGTCAGCGAATTGACCACCACGGACAGGCCCGTGCCGTCCTCGCCTTTCACCGGAAACGCAATCTTGCCATTACCATAGTAGTAGAAATCGTAATCCCCGCTGCCCTCGTTCTCGACGCCGGTGATGCGGTGCACCTCTTTCCCCATATTATCCATCACGACCAGCGTCTTGCCTCGTACATCCGTCGCCGTCTTGTCATGGAACATCAGCGTGAAGGGGGTTTCAGGCGCGCGGCCATAAATGAAGTAGAATTCGTAGTGCTTGAACGGCAGCCTGAAAAGGCGCGGCTTCTCCGGGTCGAGGTTCACAAAATAATATCGGTAGTCCAGCGCCATCACGAGGGCCACCTTGTCACTGATGGGCAGTACCTGGATGTATTCCGCCGGCAACAGGATCGTGCCGTCTTCGGCCGCCAGGCCCTGCAGCACGACCTGTTTGGAGATCCAGCTATAGCTGTTGCCCTTGCTCTGGCCGCCATAATCCTGCGCGTACCTTGTGAAGTCCTCACGCGGAAGATTGTACCTGTCCAGGATCACGCCCATCTGCTCGCCGTCCAATTGCGAGACCGACCACAGCCGCACCGGCATGGTGCCCGTACCGGTACGCACATAGCGGATGTCTTTCGAAAGGCAGTTGAAGCCCTCCGGCGCGTCCTCAACACATTTGCCCCGGCTGATATCAGCCAGAAGGCTGCCCGCGTCGCTATAAGACTTCCAGGCATGCGCATTCAGAGAAAGACAAAAGGCCGTTACGGCGAGCACAAACAAGCGTAGCAAAGCAAACTCTCCCACCCGGACACCGAGCGGGCAAGTATTCGCCCTCGACTCAAGCAATCTGTCCTTCGCGAATCTTATCGTCTGGATTTCGCGATGACCAGTACTACTCCCGCTCCAGCGCGCGCCAGCCGATGTCGCGGCGGCAAAAGCCTTCCGGCCAGTCGATCGCATCGACGCCGGCATAGGCCCGGTCGATCGCCTCGCGCAGGGTCGCGCCGCTGGCGGTGACGTTCAGCACGCGCCCGCCATTCGCGGTCAGCATGCCGAGATCGTTGCGGTCGGTCCCGGCATGGAAGACGTGAACGCCCGGCAAATCATTTGCCTTGCCGACATGCTTGATCACGCTGCCCTTCTCGACCGATCCGGGATAGCCGGTCATCGCCATCACGACCGTTGCCGTCGGCTCGAACTGATCCAGTTCCAGCAGCGCTTCGAAGGCCGCTTCATTGCCCTTCAGGCCGCCGGTCGCGGAGGCGAGCAGCGCCGGGACGATGTCGCCCTTCAGGCCCTTCATCAGCACCTGGCATTCCGGGTCGCCGAAGCGGGCGTTGAACTCGACCACTTTCGGGCCGTCTTCGGTCACCATGATGCCGATGTAGAGCACGCCCTGATACGGCATGCCGTCCTTCGCCATGCCGCGCAGCATCGGCTCGGCGATCTCGGCCTTCACGCGGGCCATGATCTCGTCGGTGACGACCGGCGCCGGGGCGTAGGCGCCCATGCCGCCGGTGTTCGGCCCGGTATCGCCATCGCCGACACGCTTATGGTCCTGCGCGGCGGGCAGGTAGATCGCGCCTTCGCCATCTGTGATCACGAAGACGCTGGCTTCCTCGCCATGCATGAACTCCTCGATCACCAGCGTGGCGGAGGCGTCGCCGAACTGGCCGCCCAGCATCTCGTCCACGGCGGCGTCTGCGTCGTCCAGCGTTTCGGCGATCACGACGCCCTTGCCACCGGCCAGCCCGTCGGCCTTCAGCACGTAAGGTGCCTGCATTTTGCGCAAAAAGGCTTTTGCCAGCCCAGCTTCCGTGAATTCGCCAAAAGCGGCGGTCGGCACGCCATAGGCTGTCATCCGGCCCTTGGAAAAAGATTTTGAGGCTTCGAGCTGCGCCGCGTCCCGGCCCGGCCCGAAGACATCGAAGCCGCGAGCCCTCAGCAAATCAGCCAGACCGGCCGCCAGCGGCGCTTCCGGCCCAATCACAATCAGGTCCGGTTCAATCTGAAGTGTAAGCTTTTCAAGGTTCTCGATGTCCGCCGCGCCGACATCGAAGCACGGGCCAACTTCGTCCATGCCGGGATTTCCCGGCGTCGAATGCACCACGTCGACCAGCGGCGACTGGGCCATTTTCCAGGCCAGCGCATGCTCGCGGCCGCCCGATCCGATGAGGAGAATATTCATGCGGCGCTTGATGCGCGGCTCCGGGTCTGAGATCAAGCCTTATGGACCAGAATACGTCTGCGGTCGGGGGCACTTCCAAAAAAGGTGTCCGAGCATGAGCGATACCATGGCTCTGGAAACGCCTCTTGGCCGATTGGTTATCTTTGAGGTGCCACAGGATGAAACCTCACCATCTGTCACGAACCGCAACTTGAAACTGCTGGACTCGAACGGAAAGGAAATCTGGACCGTTGAGCCGCGTGACAAGGCATCAGATGACCCATTTGTTGGTCTCACATCGATAGGTGATGCCTACTATGCCTTCACCTGGGCAGGCATCCGTTGCGAGATTTCTCTGCAAGATGGCAGCATTCTAAACAAGAAATGGGTCAAATAGCGATCTCGCGCTTGATGCGCGGCGCTTCGTCTGAGAACAATCACTTATGAGCGGACTAAAAAACATGAGCGGACTGTGGAGCGGCGAGTACCGCTACGACCATGACGGCACCTGTGTCGCCTTCACGGCCATGCTCACCGAAATCGACGGCACGCTGTGCGGCACGACGCTGGAACCGGTGACCTTCGGCCCGCAGCTGGGCTATGAGCCGGAATATGACGCGACCATCCGGGGCGACCGGTGCGGCCAGCATGTCCTCCTGTCGAAGCGCTATGTGCCCGAGACCGGCATCATCCAGCCGGACCTGATCTATTGCGGCGCGGTCGATGCCTCGTTCAGCCTGTTCACCGGCCGCTGGTCTTTCTCCGACGATGCGCGCATCACCGGCACCTTCTCGCTCAGCCGCGTGACGACACGGACCGGCGCCTCGCTGGCCGTCCAGCTGGCCGCCGGCGCCTAGGCCGCTTTCCAGCGCCGGCGTTGCTGGCGCCGCACGACCGGGTCCCGCCGGATTCTCACCCCTGCGGTGTAGCGTATCAGCGCTTCCAGCCGCCGCCAGAAGCGGACGCGTTCCAGCACCGGGTTCATCCAGTCTGTCAGCGTGCAGAAATTCACATTCTTCAGGTGCCGGTGATGGGCGGCATGATGCAGCGGAGACTGGATCAGGCCGATCTGCTGCAGCGCCCGCACCGGGCGCGGCAGGCTGCGCGCTTTGGCATGCGCGGCGGCGTGGATCTCGTTCGACAGGAAGATGCCCGCCGACAGGGGCAGCGCAAAGGCTAGCGGCGCCCCGGCCACCAGCAGGGCCGTCAGCACGACCAGCGCCAGGCCGATCATCCGCGCGCTGCGGGCCAGCACAGGCTTTTCCAGAAAGCCCATCGGCTTGCGGTGATGGCGGATCGTGTCGCGCACAATGCCGCCGACCAGCGGCCAGCGCGGCGAGCCATACCGGTCCTGCGCCCAGTGGATCACACCGCTGCCGAAATCCGCCAGCAGCCATCCGGCCAGCGCCTGCCCGGCGATCACGGCGCCAGTGCCCAGCGCCCCGATCACGGCAATCGCCCCCGGCCGGACTGCCGCCAGCGTCCCGTCCACGGCCTGCATGATTGCGGGCACCACACCGCTGGGCGCCAGGATTTCGAAAGCCATAAGGTCCTCCACCACCTATTAGTTAGTAATCGCTCACTTATAATGTGGTGCCGGAAGGGTCAAGCCGTTTTCAATCCCGGAAGGAATTTCCCCGCCATCCCGGCCGCCTGCCTGGTGGAGAGACGCGCGCCTCTCCGCCCTCTTTTCCCTTTGGTTTCAACAGGATGCGCGGCACTTATCCGACCGGGGCGCCGGCGCCCCCATTCTGTGCGGCATGAGCTTTCCTGTCCCGCACCGTACCCAGCCCCTGATCCGCCATTGGTGGGACACCGTGCAGAACGCGGTGGCCGGCCTGCTGGCCCGCTATGCTCCGGCCGAAGACGCGGGCGACGACGCCGGGCCGCTCCGCCTGCCGCGCGCCGAAGCCTCAGCCATGCGCACCGCGATCGGTATTTTTGAGGCGCTGGTGCGCCGCATGCTGGTCGTGATGTGCGCCGAATATGGCCCGATGGCGCCGCTGGCAGAGGGCACGAAACTCCTGTTCCGGATCGATGAATGCCCGCCCGTGCCCGTCATCCGGCGCCTGCCAGCGGCCGATCCCGATTTTGCCTTCAGGGCCCTGCCAGCCGGTGTGCCGCCTGCCGACCGGCCTGCGGACGGCCTCGTCTCCGCCGCGCCGCTTCTGAAGCGTCTCGCCGCGCTCGCCGATGTGTTCGAACATGGCGACCTCTACCTCCTCGCCATGAGCGCGCGGCTTCGCGCGCCGCTGAAGCCGCTGCTGGCGCCCCAGCCCAAAGCCTTCACCGATCCGGCCCTCAGGCCGGAACAGGCCGGCAATATGCAGCACCTGCATGACGTCGCGTTGCAGGCGCAGACCTGCGACACGTCCTGATCAGCCGTCAAATCCCAGTCTGTCCTGCTCCCTCACGCCTGTGACGGGAGGCGCACCTGCTGCGTGAAGCGTCTTTCTCAGTACAAGGACATCCTGGAATTCCTGCCCCGGCTTCGGTCCGCCGCCGCTCCAGTGGCCGTATTTCATCGGCGGCGCCAGTTCCAGCCCGGCCTTCGCCACCCAATCCATGAAGACATTCTGGTCAAAGGCGATCATCGCTTCCGGCACCTTCAGGTCGCCGACATGGGCGACCTCGCCGAAGGGGTGGAATTTCACGAAGGCGGCGCCGCTCTCCGCCGGGCCGCGGCGCTCCGGCGTCATCAGGAAGGCGGTGACATAGGCCCGGCCGCCGGGCCGCAGGCTGCGCCCGATCTCGGCGAGATAGTTTTCGGCGTCGGCCGGCAGGAGGTGGGTGAAGACGGACGTGGCGAAGGCGACATCCACGCTGCCGTCGCTGACCGGGAAGCGGTAGCTCTCTGCCCGCGCTTCGGTCTGCTGGCGGTATTCGGTGTTGAATACATCCGCCCGCACGATGCGGAACGGCGCAGCCGCCGGCGGCAGGTAGCGGATCATCCAGGCAAGTCCGGAGGCGGCCACGTCAAATCCGGTATAGCAGCCCCTGGCCGTCAGGTAGTCCGCCAGGGCAAACGCAACGCGGCCCGTGCCGCAGCCGATGTCCAGCACATGATCGTCCGGCGTCAGGCCCGCTTCGTTGACCAGGCTCTTCAGGATCGCCCGGCCCATGGTATAGAACTCGCCGCCGCCCACATCGTGCAGGCTGGACCAGGGCACCGGCCGCGCACCGGGCTTCAGGCGGGCCGGAATGCTGGTCAAGTCCCGCCCCAGGCACAGGAGACGCCGCCGCACCGGGCGCGGCAGCACGCCCGCCGCCACGCGATACCACGGCCTGGAAGTCGGTTGGGTCATGTAAAAGAGTCCGGCTGGCGTGAATGAAATAGGCCGCCAAGCTGGTTAGGGAATCGGCCCCAGAGGTCAAGCCTTGCAGCCGCCCCTTGTTCCGGCTCTTGCCCCGGCGGGCGACCGCGTTCAGAAAAGGGGCATGTCAGAGACCCCCACCTCAAACGATCCCGCCGTCAGCGTTTCCGAACTCGCCGCCAGCCTGAAGCGGACGATCGAGACCAATTACGACCATGTCGTCGTACGCGGCGAACTGGGCCGGGTCACCATCGCCCGCTCCGGCCACATGTATGCCGACATCAAGGACGACAAGGCCGTGCTCAACACGGTGATGTGGAAAGGCCAGGTCGACCGGCTGCCCTTCCGTCCGGAAGAAGGCCTGGAAGTGATCGCCACCGGCAAGCTGTCGATCTATGCAGGCCGGTCCAACTATCAGATGATCGCCTCGTCCATGCGGCCCGCCGGCGCCGGGGCGCTGATGGCCCTGCTGGAGGAGCGGAAGAAAAAGCTCGCCGCCGAGGGCCTCTTCGCGGCGGAGCACAAGAAGACGCTGCCCTTCCTGCCGCGCACCATCGGCGTGGTGACCAGCCCGACCGGCGCCGTGATCCGCGATATCCTGCACCGCATCCGCGACCGTTTCCCGGTGCGGGTCATCGTGTGGCCGGCGCTTGTGCAGGGCGATCAGGCCGCCGCGCAGGTCACCGCTGGCATCAAGGGTTTCAACGCCATGACCGGCGCCGACCGCCCGGACGTGCTGATCGTCGCGCGCGGCGGCGGCTCCATCGAGGACCTCTGGCCTTTCAATGAAGAGAGCGTCGTCCGCGCCGCTTTCGAGAGCGAGATCCCGCTGATCTCCGCCGTCGGCCACGAGACCGATACGACGCTGATCGACTATGTCTCCGACGCCCGCGCGCCGACACCGACCGGCGCCGCAGAGATCGCCGTGCCGGTGCGCCAGGAATTGCTGCTGCAAACCGGCGAGGCCAGCGAGCGCCTGAAACGCGCCCTCGCCCGCCGCACCGCGCAGGCCAAAGACAAGCTGAACGCTGCCCGCCTGCCGCGGCCGGAGACCCTGCTGCAGACCAAACGCCAGCGGCTGGACTATGCCGCCGCCACCCTGCCGCGCGCCGCCCTCGCCCTGACGCAGAAAGCCCGCGTCCGCCTCTCGCGCCTGACCATAAGCCCGGCCAGCCTGCGCAGCGAAATCCGCACCTCGAAACAGCGCCTGCGCGATGTCGCCGTGCGGGCCCGCCCCGCGCTCACCCGCCTGATGCAGCAGCGCGAAACCGCGCTCGCATCTCAGGGCAAGTTGCTGGAGACGCTGTCCTACCAGGCCACGCTGAAACGCGGCTATGCGCTGGTGCGCGACGATGCCGGAAAGCTCGTCCGCTCCGCAGGCCCGGCCGCCAGCGCCGCCAGCCTGAAGATCAGTTTCGCGGATGGGGATGTGACCGCCGTGCCGGCCGGGTCTTCCGGATCGCCCCCGGCGCCTGCCTCAAAACCGGTCAAGCCGAAACCAAAAGGCCAGCAGGGTTCGCTGTTCTGACGGCGCCTCCGCCTACGGATAAATACGAGCTTGCCATCTCTGACCGGACTCGCTAACCGGACTTCATGCACACGCACGCGATCACCCTGCAGCAACAGACCCGGCTCATCCAGCCGGCGCGTGCTTGTGCCTGGCGATTGCCTGACTGACCCGAGCGTCACGACAGCATTCGACCCAACAAGCCCCGCCACCCCGGCGGGGCTTTTGTTTGGGTCCCGCCATCATTGAAGGAACTGAAAGATGAGTTTTGAAACCGATGCCGATATCGCTGCGCTGCTGGAAGGCTTCCGCAGCCGGACCCTGCCGAAAGAGAAATGGACCCATGCCGCCCACTGGGCCGCAGCGCTCGGCCTGATTGCGGAGGACGCCGCCGCCGCGCATCGCGACATGCCCGGCATGATCCGCGCCTACAATGAATCCGTTGGCGGCCGGAACACCGACACGGAAGGCTATCACGAGACGATCACCATCGCCTCGCTGAAAGCCGCCGAACACGCCTGGCGCACGGCGCCGGACGGCACGCCGCTACACGCCGTCCTGTCCGGCCTGCTGGCCGGCCCCTGCGGAAAGCCGGACTGGATTTTCTTGTATTGGCGCCAGGACACGCTGTTCAGCGTTAAAGCCCGGCGCGAATGGGTCGAGCCGGACATATGCGCCCTGCCCTTTTAAGGGCAGGGGCAGATGGCTGAAAAAGGAATGTTCGGGCGCCGGGATACACTCTATGAATTCACAGGTCTTATCTCACCTGAAATTCAAGCTAGTCTATGAAATCCCGAATGTCGGAGATCAGGTACGACTCGAATCCTTGCGCCCGGACCCTGGAAATAGCTGCTGTGGGAACATCCCAAATGACTACCTGACAATCGTGATCCGAGCATTCTTTCGTATCGATACAAACGTATTCGTCACCATCATGATCACAGACCGTCACCAAAGATTCTGGTAAGTTTGCCCGCTCTCTTCCTCGAAGCGTCCAATCAACCACGCTATTGACTGTTGTGCCTAGGCCAAAATATTCCATTGGACCAAATGACACCCACCCCCATCTCGCAAGATACTCGCGAAAAGCCCGGGGGAAAGTGACACCAAGCGCGCATTCTGCCTGGCGAATAGCCGCGTCCGACTGCGGTTCACCACAATCACTCAGATCAGGATTCTCCCGAAGAAGGCGTGCAACTTCCTGAAGCATTGCTAGCCCTTTAGTGGGTGCGCTAAGAGATGTCTTCTTCCAGCACGGTCATCTGGAACTGGTAGGACGTCTCGCCCTCGTCGACATCCTTGTAGACCACAGCAATGAATTCGGCGCCGAGATAGACTTCAACGGAATCGTCGGTCTTGTCGCGCGGCAGCAGGCGCAGGCCGGGGTTCAGCTTCTCTTTGAGATAGGCCTCAAGGCGGAGCGTTTCTTCGCGGTTCATTATCTGTGTCCTTTTCTTAGCGAGGCGCAACCTAGTTGGTTTCGCTTGCGGTTCAACAGCAAGGCTGCATCAAATCCCGCCCGATTCCACAAGGCAATGCGCCGCCAGCTCGTCCACATCCGCCGAATAGGCCTGTGGCAGCAGGCGCATAAGCTCTGCCTTGTCGATCTGGCCGCAATCCATCAGCGACAACACCATGGCGGTATCGTTCTGGATACGCCGCATCTCCTGCACCGCTTCCCGGCTGGCGCCGTTCCGTTTCAGCACCGCCTCGTTTTCCCGTGCGGCGATGTTCCGCACGGTCAGGTTCCAGGCGAGCGGCAGGATGTGGTCGATGTTCTCGGTATGGGAAAGCGCGGCCGGCCAGTCCTGTTCGAGAATATAGATGAACCCCATATTTTCTTCCGTATACGCCACCCCGACACGGGTAGAACCCCGGTCCGCGCGGATCTTCGCCGCAATGCGAAGTTCCGACAGGGCCTCTTGCAGGGCGAGATTGCGGTCACGGTCCTCCGGCAGCTGCGACTGCGCGGCCAGCGCGATCAGCGTGGTGCCGACGCCATGGTGCGCCATCTGGGACTGTTCCAGCGTGATGTCTTCCGGGTCGGCCTCCATCAGCTTCGCCGCCTGGCTGAAGGCATTATAGGCCAGCAGTGCATCGCCGCGCTTGCGCAGGCACTGGCCTTTCCAGAGCAGCAGCATCGGCTCGTTCAGGCCGCGGGCAACGGCCTGGTTCACATAGTCCACCACGGTGGAACAGCCCCGGTTCCAGCCGAGGGAATTGCCGTCTGCCTTGCGATATTCCAGCATGGCGAGCCCCGCGGCACCGATCGCCTGATCCGGCAGGGAGGCGCTGTCGTCGAGCAGCGTCTGGAACTCGCTTCGCACCGTCGCAGACTCGACCTGCCCGCCCCAATCGTCCAGCGCGGCCTGCATCAGCACGCGCTCGCCATTCGTCAGCAGGCTGACGCTGCCAGTCTGGTCAGCGCGCAGCACCATGGCCACGACCTGGGACGTCACTTCATTCATCGTCTTGCCCAGGATGTGCCCGCGCGCAATCGATACGGCGCGGTCCTTGTAGGCAGCGATCTGCCCCGGAGAGCCGGCCTGTTGCAGTTCGCGCGACAGCTCCGCCTGCCGGCGGGCGGCTTCGTTCTCTTCCCGGATGGCGACGAGCTGTGCCTGCGTCGACTCCCGCTGGCGGCTCGCCTCACCCGCCACGATGCGGAGGTTCACCTCATTCAGCTGCGCCTGCCGGGCATATTCGGCGCGCAGGCCCTGAAGCTCGAAATAGAAATAGATCACGCTGCCGACGGCGATCACGGCGGCGGTCGCCAGCAGGGCAGCAAGCGCCCGCACGAGGAAGCGGAAGGATTGCTGCTCGCCCTGCAGCTCCATCAACAGGTCAAGCGATGTCACCGGCGATGTACTGTCCTGACTGTCCCTGCTCACCACTCTGTCCCCCCTGAACCCTTCAGTTTCGTGCCATGCCAGACATTGGCGCCGAACATCGGCTCCAGCAGAAGGCGCAGGCCGGTCTCATCTTCATTTTCCCGCAGGAACGCTTCGGCGATCAGCAGCTTGATCCGTGTCTGGCGCATCCGCCACATTCTGAGCGCCGCGCCGATGGCGGTGGCGACAAAGAAGTTCGACACGCCGAGGATGCGTTCAGGATTGTTCGAGAAGATCCGCTCGCCGACAGGCAGCGGATAATGGCCGAACAAGGCCAGCAGGAACACGCTGAACGCCACCAGAGCCGTCAGCATCGCCCCGATCAGAATGAACCGGTTCAGCCGGGACTGGCTTTTCAACTCGTCCCGGTGCCGGCTGATCAGGGGGCTGATGGAGCGGATCATGACGGATCAGGGGCCCTCGCCACGCGGAAGCCGATGGCATCGTCCCGGCCGCTGGAAGGGTAAGCGTCCCGAACGGCGGAGCGGACATAGGACGGGATCTTTTCCCAGCCGCCGCCGCGCACGACGCGGGAACATTTCTCCGCGCCCTGCTCTGCCGCGGCATCGCCATAGCGGCCCGTATAGTCGTGGAACCAGCAATCGGCGACCCATTCGGCGGCGTTGCCATGCATGTCGTAAAGGCCGAACGCATTCGGCGCATAGGCGCCGGCCGGCATGGGCTGGCGCGGCCATTTCCCTTTCGGGCCGCCATTATACTGGCGCCCGCCGGCATTGAAGTTCGCATCCTTGTCGGTGAGGACATCGCCGGTATTGAACGCCGTGGTCGTACCCGCCCGGGCCGCATATTCCCATTCGGCTTCGGTCAGCAGGCGATAGGGTTCGCCCTCCACCTGTTCGTTCAGCCAGCGGACATAATCCATCGCCTCCCACCAGGTGATGTTGATCACCGGCATGGCGCCGCGCTTCCAGCGGTCTGACCGTGTTTCGGCCTTCGCCTCGTTTCCGGCACAGCCACCTGCCGCGATACAGGCATCGAGATCGTCCCAGGTGATCTCTTTTTCGGAGACGGCGAATGTGGCGACCTGCGGCGACCATTGCGGCCCCTCGGTCTCCTTGCGCTCCAGTTCGGTCTCCGGCGAGCCCATCATGTACGTGCCCGCCGGAATGGCCACCATTTGCGGACAATCGGTGCAATCCCTGAACTTGCGCGCCTCGACCGGGCCGCCACTGGCCGCCGCCGCGAAAGCAGCCTGGCGCACGAGGCCGGACACGGTACCTGCGGCAGGCGATGCCGCCGGGCCCTCAACAGGCACCTCACCAGTCGATGCGGTGGAGCGCGTTCCGGCCGGAAGGCGGGTGGAGAGCACCGAATCCGACATCACCGTAGGGGCAGGTGCCGGGGCGCCACTGCAGCCGGCAAAACAGAAATCGGCCCCGGTCAGGCCGGAATTGTAGAACGGGGTCTGCAGTCCGCCGGTCGCCGCATTCACATTGTCCGCGACGCGCTTGAACACCTGTTCGGCGATCAGGTTCTGCTGTTTCAGCGTCTGCGCCAGAGCCAGCGCGAAAGCGGAATTCGTGCCGTCGCCGTCATAGGCGACATAGCCGGGCGCGGTGGAATAGGAGATCAGCAGGCCGCGTGCGGGCTTCACCTCGGCAAGACCGCCGCCTGTGCTGCGCGTGGCGCTGGGCAGCGGATTGTCCCGGCAGGCATCGAGGATCACGAAATTGACGGCATTGCCCGCATCCTCGACATAGCGCAGCGCGTCGCCGAGGCGCGGCGCCTGGCGCCAGATGTCCTGTTCGGACCGGGCATTGGCATCCACCGGCACGAGATAGTTCAGCCCCTGCGACTGCACGCCGTGCCCGGCGTAATAGATCACGCCCACCGCCTGCGTGCCGCCGGCCTTCAGACGGGCGCCATGGGCGGCGAACGCCTCCTCCATCCGGTCTTCCCCGGCATTGAGGACGAGATCGACCTGAAAGCCGACATCGGCCAGCGTTTCGGCCATCAGACGGGCATCATTTGCGGGATTGGCCAGCTGCCATCCGCGCTGCTGATAGTCGGAATTTCCGATGACCAGCGCATAGCGCGCAGGCTTGACCGCCTGGGCCTCCGAGACAAGAACGGCAAAAAAACCTGCAATTCCAAGCAGGAACAGGCGAAGCATGGCAGGCGTCCCCTTCCCTTGAGATCGTCACCTTCATCCCCAGCACTCAGCGCTTACCCTAACCGCAATTCGGCGGAAGGGAAAAGGGGGAGATAAGGACGTTCCGCGAAGAGTTGATCAGCCGGCGGGATGCTTTGCGGAGGTGGGCAATTTGGCGAGTTCCTTGGCCTGCTTGACCCACTCGTCCCGCTCGATCCGGCCCTTGAAATGTTCCAGTTTGTTGTCGACCCATTCGATCTCTGCCGGGCCCCATTCGGCGACCTGCCAGAAATAATAGACGCCGATCTCGTTCAGCAGCTCGCCCAGCATCGGGCCGACGCCGTTGATCTCTTCCAGATCGTCCTCATTGCCGAAGGCCGGTTCGATCAGCAAATTGGCCTTGTCGCCGGGCCGCAGGGCGATTTCCAGCGGATGGCCTGTCGATTCCGGCGCGGGCTCAGCCTCAGGGGCCGGTTCCGGTTCGGCCGGGCGTTGCGGCGGCGGGGCCTTTGGGAACACCTGATCGATCGTCGCGAAGGACTGCGGCTCAGGCCGCAATGGCGGGGCGACCGGCTGGCGGTAGACATATTCGCCCTCCCCTCGCAGATGGCCGAAATCCCGCGCGCGCAAGATATGGTTCAGCGCCGCCAGCGTGTACTCGATCGAGGCAAGGCGGCTGTCGACGCTGCCCATGTCCAGCCGGGCATCCAGCTTGCGCATGGAGGACAGCACCGGCGACAGGTCCGGCTCGCGCAGGGCCAGCATGGAGTCCTGCAGCGCGGCCAGGCGGCGCTCCATCGGTCCGAAGTCCGGCAGCGACTGCATCTCCACCCGCAGCGAGGCCAGCGCGCTTTCGACACTGCCGAGTCGCGTCTGGATCGGCGTCAGGTCCACACCGGACCGGGCCAGCATCGACACCGTGTGCTCGACGCCCGACAGTTTGGAGTGCAGCGACGCGCTGCCGCCTTCGATGTCGGCCAGCTTGGTGTGCATCACGCGCATGTCTTCCGACGGGGTGCGCAGGATGCTCTCGATATTGCGCAGCTCGTTGACCATCGGGGTGAAGTCGGTTTCCGGCAGGTCGATGTTCGCCACCGCCTCCTCGATCTTCGCGAGGCGCTCCTTCACCGAGTCGAGGTCCGGCACGCGCAAGCCTGCCAGCGACGAGGACAGCGTCGACATGCGGATCATCAGTTCCTCGATGTCGGCCTTGCGGGCGGTGTCGATCCGGTCGGCAAATTCCGCCAGCCGCGCTTCCATGGCGGCCATATGCGTGCGCACCGGCTCAAAGTCCACGGCCGGGAACTCCTGATTCTCGATGGCCAGTTCCAGCCGTGCGAGGCCGGAATGTACCGGGCCGAGGTCGACTTCCGGCATGGTCTGGCCACGGACCAGTTCTTCCAGCTGGGACAGCCGGATCTCGACCGGGTCGAGGTCTGCGTTCTGCAGGCTGGCCACTTCGTTCGAAACAGAGAGCAGCGTGCTCTCCATATCCGACAGGCGGCCGAGCACGCTTTCCAGCGCATCGTCCGGCTGCTGCATCAGCGTTTCCATCCGGCCGAGCCGCCCTTCCAGACCGCCCATGCCGGTTTCGCGCACTTCGGTCAGCAGGCCGCGCATTTCGGTGAAGCGGTCATTGATCGCGCCGAGACCAGCGCTGCCGGTCAGCGACAGGGCGCTCTCGATCTTGGCGAGACGCTCGTGAACGGGCGACAGGTCCGGCGGGGCGAGGCTGGCCAGGCTCGCCTTCAGCTCTTCCTTCGTCACCGGCTCGGGCTGTTCCTTCGCCGCCGCGGTCACGAGGTCCTCATGATATACCGTGACATCCTCGTAGTTCCGGCGGAACCACCACCAGGCAAGGCCCGCCCCGCACAAGGCAGCGAGGACCATCAGCAGGAAAATCTGGAGCAGCAGGAACAGCATGGACGTTACTCTTGGCGGGGGCGGACGCCCCCAGTTGGGTTAAACTTCATTCGGACGCCCGCACGACGCGGATCTCAATCCGGCGGTTGCGCGCGCGCCCCTCCGGTGTGGTGTTTCCGGCGACCGGCCGCGACGCGCCATAGCCTTCGGCGATCAGGCGTTCCGGGTCGACCTCGCGGGCGACCAGCGCGTTGCGGACAGCGAGCGCACGGTTGCGGCTCAGCACTTCATTTTCGTCTTCCGGGCCGGTGGAATCGGTGTGCCCCTCGATTCGCAGCGTGCCGGGACAGGCCTTCACCGCCGCCGCGACCGCATCCAGCAGCGCATTGCTGGAGGCATCGATCACGGCACTTGAGGAGTCAAACTCAATGCGCGCATCCTTCAGTAAATCGGTGAGTTCCGCCTCACAGCTGATGACCGCATCATGTGGCAGGATGTCGATCCGGCCGACCGTGCCGAGCGGCATGGAGGCGACCGCCTCGCGGCGCACGGCGTCGGCCTCGGTGTCGGGCAGTTCGCAGCGCAGATTGAACCGTCCGCGTTCGAACCCTGCCTGCCCGGTGTCGCACTGGGCAATCGTGTTCACACCGCGCAGCACCACATCGACATAGCCTTCCGGCGCCTCCAGCCCGGCAACATCAAGATAGTCGTTCACGCCGGTGATGCGCGGCGGATAGATCTTGTTGAAGGCCTGGCGCACGACCGCGTCCTTCGTTTCCTGGTCCGGCATCGTGCCGTTCAGCGTCAGGACCCCATGGGTCAGCGTGAAGGTCCAGGACGGGGCGGCAATCGCAATATCGGTGACGCCTTGCAGCGGCGTTACGGGCGGCGTGGCGGCCTCTGCCTCTTCCGGCTCAGGCTGTGTGCCATACGGGCCTTGCGGCACCGTCACGCGGGTGGCCGGCCGGGCGAGGCCGAAGGGCGTGCCGGACGCCGCCTTCCGGGCGATCAGGCGGGCCCTGTGCGCCTCGGCGCCGGAGGGGGCATCGCCGGTGATGGTGACCGATTGTCCGCTGACAGACGTCTCCGCCCAGTCGATGCCATTGGCGGCCAGCGCCTCTGTGACGGCCCGCTTCGTGGCGCCCTGCACACCGAGCGCAAACGGGATGAGCGCGATCAGGAACAGCAGGCCCAGCCCGGCCAGCGGGACAAGGCCGAACGGCACGAAAGGCAGGTGACCCTCACGACGGGCAATGCGGCGCGAACGCATGACGCGCGCCTCTTCTTCCCCGTCGACGGTTTCATGGCTCACCCGACCGCCTCCTTCTGACGCGGAAGTATTTTCGAAAACATGCAGATTTTCAGTGAGGTAAATTTAGACGAAACGCCAATGGGCAACAATATAAGCAAGCATAAACGGCCCCCGATGTTGAAAGAAAATGCGCCGGGCCGGCTTTTATTCGTGCGATATACGAATTTTGCTGGGCCGGAGTCCCGCTGCGAGGGAACTTCCGCCCGGCTCAAACCACCCGGCACCGTCCTGCCCGTCAGGCACAAAACTCGCATTCTTCCCCGGAATCGTCCCGTCCGGAGAATGGAGAAGAGAATCGTGGGCTTGCGCTATCGCGTGAAACACCTGGTTTCCAGGCTGGGCTATGAGCTGGTGGAAGCCCGGCGCCAGATGCCGCCACCAGCGGCGCCTGTGCCCCTCGACATGCCCGCCGGCCTGATCGCGCTCGACTCGCCCGAAGGCCTGCAGCGCCTGCGCGAGGCCGACGCAATTGCCGACTATGTGCCGCTCAGCATGCACTTCGTCACTCAGGACACGCCCACATTCTGCGGGCCGGCCAGCATGAGCATGGTGCTGAACGCGCTGGGCATCGCCCGTCCGGGCACGTCGCATTCAGACCAGCACGGCCTGTTCGATCAGGACAATGTCTTCACACGCGAGACCCACACCATCACCCCGCGTGCGGAGATCCGGCGCTCCGGTACACCGCTCTCCACGCTCGGCCAGTTCTTTGAGGCGCACGGCGTCGACGCGAACACGGTCTATGCCAGCACGGTGACGGCCGGCGCATTCCGCGAGACGGCGCGGCGGGTTCTCGAAACCCCGGCCGAATATCTGGTGGTGAACTATAACCGCGCGGAAGTCGGACAGCTGTCCGGCGGACACATCTCCCCCGTCGCCGCCTATCATTCGGCCTCGGACATGTTCCTCATCCTGGATGTATCGCGCTATAAATACCCGCCCTTCTGGATCGCGGCGGAGGAATTGTTCCGTGCCATGAATGTGAAGACCGGCGCAGGCATCACGCACGGTTATGTCATCGTCGGCAGGAACCTGAACTAGGCGCGCACAGGCTCAGTTGTCGGCAGCGTCCGGCAGCGACTGGTCCATTGTCTTGGCAGGCTGGCAGCAGGACGGGCCGGAGACGATCTTCGCCGGAACCCCTGCCACGGTGCAGTGCGCCGGCACGTCCTTCAGGACGACAGACCCGGCGGCAACCTTGGCCTCGTCGCCGACATGAATATTGCCCAGCACTTTCGCTCCGACGGACACCAGCACGCCGCGCCCGATCTTCGGGTGACGGTCGCCGACTTCCTTGCCGGTGCCGCCCAGCGTCACACCCTGCAGGATGGAGCAGCCATCGCCGACCACGGTCGTCTCACCGATGGTGATGTCGGTGGCATGGTCCAGCATCACGCCGCGCCCGATCCGGGCAGCAGGATGGATGTCGACACCGAAAAGTTCGGACGCCCGGGACTGGAAGTGGAAGGCCAGCGTCTCGCGGCCCTCGCGCCACAGTACATTGGCAATGCGGTGGGTCTGCAGGGCCTGAAAGCCCTTGAAGAACAGGAAAGGCTGCAGCAGGCCGCGGCAGGCCGGGTCGCGCTCCAGAACGGCCATCATGTCCGCCTCAGCCTTGTCGACGAGTTCGTCATGGGACTCGCAGGCATCCGACAGGATGTCCCGCACCTGCTGGGTGCCGATGGTGGAATCCCCGATTTTCTCGGCCAGGTGATAGGCCAGCGCGTCACAGAGCGTATCATGGGCCAGGATCGCGGCATTGATATAGCCGGCCAGCGAGGGCTCATCTGCTGCCGCGGCTGCAGCTTCAAAGCGCAGGCGCTTCCAGGCGGGCGGCGGGGCGCCGATGTCGGGATTGGTATCTGGCATTCCGGGTCCCTCTTGCTCAGGGTGTGGCACTCACATGGGGCAGCCTGTCGCAGGCATCAAGCCCCGGCGGGTTCACAATCGGGTCATTCGCCGGATGTCTCCGGCAGGGCGGGCCTGTAGCCGAACAGGCGGCGGACGGGTTTGTAGGTCATGATCCGGAAGATCGCGGGGGTGAAATACAGCGACAGCAGGGCCGATCCGGCCACACCGCCGGAGATTCCCGCCGCCAGCGGCAGCCAGAAATTATCCCCCGACAACAGGATCGGAATGAAGCCGCCCATCGTGGTCAACGTCGTCGCCACGATATGGCGCGTGGCATCCACGACGATCTCGCGCTGGCGGATCACATCGTCGGCCATCGCCCACGGATCGGCCTTCAGCAGGCTCAGCACCACGATCGAGGCATTGATGGAAATCCCCAGCAGGCCGAGGCTGCCGACAATCGCATTGAAGCCCATGGGCAGGTTGAACAGCCACACACCGAAGAAGGCGAGGCCGATGGACAGGAAGCCCGTCGACAGGATCAGCACCATCATGCGGAAGGAGTTGAACACCAGCATGATCGCCCCGGCCATGACCAGGATCAGCGGCACGCCGACGCTGGCAAGGTCGGTCACCGCCTCCGCCGAATTCTCCGCCTCCCCGCCGATCACGATGCTGTAGCCAGCCGGCACGGTGAAGCCCGCCGCGTCGAGGCGGGCCTGGTAGTCGGCCAACACGGGCGCCGGGATCGTGTAGGGCTCCAGATAGGCGAGGATCTGGTTCATCCGCTGGCCGTCCCAGCGCGTGATCACTGCTGTCTCCGGATTGAGCGACAGCTGGCCCAGCGCAGACAGGGGCGTGCCGCCGGACCCGGAACCGACGGTCGCCGATCGGAGGTTCGACAGTTCCCGCCGGCGGCTGTCCGGCGCGATCACCATGACGGGCAGCTCCTCGGTGCCTTCCAGCACGGAGCCTGCCTGCACGCCTTCCAGCTCGGCGTTGAGGTCCGCGGCAAGATCGGTCAGCCGCTCGCCCGTCAGGGCTGCTGCGGTCTCGTCGGCATCGAGCTTCATGGTCGGCGCGCCGAGTTGCAGCGAGGCCACCGTATAGGTCACGCCCGGTGTCTGGGCGA
The DNA here is from genome assembly GCA_002700305.1 of Hyphomonas sp. Lineage (GTDB taxonomy): Bacteria > Pseudomonadota > Alphaproteobacteria > Caulobacterales > Hyphomonadaceae > Hyphomonas. The sequence goes on along the minus strand of PACZ01000014.1, from coordinate 15,712 downwards.
GCACAGCGCGCGTCTCGTTGCCGAGCCGGTTCAGTACCTCAAAATCATCGCCGAGAATGCGGAACTCCACCGGCGCATCGGCGGGCGGCCCCTGCTCATAAGGCAGCGCCAGGAAGCGCGCGGACGGGAACTCTGCCCGCACCATGCGCTGCACGTCGGCGACGGTCTGGCGTGTACGGAGATTGTTGTCCAGCTGTACCCAGCCGGAGGCCAGCCCCTCCACGCCGCGCGTATTGTTGATGGCGTTGTAATAGACCCGCGGGGCCGGCTCCCCCAGCACCCAGGTCACATCCTTCACGCCTTCGATGGACCGGATCAGTTCGGTCGCCCGGCGGGTTGCCGCCTCGGTGTCGGCGAGGCTCGCTTCAGGCGGCAGTTCCAGGGTCAGCTGGAACTGGTCCCGCTCGGTCTGGGGGAAGAACTGGTTGGGCAGCTGGCCAGCCAGCCAGAAGCCAAGGATCGCCGGGGCAATGCCCAGCACGATGCCCAGCGGCGGGAAGCGCAGCACGGCCTCCACCGTCGCGCGGTATCCGTCCGAGATAAAGTCGATGGTGATGCCGTCCCGCCACCAGCGGCGCGGACGGGTTGCCTCGCCGCGTTCCCAGCCGCGCGTCCGGTCAAACCAGCCCGCCATGGCGGGGATCACGGTCATCGAAATGAGGAAGGAAGAGCAGATCGCAAACACGACCGACAGGCCGATCATGCCGATGAACTCTCCCGCTCCGCCGGGCAGCATCGCAATTGGCGCGAAGGCCAGCGCCGTGGTCAGCGTCGAGGCGCCAAGCGGCGCGAAAAGGTGTTTCAGGCTACGCTCAATCGCGTCCATCCGGTTCAGCCCGCGCACGCGCCACTGGTCGAAATCGTCGACCACGACGATGGCATTGTCGATCAGCAGGCCGAGCGAAATGACCAGTCCCGTCACCGACATCTGGTGCAGCGGATGGCCGAACACCTTGAACAGGATCAGCACCAGCGCCACGGTCAGCGGCAGCGCCGCCCCCACCACCAGGGCCGAGCGCCAGCCCATGGTGAGGAACAGGACGCAGAACACGATCAGCGCCGAAATCAGCAGGTTCTGCGCAAGGCCATTGAGGCGCGCATTGGTGTATTTGCTCTGGTCGAAAATGGTACGGATCGAGAGGTCCGGCGGCGTGTCGCGGGCGAAATCCTCAACGACGGCATGCGCCGTGTCGGCCCATTTGTCGACGCGCTGGCCGGGCGAGATATAGACGCCGATCAGGATCGCCCGCGCGCCATTCTCGAAGGCCATGTTCACCGGCGGATCTGCCAGCCCCTTGCGGACATCGGCAATGTCGCCAAGGCGCACCGCCGTGCCATCGCCGCGCTGGATGATGGGCACGGACCGCACGCGCGAGATGGAGTCGAACTCACCGCCGATCTGGAACCCGACATTGCCGCCCTCCGCCCTCAGCCGGCCGGCCGGGGCCTTGGAATCGGCTGCGGCGAGTGCCGCCGCGGCTTGCCGGAAAGAGAGCCCCGTCGCCGCCAGCGCGTCCGGGTCCATGACCACGCGCACTTCTTCGGATGGCAGGCCAAAGGTCTCGGTCAGCTCCGTGCCCGGAAGGCGTTCGAACCGGTCCTGCAGGTCCAGCGCGAGACGGCGCATCACGGCCAGCGGAGGCTCGGCCTCGCTCTCCCATCGGATGCCGACCACCAGCGTGGCCGCGCCGACATATTGCTGCGTCACTTCCGGCACGGAGACGCCAGGCGGGAACTGCGCCTGCGCCTGGGTTACCTTCTGGCGGACCAGCGTCCAGGCATTATCGACCTCGGTGGCGCCGAGATCGTCACGGATTTCCAGCGAGATCTGGGTCACACCGGCCCGGGAGGATGAGCGAAGCTCGTTCACTTCCGGCAATTCCATCAGCGCCGATTCCAGCGGCTCGGTGACCAGCGCCTCCATCCGCTCGGCATCGGCGCCCGGTAGGAAGGCGACCACATTGCCATAGCGCTCGACCAGTGTCGGGTCTTCCTGACGGCCCAGCGTCAGCATCGATCCCAGGCCACCGATCATCATGATCAGCATCGCCAGCGCCGTCAGGCGCGGCAGGCGGTAGAAGAGACTGAGCGCTTTGATCATGGCCCGTCAGTCGTCAGACAGGTCTGCCCGCTGGGATTCGCGGGGCGTCACCGGCATGCCGGGCGTAATGCGCTGCAGGCCGTCGACGATCACCCGTTCACCCGGCTGGATCGGCCCGCGCACATAGGCGCGGTCGCCATCGCTGTGCACCATTTCGACCGGACGCGGCACGGCATTCCAGCCCCCGCCGGAAGGGTCGGCGACGTACACGGTCCATAGTCCGCGGGAAGCCGCCGAAAGCGCCTTCACAGGCACCCAGAAGCCTTCCTCGCCGACGCTGCGGTCCAGCGCCAGCCGCACAACGGCGCCCGCATCAATTGCCTCCGGGTTCTCGATGTCGAAGATGGCGCCAACCGTGCGCTGGTTGGCATCGATCACGCCGGTGATATTGCGCAGGCGCGCCGTCACTTCGCCCGTATCGGCGACCAGCTTGTATTCCTTGCCCGGCTCCAGCAGCGCCGCGCTGGCGGCCGGCAGGCCGAGGCGCGCTTCGAGATGGCTTTTCTCCACCAGTTCGAGGATCGGCTGGCCCGCCGCTGCGATGGCGCCTTCATCGGACAGGCGCTGAGTCACCACACCATCGAAGGGCGCTGTGATGGCGGCGAGGTCTATCTGGACACGGAGCGTGTCGGCCTGCGCCTTGGCGGCTTCGACGCGGGCAAGCGCGGTATTGGCCTGCGCTTCGGCCTCATCGACGCGCTGCTGCGAGACATGGCCCTGCAGTTTCAGCTGGCGCTGGCGCTGCACGGTGCTGAGCGCCAGATCATGCGAGGCGCGGGCTTCCTGCACCTGCGCACGGGCCGAGGCGAGCTGTGCCTGCAGGCTGCGCGTATCGAGCTTTGCCAGCAGGGCGCCGGTCTTCACCTTGTCGCCGACATCGGCCCGGATCTCGGCGATCCGCCCGCTGGAGGCAAAGCCCAGCATGCTGGTGCGGCGCGCTTCGGCGAGGCCGGTATAACTTTCCTTGAGGTCGAAAGCGTCTGTCCGCTCGACCGTAACCACGGCCACGGTCAGCGGGGCCGGGGCGTCATGCGCCACTTTCGGCCCTTCCGCGCTGCGCAGGCGCGTCGCGGCATAGAAGAGGCCGGCACCGATCGCGATCAGCAGGAGCAGGAAAACCAGCCCCTTCAGCACCGTTGGTTTCTTCTCCCTGACCTCATTCCCCTCATAAGGGTGCGAGTGCGTCATCAGCGTGTTCCGTTCTTGTGCGGAGGGTCAGCAGGCACGGCGAGGCCGCGCATCACGATATCTGCGTGATACGCGACAAAGACGCCATCGGTTTGGGTCGGACAGGGCTGCACGTCCGGCAGGATCGGCATGTGGATCATCAACAGAGCCAAACCGTGGGAGGATGCCCAGATGGATTTGGCCGCCTTGATCGGCTCCAGCGCCGGGTCGAACACGCCGAGCGCCTGGCCTTCTTCCACCAGGTCGACCAGGATCTTGAACGCCTGCCCCTTGGGCGTGGCGATGAAGTCGTCCCAGCTGAGATGCCGGCGCACGGCCATTTCCTCAGGCGTCGGCACGGACGAGAACGCCGCCGCATAATGATGCGGCCGCGCGGTGGCGGTAGAGACATAAGTCGTCACGCAGGCCCGGGCCCGGTCGTGGAAATTCTGGTTGGCGGCGGAGACGCGGTCGACCTGCTCCAGCAGGCGCTCGAAGAAACTGTCCTTCAGCTCCTCCAGCAATTCCTCTTTCGAGCCGAAATATTTGTAGATGGCCGACGGGGAGTAATCGATCTCCTCGGCCAGCCGCCGGATTGACAGGCCGCTTTCGCCCTCTTTCGCGAACATGCGCTCGGCCGCAGCGAGGATCGCCTCGCGCACCTTGTTGCGCCGCCGCGTCGCCGGGGTCTGCTCAAGAGGATAGTCTGAATCCATGCCGCCGCCATGATCAACGTTCGAAAAGTGAACACTGTTCACCAAATAGACTGACATCACCCTCCCGGCAAGCACAGAATCTGAAAGCCCGCTTTTCGCCCGGAACAGTTCAATGTAGGGACGGCGTATGACGAAAAGGTTTCCTCCCGCCCCGCCCCTCGGTGAACCCATGCTGGCCGTAAGGCCCAGCGCAGAGGCCCGTACCCTGCTCGCGCTGCGCCGGTCCGCGAACAAGCAGTTCATGGGCGCGCCTGGCCCTTCGCCGGACGATCTGGATGAATTGCTGCAGGTCGCAGCCCGCGTGCCGGACCATCGCAAGCTCGCCCCCTGGCGCTTTGTGGTGTTCGAAGGCGACGCCCGCGCCCGTTTTGGCGACGGCCTCGCCGGGATCCGCGCAGGACGAGGCGATCCCGAACCGGAAGTCGAGACCGCCCGCAAACTGCTGCTTCGCGCGCCGGTCGTCGTCTGCGTGATTTCCTCGCCGGTGAATGACGGCCGCACGCCGGTCTGGGAGCAGGAACTCTCCGCCGGCGCCGTCTGCTACAATTTGCTGCTGGCCGCCAATGCCAGCGGCTGGGCGGGCAACTGGCTGTCGGAATGGCCGGCTTTCGATGATGACGCCGGCAAGCTGCTGGGCCTGGAAGAGGGCGAGCGCGTCGCCGGGTTCATTTATCTGGGAACAGCGACCTGCGATCCGCCTGAGCGCCCCCGCGCCGACATGGCCGAAAAGATCACCCGCTGGGAGGGATGAGCGCCCCTCGTCGCCTGCTCGCCGTCCTCGGGGCCGGCCTTCTCCTGCATAGCCTGCCTGCGCAGGCTCAGGACGGACCGAGTGTGTTCACCGAGAAAGACGAGATCTACGATCTGATAGAAAACTGCTCTCCCAGCCGGTCACGGGAATCGGTTCAGTCCGATCCGGACTCCCCGCTCACGGTGAGCTGCCGGAACGCCTGTCTCGAAGCCCGGCTGAACAGCTGGCTGGCTGAAAGCCCTGACAACCGGCAGCGCTATTTCAGGACCGGAGACATTTACGATATTGAGCAGTCCGCCCGCCTTTTCACCTGCCGGGAAGGCGCCCCGATGGTGGAGAAATCGGCCTGCCTCGGCCAGTTTGCGCCCGATATCCTCGCGAAAGCCGGCCCGATCCCCTGCGGCGAAAGCATAAGCTGCCAGGTCCGGTTCGACATCGACGATAACGGCCAGCCGACACAGCTGAGCGCCACCTGCCAGCCCGGTCCGGCAAAAGCGGAATATGAACGCGAAGCGATTTGCCTGACGCGCTCCATGTCCTTCCCATCCCATCGTGGACGGAAGAACGTCATTCAGCCATTTGAAATGAAGAGCGACCAGAGCTGCCCGATCTCCTGAGGCAGGGCTCTAGCCGCGCCCGCGGTAGGAGGCGACACCCGTGTCCGGCACATAGAGCCCGGCTGGCACCTCGCCCGACTGCCAGAACACATCGATCGGAATGCCGCCGCGCGGATACCAGTAGCCGCTGATGCGCAGCCATTTGGCCTCGGTGAAGTCGAAGATGCGCTTGCCGATGGAGACCGTGCAATCTTCGTGGAAAGCGCCGTGATTGCGGAAGCTGGTGAGGTAGAGCTTCAGGCTCTTGGACTCCACCAGCCACTCGCCCGGTGCATAATCGATCACGAGGTGCGCGAAATCCGGCTGGCCGGTTACCGGGCAGAGCGAGGTGAACTCCGGCGCCACGAAACGCGTCAGGTAGAGCGTGCCGGCATGCGGGTTCGGCACGCGCTCCAGCTGCGCCTCTTCCGGGCTTTGCGGCTGGGCGGTCTGTTGGCCGAGCTGGCCGAGGTTCTGGTAGATCGGATTGTCAGACATTTTAGAGCAGCGCCGGAACTGGAATGATGTTGAACAGGAGACCCATGTAAAGCACGTAGCCCGCGAGCAGAAGGCCCCCTTCCCAGCGCGCGATCCGCTTGCCGGTCATTCCGAACAGAAAAAGGAAGAACAGCGACAGGACGAGCGCGCCGATATCGGTGGAGCTGACAATGCTCTGCCCGCCGGTCTGCATGGCCTCGCCGGCGATATCCCCGGCATGGTTCTGCATCACGCTGAACGGGTGGATCAGCGCGGTGACGCCCAGGATGCCGAGAATGTTGAAGATGTTGGAGCCGATGATGTTGCCCATCGCGACATCTGACTTGCCACTGCGGGCGGCGGCCAGCGACGTCGCCAGTTCCGGCAGGCTGGTGCCGATGGCGACGATGGACATGCCGATCACGGCCTCGCTGACCCCGATGTCACGCGCAATGCCCACAGCGCCGTCGACCATGAAACGCGCGCCGAACACGATGCCCGCCAGCCCGGCGAGCGCGATCAGCAGGCCTTTCACCATGCCGTAAGGCGCCTCGACGATCTCGCCCTCGCCGGCATGCATCTCGGCCTCGGGCGTGCCGCCTTTCTGGTCGGCCACCAGCGACAGGATGATGTAGAGGATCAGCGCGGTGACCAGCAGGAAGCCGCTGAGCCGGGTGAATGCGTCCAGCCAGATCAGCCAGCAGAGCGCCGCGGTCGCCACGATGACCACCGCCGCGTCCCGCTTCAGCGCGCCGGGATTGGTCATGATCGGCTTTACCAGCGCGGCGGCGCCCAGCACCAGAAGGATGTTGGCGACGTTCGAGCCCATGACATTGCCGATGGAGATGCCCACCGCGCCAGTGTCGATGGCGCGCAGGCTGGTCACAAGCTCCGGCATGGAGGTGCCGCAGCCCACCAGGGTCAGGCCGATCACGAGCTCCGAAATGTTCAGCTTTCGGGCGACCGCGACCGAGCCACGCACCAGCCCTTCACCGCCAAAAATCAGGAGGCCGAGGCCCGCCAGCACCAGAAGATAGTCCATCAAAGGGCCTTTCGGAAAACCAGCTGAACATAGTTTACAGGCACAGCCGCACAATGGTTCCGTATCATCAAGCTGCGGACTAACAGGAAGTTACCGCAATTCATGTGAGATTCAGGCAATCTAAGCTCCCATATTCATGAAATACCGATGAATTTGGTCCAGAACTCGCATGGTTAAATCAATGGCCGGCCGACACATGCCTTCTCGCCCCCGCCAGACGGGTTCGGGCCTTGCCCGTCGTGCTGCCAGCCTCGCGCTGGCGGGCACCCTTTCGGCATGCGCGCTTCTGGGCGGAAACGCGAGCGGCAATGGCGTAACCGGCCCCCAGTATGCCGCCGCCTCCATGGACGGCCTGCCGGACCATCTCGCCGACCGCACCAAAGCCGTTCTGCAGACCTACAAGACGCCACCCGCCTCCCTGCTGGAAGCCCGCCGCCGGGCAGACAGCGCCGCCGGAACCGTCGAGGAATTCCTCGCCTCCGAGGGCTATCTCGCCGCCAGCGCCATTCCCCGGCGGATCGACAGTGCGGCCACCACACCCCGCATCGACGTCATCCCCGGCAAGCGGTTCCGCATCGCCTCGGTCTCGGTCGACTATGATGGCGAGGTGGACGACAAGACCCGCGCGGAACTCGACAAGGCGCAGAAAGGCCTGCTGATCGGCGGCCCGGCGCACACAAGCTCCATCGAGCGGATGGACAAGGTGCTGCTGAACCATCTCAGGGATGCCGGCTATGCCTTTGCCGAAAGCGCAGACATCGACGTGCTGGCCTCGCGGCAGGACGCGACGGTGGAGGTCACCTACAAGCTGACCCCCGGTCCGCGCGTCAAACTCGGCGAGCTGGTCCTGCCGGACGAAACCAGTGTGCGCCCGCGCGCCGTCCGTGTCATGCGAAGCTGGAAACCCGGCGACTATTACACGCCTGAAAAGATCCGGACACTGAGAACCCGTCTTCGTTCGTCCAGCCTGTATGACGGCATCGGCATCGAGATCGCCGAGGCACCCGATGCCGACGGCACCTATCCGGTGGAACTGAAACTGGCGGAAGCAAAACCCCGCTCCATCGGGATCGGCGCCTCCCTCTCCACGACAGAGGGCGCAGGCGTGGACGCCTTCTGGGAGCGGCGCAACCTGACTGGCCGCGGCGACACATTGCGCGTCGATGGCGCCGTCGCCAATCTCAGCCGCGACCTGACCGTCAGTTACGAACTGCCGAATATCGGCCGCTATGGCCGGACGCTGGATCTGGAAACCGGGGTCCGCCAGCAGGAAACGGACGCCTATGACCTGTCCGGTTTCAAAACCGGCGCCACCCTGTCCCAGCCCTTCAACAAGAACTTCACCATCTCGGCCGGCGCCTTCGTCGATGTGACCCGGACGGTCGAGTATGAGCTGACGCGCTCCGGTCCGTCCGACCCGATCGACCAGGTGACCTTCTTCGTGCCGCTCAGCGGCACCTATGACACGGTGAAGAACAGGCTGGACCCGCAGGACGGCAACCGCCTGTTCCTCACCCTCGAACCCAGTGTCTCGAGCGGGACGGTCAACGCCGTCTACACGCGCTACCTGACCAATGCGGCGACCTACCATTCGCTCACGGACAGCCTGATCGCCGCGGCACGTGTCGAAGCCGGCGGCTTCCTTGGCGACACGGATGTGCCGGCAGACCGCCTGTTCTTCGCAGGCGGCGGCGGCACCGTGCGCGGCTATGCCTACCAGTCCCTGTCGCCGCAGAACGCAGATGGCGATTATGTCGGCGGCGAAGCCCTGTTCGATGCTTCCTTCGAGCTGCGCTGGCGCAAATCCAAACGCTGGGGCTATGCCGCCTTTGTCGATACCGGCGCAGCGTCCACGGATTTCGGCGCCGTCTTTGGCGACCTGCGCACCGCGGCCGGCCTCGGCGTGCGCTATTATCCGGGCTTCGGGCCGATCCGGCTGGACATCGCCACGCCGATCAGTCCGCGCGAGGGCGACGATCCGGTTCAGGTCTATATCTCCATCGGGCAGGCCTTCTGATGCCAGCCCTCTCCAAATTCCTTTCCCCGATCAGGAAACATCCCTGGCTGTCCGCGGCTGCCGCCCTGTTGCTGATCGTCATCGTGACGCTGATTTCGGCACGCCTCTGGATCTCCAGCGATGGCGGCCGCGCCTGGCTGCTCTCGCAGATCGATGGCCGCAAGGCAGGTGCCTATGGCACGATCGACGCCGAAGGCCTGTCCGGCGATCCGCTGGGCAAGATGTACCTGCGGCGTCTGGCCGTGCGCGATGCGGACGGCGAATGGGTCGTGGCGCAAAACATCTCTGTTGACTGGGCCCCGATGGCGCTGGTCTCCGGCCTGGTCGATGTGAAAGCCCTGTCGGCGGGCGAACTCAATTTCATCCGCCGCCCGGTGACGGAGAAACAGCCGCCGTCTGAAGGCGGCGGCAATATCCGGATACAGCTCCGCAGCCTGACCATTCCGGACCTCGCCTTCCAGGAAGGCTTTGCCGGGCCGGAAGCGCATTTCAATGTCAGCGGCCGGTTCGACCAGGACGGGCGCACAATCGCCGCCCGGCTCGACGCCACGCCGCGCGATGCCGGCACGGACCGGTTCCTCATCGACCTGCACCGGGACGACACCGGCCCGTTCAGCCTCGATGCCGACATTCATGGTGCCCCGGACGGGGTGATCGCGAACCTGATCGGTCTCGACACCGGCACCGGCGTGTCGCTGAAAGCCACCGCCTCCGGAACGCCGGAGTCCGCCACGGGCGACGCCACGCTGACCCTCGGCGACCAGCCCGCCGCCACGGCAGAGCTGACGATCAAGGACAAGCGCCTCACGGCCAATGCAAATCTGGACGCCACGCGCCTGCCCATGCTGGACCGCCAGCTGGTCACGCTGATCGGCGACAGCGCCAGCGTCCGCATCGAAAGCACGACCGGGCGGCGCGAAGCCCCCTTCGGCGTGGAGACGTCACTGCGGGCCGGTACGCTGTCGGTTCGCAGCAAGATCGACACGCGCAACTGGACGCTGACCGAAGCGGCAGATCTCGACGCGGAAGTGACCGACCTCCAGCCCCTGCTGGGTGAGCCCGGCAAACTCGCCTTCACCGGCATTGCGGCAAAGGACGGCAAGGACTGGCTGCTGCAGGGCAAGACCGGGCTGGATGTCAGCGGCGAGGCGGCCCTGCCCTTCAAGCGCGCGGAAGGCCCGCTGAAAGTCACCATCGCCCAGGACGACATCCGCTTCACGGGCGACCTGAAACTGACCCGCCTGCTTGGCAATGTCAGCGCCGCCGCGCCACTGTTCGGGGAAACCACCGCCCTCCGCGCCGAAGGCTATTACGCCCGCACCGCCCGCCAGCTCGTATTTGAGAAGGCCGACGCTGCGCTGGCCAAAGGCCGGCTTTCAGCGAATGGCACGATCGACCTTTCCGCCCGCATGCTGGACCTGTCCGGCACGCTCGCCACCGCGCTCGACGGGCTGGCCGGCAATATGCGCGGACAGGTCTCAGGGCCATTCTCCGTCACCGGCGGCCTGACCCGGCCGGCCGTGGAGTTCAGCCTCGCGGCAAGCGACTTTGCGGGCCTGCCCCATCCGCTGCTCCAGCTGACCGGCACCGCGCCCAAGCTCGACGCATCGCTCAAGGTCAAATCGGGCGCGCTGAACGTCGCCTCGGCGACGCTGGCCGGCGAGCGCGCCAAGGTGACGGCGAAAGGCGACTGGGCCTGGTCCGGCACGAGCGAGTTGCGCGCAGTCATCGACCAGTCCGCCCCGGTCAGTGCAGGTGGCTGGGATGTCACGCTTAATCATGGCGTCGTCCGGATTGGTCATGACCAGAACCGCATTGATTATGACATCGAAACCACTGGCGGCAGCGCATCGGGCGCCGGGCGGCAGGTCGAAGATCTGGCCCTCACCGCAAAGCTGACCAGCGCCGGCAACCGTATCAGCGGCCCGCTCACCCTGCGCGCCATGGCCGATGGCGAACCGGTTTCGGCAGATTCCAACCTGGTGCGCGCAGACGGCCTCACCCAGCTGACCGGCCTCACCGGCACGCTTGGCCCCGGCACGTTCAGCGGCGCCGTCTCGCTGGCTGATTCCGGCGACCTGACGGGCGATATCGACGTCGACGGCACGGCCCTCTCCTGGAGCAGCGGCGAAGTCCGCGAAGCACAGGGCAACATCCATTTCGAGCGCAAGGGCGACGACCCGTTCGCCCTGAAGGCAGACCTGAACGTCACCGACCTCGCCCTCGGCCCCGGCCGGGCGCTGGTCTTCGACAAGGCAAGCGCCACGCTGCGCAATGCCCCGGAAGGCTATGACATCCGCGCCCGGCTGATTTCCGAAGTGCCGACCTATCCGACAGACCTGACCTTCATCGCCTCGGCCAGCTTCGGCGAACCCGCCGCGAGCGGCATGTTCGAACTCTCGGGCACCGCCCTCGGCGAGCCCATCGCCACCGCCGCGCCGGCCCACTGGAGGCTGGGCGAGACGCCGGAACTCGACGCCGACATTTCCCTGCTGAGCGGCCGGTTCAAGGCAGGCTTCACCGGCGGCGGGGACGAGACGCGCCTCGTCTTCGATGCGACCGGGATCGACCTCAGCCCGGTGCTCGCGCTCTACGAGACCACGACCAACCGGACCCATCTTGAAGGCCATGGCGACCTGCGCGTGTTCGGCGCAGATCCGTCCGGCACGGTTCATGTCGTGGCGGCCAGCGATGTGCCGGGGCTCGACTCTTCCTTCATGCTGAACCTCGACAGCACGCTGAACCGCAACAGCCTCTCCATCGACCTGAAAAGCGACTATGGCGGCCGCCTCGTGCTGACAGGCAGCGCCGATGTGCCGGTGACCGCCGAAGCCGGCAAGCTGGTCGCGCCGGACCGGACAGCCACGCTGAAAGGCCAGGCCAGCCTGACCGGCGACCTCGCCGTGCTGCGGACGGCCGCTCTCGCCTATGGCCATGACATCAGCGGCCAGATCGATGCCTCCGCCAGCCTCGCCGGGACACTCGACGCCCCCGCCTACAAGGCAAAGGCGAGCCTCCGGGACGGCACATACGAACTCGGCAGCATGGGCTTCCAGCTGTCCGCAGTCTCTGCCGATGCCGACTATGACGGAGGCGTCCTGAATGTGACCGGCAGGGCCAGCGCGCCGGGCGGCGGCTCGTTCGCGCTGGACGGCCGCCTCGCCGGTGAACGCACCGATCTCGAAGCCGATTTCCAGAACCTGCTGCTCTATAATCGTGACGGCGATAATGCGCGTGGCACGGGCAAGCTCGTCCTGTCAGACAGCGCCCAGGCAAGAAACCTGTCTGGCGACGTGACCATCACACAGGCGCGCTATTCGCTCGACAATCTTCCCTCATCGCGCCCGCACGCGCTGGACGTGCGCTGGACGGACGACCCGCCTGCCGAGCCGGGCACCAGCCGCCTGCGCCGGACGCTCGCCCTCGACATCGCCATCAATGCCGACCGCCGCGTCTATGTGACGGGCCGCGGCCTCGACAGCGAATGGAAGGCAGATCTCAAGCTGACCGGTACGCCGGCCGCTCCCCGCCTCAACGGCACGACGACGCTCATTCGCGGCGACCTCGACCTGGCAGGCAGGCCGTTCGTGTTCGACACCGGAACCATCGCGTTCGATGGTCCGGTCAACCGCGCCCAGATCAATCTCTCGGCCGACCGTACGGTGAATGGGTTCAAGGTACAGGCCAATGTGACCGGGTCGCCGCTGAAGCCCGTCATCGAGCTCTCCAGCTCCCCGGACCTGCCACAGGACGAAATCCTCTCCCGGCTGCTGTTCGGACGGTCTTCGATGGACCTGTCGGCCCTGGAAGCAGCCCAGCTGGCCAACACGATCGCGACCCTGTCGGGCAATTCGACGGGTTTTGACCCGGCCAGCGAGGTTCAGGCGGCACTCGGGGTCGACCGATTCACGATCGGGACGTCAGAATCAGGCAGCGCCGAGATCGGTGTTGGCCAATATCTGAGCGATGATGTGTATCTGGAGCTGAAATCTGCAGGCGCTGAAGGTAGCTCTGTGGAGGTCGAATGGCAGCCGCGGCCACAGGTTTCCGTCACCTCGGAAACGACGGCGACAGGTGAGAGCAAAGTCTCCATCCGGTGGAAAAAAGACTACTGACACCGCCCCAAAAGTCCTGTCGCGACAGCAACTTATACAAGAACAGCCCCCGCTAGCGGACCGCCCGCACCCTTCGGGATAAAGCGTGTATTTATAGATGATTAGGGTGGACTTTTGTCCCTGTTTCCAAAATATAACATTCGCTACCTTACAGCCTGACCGGGTTGGTCTTTCATTTTTTTTATAAGCACCAAAGTTGCTTCTACACCCTTAGAGAGAACACGTTCCAATCAGAAATCCGTAAACTTCTGAGGACATAGAAAAAGTGCCAGCTCGCCGACAGACTACATCCCGCGCCCCAACCGCAATCGACCAGATGGTTGGAGAAAAAATTCGCAAACTTCGTCTCGATCGCAACATGACCCTGGCCGAACTCGGCACGGAACTGGGTATTTCTCACCAACAGCTGCAGAAATACGAAACCGGTACCAACCGCCTGAGCGCCGGCATGTTGTCGAATGTCGCTGACGTGCTGCGCGTCGAGATCACCGATCTGTTCGAAGACACCAAAGCCAATGCGGACAACGCGCCTGATCCGCTGGAAAAGGCCCGTAACGAGTGCCACTCCTGGGTCAACCGCGCCAATTCGGTGGAAAAGCTGGGCGCCATGGCCCGCGTGCTCAAGGCGCTGTCGGCCGACTGATCTGCCTCTCGGATATTCGTTGATCGCCCGGCTTTCAGGCTCGCCTAGAAAGTCCGGGCGATTTGCGATCCCGCACCGCGTTTCACCTGCTCAGGATGCACGAACGCATCCCGGAACCAGGCGATCCGGCGCTCGTCGAAAATCGTCCACAGCCAGTCCAGCACAGCCTGGCCCTGCGGCAGGCGGCGGACACGTTCGGTGTAGGTCAGCCAGAACTGGATCGGGGCAATCTCGGGCAGGTTCAGCGGCTGAAGCCGGCTGTCCAACTCCCCCAGATAGGATGGCAGCACCGCGATACCGCCGCCATTCGCACAGACCTCGATCATTGCCGCGGCAGAGTTGGTCACCAGCGAATAATCGATCATCTTCTTCAGCTCAGCCACCCGCGGCGCCCAGCGCTCGATCTGGTGGACATAGCCTTCATGAAGGATCGTCTTGTAGCGATAATATTCGAACAGGCTGTTCGGCAGCTGGCCGACCTCTTCCAGGTAAGCCTCAGAGGCGAAGCTCATATAATGGAGCACGCCCAGCTTCCGGCCGATGATTTCCGGCGATTTGGGCTCGGTAAACTGAATGGCAATGTCCGCCTCGCCCTCCATCAGGTCCGGCACCCTGTCCACCACGCGCATCCGCAACTGGACCCTGGGATTCATCGCCTGAAATTGCAGCAGGCGCGGCGCGATCCAGTAAGGCCCGAGGCCGTCACCGGTCGCCAGCACGATACGGCCCTCAACATCCCGGTCGCGATGACCGGCATGCTCGAAAACTTCGTTCACCGACTCGGCCATTGCATGGATATGGCTGAGGGCGATCCGGCCGGCATCCGTCAGCTCCACCCCGCGCGTGGTCCGCACAAGCAGGACCGTGCTGAGGTCCTTTTCCAGCTGGTCGATCTTGCGCCCGATGGTGGGGGCGGATTCCTGGAGACGGTGCGCAGCGGCATTCATGCTGCCCAGTTCCGCAACGACGCGGAACACGCGCATATTATCCCAGTCCATCCGCTCGGTCATTATCGTGCCATCTGGTTCACTCAACGCCGTCACCTCTCCCCATCTGGAACAGAAGACTACACAGGCTAGATGTCGCCAGCGCAATACTTTCGCGCAGATTGGAGAAGCTTTGATCCAGGGATGCCGGGAAATTCCCATGGTGCCGGCTGCAGGACTCGAACCCGCGACCCTCTGATTACAAAAATCGGAACAAGAATACGGCAATCACCTAAATGCTTTAATTACAGAGCACTAGGGTTTTCTCGAGATCATGGATTGTCAGGAAATGACGTTAAAATCCGCATTTTGCGCGCCAGTTGCGCGCCAGTGAGCTATGCATTCGTGCGCATGGCAGGGCACTTTGACGACCGGAAGCACTTGTTTTTCGCCGCCATTTCCGGCGCCCATTGATGCTGCCCCAAGCCGGGGCAGACATCTACCTTGGGGCGGGCTCTTGCCGCGACTAATCCTGAGGTGGCTCTTGCCCATCAGGCGGAACCTCACCAGGCGCCTCCGATGTGTCAGCAGGTGCGGGGGACGCGCTGTCGCCGGGTACAGGCGGAGAAGTTTCCGCGGAAGCCGGAGCCGTGCCTTCCGAATCCGGGAGGGGCTCTTCTTCCGGAGGCGGAGCGGCAGGCTCTTCTGAAGACGGCAGCCCCGGCTCCACCGTTTCAGCAGTCCCTCCCGAGCCGGAACCTGATGTCTCATTCGGCGGTTCCGGTTGAGGCGCGTACACTTCACTCGTCGGCTGATTTGCTTCCGGCTTGTTACAAGCAGCCATCAACAGCAAAGCCATTGTTGCTGGCAAAAGGATGGAAAATTTCATTGGCCTGTTCCTTCCTGAAAGGCGGCTTTATGCTTGCAGTAGTTTGCTCTGGAACTCGCCTTCACGGTTGACTTTTCTCAATTCCGGCCCGGCACCGTAGTCTCCCATCGAGCAGAGTTCTTTGTACCTGGTGACCTGAGCCCCGTCTGGTCCCGCATTTGAATGGAGAGTCTGTCGCAAGTGAACCGCTCCCAAAATTGCCCTCATTCGGGGCTGGAGTTTTTGGCGCTTCCTCACCTTAGCGGGCTGGTTTCGCCGAGGTGATTCATCAG
>PACZ01000013.1 GCA_002700305.1 Hyphomonas sp. | reverse complement strand
ATCGGCTATGGCTTCGTCGCTGACATGGTGCGCGGCGCAGCCGGCGAGGAAGGCCTCAAATTCTTCCCGTTCGTCTTCACGCTCTTCTTCTTCATCTTCTTCGCGAACATGATCGGCATGGTGCCGTATGCCTTCACCACGACGAGCCACATCATCGTGACGGCTGCGCTCGCCCTG
Source organism: Hyphomonas sp. (assembly GCA_002700305.1). Lineage (GTDB taxonomy): Bacteria > Pseudomonadota > Alphaproteobacteria > Caulobacterales > Hyphomonadaceae > Hyphomonas. The sequence goes on along the minus strand of PACZ01000013.1, from coordinate 9,959 downwards.
CTCGTCATCTCCATCGTGATCGGCTACGGCTTCTACAAGAACGGTCTGAAATTCTTCAAACTGTTTGCCCCGTCCGGCGCACCGTTCCTGATCTACTTCCTTCTTGTGCCGATCGAGGTCATCTCGTTCTTTGCCCGTCCGCTGACCCTGGCGCTGCGTCTGTTCGCCAACATGCTGGCAGGCCACATCATGCTGAAGCTGTTTGCCGGCTTCGCTGTCACGCTGATCGGCGCGGGCATCGCCTACGTTCCGGTGGCGATCCTCGCCTTCTCCATGGGCGTGGCGCTCAACGCTCTCGAATTCCTGGTTGCCGGTCTTCAGGCATACGTCTTTGCGATCCTGACCTGCGTCTATCTCAACGACGCGCTGCACCCGTCACACTAGGACCCTGTTCGCCGGTGCGGCGTCTCAGCCGCACCAAAACCGCTTGACGCCTCCCACCGAACACGCTTCACGGGCGGCAAACTATCGAAACCTTAAGCATTCCAACAAGGAGACACCCAATGGAAGGCGATATCACCCTCGGCCTCAAATATGTCGGCGCTGGCCTCGCAACGCTCGGCATGATCGGTGCTGCAATCGGTGTGGGCAACATCTTCGGCTCGTTCCTCGACGCCGCGATGCGCAACCCGTCCGCTGCTCCGCAGCAGACCGGCAACCTCTTCATCGGTATGGCCCTCTCCGAGGCTCTCGGCATCCTGTCGTTCCTCGTCGCCATCCTGATCCTGTTCGTCGTCTAATAGACCGACGCACATCCTGAACGGGCCGGCGGCATTCTTGCCGGCCGGCCCGATCCTGTCGTATTCCGACGCAGAGGTAACCTGATGCTGATCGCATTGCTTGCTGAAGGCGCTGCCCACGGGCACACGCCGGACGACGCACCGCCGGCTTTCCCGCCGTTCGAGACCTGGCATATGCCGGGCCAGCTGTTCTGGCTCGTCATCCTGTTCACGACGCTGTACCTGGCAATGTCGCGCTGGATCCTGCCGAAACTGTCCGACACGCTGGAAAAGCGTTCTGACCGGATCGCTTCGGATCTCGATCAGGCGGCCCGCCTGAACGATCAGGCCACCGAAGCCCAGCAGGCCCTCGAACTGCGTGTCGCGCAGGCCCGTAGCAAGGCCCGCGAAACCTCGGAGAAGGCCAGCGAGAAAATGGAGGCCGAAATGGCCGCCGAAACCGCTCGCGTCGATGCCGAGATCGCCAAGAAACTCGAAACGGCCGATGCCCGCATTGCGACGCTTCGTTCGAACGCAATGGCAAATGTCGAGCAGATCGCTGTCGATACCGCCGAGGCCATGACCGCCCGGTTCGGTCTGAAGGCGTCTGCCGGCGACCTGAAGTCTGCCGTCTCTGCCGCGATGGAGAAGAAGTAAGACCATGAAACGCATCGTCCTCTTCTCAGCCATTGCTGCATCGGCCCTGCCGGCCTTTGCCGCTGAAACCGAACATGGCGCCGCTGGCGGCCATGGCGGTGGCGGCTTCCTGGGCGGCCTGGCTTATGCCGCGACCGACCCTGTCACCTTCACCGCCTTCCTGGCCCTGTGTGGCTTCGTTGCCATTGCCTGGCGCATGGGTGCCTTCAAGACGGTTCTGGGTGGCCTTGATGCCCGCGCAGACGCCATCCGCAAGGAACTGGAAGAAGCCGCTAGCCTCCGCGAACAGGCCGCTGATGCGCTCGCTGCCGCTGAGCGCAAGGCTCAGGACGCCGACAAGGAAGCCGAGGCCATGATCGAACAGGCCAAGGCCGACGCCAAGCGCATCATGGAAGAGACGCGCAAGGACATCGCCGAGCGTCTCGCCCGCCGTGAAGCGCTTGCAGAAGCCCGCATTGCACGCGCCGAAGCAGAAGCGACTGAGGAAGTCCGCCGCGCCGCTGCAGATGCCGCGACCGAAGCGGCCCGCCGCCTGCTCGCTGGTGACACGGCTGTCGACCAGTTCGAGAAAGCCGCTCGTGAAATCGAGAAGGCCCTGACCAACTAAGGTCCCTTCCGGCGAACGACACAGAAAAGCCCGCGAAGCCTGCTTCGCGGGCTTTTTGTTTGTCATGCGTTTCGAGCCGTCTTCATTCTCCCCTGCGAAGCGGGGGAGTAAGAGAGGACGGTGATCAGCTCAGTTGCAGCTTCACGAGGCGGGCATAGGCGCCGTCCCAGGCCAGCAGGCTGTCATGCGTGCCCTGCTCCACCACGCGGCCATCCTCGACCACGAGAATGCGGTCAGCGGCCCGGACGGTGGACAGGCGGTGGGCGATGATCAGGACGGTCCGCCCGCGGCTGAAATCGCTGAGCGCCTGCTGAACGCGGGACTCGCTTTCAGCATCCAGGGCGGAGGTCGCTTCGTCCAGCAGCAGGATCGGCGCGCTGCGGAGGATGGCCCGGGCAAGCGCAATACGCTGGCGCTGGCCGCCGGACAGGTTCCGGCCCATCTCGCCTGCAGGCGACTGGTAGCCTTGCGGCAGGTCCATGATGAACTCATGCGCGAAGGCGGCGCGGGCCGCGACTTCAATTTCAGCCTTGGTGGCGCCGAGCCGGCCGAGCGCGATGTTCGCCTGCACCGTGTCATCGAACAGCGCCGAATCCTGCGCCACGAGGCCCATATTTGCCCGCAGGCTTTCGCCCGTCATGTCGCGGATGTCCTGATTGTCCACGCGGATTGTGCCGCTCGCCGGATCGTAGAGACGCAGGAGCAGGTTGAAGATGGTGGATTTGCCGGCACCGGAGGGGCCGACAATGGCGACCGTTTCGCCCGGCGCCGCCTTGAAGCTCAATCCCTTCAGGGCCGGCGTCCCGTCCGGATAGGAGAAGGTGACATCCTCAAAGGAGACGTCGCCAGACACCTTGCCGAAGCGCCCTGCCCCTGGCTTATCAGCCATGACCGGTTTTGCCTCGATGATCTCGAACACACGGTCAGCTGCCGCGCCGCCTTCCTGCGCCACCGAGTTCAGCGTGCCGAGCGCCCGGATCTCCGGCGAGGCCACGCCGAGGGCCGCAATGAAGGCCAGCAAGTCGCCAAGCGACATCTGGCCCTCGGAAATACGCCATGCCGCAAAGCCGAGGATGCCCGCCAGCGCAACGCCGCCTGCAATCTCAAGGATCGGGTCGACGGCAGCCCGGTCAGCCAGCACTTTCAGGAACAGGCGCGAGCGTTCGGCAAAGCCGCCGCGAGCGCGGCCCTTCTGATAGGATTCTAGACCATAGGCCTTGATCACCCGCGCCGACTGGAACCCTTCGGACAGGAGCGAGGTCATCTCGCCAACCTGTTTCTGCGCCTTGCGGGAGCGTTTGCGCACCCGGTTACCGAGGCTGATGACCGGCGCAAAGGCAATCGGATAGGCGACGAGGATCAGCAGGGTCAGCTGCCAGTCGATCCAGGCCATCACTCCGAGACAGCCAATGGTCGTGGCCGTGCTCTTGGTGAAATTGTTGGCAAAGCGCAGGGCCGCGTCGCGGATCGCGTTCACGTCATTGATAAAGCGCGAGACGAAGCCGCCGGATGCGTCCTCGGAAAACCGCGCAAAATCACCGTCGATCAGCGATTCGAACTCATGCGCCTGCATGGTGACGAGGCCGCGTTGGACGCCGGTATTGTTCAGCAGCGTCATCAGGTACATCGTCAGCGAGCGCGCCGCGGCAAGGGCGACAATGGCTGCGCCGATATGCAGGATCCAGCCGGAATCGGCATTGCCGGTTTCGCCGAAACTGGCCTCCAGCCGGTCGCCCATCAGCTTCAGCACATAGGTATAGGCCATGGCACACAAGGATGTGCCCAGCGCCATCAGCGTGCCGCCGACGAACCAGCCGAGGTGCGGCCGGAAATAGGCCGCGAACAATCTCCGCAGGCTCCCCCGCTGCGCCTTCGGTTGTTCCGGATCAGACGTGATGGTGATCCCCCGTCAGCGGGTCCAGCAGCTTGTGGGCATGCAGGATGAAATAGCGCATTTCGGCATGGTCCACCGTGCGCTGCGCCGCTGATTTCCAGGCGTCATACGCATCTTTGTAATTCGGGAAGGCGCCGACAAAATCCATTTTGGACAGGTCTTCGAATTCGATTCCGGTTACGTCCTTCAGCTCACCGCCAAAGACGATGTGCAGCAGTTGCTGCTGGCTTTTCGGGGCGTCGCCCATGGTCTTTTGCTCCGTGGTTGTGGCGGCGCTGGCCGCCCTTTCCTGTGGGTCAGGTATACCCACAAATTCTGTCCTGCGCACTAACAGAGGGTGAAGCCGGACGCCAGCCGCGATGACACTGCGCTGCGCAGGAACTTCCTGATTGAACACAAGGCGTTCCCCCTTGTGGGTGGTCACCACGCCGCCTGCCTGTTCGACGAGCACTGTCCCGGCGGCAAGGTCCCAGTCGGACTTGCCCGCCAGCGTCACCGTTGCGTCCCATTCCCCGGTCGCAACCAGTGCCATGCGCAACAGGGTCGAGTTCGGTTTGGGTCGGGCGATGACCACATCCGGCCACGGTTCCGGCCAGGCCGGGTGATCGATCATGCCTTCATTGGTGATCAGCCGGCAGCCTGACTCCGCCACACAGGACGACACGCGGATCGCCTGCCCGTTCAGGAAAGCCCCGCCCTCTTGCCAGGCTTCGTAGAAACGGTCCTGCCGCGGCGCATAGAGCACGCCGGCGACCGCCCGGCCTTCCTCGATCACGGCGAGGGCAACGCACCAGTTCGGATCGTCGCGCATGTAGGCGCGCGTGCCGTCGATCGGATCGACCACCCAGCAACGCTGTTTCTGCCGTGCATCGAGACTGTCGGTCGTTTCTTCCGACAGCCAGCCATATTCCGGCCGGGCGCGCTGAAGATGCGCGGCGCAGAGCCGGTTCACTTCGATGTCCGCTTCAGTGACAGGGCTGCCGCCCTGCTTGTGCCAGACGCGGGTCTTGTGGCCCCTGCGCTGATAGGAGACCGCCAGCTCGCCGGCTTCACGGGCAAGCGCCCGCATCGTGTCCATGTCTTCGAGGAGCGTCCGCTCAGCTGCCCGCAAGACTCATTCCTTCCACCAGAAGACTTGGCGCATCGCGCGTGCCGCGGAATTCGAGGTTCGAGGCCGGCACAAGGCGCGAGAACATTGAAGGCAAATCACCGGCAATGGTCACCTCTGACACCGGATAGGCGATCTCGCCATTCTCGAACCAGAATCCCGCAACGCCGACGGAATAGTCGCCCGTATTCGGATTGATCGACGGACCGAACATGTCGGTCACCAGCAGGCCTTCGCCGACCCCGGCCATCAGCTCTTCCGGCGTCTTCTCGCCGGCGCGCAGATAGATGTTGGATGTGGTCACACCGGGCGGATCGCCGAAGCCGAGCGAGGAAAAGCCATTCGGTTCCAGACCCAGCTGTTTCGCAGACGGCGTGTTCAGCAGCCAGGTTGTCAGGCGGCCATCCTCGATCAGGTGCGTTTCGCGTACCGGCAGGCCTTCGCCGTCATGGCTGCGCGATCCCATGCCCAGTTCGCGGAACGGGTCATCGGTGATGTAGACGCCCTTGGCGAACACCTGCTCGCCCATCCGGTCTTTCAGATAGGACACGCCGCGCGCGATGGACGGGCCGGAAATCGCTCCCAGCAGCGCGCCGACCAGGCTGGCAGACACGCGCCGGTCGTAAATGACGGCGGCCTTGCGGGTGCCGAGCTTGCGGGCGCCGAGACGGGCGATGGTGCGCTCCCCCGCCGTTTTGCCGATGTCTTCCGGCAGCGGCATGTTCTTCGAGAAACGGACGGACCAGGAATCATAGTCCCGCTCCATCTTGCCGTCTTTCTCCGCCACGGCGGACAGGCCGAGGCTGGTGGATGAACCGGTCTTGCAGGCGGAGAAGCCGTTCGATGCAGCGACCCAGCGTTTTGAGCGGTTCCAGGAGGCGCCGCACCCAGCCACGGTCTTGATGCCCGGAACGGCCAGCGCAGCGGCTTCCGCGGCCAGCGCACGCTCTTCCAGCGCTTCAGCCGGCATTTCCGGTTCACCCGACAGGTCCATGTCGAGATCGCCTGCCGCCAGCATGGAGGCGTCCGGCAGGCCGCAATACTTGTCTTCCGGCACCGCCTTCGCCATCGCGACACAGCGTTCGGCCAGCATCTTCAGGCCGTCCGGTGAGAGATCCGCGCTGGAGACGTGTGCCTGCCGCTTGCCGTAGAAACAGCGCAGCGCGACGGACACGCTCTCCTCACGCTCGATGCTTTCCAGCTTGCCGTCCCGCACCGCGACGCCAACGCCATCGGCCTCGCCAATCCGGGCGTCTGCTGCGTCTGCACCGGCTTTGCGGCACTGTTCGATAAGTCCGGCGAGGAGGTCTGCCGGTGGAATTCTGAAATCAGCCATGCGCGCTAGATGGCCTGCAGGCTCTGCAGGCGCAATCCCTTCTGTCAGAAACGGCCTGGTCAGAAACTGCCCTGCCAGACCAGCAAGCCTGCGATCACCAGCATGGGCACCCAGGTCAGCAGCATGCCCAGCGCCCGCGGTGCCATCTTCGAAGCAGACAGGCCAAAGGCGTGCAGCAGGCGGCCCAGCGTGAAGCTGGCACCCAGCGCATGCACCAGAATGGCGGACGTACCCATGGCGGCAGTCATGAACAGGCCCACCATGAAGGCCGGCACATATTCGCTGGCATTGCCATGCGTGCGGATACGCCGGGACAGGTCATCATCGCCGCCATCGCCAAGCGAGACCTGCGCCGAGCGCCGCCGCCCGACAACCCGCACCGCCAGCAACACCAGAAGCGCGAGGTTCAGGCCAACATAAAGCGCGGCCACTTGTGTCGAATTCATCCCGGTCCCTTTCAAGATAAAAGGCCAAATAAAAGACCGCCAGCGTTCCCGCCGGCGGCCCCGTTACCCCCGCAAGGACGGATCAGTCGTCCCGGCGCGCATCCGGCAGCCGGTCGTTGATATCGTCCCGGATGTCGAGCAGCGTCACGATCAGGCCGCAGATCAGACTGGCCGCGATCCAGCCGCCCACGGTGAACACCGCGAAATCGGCCACCTGGGCAAGCGTGCCCGTCAGGCCAATGAGTTCGCCCGTGAATTCGCCCTTGTTGTAGATGCCGAGTGCGATTCCCGACACGATGATGGCGATATAGGCCACATAAATCATCGTGCGGAAGCTGTTGATAATAAAGAACTTCATGGTCTTCCCCTTTCTGGAGCAATTCGGAATCTAAGGGGATTAACCCTGTTCGTCACGCAAATACTCGTCAGAAACGAACCTGTCCCCCGTCAGCTGGTGCAGAATTGCACTACCGTGCGCGCTCAGTCGGCCTCCGCGGCTGACAATTCGCACTTTTCCATTTCCTGTTCAGCCTCGAAAAACTGCATCTTCTCCTCATCCGTCAGGCTGAGAATGTATTCACCCACCGGCCGTTTCTCGCGGGCGATCGCAACGGCAGACCGTTTGAACAGGTCAGCGCTGAGTTTCGCTTCCATTGCATCGACGATGCAGCTGCAGGTCTCCGGAACCTCGCCTTCCGCAATGCAGGTCCGCACGAGCTGTTCGTGCCCGTCTTTCATGCCGTCGCATCCCGCCAGCAGGCTCGCCCCGGCCGCAGCCAGAACCCAGCCTGCAAGAGTCATTGCACGCATCGGCGTCTCCCTCACCGTACTGATTGCGGAGCGAAGCATGAATCCGGCATTTGGGGAAGCGGTCGCGGGTGGGCGGCCTATTCGCGCTGCAGGATCTTGTCGACCTGAACGCCCTTGCCGAATTCGCGCAGGAAGTCCTCTTTGACCTGCATCCGGTCATAGTCCTCGGCGACCCAGTCGAGGAAGGGTTTCCACTCGTCCTCCGGCAGCCCGGCATTGAAATCGGCATAGGCCTGGAAGAAGGCGTCCAGCATACCCGTCTTGCCGTGTTTGATGTGCAGATATTTCAGGGAAAGCTGCTCAGTCGCCTGATGGAACGGCACTTTTTCCTTGAGCAGCATATACAGCACAGACATCAGCCCGGCCCGGTCCGCGCCGGATTTGCAATGCATCAGGGCCGGATATTCGATCGTCTCGAACAGGTCGCGCGCCGCGAAAATCGCTTCGCGCGTCGGCGTATCGCGGGAGAAGACCTGAAAATCGATCAGTGTGATGCCGGCCTGCTCGCAGGCTTCCTTTTCCAGCAGATAATAGCCTTTGGTGCTTTCGCCCCGCAGGTTAAGGATCGTCTGCAAGCCCAGTTCCCGGGCGTATTTCATCACCTTGGCCGGAGACGGCTGGTTCGACCGGTACATGTCCGGCGAGATCTGGTGGAGGTTCTGGTAGATCGCGCGCAGGAAACCATGGTCCTGCCAGACCATTTCGCGCCGCGCCCGGGCCCGGCCTTCCCGGGTCGAGAGGTCGGCGGCGATGTGCTTGCGTTTCTTGCGCTTTGCTTTGGGAGTCAGTTTCACCATGGACCCTCGCGCTTAGCCTTCCCCCCTGTTTCCATCAAGCGCCGGTTCGCAGGGAAATCTAAACCGGGCGGTAAGGTTCTTTTACGATGATGTCATGAATTGCTGGCCCTTCAGGGACCTGAGCCATGCCTGCCAAAATGCCATTTCGCACCTTCCTCGCGGCAATCCTGGCCGCCGGGGGCGCTGCGTTCATGGCGGAGGCGCAAGGCCGAGTCGGGCTTCAGCCGGCCAGCGTGGAACTGGAACTCGATCCCGGCCAGCCGATGCGCCAGATCGTGACCATCGCCAACCTCGACCCCGCGCATCCCGTTTCCGTTTCGGTGGCACTGGCAGACTGGACCTATGACGCCGAGGGCGCGCCGGTTTTCACGCCCGCCGGCGAAAGCAGCGCCTCGGCCGCAGGCTGGACCCGTTATGGCGCGCCGACCCTGTCGCTGGCGCCCGGCCAATCGAAACAGGTGGCCGTCAGCCTCTCCACACCGGAACAGCTGGCTCGCACCGGGGATCACCGCGTTGCCCTGCTCGTCTCGTCCGTTCTGAAGGATGAGACCGGTCACTGGGAGAAACACCAGATCGCGTCGCTGTTCAGCCTCACGGCTGGCCAGGCCGCCTCCCGCCCGAGAATTACCGGCAGCCGGCTGACGGTCACTGAAGACGGCAAACCGGCCATCGGGCTGGACCTGACCAATACCGGCAATGCCCATGCCCGGCTGGATGGTGTCATCGAGATCCGCAGCGGCGCGGAAACGGTTCTGACGCAGACACTCCGCGATGTGATCGTGCCAGACGCCGGCGCGCGCAGCCTGCTGATCCCGCTGGACCAGCCGCTTCCGGAAAGCCCGGAGATCGAAATCCGCCTGACCAACCGGTTCGCCCCGCAGACAACCCGCGGCGAAAAGGCCCTGCCGGCCCACAAGGTGAAGACAGACGCCGAGACCAGTGTGGCCGTCCTCACCCTCCCGGTCGGCGGACAGAACTAGCCGTTCTCAAAAAAAAAATCACACCGCCTGCATCCATTCGGGCCCTTCGCTGCATCTGACAGTCAAACAGCGGCAATTCCGCCGCGCAAGTTTGCAAGAAGGAGCCAGAGATGGCCGAAGAAATCTTTGTCCCCGCCATATTGTTCGGGTCTATCGTCGGGATTGTATGGCTGGTCAGCTATTTCAATTCCCGCAAGCGCAACACGATCCATGAAACGCTGCGCCATGCCATCGACAAGGGACAGGTCCTGTCCGACGACATGATGGTACGCCTGTCGCTGGCCAATGACCCGGTCCGCGCCGACCTGCGCCGGGGTGTGCTGTTCATTGCCGCCGGTCTTGCCTTTGCTTTCCTCGCCACGATGATCGGCATGGAAGAAGGCGAAGCGATCCGCCCGATGCTGGGCGTTGCCGCCTTCCCGGTCTTCCTGGGTCTTGCCTACCTTGGCCTGTGGGTGTCGGGTCGCAATGAACGGAAAGCCTGACCTCTTTCTGGTCACGGACGAAGGACGGGACATGCGCACGGATCCGGACCTGGCAGCAGATGCTGCACGCGGCAGCGAGGCGGCTTTCGCCGAACTCGTCCGCCGCCACCAGGCCCGCGT
>PACZ01000012.1 GCA_002700305.1 Hyphomonas sp. | reverse complement strand
TTTCGGAATAAATTCCGGCTGTTTGAACAGGTCCGCATTCACGCCCGCTTCCGCCACGGCGCGGGCAATCGTCTTAAAAGCGTGCGTGATGAAATCGGTTGGATGCGTCATGAGGCGGAGTGTGGCGCAGCCGCCTGTCAGACGGATAAGCCAGCCTCTCACTCCCATAAACATTGGAAGAGAACGGCGGACACCCCGCGGGCAATCCGACGAACCGGGGCAACGAAAGTCAGGCTTCGGGCAATTGTCTGCGCCAGCACAGGTGCGCGACAATGAACAGACCGAATGAGAGGATGGTGAGGAAGAGGGTGCTGACAGACACCCGCAGGAACAGGTCATGCGCTTCGGGAAACAGGCTGACCAGCGCCGGACCGACGCCCATGCCGGCGAAAGCGAGCACCGGCAAGAGAGACGTTACGCGTTCCGTGGGATCGACTTCTGAGACAATCCCCATCATCAGCGGCAATCCCCCGCCCCATGCAAACAGGAAAAGGCCGCTTGCTGCATAGAAATGGCCCACACTCATATGGTCGGTGAACAGAAGCACACTGAGGGCAACCGTAAGACAGACCGTCAGCACGGGCCCGACCCGGCCAAAACGGGAGGTGATGAGCGCGGCCAGCAGCGACCCGGCGATCGCGGCAACATTCCCGACCGCCAGGGCCTGGCCGATCGAGCCATCCGAAAGCCCGGCCACCGAGCCGAGCACGCCCGCAAAGACCCAGAGCACACCTACAGCGGCGGAAAAGACGAAATAGGACCCGGCCTTGAGCAATACGCCCGGATGGAACATTGATGTCTCTTCGTCCGTCTCACGCGCCTCGGCCGCAGCAAACGGTTTCCGGCGCAGCGCCAGACTCGCCGGTACAAGCAGCAGCTGCATGCCCGCCAGGAACAGGCCGACCGGCAGCAGCGCCGACGCTCCGCCGAGCGCCGGAATGGCCAGCAGGACAATGACCGCAATCAAGGCCTGCAGGGTCAGGATGAAGGCAAAGCCGCGGTCTGCATTTCCGGAAGCGCCGACAATGGCCGCAGACAGCGCAAGCAGGATGCCCGCGCCGCCCCCGGCAAGCGCTTCCATCAGGATCGCGCCATTGAAGTCCGGCATCAGGGCAGCCCCGGTCTGCGACAGACACGCCAAGAGGGCGGCAATGATGGATGTCAGCCGGACAGGCAGACGCTGCAGCCATATGGTGACGCACAAGGACCCTGCCGCCGTGCCAAGGAGATTGGCGAGGCCGACCAGGCCGGAGTTGATCTCCGGGACCCCGTAAGCCTCCGCAATCAGGCTCGCCAGCAGCGGCATCGCCACAACCTGCGTGACGCCGAGGCCGCCGATCAGGATGGCCGCGAGCACCTCACCCCGGCCCGGGCCGGAATGTTGCAGCGCGCCTGTCCCGCTCGCCTGTTCCATCAGTCTGCATCCGCCGGAAGGATTTCATTTCCCAGAATATGGTCGGCGGCTTTCTCTGCCAGCATCAGGGTCGGGGCATTGATGTTGCCATTGGTGATATTGGGGAACACGGAGGAATCGACCACCCGCAGGCCTTCGACACCGATCACGCGGCATTCCGGATCGACCACGGCGCCGGGGTCATCCGGGCTGCCCATGCGGCACGTGCCGCATGGATGGTAAGCACTTTCGACTTCCCGCGCGACGAACGCATCGATGTCATCATCGCTCATGCACTCAAGGCCTGGGGTGATTTCCCCGTCATTGTACGCCCTGAGGGACGGCTGGGAGAATATCTCCCGTGTCAGGCGCACGCAGGCGCGGAACGCCTTCCAGTCATTGTCGCTGGACATGTAATTGAACTGGATGGACGGCGCCGCCAGCGGATCTGCAGACGCCAGCCGGACCTCGCCTCGCGCAGCGGTGCGTCCCGGCCCGATATGTGCCTGGAAGCCATGGGCCTGCACCGGCTGGGTGCCGTCATAGCGGATCGCTGCAGGCAGGAAGTGATACTGCGCATCGGGATAGTCAGCCTGCTCGTCCAGCCGGACGAAACCCGCCGTCTCAAAGTGATTGCTGGCGCCGATCCCTGTTTTCGTCAGCAGCCATTGCAGACCGGCAAGGCCCTTGCTGACCGGGTTCATGTAGCGGCGCAGGGTGATGGGCTGGGTGCACCGTGACTGAAGATAGATTTCCAGATGGTCCTGGAGGTTTTTTCCGACGCCGGAGCGTTCGCTGACCATGTCGATGCCATGGGTGCCGAGTTCGTCCTTCGGGCCAACTCCTGACAGCATCAGCAATTTTGCCGAATTGAAGACAGACGCGCTGAGGATGACCTCCCGGCGCGCCATCAGCACGCGCCGCTCTCCCTTCCGGACCAGTTCGACCCCGATCGCCTTGTCGCCCTTCCACAGCACCCGGCAGGCGAGCCCATGATAGACCTTGAGGTTCTCACGGCCGCGGGCGGGCTTCAGATAGGCATTCGCAGCCGACCAGCGCCGCCCTTTCCAGATGGTCTGGTCCATGGGGCCGAAGCCCTCCTGGTGCAGACCATTGCAATCTTCTGTTCTGTTAAAACCGGCTTCCTGCGCCGCGTTCATGAACGCCTGATCGAGCGGGTGCTGCTGCTCGGGGACGGTGATGTGCAGCGGGCCTTCGGTGCCGCGGATGGCCGGATCGGCGCCTTCGACATTTTCGAGGCGGCGGAAATATGGGGCGACATGCCGGCCGCTCCACCCCGTCGCACCCTGAGCCTCCCAGGCGTCAAAGTCTCTGGCGTTGCCGCGAATATAGACAAGTCCGTTGATGGAGGAGGACCCGCCCAGGACTTTCCCGCGCGGCGTGGCCAGCCGCCGTCCGCCGATATGCGGCTCCGGCTGGCTGCGATAGCCCCAGTCGTAGCGCTTCATGTTCATGGGATACGACAATGCGGCCGGCATCTGGATGAACGGCCCGATGTCCGAGCCGCCATATTCCAGCAGGGCCACATCATGCTTGCCGGATGCCGACAGACGGTTCGCCAGAACGCAACCGGCTGAGCCAGCCCCGACGATCACATAGTCCGCCGTTCCGATTTCGGGAGAGCCAGCCATTCCTACTGGTCCAGAAGCGCTCTTGGGCTGCCGACTTCATACATGTTTATGATCCCGCCACCGCGGCTGGTCCCATCATAAAGATCGTAGCCAAGCAGGGATTGCGCGCGCTCCGGCAGTGCACGGACCTTCTCCAGCGGAATCCCGAGCCAGCTGTTCTCGACGGGCACCAGCCAGCCATGACAGTAGGAGACCGACAGCCCGCGCCGTGGCACGCCGCTGACATTCTTCCCGCCGCCATGCAGGGTCTGACCGGTAAAGATTGCTGCCGACCCCGGCGACATCACCGCCTGGGTGATCTCGTCCGGCTGGGGCTCGCGGCCGGGTTCCCATTTGTGGCTGCCCGGCACGACCACGGTTGCGCCATTCTCTGCCGTATAGTCGCTCAGCGCGATCATCACATTGATCACGAGCGGTGCCGCAGTTTGAGCCGCGCGCGGCCAGGAATCGTCATCGCGGTGAATCGGCTGGGCTGTCTCTCCGCCGCGGATCTCGATCAGCTCGGCGGCGCTCAGACGGTAGTCGGTGCAGTTCGGCTTCAGCTGCTGGTCCATGACCTCCAGGATGCGCGCATCCGTGAGTACGGGACCAAAGCTATCGGCTTTCGCGGCGATGCCATGAAGGCGCACGGTGTAGCCACCGAGGAAATCGTCATACATGTTGTTCTGAACACGCGGACGGCTTTCTGCAATGTAAGGCTCCAGCTGCTCGTTGAGCGCTTTGATCAGCGCCTCCGGGAAGAAGTTTTCAATGATGACAACGCCATCTTCTTCGAGCGCCTGATTGATCTCCGCGCCAGTTGATGAGCCTGGCAGCTGTTTCACGGTCGCACCCATTTGTTTCCCTCCCGGTCTTTTCCATTACGAGAACACACAGTCGCAAAATGCCCACAAAATGTAAATGGTCAAGCAATTACATTTGTGCTTAGCTATGTTCTCCACCGCCTTACAGTACAGTCTTCCCTTTGGCGGTATGAAAACCTGTGCGAGAGACGATGCACATCACTTTACGCCAGACAGGGGTCATGACGACACCGCCACGCCAACGCCGCCACCGGAATGAAAGCCAGAGCCATCTGGTCGATGCAACCATTTCGGCGATCTACAAGTACGGGTTCCACGAGGCCACCGCCCAGCGGATTGCCGAGGAAGCCGGACTGTCTGCCGGCAACATTCATTATCACTTCGGATCCAAGGAAGAACTGTTTGCCGCCGTCATGCGGCAGCTCATGTCGGACATCAGCGACACGCTGGTGCGCGAACTCGGCAAGGCCGACACGCCGCTGGCGCGCGCGCATGCGATCATCCATGCGAACCTGTCCGAACCGCTCTACACGCATCGCAATTGCTTCGTCTGGCTCCAGTTCTGGTCAGAGACCGCGCGGTCGGAAGAACTGGCCCGGCTTGAGCGTATCAATGCCCAGCGTTTTCACCGCAATCTTCTGGATGCCCTGAGCAAGCTGCTCGAACGGGAAGATGCGGAAAAGATCGTGCATGAGCTCGTTGCGATGGTCGACGGGCTCTGGATCCGCAAGGCGCAGGACAATGCTGCGGTCACCCCGGAAGCCGCTCAGGCAACCGTGTTCGGCTATCTTGAGCGGCGCCTCGGCGCTGCGGCGGGCAGAGGCTGAACGCGATGGGACGTGCCGAGAAAAAACTGCTGCGCAAGCAAAGCCTGATCGAGGCAACGATCATCTGTGTGAACAAATATGGTTACGCCCAGTCGACTATTCAGAGGATCGCAGCGGTCGCCGGCCTGACTGGCGGCACGATCTACCGGCATTTCGACAACAAACGTGACCTGTTCGAAGCCACGATGCGGCACCTGCTGAAACTCGTCCTGATCGAAGAGCAGCGCGCTGTTTCCGAGGCGCATACGGATACGGAGCGCCTGCAGGGCGTCATCTCTTCAAAATTTGCGCCGGCGCTTTTCAACTCTGAATTCTGCACGGTCTGGCTGCATTTCTGGGCGCACGCCCAGTCATATCCGAGCTTCTCGCGGATCGAGCGCCTCAGCGACCGCCTGCTTCGGCGCAGCCTGAACCGTTATGCGAAAAGGCTCATGCCGCCGGAGGAAGCCGAGGCATTTGTGTCGGAAATCTCGCTCATCGTGGACGGGCTCTGGATTGCTCACGCACAACGCGGCTCGGAGCTGACATCCCACATGGCCGATGAAATCGCCCAGGGCTGCCTCCAGTCCCATCTCGAAAAGTAGCGCGTTCGGGAGGCCTCAGGCCTCCCAATGCACCGGCCAGTCACCTTCCAGGCGCAGGTCTTCTCCCACCGCATCCTCGATCAGCTTGGCAACATGAAGCTCACCAACGTCGCCGCCATAGGCTTCGGCAGCGTCCGCGAAACGCTCACGCACACGCGAACCGATCGGGATCGGAACATTCCCGCGCTCGGCCAGCGCGGCGCACAGACGCAGATCCTTCAGGCAGAGATCCAGCGTGAAGGACGGATCATAGTGGCCAGCAAAGATCGACGGGGCGTCATGACGGGCAACAAAGCTGTCGCCGACGCTGTCCTTGATCGCATCCCACAGGACGTCCAGCGGAACGCCTGCCCGCTTGCCGAGCATCAGCCCCTCCCCGATCACGGCCGCATGCGTGAACCAGAGATAATTGGTCACCAGCTTCACGGCATTGCCGGTGCCGAGCCCGCCACACCGGATCACACGGCCCATCCGGGCGAGGATGGGTTCACTGACATCCAGCGCTGCCTCATCTCCGCCCGCGAACAGGGTCAATTCGCCCCGGCGCGCCCCATCGACTGCACCGGTCACCGGCGAATCAACTGTCTTCACGCCCATTCCGGCGGCCTGTTCTGCAAGTTCAATGACAAGCCCCGCATCATTTGTGGTCGTGTCGACCCAGATCGTGCCTTCGCCGAGCCCTTCGAACACGCCGTTCTCGCCGCGCATCACGCGATCGACCACATCCGGCTTTGGCAGCGACGTGATGAGAATGTCGACATCTCGGGCACAGTCTGCTGGCGTGTCGGCCCACCTGGCCCCGCCGTCGATATGCTGATCCGCGCGCGACTTATCGATGTCATGCACTTTCAGCTCAAGACCCGAGCGCAACAGCACCATGGCCATGTTGGCGCCCATGTTTCCGAGACCGATAAATCCAATACGCATGATTCCCCTTTCCTGAACGCGCGGCTGAAAAGTCCCTCAAAGCGCCGAACTGGCACCTCCTGGGATGGTTTGGCCGTACGCAATTGACAAAATGTAATTGAACGTGCAGTTATTTTTTGTACCGGTAATCGACAAGACGGATATCCGCAAGGGAAAAGGAAGCGCGACGTGAGCTACGCCATAGACTTGTTCATCGACGGCAAACGTGTGGCCGGTGATGGCGAAACGGAGTTCATCTGCCGTAATCCGGCGACGGGCGGCGAGATCGGCAGGTTCCGTGAGGCCAGCCCCGCGCAGATCGAAGCCGCGGTCGCTTCTGCCACGGAAGCCCAGAAGGTGTGGGCCGCCATGCCTGCTGAAGACCGCGGGCGCATCCTTCGCAAGGCCGCAGAGCTGCTGCGGGAACGCAATGACGAACTGGCGCGCATCGAAGTCGAGGACACGGGTAAGCCTATCGCGGAAGCCCTTGCGGTCGATATCCAGACCGGCGCTGACGCGATCGAGCATTACGCCAACCTCGCCGGCAGCATCGCCGGGGAGTATCAGGATTTCGGCTACGGTTTTTACTATACCCGCCGCGAACCCATCGGGGTGTGCGCCGGTATCGGTGCCTGGAACTATCCCCTGCAGATTGCCTGCTGGAAGTCAGCCCCTGCCCTGGCCGCCGGCAATGCGATGATCTTCAAACCGTCGGAACTGACCCCGATCAATGCCGTGCACCTGGCGGAAATCTATATCGAAGCGGGCATGCCGCCCGGCGTGTTCAATGTGCTGCAGGGCGAACGCAATCCCGGCGCCGCCCTGGCCGCCCACCCGGCTATTGAAAAGGTCTCGCTGACCGGCAGCGCCCCTACCGGCCGCAAGGTTATGGAAGCCGCCTCCCCGCGCCTGAAGGAAGTGTCGCTGGAACTCGGCGGCAAATCCCCCCTCATCATTTTCGGGGACGCCGACCCGGAACATGCCGCCCGGCTCGCCATGTATGCAAACTTCCTGACCCAGGGCGAAATCTGCGCCAATGGCACACGGGTGTTCATTCATTCCAGCATCTATGATGCCGTGCTGGATGAAATCGTGAAGCGTACGAAACTGTTGAGAGTCGGCTCGCCGGCAGATCCCGAAACCCAGATCGGGTCACTCATCTCCATGGACCATCTCGGTGTGGTGAGCGGCTTTGTTGATCGCGCCCGCGACGCCGGCGCAAAAATCGTTTGTGGCGGTCACAGAGCGGACGTGCCCGGGCATGAGAATGGTGCCTTCTACGCCCCCACCGTCATCGCCGATTGCACGGATGACATGGAACATGTCCGTGAAGAGATATTTGGCCCGGTCATGAGTGTCCTCAAATTCGAAACCGAAGACGAGGTCGTCGCCCGCGCCAATCAGTCTGACTATGGTCTCGCCGGCGGCGTAGTCACGAAAGACCTGACACGTGCGCACCGCGTCGCCGCCAATGTTCAGACGGGCATGTTCTGGATCAACACTTACCAGGCTCAGCCGACGCAGATCCCCTTCGGCGGCTACAAGCAATCCGGCATCGGCCGCGAGAACGGCTGGGATGTCCTCGACGAATACACACTGAAGAAAAGTGTCTTCGTGCAAATGAAGCCCGAAGAGCTTCCATTTTAATACCGTCAATCGCCGATGTGGTCGTGAGGCGGATAAGGGAGAGAAGAATGAAAAAATTTGACCGGCTGCCCTTCGTGATGGGGCTTGCATCGACGATTGCCTTGTCGGCAGCAGCGCCTGCCGTTGCACAGGAAACGGAGCAGGCAGACACAAGGAGCCGCGTTCTACAGACTGTCGAAGTCACGGCAGAGCGGCGGGAGGCATCCCAGCAGGATGTGCCGGTCACCGTCACATCCGTAGATGCACGCATGCTGACCGAAGGGGATTACCGCACCAGCGAAGACCTCGCCCAGCAGGTTCCCGGCCTGCAGATCAAATCTTCTTTCTCCGCCTCCAATCCCACGATCTTCATCCGCGGTGTCGGCATCAATGACTTCAATCCCGCCAACAGCGGCGCGATTGGCGTCATGATTGACGACATGTTCTACAATTCGACCACGGGGCAGCTTTTTCAACTGTTCGATCTGAACCGTATCGAAGTTCTCAAAGGTCCGCAGGGAACGCTCTATGGCCGCAACACGACGGGCGGCGTGCTGAGCGTTCACACGAAAAGGCCGGCTTTCGAACAGGGCGGCTACGTCAACGCAACGGTCGGCCGGTTCAATCAGCTGGATTTCGAAGGCGCCGTAAACCTCCCTGTGAGCGACAAGCTGGCGTTCCGCATCTCCGGCGTTTCCAATACGCGTGACGGAACGCGAGATATTTCGTTCCCTGATGGCACCAGCACAAAAAAGAACGACGTCAACTTTCAGGCCGGCCGCCTTCAAATGCTGCTGGAGCCGACCTCCAATCTCAGCATTCTCGGGAAACTGGAGTACGGCAAAAGCAGTGCCACATCGCGCTCCTATGAAAGCCAGGGTCTCATCAACTTCGCGACTGGCGAATATGGCCTGACCGACTATGACGGCGTATGCGGTGGCCGTGGCGCGGCGATCTGCGCCGATGCCTTCGGCTATACCGACGATGCGGCCCCCTATTCCGGCGCGGAAAACCTGAAGCACACGCCCGAAGACGTCGAAGCGTTTACGGCAAACCTTCAAGTGGAGTGGGACCTCGGCAACTGGGCGCTCACTTCTGTCACGGGCTACCTCGACACCGACCGTGAAGCGATCCTGGAAGTCGATGCATCGCCGAACCGCCTGGTCGAAGAATATATCAAAGACGGGTCAGAACAGTTCAGCCAGGAATTCCGCCTGGCCTCCGAATGGGACGGGCCGATGAGCCTGATCCTTGGCGCATTCTACCTGCAGGACGAACTGAACGGACAGGATTCCTTCGAACTCCTCGCTGACGCCAATCCGACACCGGCTGATCCCTACTTCGATGCCGTGAATTTCATTCTCCGGACGGATCGCTTCTACACACAGAAGACAGATACAGTCGCCGTGTTTGCCCAGTCGGACTATGAGCTGACCGATCGCCTGACGGCAACGCTGGGCGCCCGCTTCACCTGGGAAGAACGTACGCTGGATCACGTTGCGTATGCCGGCCCTGTGAACGCAGTGCCTCTGGATGGCGAGAACCCGGTCTATGCGACACTGCTGGACGCAACAGCTTTCGGAACCGACAAGATCAACTTCGAGGAGCCGACTTTCCGCGCGGCCCTTTCCTATGACGCCACCGATGCAGTGATGCTGTACGGATCCGTTTCCCGCGGGTTCAAGAGCGGCGGATTCAATACAGGCGCCACATCGGATCCGATCGAAGCCTCTGTCGTCAAACCCGAAAAACTGATGGCGTACGAGGCAGGCATCAAGTCCGAATGGTTCGACAGAACCCTGCGCGCCAACGCAGCGGCCTTCTTCTATGACTATTCCGATCTCCAGGTCTTCGGTCTCGCGCCGGGTGCCGTGCCGACGCAAACCTTGTTCAATGCCAAGGAAGCCGAAATCAAAGGCTTCGAATTTGACGTGACCAGCGTTCCGCTCACCGGCCTTCAGCTGGACCTCGCAGCAACCTATCTGGATGCCGAGTATACAGACTTCGTCACCCCGATCGGGCAGGACTTCTCCGGCAATACGATGGTTGCCGCCCCGGAATGGAGCCTTGTGGCCCGTGGACGCTACGAGACCGGACCAATCTGGGGAGACCTCGGCCTCGTTGCCAGCGCGGATGCGTCTTATACGGGCGATCAGTATTTCGATACGCAGAACACCGCTCGTATCGGACAAGACGCCTATTGGATCGCCAATGCCCGTCTGGCCCTGCAACCGGATGACGCGCGTTGGGAGCTTGCAGCGTTCGTCAAGAACCTGTCGGATGAAGAATATGTCGTCGATGCGTTCGATGTCGCCGACTTCGGTTTCGACGAACTGGTGTATGGTGACCCGCGCACATATGGCGTGAGCCTGACTTATCGCTTTGGCAATGAGAGATAGCCACGTCACACACCAAACGGTGAGGTAACATAAGCGAGCATGAAGGGGACTGCGCAGCGAGAGCGGCGCGGTCCCCTTTCCATTTTCTCAATGGAAACTGCCAGCCCCCTGAACTTATTTCCCACCGAATTCGTTCTGGGCCGCCCTTGTGCCGCTCGGTGTCGTACCGAAATTTTGTCTGTACACACGGGAAAAATATGGCGCGCTGTTGAAACCCCAGTTGAAGGCAATCTCAGTGATCGTCATGTGATTGAGCGCGGGATCTTTCAAAGATGACTGGCAAGCGAGCAAGCGTCGCTGCAAAACCCACTCAGACAAAGTGTAGTCTGACGCTTCGAACAGCTTGTGCAGATACCTGGGACTGATCCGGAAAACACTAGCGATCGTCGCAGGCGAAAGATTTGGATCGCGAAGATTGTTGATGATGTAATCCTGAACACGGCGAAGCATCGTCTTGTGAATTGACGACTTGTAATCCCCCGCCTTGTCCGGGCGGATGGCTGCGCTTACAAGATCCAGTGTGGCAGCTTCGGTACTGGCATGGTCAATGTCGTCGGACGTGGAGAGGACCACGCTGAGTGCCTGAAGATGCGAGGCGAGAAGAAGTCCGAGTCCGGATCGGCCGTTGATACGCTGGGCGCAGACATCTTCGATATTGGAAGAATAGAGCTTCAGCTTTTTATGAGGAACAAGGACCGAGATCTGCCGCACACTGCCCGTAGAACTGAACTGCGCCGGGCGCGAAGCATCCCAGACCGAAATGTCTCCAGGCTGAAGGTCGATCTCCTGGCCATCCTGAATTAACCGCTGCCCCCCGGCCAGCATGAGGATGACGCCAAAAAACACGTCATTGGCGCGCTGGATCTGGCTGTTTGTGCGCTGTCCGGACAAGCCGAACCCGACCTGGACATCGGTAAAATCCGTGTCGCCCATGCGTGCATGCCGGAATTCGGCATCGCATCCTGGCACATCCGGACGTTTCAGTTCCCAGTTCGAGTGAACCGCGCACAGGCGTTCACAGAAATCGCTGAAGCTCGCATTTTCCAATAGAATACGGCGCGCCTGCGGAGAGACGCTGTCTTGCAGCTCTGCCATGAGTTCCTCCCGATATCCCTTTTCTTATTAGATTCACAGTAATGCCAATTCGTCTGGACGCAAAACACCTCGCCACTCTGTGCGCCTGATGGAAAGACAAACGGCCCCCTCAGGCAAGCAGTCCGCGAAATTCCCGTGGCAAATGAGGATGATAAGAAAAAAAATCGGGGAAACAGCGCCTTGGCCGACTATCTGATGCAGGATGTAGAACTGCGTGTGCCGGAAATTCTCCGATACGCGGCCCGTCGGCACGGCGGCCTCAACCTGTTCTCACTGGATGAGGATGGCACTGCCCGTTATCAATCCTATGCAGAGACACAGGCGCGTGTTCAAAAACTGACCGGGGCGCTGGAAGCGCTGGATCTGCCGCCACAAAGCCGGATCGCCTCTCTCGCGCTGAATACACGGCGGCATCTGGAACTCTATTACGGCGTAACAGCCGCCGGGCACATTCTCCACACGATCAATCCAAGATTTACAACGGAACAGATCCTGTTCTCCGTCAGGCAGGCTGAGACAGACCTTCTGTTCTTTGATCCTGCCTTCGCCGCTCAGGCCGAAGCAATCGCTGCGGACCGTCCGCAGATGCGTGCTTGCATCGTTCTGGGAGAGCCAGAAAAGACGCCGGCACAGAGCTCGCCAACACTGTCGGACTATGAAAGCTTCTTTGCTGACGGGACACCCAGCGATGGACCGGCCGGCCTGTCAGAGCGCGACGGCGCATTTCTCTGCTACACGTCAGGCACAACCGGCGATCCCAAGGGCGTGCTCTATTCCCACCGCTCCTGCCTGATCCACGCGCTGGCAGCCAGCGCTCCCGGAAACTTCAACATCGCGCCAACCGACGTCATCCTGCCTTGCGCGTCCATGTATCACGCCACAGCCTGGGCCCTGCCCATGACAGCGCCAATGAATGGTGCCCGGCTCGTCCTGCCTGGGGCGAGGCTGGATGGCGCCTCTCTGCTCGATCTCTGCGAGGCCGAAGGTGTCACGCTTGCCTGGGGCGTGCCGACGATCTGGAAAACCGTACTTGATGCCGCTGCGGATCAGGGGCGGCGCCTGCCGAAGCTGAAGCGGATCTTCATGGGAGGCTCCGCCGTACCGCCTGACCTGAAACGCGCTTTTGCAGAAGCGCTTGACGTGGAAGTCGTTCAGGTCTGGGGCATGACGGAAACGAGCCCCATGGGGGTAATCTCGACTCTGACCAGTACGGCAGCCGCATTGCCAGATGAAGACCGCGCAAGTCTTCTTTCACAAAAGCAGGGGCGCATCCCTTTCGGCGTAGACCTGAAACTGCTGGACGAGGCTGACAACGAACTGCCGCAGGATGGACAGGCCAGCGGCCGGCTGATGATCCGCGGGCCCTGGGTCGTGAACCAGTATTTCGGACATGAGAAACCGGTGACCACTGAGGATGGCTGGTTCGACACCGGGGATGTCGCGACAATCGATCCGCTTGGCTACATGCAGATCACGGATCGCACGAAGGACATCATCAAATCTGGCGGAGAATGGATCAGTTCGATCACACTGGAAAATACTGCGATTGAACACCCCAACGTGGATATGGCCGCAGCGATCAGTCTTGCGCACCCGAAATGGGATGAACGTCCGTTGCTCGTTTATACAATCCGGCCCGGCACCCCCGTCTCCGAAGACGAGGTTCTGGAATTCCTGAAATCGCAACTGCCGCGTTGGTGGGTGCCGGAAGCCGCTGTCGCGGTGGATGGCTTGCCGCTCACGGCGACTGGAAAGGTCGACAAGAAGAATCTCCGCGCCGCCTACGCAAATTTCTATCAAAACACTCAAAAACAAAACTGAGAGTCTGGGAGGATTCCGTGAAAAAGATACTGACTGCATCTGCCGCGATTGCCGCTCTGGTCATTGCCGCGCCGTACTCGGCCGCCATCGCGCAGGACGCATCCGATCAAGCCAAAGATGAGACGACCGCTCGCCGCCTCCCATCCGTCAGCGTCACAGCGCGCAAGACGTCTGAAAATATTCAGGATGTACCGCTGTCCGTTTCGGCTTTCGATGCCGAGGCAATTGCCGATTTTGGTTTCACGGATTCTCTCGCGATCGACGACCAAGTTCCCAATCTGGAAATCAAGACATTTGGCGGAAACCCGAACATCTTCATCCGGGGCGTCGGTAACAACGATTTCAATGCGACGACTGTGTCCCCCGTAAGCATCTATTCCGACGATGTCCTCCAGGGGCTGACCGGTGGACAGATGATGCAGATGTTCGACCTGGAGCGCGTGGAAGTGCTGCGCGGGCCTCAGGGCACCCTGTTCGGGCGCAACACGACCGGCGGTGCGATCAATTTCTACTCCCGCAAGCCAGGCGACACCCAGGAGGGTTACGTCCGCATGGGGATTGGCAGTTACAATCGTACCGAACTTGAAGCGGCAGGCACCGTGATCGCGATCGATGGCAAGCTCGGCACACGTTTCGCCGGCAGGATGGTATCGGACGATGGCGACCGGCGAAATCTGTACAATGGTGAACGGGCGAATGCGACCGACCTTGCCTCACTGCGCGCGATTACGCGCTACACGCCCAACGATGATGTCGAAGTCCTGTGGAATATCCACTATGGGAAAGACCGCTCAGACTATCAGCAAGGCAAACCGGTCGGCACCATCAATGGCGGCAATGTTCTCGGCTATGTCGATCCGGCGCCGGACGATGCCAAATTCATCAATGTCAACCGGACGGATAACCGTCACCACGCGGACACATGGGGCACAAATCTCGCCATCACCTGGGATTTTGGCGATTACACACTGAAATCGGTGACCGGCTATGAGGATGTCGAAACCGACTATCTCGGTGACATCGACCAGAGCCCGCTGAGCCTGGATGAGCTGCGTTTCCAGCAGGACGGCGACCAGATCAGCCAAGAGTTCAATCTGTCCTATGATGGCGGCGGCGACCTGACCTGGATCTCAGGTCTGTATTATCTCAAAGAAGACTTCCACTACCGGACTTCGGGTCCTCTGTTCGGCGACGTGCCGAGCGCCACACTGCCTCTGGACGCCGAGTCCCAGCGCGACACCAAGACCTACGCGGTCTTTGGCGAGGCGACCTATCAGCTTACCGACGCCTTGTCTCTCACGGGTGGTCTCCGGTACACGTCAGAAGAAAAGGACGCGACACTCGACAGCCTGCTGACATATGGTGCTTTCGGGACACAGCCGGCCGGCCTGACGGTCCCGATCATTCCCGAAACAAGCCGGTCCGACGAATGGGATGCCTGGTCCGGCCGCGTCCTGGCCAAATATGAATTCGGCGCCGACAGCATGGTCTATGCGAGCGTATCGCGTGGCTTCCGCTCGGGCGGCTACAATCTGGGGGCATTCTTCGACCCGAACGAGCTTACAAAGGTCGACCCTGAATATCTGACCTCCTATGAACTCGGCCTGAAGACAACGATACTGGATGATCGCCTGCGCGCGAACATGGCGGTGTTCAAATACGACTATACCGACTTGCAGGTGTTTACCTTCACGCAAGGGTCCAGCACGGCCAATCCGATTGTTATTGCACTTGAAAATGCTGCAGATGCCGAGGTTTCCGGCTTCGAAGGCGAGTTCACGGCCGTGCCGGTCGATGGCATGAACCTCTCGCTCGGCATCGGGTATCTGGACGCAAACTACCAGAACTACATTTCGTTGATCGCCGGCGATCTCAGCGGGAACCGCCTGCCGGGCGCACCGGAATGGAACATCAATTTCGCTGGCCAGCAGGACTTCACGATTGCAAACCGTTGGGTCATGACCCCGCGCCTTGAGTACGTTTTCGTGGATCAGCGTTATTTCGACTCGAACGAACTCGAAGCCATCAGCTCAGGCGGTTCACATGAACTGGTCAATGCGCGCCTTTCCTTCGCGCCACAGGACGGCGGATGGGAAGTTGCGCTCTGGGCCAAGAATATCGGCGACGAGCAATACGTCGTCGATGCAGCCGACCTGACGGCGACCTTCGGATTTATCCCGACTTACTACGGCCCTCGCGAGAGCTGGGGCATTGAAGCCCGCATCGAATTCTAACGACCAAACCAGGAGACCCTGTCATGCGCGAAGAAGAAGAACTACTCCACAGCCCTAAGGACCTGCCCTGGCACAGCCTGGGAAACGGGGCCCATTACCGCCTCTTGCGCGTCAGCCCGGAGACCGGACAATTTTCCATCATCCTGAAGCTTGATGCGGGGGGAATGTTTGCTGGTCACTATCATCTCGGCGCCGGTGAATTCCTGATGCTGAAGGGCGAGCTGAAGTACAAGGACAGTATCGCGAAAGCCGGCGACTGGGGCTATGAACCCCTGGGGGCCGTTCATGCCGACACCAATGTCGATGTCGAGACGGAACTGCTCTTCATCGGCTACGGTCCGATCGCCTTCACTGATGAGAATGGCAACATTGCCCAGATCCTGGATGCCCGGCTCCTGAGCGATGTCGCGGAAGGCAACATGGAGCCTGTTTCCTTTACAGTCGACGCCTGATCCCGCGTTCGTTTCCTCCCAGAACTTTACGGGATACCGGTCCCTCTGAAAGGCCGGTATCCCGCTTTTCCAATATCGGAGCACCTGAATGACAGACCTGACCGGAAAGACCGCAATCATCACTGGCGCAGCCAGCGGCATCGGCGCCGCTGCGACTCGCCTTTTCACCGGCGCGGGTGCCCGTGTGCTCGGCCTCGACATGAACGGTGAAGGCCTGGCGCGTCTCACTGATGAACTGGGTGCCAGCTTCATCCCCGAGACCGGCGATGTAACGGAGCGGACAACGCTGGAACGCCTTGCCAAAAAGGCAACGCAGGAATTCGGTGGTCTGGACATCGCGCTCCTGAATGCCGGAATCGACGGGCCGATGGGGAATATCCTCGATATCGACCCGGCCGACTTCAACAAAGTCCTTCACATCAATGTCCGCGCCGTGTTCGAAGGGCTTCAGGTTTTCGGTGCAGCGATGAAAGACCATGGCGGGAGTGTGGTGATCACATCATCCGTAAATGGATTGCGCGCATTCGGAAATACCAGTCCCTACACGACGAGCAAGATGGCTGCGATGGGGCTGGCACGAGCGGCCGCCAATGATCTCGCGCAGTTCGGGATTCGTGTGAACACGGTACATCCCGGACTCATCGATACGCCGATGCTGCAACGCGCCGAAGAAGGACTGGCCCCAGGGCATCAGGCAGAATTACGCGAGACGCTCTCTCAGACCGTCGCGATGAAACGCGTGGGGCAACCCCAGGAGATCGCCAGGGCCATGCTGTTCCTGGCAAGTGATGAGGCGAGCTATATTACCGGCGAATCTCTGGTCGTGGATGGCGGTTTCACACGTTTGCTGAACATGTAGGATCAGCGGCGGCCATCATTGCGCGGGCCCAATCATTGGCAAGTGCCGCCGGATCCTCACCCGCCCGGCCAGTCGCTTCTGCCAGTGTGATGCAGGCAGAGGCCGGGTAAGACCTGTGCGCACCCAGATGGCTCTCAAACACTTCCACCGCGCGGAGTGATGGTACCAGCGGCCCGCTGAGCCACAGGCAGGCATGTGCGAGGATTGTGTCCATCCCCGCCCGGCTCCGCCGGCGCATGGCCGTGCCTGCAAGTTTGCGGTCTCCTGCGAGGAGATTGAACCGGCCGTCACAAGGGGCATCAGGCGCAGTGCCGGTACGCACATCCACCACGCCAAGATTTTCCGCAGCATCAGCAAGAGATTCCGTGAAGCTGCGATAATGCGCGTCAATTCCGCTTGTGCCGCAGGGTTCGCAGATCAGCCGGGTGATGCACAGGACATGACGCCCGTGAAAGACACATGAGCCGCCGGACGCACGGAACAGCACACGCCAGCCAAGGTCATCCGCCGCAGCGATTGCCGCGCCAATCCCGGCACGACGCCAATAGGATCGGGGCACGACAAGGCATTGAGACTGCTGCCAGACGTGCAACTGCACCTGCGGCACCCCCTCGTTCGCTACGGCCTCAAATTGCGCCGCTTCGAAATCCAGTCCGTCCGGCGCCTCATGATACCGGACATGATGGTGCTCAAGGGTTTGCAAGGAACTGCTCAAGATGCCGGCAAAGCAGGTCCAGGAACTGGCCGGCAGGCTCACCATCCACAATCCGGTGATCGGCCGTCAGGGAAAGCGGCAGCATGCGGGCCGGCGCAGGATGGCCAGCCTCATCGAAGACAGCGGTCTCCGCCAGACGTCCGACGCCAAGCAGCGCGATCTGGCCGGAATTCAGGATCGGCGTGAAATACCTCACACGCGTATGGCCCA
The DNA here is from genome assembly GCA_002700305.1 of Hyphomonas sp. GTDB lineage: Bacteria > Pseudomonadota > Alphaproteobacteria > Caulobacterales > Hyphomonadaceae > Hyphomonas. The sequence continues at coordinate 79,520 of PACZ01000012.1, read as the reverse complement.
GATTGGACAAGGTGAAGCTGCCCCCCTTCATTTCGGACACGGCAAGCTTGCCAGCCTGCGCCCGCCCGATCAGGTCGCGCCGTTCGGACGCGATGTCTCCAAGCTGCATGGAGCCTACATCCCGGAGGACCGGCGTCATCAGCCCCATCGGGGTCGAGATCGCCAGCGACAGGTCGATGGCGGAATGCCGGGTGATCGAGACGTCATCGGCGACGCCATTAAAATCCGGCAACGCCTCAAGCGTCCGGGCGATGGCGTAGATGAGGCAATCTTCGAGGCTGATGGCATGTCCTGCCGCCTTCCATGTACTGCGGCGGGCCATCAGTTCCGTGACGTCTGCGTCTGCATGATAAGACAGCTGCGCGGTTGATTGCAGCGAGGCCAACATACGCTCGGCAATCACTTTCCGTACACCGCCAAGACGCTGTGGCAGACCCGGCTCAGCAGGCGGCATATCAGCTACTCACCGAGGCGATCACAGCGCCTTTCTTTACGGGCGTTTCTGCCAGTACCTCAATTTTCAAAACGCCGGACGCAGGCGCGAGGATCTCTGTCGACACCTTTTCGTTCATGACCTCGCAGACAACATCACCAAGCGCGACCTTGTCGCCATCATCGAAATACCAGGTGGAAATGGCGCCTTCGCTGTCATCGTCCCAGCAATCTTCGGGAATACGTATCTCAGACATTTGCGCCCTCCTTCAGAAGCTTGCGGGCCATAGTGACGATCTTATCCGCATTGGGCAGCACGAAATGCTCCATTTCGGGTGCGAACGGCACCGGGATGTCCGGATAGGAGATGCGCTTCGGCGGCACTTTCAGGCGAAGGTCATCCTGCTCCGCGACAGTGGCCAGGATCTCTGCGCCGACGCCATAGGAATGATAATCGTCATCCACACTGATGAGCGCCCCGGTCCTGGCAACAGATGCCAGGATGGTTTCCCGATCCAGCGGCGCGATGCTGCGCAGGTCGATGACTTCCGCCTCAATACCCTCTCCTTCCAGCTCGGCTGCGGCATCGAGCGCCAGGTGCACGGTATGGCCAAGGCCGACCAGTGTGATGTCCCGGCCTTCACGGACGATGTGTGCGCGGTCAAGTGCGATCGTGTAGCGCTCTTCCGGCACGTGTGTGATCGAACGGGGAACAGTCCCCAGCCAGCCCATGCCCTGCAGCGCCTTGTGGAACATGAAGACCACCGGATTCGGATCGGAAATCGCAGCCGCCATCATACCTTTTGCGTCATGAGCATTGGATGGAATAACGACCTTGAGGCCCGGCAGGTGGCCGAAAGTCGCAAACAGTGTCTGCGAATGCTGGCCGGCGTCTCCATAGCCCCCACCAACAGACGTCATCAGCACCATCGGACATGTGACGTTGCCGCCCGAAAAATAGCTTTGCTTGGCGGCCAGATTGTAAATCGCATCCATGCACACGCCAAAGAAATCAACGAACATCAGTTCGACGACGGGTTTCATGCCTGCCGCAGCCATTCCGACCGCCGTACCGATGAATGCAGTCTCCGAGATCGGCGTGTCGCGCACACGATCAGGGCCAAATTCATCCAGCAGGCCCTGCGTGTTGCCGAACACACCGCCCAGTTTGGCAATATCCTCGCCCATGACCAGCACATCTGCACTGGCTCGCATTTCCAGGGCGATGGCTTCAGACATGGCTTTCGCGATCGTCAGTTTACGTTTCTTTTCCATCGCTGTGGCTCCTCACGCAAAGACAGTTGTGAAGGCATCTTCCGGCGCGGGCGCAGGAGACTGCCGAGCGTGCTCGAAAGCGGCGGCGACACGTTGCCTGGCCGCCTCTTCAATCGCGTCGAGGTCTGCAGGTGATGTGCCCTGATTTTCAAGGCGGGCGCGATAGATCTTGATCGGATCGCGCGCCTGAAGGGCTTCCTTCTCGCCTTCAGGGCGATAGCCTTCGGCATCCCCCATAAAGTGCCCTTCCAGCCGGATCGTTTCGATCTCTATCAGGCTCGGCCCACCGCCGGCACGTGCACGCGCAATCGCATCGCCCGCAGTTTCGAACACAAGATCCGGATCGTTTCCTGGTACGAACGTGCCCGGCATGCCGTAAGCAGCGGCCCGCTCGGCATTTCGTTCGATGGCAGTCGCGGCACCCTTGGCGACCGAGATACCGTAAGCGTTATCCTCAATCACAAAGACGACGGGGGCGTTCCAGACCGCCGCGAGATTCAGTGTTTCGTGGAAGGCCCCCTGATTGGCCGCGCCTTCTCCGATGAAAGCAACAGCGACGTCCGGGCGGCCTCGCAGCTTCGCCACCATTGCAGCCCCAACGGCGGGGCCCATGCCCTCTGCGATGATGCCCGAACAGCAGAAATTCACTGCCTTGTCGAAAAGGTGCATGTGTCCGCCACGTCCACCGGACAGCCCGTTGGCGCGTCCAAAGATTTCGCTCGCCATGGCATTGATGTTCACGCCCTTGGCAATCGCGACATGATGCGGCCTGTGCGTTGCCGTTACACTGTCTTGCGGCGTCAGATGCGCGCACACGCCAACAGCGCAAGGCTCCTGACCGTCCGACAGGTGCATTTCACCTGGTAGCGGCCCCTTGGCCATGTTGAAGACAGGCTGTTTTCCTTCGAAATAGGCTGGCTTGATGAGATCTTCGAAATGACGGCTCTCGACCATCTTTTCGTACATCCAGAGTTTCTGTTCCTGTAACGGCTTCAATGCGTCCTCCACGCAGAATGGTCTCAGGAGCATTACGTACCGCGCGCGAACTTGCTGTTCCGAGAGGGAACTGACGTTGAACCAAAGTTAGGTTTACCCGGATCGGGCTCTCAATCTCGTTCGCAGCGGATTTTGGAATCGCATTGTAGATCAAAAGAATCGGACCGCTCCCGGCACAGCCGTCACCGTCCGAATCGATTGGCTACGTCATGGGAGGACAGAGCCGCGCTGCAGAGGTGATCTCCACTTCTCCGGGTTTGCGGGCGTCTCCGGCGAGGCCTGAAATGCTTGGCTCTGCTGGTCCGGCCTTGGTGTTAAAATCCAGCGGCGATGAAATTACGAAAATCAAATTGGCCCGGGTTTAAGGCGCAAGGACAACAATTGACTTCACTCACTTTTGAGTGAATATCTTGCGACCACATCCGCAACCTTTTGACTCGCCTATCTCACCGCCTGCGCTCGTTCTGAATAACCGGGGCTCTCTTCCCCCAGTCGAAGCAAGCCCCCTTCTCGCACGGGAGACACCCTGCACGTTCGCACTATTCAGCCGCAGCAAGCGGCGCACAAAAAATTCCAAATGGGAGGAAAAAGTGACGGCCGAAAACATTCAGTCCGCACAGACGGGCGCGCCCGCACCGCAACCAGCGACGGATCAGCCACGGACCGCCTATTCAAGTGGGCCCTACCGGATTTACGTCCTTTTGATCCTGACGACCGTCTACGTCCTCAACTTCGTGGACCGGCAGCTGCTGGTGATCCTGCAGGAGCCGATCAAGGCCGAACTGAACCTGTCCGACACCCAGCTCGGCCTGCTGACCGGATTTGCCTTCGCACTCTTCTACGTGATTTGCGGCATTCCGATTGCGCGGTGGGCTGATCAGGGCGTTCGCCGCAACATCATTGCGCTTGCCCTGACCGTCTGGAGTGCAATGACTGCAATATGTGGTCTCGCCGGCAATTACACCCACCTCCTGCTGGCCCGCATTGGGGTCGGCGTCGGCGAGGCAGGCGGCAGCCCGCCAGCCCACTCCATGATCTCCGACATTTTCAAGCCAAAGAACCGCGCCCTTGCGCTGTCGGTCTATTCCATCGGCATCTATATCGGGATCCTGATCGGCTTTGCGCTGGGCAGCCGGATTGCAGAAACGTTCGGCTGGCGCCTCGCTTTCTTCGTGGTTGGCTTGCCCGGCGTGGTGATTGCGTTGATCGTACGCCTGACGGTCCGCGAACCCATTCGGGGCTGGTCAGAGGGGGCTGAGAAAAAGGCCATCACGGCTCCACCGGCTCTCGATGTGGCCCGCCTCCTGTGGACCCGGGTTTCTTTCCGGCATATCGCCATTGCCGCCAGTCTTCAGGCCTTTCTCATCTATGGCATCGGCAACTGGTTCCCCTCCTATTTCCTGCGCAATTTCGAGCTCAGCCTCAGCACGGTCGGCACCTGGATGGCGCTGACAAACGGCATCGGCGGTGCACTTGGATCCTTCTTTGGCGGCTGGATGGCCGACAAGTTCGGGGCGCGTGACGCCCGCTGGTATCTCTGGACACCGGGCATCCTCACCTTCCTGATCGTCCCCGTGCTGCTCGTCGCGCTGACATCGGACTCGGTTCTTGTCGCACTGATCCTGACAGCCCCGTTCCACTTCCTGACAGCCGCATATCTAGGCTCGGTCATCGCTGTCTCGCACAGCCTCGTGAATGCCCGGATGCGGGCCCTGACCTCGGCCATCCTTTTCTTTATCCTGAACCTGATTGGCCTTGGCCTCGGACCGCTGATCGTCGGTTCGCTCAGCGATATTTTCACGACCTCAGGCTTCAATTCCCCGCTCGCAATGGCCATGCTGATCTGCGGCGTGATCGGGGCGCTCTGGGCTTGCCTGCACTATGCGCTCGCCGCAAAAAATATCCGGGCAGACATTGAGAGGCTGGAACTGTGAGGAAGAAACCAGACACCCGCATGCTATTTCGCAGATCACTTTTGCTCGGCTCCGCCGTACTGGTGACATCGGCCTGCCAGTCAGCGACCAATCCTCCTCCGGCGGACATGCCGCCTGCGATCCAGACAGTCGCCGACACGCCCAGCGACGCGCAGGCACCTGATGGCCAGTATATTTCGTGGCAGGAACATACGGTCGACGATGAGCAGGTAAATGGCGGGCTGCCGATCCGTGGCGGCGATGGCCTCGCCATGGCGGACCTCGACGGCGACGGGTACCTCGACATCGTGTCGGTGCACGAAGATTCGAACCATTTACGTATCGCCTTCGGGACCGCCGATCCGGACATCTGGGTGAACATCACGGTCGCGGAAGGCGCAGAAGTCGGCGCCATCGAAGATATTGCCATCGGAGACATCGACGGCGATGGCTGGCCCGATCTCGTCGCGGCCTGCGAAGAGGCTCACCTGCTCTACATCCAGAATCCCGGCAAGGATTTCCGCACCGCGAAGTGGGCGCGCATCATTCCAGAGATCACGGAGGGACGCGGATCGTGGCTGCGTGTCTTCATCACGGATATGGATGGAGACGGACGGCAGGATGTGCTTGCCGCAAATAAAGGCACAGCCGACATCCTCGACCCAGGCCATCCCGGTGCGGCGCATCCGACGTCCCTGTTCCGTCTCCATGGCGACCCGCTGCAACAAGACAGCTGGCAGGAACAGGCCCTGTCATGGGAAGTCGTGCCCAACACAGCCATGCCAGTCGATATCGACAATGATGGCGACCCGGACGTGCTGGTTGCCGCGCGCCAGATGATGGAAATGGCGATCCTCGAAAACACCGGCACACTGCCGGACGGCAGCCTCGCAGTTGCGGCGCACCCAATCGCGATCACGGCAGGCTTTCCCGTTCCGCCCGGATGGACCGGCGTATCCAATGCCTTTCAGTCCGTCTTCGCTGACCTTGACGCCGATGGGCGCAAGGACCTGATCGTGTCCGTTCACGAAACATCGCCCGAGCAATCCGGAAATCCGATGATCAGCGGGCTGGGCTGGCTTAAGCAGCCGGAGAGCCTGGACCTGCCTTGGACCTTCTACCGGATCGGAAACACCCTCCCGGATCTCATTGCGGGCATTGCAATGGCTGATATCGATGGGGACGGCGACATCGATGCAATCACCGGCGGATATTCCGGTCTCAACATCCTGGCCGGCGCCTATTCAGGGGCCTCCCGCGCCGAGGATAGTCCCGGCGTGACGGCCAGTTCCACCGTGGGACGCATCGCCTGGTTCGAGAACCCGGGCGATGCACGTAAGGACTGGAAAAGACACGATATTTCCCGGCGCGTGCGGGGGATGTATGACGGCTTCATCCCGCGGGACATGGACGGTGACGGTGACGTCGACCTCGTTTCGACGCGCGGGAACAGCGGCATCTATGACGGCGTGTTCTGGCTGGAGCAGCTGCGCACGCCAGCGCCGCAGAAGGCCTTTACCCCCGCCCGCAGCGAGGACAGCCGGGCCCTGCCCTTACCGCCTGAGAACTGGCGTGATCATTACGATACCGGGATCACCTTCACCGCGCCGAACAAGACCGAACACGAGTAGGCACTCTTACTCTGCCTCGTTCCCTGCGGCATCACTCAGGGGACGGGCGCCCAGGCCGATATTGAGGAACCAGGGCTCGCTTGCAGCCTTGCGCTCCGCGACCAGTTGCTCGTGCAGTTCGAACATTCCGGGGATGGGATCGGTGCGACTTGCGAGGGTCTGGCCGATATCAAGGTATGACTGATCCTGACCATAGGATGACCATACCGGACCATAGACACTCTCCGGCTGGCCTGTTGCAGCGAAGGAAGTCCAGTAATCCAGCAGCGCTTTGGAGATGGCCTGATCCTGATCGCCATCCGGAACGGGCCAGTTCGGAGGCAGGCTTTCCGAATCCAGATTGCCGAACACGAACGGTAACTCACTCGCATGGAAGGCACAGAGATCCTTGGCCTTTGCGGCAGGGTAGCAATAGTCGAAGACGTACATGAAGGCCGGTTGCCCTGCCGCGGCTTCCTTGCGGACGATCCGCTCAGCAGCCCAGCCATAGATCGCGTCGCGCAACGTGGCGAGGATCGATCCCTGCACATCATCGGATGGATAGACGTCAAGGAACGCCTCCGCCGTGTCGCCATATCGCGTGGCGATCTCCGCTTCGTAGGCCTCAGGAGAGTCCGGCGGGCGCGGCGCGAAGGCGCGCTGGGCGCGGACTTCGCCGCTGTTGAAACCGGCAAGGACGGGCACCTTCGCGAAACGGCCCGTGTCGAAGGCGTCAATGATCTGCGACGGCAGCACCTTGCCGTCGACCGTGCCCTGCGGGGTAAACTTCGCCTGGTTCGTCAACTCCTGAGCGTCCATGGCGCGGGCGGCCTCCAGCGTTTCGAGGCCGAGGTTTGCGAACACCTCCGCCCCGATGTCTTCCGCCGATGGCAGGCCATAGGCCGCCGTTTTCAGCTCAGGGAAATTCCGGGCATTGGGGCTCTCGATGATTGCCTTGTGGAACAGGCCTTCGGCGTCCGGACTGGTCAGGAGGTAGGAGACGCTGAGTGCGCCTGCCGACTCCCCCATGATGGTCACGTTGGACGGATCGCCGCCGAAGGCTTCAATATTGTCACGGACCCATTGCAGCGCCGCAATCTGGTCCTGCAGGCCATAATTGCCGGACACCCCGTCAGGCGACTCTGCGCTGAGGTCTGCGTGCGCCAGGTAGCCCAGCACGCCGAGGCGGTAATTGATCGAAACGAACACGACCCCGCGCCGGGCAAATTCGGCGCCGTCATACATCGGCTCCGCACTGCTCCCGATCCGCAGGGACCCGCCATGAATCCACACGATCACCGGGGCCGCGTCCGCATCGGGACCAGCCCACACATTCAGGGTGAGGCAGTCCTCGGAAGTGTCCGCAGGCGGATCGTAATAGAGGCTGGTTTCAGGAACCGGCGGCTGGATGCAGGCCGGGCCGAAAGACGATGCATCGCGAACGCCTTCCCAGGCCGGGGCCGGCCCGGGCGCAGTCCATCGTGCGCCGCCAACCGGAGGCGCCGCATAAGGGATGCCGCGGAACACATCAAGACGGCCTTCGTATTCACCCGCCAGAACGCCCTGCCGGAGCTCGACCAAAGGACGCGCCGAGACTTCAGGCTCCGGATTGCCGCAGGCAGAAAGAGCTGTGGCTGCCATAGCCAGAAGGAGATTCCGGAACCCAGTCTGCGAAGCCATGGTCACCCCCCTTAGCCGCCGGCCACTTCCGGGGCACTGTAGAGACTGCGCAGGCGCTTCTTGTCGATCTTCCCGGTCGGCGCCAGCGGAATTTCACTCAGGCGAATAATGTCTTCCGGAATCCACCAGGATGGCACCTGCCCCTCCAGCGGTTCCCGCAGCGCCTGATCGCTGAGGGCGCTTCCGTTCCGGAACTCCACGAGAAGCAGCGGCCGCTCGCCCCATTTCTCATGCGGCTGGCCAATGACCGCCGCAAGCGCAACTTCCGGCAAGCCGGACACAAGCGTTTCGATCTCCGTCGGATTGATCCACTCACCACCGGACTTGATCAGGTCCTTGGCCCGGCCGGTAATGAAGAGCTGGCCGTCATCACTCAGACGGGCGAGGTCGCCGGTCGAAAACCAGCCGTTTTGTGTCGCCGGTTCCGTCTGGCCGAAATAGCGCTCCACAACAGACGTCCCCCGGACCCAGAGGTGACCTTCCTGCCCCCTTTGTTCATCCAGCGGCTTGCCTGTGCTGTCCGCGAGCATGAGATCGATCCCGATTGCGGGCCGGCCAGCCGTGTCCGGCGAGCGCGCATCCCCTGGCGGCGCGGCGGTGCCGAGCGGAGACAATTCCGTCATGCCCCATGTCGTCTGCACACTGATACCGCGGTCTTCAATCCGCTTCATCAGGGCGGGATGCATCGGGGCGCCCCCGACCATCACGCTTTTCAATGTTGGGAACTCCACTCCTGCCTCATCGGCATAGTCAAACACGCCAAGCCATACGGTCGGCACTCCGACGGCGATGGTGACCCCCTCGTCGACGATCAGACGTGCCAGCCGTTCGCCATCCGTATGACGCCCCGGAAAAACGAGCTTTGCCCCCGTCGCCGGTGCCGAAAACGGAAGGCCCCATGCGCTGGCATGGAACATGGGAACAACGGGCAGCACGACATCGTGCGATGTCATCCCCGAGACATCTGCCTGAAGCTGTCGCAACGTATGAAGGAAGTTTCCCCGGTGCGTGTAGGTGACGCCTTTCGGATCCCCCGTCGTACCCGACGTGAAGCAGAGGCCGCAAGGTGTCGTTTCCGGAAACGCCCCCCAGGGCGGGTCTTCATCATCGTCCGTGAGCAGCTCTTCCAGGAGCTGCGCAGACGGCAAGGCATCCAGGGTGGGCAAGTCCGCCTGTTCCGGGTCAATCACCAGAATTTTCCGGATACGCTTCGCCAGCTCCACCACATTCGAGGCGAGAGGCGAAAGGTCTGCGCTAACGATCAGGATTTCCGCTGCCGACTGGCCGAGCATCCAGGCGATCTGCTCTGCTGTCAGGCGCGGGTTGAGCGTGTGGTAGACCGCGCCCATGCCCATGATGCCATACCAGCATTCCATATGCGCCTGCGTGTTCCAGCAAAGCGTCGCCACACAGTCGCCCTGAGACACGCCAAGCCTCTGGAGCATCGCCGAGACACGCTTTGCTCGGTTCCGAAGCCTAGCATAATTTATGCGGCTCGTGCTGCCATCCGCGTGGGCCGTCACGACTTCCTTCCCGGAATGCCATTTGGCACCATGGTCGAGAAGCTTGTCGAGGGTCAGCGCATAATCCTGTATCGAACCGTCGATCATTCGCATGCAGCTTCCTTTGGTGGCAGAGGGGGAGAGAGGATGCCGACATTCCAGTTCCAGGGAATATTGCCAGCGGCGCGGCGGCGGCAGACGACCTCTTCGTGTAAGTCGAAACGCTGTCGGGCGAGCAAGTCCCAGGTCTTCGGCTGTTCGGCGAAAACCATTCCGGTGGCCGTATTGCCATAAGGGGGCCAGTCCGGAGCGCCATCGGCGACCGGCTTTCCGTCCCGCGCGAAGCTCGCCCAATATTGCATCATGTCTTCCGACAGCGCCCGTTCCTCCTGGGTGTCCGGAATCTCTGGCCAAGGCGCGACAGCTTCTTTCATGGTTCCGAAAACATAAGGAATCTCGGAGGCGTGGAAAGCACGCAGGCCAAGCCGGTCGGCCGCAGGATAGCTATGGTCGAACAGGTAGAAAAAGGAAGGATGTCCGTATACGGTCTGAGACGCGGTAAGGCGCTCTGCCGTCCAGCCATACATGGCATCGCGCGTCGCGACCAGCATGCTCGCGTCCAGATTATCAGACTGGTAAAGTTCCAGGTAGCGGTCGGAAAGTTCGCCATAGCCATTCCGGATCGCGGCTTCATAGGCCTCGGCATTCTTCGGCACGGGCGGCAGGAGGAAACGGAGGGAGCGGATTTCACCTTCATTGAACCCGGCGAGGATCGGCACAGGGGCTTGTTCGCCCTTGTCGAAGACCTCCACCATCTGGCCGGTCTCGTACACGCCGTCGATGACCGGGAACGGGAAGTAGCCAGCCTTGCGGGACAGGTTGACCAGCTTGTCAGCAGACATCGCGCGGAGGGAGTCGACGTCTTCGGCGCCCATTTTCCGGGCCAGCGCTTCACCAGTCGCCTCTGCAGACGGCAGACCGTTCCGCTGTTCCTTCAGGGATGCCATCGTCACCATATAGGCGCTTTCCGCAATCGCCTTGTCGAACAGGTCTTTTGCCTTGGGCGAGGTCATCAGCATGACGACGCTGAGGGCACCGGCTGACTCTCCCGCCACCGTGACATTCTCCGCATCCCCACCGAAGGCGGAGATGTTTCGTCTGACCCATTCCAGCGCCATGATCTGGTCCATCAGGCCGTAATTGCCTGAGACACCCTGCTCTGACTCCGCGCTGAGCCCCGGATGTGCGAGATAGCCGAGCACACCGAGGCGGTAGTTGATCGTGACGACCACCAGCCCCTGCTCGCTCGCCAGCCGGGCGCCATCATACATGTCGAGGCTGCCGGCACCGGTGGTGAGCGACCCGCCATGAATCCAGACGAAGACCGGCGCGTCCTCCGCATTCTCCGGAACCCAGACATTGAGACTGAGACAGTCTTCATCGACCGCACCAAGCTCGGTCGCATAGATGTTCCCTGGCAGGGATGCCGGTTGCGGACAGGCCGGCCCGAACGCCAGAGCGTTTCGCTCACCTTCCCAGTCTGGAACCGCTTGCGGCGGTGCCCATCGGCGCGCGCCTGTGGGCGGCAAGGCATAGGGGATGCCGCGATAGACCGCGACATCCCCCACGACCCGCCCCCGAACCACGCCCGCGGGCGTGTCCGTCACGATTTCGCCAACCGGCTTTCCGGCCTGTTCCGTTGCGCACCCCATCGCCAGAAGCGGCATGCACACAACAAGCAGCAGGGCAAATACACCAGACTTCGGCATCATCTGCCACGTGCCCGCCGGAAAACCTGTCAGCATCGGTATCACCTCCGGCCTGCCTAGTACTCGTAGCTGAACCGGACGCCGATCGTTTGCGGGCGCACGCGGGCATAGCGGCTATCGAGGAAGCCTTCCGGGTGGACGTAGGTGATCGAACTGTCGTCAAACAGGTTCTCGACATAGGCGATCACCTTCCAGTCGTTCTTCGAGATGCCGGCCTGAGCATTCACGACCGTGTACGCGTCCGTGTAGTCGAAGGTCGGGGCCGGTGTGCCCGGATTGCCCGGCACGTTCGGCAACATGGCCGGGAAGTCACCGACATAGGCGGCCGTCGCGGTCACGAAGGCGTCCTTGTCGCCGATATCAAAATCGTAGCGCGCCGTGAGAGCCCCCTGGAAGTCCGGCATGGCGAGTTGCAGCCCTTCCTCAGCACCCGAGATCGCCGCTTCCGCATCCGTAAGGTCCGTGATTTCGGTGTCGCTGAGCGAGCCGTTCGCGAACAGGCTGAAGCCATTACCCGGATAGTAGCCGATCTCGAACTCCAGACCCTGGCTGACGGCCTTGCCGATATTGGTCGCGAACTGCGCCTGGTCAGACAGGCGGTTTGCCTGAACCTGGATGTCTTCCCAATTGATGTAGTAGGCGGCGAGGTTCGCTGTCAGCTTGCGGTCGAAGAAGGCGCCCTTCATGCCGACCTCATAGCTGATGAGCTTGTCCGAATCGGCCCCGTTCGGGATGATGATGTCGTTGGGATCCACACCGCTGGCGAGGCCAGCACGGGCGTTCGCGACCGGCGAGCGGAAACCCGTCGCAATCGACGCATAGGTCGTCACATTGTCCACCGGCTTGTAGGAGAGGCTGGCCTTGTACGACAAATTGTCGGCTTCGACCTTGAGCCCGTCTGCCGCAACAACCGGCGTAATCGTGAGGGGCGTGTTGGTCAGGCCGTAGAGCGCGGCGACCAGATAGTTGGAGTTATAGCCACCGGCAAGCGTGTGAGACTGAACCGAGGTTTCAGTATAGCGCAGTCCGCCGGTCGCCCACAGCTTGTCGGAGAAGTGATAGGTCAGCTCCCCGAATGCCGCCGATTCGATGGCGTCGAAATAGCCCTTGAAGCGGTAATAGTACTCATCCGGCAGGCCCGTCAGACCGCGCGTATCGAGGAATTCCTGCGAGGAGCGGTAGTCGTAGTCGATGTCACGGCGCTTGTTGAAGTAGAAGCCGCCAACGATCCAGTCCCAGTTTCCACCATCTGCGGATGCCAGGCGGACCTCCTGCACGAAGTTTTCGTCATGACCGACCGCATCAAGTGCGAACGGGATGGTTCCACCAAAAGTACCGGCCAGGTCGACGATGAACTTACCGTCGATCTTGGAATAGTTCGAGGAGCTGGTAAGCGTCGCGAAGTCCATGTCCCAGTTGGCTGTCAGGTTATAGCTGGTCAGATCGGACTGGAAGAGATCGGGGCGGTCCGTATAGCGAATGAACTCACCCCGGTCCGGGTTGGTGAGGCTCGAATCCGCAGGCTCGTTGTCCTCACGGATGATGAGCAGACCGATGTCGAATTTGTCGGTCGGTTCCCACAGCAGGTGCGCGCGGCCACCGACCGCTTTCAATGAGTTCGCGCCTTCGATACCGGTCCCGAGGTTATCGACCCAGCCGTCCTCATCGCGGTAGAAGCCCACGACACGCAGCGCCAGCTTGTCTTCGATGAGCGGCACGTTGACCATGCCATTGTACCGCTGGCGGACGGCATCGCCATCTGTCACGCCGAAGTCCACCAGAGTGGATGCTTCAAATTTGTTCGGATTGGGCTGCTTGGTGAGGATGCGCACAGCGCCGGACAGCGAGTTCGCGCCGAACAGCGTGCCCTGCGGCCCGCGCAAAACTTCCACCCGCTCCACATCGAACAGGGTCGGGTCGAGAATGGTCGAGTTGCCATTCGAGGAGATCGGAAGCTCGTTGATGTAGATCGCGGTGGCGGCCTGCAGGTTGGCACCGTAGCCGTTGGTGGCGATACCGCGCGTGGTGATTGTGTTGAAATTGGCCGTCGGCTGGTTCAGCACGATGCCGGGTGTTTCGCGGGCGAGGCCATCATAGCTGACGATACCTTTTTCCGACATGGCTTCCTGCTGGAAAGCTGTGACGGCGAGCGGCACATCCTGCAGGCTTTGTTCCCGCCGGGTTGATGTAACAATGATCTTGTCCTGACGCGCCTCACCCTCAGGTGTTTGACGCGCAGCCTCGTTATCCGTCGCATTATCCTGCGCGAATGCCGGAGCGGCCAAAACAGAAATCGAAATTGCTGACGCGGAAGCCAGAAGCCGTAGATTCATATTTTCCTCCCTAGGCGAAGACGTTTGGTCGCCTTTCGCGAGGCAGTTGGAGACCAGTTGGAACCGCATGTCAATAAAATTCACTCTCGTGTGAATGAAAAAGGGAAATGGCGTGACTTTGTCTCCGGATTTGCGATCCTCTCGCGAAGAAATGGAGACAGACGGGTCGCGGACGAGCCCTGCGGCAAGCCGCCTAAAAAATTGGGTCGAATACCTTAAGGTGGCAGGCGGCACTTCCAGAAATTGGATGCTGCTGCCTGCGTCGCGGCTGATCAGAAAGACGTTCGCAACGCTTACGGTCCGCGCAACTCAGTGTGAAGGTTGACTGAAAACACGTTACACCATTGATAAAATGGAACCGAGACAAGCGAATACTGTAGTGACCAAGCAAACGAACAATCGCCGCCGAATGTCAAAAGCCGAACAGCGGGCGGAGACGATGGAGCTCATCCTCGACGAAGCGGAATACCTGTTCTCGAAAAACGGCTTCCACGGCGTGACCCTGAAGGATGTGGCCAAGCGCGCAGGCGTCCACCACACCCTGCTGCACTACTATTTCAAGGACAAGAAACAACTCCTCGACAAGGCCTTCGGACGGCACGCCGTCATCACGAGCACGACCCGGATCGAGGCTCTGGACGCCTACGAAAAATCCACGAACGGGAAGCCGACAGTCGAAGGCGCCCTGCGGGCCTTTCTTGACACCGACCTCGACCTTTACAGCCAGGGCGGCACAGGCTGGAAAAATTACGGCGCCCTCAGCGCGCAAATCGCAAACACGCCCGAATGGGGCGCCGAAATGATGGACGAGCATTTCGACCCGGTCGTCCTTCGACTGATCGACCTCTTGAAGAAGGCGATGCCGGAGTGCTCGGAGGAAGACATTTTCTGGGGATACCACTTCGTGAGTGGCGCGCTTCTGCTCACGCTGGCGCGCACCGGACGGATCGACAAGCTGTCAGGCGGTGTTTGCAAATCTGATGACTTCGAATCCATCAAGGAACGTATGGCGACATTCATGGCGGCAGGTTTCCGCGAGGTCTGCGGCGGGCCGCGAAAAGCCGATCCATAATACCTTTAGCGGCGCAAGCGGACGAGCTCAAACCAGTGTCCACAATATGCGGGCCAGCGGGCACTAGCGACAACAAGACGACCCCATTCGAAGAGCGCGGCGCCCCGCCCCTTTTTGAACCGGGCTCCGGCGTTGATACACCTTTCGAATCTGAAGTGACGGCACACTGACGAATGGACCGCCTCAAGGCTGGCTACTCAGAGGCTCCCAGAGTGAGGCGCCGAAACGGTCGCACCAGAATAGCTACACGCTGATACTGATCCCTGATCAGTGCTGGCTTTCCGGCGTGGTAACTCTCAGCCCGTCCAATCCTTCGGATACAGTAATCTGGCAGGATAGCCGGGAGTTGGCTTGCACGTCTTCCGCAAATTCCAACATAGATTGTTCCACCTCTCCCGCAGGTTCAAGTCGATCAGCATACGCCTCATCGATATAAACATGGCAAGTCGCACAGGCGCAGGCACCACCACACTCTGCCACAATGCCAGGGACGGAATTCTTCACCGCCACCTCCATGACAGTTTCTCCGGCAGCGGCATCGATGGAGCGTTCTTCTCCCTCATGATCAATGCCACCTGACATCGGGATCGAGAGTTCGGTTCTCCTGGCGCTCCAGCCCCTTACCCGATCAATGAACATACCGGAGACTTCGTCCACATGATACACTGCTCTGCCCAGCGCCACCGCCTCAACAAGCTGTTCTAGAAAGCTGGCAACAAAATCATCCGCCTCACCTGCCTCCGCAACAGACCGCGCAATGATCCTCCATCGCGGCAGCTCTGCTTCAGCAAGAGCATGAAGCGTCTTGAAGACCTTCTGGCGCTTGCCGGAGTAAGAGGGCGGTCCACCTGCCATGCGGGGAGCTCCCTAACCCTGATCCCATTTGGGCACGGTCACACCGCGTTTGCGCTTCGATGGCCTTCCGGAACCATCGCCCCCGGACCCAGAACGTCATAAGCATCCGCAAGGCTCAGTCCCGGCCAGGGCTTCGGCCACACGACCGGATAGTCAGCTGAAAACAGCCGGTCACCATCCTCCAGGTCGCGCGCTACCCCCACCTGTGGGATGGCCCCTTTGCGGTCGAGATAGCGCACCTCGTCCCCGCAGTAACGGAACGAAACTGCCCGCCGCCACTGGTCAGATCGGTTCCCGCCTGCCCCATGTATGGTCATGACGTGATGGATGATCACGTCCCCGGGCTGTACATCGAACGACACAATATCGTACTGCTCCGGATTAGACTCGATGTCAGGACACTTCTGTTCAGCCGACGACCGGAATGGCGTCTGCGAGATGAACGGGTTCGGCGCATAAGTCTCTCCCCATCTGTGAGAGCCTCGGACATACTGCATTACTCCGCTCTCGTGTGTCGCTGGGTCGAGCGGGATCCAGACAACCACGCATTGCCCGCCTTCGATCTGGAAATAGGCGAGGTCCTGATGGAAGGCCGTTTTCTGTCGCGTATGTGGCGCCTTCACGAAGGTCGTGTCCTCCCAGAAATTGAGGTAGCGAGCATCCAGCAATTCACTGGCGATTTCCGGCAACCCCGAATCGAACGCCACCTCTCGAACGCCTCTGTCCGACTTCCACGCCGCAACATCGTAAAAGAAAAGACCTTCCTCGTCGGACGGGTCCTCCTCAAGAAGCGGCCGGGCAGTTTCATCACTGCGGACCACTTCCTTCAGGGCCTTCATGTCGAAACGCTCGGCCGCGCCCATATCGATAGGCCGGTCCGGATCCCAGACCTGTTTTGCGAGCTCTTCGAAGTCATAACCTGTCGTCGAATTCCGGAGCCCTGCCATTTGGCGTGCGACCGCATTGCGCAGATGACGGACTTCCTTTCCGCTCAGCACACCTCGCAGGCAGACAACGCCATCGCGCTCGAAAACTTCCCGGTCCGCCGGAGTTATTTGTTCAGACGATTTACAGGTCATGCGACTCTCCCCCCACCTGCCCGGCGTTTGGGTGCCATATACTGAGCAACAATCTCTTCCGCATTGCGAAAACGGTCCATCTGCCGGTCGAGCGTTGCTTGGTCGATCCGGGACACCGCTGGGATCCAAGCCCAGTCGTCGCCCTCCCGGTGCGGCAGTCCCAATGGTTCGGTTTTCCAGACACGCTGGACGAGATTGTAGAATTTCTGATGAGTGAGCCAGCTCAGGCGATTGATGCCCTTATCAAGACAGAACACCGTCAACCCGATCCCCAGCCGGCAGCGGATCCGGAAATCCTCAACCGGGTCGGCCAACAGGGAACGGTCGGTGACGAAACGCGAGCATTCCCAGACATCTGTTCCGACGGGATAGGGCTGCAGGTCGCAATAATCAGCAAACAGGTCGCTCAGCATATGGGGCTGAGTGGTGGGGTTCATACGGGAGGTCGCGACGACCTCACCAACCTCGTTTCTGACGACGATGTAAACGGTATTGTCGGTGTCGAACTGGTCCTTGTCATAACCTTCGGGAATTCCCGGAATTTCCCAGCCCCACTCACCGACCACGATGCGGTACCGCATCCGGTGCATATCATCGAGCAAGTCCTGGTATTCGTCCCGGTTCTCTGGTGTGATCGTCCTAAACATGATCGCTCCTGTGGTTCAGGAGCGATCATGTTCCAGTATTGCCGCAGGGCAATGTCCCCTTTCGGGGACTTGATCAGGGAAAAATCTGGCTTTTCGCGATCGCCGTCGCCACCAGATGTGTCCGGTTCACTGTCTCAAGTTTGTTACTGGCCCGCCGGAGCGTCTTCTTGACCGTATCTTCCTGGATGCCGAGGATCTGTGCGATTTCCCAGTTCGACTTGCCGGCCGCGGCAAACTGGACACATTCAGTTTCTCTGTACGTCAGCTCGGCAACCTTCTGGTACGGGAAAGGCCCCAGCATTTCTTCCAGGTGATAATAGACCGTCTGGCAAACGATCTCGAGTTCCTTGATATGCGTGGGCGAGAGATCAAGCTTGTTGCCTCCACCAAGTGAGACGCCACCGGAAACACTATGTAGGGCGTGCATAGGGAACATAATGCCATCAGTGATGCCATAGTCGTGGACCATGTCGACGACCATTTTCCCCACTCGGGAGGCATACTCACGAGCTTCAGCCCAGCTAAAGGGCCTCTTGGATCTCAGGGCACAGATTGCAATCGGGTCATGCAGGATCGCCATCTGGCTCCGGCGATGCTCCTTGAGCTCGTCTGGCCAGTCGGACACATAGAGAATTTCCCTGAGTGGTACATTTGCCGGGTTCACAAGCTGGCCAAGAAAGATCCGCTCGAACCCATAAGATTCGATAAAACCCGACAGGACAGCAATCGTTTCATCGACAGCCTGCGTCGCCTGGACCGCGCGGATTGCCTCAAGAACAGCCGAGCCATCATAGTCGCGCATGAAACAACCCCAATTGAACCTGGCGACATTAGGATCATGATTAAAACCGCGCAATGATTGGAATGGAATTCACCACAATTTCCATTTTTAGGTTGTTTTATTGGCAGTTTCTTCAATAGAAACTCTTCTTGAATACGATCTAAGATTGTTCAGAACTGATCGCTGGCAAGCTTGCGCAGACCCCCATTGCAGGCACTTTGGGCCTATCACATTCCAAAAAGCGGTGGTGTCGGACTAACTCGAACCAGTCTCCGATTTTCGGGGACAAGCAGGTCTCAAGCAGCGATCAGTTCCCGCCATTCGAGAAGAGCGGCGTCGCGTAACGATTTGAACCTGGCCCTGCTCTCGATATTTCTTTGATGGTTGAAGTGATTGTAAACAGACGAATGGATTGAAGCAAACTTCTGGAGACTTCGCATGCGCCGGAAACGGGACATGGCGCGTTCTCTTCGTCGGAATGGCAAGTGTGAGTTTTCGGCGCGATTGTTCAGGTGCCGGCCGGTCTCCTGACACCTCTCGCTCCCGATCACTTTCATGGCCGCCCGATATGAAGGGCATTTATCCGTCACGACCACCTTGGGATTACCATAGCGTTTCATGGCTTCTCTCATAAATTTCTATGCTGAAGCCTTGTCACGAGTCTTCGTGACGAACGACTCCAGCACCTCTCCCTCATGATCAACCGCTCGCCAAAGGTAATGAGCCGACCACGGATCTTTACAAAGACCTCGTCCAGGTGCCATTGCCACTGCGGACTTTGCTTCATACCCTCCGATCGACGTTTGCAGATCTTGTGCGCGAAGTAATTCCCGAACAGATCGCCCCAGTGACGGACCGTTTCGTGGCAAATGTCGATGCCGCGTTCATGGAGCAGGTCTTCAACATTCCTCAATGACAGCGAAAATCGGACATACATCATGACTGCAAGCTGGATGATCTCGGGCGAGGTTTTGAAGTTATGGAACGGGTTATTGGTCATTTTCCAAGGCTAAACGCCTAGATGCGCCGCCTCAAGACCAGTTGCTTTGACAACGCCGCTGGCGGTGCTGTCAGACGAATTCGAACCAGTCTCCGTTTTCACGGACGAGCAAGTTCCAAGCGACTATACGGTCGCCTCATCAACCGGGTTGAACGTCGATAAAGCGGCCGCCGTCCTTAGCGAGCCGTTTGAGCGTTTCACTCGGCGCAAAGCGTTCATCTTCTGCACCAAGACGCTCCATGGTGGCGAGCAGCGCTTCGGCCCCGACCATATCCCCATAGAGCATGGGCCCGCCTTTGTCTGATGGCCAGCCATAGCCATTGAGCCAGACTATATCGATATCTGAAGCCCGCTGTGCTTTCTTCTCCTCGAGAATCTTGAGCCCTTCATTGATCATCGGGTGAATACAGGTCGCGATAATGTCTTCTTGACCAGGCGCCGATCCCGCTTCCACGCCCGTGATGTCAGCAATGATTTTTGCCGTCACATCGGACGGAACCGGACGGCGGTTTTCATCATAGTCATAATAGCCGGCACCGGTTTTCTGGCCACGCCGGTCAAGTTCGCAAAGTGCGTCGCGGATTGGGTTGGCAGTTTTCGCGCCCTTCTTCCAGCCGATATCCAGACCGGCAAGGTCTGACATCTGATAAGGGCCCATTCGAAATCCGAACGCATTCAGCGCAGCATCGACGTCCCAAGGCATGGCGCCCTTGGCGACGAGCTTCTGCGCTTGTGCCTGGCGGGCAAACAGGATGCGGTTACCCACAAACCCAGGACAGACACCAACGAGTACCGCGATCTTGTTGATGGTCCTGGCCAGATCCATGCACGTTGCAATCACATCATCTGCCGTGTGGTCTGTCCGAACAATTTCGAGAAGCTTCATCACATTGGCGGGGGAGAAAAAATGAAGTCCGATGACATCTTCAGGCCGTTTGGTGACGCTTCCGATCTCGTTGATGTCCAATGCGGATGTATTGGTCGCAAGGATCGCGCCTGGCTTCATTATCCGGTCCAGATCGGAGAATATTTTCTTCTTCAGGTCCATATCTTCAAAGACAGCCTCGATGACGAGATCACAGTCTGCGAAGTCTTCCATGTTTAGTGTGCCCGTCAGACACGCCATACGCGCCTCGACTTCGTCTTGCGGAAACCGTCCCTTGTCAGCACTGCGCTGATAATGACCGCGCACCACGCTGAGACCCCGATCAAGGGCTTCCTGCTTTTGTTCCAGAACAAGAACCGGAATGCCCACAGTGGCGAAGTTCATCGAAATTCCACCGCCCATTGTTCCGGCGCCAATGACACCGACTTTCTGGATTTTGCGGCGTTGGGTATCAGCGGGTACATCAGGCACAATCCAGGCATCGCGCCCCGCCTGTGCGATATAGTCGGACACTTGCTCTGGTGTAATCGAAATAGCGGGCATGGATTTGTCTTTCATTTGATGAACGCGGGCGCGCCGACGAAGGTTTGGCGAGCTATTTACGTTACCCTACTACCTGATCCCTTCATTATGGAAGCTTGGATCAAAACCACGTTCGAACCTGCTTTCTCAACACTACCCAGCTAAAAAGATTCTTTGCCCATGGCCTGTGGGCGGGATGTCCGGGTTGGACGTAAATTGCCGGAAAGACCGGCATTCAAAACAACAGCGTGTTATAATAACATCGGTAGAATTAAGGACCTGCGAAGCGATCTGGTCTGTGTTGGAATCGGGAGAATGTTTTGCCTGACCAAATGGCAAGGGTCACATCTGTTCGAGGACCAGTGATAGACTTTGTCTGTGACGGAGCGCTGCCGGCCATCAACGATGCCGTAATCGTGGACCCGGACCGATCTGCAGTCATGTGCGAGGTTCAGGCGCATCTCGACACCCGGCATTTTCGCGCCATCGCGCTGCAGCCAACCCAGGGCCTGTCGCGGCTGATGGAGGCGCGGATGACGGGCGCGCCCATTACCGTACCGGTGGGCGATGCGGTGCTTGGCCGCCTCCTGAACGTCGTGGGCGACATTGGCGATGGCGGCACGCCGCTGCCGGAGGATACACCGCGCCGGTCCATTCACCAGGCGTCGCCGCCGCTTTCCAAACAACGTACCGAAGTCCGGCTGTTCTCCACCGGCATCAAAGTACTGGACCTGCTGGCCCCGCTGGCGCAGGGCGGCAAGGCGGCCCTGTTCGGCGGCGCGGGCGTTGGCAAGACGGTTCTGGTCACCGAACTAATCCACGCAATGGTGAAAGACTATGATGGCGTGTCGGTTTTTGCCGGGGTCGGCGAACGCTCTCGCGAGGGGCATGAGATGCTCCACGACATGACGAATTACGGCGTGCTGGACCGGACAATTCTCGTCTATGGTCAAATGAACGAGCCGCCGGGGGCGCGCTGGCGCGTGCCGCTGACGGCGATGACGATAGCCGAACATGTGCGCGATACGGACCAGCGCAATGTCCTCCTGATGATGGACAATGTGTTCCGCTTCGTTCAGGCGGGCGCCGAAGTTTCCGGCCTGCTCGGGCGGATGCCCTCCCGCGTGGGATACCAGCCGACGCTGGCGACGGAAGTCGCCTATCTGCAGGAGCGCATTTCTTCGTCTAGCCGCGCCGCCGTGACCGCCATCGAAGCGGTCTATGTGCCCGCGGATGACTTCACTGACCCGGCCATTGCCGCGATCAGCACGCATATGGACAGCATGGTCATGCTATCGCGGGACCTGGCCGCGGAAGGCATCTATCCGGCGATCGATCCGCTCCGCACCACTTCCACGCTGTTGGACCCGATGATCGTGGGGGAAGACCATGTGCGGACGGCGACGGAAGTCCGTAAGCTGATCGAACACTACAACGAGATGCGGGATGTGATCGCTCTGCTGGGTGTGGAGGAGCTGAGCAGCGACGAACAGCTGCTGGTCGGCCGGGCGCGCAAGCTGCAGAGGTTCCTGACACAACCGTTCTTCGTGGCGGCGGCCTTCACCGGCATGGAGGGGCGCAGCGTCTCGACAGAGGATACGATCAAGGGCTGCCGCGCGATCCTCTCCGGCGCGTGTGACGACTGGGATGAAAGATCTCTCTACATGATCGGATCGCTGGAAGAGGCCCGCGCGCATGAAGAAGCACGGCGGAAGACGGTGCCATGACTGCTGCCCTGAAGCTCACCGTGACGACGCCGCTGCAGATCATCCTGCAAGAGGAAGATATCGTCTCGCTGCGCGCCGAGGATGCGAGCGGCGATTTCGGGATCAAGCCGGGTCATACGGATTTCCTGACTGTGATCGATGCCGGCGTCATGCGCTGGCGGGCGGCGGAAGGACCTTGGCGCTATTGTGCGCTCAGAGGTGGCATCTTCAGCGTGACTGGCGGCAACTTGGTGCGCATTGCGTGCCGGGAGGCGATTGTCAGCGATGATCTTGCTACGCTTAGGCCGCGGGTCGCTGCAGCGCGGAAGGAGGCTCTGGACGAATCCAAGCGGGCGCGGGCACAGGGCGTGAAGCTCTATGCGCATGCCGTTCGCCGCCTGATGCACGAACTTGCCGCGGGCGGTGACACGCTGGGCTTGCAGCCGGATACCGACAAATGAGCGACGACAACGACCGCACAGAGGAAGCCGCCCGCCGCGCCGACGCGCTGGACAAGGCGGGCAAGGCCGACCCGGAGCCGTCGCTCGCCCGCCGGTTCGCGACCATAGGCGCACTTGGCTGGATCATCATCGTGCCTATCCTGACTGGGCTGTTTATCGGGAACTGGCTGGACGACAGGCTGAATACGGGCATCACGATGGCCGCAGCCCTGCTGATGGCCGGAGCGGTATTCGGCTTTGTTCTGGCCTGGCGATGGATACAGGAGCAATGATGCCGGATCTGGGCGCCCCGATACTTGCCTTGCTGGCGGGCCTCGCCGGACTGGGCGCTGGCTGGCTGCACTTTGCGAGCCTCGAATGGGTCGCGAACAGGATCGTCGAAGGCCGTTTGTCTGCTGTCGGGGTTCAGCTTGGACGGTTGGTCCTGCTGGGCAGCGTGCTGTTCCTGTTCGCGCAAGGCGGGGCGCTGGTGCTGCTGGCCGGAGCGGCAGGCATCCTGCTGGGCCGGTTTATCGTTCTGAGGGGGATGCGGTGATGGGCAGCTCTCCGTTCAATGTCGAGACCGCGTTCTCGATCGGTCCTCTCGGTATTACGGGGCCGGTCGTGGTGACATGGGTCATTATGGCTGTGCTTGCGGCGGGATCGTTCCTGATCACCCGGCAGCTGAGCCTCAAGCCTGGCAGGGCGCAGGCCGTCCTTGAGCTGATCGTTACCACGCTTGACAGCGAGATCCGCGCAACCGTGCCGGGCGACCCCGCCCGGTTCCGCCCGCTGATCGGCACATTGCTGATATTTATCCTCGCGGCCAACTGGTCGTCTCTCGTCCCGGGCGTCGAACCGCCGACAGCGCATCTTGAGACGGATGCCGCGCTGGCCGTCATCGTGTTCGCCGCGTCGATCCTCTGGGGTATCCGGTCCCTCGGCGTGAGCGGCTGGCTGGTGTCGTTTGTTCGGCCCAGCTGGTTCATGCTGCCGTTGAACCTGATCGGCCAGATCACGCGTCATTTCTCGCTGATGATCCGCCTGTTCGGTAATGTGATGAGCGGCGCGTTCATCATCAGCATTGTCCTGTCGCTGGCAGGGCTACTGGTGCCGATCCCGTTGATGGCACTGGAGATGCTCACAGGCGCAGTACAGGCCTACATCTTCGCGACCCTGGCGCTCGTCTTCGTCGGTTCGGCGATCAATGAAGCGGGCCCGCGCCCGGAAGCACAAAAAAAAGGAAAAGACACATGACTGATTATGTTCCGGCCATCAGCATCATTGCTGCGACCTTTGCCGTGGCGTTCGGCGCCATCGGGCCTGCGCTGGCGGAGGGACGGGCCGTCGCGGCGGCGCTGGAAGCCATCGCCCGCCAGCCGGAATCTGCCGGCGCGATCTCCCGCACGCTGTTCGTCGGCCTCGCCATGATCGAGACGACGGCCATCTACTGCCTCGTCGTGTCCCTGCTGCTGCTGTTCGCCAATCCCTTCGCGCAATGAATTTCGACTGGGTCACCTTCGGCTTCCAGATCGTCAACGTCCTGCTGCTGCTGGCGATCCTGCGGCATTTCCTGTTCCGGCCGGTCGCGAACGTGATCGCTCGCCGGCAAGCGGAAACCGATGCCGCGTTGAATGCTGCCGAAACCGCAAAGGCCGAGGCGAAGGCAGCGACCCAAAAGGCACAGGCTGAAGCAGATGCAACCGCCGCGGCCCGGCAGGAAGTTCTGGAGCAAGCACGCAAGGACGCCGAGGCCGAACGGATCGTCCTGCTGGAAAAGGCGCACGCTGAAGCCGAGAAGATCGTGGCGGACGGTCATGCCGCGCATGAGCGGAACGTCCACGAAAACAAGGCGCAGCAACTGGCTCGCGTGCGCGACCTCGCCGCCACCATCGCTGAACGCGCCCTCACCGCGCAGCCCCAGGACCTCGGCACCTATCTCAGCAGGCTTGTCGCCTCGCTCCAGAAAATGCCCGCTGCCGAACGCGGCGCACTGCTCAAGGGCGGGAACCTGACTCTGATGAGCGCCGCGCCGCTTTCGGAAAGCGACCTGACGCTGGTGAAGTCCGCACTTGAACCATTTGAGATCGAACCCGAAATTTCCACCGCACCGGAGCTGATAGCCGGACTTGAGCTGCAGTCCGACAGCGGTGCCATCCGTAACTCCCTCGCCCACGACCTCGAACAAATCACCGAAGCGATGCGAGATGACGGACCAGACTGATCCCGCCCTCGACCCGCTGAAGGCGCGCATAGCAAGCGTTCAGCTGGGCGCCGAGGCTGAGGAACGCGGCAAGGTCATCGCCATTGCCGACGGGCTGGCCATGGTCGACGGCCTGCCCGGCGCGGAGTTGAACGAGATCGTGACTTTTGCGACGGGCGCTCGCGGTTTTGTCCTGACGCTGGAAGAAGATCATCTGAATGTCGCTTGCCTGGATCCTGCAGACGACGTCGCTGCTGGCATGCGTGTGACGCGGACGGGGCTGCTCGCGTCTGTACCAGTCGGTGAGGACCTGTTCGGTCGGGTGCTGGATCCGCTGGGCCGGCCGCTGGACAATGAGCCGGCGCCGGACAGCGCAGAGCGGCTGCCCGTCGAGCGGCCTGCGCCATCGATCATCGACCGGGATTTTGTGAGCGAGCCTGTTGAAACAGGTCTTTTAGTCGTGGACGCGCTGTTCGCGATCGGCCGAGGGCAACGTGAACTCATCATAGGGGAACGACAGACCGGCAAGACGTCCATCGCCGTTGACACGATCATCAACCAGGCGGGCAGCGACATGATCTCCATCTATGTTGCCATCGGCCAACGGTCATCCGCGGTGCGGCATGTGATCGACGCGGTGCGCGAGCATGGGCGTATGGACCAGACGATCTTCATTGTCGCGGAGGCGTCCGCCGAACCGGGCCTCCAATGGCTTGCGCCGTTCTCCGCCACATCGATTGCCGAATGGTTCCGCGACCGGGGACGGCATGTGCTGATCGTCTATGACGATCTGACCAAGCATGCCGCCACACACCGGGAACTCGCCCTACTGTCCCGGCAGCCACCCGGGCGGGAAGCCTATCCGGGAGACATCTTCTATCTTCATGCCCGACTGTTGGAGCGCGCGGCGAAACTGTCGAAAGCGCGCGGCGGCGGATCGCTGACCGCCCTGCCGATTGCCGAGATCGAGGCCGGCAATCTGTCGGCCTATATTCCAACCAACCTGATCTCCATTTCGGACGGCCAGATTGTCATGTCGCAATCATTGTTCGCCGCAAATCAGAGGCCCGCCATCGATATCGGCCTGTCTGTCAGCCGGGTTGGCGGGAAGGCGCAACGGGCTACGATGAAATCCGTGTCCGGACGATTGCGGCTTGACTATGCCCAATATCTCGAAATGAAAATGTTCTCGCGGTTCGGCGGCTTCGGCGATGAGGCCATGGCCGCGCGTATGAAGCGAGGCGAGCGCATCGCCGCACTGCTGGCCCAGCCCCGCCTTTCGCCGCTGGACCTGCTCACACAGATCGCGCTTCTCAGCGCCCTGAATGACGGCATGCTGGACGATGTTGATCTGGTAGAGATCTCCCATCTGAAAACAAAACTACCATCCATGCTCGCAAACGACTCAAGATTATCCGACCTGGACCTGAGAGCCCCCAAACTGGACCACGAGAAGAGATCCGCAATTCTGGAGGTGGTGCAGTCTGCACTGAAACAGGCATGAGCCAGCGCCCAGAAGAAATCCAACACCGGCTGCAAAGCCTCGACGAGATAGGTGATGTTGTCGGCGCGCTGCGCGCTATCGCAGCCGGTCACGCTAGTTCCGCGGATACCGCCGTCAGGGCGATCGATGCTTATGCCGGGACCGTAACACATGCGCTGGCGACTTCGCTCGCGGCGTCAGCCCCGCAGATGGAGACGGAAGGACCAGGCCTGCTGCTTGTGGTCGGTGCAGCGCAGGGCTTTTGCGGTGCCTATCCGGAACACATTGCCGTGGCTGCGCAATCCACGCTCAAGCCTGGCATGGGGCTGATCGTGATCGGCGCCCGGACTGAAGACATGCTGAAAGCCGCCGGCCACAAGCCCCTCTGGTCGGCTGACCTGCCGGGGCATCCTGCGGCCATTCCGGCACTGGCCAGCCAGACGACAGATGTGCTGGTTGAACAGTCGGTACATTATCCCGGTGTGATCCACGCCCTGACCGGATCGGTACATGCTGGACACAGCCCGACCCTATCCCGCCTGTTCCCGCCAGCCCCACCGGAGGAGGGCACGTCGCAGATCCCGCCTATCACGACCCTGCCCGCGGCCGAGCTACTGACTGGCCTTCTTCAGGAAGCACTGTTTGCCAGCGTCGCCCGGGTCATGATGCAGGGAGCCGAAACGGAAGCCCGCGCAAGAGTTGAAGCCATGGCCCGGGCGCAGAACAATCTTCGCAAGCGCCGGACGGAAGTAGAGCAGGCTTACCAGCAGGCCCGACAGGAGCAAATGACAACGGAAATGATAGAGTTATCAGCCTACAAACGCTGACCCGTAAGCGCAGATACAGACTCTTTGCGATTGGGGACATTGCTGACATTCAGGTGCCGTCAGACGAAGTCGAACCAGCCTCCGATTTTCACTGACTAGCAGATCTCAGGCAACCAGACGCTCGCGCCACTCGAAATGAGCGGCGTCACGTAGAGATTTGAACCTGACCCTGCTCTCGATATTCCTTTGATGATTGAAGTGGTTGTATACAGACGAATGGACTGAGACGAACTTCTGCAGACTTCGCATCCTCCGGAATCGAGACATCGCTCGCTCTCTTCGTCGGAATGGTAGGTGTGAGTTCTCTGCGCGATTATTCTGAATGCCGGCCGCATTCCTGGCTGGAGGAAATCAAAGCCGGCACCCTCATGAAGGACATTGCCGCACGCTATGGGTGGCAGACACTCATGCTCCGGCAGCGCATTCAGCAGGCGTTCTGTCGCCCGCTATTGTCGGGACGATCCTGAATGAACGACAGCCCGAGGGTCTGACACTGACGCAACTCGTAACTTCCGACATTCCGTTGGACTGGGATGAACAATGGACGACGCTGGGGTTCAAAGCGGCTCCCTGATACCGGCGATCCGATTCCCTGTTCTCTAAATACAATTCCCTGTTCGTCTTCGGGAAATTCCCTGTTCCTGAAGTTGGGAATTTACCCGAAACCCATTGATTTCACGCGTGTTTCCAGGCGCGCTGCGGGGCGTTTCCCTGTTATTTTGCCGATTATCCCTGTAAATCGCGGATTATCAGGGAAATCGGGCCTGAGGGTACTGTTGCATTTGGCGATCGGAGACGGCGGCGGATTTCGGGCACAAAATCTCCCCTGTTCCGGAAACGGAGACGCAGCCCTGGCGCCAAAGCCCGCGGTGTGGGGCTTTGCGCGGACGTGACGGTACTTTTCTCTGACTAGGGGTGTGGCTGGCGGAGAGAGAGGGATTCGAACCCTCGGAACCCTTGCGAGTTCACTAGTTTTCGAGACTAGCCTATTCAACCACTCTAGCACCTCTCCGCGCCGGTGTTGAAGCGCCGTCACCTATAATGACTGCGCGCAGATTTCAACCACCTGAAAACGCCTGAAGATGATATTTGACAGCGCTGCCGCTTTAGTGTTTACCCCCCGCTTCAGGCGCGGGGCCGGTGACGGCTCCCGTGCATATCCCGTTTATTTCCACGCCGGAAGGATGAGACCACATGTTCGCGGTCATCAAGACAGGTGGCAAACAATACAAGGTCGCTGAAGGCGATACGATTGTTGTCGAGAAGCTTAATGCCGAAGCTGGCAAGGATGTGGTGTTCGATACCGTCCTGATGCTGGGCGAAGGCGCAAATGTTACTGTTGGCGCGCCCGTCGTGGCCGGCGCCGCGGTGACCGGTGAAGTCGCTGAGCAGACCCGTGGTGACAAGGTCATCACGCGCAAGAAGCGCCAGCGCCAGACCTACCGCCGCACGATCGGCCACAAACAGCACCTGACCGTGGTGAAAATCACCGGCATCAGCGCTGACGGTGCCAAAAAGCCGGCGAAAAAAGCCGCTGCCAAGACGGAAGAGGCCCCGAAGGCTGAAGCCGCCGCTCCGAAAGCAGAGGCTGCTGCTGCCCCGGCCGCTGAAGCGGGCGCTGCTGACAACCTCAAGAAACTGACCGGCATCGGCCCGGCCCTTGAGAAAAAGCTGAACGGCGCAGGCATCACCACCTTCGCTCAGATCGCTGCCCTCACCGACGCTCAGATTGCCGAGCTGGAAGAACAGCTCAGCCTGTCTGGCCGCTTTGCCAAGGATGGCTGGGTCGAGCAGGCAAAAGAACTCGCAAAAGACGCATAAGGCCTGTATAAGGCCCTCCGCTAAAGGATCAGGAGCAGACTATGGCTCATAAGAAATCAGGTGGTTCGTCCCGCAACGGCCGCGATTCGAATCCGAAGTACCTCGGCGTGAAGAAGTTCGGTGGCGAGCACGTCATCCCGGGCAACATTCTCGTTCGTCAGCGCGGCACCCAGAAATGGCCGGGCAAAGGCGTCGGCATGGGCCGCGATCACACCCTCTTTGCGCTCACCGAGGGCAAGGTCGAGTTTGCGAAGAAGGCCAAGGGCCGCGTCTACGTGAACATTGTACCGGCAGCGGAAGCAGCAGAATAGCGGCTGACAGCGCGGCCGCGGGAACGTGGCCGGATCGCTTCAGACGATCAGTTTCCAGGGGGAGGCAGGCCACTGTCTCCCCCTTTTTTCAATGTCTCCCCTGCTGGCGAACGACTCAGGAAGGAGTCACAGCATGAGTGCCGTCATAACGACAGACCGGCTCACCTTGCGCCGCATCTGGCTGGAGGATGCCCCCACCATCACCGATCTGGTGAACCAGCCACAGATCTACAGAATGGTTATCAGCATTCCGGCTCACCAAACCGTGGCACAGACGGAAGACTGGATCGCCAAGCACCCATCCGGGCGGGAAACCAATACGAAGCATGTGCTGGGAATCGAGCAGGACAAGCGCCTGATCGGTGTCGTCAGCGGCGAGCGGAAGGACACGCACCTGCCCTTCAATATCGGCTACTGGCTGGCGCCATCGGCCTGGGGCCATGGCTTCATGACCGAAGCGGCTGGAGCCCTGATCCAGTGGTTGCGCGACCGGGGGGAGCGGGCTTTCGTCTCTGGCTACCTGGTCGACAATCCGGCATCCGGCCGCGTTCTGGAAAAGCTGCAGTTCATGAAAGCGGACCGGCGCAGTATCTTCTGCATGGGCCGCGGCGAGCGGGTCGACCATTTCGACATGGCGCGCGTCGGCTGAAACACGTAAGAGACCACCATGAAGTTCCTCGATCAGGCCAAGGTTTACATTCAGTCCGGAACGGGCGGCGCAGGCTGTGTCTCCTTCCGGCGTGAGAAGTATATCGAATATGGCGGCCCGGATGGCGGCGATGGCGGCCGGGGCGGCGATGTCTGGGCCGAAGCGGTCGAAGGGCTGAACACGCTGATCGACTACCGCTACCAGCAGCACTTCAAGGCAAAGCGTGGCGGCCACGGCATGGGCAAGCAGCGCACGGGCGCAAAGGGCGATGACGTCGTTCTCAAACTTCCCGTGGGCACGCAGATTTTCGAGGAAGACCAGGAAACCCTGATCGCAGACCTGACAGAGGTCGGCCAGCGCGTGCTGCTCGCGCAGGGCGGCAATGGCGGCTGGGGCAATATGCGCTTCAAGTCTTCGACCAATCAGGCGCCGCGCCGCGCCAATCCGGGCGAAGAAGGCGAAGAGGCGTGGATCTGGCTACGCCTGAAACTGATCGCCGATGCCGGCCTGATCGGTCTGCCGAATGCCGGCAAGTCGACCTTCCTGTCGACGGTGACGGCGGCCCACCCGAAAATCGCCGACTATCCGTTCACGACGCTTCACCCGGGTCTCGGCGTGGTAGACCTCGGCCCCGGCACGCGCTTCGTGTTGGCCGACATCCCGGGCCTGATCGAAGGCGCCGCAGAAGGCGCAGGCCTCGGCCACCGTTTCCTCGGCCATGTGGAGCGCTGCAAAGTGCTGCTGCACCTGATCGACTGTACCCAGGACGATGTGGCCGGCGCTTACCGCACGATCCGCGGCGAACTGGAAGCCTATGACGAGGAACTGGCCCAGCGGCCGGAAATCGTCTGCCTCAACAAGATCGACGCGCTGACGCCGGAACTCGTCGAGGAACAGGCGAAACAGCTGGCCACCGAATACAAGGGCACACCCCTGCTGATCTCTGGTGTGACGGGCCAGGGCGTGAAGCCGGCACTCTATGAGATCGCCCGGCACCTCGGCATCCAGGCTGAACTGGAAGCCGAAGAGAATCCGGATGCGGACGACTCATGGACACCGCTTTAGCGCCCGAGCAAGGGCCTAGTGGTGATGCGGTTCCGTATTGATCGCGCCGCACTTTCCGCACTTCACGATCACGCCATGCGCATCATGATGAGCCACATCCACCAGCAGCGTCGTCTTGCACCGTCCGCAGCGATAGGTCTCGTCGCCGCCACCTTCGCGCAGCGGCGTACCCGCCGTGTGCTCCAGCACGTCGTGGCCGGCGGCCTGTTCGGGTGTAATCAGGATCAGGTTGAATTGCGGCATGGGCACCTCTCTTTTCGTTTCACTGAGGCGCAACGGCGGGCCTTGTCAACGCTCGACTTTTTCCTTCCGGGAACGCCCGCTCTCATGTATCGCTGCGCGCCATGACCGCTGACGCCCTCGCCCACGCCAGACGCATCGTCGTGAAAACCGGATCGGCCCTGATCGCCGAGGACGGACACCCCCGGCTTGCCTGGCTGGAGAAGCTGGCCGCCGACATCGCCGCCTGCCGGGCACGCGGGCAGGATGTGATTCTCGTGTCGTCCGGCGCCGTAGCCCTTGGCCGGGCCGAGCTCGGCTCAGCGGGCACCGCGCGGCTCGACCAGAAACAGGCCGCAGCCTCCATCGGCCAGCCGCGCCTGATGGCCGCGCTCTCTGCTGCCTTCGTGCCGCATGGACTGACCGTGGGCCAGGCGCTGCTGACGCCGACCGACACGGAAATCCGCCGCCGCTGGCTGAACGCCCGTGCCACGCTGGAAACCCTGCTGGAAGCAGGCGTCGTTCCCGTGATCAACGAGAACGACACGGTCGCCACCGAAGAGATCCGTTATGGCGACAATGACCGGCTCGCCGCCCGGGTCGCCCAGATGATGGGAGCAGACCTGCTGGTCCTCCTGTCCGACATAGACGGCCTCTACACGGCCGACCCGCGCAGCCACCCCGATGCCACGCATATCGATGTGCTGGACGCGCTGACGCCGGAACACGATGCCATGGCGACGGGCGCCAATGCATCGGCGGGCGTCGGTTCGGGCGGCATGGTGACAAAGCTTGCGGCCGCGCGCATTGCGCATGCGGCCGGCTGCTCCACCGTCATCACCATCGGCAACCGCGAGCATCCGCTGCTGGCCCTCGCCGAAGGCGCACGGGCAACGCTGATCCGTGCCAACACCACACCCGCCCGCGCCCGCGAAGCCTGGCTCGCCGGACACCTCCAGCCGGAAGGCTTCATCACTGTCGACAAAGGCGCCGCCCGCGCCCTGACAGATGGCGCCAGCCTGCTGGCCGTCGGCGTCACCGGTGTGGAAGGCAGTTTCGACAAGGGCGCCGCCGTCGCCATCAAGGGCCCGGACGGTAAAATCATCGCGCGAGGCGTCACCGCCTACTCCGCAGCCGACATCCAGCGCATCGCCGGGCGCCAGAGCGAGGAAACCGAGACAATTCTCGGCTATCGCGGCCGCCCCGCCATCGTCCACCGTGACGACATGGTCCGCGCGTGACCGCCGCCCGGATACGGCCCGCCATCGAAACCGATATCCCCGCCCTTGTGGCGCTGGAGCAAAGCTTTCCCGAAGAGGACCGTTTCCCGATCCGCACCTGGCGGCGCCTGCTGCGCGGGCAGTCCATGGCCTATGTCGCTGTTTGTGATGGCGAAATCTGCGGCGCGGCGGTTTACCTCTACCGCACAGGGACGAAAGTCGCCCGCCTCTACTCTCTGACCGTCTCGCCAAGTCATCGCGGACAGGGCATTGCCGCCGCGCTACTGGCAGCCGGAGAGGCCGATGCCCGGGCGCGGGGCTGTGATCGGATACGGCTGGAAGTGCGCCAATCCAATGTCACTGCAATCCGGCTTTACGAACGCCACGATTTCCGCGTAATGGCGCAAATACCGTCCTATTATCCGGACGGGGAAACAGCAGCCCGGATGGAAAAACCCATCCTTCTCTGAGGCACAGCACTTTCATGACCGACTGGGTCATTCTCGTCGAAAACGCGAACGACATTTCACAAGCCGAAACACCGCACAAAGTGCTCCGTGTGGCGGACTATATCACCCGCCCGGCCCTGTTTGCCGGACGGCGCCCCTATATCCTGAACCTCTGCCGGTCCTACGGCTACCAGTCGGAAGGCTATTACGCCTCCCTGCTGGCAGAGGCCCGCGGTCACCGGGTCAGCCCTAGTGTGCAGACCATGGTCGAGCTGTCGGCCAAGGGGCTCTACAGTCACGCCCTGCCCGATCTTGGCGAGCGCCTGCGGGATGCCCGCGCCAAGGGGGCGCCGGAAACCGGTAGCCTGTTCGTCGCTTTCTCGAAGCCGGAAACGGCAGGCTATGAACGGCTCGCCCGCGAAGTCTCCGACTGGTTTCGCGTCCCGGCCCTGGAAGTCGAGTTCGACCCGGCCGCCCCGCATGGCATTGCCCGTGTACGCATGGTGCCACCCCAGAAACTGAAAGGCGAGCGGCGGGACTTTTTCCTCCGGGCGATGGAGACCTATACCAGCGGCCGCATCAGCGAACCGAAGACGAAGGCCCCCGCCAAATGGGCCCTCGCCGTTCTGGTCGACCCGAACGAAACGCATACAGCGCCGTCTAAACCGGCCTCCATCAAACGCCTCGCAGACGTCGCGGCGAAGATGGGCGTCGAGGTTGAGATCATCGACCCGTCCGACCTGACCAGCCTCGCCGAGTTCGATGCCCTGTTCATCCGCGCGACAACGCAGATCAATAACTACACCTACAAGTTCGCCCGCCGGGCCGAGCAGGAAGGCATGCCCGTCATCGACGACACGCATTCCATGATCCGCTGCACGAACAAGGTGTACCTGAAGGAAATCCTGGAAAAGGCCGGCCTGCCCATTCCGCAGACGGAGATCCTCGACGAGAAGTCAGACCTGGAAGCTGTGTTCAACAAGCTTGGCTCACCGGTTGTCCTGAAGACGCCGGACGGCTCTTTCGGCTCCAACATGGTGAAGGCGCGGACGCTGGAAGAACTCAAGGACGGCGTGAAGGCGATGTTCGAGACCACTGCCCTCGTCATCGCGCAGGAGTTTGTGCCAACCAAGTTCGACTGGCGTATCGGCGTTCTGAACGGAGAGCCGCTTTATGCCTGCCAGTACAAGATGGCACGCGGCCACTGGCAAATCGTGAAACACGGCCCGGATGGCAAGACGACCGAAGGCGGTTTCAAGACCGTTGCAGTTGAGGATGCGCCGCCAGCCATCGTGGACGCCGCCGTGCGTTCCGCCCGCCTGATCGGCGACGGCCTTTATGGCGTGGATCTGAAAGAGACAGACCGGGGCGTGATGATCATCGAGATCAATGACAACCCGTCAATCGACCATGATGTCGAAGGCGCTGTCCTGAAGGATGAGCTGTGGCGCCGCCTGATTTCCTGGTTCTCCACACGCCTCGAGCAGCGCATGGGCCGGATCGCCTAGAACCGGCCGCCGCCGTTCACAACCTTCCTGTAGACCTCTTCGGTCATCGGCTCGTAACGGTCTTCTTCGGCATTGTAGACATAGAGCGGGTCACGGACCTGGTGCGGGTCGAACCCGTCTTTCACCAGTTCGAACTTGCGATACTTGAAGGTGCCGGTGGTCTCCGGTTCCTTCTGCACGCGCAGGAAGACCGGGATGGCATATCCCGGCAGGCGTTCTGCCAACAGCCGGTGGAGGCCAGCTATGTCGAGTTCATCCGACGCCGTGATTGCCGCCATGCCCGCCTTGCCATCGGCGCCGGGCACGGCAATTCCGTAAACATTGGCCGTCTCCACACCCTGGATGCGTGAGAAGGCTTCGCCGACTTCGTTCGTGGCCACGTTCTCGCCTTTCCAGCGGAACGTGTCGCCGATACGGTCGACGAAATAGACGTAGCCGTCCTTATCCTTCCGCATCAGGTCGCCTGTGCGGAACCACATGTCGCCCTTTTCGAAGACATCGTGCAGCACCTTGCCTTCGGTATCGCGCTTGTCGGTATAGCCCTCGAAGCGCGTCCGGTTGTCATCGCCGATCCGGCCCAGAACTTCACCGACTTCGTCCACGCCTGCCCGCACGCAGAACCCGTCTTCGCCGCGCACCGGCTGTTCGGTTTCCATGTCCGGCTTCACGAACGCCACATGCGCGAACGGTTTCTGCATCCATGGCGGGATGCGGCCACAGGCGCCGACCTTCCCGTCGATGTTCAGGAGACTGACATTGCCTTCAGTCGATCCGTAGAATTCCTTGAAGTCCGACACGCCGAACCGGTCTGCAAAGCGCGCCCAGACATCGCCGCGCAAGCCATTGCCGAAACCGCCGCGGATCCGGTGGGCCTTGTCCGCAGGACGCTCCGGCTGGTTCAGCAGGTAGCGGCAGATTTCGCCGATATAGACGAACAGGGTCGCGCCATTCAGCGCCGCATCGTCCCAGAACCGGCTGGCGGAGAATTTACGCTCCAGGATAAGGCTCGCCCCGCACATCAGGGCCGCGCCCACCGCGCACACGCCGCCGGTCGCGTGATAGAGCGGCAGCGCTTCCAGGATGCGGTCCTTCGGCGTGATCTCGCACGGGCCGATAAAGTTGCGCATCAGCGTGCGAACGCGTGCATGGGTCAGCTTCGCCGCCTTTGGCATGCCGGTCGTGCCGGATGTGTAGACGAAGAGGCAGGTGTCCTTGCCCTTCAGGCCCGCCCGGCGCAGGCGCGTTGGCCGGTGCGTGGGCATGTCTTTCAGATCGGTGCGGATGTCGCGGAAGACAGTGCTGTTGAACGACCAGACGTCGAGCGGTTGCTCCAGGAATGGCTGGGCGCTGTGCACCGCATCTTCAAACCCGGTGCCCGTAATCAGCTTCTGCGCGCCGACAATGTTCAGGCTGTAGGCCAGCGCCTCGCTGTCGAGATTCGTATTGATCAGCGCCGTCACCACGCCGACTTTGGAAAAGCCCACCCAGGCGGCAACATAATCCGGCCGGTTCTCCATCAGGAGCGCGACCACGTCGCCTTTCGTCAGGCCCCGCTGCAGTGCCCAGTGGGCATAGCGGTTCGCGCGGGCGTCAAACTCGGCATAAGTGGTCAGACGGCCTTCGAAACGGAAGGCGATGCGGATCTCGTGGTCATCTACGGCCCGCTCGAAATCATCCGGCACGAGGAAATCGCTGTCGGGCGAAATCCCCTTCGTCCACTTCAGAAGACTCAGCGCCCCTGTGAGGAATTTCGCATCACGCTGCAGATTTGACAGGGCCTTCATCGACAACCGCCTCATACGTCACCAGAATGTCGTCTGCGGTCACTGTAGCGAAACAGGGTGAACGGGCCGGTTCGGGAATCGTTGAAATTTCATCGATTTGCCCGCACACAGGCCCCATAAACAGGCAGGGATTGCATCTGCAGCCGGGTCCTGTATCTGCTGCACTGCACAATGGGAGGCAAACAAGAATGACTGATCCGGTAAGCGATCTGCTGGCGCTGCTCGACATCGAACGGCTCGAAACGGACCTTTTCCGCGGCCAGAGCCCGGATGAAGAGGAAAGCCAGCGCGTTTTTGGCGGCCAGGTCATCGCGCAGAGCCTCGTAGCGGCCTATCGCACCGTACCGGAAGACCGGCCCTGCCACTCGCTGCACTGCTATTTCATCCGCCCCGGCGATCCGAATGTGCCGATCATCTATCAGGTCGACCATTCGCGCGACGGCGGCAGCTTCACCACCCGCCGCGTTGTCGCAATCCAGCATGGCAAGCAGATCTTCAACCTCGCGGCCAGTTTCCAGGTCGTCGAGGAGGGCTGGCATCATCAGCACCCGATGCCCGAAGTGGAAGGCCCCGAATCCCTGGGCGACCGCGTCGAGTGGCGCCGCAAGTTTGCTGAGAAGGTGCCAGAGCGCCATCGCGGCCATTTCCTGCGCCCGCGCCCGATCGAGATGCGGGAAATCGACCCGCTGGATCCGCTGAAACCGGAAAAGGCCAGCGACCAGCAGAATCTCTGGTTCCGTGTCGCCCGCGAGATCGACGAGGCGCCGTGGCTGCACCACTGCCTGATGGCCTATGCCAGCGACATGGCCCTGCTCGGCACCGGGAATCGCCCGCATGGTATTTCCTGGATGACCGGTGAGCTGATGTCCGCCAGCCTCGACCATGCCATGTGGTTCCACGCGCCGATCAAGTTCGACGATTGGCACCTCTATTCCATGGACAGCCCCTATGCCGGCGGGGCGCGGAGCTTCAACCGGGGCTCGATCTACTCCCGGGACGGCCGCCTCGTGGCCAGCGTCGCCCAGGAAGGCCTGATGCGTCCGGCCCGGAAAAAGCGCTGATCACTGTTCGCAACCGCGAAAAGGGCTTGCACCAGCGGGCGCGATCATTACACCGGGAGTCCGGAGCGTAGCGCAGTCTGGTAGCGCATCTGGTTTGGGACCAGAGGGTCGTAGGTTCGAATCCTATCGCTCCGACCATTTTTTCAGGCGGCCTACAGGGACAGGCAGATGCAGGCGAGAATTTACAAGCCCTCCAAGAGCGCGATGACCTCGGGCCGCGGCAAGACCAAAGCCTGGGTGCTTGAATTCGTTAAGGAAAATGTCCACCGCACCGCAGACCCCCTGATGGGCTGGACCAGCATCGACGACACGTCCGGCCAGGTCCGCATCGAATTCGATACCCAGGAGCAGGCCGTCGAGTTCGCCAGGCGCGAGGGCATCACTTTCCGCGTCGAGCCGACCCATGAGCGCAAACGCCTTGTAAAGTCGTATAGTGCTAATTTCGACGCCAACCGGAAACAGCCCTGGACGCACTAGTCGCGCATCCGGGTCCGGATTCGGCCCCGTAGCTCAGCTGGATAGAGCATCCGCCTTCTAAGCGGACGGTCGCAGGTTCGAATCCTGCCGGGGTCGCCAGATGCCTGACTTTCGCCATGACAAACAACGCCCCCGCCAAGGCGTGACACCTGCCGCCTTCAAGGCTGCAGCAGGTTTCCTCTATTCGGCAGGTGTCGTCGAAGCCGGCTGGTCCAGAAGCAATACGCCGTCCAGCTCTTCCTGTTCCGCCTTCAGCCGCTTCGCCACATCGCTCGGAGACCCGGAGCCGCGCGCGATCAGCGCATAGGCCGTCGGCACGATCAGCACGGTCACCAGCATGCCCGCAAGGACACCGGACAGGATCACCACACCAATGGCCTGGCGTGTCTCCGCCCCTGCCCCGCTCGTCAGGATGAGCGGCACAGCGCCCGC
This sequence comes from Hyphomonas sp., assembly GCA_002700305.1. Lineage (GTDB taxonomy): Bacteria > Pseudomonadota > Alphaproteobacteria > Caulobacterales > Hyphomonadaceae > Hyphomonas. The sequence goes on along the minus strand of PACZ01000012.1, from coordinate 41,513 downwards.
CGCGGTGGTCAGGCTGGTCATCACGATGGGCCGGAGGCGCGTCAGGGACGCTTCCTTGATCGCATCAAGGAACTCCATGCCCTCATCCCGCAGCTGGTTGGCGAATTCGACAATCAGGATGCCGTTCTTCGCCGACAGGCCGATCAGCATGATCAGGCCGATCTGTGTGTAGATATTCAGCGAGTTACCGGTCAGGTCGATGCCCAGCAGGCCGCCTGCCAGCGTCGCCGGAACAGTCAGCATGATGATGATCGGGTGACGGTAGCTCTCGAACTGCGCCGCCAGAACCAGGAACACGATGATCATGCCGATGGCGAAGACGAACAGGATGGAGCTGCCGGAGCTCTTGAAGTCCAGCGACTGCCCCTTGAAGTCGATCTGCGCCTCGGCTGGCAGCACATCGCGGGCTATGCGCTCCATCTCCAGCAGCACATTGCCGAGCGAGGCCCCGTCTGCCAGGCCCGCCTCGATCGTGATCGAGCGGACGCGGTTGTAGCGATTCAGCTGCGGGCTGTCGGCAATCCCGACGATCTGCACCAGGCTGGACAGCGGAATCAGGCTGCCGGACGTCGAGGAGCGCACATAGATGTTCTGCACATCATTGGGCGAGTTCTGTTCAGACCGAAGCCCTTCCAGGATGACGTCATACTCCTCGCCATTGTCGACATAGGTGGTCACCCGGCGTGAGCCCAGCATGGTCTGCAGCGTGTTGCCGATATCGGCGACCGTGACGCCAAGGTCTGCCGCGCGGTTGTAATCGATCTGCACACGGTATTGCGGCTGGGTTTCCTTGTAATTCCAGTCAATGTCGACAAGGCCGGGATTGTTCTCTCTCAGCGCGTCAAGGAATATATCCCGCCATTCGGTCAGCTGCTGATAGTCTGGCCCGCCGAGCACGAACTGAACGGGTTTCCCGCTTCCGCCGCCGAGGCCCTGGCGCATGATGGCAAAGGCACGGATCCCCGGCAGGTCGCTGAGCTTCCGGTTGATCTCGCCAATGATTTCGTCTGCGGGGCGGCGTTCGCCCCATTCGGCGAGGGAGACGACCACGAAAGCCTGGTTGAACGCATTGCTGCCAAAGCCCGGCGCCCGCACCAGAACGCGCCTCAGTTCGGCATCATCACCTTCCGTATACGGCAGCAACCGGCGTTCGATCTCGTCGACATATTGCTTCATATAGTCGAACGAGGCCCCTTCCGGGCCGCGGACCATGACGAAGAAACTGCCCCGGTCCTCGCGCGGCACATATTCCTGCGGCACGGTGCGCAGCAGGCTGTAGGCACTGGCGAACAGGGCCACCAGGACGAGCCCGACAGCAATCGGGCGCTTGATCAGCTGGTTCAGCAACACGCCATAGCCGCCGCGAAGTTTCTTGAACCCGCCATCGATGATTTTCGGCAGGATGGAGAACACACCCCTCTGCGGTGTTGGGGTCAGCAGCTTCGACGCGAGCATCGGCGTCAGCGTCAGCGCCAGAATGGCCGAGAAGGCCACAGCCGCCGCAATCGCAAGTGCAAACTCCGTAAACAGGCGGCCAAGGTCGCCCTCAAGGAAGGTGATCGGCACGAACACGGCGATCAGCACCAGTGTCGTCGCAACAACGGCAAAGCCGACCTGACGCGTCCCGCGGAAGGCCGCGACCAGCGGTGTCTCGCCATACTCTTCCATGCGGCGGTGGATGTTCTCCAGCACCACGATCGCATCGTCCACAACGAGGCCGATGGCCAGGACCAGCGCCAGCAGGGTCAGCAAATTCACCGAGAAGCCAAGCGCAAACAGGACAATGAAAGTCGCCGTGATCGAGACCGGCACCGTGATCGCCGGAATGATCGTCGAGCGCAAACTGCCAAGGAACAGGAAAATGACCAGCGTCACGAGCGCGACGGCGATGCCGAGCGTCACCCAGACTTCGCGGATCGAGGCACTGATGAAGACGGAGCTGTCATAGTTGACGACAATCGTCATGCCGTCCGGCAGCGTGGTGTTCAGCTGTTCCGCCAGCGCCCGTGCCTCTTCCGCAACGGACACGGTGTTCGCGGTCGACTGTTTGACAACGCCGAGGCCGACCTGCGGGACACCATTCCCGCGGAACAGGTTCCGGTCTTCCTGCGTGCCGCGCTCCACCCGGGCCACATCGCCCAGCCGGATCAGATAGCCGTCTGTCCCCCGCCCGATGACGAGGTTGGCAAACTCGTCCGGTGTCCGGAAAGCCCGGTCGATCCGGACCGTATAGTTCCGGGCGCCGGACTCGACGCTGCCGGCCGGGGCTTCGACATTTTCCCGCCGAAGGGCGTTCTCGATATCGGCAACCGTCAGGTTGCGCGCGGCCAGGGACCGCCGGTCGATCCAGACCCGCAGGGCATAGGACCGGTCGCCGCCGACGCGCACGCGTGCCACACCATCCAGCGCGGAGAAGCGGTCGACCAGATATCGGTCGGCATAGTCCGACAATTCCGGCGTCGTCATGTTGTCGCTGGCCAGGTTCAGCCACATGATGACGTCTTCGTTATTGTCCGCTTTCTGGATTTCCGGCGGGTCTGCCTCGGTCGGCAGATTGTTCAGCACCGTCGACACGCGGTCGCGGATGTCGTTCGCCGCAGCATCGATGTCTACATTCACGGAAAACTCGACACTGATGCTGGACCGGCCATCGGTGGAGTTGGAATCGATAAAGCGGATGCCGGAGACGCCGGCGATCTGGTCCTCGATGATCCGCGTGATCCGCGTCTCGACCACGTCGGCCGAGGCGCCCGGATAATTGGTCTGGATGTTGACCACCGGCGCATCGATGTCCGGATATTCGCGCAGCGGCAGGCGCATGAACGACACGATGCCGAAGATCACAAGGACCAGCGAAAGGACCGATGCAAAAACCGGCCGCTTGATGGAAACGTCAGACAACAACATGGCGATTAACCGCCGTTCGCTGCGCCGGCAGAGGCAATACCGCCGCCTGTCTGCAGCACAGTCCGGTCACGCACCACGATCGGCGCGCCATCGCGCACCCGGATCAGCCCGTCGGTGATGATCTGCTCACCCGGCTCCAGGCCTGAGATCACTTCGACCTGGCCATCCTGGCGCAAGCCGACCTGGATCTCGCGTCGCTCGGCCACAAGCTGGCCGTTCTTGTCTGCAGCGATGTAAACGAAACTGTTCGGCCCGATCGGCTCAATCGCTTCTTCCGGCACGGACAGGGCCCGGCGCGGATCGGCCAGCAGCGTCACTTTCATGAACATGCCCGGCTTCAGCAGCCGGTCCGGATTGGGCAGGATGGCGCGCACGCGGATCGACCGGGTCACCGGATCGATACTGGCGCCGACCGTGTCCACGGTGCCGTCAAACGCCATGCCCGGCAGGTCGTCTGTTTCGACCTGCACCTCGGTCCCTTTGCGGACAGAGCGGAGGAAAATGGACGGCACGGAGAAGTCGAGCTTCATCTCGCTGTCGTCGATCAGTTCGGCCACCACATCGCCGGCGCGGACATAGGAGCCGACGCTGACAAGGCGGAAGCCCAGCACGCCGTCAAACGGGGCGACGAGAACGCGGTCCTTCTGACGCGACTGCACGGCGCGCAGCTGTGCGTTCGCGGCGCTCAGGTCCCGCGCGGCCTCATCCAGCGCGGACTGGGACACGGTGCGCTCCTTGGCCAGCTGCTGGGTGCGCTCAAACCGCTGGCGGGCTTCATTGGCGGTCGCCTCGGCAGCATCGACCAGTGCAGCCTGTTCGCCCTGGGCGAGGGAGAGCAGCGTCTTGCCTTTGGTCACCCGGTCGCCATCGTCGAAATAAATGGCTGTCACCCGGTCGGCGACGTTCAGCGTCAGATCCACGCTTTCGCGGGCTTCCAGCGTGCCGAGGGCTTCGATCTGCATGGAGAATTCGGTTTCCTGCACGGGCGACACGAACACACTCGCCGCACCGGGGCCCCGCTGGGCTTCCGCCACTTGCGCGCTTGCCGTGGCGATCACAGCCAGCGCAGCCGCCGCCACGTGCCAGTGTCCGAAAATCCGGAAATTCATGTCTACTCTATCCTGTCCGGCGGTCAGACCGCCTGTCCATATTGGTTCGGGCCGGCCATGCCTTGCACAACCAGCCTCCAAATCGCCCGTATCTGCAAAGATAGTCCAAACTGACCGAAGTCCAGAAGAGGTTTCGTGCGGTTGCACAATTTTTCGTGACTTTGCGACATATACGGATTCCCGTTTCACTTATAGGTTGCAAGTCACAGCGCCTCATATCTATTACGGGCTTGAGAACACATTGGACGTGTTACTTTAGGAGGAACTATGCTGGGTGGGATCGAAGCAGGCGGCACCAAGATAATTTGTGCAGTCGGAAGCAGTCATGACCAAATTTTGGCCAGCGAAACCCTCCCGACCGCAGACCCGGTGGCGAGCTTCCAGCAAGTATGTGCCTTCTTTGACCAGGCTCAGGCCAGCCACGGGCGGATTGCCGCCATCGGGCTCGCTGCCTTCGGCCCGATCGACACAGACCCCGGCTCGCCGAGCTATGGCACCCTGAAGCGCACCCCGAAGCCGGGCTGGGCCGGCGCGAACTGGATCGACGGGCTGAACCGCCTGCCCTGCCCGGTGGCTATCGACACGGACGTCAACGGCGCAGCGCTCGGCGAGTGGCAGCTCGGTGCCGGGAAAGGCCTCCGCACGCTGGCCTATGTCACTGTCGGCACGGGCATCGGCGTGGGCATCCTGAAGAATGGCCGGTCGCTGTCCGGCATGGCGCATTTCGAGATGGGCCACATCTACCCGCCGCATGACTATGAGTCCGACCCGTTCCCCGGCCGCTGCCCGTTTCATAACGACTGCCTCGAAGGCCTCGCCAGCGGACCGGCCATCTCCGACCGCTGGGGCCTGACCCTGTCGGAACTGCCGAGCGGTCATCCCGCATTCGAGCTGGAGGCAGGCTATCTCGCCCACCTCGCCGCAACCATCGTCCTGACCCATATGCCGGATCGCATCATTTTCGGCGGCAGCGTGATGAAGGCGCCCGGCCTGCTGGAACGGGTCCGCACGGCGACGCGCGCCCTGCTGGCTGACTATCTCGTCTGCAACCCGGCAGGCGGCGACCTGTCCACCTATCTGGTACCGCCCGCCCTTGGCGACCTGTCCGGCATTACAGGCGCCCTCCACATGGCGGAGTCCCGCGCCAGCGGCCCCCGCCACGTGCGCACCCTGTAGATCAGAGCGCGCCTTTCAGGTCTTTCATGACGCCGGAGAAGTCGAGCCCGGCATGGCCGCGCGCGTCGAGGTCGCCATAGACCTTCTCGGCCATCTCGCCGAGCGTGATCTTCGCGCCAGCGGCCACCGCTGCTTCGTGCGCCAGCTTCAGGTCCTTCAGCATCATCGCGACAGCAAAGCCCGGCTGGTAGTCGCGATTCGCAGGCGAGGTCGGCACAGGCCCCGGCGCCGGGCAATAGCTCGTCATGCTCCAGCACTGGCCGGAGGAAACCGACGAGATGTCGAAGAAGGTCTGCGCATCGAGGCCCAGCTTTTCCGCCAGGTTAAACGCCTCGCACGTGCCGATCATGGAAATGCCGAGCAGCATGTTGTTGGCGATCTTCGCCGCCTGCCCGTTCCCGCTGCCGCCGGCATGGAAGATGTTTTTGCCCATCGCGTCGAGGATCGGCTTTGCCTTGGCGAAGGCCTCGTCCGGCCCGCCTGCCATGAAGGTCAGCGTGCCGGCGTCCGCCGCCGCCGTGCCGCCGGAGCCCGGCGCGTCGACCATCAGGAAGCCGCCCGCCGCGGCCTGTTTCGCCGCCTCGCGCGCATCCTCCACCGCGATGGTGGAGCAATCGATGAACAGCATGCCCGGCTTCGCATTCGCCGCGACACCACTCTCACCGAAATAGACCGACAGGACATGCTTGCCCGCAGGCAGCATGGTGACGACCACCTCCGCCGCTTTCACCGCGTCCGCCAGCGACAGCGCGGGCAGCGCGCCATGCGCCGCCGCGGCCTGCACCGCCGCCTCGTGCAGGTCGAAGGCGTGCACCTCATGCCCCGCATTGCAGAGATTGGCACACATGCCCGAGCCCATGTTCCCGAGCCCGATGAATGCGATCTTGGCCATGACGGCCTCCCTTTGACTTTGTGCTTACTTGTCCTTGAAGTCCGGCGCGCGCTTCTCGACGAACGCGCTCATGCCTTCCTTCTGGTCTGCCGTGCCGAACAGGCCCTGGAACAGGCGGCGTTCGAACTTCACACCTTCCGTGGTCGGCAGTTCCAGCGCGCGGCCCACCATTTCCTTCGCCGCCATCAGCGACGGGATGGAGTAGCCGGCGATTTCCTTCGCCGCGCCCATGGCCGTGTCCATCAGCTTGTCGTGTTCCACAACGCGGGAAACGAGCCCGATCCGGTCCGCCTCTGCGGCATCGATCATGCGGCCGGTCAGCACCATGTCCATGGCCTTCGCCTTGCCAACAGCTTTCGTCAGGCGGATGGAGCCGCCCATGCCCGGCGTCACACCCAGCTTGATTTCCGGCTGGCCGAACTTCGCCTTCTCGGACGCGATGATCATGTCGCACATCATGGCGAGCTCACAGCCGCCGCCGAGCGCGAAGCCGTTCACCGCCGCGATCACCGGCTTGCGACACGCCGCGAACCGGTCCCACAGGCCGAAGAAATCATCGACATACATGTCGGAGAAGCTCTGCGGCTGCATCTCCTTGATGTCGGCGCCCGCCGCAAAGGCCCGGCCTTCACCCGTCAGCACACTGACGGCGATGTCCTTGTTGCGGTCGATCTCACCGAAGACATGCGCAACTTCGCTCATGACTTCCTGGTTCAACGCATTCAGGCTGTCCGGCCGGTTGATCGTGACCAACGCGATGCGGTCATTATGTTCGAACGTGATCGTGTTGTAAGTGCTCATGAAATCCTATCCCATCGTCGGAATGATAAACGCCTGATCGCCGATGTCGCCTTCGGGCCAGCGCTGGGTGACGGTTTTGATCTTCGTCCAGAACCGCACGCCTTCCGGGCCATGCTGGTTCGTATCGCCGAAGGCCGAGCGCTTCCAGCCGCCGAACGTGTGATAGCTGACCGGCACCGGGATCGGCACGTTGACGCCGACCATGCCGACATTCACCTGCGCTGCGAACTCGCGCGCCGCGCGGCCGTTCGAGGTGAAGATCGCGCAGCCATTGCCATACTGGTGATTGGAGGGCAGCGCCGCGGCCTCTTCCAGAGACTCCGCGCGCACAACCTGCAGCACCGGGCCGAAGATCTCTTCCTTGTAGGACTTCATACCCGGCTTCACATTGTCGAACAGGCTCGGCCCGATGAAATAGCCGCCTTCGCTGCCCTGCAGGGTCAGGCCCCGGCCGTCGAGCTTGAGGTCTGCGCCTTCATCCACACCCATCTGGATGTAGCTTTCCACCTTCGCCTTGTGCGCAGCGGAAACGACCGGGCCGTAATGTGCGTCCGCATCGGTCGAGACGCCAACTTTCAGCGCCTTTGCGGCGTCCAGCATGCGCTCGACGAACTCGTCGCCCGTCTTCTTGCCGACGGTCACCGCCACCGGCAGCGCCATGCAGCGTTCGCCGGCCGAGCCATAGGCCGCGCCGACGATGTCCTTCACCGCCTGTTCCATGTTGCAGTCCGGCATGATGATGCCGTGGTTCTTCGCGCCGCCCATGGCCTGCACGCGTTTGCCGTGCGCCGTGCCGGTGGCATAGACATATTGTGCGATGTCGGACGATCCGACGAAGCTGACAGCCTTGATGTCCGGATGCTTCAGGATGGCGTCCACCGCCACCTTGTCGCCGTTCACCACGTTCAGCACACCTTCCGGCGCCCCGGCTTCCAGCAGCAGTTCCGCCAGCCGCATCGGCACCGACGGGTCTTTCTCCGACGGCTTCAGGATGAAGGTGTTGCCGCAGGCGATCGCCACGGCGGCCATCCAGCACGGGATCATGGCAGGGAAGTTGAACGGCGTGATGCCGGCCACGACGCCCAGCGGCTGGCGCATGGAGTAGACGTCGATGCCGGGGCCTGCGCCCTCAGTATATTCGCCCTTCTGCAGGTGCGGGATACCGCAGGCAAACTCCACCACGTCGATGCCGCGCTGCACGTCGCCTTTCGAGTCGGCCACCACCTTGCCATGCTCGGAGGAGAGCAGCTCGGCCAGCTCGTCAATGTTCGCTTCCAGCAGGCGCTTGAATTCGAACATGACACGCGCCCGGCGCTGCGGGTTCGTCATGGACCAGGCCGGGAAGGCCTCGGAGGCGTTCGCCACCGCCGCATCCAGCTCAGCCTCGGTTGCCAGAGCGACGCGGGCCTGAACCTCGCCGGTGTTCGGATTGTAGATGTCGCCGAACCGGCCGGACGTGCCGGTCACGCCCTTGCCGCCGATAAAATGATGCACTTCACGCATGGAAGACTCCCTTGAATAAAGAAGGGAATGGATCCCTTGAACTTTGACCGGACCCTAAAGCGCGCGTAAATTCAGGTAAATGGACAATATCGCAGCTACCGACTGCATATATGCAGGTAAATTTCCATGAACGGGCCAACATGAACTGGGACGATCTCCGCCTCCTCCTCGATGTCAGCCGCCATCCGCGACTGGCAGATGTCGCCGCGCGCACCGGCCTCGACGCAACGACGATCAGCCGCCGCCTGCGCCGCCTCGAAACAGATCTCGGGCTCGAACTGTTCGAACGCACGCCGAAGGGCCATTTGCTGACGCCCGCCGGGCAGGCCGTCGCCGACAAGGCAGAAGGATTGGAGCACTCGGCTTCCGAGATCGCCAGCCTGTCTGAATCCGAAGGCCCGCTCGCCGCAGGCCGCGTCCGCCTCGGCGTGCCGGAAGGTCTCGGCAGTCTCTTGATCGCGCCGGACATTGCCCGCTTTGCCATCGCCCACCCGCATATCGGGCTCGATATCATCGCCCTATCCGGCTTCGTCTCCGTGCCGAAGCGCGAGGCAGACATGTCCATCATGCTGACACGGCCGAAAGCCGGGCGGCTGAAGGTATGGAAACTGTCGGACTATGTGCTGCACCTCTATGCCCATCCGGACTATCTCGCCCGAACGCGCCCGGTGACCGCCGTCTCGGATCTCGCCGAGCATGACCTCATCGGATATGTCGACGACCTGATCTATTCCTCGCAGCTGCGCTATCATGAAGACATCGCGCCCGGCCTGACGCCGCGCTTCTGCAGCCCGTCCATCGTCGCCCAGTGGCAGATGGCGCGGGAAGGCGCCGGCATCGCCGTGCTGCCGCACTTTATCGCCGGGAACGATCCGCAGCTTGTCTCTGTGTTGCCGGAGGCCGTCTCCCTGCAACGCAGCTTCTGGCTCGCCGTGCATGAAGACGTGCACGCCACCAGCCGCGTGCGGGCCGTGGGGGATTTCCTGGACGAATTGTTCGCCAGCGCGTCCGGCCGGCTGACCGGAACCGTCTGAGCCCTCACCTCCGTTAGGGGGAGGCACCGCTACGGGGGAAAAGCGGCTGGAGGTGAGGGCCAGAAGGTCTTCCGGGAGGAAGCTAGAATACTGCCCGAACGCCAACGCGGATATTGCGGCCCGGCGCCGGCAGCTTGTCCTTCAGCACGCTGGTCGAGTAGCGGATTTCCTCATCCGTCACATTGCGCGCATCAATGAACAGCGTCGTCCCCTCGCGGCCATAGCCGAGTTCGGAGAGTTTCAGGTCCGCCCGCAGGTCAAGCTGGGTGTAGCCGTCGGTCGGCAGTTCGGCGCCGCCCGTGTCGTTCTGATCGTCCGCCCACGTCACATGCGCGCCAGCTGACCAGAGGTTCCAGTCCGCCTTCGTGCCGACATTCACTGTCAGCGGCGGCATGTAAGGCACATTGCCGCCATCATTCAGCTCACCGGAGACGACATCGATGCCGCCATCCAGCGTCCAGTCGGCATTCAGCAGGCCTGCCGGCATATAGGCTTCGCCATAGATCTCTGCGCCCGTGAACGTCGCGTCCTGCTGCAGGAACTGGTAGACCGGCAGGTCCTCGACCACCGCTTCCCCGTCCAGCGTGCCCGGCGCCAGATAGACAAAGCCGTCAAACTCGGTGCGGAACAGGTTGATGCCGAAGCTCGCCTGCTCGCTTTCCCAGCGCGCCGTGGCCTCCAGGTTCAGGCCCTTCTCCTTGTCGAGATTGATGTCGCCGACTTCATACTGCTCGGTGGCGAGGTGCAGGCCGTCGGCATAGAGTTCGCTCTCGTTCGGCGCCCGCTCGGTGTGCGAGGCCTGAAGGCCGACGAACCAGCCATTGTCCCAGTGCTGGTGCGCGCCCAGGGAGGCGCTGAACAGGTCGAAATCCGCGTTACCGGCAATGTTGTCCCGCGTCACCTGCTCGATCCGGGCCCCGCCTTCCAGGCCGAAGCCATTGTCCCATTCCATGGTCTCATACAGGAAGGCCCCGATGTTTTCGGAATCGGTCTTCGTGATGAAGGCCTCATCGCCGAACGCATCCAGCGTCTTGTCCGAATACTGAAGACCGAAGGCGCCTTTCACACGGCCCAGCTCATGGCTTGCCTCGACGCGGGCCTCGGTGCCGTCGGTCTTGTAGACGGTGCCCGGCTCGCCCGGCGCTTCAAATTCGGTGTGCTCATAGTCTGCCTGAGACACCGTGCCGGTGATTTCCTTCAGGAAGCCATTGTCGAGCCGGATGCCGCCGCGCAGATCGTAACGCGTTTGCTCCAGATCAATGAACGGGTTTTCCTCTCCGTGCGCCTCGCCTTCGCCTTCATCGCCATCCTCGTCGCCATGTTCATGCGCCGCACCCGGCAGGCCGTACTGTGCTTCCTGGCGCCGCACCGCCAGGCCCAGGTAGGCATTGTCGCCCACCCAGCTGAGGCCACCGGCATAGGTATTCGTGTTGACGAAGGAGTTCTCCACCGTCCCGTCGGCATGTTCTTCCTCTGCGTGCGCCTCGCCTTCCTCGGCCTCTTCGGCCGCATGCTGGCGGGCGGATTCGGCCATGCCCGGAATGTCGTAATCGTTGAAGTCGCGCTGCGATGCCGTCAGGGTCAGGACGATCGGCCCCTGCACACCCTGGAAGCGGCCGGAAAGCTCCGTGCCTTCGCTGACACTGTTATAGGCGCCCAGCAGGTCGACCGAGACCGGCTTCTCCGGCAGCGTCTCGGGCAGCAGGCCGTCAATCACGTTCACCACGCCGCCGATGGCCTGACCGCCATAGGCCAGTGCCGCCGGGCCGCGCAGGATCTCGATCTTCTCCGCATCGATGCCGTCAGCGGCGGCCTGGTGGTCGGGCGAGGCGGCGGAGACGTCGATCACACCGATGCCATTGGTCAGCACCTGCACACGCTCGGCGCCAAGGCCGCGCAGCACCGGACGGCTCGCGCCCTGTCCGAAGAATGTGGTGGAGACGCCCGGCTGGCGGTCCAGCGTGTCGCCCAGGGTCGGGCCCAGCGTCTCGACAATGCCTTCGCGGCCAATCGCGGTCGCATTGCCGATCAGTTCGCCTTCCAGCCTGTCCGGCCCCGGCGCGGTCACGATGACCGACTGCTGGCGCAGGTCTTTGTCTTCCGGGGCATCGGCATGGGCAAACCCGGCGAGGACGGCCGAGGAGGCAGCGAGGAGGAGAAGCTGTTTCATGAGGAGGGAGGATCCGCTTGCGTAAATGTTATATTATCGCATTACCTTATCAGCTGCCGCCGTCAAGCCATCATCTAAGGAAAGTCCCCGGGTTTCAGCAGTGCCGGATCTGGGCTAGGCGAAGTCCCTTATGGTCACGCCATCGTCATGGCCAGTCCCGTCCTGATCACGCCACATCCAGCCAAAGCCGCGCCCAATCCCATGATGATCACCGTTTCCGCCGTTCTCACCCCTGACCAGGTGCACAAAGTCACAAGCCTCGCCTCCGGCCTCAGCTGGCGCGACGGCGCCACCACCGCCGGGGCCGTCGCCCGCCAGGTGAAGCGCAATGAGCAAGCAGACCTGTCCGGCGCCACCGGCACGGCGGTGAAGAAACTGCTGCAGGAAGCGGTCGAGGGTCATCCCGTGCTGCAGGCGGCCGCTCAGCCGCGCCGCTTCTCGCCCCTGATGATCAGCCGCGCCAGCAAGGGCGGCGGCTATGGCCGCCATGTTGACAATGCCTTCATGGGGAAGGGCGACCGGCGCCTGCGCACCGACCTCTCCTTCACGCTCTTCCTCAGCGATCCCTCTACCTATGAAGGCGGCGAACTGGCCGTCGAGACCGCGGCTGGCGAGCATCTGGTGAAACCCGACGCGGGCGACCTCGTCCTCTACCCCTCCACCACGCTGCATGAAGTGCGCCCGGTCACATCCGGCGAGCGGATCGTCTGCGTCGGCTGGATCGAAAGCGCCGTGCGTGACGCCGCCGCCCGCGAAATCCTGTTCGACCTCGAAAACCTCCGCGCCACGCTCGGCCAGACCCACGACGCCCAGTCGCCGGAAATGCTGACCCTGGCCAAGACAATCTCAAACCTCCTCCGCCTCTGGGGCGATGCCTGAGGCAAGTCCGGTAGTAGTCCGGCTTAGTCCGGTATGATCATGGCTGGTCATGCATGGTCATGGCGTAGACGGATTTTGTTCTGTGCCAGTCATGCTTCGATGCCCTGCGCTTGCGCTTGGGCCTTCTCGGGGAAATCGCGGTGCGATTTCTGATCCCTCGAAGCGCTCAGCATGAGTCCCGTTCTCGTGAGCGCTCTTGGCTCGAGCGAAGTCGAAGCACGAGCGCGGGCTGGGTCCCGGATAAGCGCTGTGCGCTTTCCGGGATGACGCGTTGAGGGGGCTTATCCACCACCCCAACCACCCCATCCTGCAGCAAATACTGACCCAAAAAGAAACTTGTCCGACACCTCCGTGGCCTGACGTATATTCACGCCATGTCACTCTTTCACCCACCCGCCTGGTTTCCGCCGCAGCTTGCCTTCCTCTGGCCCATTATCTGGGTCCAGGTGCTGATGCTGCGCGCGCAGATCCGGGCCGCTTATGGACGCGGCGTGGTGTATCGTTGGAGCCTAACGCCGAACCTCCGCGTCTATCTGGTCCGGATCGAGTGGATCCCCGGACAGAAAGCCGATTGCGAGTGGTCGAAGCCGCGAGCGCATTTCAATGACCGGCTCGCGGCAGCTTGCGATGGCCGGGCGGCGTCGCCTGCCTATGCGGCGCAATTGCGCGAACCTCGCGAACGCCGGAACGCGCCTGCCGCCCGCCGCAGCGCGCCGGCTTACCCCCTGAATCTGCCCCTGCCGGAAACCTGACGCGGCCTCACACCCCCGAAAATCAGCCCCCACACCAAGCGCCTTCACGGGCGTCGCACGTGCTGGGCGCAACGGCATGGCTGGACAAGTCCGCCGCAGCGCCCGACATTCCCGCCATGATTACAGGACCGACTTCTCACTCGTTCATGTCGCAGCGCCTGCGGCTTCATTATGTCGACTGGGGCAATGAAGGCGCCCCGACGCTGATCCTGCTGCATGGCGGGCGCGACCATTGCCGCAACTGGGACTGGGTCGCCCAGGAATTGCGGGATGACTGGCACATCATCGCGCCCGATTTGCGCGGCCATGGCGACAGCGCCTGGTCGTCGGACGGGGAGTACAGCCCCCGCGCAAACGTCTATGACCTGGCCCAGCTGATCCACCAGCTGAATGTCGGCCCGGTCCACATCGTCGCCCATTCCTATGGCGGCAACATCTCGCTGCGCTATGCCGGGATCTATCCGGAGATGGTGAACAAGCTGGTCGCCATCGAAGGGCTGGGGCCATCGCCGAAACTGCTGGCCGAGCGGTTTGCCGAAGCGCCGGACAAGCGGATGCGGGACTGGATCGAGGGCAAGCGCGCAGCTGCCGGCCGGGTGCCCCGCAAATACGCCTCTCTGGAAGACGCCTACAAACGCATGAAGGACGAAAATTCCTATCTCAGCAGCGAGCAGGCCCGCCACCTGACCATCCATGGCATCAGCCAGAATGAGGACGGCACCTATTCCTGGAAGTTCGACAATTATTTCCGCGTCATGACGCCGTATGACATGCCGCAGGAGGAGCTGGAGAAGCTCTGGGCGAACATCACCTGCCCGACCCTGCTGGCCTATGGCGAGAAAAGCTGGGCCTCGAACCCTGCCGAAGACGGGCGCTTGAAGCATTTCCGGAACGCGACCGTGAAGCTCTACAAGGATGCCGGCCACTGGCTGCACCATGACAAGCTGGACGAGTTCGTCGCCGACCTGAAAGCGTTCCTCTAGGTCCTGACCATAGGTCACGACTGGTGTGCGCGCCCCGCCCGGGCCAGACTGGCGTGAAACATATCAGGAGGACACCCATGGCAGATCCGCTCTTCAGTCTGGAAGGCAAAGTCGCCCTCGTCACCGGCGGCAGCCGCGGCCTCGGCTATCAGATGGTCAAGGCTTTCGCCGAACGCGGCGCCGATGTGATCATCGCCAGCCGCAAGGTCGAGGCGTGTGAAGAAGTCGCCGAAGAAGTCCGCGCCATGGGCCGCAAGGCGATCGCCGTCGGCGCGCATTGCGGCAAGTGGGATGACATCGACCGACTGATCGACATTGCCTATGAGGAGTTTGGCCGCGTCGACATCCTCGTCAACAATGCCGGCATGGGCCCGATGGTGCCCAGCCACGAAGTGCCGGAAAACCTGTTCGACAGTGTCGTGAACCTGAACTTCAAAGGCCCGTACCGCCTCGCCGCCATCATCGGCGACCGCATGAAGAAGGATGGCGGCGGCTCCATCATCAATATCTCCTCCATTGCCTCGCTGGTGCCGATGCCGCGCGTCGTCTCCTATGCCGGGGCGAAGGCAGCACTGAACGCGATGACCACCAGCTTCGCCCGGGAATACGGCCCGGAAGTGCGCGTGAACTGTATCGCCGCCGGCCCCTTCCTGACCGACATTTCCAAGGCCTGGACGGAAGAGGCACGGGAAAAATCCGATAACGCCCTCGGCCGCCCCGGCAAGCCGGAGGAGATCGTGACCGCGGCGCTCTATCTCGCCTCGGATCATTCCAGCTTCACGACCGGGTCGATCATCCGCGTCGACGGAGGCGCGTGATGTCCTCCGAACATTTGCTGGACCCGGAACTGAAGGATTTCTTCCTGTCCATGCCGCCGGTGACGCTGTCACGCGAAGCGATGCCCGCCATCCGTGAAGCCCGCGAAAAGATGGCAATGGAACAGATGCCGCCGCTACCGCCAGAAGTCTCCATCGTGCAGGAAATGGCACCGGGACGGGACGGCGCGCCGGATGTGCGGATGAAGATCTACCGCACGCCGTCTGACCGGAAAGACCGCCCGGCCATCCTGCACCTGCATGGCGGCGGCTACGTGCTGGGCAGCCCGGAAAGCAACGCGCCGCAGCATTGTGCCTGGGCAAAGGGGATGGACGCCGTCGTCGTTGCGCCCGCCTATCGCCTCGCGCCGGAAACCGCCTATCCCGGCAATGTCGAGGATGCCTATGCCGCGCTCGCCTGGCTCTACAAAAATGCCGGTCAGCTGGGCGTCGACACATCGAAGATCGCCGTGGCAGGGGAGAGTGCGGGCGGCGGCCTCGCCGCTGCGCTGGCGCTGCTTGTCCGTGACCGGAAGGAGTACAGCTTCTGCTTCCAGTATCTGATCTTCCCGATGCTGGATGACCGCACGACGATCCGCGCCGACCTCTCGCCGATGTTTGGCGAATATGTCTGGGACCGGCAGAAGAATTATTTCGGCTGGTCGGCCCTGCTGGGCGAAGCGCCCGGCGGGCATGACGTCTCGCCCTATGCCGCCGCAGCGCGCGCCGATGACCTGTCTGGCCTGCCGCCGACCTTCATCTCGACCGGGGCGCTGGATCTCTTCACCGAAGAGAATCTCGATTATGCCCGCCGCCTGATGGCTGCCGGTGTGCCGGTGGAACTGCATGTCTATCCGGGCGCGCCGCATGGCTTCATGTGGGTACCGACCGCGCGGGTCACGAAGCAATTCGCGCGCGATGCCCGGGACGCGCTGGCACGGGGAATCGGCGCAGACTAGAGCCCGGCCGCGCGGGCCTCGTCCGCGGTGATCGCATAGACGAGGCTCGGCGGCGCATCCGGCACATCGTCCAGCGTCTCTGTCTGGCGCATGTTCAGCTGCTCGAGAATCCGAATGGCGGGCACGTTGTCTGGCCGGACCAGGGCGTGCACCGCATCTGCCCGCAACTCCCTGAACGCCACCCCGAAACAGGCAAGGCCAAGTTCGTGTCCATAGCCCATGCCCCAGGTATCCCAGGCGAAGCGGAACCGGAAGGTCAGGCGCTCCCTGCCATTGATCTGCCGGTAAGCCAGCCCGCCAAAGCCGATCACATGGCCCGGGGTCTCGGCCGTGGAAATCGCCCAGTTACCGAAGCCATGCTTCCACCAATGATCCTTCATGGCCTGAAGCATCCGCCGGCTGGCATCTATGTCGGCCAGCGGTCCGGACGGCGCATAAACGGACACGTCCGGGTCGCCATAAATATCGAAGTGGCGCCCGGCGTCGTCCATGGTTGGCTCCCTCAGCACAAGAGGGCCAAAGTTTTCAACCTGGCTCATGAACGGCTTATCACACCTCTCCCGGAAAACTCCGGAACAGTCCTGATGCCCGCAAAGAGCGCTGTCAATTTCAACTGAAAGGAAAACTGTGAATCGTTCGCAACTAAAGTAACGTCAGTCTTTCTTCAGCCCGAGTTCCGAAAGCACATCATCGGTATGCTCTCCAATCGTCGGCGCCGGCGTGATCTCGCGCTTCGGCTGGCCAACGAACTGGACCGGCGGCTGCGTTTCCCAATAGCCGCCCTCGGTCGGGTGCTCGCGGTGCTGGAAGAAGTTGACGGCCTTGAGGTGCGGATCGTCCTGAAGGTCCGGAAAGTCGTTCGCCCGGGCGGCCGGAATGTCGGCCTCGGCCAGGAGTTTCAGCCAGTGCTCGGTCGTGTGATTGACGAAATAGTGCTGCACGCGCTCCATCATGTAGTCCATGTTGAAGAAGCGTCCGCGCCGGTCGGCAATCCGTTCATCTTTCAGCTCTTCCGGCGCGCCCATGACTTCGAACAGTTTCACCCAACGCTGGTCCACATAAGGCGCGATGACGATATAGCCGTTTGCGGTCTGCAGGGGCTGGCGGCAGGGATCGACCTGGCGCTGGTAGCAGAAGGGACCAACCGGCGGATCAAACGCTGCTTCGTAGAAATGCTCTTCCAGCAGGAAGTGCGTGATGCATTCGAACATCGGCACTTCCACATGAACCGCCTCGCCTGTCCGGTCGCGCTGGCGCAGCGCGGCGAGGGTCGCATAGACCGCGTGCAGGCCGGAGACCTTGTCGGCAAAGGCCGTGGGAATGAAACGCGGGCGCGGATTGCCGTCCACTTTCGGCAACAGGCTGGTCGCCGCCGACAGGCCCTGGATCAGATCGTCATAGGCCGGCCGGCCTGCATAAGGCCCCTCGGATCCGAAACCGAGGCAGTGGACATAAACGATGTCCGGCTTGATCGCCTTCACTTCCTCGAAGGTCAGCCCCAGACGGGCCACGGCATCCGGGCGGATATTGTGGATGAACACATCGCTGCGCTCGATCAGGCGCCGGATGGCTTCCTGGCCCTCATCAGACTTCATGTCCCAGACGACCGACCGCTTTCCGCGATTGATCGTCATGTGGCAGGGGCCCATGTGCCGGTTCTTCGCGTACTTGCCCACATTGCGGAAGTCGTCGCCGCTTGCCGGCTCCACCTTCACGACATCGGCGCCCATGTCAGCCAGGGTCTGTGTGCAGTATGGCCCGAAGATCACCGTGGTCATGTCAGCAATACGAATGTCGGACAGCACATTGGTTCCCGGCATGGGCATCTCCCTGTTTTTCGGTACTCAATGGGCCAGCCCCGACAGCCTTGGCAAGGCCTGCCGCGTGGGGATTTCCTAGGGGAAACAGCTCAGGTGAGCAGTCCGACCGGGACGTCCAGCGCGTCCGACAGGCGTTTGGCGGTCTTCAGCCCATAGGGCATGCCGCGCTCGATTGCAGAGATGTGATTGGCGCGGATGCCGCTCCGCTCGCCAAGTTCCTTCTGGGTCAGAAGCCGGTATTGCCGCACCGCGCGGACCGGATGCTCGCCCTGCTCGATCAGGTCCAGGACATCTGCCGGCACATTGGCCGGATCGCTGGCGCTGACTTCCCGGGCCAGACGGTCCAGGGTCTTCTCCAGGGATGCCACTTTCGCCTCAAGGTCCAGGACCTTGATCTCAAGGGAATACACAAGTTGAGGATCGCCTGACATATCGGAACGCCCCGTACCTTGGGCCCTTGGATATGTCTGTTCGTGAACGGTTTTTTGTCCGAGCGATTAATCTTATGTGACAGTCAGGAAGCCCGCATCATGTCTGTCAGGTCCTGCTCATCCGCGACCGCCATGCGCAACTGGCCGGCCATCCAGTCGAGGGACTTGTTCACCCGCTCCACCGCATTGCGTTCCTCGCTGAGCACGCTTTCCTCGCCGCGCGGCAGCCAGAAATAGGGGTTGGCTTCCCAGAGGACGACGCTGCCATCGGGGCGGATGCTGTAGTCGACCGCAGCAAAATCCAGCCCGAGTGCCCGGACTCCGTGCGCTAGGGTTCTGGCATAGAGCGGATCAACCTCGAAATACGCCTTGTCCTCGCGGATCATGTCATCGAACAGCTTGCGATTGTAGCCGAACCGGTGCCCCAGGCGCCGGCGCGGACGGGCTTCGCGTTTCAGGAGGCAGTTGGACAGGCCAACCACCGGACCGGAGGCAAAGAACAGGTGGCTCCGCATCACGGCATCGCCGAAGACGAAGGCGCGGGCCTTGTGATGGTAGCGCCGGAACAGGCTGGACGGTTCCGCCCCCGCGGCGCGGTATTCGCCCCGGATGTCGAACTTCTGGATCACTGCGACGGGGAACTCACACGTCTCCACCGCCCGGCGTACATCCGCTTCATTGCGGACGATCAGCACATCGCGCTGCGCATGCTCGACATCCGACCGGACGATGCAGATGCCGCCGAGGTCTTTGCAGACCTGAGCGAGGTTTTCCGGCTCGTTCACAATCCGCGCCCGGGCCGACGGCACGCGTTCCTTGTGCCAGATCGCCGACTGGCGGGGCTTGGTCGTATTGCTCAGCGCTTCGGGGCTGTTGAGGATACGGATATTGGCAGACCGTGCCGCCGCAGCGATCTCCATCGCTTCCATGAAGCAGGCCGGATACTTCTCCCGCAGCGGGTCGCCCAGCCAGAACAGGACGAGCGCGACATTGCTGAGATCGGCAGCGCCGGAACCTGTTTCATGCACACGGAACCGCGCTGCAAAGGCAGGGTCCGTCGCCTGAAGCCGTTCCATGAACACATTCCCGGTTGGCACACCGCGGCCGCGGCCCGGACCATGAACCACGATAAGAATGTCGCCCTGAGTACCCATGAAGCCGCTGTGCCTACCTGTGCCAAATCGCTCCGGAATCAATTTCCGGTCACTTTCCGGTGAGGTCAGTCGCAACTTTCTTGCCAGTTGGATGTACCATCCGGAGCGGCGGGATCTCCTGTATCTTCAACAGGATACGTAATTGTACCAGGGTCTTCGGCGCATGCTTAACCGCCCTTAACCGAATCGGCGGCACAGTCGGACCATCCCCACCGGAAGGAGGCTGGTATGTCCATTAAATGGGTTCGGCGCCGTGCACACGTCCGGCGGCTTTCATCGGGCGACAGCGTACAGGTCGCACCCAGCTGGGTGCCCGTCGAAGACAAGGGCGGAGATGCGAAGGGCGCCTCGTTCCATTCCGCCTGCCCGGTCTGCGATGCGCCGATCCTCAGCCTGCGCATGCCGAATGGCGGCTGGGTCCATTTCGAACGCGGCATAGGCCTCTCCCGACTGAAGCACCCCTGTTTCTATATCGGCGAAGACATCGCCAATGTCCGGGACGAAGCGACCGGCGACCTGTTCGGCGACGCCTGAAAAGGAAATCGCGCAGGCGGCGGGCGCCTGCGCGATCCTTGCTGCCCCGCAGGAAGGGGGTCGGTAGGGCAGCAGTCTGGTCAGGCCTTCACGTCTGTGAGGCGCAGATAGGGGCGCAGCGTTTCCCAGCCTTGCGGGAACAGGGTTTTCGCTTCCTCATCCTTGATCGACGGCGGAATGATCACCTTCTTGCCGGGCACCCAGTCAGCCGGTGTCGCAATCTTGTTGGCATCACTGGTCTGGAGGGCATCGATGACCCGCAGGATCTCGTCGAAGTTCCGGCCGACGGACATCGGATAAGTCATCGTCAGGCGGATCTTCTTGTTCGGGTCGATGATGAAGACGGAGCGCACGGCCTGCGTATCGCTCTGCTCCGGATGGATCATGTCATAGGTCTGCGCGATCTTCAGGTCCTTGTCGGCGACGATCGGGAATTGCAGGTCCGTGTTCTGGGTGTCGTTGACGTCGTCGATCCACTTGACGTGTTCTTCCACCGTGTCCGTGGACAAGCCGAGCGGCTTCACGTTCCGCGCTGCGAACTGATCCGCCAGCTGAGCGGTTCGCCCCATCTCCGTGGTGCAGACCGGTGTGAAATCAGCCGGGTGGGAGAAGAAAAAGACCCAGCTGTCACCCGCCCAGTCATGGAAAGAAATCTCCCCTTTCTGGGTGGCGACGGTAAAGTCAGGGGCGGTGTCTCCGATACGCAATGACATGGAAATGTATCCTTCAATTGAATTGTTGGTTCTGTGTCCGGGTTTGGCCCTTCTGAATTCCGGGCCGCTTCCTGAGCTTTATGTGCTATTTTATATACTACTTTTCCAACTCATTCTACCGATGTCTGCCATAGAATGGATTTATGGGAGCGGCGGACAGGCAAGGAATCTCCTGGCACAGCCAAAACCCCTGATAAATCGTCATATTTCGAGTAGTTATCGCGCCAAGTACGCACTCTTTTGCTTCGCCCCGTAGAGTTACGGATTGACATGGCGTGTCCACTCGGCCGTAATAGTGGCAATAATTCTAACACTTTTATATGTCACAGAGTACCGAAGCAGCGGAACTGCCGGGAGGAAACTGGAAACGTGCGACTGACGGCCTATACCAATTACGCGCTCAGAACGCTGATGTATTGCGCGCTTCACCCGAACCAGCTGGTGCGTATTCAGGATGTTGCCGACGCGCACGGCATTTCCAAGGCGCACTTGCTGAAAGGCGCGCGCCAGCTCGGCCAGCTTGGCTATCTTGAGAATGTCCGCGGCCGCACCGGCGGTGTACGTCTCGGCCGCCCGCCAGAGCGGATCATCATCGGTGAGGTCGTGCGCCATACCGAAGGCGACCTGGAACTCGTCGAATGCTTCAATCCGACCACAAACTCATGTCCGCTGATCGGCGTCTGCAAGTTCAGCACACTGTTCCGGGCCGGGCTGCGCGCCTTCTTCGCAGAACTGGACAAGGTGACCCTGGCCGACATGATCACAAACGGCCCCGTCCTGATGGAACGGCTGGAGACAAACCGCGAAGCGCTCGAATCCGGCTGCTAGTCGGCAGCTTCGTCTTTCACTTCCACCGCCTTGAAGCTGCCATGGCAGGCAACGCATTTCCCCATGGCGCTGCTGACGGCCAGCTGGATCTCGTCCATCTCCGCCGTCATGGCTATATCCGAAATGTCGCTGAAGTCCTGTCGCAATGACCGGCCGAGCACGCGGAAGCCTTCCGGGCTCTTCAGTTGCACGGCCTGCCCCTGACCATTCCCGCGCCGCAAGGCACCCGCCGCGTCGCGGATGGTTTCCCGGTCTTCGTCCGCGATGGCCCCACTGATTGTCTGCAGCCCCTGCAGGAAACCGAGCATCTCGGTACTGATATGCGCCCGGTCATCCGCTGTGTAGTACAGCGCGATACGGCCATCGGCCGTGCGTTCCGGGCGCGCCGTTTCGGCCGCCAGTTCGCTGAGGTCGTCATTCGTTGACATAAATCGCATCAGACCGACGCCCATGATCAGTCCGAAAAAGATCCAGCCAAAGATAGCCAGCGTCTTGTTCATGTCTGTTTCGCTCCTTTCAGAAGCTCAGAACTGTCGCGCCTTTAGCCGTGAAGACAGACGCAATATCCGGCGGTGTAGCCACCCCGATTCCATCTTCCAGAGCCTCGGCGCCAAAGGAACGATTGGGCAGATAGATGGCGCACACTTCGACCTTCACACCTTCCGCCTTAAGGGACCGCAATAGGCCAGCCGGGCTGGCGCCCTTGGGCTGTAGCGGTGCCATGGCTTCCGGCGGCGGCGACTTGAGGGCGAGATCGCCTGCAGCACTGCAAAGCAGGATCTGCGGTGTCACGCCCTTCGCCATCGCCGCCTTGGTCAGCACCAGGGCCATCAATTGCGTCTCTGCATCGCTGCTGGTCAGGACGGTCAGCATCGGACGGTCAGCGTCCTTGGCCACCGCAGCCGGCGGCGTGTCGGCAATCGCCGCGCACGCCTGCAGCATCAGTGCTGCCCCGGCAACCAGCAAACCGCGCATCAGTCGATCTCCAGATCGTTCTCACCCGCTTCACCCATGGACACTTCGTTCCACATGGCATTGAGGATGCCGAAGGTCAGCGCGAGGCCGAGGCCAAGAATCCAGGCGAAATACCACATATGCTTATCCTTCCGCTTAGTAGGTGCCGGGGGCGGTTGCTTCTTCCGTGGTCAGACGACCCCAGAGGACTTTATACACCCAGGCTGTATAGGCCAGAATGATTGGGACGAAGATCACCGTCACGATCAGCATGATAAACAGGGTGAGGTGGCTCGACGAGCTGTCCCACACCGTCAGGCTGGCATTCGGATTGATCGAGCTTGGCAGGATGAAGGGGAACATCGACGTTCCCACCGACGCAACGATACCGGTTGCGGCAAGGCCCGACCCGATCAGCGACAGGGACGTCTTGTTTTTCAGGCCAACAAAGGCAAGGGCCGAACCGATGAAGCCAAGCGCCGGCGCGAGGATCATCCACGGATACTTGCCGTAATTGGTGAGCCAGGCGCCTGCCTCGACCACAACTTCCTTGCGAAGCGGATTGGCAACGGTGTTCGGGTCCATATCGGTCACGATACGGTAGCCCATGCCTGCCACGGCCAGCCACACGCCAGCGGCTGCGTAGAACACAATCACCAGCAACGCTGCGATCTGGCCGAACTTCGCCGCCCGGTTCAGCACAGGGCCATGCTCGATCTTGACGACGAGCCAGGAAGCCCCGTGCACAACCAGCATGGCAACGGACGCCAGACCACAAAGCAGGGCAAACGGGTTCAGCAGGCCCAGCAGGCCGCCGGCATAGGTCGCCCGCAGCGTGCGGTCGATGTCAAACGGCACGCCTTGCAACACATTGCCGAGCGCCACACCGAAGATCAGCGCAGGAACGAAGCCGCCGACGAACAGCGCCCAGTCCCAGGAGGTGCGCCAGGTCGTGCTTTCCCGTTTTGACCGGTACTTGAACCCGACCGGCCTCAATATCAGCGCAGCCAGCACCACGAACATGGCCAGGTAGAACCCTGAAAAACTGATCGCGTAAACATAAGGCCAAGCGGCGAACAGGGCGCCACCGCCCGTGATCAGCCACACCTGGTGGCCTTCCCACATCGGGCCGATGGAATTGATGACGAGACGGCGTTCCTTGTCCGTCTTTGCCACGAAGGGCAGCAAGGATGCGACACCGAGGTCATAGCCGTCCGTCAGGGCGTAGCCGATGAGCAGAACGCCCACGAGGCCCCACCAGAGGACTTTCAGCGTTGCATAGTCGAGAGGAAGTTCCATTATCCTGTCCTCCTATTTGTCGAACTGGATGGTGCGCGGACGGGCCGGCACGGTTTGATCGGGAGTATCGGCCACGCCGCCTCCAATGCCTTTCGGCAGGATGCGGGCACCGGGGCCAAGTTTCACGGCACGGACCATCAGGGTGATCTCAATCACGGCGAGCGTGCCATAGAGCAGCGTGAAGCCCACCATCGTCATGATCACCTGTGTCGCCGAAAGGCTGGAGACGCCCATGAAGGTTGGCAGCACACCGTCGATCACCCAAGGCTGGCGTCCGGTTTCAGCAAGGAGCCAGCCGAGTTCAGCCGCAATCCATGGGAGCGGGATTGAGTACAATGCCAGATACAGGAACCAGCGCGGCACATTGCGTTTCAGGCTGACGAAATAGAACGCCACGGCGAACACCGCGATGAACAGGAAACCGATCCCGGCCATGAAGCGGAATGAGAAGAAAGCCATGGCCACATTGGGAACCGTATCCATGGCGGCCTTCTCGATCGTCGCACGGTCCGCCGTTGCCGGATCGTCGACATAGCGCTTCAGCAGCATCGCATAGCCAAGGTCCTGCTTCGTCTGCTCGAAGATTTCCCGGGCCTCGATATTGTTCGGATCGCCGTTCAGCGTTTCCACGGCCTTGTAGGCGCGGATACCATTTTCGATCCGGTCTTCCGCGACAGCGACCAGCGGCAGGATACCTTCGACTTCACCATCCAGAGACCGCGTGGCGATCAGGCCCAGCACGTACGGGACATGGATCGCATAGTCGGTCTTGTGCTCAGCTTGGTTCGGGATGCCGATAACGGTCAGGCCGGCCGGAGCGGGCTCCGTTTCCCACATGGCTTCCAGCGCTGCGAGTTTCATTTTCTGGTTATCTGTCAGGGCGTAGCCGCTTTCGTCACCGAGGACGACGACCGACAAGGCTGACAGAAGACCGAAGCTGGCTGCGACAGCCATCGAGCGTTTGGCGAGACCAAGGTGCCGGTTCTTCAGAACGTACCAGGCAGAAATGCCAAGCACGAAAACCGATGCCGTCACATAACCGGCGCTGACTGTGTGGACGAATTTGGCCTGCGCAACCGGGTTGAACAGCACTTCCATGAAGTTGGTGACTTCCATCCGCATCGTGTCCGGATTGAACTCAGACCCAACGGGGTTCTGCATCCAGCCATTGGCGATGAGGATCCAAAGCGCGGAGAGGTTGGAGCCCAGCGCCACGAGGAAAGTCACCATCCAGTGCGCCGGCCGGGACAGCTTGTCCCAGCCGAAGAACATCAGGCCGACGAGCGTTGCTTCGAGGAAGAACGCCATCAGGCCTTCAATCGCCAGCGGCGCACCGAAAATGTCGCCCACATAGTGTGAATAATAGGACCAGTTCATCCCGAACTGGAATTCCATCGTGATACCGGTCGCGACACCCAGAACGAAGTTAATTCCGAACAGGTTGCCCCAGAACTTGGTGGTGCGTCGCCACACCTCCTTGCCGGTCATCACATAAGCGCCTTCCATGACCACCAGCAGCATGGAAAGCCCAAGCGTCAGTGGCACGAAAAGAAAATGGTACATGGCTGTCAGCGCAAATTGCCAGCGCGACAGGTCAGCGACTAATAGTTCAGGCATGGTTATCTCCTGACCACATGATGCTGCGGTCTCTCGTATTCATGTCGGCACATTTATGCCGGGCACCCTTAATAAACGATAGCGCAAAAAGTCGCATGCAATATAACACTTATAAGACCTAACTGTGCGATATGCCGGAAACCTCTGATATTTCTGACAAAATTCGATCCCGAACCGCCCTTAAGCGGTGGACGGCGCCTTCGCAGCGCGCCGTCAACCTGGGCTTGCTGTGCCAGCTGGCAGCCATGGCCGGCTGGATCGCGATCGCCTGGGGAATCGGACACGGTGTCAGCGCCATGGCCGAAGGCCGCCCGCCGGGCATAGGCCTGCCGGTCGCCGCAATCGGGGTTCTGGTCAGAGGTGTCGCTGCGTGGGCTGGGGACATCCTGCTCGCGCGCGCCGAGCAAACCATGGTGAACACGGCCCGGGCCGACCTGTTTGAAACCCTGTCCGGCGCCGGCGCCGGATGGCTGGGCGGCGCCGATACGGGCACCCGCACGGCTCAGATCATCGACCGGACAGCAAAGCTCGAAGGCTATACCGCACGGTGGCTGCCAGGCATGCGGCTGGCCGTGGCCGGGCCGGTGCTGATCCTGATCGCCGTTGCCACACAGACATGGCTGTCTGCCGTCCTGCTGATGGTGTCGGTCATGGTGCTGCCGCTGTTTATCTGGCTGACAGCCAGCGAGACCGCCGCCCGTGCCAAGGCGCAACAGGCCGCGCTCGACAGCCTGTCCGGCGCATTCCAGTCCCGCGCCGCTCAATCCGGACTGATCCGGGCCTTTCGCGGCATCCGCCGGGAGACCGCAGCGCTGGAGGCCGCCTCCATTCAGCTGCGGGACCGGACCATAGCCATCCTTCGAGTGGCATTTCTCTCCACGGCTGTGCTTGAGTTTTTTGCTTCGGTGTCGATTGCCCTCGTTGCCGTCTATATCGGCTTCAAGCTGCTTGGCGTGTTTCCCTTCGGCACCGGCGAGACGCTGACTCTGGCAGAAGGACTGACCGCGCTGATCCTCGCGCCGGAATTCTTCAGCCCGATCCGCAAGCTCTCAAGCCTGCACCACGACCGCGCCGATGCGGCAGCCGCAGCCGGCATGCTCTCTGCCTGGCTGGACCGCAGCGATGCCACCCCGGTGAAGAAGCTTCCGCCGCTGCCGTCAGCGCCTGCGATTGAGTTTGAAGATGTGTCGCTTGGCTGGGGTAACGGGTCCTCCGTGGTCTCCGGTCTCACCTTTGAAGCCTGCCCGGGCAAGGTAACCGCTCTCAGCGGGCCATCCGGCTCAGGCAAATCAACCGTTCTGCAGGCGCTGATCGGGCGCGCGCGATTGGTCGGCGGCTCGGTCCGGGCCGGGTCAGACACTCTTAACCCAGGAGACAGCCTCGCAGACTCCATCGCCTATATCGGCCAGACCCCCTGGCTGATGGAAGGCACGATCCGCGAGAACATTGCCATTGCGCGGCCGGGGGCGACCGATGACGAGATCGCCGGTGCCGCGCACGAGGCAGGCATCCTCGACTTTGCCGTTGCCAGCCGGGGCGGTCTTGACCAGAAGCTCGCGCGGTTCGGCGCGGGCCTGTCCGGCGGGCAACGCCAACGTATCGCGCTCGCCCGGGCCTTGCTCCGCAACGCACCGATCCTGCTGATGGACGAGCCCACGGCACACCTCGATCCCGATGCGGAAGCTGACTTCCTGCAGAAACTGAAGACGCTGGCGATATCCCGCACCGTCCTTGTTGCCACCCACTCAGATGCGCTCATCGGGGCGTGCGATACAGTCGTCCGATTGGCGCCTCAAAGTGTGCCGGAGGTGAGCGAATGCTAAAGCTCTGGCGTCTTCTTGGCCGGCCTGCGAAACGCCGTTTCGCCCTTGCCCTGTTGCTGTCGGCCCTGGCCGGCGCCTCCAGCATCATTCTGCTGGGGCTCTCCGGCTGGTTTCTCACCGCCGCCGCCGTCGCCGGGTCGGCAGGCGCGGGCTATGTCTTCAATCACCTTTATCCAAGCGCCGGTGTCCGCGCCGCGGCCTTCTCACGTGTACTGACGAAATACGGCGAACAGCTGATCGGTCACGACGCGACGCTCAGCCTGTCTGCCCGGCTCCGCCCCCGCCTCTTCGCCGCCAGCGCCGCCACACAGCGCGGCTTTACATCCATGCCAGCCAATGAACTCAGCACGCTCATCGATGATGTCGATGCGGCGGAAGCCGGATTCCTGCGGGTCTACAGCCCGGCCGCCGCTGTTGTCGCGGGCGTGCTCGTCGCGCTCTGCTTCGTGTTCGCGAGTGACTGGATCAGCGGCCTACTCGCCCTTGGTGCCTTCCTCTGCACCGGCTGGGCCTTCCCGGCCGCTGCCGTCAAACGCTCACATCAGGCGGCTGAATCTCACGCCCGGCAGGCGGAACTCGCACGGGAGCAGACGTCCCGCGTCATCGAAAACGCGATGGAGCTGGACATTCTTGGCGCGATCGGCCGCGAAGCGGCGACGGCGCAGGAACAGCTGGAACAGCAAGTCGCCTCACGCGATGCGATTGAGGCCCCTTACCGCAACCTCGGTACACTGACAGCAACGATTGGGCTGGCCCTCGCCCTGCTCGTCCTGTGGCGCGCGGGCGAAGCACAGTCCGGCATCGCGATGGCGACCGGCGCGGCGCTGGCTCTGATGGCGGCATTCGAATCGACCGGCGCCATGCTGAAGGTTTTCGATGCACGTGTGCGGTCCGGTGTTGCGGCTGAGCGGCTCGCCGCGCGCCTGTATCCGGAGGAAGCCAGCTGGGACCCGCCGCTGGAATCGGCGGCAGCGCTCGACAGCCTCTTTCCCGTCACAGCAGAAGGTCTGATGGCCCAGGCGGCGCCAACCGCGCCAATTGTCGGACCTCTGCGCTTCTCAATAGAGCCCGGCACCTTGCTGCAGCTGATCGGCCCGTCTGGCAGCGGCAAGACCACTGTCGCCGAAGCGCTGATGCGCCTGCATCCGGTCTCTCCCGGCATGCTCCGCTATGGACAGTCACCGGCAGAAACCGTCCGGATTGCCAGCGTGCTGGCGCATATAACGATCAGCCCCCAATTCCCGGCTTTCCTTCCTGGGACACTGGCCGACCAGATGCGCCTCGCAGCGCCGGAAGCGACGGAAGACCAGATCTGGCACGCACTGCAGACCGCCTGTGCGGAAGGGTTCGTTTCGGCAAAACCGGAAGGACTGGAAATCCTGTTCGGGGAAAACGACCTGCCGTTCTCCGGCGGTGAATTACGCCGCATCGGCCTTGCCCGGGCTTTACTTGCAAACCCGGAAATCCTCATCCTGGACGAACCCTTTGCCGGGCTGGAAGCCGAACTTGCCAGCCGGCTCGCAGGCAACCTCACCCGCTGGGCAACAGAGGCGCCTCGCGCCCTGGTCGTTCTGGCCCACAAACCTCTCGACATGGCGTTCGACGACTTGCGGCAGGAAGAGGTCCGCATCGGCAGCGAACCGGCCTAGCCTGTTCAGGGCCGGGCGGCCCGTTTCATCCTGAGGAGCCGCCGGATCGCCAGTGAAATGCCTGTGTAGACCAGAATGATGGCGGCAATCGAAGCCAGCCCCGCAAGGGTCTGCCCGATAAAGCCGTAAATCTCACCGGTATGCACGAAACGCAGATACCTGCGCATTTTCAGGGCCGGGCTGGAGACGTCACCGACCGGCTCTCCGATCAGGCCGGAGCCATCCCGCGCCAGGGTCAGGTTGCGCGTCTTCGATGACTGAATGCCATTCCCCCAATCGACCGTCACGTCCAGCGTCGAGGCATCCGGTTCCGGCAGCGTGATGGTCACCCGGCGCCAGTTCCCGAAACTTTTTGTTGCCTGCTCTACCAGCGGATCCAGCGGCAGTACGCCCCCTGCCAGTTCTGGCGGCGGCGATGCGGCAGCAGCTGCCTGCCCCCTGCCTTGTCCGCCCGGCGTTTCCCCGAACGCGGCATAAACCAGCTTGTTGGCCCAGCTGTAGGAGAAGACCGCACCCGAAACGATGATCAGGAACAACGGCACGAAGCTCCACACCGCCAGCACATGGTGCCAGTTATAGTGCCGCGCCTTTGCGTTCGGCAGGCCCCGGCGAAAGAAGAGCAGGGTCTTCACCAGTGGCCACTTCCATCTGCGCGGCCACCACAGGATTACCCCGGAAATCAGCAAGGCTCCGAAGATCAGGTTGGCCGCCCCATTGATCGCTGCGCCCAGATCATTCCGGCCGCCCGTGAAGGCCAGCCAGCGGTGGATCCGCATCACCCGCCCGAAGAAGGCTTCCATCCCCTCGCCGGCATGCTCGATCACTTCACCTGTATACGGATCAAGTAGGGCATTATCGCGGCGGCCTTTCGAAAGTGTCGCGACATGGGCCGGATTGCGCTGAATGGTCAGCGTGTTCCCGGGCGCTCCACCGGCGGCCAGCGCCGCTTCAGACAGCGCCTCCACGGAAAGCGGCTCGCCCTCTGCCGGCACCTCAACTGCCGCATTCTGAGCAGCCGATACCATCTGACGTTCATAGGTGAGCAGCACGCCCGTTACGGACATCAGCAGCACGAACACACCGGCCGCGAGCCCCATCGCAAAGTGTGCCCAGAAGAATACTCGCCGCATGACCTAAACCCCTTGTTCGTCCGCCTGACCATTCCAACGATTCGGAAGGGAAAATCCGTCGGTGTTTTTTCTTGCGCGTCCAGCGCGGGTGAAACCAGAGGACAAATACCCCCGGAGACAAACCGCCGCGACCGCAGCCTCCTCACCCATCCGACGTGTTTTTGCACGTCACCGGGATGGCCTGACTAGGCGCACGGAGCGGATTTCCGGCGCATTTCCAGACCCCTACCCAACCCGGCGCCTATTGACAGCTCTTCGCGCTTGCAACATCAGACACAACAGATGGTGCCTCTGTAACAGGGGGCTAAGAGGGAAGCCGGTGTAAATCCGGTGCTGTACCCGCAACTGTCAGCCAGGAGCTGATGGCCAATTAAGTCACTGGAGTCTCTGACTCTGGGAAGGCGGCCAGAAGCATTGATCGGTGAGCCAGGAGACCTGCCATCGCGTCGTTCGTCCGGAGACCGGGACCAGTTCTCAGCGGGCGGGAAGGCATATGCCTCTCCTTTTGTAACGACATCCGAAAAATCGGCCTGGCCGCCCGCATGGCAAACCCATGTGGCCAGTAATCGTCGTTATAACGCGCACCTGTCTTTCGGGCGGCGGGGTGCCATAAGGGGAATACCCATGTCGTATAAAACGGCTTTGCTCGGCGCAGCAGCTGTCTGCCTTGTCCTGCCGGGCGCTGCGCAAGACTCCGATTCCGGGGAAAACAGGCTCGAAGCGATCACCGTCGAAGGCTCACGTCTCAACCAGACAGAAGCGGAGATCGGCTCCAGCGTCAGCATCATCACCGCGGAAGACCTGAAGAAACTGGATTTCGATTTTGTTCTGGACGCAGTCGCGTCTGCGCCCGGTGTCACGATCAACCAGAATGGCAGTTATGGCGGCGCAGCCAGTGTCCGCATCCGCGGTGCCTCAACCGGCCAGACCCTCGTCCTGATCGACGGCGTACCGGTCGGCGACCCGTCCGTGACAGATGGCAGCTTCAACTTCGCCTTTCTCGACACCTCGGACATCGAACGCATCGAAGTCCTCAAAGGCCCGCAATCTGTCCTCTGGGGCAGCGATGCGATTGGCGGCGTGGTCTCAGTCACGACAAAGGATGCCGAGGAAAGATTGGGCGGTAGCGCATTCGCGGAGTACGGCTCCTTCAACACGCTGCGCGGCGGCGCGTCTATCGGCAATGCAAACGAGATCGGCGACTTCCGCCTCTCCGCCAGCGGTATCTCGACAGATGGCATCTCCAAGGCCGATGAAGCCAATGGCAACAATGAGGACGATGGCTACGAAGCGACCACACTCTCCGCCAAGGGCGGGCTGAACCTGCCTTCTGATGCCCGCCTGGAAGCAAGCGTTCTGTGGAACGATGCCGAGGCTGACTATGACAGCTACGTCTTCGGCGCTCAGGGTAGCGTGGGCGATGGCGACGAAAGCACAAAGAACGAGACGCTGTCTGGCAACATCACCCTCAAGGCACCTCTCTTCGACAAGCGGTTCGAAAACCTGCTGATGATCGGCTATTCCGACATCAGCCGTGAGAACTTCACCAATGGCGCCTCCAGCTTTTCCGCCGATGGCGACCGACAGATCTATCGCTATCAAGGTACATTTACTGTCGACGACCGGAACAAGCTGTCCTTCGGAGCCGAGCATGAGGACACGTCAACAGACGGCGCGGACTCGTCCATCGACGGTTATTTTGCGCTCTATGAAGTCAAACCTGTAGAGACGCTGACGCTTACGGGCGGCCTCCGGCTCGACGATCACGACAAGTTCGGATCGGAAACGACCGGACGGATCGCAGCGGCCTACCAGCCGACCGAACAGATCGTGATGCGCGCCAGCTGGGGCCAGGGCTTCAAGGCCCCGAGCATCTTCCAGTCAACCTATATCTGTACATTCTGTGGCCTGACGGAACCGAATGCCGACCTGAAGCCGGAAACGTCCGAAGCTTTCGACATCGGCATCGACTGGACGTCTGAAGATGGCCGCGCCAGTGCCGGCATCACCTATTTCGACCAGGACACGGAGAACATGATCGACTTCTCCTACACCGCCGGATACGACAATATCGCTCTGGTGAAATCGAAAGGGGTCGAACTCTTCGGGTCCTACGAGCTCACCAACTGGCTCGGCGTCGCGGCGAACTACGCCTATATCGATGCCGAGGAT
Source organism: Hyphomonas sp. (assembly GCA_002700305.1). GTDB lineage: Bacteria > Pseudomonadota > Alphaproteobacteria > Caulobacterales > Hyphomonadaceae > Hyphomonas. Next base: position 9,409 of record PACZ01000012.1, on the reverse strand, counting down.
GGCAACGGAAACCCGCTTTACCGCCTGCCCGAAAACTCCGGCGACGTCACTGTATCGCTCGATCCGGAAGGCCCTTTCTCCGGCGCAGTCCTTGTTCGCTACAATGGCGACGAAACCAATACGGACGGCACCACTCTGGACGGCTGGACACGGGTCGACCTGACCGGAAGCTACGATCTGACCGATAAAATCGAGCTGTATGGCCGGGTCGAAAACCTGTTCGACGAAGACTACCAGCAGATCCTCGGTTACGGCACGCCCGGTCTGTCCGGGTCTGTCGGCATCCGGTTGCGTTACTAGGTAGCGCAATGTCGAGACTGATGATCCTGCTTATGTTGACCGGCCTGGCTGCCTGCGGTGTCCCCACCCAAACGCAGGCGTCAGGCACTGCCCGGCCCATGCGGATCGTCAGTCTCGATTACTGCTCCGACCAGTACGTCCTGAAGCTCGCCGATCGCGAGCAGATCCTCGCCATCTCTCCTGATGGAGACAAGGAATTCTCCTACATGCACGAAGCTGCAGAGGGCGTGCCGACGGTACGCCCCATCGCAGAAGATGTGATAGTCCTGAAGCCTGACCTCGTTGTCCGGGCCTATGGCGGCGGTCCGAATGCCGAGGCGTTCTTTGAACGCGTCGGCATTCCCGTTCTGACCGTCGGCTGGACATCAAATGTCGATGATGGCGAAGTCGGCTCAATTCCTGCCCTGATCCAGCATATGGCGGACGGCCTCGGCCAGAGCGAGCGTGGCCGCCAGCTGATCGCAGAATTCCGTGCGCGTCTTGCAGCCATCAGCAAGCGGACGGATCGAAAATCCGCTCTTTATGTCACCCCCGGCGGGGTCACCTCCGGGCCGGGATCCATGGTCCACGAAATGATGAAGGCCGCCGGGCTCGATAATTTCGAGGAACAACCCGGCTGGCGGGATATTCCCCTCGAAAAACTGGCTTATGAAAAACCGGACGTCATTGCAGCGGCCGTTTTCCACCGTTTCGAAAACCAGCCGGGATCGTGGAGCCCGATGAACCACCCGATGGCGAGGCAACAGCTGGAACGCCAGAATGTGGTCCAGCTGGAAGGCGCATGGACCGCTTGCAGCGGCTGGTTCATCATGGACGCCATTGAGGCACTCGCGAAAGGCGGTGAAGAGTGACAGGACGCCTGCTGATCCCCGGCCTGATCGCCGCTTCCGTATGCGCGGTCTTTGCCGCTTGCCTGCTTGGGTCAACCCCGATGCCGGCAGACCGGGTGCTTGCGGCCTTTTTTGGCGGCGCTGACGCTGGCGACCGTCTTGTCATCTGGCAGATCCGCCTGCCCCGCGCGCTGGCAGCCTATCTGACCGGCGCAGCGCTCGGCATCAGCGGCGCGGCGCTGCAGGGCCTTTTAAGGAACCCACTCGCAGAACCGGGCGTGCTGGGGGTTTCAGCCTCAGCCTCGCTCTTCGCAACCTTCTCTCTTTATTATGGGCTGACAGCACTCGCTCCCTGGGCCCTGCCTGTCGCCGCCATCCTCGGGGCGCTGGCGGCAACGGCACTGATCGCGCTCGCAGCAATCCGCACCCGCTCTGTTGTCACACTGATTCTGATCGGTGTCGGCCTGTCCAGCTTTGCCGGCGCGGCGATGAGCCTTCTCATGAATCTCGCACCCAATCCGTTTTCCCTGTCTGACATGATCAACTGGATGCTGGGCTCCGTTGCCAATCGCAGTTTTGAAGACCTCGCACTGGCTGCGCCGTTCATCTTCGCCGGTGGCGCTATCCTGATGGTATCTCGGCGCGGACTGTCGGCCCTGACACTGGGTGAGGAAGCCGCCAGCGGCATCGGCCTGGATCTCCGTAAACAACGCATCCTGACCGTTCTCGGCGCAGGCCTGGCGACCGGCGGCTCTGTCGCTCTGGCCGGGGCAATCGGTTTTGTCGGCATTGTAGCGCCTCACATTGTCCGGCCGTTCGTGAAACATGATCCGGCCCGCTCACTCGTCCCATCGGCCCTGCTGGCCGGGCTGTTCCTCGTCGTCGCGGACATTGGCGTGCGGATCCTGCCGACGACGAACGAGCTGAAGCTTGGCGTTGTTGCAGCCCTGATTGGCGCCCCGGCCTTCATCTGGATTGCCATGCGGAGGCGCGCGCTCAATGGCTGAACTCCTGACCCAAAACCTCTCAGTCAAGGCGGGCCCCACCACACTGGTGAGCGATGCCAGCCTCCGGCTTGTCCCGGGAGAGCTCGTCGCTCTGCTCGGCCCCAATGGTGCCGGCAAGACCAGCCTGCTGAAGGCAGCCCTCGGTCTGGAGAAACGCTCTGCGGGTCTCGCGACGCTTGATGGATCCGACAGCGGGAAACTCTCCCCCATCGAGCGCGCCCGCCGCGTGGCCTACCTGCCCCAGCAACGTCCGCTGGCCTGGCCTAATACGGTCCGCGATGTCGTCGCCCTCGGGCGCTACGCTTATGGTGCTGCGCCGGGCCGACTGAGCGCGGAAGACGCTGGCGCTGTCGACCAGGCGATAGCGCGATGCGACCTGACAGACCTGAGCGACAGGCAGACGGACACATTGTCAGGCGGCGAACTTGCCCGCGTTCATTGTGCCCGCGCCTTTGCAGCGGATGCTCCGCTGCTGGTGGCGGACGAGCCTGTAGCTGCGCTCGATCCCCGGCACCAGTTCCGGATCATGGATATTGTCAGGGACTATGTAGATGGCGGATGCGGCGCCCTCGTTGTGCTGCACGACATCTCACTCGCCGCCCGCTACGCGACACGGATCGTGTGGATGAAAGACTCCCGTATCGTCGCGGACGGCTCGCCGGAAGAAACGCTTACGCCAGAGCGGCTTGCCGATATTTACGGCGTGCGTGCAACTGTATCCGGCCGCGCTGTGGAAATCGAAGGCACATTTTGAGAAGTGGTCAGGCTTTCGGGAGTATTCAGCAGGCGGACTTTCCTGAGTGAATGCGCTGGCAGCCGCTCTCATGCCTTTCTCATGCCTTGCACTCCAGTCCCAAAACGCAAAAAAGCCCCTGAAATCCGTGAGGAAATCAGGGGCTGATTGGGTGCGGGAGGGCGCACCCAACAAAAGAGTAAGCTGGTAATTCCTTTTATTTCAGAGGGTTAGAGATTTCCCTGCGAGCAACGATCATTCAAAGTTCCGGCAGGCGCCGGCTGATGCGTGCCAGAATATCGTCAAAGAGTGCAGGCTCCCTGTAGTAAAGCGCTCGTGACTTCGCATAAGCGTCCGCGTACGCCTTTCGCGTTTCTGCGTCGCTCAACAGAAAGGCTTCGTTCCTGGTGAGGTCCGGTTCATCTGCCTTGCGGAACCTTTTGGCCTTGTGGTCCTTGTACGCGTCTGTTCCGATGAACTCTTTCACTGAGGCGTCAGCGAGCAGGCAGTACACGTCATAATAGTGGCGCATGAAATTGACAGGCATGTCGCCGTCCGCCTGCTGCTTTCGGAATTTCGTTGAGATGGTCTGGAGCTTTTCGACAAAAGTATAGCCCGGCTCATAGCAAGGCACATCGACCGCGCGGGTGTCGGTCAGGTCTGCAATCCCACTCTCGACTGCAAGTTCGTAAGCCCAGGACGAAATCGTACATGGCCGGTTCGGCGCCACCTGGTCGAACCCGACTTCGAGCAGGATGCCTGCCTTCAGCCCTTCTGGCAGTGGATTCACCGACTCATACTTCAATCGAATGCCTGCGCCGCGATAGTGGCGTGTGTCGTCGAACTCTTCGTCGCGGACCACTTCGATAATGCCAGGAATTTTGATGGCTTCGGCCAGACCGTTGAAGAATTCGAGACGCGCCTTTACCTGCGCAGGCTTGTTGTGGTTTGGGCCATACTGGAGGTCGGTCTCTGGGTGGATCAGGATGTCGATGTCTTCCGAAAAACGGTCGATGAGGCCGTATCCCTTTGACAGCGAAGTTCCGCCTTTCAGCTCAAACTTATAGTCAAGCTGCTGCAGTCCCCAGAGGCAGTGCATCAACCAGTAGTCTTTTTCGATGAGGCCCGGATCGATAGTGTTGTTTCGCGCAGCAACAGCGATGAGGTCGGCAAAATCAGGCAGTGCGTGCAGGAGGGTCACGCGGCGGTTGCCTGATCAGGGTTCAATACAGGCTTGAGGAGCCTTGCAGCCCGCGCCGATCCGAAATCCTTCACCGCACGTGACAGTCGCGCGCGGTCCATACGTCGCGCACGCCTAAGTGCCTTGGGAAGCACTGCTGCCTTTTCCTCGGGAAGCCGATCGAGGTTGTGCAACAGATCCACCAGGAGGAATTCTTCGCTGAGGTTTGAAGGAACAGAGGTCCGCATGCGGAAGTCATAGCGTCGGCCATCCAGCTCGAAATGGCCGTGCCGTTTGCGATTATAAACTACCGGCTCATTGTAGAGCTGCGTCGTTCCCAATTCGAGGCTGTTATAGGCGTTTGGCGAAACCATAAGAAACCGATCATCCCCCAGGAATGACTCAACCAGCTTCTCCGGCTTGGCGGGTGCCTGCCCGAACCGCGTTTTCTTCGGAGCCATATAGAGCCCTGCCCCAACCTTTTCGAGGCGTCCTTCGTCAAGCAGCTGTCCAACATGTCGATCGACAGCGTTTGACCAGGTCGCAAGCTCCTTGCGCCGGTACACCTGTCCGGGGCGCAATTTCCTTTTTAGTTTTGCAAGCGCGGTCATGTTCTGTCTCCATCACCCACAATATAGGGGTCATGCTCCATATTATGCAACATTTCTTATTAAAAAGTCATGCACAACAAAGACAATAAATACTCTCGACACAGGTGCAAGATATTGATTTTACGATGTTTTATAGAATGAGGAAGCAGGTCTCTTAATCACCGGAATGGCACAATCCGTACTAAACAAAAGGGTCTGGGGTCCAATTTATTTATGAATTGAAGCTCGTACGCAGCGAAACCAGGTTGCCCTTTCGCCAAGAGCCGACAATGGATTCCGAACCGCGAGTGACGCGCCCGGTAATCGTGCTTGAAATTAAATTAATTCAACGCACTATGGCGCTCGAAACTTCGCTTGTTGTGCAGATTGTTTGCAATTTGTAGTGCAAACTGTGGTGCAGCCCTTTCGTGTTGTCAAAGTTCGACGCTGCCTATCAGCGACATTCGCATCGCTAACATGATTTGCTGGCCGTTCAAATTCGCGCTGGAGCGTAGCCATGCAACTTTTCGCTCGGGACTGACCCGCGGGTCTGGGTTGATCCTGCTCCGTTACGACAAACCTTGAGTGCTCAGAGGTTCTTTCTTGATTTAAACCCCTATGGGGTATAAGTGGTAGTCATGAACTTTGTTGTCGCAACTCTCGTGACGGTATTTTTCAGCCTGTCGCAGGTGCTCTGCGCGTGTCCCGTCGATATGTCGGCGACGAACAGCATGGCAACCGAGTTCACCGCTCATTCTCACCAGGCGCCCGCCGATGGGCCTGAGGCGCCCTGCGATGATGAGACTGATCACTGCAAGGTTCAGACAGCAACGGTCGCCCAAGCCGACAAGACGGCGAACCCGGTCCAGCACGTATTAGGCGATACGACGCCCATCGGGCTTGCTACACCCTCATGGCAACACGCATGGAAGCGCGTCGTCAATGTCCGCACGCCCTGGCCTGAGGTCCGAAGTTACCTGCTGCAACAAACGCCAGTCACATTAAAGGTGCGTTCCCTGAGCTGATTTCGTGCGTCGCTGCATTAGCAGCCCGATTGCATAAATTCACCTCACGGAGACGATTATGTTGAACAGACGACATATGCTGCAGACGGTGCTCGGCACCGGCGCAGCCTGGGGGGCAAGCAGCCTCCTGCCCGCTTGGGCAAAATCTTCCAGCAACGGAAACCTTGGTGTGCCCTCACTTTCGGGCACGCGCTTCGACCTCGAAATCGGGCAGTTCCCGGTCAGGCTCAACGGCAAAGTCGGTATGGCAACCGGAATCAATGGCACACTTCCCGGTCCGCTCTTGCGGTTGCGCGAGGGCGATGACGTTACAATGAACGTCACCAACCGGCTTGCCGAAGACACTTCGATCCATTGGCACGGACTGCTTGTCCCCTTCCATATGGACGGCGTGCCGGGCGTCAGCTTCCCGGGCATCAAACCGGGCGAAACGTTCAAATATCAGTTCAAGGTGCCGCAAAATGGCACTTACTGGTATCACTCCCATTCTGGTCTGCAGGAACAACTCGGCCATTACGGTCCGATCGTCATAGATCCGGCAGGTACAGACCCAGTGGCTTATGACCGGGAATATGTTCTCGTCCTCAGCGACTGGAGTTTCACGCATCCGCACCGGATCTTCGACAAGCTCAAGAAGAATGCCGAGAGCCTGAATTTCAACCGCCCGACCCTGTCGAACCCAACCGGACTTGGCGGCATGTGGGGGCAGATGCGAATGAGCCCGCGCGATCTCGCAGACGTGACCGGCGAAACCTACACCTACCTGATCAATGGCCATTCGACGGCCGATAATTTCAATATGGTCTTCCAGCCGGGCGAGCGGGTTCGCCTGCGCATTATCAACGCCTCCGCCATGACCCTCTTCAATGTCCGCCTCCCGGGCTTGCCGATGACGGTGGTCCAGGCCGACGGTCTGAATGTCCAGCCGGTTGAGACCGACGAGTTCCAGATGGGCGTGGCCGAGACGTATGATGTCATCATCGCGCCGACCGAAGCGCGCGCCTACGCCTTTGTTGCCGAATCGATCGACCGCTCCGGCCAGGCCGTCGCCACGCTCGGCCCGCGTGCCGGTATGCGGGTCGATGCGCCTGCGCTTCGAGCTGTGCCGATGCTGACCATGCGGGACATGGGAATGGCCCATGGAGACATGGCGGGCATGTCAGGCATGGGGAGAATGGATCATGGTCCGGACACCGCGACGGCCGGGGACGACATGAAAGGCCACGACATGGGTGCCATGTCGATGATGCCCGATCCTCATGGTCCGGCGGTCCAGCCCGTCAAGATTGAAGCAGATATAGAGCGCGGCCCCGGTGTCGCAAAAGTATCAGGCATGACGATGAGCCGCTTGGGCGAACCCGGTCTCGGGCTTGATGATGTCCCCCACCGCACGCTCACCTATAACCAGCTTCGCGCGCTCGACATGAATGAGGACCATCGCCCGCCTGGCCGCGAAATTGTCATTCATCTGACGTCGAACATGGAACGCTACATGTGGTCGTTCGACGGTGTAAAATTCTCCGAGGTAACCGAGTCAATCAAGTTCTACGAGGGTGAACGTGTTCGCCTGACGCTCGTAAACGATACAATGATGCCACATCCGATCCATTTGCACGGCATGTTTTTCGATCTCGTGAATGGCGGTGGTCATCACATGCCGCGCAAGCACACAGTAACGGTCAAGCCTGCAGACAGGGTCAGCGTCGACATCACCGCAGAACATGTCGGTGACTGGGCGTTCCACTGCCATCTGCTTTACCACATGCACGCTGGCATGATGCAGGTCGTCAGCGTCATTCCGCCAGCAGACGATACGACACCAGCTGAAAAAATGCCGGCAGGTCAGATGAATATGCCCATGGACCATCACGGCATGAACCATGGGGAGGGAAAATCATGATGAAACCGAATTTGGCAGCCCCTCTCCTCCTCGGCTTCGCGCTCTACGCGACCGGCAGCGCGTTCGCGGAAGACACAAATCAAACCCCGCCCTGGGATCAGGCCGACGCCATCTACGGCGAGGATGCAATGGCGGACGCTCGCCGGGACGTTCTTGCGGAAGGCGGAGACCAGAAGAGCTTCTACATCCTCTTCAACCAGCTCGAGGCTCAGATGTCTGACGAGGGCGACAGTTTGTACTGGAACGGACAGGCTTGGTATGGGGGCGATATCAACAAGCTCTGGTTCAAGAGCGAGGGCCGCGCCTCTCTGAATGGAGAGGGCGTGGATGATGCCGAGATCCAGGCGCTCTATTCCCGCGCGGTTGCGCCTTTCTGGAATGTTCAGGCGGGCGTTCGCTACGACATCGAACCGGATAGTCTCGCGCATGGGGTCGTCGCACTGAATGGTCTGGCGCCCTACTGGTTCGAAGTCGACGCTTCCGCCTTTCTCAGTGAAAAAGGCGATGTAACGGCCCGCATCGAGGCTGAATATGAGTTGCTCCTGACCCAGCGGTTGATCTTGCAGCCTCGGATCGAAGCAAATCTTTCCGCGCAGGACATACCGGAAAGGGAAACGGGCGCGGGACTTAGCACACTCGATGCCGGCTTGCGGCTTCGTTATGAAATCAGGAGGGAGTTTGCGCCTTATGTCGGCGTCGAATGGCAAAGCGCCTTCGGTGAGACACGCGACATGATCAAAGCCGCAGGCGGTGAAGGCGACGATATCGTCTTTCTCGTGGGCCTGCGGACCTGGTATTAGGAGAACAAAATGGGCGGTTTCATAGAACCCAATATTCACCCCGTGCTGGTGCATTTTACCTATGCCCTCGGCACATCTGCAGCCTTGGCATATGTGGCTGGCCTCCTCGTACCTGCAGGCCGCTGGCGCGACAGCCTTCGACCGGCCGCCGACTGGATGCTGGCATTGGCTGCCTTGGCGGTTCTGGCCACCATCGCGGCCGGGTTTCAGGCCTATTACAGCGTTGCTCACGATGCGCCGTCCCATGAAGCGATGACAACCCATCGCAACTGGGCTGTTCCCACGGGCCTCGCATTACTGGCCCTCGCCGGTTGGCGCTGGCTGAGAAGGGCCTCGTCGCCCGGCCCGGTATTTGCGATCAGTGCCCTGGCGGTGGCAGGTCTTTTGACGGTTACAGCGTGGTGGGGAGGCACAATTGTCTACAAGTACGGACTTGGCGTGCAGACCCTTCCTGAAGCCAGCGGGCCAGGCCACGATCATGATCATGGCGGCGGAGCCGGTCATGGCGACCAAGGCACCGTAAATTCAACAGACGATCATCAAGACGCTCACGGAGCGCCTCCATCCGACACGATGGATGGATCATCGGCGAGCGGCGATGGACATGATCACGACCATACCGACGGTGCAGCTGATCGAGAAATGTCAGGCACGGTCCCCGCCGGACACGACAACTCCGACGGCCATCACGACACCAAACCGGTCTCGACTGATGAACAGGCGATCCTGGATATCATGGCCGCGATCGAAACCGGTTGGGAGACCGGCGATGGCGAACTGTTCCGACAGAACTTTCTCGACTGGTCAGGCGCCCGGTACTTTGAGTCAGGCGGCGAGAATACTGGCCTGCTCGACCTTGTCGAAAATCATGTCGAGCCCGAAAAAGATACCATTCCGGATCTCGAACTCGACTTCTCGAATATAGACGTGCAATTCGAGGGAAGTGACTTTGCATGGGCTGTCGCGGACACAGCGATCAGTGGAACGTTCAGCTCCAATGGCGAACGCCTGGAGCGTATCGGGAAACAAACGGTGCTGTTCCGC
>PACZ01000011.1 GCA_002700305.1 Hyphomonas sp. | reverse complement strand
CTGCCTTCGATAATACGGCAGGCAGCAATGATTTCACGGGGAGAGCCCTAAATGGCTGCCAGCGAATACCACCACGGCGAAATGGACATCCACGACCAGCAAGCCACCTGGGACGGATTCATCAAGGGAACCACTTGGGGCAGCCTGATTCTGGCGCTGATGCTCGGACATGCCGTCATGACGATCGCCCTCGGCCTTCACTGGGCGGTTTCCCTCGGACTGATGGCCCTTGTGGGCATCGGATCCGGTATTGTTCTGAACCTCGGCGGCCGCTGGTATGCCACGCTGGTGATCCTGCTGCTCACCGGCCTGTTCGTTCAGTTCATGATCTGGCTGTTCGGCGTCTTTATCTGACGTCTTCCTGACCCATATCGCAGGTTTCGCACATCGCCTCGGCCGGGTCGGCCTCGAGGCGGTTCAGCCCAATGCGCCCATCACAGGTGAGGCAGAAGCCATAGCATCCCTTGTCCATCCGGGAGAGGGCCGCCTCTATCCGGGCAAGTTTGCGGGCATAGGACTGCAGGTTCATGCGCGCCGATGGCTCGCACTCCTTTGCCGCCAGCTCCAGTCCGGAAGGTGCACGAAGGGAAACATTCGTTTTCATCAAAAATCATGCTGCGTCGGCTTTAAGGGGTTGGCAAGGCGCACCGGGCCAAAGAGTAGGTTGCCATATCGACTCTCGTGAAAAGCGAGCGATTTTCATACGAATTCGGAGACACGGATGGCCCAGTCCCCCCTCGTCCTGACGAATGTGACCAAGCGGTTTGGCGGCTTCACGGCCGTCCGGGAGCTGTCGCTGGACGTGCCGGAAGGGGGCATCATTGGCTTCCTGGGGCCGAACGGGGCCGGCAAATCGACCAGTTTGCGCGTGTCTCTGGGCGTGATCCCGCCGGATGAGGGCGAGGTGCGCCTGTTCGGGGCGGCGCCGAATATCCTGTCGCTGCGCCAGGTCGGTTTCCTGCCGGAAGAGCGCGGCCTCTACAAGAAGATGACCGCCCGGGAGACGATTGCCTATTTCGCACGCCTGAAAGGCCTCAGCGCCGGGGCGGCAAAGGCCCGCGCAGATGAGTTGATGGAATCGACCGGGCTGGGAGAGTTCCGCAATGCCCGCGTGTCCAAACTTTCCAAAGGCATGGCGCAGAAGGTCCAGATCCTGTCGACCCTGGCCCACAAGCCGGATTTCCTGATCCTCGACGAACCCTTCTCCGGGCTCGACCCGGTCAACCAGCAGGTTCTGGAAGACCTGATCCGCGAAGAACATGCCCGCGGTGCCACGATCCTGTTCTCGACCCATGTCATGGAACATGCCGAACGCCTGTGCGACCGGATCGTGATGATGGCGCGCGGACGCAAGGTCTTCGACGGCACGCTGCCGGAAGCCTTCGCAACGCTGGACAAGGGCGCGAGCCTGGAGGTGGAGCAGGGCTTTGACCTTGCCGCCGCGCTTACCGCGAAAGGCTTCGAGGCCCACCGCACCGCCGACCGGGGCCATGGCGATGCCTGGCGCATCGCGCTGCCGAAGGGCGCAGGCCCCCAGGATGCGCTGCGGGCCGCGATTGAGGCCGGCGCACCGATCACCGGTTTTGCGCCGGATGAAGCGCGCCTGCGCGATGTGTTCGTGTCGCTGGTCGGTGAGGCAGAGGCCGCCGCGCTCGATGATCCGCCTGCGGAGAGGGAAGAGGGGGTGCCCGCCCAATGAGGAATATCTATCTCATCTTCCGCCGCGATTATCTGGGCTATGTGAAAGCCTGGGGCTTCTGGCTGAGCCTTGCAGCCGTGCCGGCGCTGATGCTGGTCGGTTCGCTGTTCGCGCTGTTTGCGGCGCAATCCTCGCCCATCCGCTACTACACCGTCATCGAGCCCGGAAAGGTCTTTGCCGAGGCCATCGATGCAGAATTTGAGCGCAGCGAGGCCGCTGCCATGGCGCAGGAGATCGCCGGGCAGATGCAATTGCCCGAAGGCGCAGCGCAGAACGGCGCGATGCAGTCGCTCCGGGAGCGGAAATTCATCGAAGTGCCACCCCCGGCGGAAGATATTGACGGCCTGAGGCCTTACCTGCTGGGCGAACGGCTTGTGTCCGGCCCGCAGGGAGACAAGACGCTGTTTGCGGCGCTTATCCTGTCAGCCGATGGCAAGACGCTCGAATACTGGAGCGATGATGTCAGCATCAATTCCCTGCGCTACGAGGCGCAGGATGCGGCGCGACGCCTCGCGCGCAAACATGCGCTGGAAGCGGCAGGGCTCGATCCGGATTTCATCCAGAATGCCGATGACGCGGCCGTCGACGTGCCCGCGCGGCGTATCCGCACCGTGGCTGAACAGGAATCAACCGGCGCGGAAGTCACGCTGGCCGACAAGGCGCCGGTCTTCGTCGCCGGGGCGCTGGCGTATTTCCTCTGGCTGATGGTGTTCTCGATCATCCAGTACCTGTTGATGGGCACGATCGAGGAGCGCTCCAACAAGATCTTCGACACGCTGCTGACATCTGTGCGCATGCCGGAATTGCTGGCGGGCAAGCTGCTGGCTGTTTTCGCGGTGACCTCGACCATGATGCTGGTCTGGGGTCTGTTTGCACTGTCGGGCTCTGCCTTCCTCGCAACGCAGGTGCCGGGAGCAGGGGACATGATCGCCCCCTTCCTGTCGACGGCTGCCAGCCCCCAGATCCTGCTTCCCGCGCTGGTCAGCTTTGTGCTTGGCTACATCATGTACGGCATGATCTTCATGGCGCTGGGGTCCCTCTGCGACACGATCCAGGAAGCGCAGACGCTGCTCAGCCCGATGATGATCCTGCTGATGCTGCCCATGTTCGCGATTTTCATCGCGTTTCAGGATCCGGGCTCTCCCGTGGTGGACTTTGCGACCTGGATCCCGGTGTTCACGCCCTTTCTGCTGATCCTGCGCATGCCGCATGATCCGCCCATGTGGGAAGTTGCCCTGCAGATGGGCCTGATGGTGGTGACGACGCTGGCCGTGCTCTGGGTCTCTGTCCGCGTCTACCGTGCCGGGGCCGTCAACGGCGCCAGCATCGGCGACCTCGGCAAGATGCTGAAGGGCATGTTCCGCAAGAAGGCCGTTTAGCCTTCGGCCATTCCGCTGGTACGATGTCCCCACAAAATGAAGAGGTGGGGACATGAGCAAAACGACTTTTGAGGCGTCCGTCCTCCTTGTGGGGGCGGCCTTCACAATTGCCTTCGGCGTGATTGTGGTCCCGGCCCTGATCGAGAGCGGGGATATTGCCGGCGCTTTCGCGGCGGGCTTCGTCAATCCGTTTGCTTCGGGCTATTCGCTGGACACGATTCTCTGCGCCGTTATCCTGATGGTCTGGGTGCTCTACGAAAGGAGCTCGCTGGGCATAAGGCACGGCTGGGTCGCGATCCCGCTCTCCATCATCCCCGGCGTCGCCCCGGCCTTCGCAATCTACCTCGTGATCCGGTCCCGACAGCTCAGCGCCCGCGGGGGCGATTGAGGCGAGTGGGGCGGCGACCTCGGAAAAATGCTGAAGGGCATGTTCGGGACGAAGGCGGTTTAGTCTCTGACGTTTGATCCTCTTTATGTGACGCCGATGCCGAGAGATTGACAGAACTCCAACAAGCGCCTCATTTGTTACTTTGTAACTATGAGGTTTGCGGTGCGCGTTTCTATCTTTCTGGCGGTTATTTGCTGTGCTTGCGCACATCCGGTGTCAAACGCTGGAGGATTGTCTGTATTCGAGGGGAATGCGGATGCGTTGGCATCTGCGGCAGCGGCAGCAAAACAGTGCCAGATACCCTCACGGTTCATTTGCACATCCTCGGAGTGCAATCGGATCGACCCGCAATGTGCCCCCAAGGGCCTGCCTTTTGACCGTGAAGCCTGCATAGAATTCGATAAGGCAGTTCAGGTCGCCGCAAGACCGCTGGCGGTGTGTTCAGACCAAAAGTCATTGGATGAAAATGACCTGCTGAAGCAACGATGCGATGCTTTTCTTGATGACTTCAGGCGCGACTCCTGCGTGGGACCATACGCCTACCGAATGGCGGAACGGGATTGGGCTGGTTCGCAGTCTTACCGCCAAGCGGTTGAAGACGGCATGAGCGAAGAGCAGGCTGCGAAACTCTACTTGTCCGAAGTTGTGCGATATCGCGAGTTGGCACCGGCAAAGGACTAAGTAGAAAGTTTGCCGAAAACAAAAACCCCGCCAGATCGCTCTGACGGGGTTTTGATTATCTTGCGATAAGAGGCAGCCTAGATGATGCCTTCGCGCTGGGCGCGCTTGCGGGCCAGTTTGCGGGCGCGGCGGACGGCCTCTGCGCGCTGGCGGGCTTTCTTCTCGGACGGCTTCTCGAAATGCTGGCGGGCCTTCATTTCGCGGAACAGGCCTTCACGCTGCATCTTCTTCTTCAGCGCGCGCAGGGCTTGCTCGACATTGTTATCGCGGACGACGATCTGTACGATGGTACTCTCCATTGGCTGGGGGCGTCGCCCCGATTGTGACTTTGTGTCGGCCAGACAGGCCGGAAAGCGGGCGCTATATCACGTGAAAAGGGATTTGGCCAAGCCCCCCTTTGCTATGGAGTTCAGTCATGACTGTCACACCTTCCCGAAAACTTCGCCGCCGCTGGCTGGAAACGCTGCTGCCAGAGGTCGCTTTTGACGGCTGGACGGAGGCTGCAGCCGCCCGAGCGGCCAGGCAGGCCGGGCTTGATCAGGGTGAACAGGCCCTTGCAGCCCCGCGCGGCGTGATCGACCTGATCGACGGCTTCTTCGAGGAAGCAGGGGAGGCGGCAAAGGCAGACCTTGCTGCACAGGATCTCTCGGGCATGCGCGTGCCCGACAAGGTGAAAGCGGGCGTGCTGGCCTGGCTGAAGGCGCTGGAGCCCCACAGGGAAGCCGTCCGCCGGGCGGTTTCGCGCGGCATGGTCCCGTGGAATGCCGGGCCTGCGCTGCAGCGAGGCTGGGCCGTGGCCGATTTCATCTGGGACGCCGCAGGCGATACGGCAGAGGATTATAACCGCTATTCCAAGCGGGGGCTGCTCACCGCGGTGCTGCCGCCCATCGTGCTGTACTGGCTGGACAACCCGTCCGAGGCAGATCTGGACGACTATATCGCCCGCCGTCTTGCCCAGGTGTCGGGCGCGGGCCGCACGGCCGGAAAGATCCTCGGGCCGCTTCTTGACGCCATCGGGTCAAAAGGGCCCAATAGCGGAAAGGCGCCAGGCGCGCGCAGCTAGGCGGAGACGGCTTGCAGTCTGTTTTTGAGGAAGTGTGTCGGACGGAAGTTGATCAAGCGCCCCAGGGGGCTGGGGGGGCTGATGGGTCCGGGGTGCGTGATGGTCACCTCCGTCCGACAAGACAAAGATGGCTGTGTGCGGGGGCGCAAGCAAGACCGAAAGGTGGCGGGATTGCCCCAATTCCTGCTGTTTCCCCCCGAAATCAGATTAAAAGACGTTTAGGCGAGCTTTCCCGCCCCCAATTCGCATTACAGGGGAGTAACAAACAAAGAAAATGAGCGAATTTCCTTCCCGCCGGGCCCAGAGCGAGCCGCGAATCGCTTTCCACAAAACCGAGATGCGTCCGATTCTCGACGTCTACGGACGGTTGGTCATGGCAGGCGAGGCGCGCGACTATGCGATCGGCATGCACAAGGACCACGCCATCTTCGCCATCTTCCGCCGCCACGCCGAAAATCCGACCTGGCGGATCGAGAAACAGCCCCATCTCGCCAATATGCAGGGCCAGTATGTGGTGTACGGACAGGCCGGACAGGTTCTGCGCCGGGGGCGGGACCTGCAGCAGGTATTACGGGTTTTCGACCGCAAGCGCTTCACCATCGTGAAGTAATTCCACAGGCGCGGCGTTAACCCTTTGTTTACTAAAAACTTCTTGCGAACAAGATGAGAACAAGATAGGAACATGCTCATTGGAACGGAGCATGAACATGAACATCTCAGTCAGTTTTCGGGGACGCTCTGGCAAGGCATGGGACTTCCAGCGTGTTCCAAAAGACGCCGCATGGGCCCGCAGCCCGGGCGCCGTCATCTTCGCAGCCCCCGATTCGTTCGGCTGGCGCATCATCCGCGTGATGGAACTGACCGGACGGCCGCATGACCTGCAGCCGATCTGGGCCCTGGCGGAGGCGGAACGCTACGGCGCGACGGCCGTGTTCCTGGCCCTCGAATTCGACGCCCGCGAACGCAAATGCATGGTCGCCGACATCGAGGAGGGTTTCAGCCCGGTTTGCCTCAATCCGCGCGAGGTTCCGGAAGCGAAGGAATCGCAGCGAGTACCGGCGGCCACCGGCCTCGCTGCCTGATTTCCCTTACTGTTCAGGCGCAGGCCGGTTCAGCGCCGCCTGCGCCTCAGCGGTTTCCGCCAGGCGGGTCAGCTCGATGAATTCCGCGCGGTAGCCGAATTCATCCTCGCCTTTGGCGCCTGCCGCGAGATTGCGGATCTCTTCCCAGCCAAAGCCGCTGCCGAGATCCTCGCCGCCGCGCAGCATTTCCCCGAACCCGGCCACAGCCGTCGCAAAGCGCACCCATTGCGGGGCGGCTTCCAGGCTGTCTGCCGTGTCGGTGTCGGTTACGGCATGGGTCAGCAGGATGGAGTCCGGCTCGCCCGGCGGCTTGTAGCGCAGTTTTACGAAGGCATATTCGCCGGACTTCCGGTCGCTGGCATTGGCGGCATCGCCATAGCGCAGCGGATCGATCTGGGCGGCGGCCGACCCGACAGGGGTGATGTCGTAGATCGCGGTCACGCTGGCGCCTGCGCCGATGTCGCCCGCATCCACCTTGTCATTGTTGAAGTCCGCCCGGTCGAGCATGCGGGTCTCGTAGCCGATCAGGCGATATTCGGCGACGCGGGCCGGATTGAACTCGACCTGGATTTTCACATCGTCGGCAATCGGGAACAGGTTTCCGCCGAGATCGTCCGCCAGCACTTTGCGCGCTTCGCTGAGCGTATCGACATAGGCCGCCGTGCCGTTGCCCGTCTGGGCGATCTTCTGCATCAGCGCATCATTGTAGTTGCCGCGCCCGAAGCCGAGGACAGAGAGGTAGATGCCGCTTTCGCGTTTGCGCGACACGAAGTCTTCCAGCTGTTCGGAGTCGGTGATGCCGACATTGAAGTCGCCATCGGTCAGCAGCATGACGCGGTTCACGGCGTCTTCCTTCAGGCCCTGTTCGGCCAGCGAATAGGCAAGCCGTAGGCCTTCGCCGCCCGCGGTCGAGCCGCCGGCGCGCAGGTTTTCAAGGGCGGCGTAGATCTTGCGCTTGTCGCTGACCGGGGTCGGCTCCAGCACTTCGCCGGCCGCACCCGCATAGACCGCGATGGAGATCGTGTCGTCCGGGTCCATTTCTTCCAGCATCAGCTTCAGGGCCTGCTTGGCCAGCGGCAGCTTGTCTTCCGAATGCATGGAGCCGGAGACATCCACCAGCAGCGTCAGATTCACCGGCGGGCGGGCGTCGCGGTCGATGTCGCGGCCCTGAATGCCGATCTGCATCAGCTGGCGTCCTTCCGCGAAGGGGGAAGGGGCAATCGTCACATAGGTGGCGAAGGGATCCGCGCCCGCTTCCGGCTGCGGATAGGTATAGTCGAAATAATTGATCATTTCCTCGATGCGCACGGCATCCTTCGGCGGCAGCACGCCCTGTTTCAGGAAACGGCGCACATTGGCGTAGGAGGCTGTGTCGACATCGATGGAGAAGGTGGAAACCGGCTCCTCGCTGACCAGTTTCACCGGGTTTGGATCGACATCTTCATACTTGTCTCGAAATTCCGGTTCCGGCGCCATCATCGCAGGCGGGGGCGGGGCGGCGGCATAATCACCTGCGCTTTTGGCGCCGGTCATGGCCACTCTCTGCTCGGCTTGCGCCACGCTTGGCGGCGGGGGTGGGGGCGCGGGCGGCGGTGGCGGCGTTTGAGCAATCTCGGTCGCACTGCCGCCTGTTTCATTGGCGCATCCTGTGAGCAGCGCTGCCGCTGCCACACTTGCCATCACCAGTCCCAAAGTTCTGTTGCGCATGATTGTCCTCCACCTGCGTCTCGATCATGACAGAATGGCAAGGTGGTCGTGGCGGGAATTAGGCGGTGTTGGGACAATTCGGGCAGAAGCCGGAATTTCCGGGCCTATTTGCGGATCTTCGCCGTGTACCAGCGCGCGATGTCTTCCTCGAGAATCGAGAGGGGCCGCGGGCCCCCGGTCAGGATCGTGTCGTGGAACTCGACGAAATCGAAATCCGGCCCCAGCACGCGCTCGGCCCGTTCGCGCAGGTCCAGAATCCGCTTGCGGCCGATCCAGTAGGCCGCCGCCTGGCCGGGCCAGACCGTGTAGCGGTCCACCTCCTGCGCCATCTGGCCTTCCGGCTGGCCGGTCACGGTCACGAGATAGTCGATCGCGTCCTGCCGGCTCCACTGCATGCGGTGGATGCCGGTGTCGGCGACGAGGCGCGCCGCCCGGAACAGCATGGACTGGAGATAGCCAACCCTGGCCAGCGGATCGTCATGGTATAGTCCGACATCGTCCGCCAAGGTCTCGGCATAGACACCCCAGCCCTCGCCATAAGCCACGTTCCAGATCATCTGCCGGATCAGCGGCAGGTGGGCTTTTTCTGCCGTCAGCGCGCTTTCGAGATGGTGTCCCGGAACCGTCTCGTGGAAGACCAGCGTTGCCAGCGTAAAGGCCGGCCAGTCGGTCATGTCGGCGAGGTTGATCTCGAACAGGCCGGGCGCGGTGCCGTTGGCCGGGGCGGCGGAATAGAAGGCCGCCGGGGCAGAAGCTTCCAGGAATTCCGGCACGGCGCGCAGGGCGACTTTCGTGCGCGGCACGGTCGAGACGATGCCGGGCAGGGCGGCTTCAGCCCGGTCGAGATAAGTCTGCATCAGGGCCAGCAGGGCAGCGCGGCCCTCCGGCGTTGCATCGAAGATCTGGTCCGGCTCTGCCGAGAGCAGCGTCAGACGCTCCGCTGCGCTGCCTTCGGTCAGGCCCGCTTCGAACAGGGCGAGCTCCAGTTCCGCCGTCAGCCGGTCCACTTCGCTGAGGCCCAGCACGTGCAGGTCTTCGGCGGAGATGCCCTGATCGGTGTAGGCCTGCAGGGCGGAAGTGTAATAGGCGTCGCCATCGGCCTGCTGCCACACGCCGGGCTGCGAGGGCGCATCGGCCTGCAGCGCGGTGAACGCGTCGGCAAGGTGAAGGTAGGCCGGCTGGATCTCCTGTCCGACAATGCGTTTCGCGCGGGTCAGGATGTCCTCGGCCTCTTCAAGGCTGATGTCTTCCGGTCCGGACAGCTGGCTTTCCAGGGTTGTGATCAGGACATGCGTGTCGGCCGGGCCTTCGGCAAATTTCAGCGCGACGTCGCGCATGCGGCCCAGGATGAAGTCGGGCGGCACAATGCCGGACCGGGCATCGGCTTCAAGGCGCCGGCGCTCATCTTCCATCGCGTCTGCAAACTGGGCGAGCCGGTCGACATAGGCACGCGCCTCGGCGGCAGACCGCACCGGGTGGGCCCGGCTCAGAAGGTCCGGCACGTCGATATAGGCGCCGCGCATATGATCCATGACATAGGGATAGGAGACACCCAGACCCGTCTGGCCGTGACCGGCGACGAACAGGGATTCGGCGGTCTCATAGGCGGCAGTGACCGTATCGAGGTGGCGGGCCTGCGGGCTGCCCTCGGCAGGGCGGGGGGTGGCAGCCAGGACTTCCAGGATTTCCAGCCGGCTGACCCGCCGCCGCTCATAGGCCGCCTGCGACCGGTCCGTCAGATAGCGGTTGAACGGGTAGCCGACGGCGTCTTCGGACAGGCCGAGCCGCGTGGCGAGTTCCGGATCGGCGGCCAGTTCCGTCATCGCAATCGATTGCAGCGTCTGGTCCACTTCGCGGGCGATGCGCCGGGGCGTGCCGGCATCATCGACCTGCGGACCGCAGGCCGCGAGAGAGGCTCCGGCGGCGAGCCCGGCAAGCACGCTGCGGCGGCGGATCAGAAAACGCGTGTCAGACGTGGATTTCATGACAGTTTTTTACTTCGCTCTCACTGCAGTTCACGCTGGTTCGGGAGTTGTAGCCAGTGTTTATTTCCGGTAGGCAAACGCCCAATTATCCCAGATCGGAGAGACACACGTGAACACGCCTCCCGCAGCAGGCCAACCGGCCCTTACAGGTCAGGTCCTTTTCTACAAGCAGCCGCAGCCGCTGTCTCCGGAAGAACATGCCGGTCTCGGCGTCAAGCAGATCGACCAGCCGTTCGGCTTCATGCGCGAAGCGCACGCCATCCCGGTGACCGTCACGGAATTCGGCCTGTGCGCCAGTTCTTTCCCGGTGATCTTTGTCGGTGATGACCGCACGCCGGTTGCCGTCATGGGCATCCGCCAGGGCCAGAACCTCTATGTCGGCGAAGATGGCCGTATCGTGGAAGACTATTACGTGCCGGCCTTTGCCCGCCGTTATCCATTCGTCTTCGCCTCGGATGATAATTCCGATCGCCTGATCCTCTGCGTCGACCGCCAGGCCCCGATGGTGACCAACCAGCCGGAAGTGCCTTTCTTCGAGAATGGCCAGCCGACCAAGTTCACCAATGATGCGATTGAATTCTGTAAGGAATTCGAGCGTCAGCGCCGGGCAACATCCGATTTCGTGAAGATGATCCGCGATCTCGACCTGTTCGAGCAAAAGACGGTCACCTTCCAGCCGCGCAATCCGGACGGCACCGAAGCCGGCCCGCCGCAGAAAATCGCTGACTATTGGGCGATCTCCGAAGAGCGCTTCAATGCGCTTCCGGACGACAAGTTCATGGAACTGAAGAACAATGGCGCCATCGGTGCTGTCTATGCGCACATGGTGTCGCTGCTGAACTGGCAGCGCGTCATCCAGCGCGCCATGCGCATTCCGGTGTCGCCGAACCCGCAGCCGGCCAACGTCTGATCGGTACACATTGCGCAACAAGATTGAAGGCGGCCTTCCGGGGCCGCCTTTTTTCTTGCAGGGGAGGGGCATGAACTGCCTTCACGCTTCCGCGAGGCCCTTCTTTCGTAAGACATTTGCGGGCATATGGGCGGCAACTCCAAGAAACCGGACCTGCCCGATGAAGTTTTCCGCCTGCCTGGCTGCCCTGTTCAGCGCCCTGTTTGTCTTCCTTCCGGCCGCCGCTGCTGCGCCTGTCGATGCGGGCCATGCGCGGGTTGAACTGATCTCCGAGCGCGATGCCGCCCTGCCGGGCGAGACCGTCTATGCCGCGCTGAAAATGGATCTCGACGATGGCTGGCACGTCTACTGGCGCAATGCCGGGGATGCGGGCCTGCCGCCCCAGGTGCTGGTCCAGCCCGCCAGCGACATCCGCCCCGGTGCCGTGGGGGACATCGTCTGGCCGGTGCCGCACCTGCTGCCGGTCGTGGAAGGCGAGATCATGGACTATGGCTATGACCATCAGGTCGTCCTGCCATTCCCGATCACCATTCCCGACAATGCCATGGGGCCGGTGACGCTGGACGTTATCGCCGACTATCTGATCTGCGAAGACACCTGCGTGCCGGAGCAGGCGCATGTGAAGCTGACGCTGGAAACTGACCAGGCCGCGGAAAACATCCGCAATGGCGAACTGATCGGCAAATGGATCGCGAAAAGCGACGTACCGTTTCCGGGGGAGGCGCGCGTCCTCAAGAAGAACCTCGACTGGTCGCTGAGCCTCCGCATGGATGGCGGCTTCGGCAAGGTCCGGTCGATCCGCTTCTTCCCCTATGGCCATGACATCCTGCACCCGGCGAGCCAGCCGGTGGAGCTCGGCCGCCACGGGGCCACCCTGTCGCTCAGCGCGGCGGACATCACGGCCGTGTCGAAGCCGCTCGAAGGCGTCATCGTCATCGAGCAGGACGGTGGCGGGCGTACCGGCTACCGCATCAGCGCTGCTGAAGGCGCGCCTCTGCCGGATACGAGCGGCCTCGGCCCGGCCGGCGGCATGCCCGGCCTGGAAGTGGCGGCGTGGAAACTGATCCTGCTGGCCATTCTCGGTGGCCTCGTCCTGAACCTCATGCCCTGCGTGCTGCCGGTTCTGTCGATGAAGGCGTTCGGCATGGTGTCGGCCGTTTCCAGCGGCCAGGCCGGGGAAGTGCGCCGTCACGGCATCTGGTATACGGCCGGCGTGCTGATCTCCTTCGCGGTGCTGGCGGCGGTCATTGTGGCCCTGCGGGCGGCGACCGGGCCGATCACGCTGGGCTTCCAGCTGCAGAGCGCGCCGGTTGTGGCGATCCTCGTCCTCGTCATGTTCGCGGTTGGCCTCTGGCTGATGGGCATGTTCGAGCTGGGCACCTCGCTCCAGAATCTGGGCTCCGGTCTGGCAGACAGGGGCGGGGATGCCGGCGCCTTCTTCACGGGTGTTCTGGCGGCTGTTGTCGGCTCGCCCTGTGTCGGCCCGTTCCTGGGCGTCGGCCTCGGCGCGGTGATGGGGCATTCCGCGCCGGTCGTGTTCGCTTTCTTCCTCGCCATGGGCTTTGGCCTGGCGCTGCCTTTCCTTGTGCTGAGCTTCGTGCCGAACCTTTACCGGCTGCTGCCGCGCCCCGGAAAGTGGATGGACACGCTGAAGCAATTCTTCGCTTTCCCGATGTTCCTGACCGCGGCCTGGCTGGCCAAGGTGCTGGGCGATCTGGCCGGGTCCGGCGCCGTGGCGTGGACCGCAGCGGGCGCGGTTGCCATCGCCTTTGCCGCCTGGCTGTGGCAACGCGAGACCCGCCTGCCGCGCATCCTCGCCGCCGTGACGCTGGCGCTGGCCGTCTATGGCGTGACCGAACGGGCCATGGCACCAGCCCCGGCCATTGGCGGCTCCTCCGCCTACGCCGCGAAATATGAAGCCGGGACGTGGAGCGCCGGCGAAGTCCAGTCGATGATCGCCGAGGGCCGCCCGGTCTTCGTCGACTTCACCGCCAGCTGGTGCGCCACCTGCCAGGTGAACAAGGCGACGACGCTGAAATCCAAACCCGTCCACGAATTTTTCGAGGCGAATGACGTCGCCTTCCTGGTGGCAGACTTTACCCGCAAGGACCCGGCCATCGCCGCCGAACTGGCGCGGCATCAGCGCGCAGGCGTTCCGATGTATCTGTGGTATCCTGCCGGTTCGGAGACGCCGCAGGTCCTGCCCGAGATTCTCAATCCGGGCCTTGTCACCAGCCTGCCGGTCAATCCCTGAACCAGGCGGTAAACGCGCGAACACGAGAGACGCATGATCAATCTCAACCAGCGGAACCTGTCGCTGGCTGCCGGTATGGCGGCCGCAGTCGCCCTGACCGCGGGCGCCCTGATTGCCTCTACAGCACGCGCTGAAACCGGGCTTCCGGTTGGCCAGCCGGCACCTGACTTCACGGCCACGGACACCCATGGCGAAGAGGTCTCCCTGTCGGACTTTTCCGGCCGCACCGTCGTGATCGAATGGACCAATGAAGGCTGCCCCTTCGTGCGCAAGCACTATGCCCAGCCGCCCGGCAACATGCAGGGCCTGCAGGCGGATGCGGCCGCCGATGGCACGGTCTGGCTGACGGTGATCTCGTCGGCGCCGGGCATGCAGGGCCATGTCGATGCGGAGACAGCAAATCAGTGGACGGAGGAGCATCATGCGGCGCCGGCCCATATCCTGCTGGATCCGGATGGCACGCTGGGCCGCCTCTACAAGGCCAAGACCACGCCGCACATGTTCGTCATCGGCCCGCAAGGCCGGGTCGTCTATCAGGGCGCGATCGACTCTCTCGCGTCGGCCAATGTGGCCGATATCTCCACCGCCACCAATTATGTGCGCGAAGCCCTGAGCAGCCTCACAGCGGGCGAACCGGTCGGCGTCAACGCGACCAAGCCTTATGGCTGCTCGGTGAAATATTAGGCGCGCCAAGCGCAATTGCCCCATTGATCCACAGGGCGCACAGCCCTAAAGGCGCGCGTCATGCTTCAGATTGTGCCCGAAAATCCAGATCTGCACGCCGGGGCGATCGAAGACCTCTTCGACCGCACCTTCGGCCCCGGTCACTTTGCCAAGACGGCTGAGCGGTTGCGCGAATACTCGCATTCCTTGCCGGAGATCAATCGCGTCGCCGTGCTGGACGGGCAGGTGATCGCCGTCTGCCGTGTCTGGCCTCTGGTTGTCGGGCCCGCCCGCGACCGGGCGCTGTTCTACGGGCCGGTCGCTGTTGCCCCCTCGCACCGCGGCAGCCGCCTTGGCCTGACCGTGACGGGCGAGGCGCTGGAGGCCGGAAAAAATGCTGGCTGGCCCGCGGCCATCCTGATCGGCGCGCCGTCCTATTTCGGCGAGATCGGATTTACCGTCACGCCGAAGAACCAGCTGCTGTTTCCCGGCCCGCAGGACCAGGCGCGCGTCATGGTGAAAGACCTCGCCGGGGATGCCAGCAAGCTGTCTGGCCTTGTCACCGCGCCTTAAGCGACCGCGTACCAGATGCAGGCGCCGGTCGTGACCAGCATGACCAGTGCCGTGATCAGCGTGCCGACGCTGCGCCCGAAACTGCCGCCGGATGAGCCGCCAAGCCCGATGGCGTGCAGGACCCGTCCGATCAGGAAGCTCGCGCCAAGGCCGTGGATCAGCAGGGCGGGGGCGGCCAGTGCGCCGAGCCCGATCAGGCCGAGCAGAACGACCGGCACATCTTCCACCGCATTGCCCTGAACCCGCAGGCTGCGCTGCATCGCTTCATTGCCGCCGTCGCCAAAGCCGACCTTGTGCTTGGTCCGCACCCGCCCGACATTCGCCTTCAGCAGCAGCATGAGCAGGCAGAATAGACCGGCATAAAGCACGGCCGCTTGCATGGATGTCATCGATCAGTCCTCCCTTTATGGGGAGGAGCATAGTCCGGTTTGCCGGGCTTACGGAAGTGATTTCAGAAACAGTCCGCCACGTCGGCGAGCCAGGCCTGGACTTCGTCCTTCGCTTCCAGCGGGGATTTGCCGTGGCGGACGAGGATCAGGTCCTTCTCCGGCACGAGGACCGTGTACTGACCTTCATAGCCATTGCAGGAGAAGCTGCCGGGGCCTGCCATGCCCAGCCACCAGTGGGCGCCATAGCCGAGCGTTTCGGTCTCCGGCACCGCCGGGGTCGGTGTGCGGGCAAAGTCGGCCCAGCCGTCCGGCAGGATGCGGGTGCCATCCCAGACACCGCCGCGCAGATAGAGCAGGCCGAAACGGGCAAAGTCCCGCGCGGTGCAATAGCAGAAGGAGGAACCGATAAAGGTGCCCGCGGCGTCGAACTTCGGAAGAGGGGAGCGCATGCCGATGGGGGAGAACAGTTCCCGGAACATGAACTCGCGGAACGCGTCTGCATCACCGCCGAGCGCCCGGGCGGCGCAGCGGGCGACGATGTTGGTCGTGCCGCTCGAATAGCTCCAGAACGTGTCCGGATCATGCTCCAGCGGCTGGCTTGCGGCATAGGCCGCCACATCCAGCTGTCCGCTGCCGAACAGCATCTCGATCACGTCGGAGACAGAGCCCGGTACATAGTCTTCCACGAATTTCAGGCCGCTCGACATGCGCAGCAGCATGTCCAGCGTGATGGCCTGCCGCGGGTCATCCGTAGTCTGCCATTCCGGTACATCGGCCGGGGCGTGGATGTCGATCTTGCCCTCGCGCACAAGAATGCCGACCAGCGCCTGGGTGATCGACTTGGCTTCGGACCAGGACGGGAAAGTGCTGCCGGGTGTATAGTCCCGCCAGTAGCGCTCCGCCACGAGCTTGCCGCCCTGTACGGCGAGGAAGGCGTGGGTCTCGCCCATTGTCTCCGGCGCCGGGTCTGCGAAGGCGCGGTCCAGCAGGCTGTTCAGCCTTGCCGTGTCGGTGCCCGGCGCCGGGCTGCCTTCGGGCCAGGCCTGTGTCGGCCAGGCGACGCCCTCCGGCTGATCGGGCAAGGGGGGCAGGGGGTGGTCGAACGGCATCTGGCGGGCTCCCGGATTGGTCTGATCTGGCGGCAGCTAATCAGACGCCAGGGGGTGAGGGCAAGAAGGGGGCTTGCCTGCCTTAGGGTTATGCCCTGATAAATGTGTAATGCGGAATACAGAGACGGAGCACAATCCGTCCACAAGGGCCGCGAGGGAGCGAAACGGACAGGGCCGAATGGCCCGGCAAGAGGCATGGACGGAAACACACAGGTTACGCCGGAGGTCGAAACTCTCCAGCCGACGCGCACGCCGCTGAGGGCGCATTTGCGCAATCCGCGCGTGCGCCTGGGTCTCGCGATCGGGCTGGGCCTGTTGGTTTTATTGGGACTTTTCCGTTTCATGGCGGACCGGGCGGCCTATGTGTCGACCTCCGATGCCCGCATTGCGGCGGACATGATCGCCGTCTCGACCGACATTTCCGGCAAGATCACCTCGCAGCGTGTCTCGGTGGGCGACACGGTGAAGGCAGGCGACGTCCTCTACACGATCGACGACCGTGAGGCGGCCTATACGCTGGCCGAGTATGAGGCCCAGGCGAACCGGCTGCGGGCCGAAATTGCCCGCGAGGAGGCCAGGATCGGGCTCGCCTCCTCCAAGGCCGGCAGTGAAGTCGCCGCCCGGCGCGCCGGCACGCAATCGGCTTCTGCCTCGGTGGAAGCGGCGCGCTCCAACCTCGAAACCGCCCAGCGCGACTATGACCGCACGCAGGGCCTGTTCGACCGGGGCCTCGTGCCGCAAAGCGCGCTGGATCAGTCGCGCAATGCCCTCGACACGGCGCGCCAGGGTCTGCTGCGGGCCGAAGCGGACCGTGACAGCGCCCGCGCCGAACAGCGCACAGCCTCCATTCAGGGCGAGGAAGTCCGCCTCATCGAGCTGGACCTCGGCGTCCTGCGCGCCTCGCTGCAACAGGCCGAAGCCCGCGTCGATGCCCAGCGCGTCGTGGTGGAGCAGCACACGATCCGCGCGCCGGTCGACGGGGTGGTCGACGAATTGTTCTATGACACGGGCGAGCATTCGTTGCGGGGCTTCCGCGTGGCGCTGATGCATGATCCGGATGCGGTCTGGGTGTCGGCGAACATCAAGGAGACCGACATCCGCAAGATCGAGACGGGCGCCGATGTCCGCGTGAAGGCCGACAGCCATCCCGGCACGAAGATCACCGGCACCGTCACAAGAATCCACAATGCGACCCTGGCCGAGTCGGCGCTGATGCCGAACCCGAACGCCAATGGCGTCTTTACCAAGATCACGCAGCGGATCACCGTCCGGATCGATCTCGACGATCCGGGCCTGCGCCTGCGGCCGGGCACCATGGTCACCGTCCGCATCCGCAAGCAGCCGTCCAAAACTGCGGCATGAGCAGTACGGCGGCCGCTTCCGGACCCCAGCCGGCCGGTGACAGCCAGGCGCACGACATTCCTGCCCATGAAATTCCTGCCATGGCGGGCTCTGCCGTCCGGCGGCGCTTTGCCCAGTTCGGCCCGCAATACCGCTGGATGCTTCTGGGGGCGATGCTGACAGGCTCGCTCGCCACGATGCTGGCGGCGACCACGATCAATGTCGCGCTGCCGGCCATTATCGGCGCGTTCGGCCTCGGCCAGGATCAGGCGCAATGGATGTCCACCGCCTTCCTTGCCTCGTCGACGATCGCGATGCTGGCCAATGCCTGGGCGATGCACACCTACGGGCCGCGGGCGACCTATGTGGCGGGCATGTGCCTGTTCATTGTCGGATCGCTTCTGGGGGCGGTGTCGACCTCGCTGGAAATGCTGATCCTGTCCCGCGCCCTGCAGGGCATCTCGGCCGGCCTGTTGCAGCCCATGTCGATGTTCCTGATCTTCCAGACCTTTCCGGACAATCAGCGCGGCACGGCGATGGGCATTTTCTCTATCGGCGTCGTGCTGGCGCCCGCTTTCGGCCCGGCGCTTGGCGGCATCGCAGTGGATCTTGCCAGCTGGCGGCTGGTCTTCATTGCCACCCTGCCGCTCGCCTTCGTGGCTCTCAGCGTCGCACCATTCCTCATGCCTTCGGGGGAGGACCCGAATGTCCGGACCCGGCCGCCGCTGGACTGGCAGGGCCTCGGCCTGCTGACCCTGGCGGTTGTCAGCCTGCTGTCGGCCTTTGCCGGGGCGAACCGGGATGGCTGGGATTCCGACATCACCTATCTGAAGTTTGCGATCGGCCTGATCAGCGGGGTCAGCTTTGTGATGTGGGAATTGCGCCATCCGTTTCCGGCGCTCAATCCGGCCATTTTCACCTACCGGCAATTCTGGTCGGCCGGGCTGATCATTTCCGCCACCGGCATCGCCATTTATTCGTCGACTTACCTGATCCCGCTTTTTGTCCAGATGGTGCAGCATTATTCGCCGACCGCGGCAGGCGTGATGATGATCCCGGCGGGCCTGGCCATGGTCGTCGGGTTTCCCATTGCCGGGCGGCTGACGGACAGGATGGACGCCCGATACCTTCTGGGGTTCGGCATTCTCAGTTTTGCCGCCGCCGCCTATCTGCTGGCCGGCGTCACGGCGCTGACACCTTACTGGGTGCTGGTCGGCTGGATCTTCCTGTCGCGTGTCGGCATCAGCTTCTGCATGCCGCCGGCAAATACGACCGCCGTGCGGGCTTCCCCACCGCATCTTTTGGCCTCGGCCACGGGCGGGGTTTCTTTCCTGATGCAGGTTGGCGGGGCCTTCGGGGTCAACCTGCTGGCCATTCTCCTGCAGCGGCGGCTGATCTTCCATGGCGAACACTTGTCGGCCGCCTTGAACGAGGGCAATCCCGAAATGCTCTACCAGCATGCCCTTTATGCGCAGGAACTGGAACGCTCCGGCATGGCGACACTGCCGGCCTTCCAGAATGCGTTTGGCGTGATCGCGCGGCAGGTGTCGGCGGAAGCGCAGGTTCTGGCGTTCCGTGACTGTTTCCATGTCGTCGCCATCTGGTTCGTGCTGGTTTTCTGCGCCCTGTTCCTGATGCCGAAACCGAAGCTGCAAGGCCCGGCGCCGCCGGTGGCCCGTATGGCGGTCAATCCGGAAGCGGCATAGGCCGGCGTCTCTCCAACAGGGCAGGGGCCGCATGTATTGGGCCGGGGCAGGGAAACCGGCGCCGCTATCCAACCGGAGAGGCGTTTCGACCATCCTCTGACGCATGGATGACCAGACCGCTCTTCTCGAACAAGGCTTCACAGGCCTGCGCAACGACCTGCTCGACACGCTGGGCGACGCCAATCTGCACCTGCAGCCGGAAACCATCACCCGCACGCTGCACGCACGGGTGCGGGCAAAGCTGAAAGTGATCGAGACACTCCTCCGCAGGCTGATCCTGTTGCTGGCCATGACGCTGGACCTTGCCCCCGTCCGGCCGCGCGCCGCGCGTCCGGCTGCGCCCCTGCCGGAAGGTGTGGAGGATGTCACCGCCAGTTTCCGCGCGCACCTGCCGCCGCAATACCGGATGGCATTGATGCCACCGCCGTCCAGAGCGCCGGGGGAAATCAGCGCGCTGGCAACAGCGCGCCGGACAGGCCCTGTCCTCGCCATGCCGCTCTTGCGCCGGGCGGCGGGCCTGCTGAAAGTCATAAAAAAGCCCGACGCCGCTGCGCGCCGCATGGCCCGCCTGATCGAGCGGATGAAAACGCGCGGCGACGTGAGGCCCTATTGCCTGCCGATTGCAGGGCGCCACCGGCTGCGTCCGGACCTCGCCCTGCTTGCCGGGGCGATCCGGCTTCAGGTCAACTCAGCGCTGGCAGACTGGCCTGTTCCGGTCCGCCCGCTTTCCGGTCCCGACACAAGCTGACTTTCCGGGGAAACCCACAGGCCTGCCGCAGTGCGTACGCGCACCTGCGGGCAGAGGTGCTGGGCGAAAGATCAATCGTCGTGAAGGGCCTTCATATCCGCCAGCAGCCGGTTCGTGCTCGCCAGAGCAGACGCCGGGCCCCCGCGCGCTTCAATCAATTCCTTGGATCTGGTGAGCCAGGTGATCGCACGGCCAGCGGCGTCACTGACACCCTCCCCATCGTCGCTGTATTCATACCAGTCGGCCGCCTGGACCCACAGAAAACCCAGCTGGAAGCTCACGCCTTCCTCAGCCTCCGGACAGGCCGTAATCAGCCATTCCATCCGCTCGACAGCGCCCATCGGGTTCGGGCTGGCCCCATTCTCCAGGAAGTATGGGGCGATGGTTTCGAAACCGGGAGCGTATCCGGCAGCCTCCGCTTCAGCCCATCCGGGTGTTCTGTAGGGGCAGGCGGCGTCCTGTGTCCGGCCCTTGCCTGAAATGAATGGGTGGAACTGGGCGCGCGCTTCCAGCTCCACAACCTGCGGCACGATGATCTCTGTCAGCAACTGTTTTCCGCTGGCGGACGTGTCGACCACCGCCTCGCTGCCATCCTCCCAGGTCAGGCCGGATTTGAAGACAGGCCCGCCAAAGTCTGCGGTGCCGAGCTTCTCGTACCTGAACAGCGCTGCCGTCGCATCGCTGAGGGCCTGCAAGCGGCTTGGTGGGTCCTGGATGCGGCCGGCGACCTGCGCGAAAGTATGTGCCGCAAAGAACTGCACGAACGGGTCTTTCGGGCAAAACTGGGTCAGCTGGACCGCGTTGGAATAGGCGACATTCAGCTGGCCCGGATCGGCGGTCTGCCCCGCTGCGCCGGCGATCTGGTACAACTTCGTCGCCGCCCCTTCCGGGCAAGCGGCATCCTGTGCCACTGCCAGCATTCCGAAGCCGCCTGAGAACAGGGCCAGGATCAGTGTCTTGATCAGTTTCATTCTGCGTCCCCTCAGACTGAGAAACTATCTTCCCTCCCGGCGCCAGGCCAGCAGGAGGAAAATCACGAGAAGTGCCGCCGCCAGAATCCCTGGCAGCAGGGCCTGGCTGGAAGATGAGCGCACCGCATAGGCGCCGCGTTCGCGCAGGCCCAGCCAGTTGCCGCCTGCGGACGACCCGCGCGCGCCCGAGCGGCGGATGTCCGGCAGGCCGGAGCCGTCGGCGTTCAGGCGGAACACGCCGCCGCCCGTGGCGCGGGCCAGCGGTTGCAGGACTTTGATGGTGGACTGAAGGTCGGCATATTCCTTCGGATTGGCCGGCCCGTTCAGGGCGACCGTCTCCAGACCGCCCGCCCGGGCGCGGTAAAGGCCGAGCTGGCCGATCGGGGCCTCGGCGGTGAACTGGCCGGGGCCGGTCTCCGTCCAGGCCGGTTCGATCGTATCGCCCTCCGGCGTTTCGATCTGCAGGGGCGGGGCGGTGTCCATCAGGGTGCGCAGCTCCACGCGGGCGGTGTCGCCCTCGGCGGTGAGTTTCAGCCGGCGCTCTTCCAGTTCCGGCTCCTTCATCAGCCAGTGAACAACCCGGCGGATCAGTTCGGAGAACGGGCCGCCGCCATCATAGCCGCGGGCCCAGAGCCAGATCTGGTCGGACATCAGCATGCCGACCCGGCCCTGGTCGACCCGGTCCAGGACGAGCAGCGGGCGGCCATCCGGCGCCGCCAGAACCGTGTCGCCGGTTTCTGCCGTCGACTCGATATAGCGCATCCAGCCGCCCCATTTGCGGCCGTCCAGCGGCGCAGTCACCGCGTGGCGCTTGCCGGCTTCCGTCAGGGCGGGAACGAATTCCCCTGTGCGGACCACGCCGGTCGGCGAGGCCGGCAGGACAGAGGCGAGCGGAGAGCGGGCGAGGCTGGCCGGCCCGGCGAAATCCTCACCTGCCGCAATCAGCAACGCGCCGCCATCGGTCACATAGCGCGCCATATTGGCGAGATAAGTCTGCGTGATGACGCCCCGGCGCTCATACTGGTCGAAGATGATGAGGTCGAACTCTTTCAGTTTGGCCTCGAACAATTCCTCCGTCGGGAAGGCGATCAGCGCCAGCTCGTCCTCGGAGGCGCTGTCGGTCTTGTAGGGCGGGCGCAGGATGGTGAAGTGAACGAGGTCGACCGAAGGGTCGGATTTTAGAAGGTCCCGCCAGGTCCGGCCGGCCTGGTTTGGCTTGCCGGTCACCAGAAGGACACGCAGCCGGTCCCGCACGCCGGCGAGGCTCGCAGCCGTGCGGTTGTTCGCCATCGTCAGCTCCTGCCGGCCGGGTGGGGCCTCGACGACGACGATGTTTTCTCCCCGCCGCTCGATCTCGATCGGCAACGGGGTCGGTTCTCCGGCCACAACCCGGACGCGCTGCGGGATGCCGCCATTGACGGAGACGTCGAGATCGATCTCTCCGCCATCGGGGTCGTCGGCCCGGACGATCAGGTCGGCCGTTTCGCCGACAATGCCGAAGCTCGGCGCCTCGACCAGTTCGACGCGCCGGTCGCCCCGGTCGGGATCGCCGACGATCAGGCCATGAACCGGCCCGATCACGCCTTCGGCGTCCGGGTCTCTGGGCACATCGTGCAGCTGGCCGTCGGTAATCAGGATGGCGCCCGCAATCCGGTCGCGCGGCACATCGGCCATCAGGCCTTCCAGCGCGCTGTAGAGATGCGTACCATCATCGTTCGGATCACTTTCGAGCACGCGGACCTCAAGGCTCGGATCCTCTGCCAGCTTCGCCTGAACGTCCTCATAGGCCTTGCGCGCCGCAGCTTCACGGTCGCCGATCTCCATACTCTCCGACCGGTCCAGCACCACCGCTGCAACCGAGGGAAGGGGCTCGCGTTCTTCGTGCACAAGGCTCGGATTGGAGAGCGCAGCGGTGAGCAGTGTCAGGCCCAGGCC
The DNA here is from genome assembly GCA_002700305.1 of Hyphomonas sp. Classification (GTDB taxonomy): domain Bacteria; phylum Pseudomonadota; class Alphaproteobacteria; order Caulobacterales; family Hyphomonadaceae; genus Hyphomonas. The sequence continues at coordinate 44,554 of PACZ01000011.1, read as the reverse complement.
GCGCGTCAGCCAGGCGCGGCCGCGCAGGAAGATGTAAGCGAGCCAGGCCAGCGCAGTGATCGCCACGAGGACCCACAAAAGGGGCCAGCCAGGAAAGGGGTCGAACCCGATGCGGACGGCTTCGATCATTGCGGCACCCCGTTCGGCAGGAATTGCGGCTCATCTCTTGCGGGATTGTTTCGGGGCGGGCTGGGGCCGAACCCGCCGGAGCTTGCTTCCCCGTCGCCGAGCCGCTCCAGAAGGGCAGGCAGGTGAACCTGGTCGTCCTTGTAGCTTCCGGTCAGGATATACATGACGAGATTGACGCCGAAGCGCCGGGCCATTTCCCTCTGGTCTTCGCCGCCGTCGACGGAGTAAAGGTCGCGCCCCCGCTCATCGACGGCCCAGGCGGAGATCCAGTCGGCATCGCCAATGAAGAGTCCGGATACGCCATCCCCGCGCGGTGCCGAAGCAGAGCCGGCCTGTTCGATCCACAATTGGCGGCCGGCATACCGGCCGGGAAAGTCAGCCAGCAGATAGAAGGACCGGGTCAGGACATGATTGGCCGGCACCGGCTGGAGCGGCGGGGCATCGAGCCCTTCGAGCAGCGTTTCCAGGCGCGTGATCTCGGTCGAGCCGGGCGTGTCGCCATCGCGGGTGTCGATCACCAACGCGCCGCCAGAGCGGAGATAGGCATTGAGCCGTGCGATGGCGCGTTCCGACAGCGGCGCGGCGCCTTGCGGCACGGCAAAATAGATCAGCGGGTAGAGTTCCAGCGGACTGGTTTCGAGGTCCAGCTCGTCCGGCATTTCCGGTTCGACGGAGGTGCGGTTGAACAGCGTGGTAGAGAGGCCGAAGAGTCCGGCGCGGGCGCGCTCGTTCAGGGCAAAATCCGGTGTCTTCACATAGCCGAACCGCATGCGGAGGGCCGCATCGACATCCGATTGCGGGGCATCGCCGGGCGGAAGGGGAATGATCTGCGGGCCGGTAGGTACCCGGCGATAGGATCCGTCCGGCATCAGACGATACTGGTATTCCTGCGCGCTGGCGTGAGGAGACGGGACGACAAGCATGCCGGCGAGCAGCAAGACCGCTGCCATGCCGGACCTGCGGCCAAGCCGGGGCAGGTGTCCGGCGACCAGGAGGGCGACGAACAGGTCCAGTGCGAGCAGGAGGGCAGCAAGGCTCAGCAGCGGACCGGCCAGGCGCATCGCCCGGGCTTCCGCATCCCCGAGCAGGCGGGCGGCCGGCGGCCAGGCCGCAATCCGCTCAAGCTTTGCATTGCGGGCGGCATTCAGCGCGCGGGTTCCGGCGGGGCCCTGGTAAAGTCCGGGCGGGTGCGCTTCGGACGGTTCAGCCTCGGCGAAGTCGGCAGCCTTGAGGGGCGCAGCGGCCGGACCGGGCGACTGAAGCCGTCCGTATCCGTCCAGAACCAGTTTCGGCGTATAGGCGCCTTCCTCGTCATTGACCGACTCGCCCCGGCCAGCGGCGATGCAGCGGCGCAGCATCTGCGGGAAGAGATCGGAATAGGCAAGGTTTGCCCAGTCCGGTCCGGCTGTGATGTGGAAGAGGATGATCGTGCCGTTGCCGCGCGCATCGGCGGTGACAAGCGGCGAGCCATCGGCCAGCCGGGCCCAGGTATGGCTGGAAAGCTCCGGCCCCGGACGGGCGAGGACCTGTTGGGGAATCCGGACATCCGGCGGCACGGTCAGGCCGTCGAAAGGGGAAGACTCTGCAAAGGGGGCGAGGGCCTGCGGCTCATCCCAGGCGAGGGCGCCGCCAAGGGCGCGGGAGGCCCGGCGGAGCGGCACCGGCAGCAGGTCGTCGCCCTGCGCGGCAAGGCGCGGACCGGCAAAGCGGATCAGCGCGCCGCCATTCTCAACCCAGTCGGCGAGGCGCTTTTCGTCCTCCGGCAGGATCTGACCGACATCAGCGAGGATGATTGCATCCGGCGACTCGGCGACCAGCGTCTCCACGCTGCCTTCGGTGATCGAGGCGAAGGGTTCCAGCGCCTTGCGGACATAGTGCATGTCGGAGAGAAGCGGCTGGGCTGCGGCGCCGGCATCGACGAGGCCGACGCGCCGGGACCGGTCGGAGGAGTCCCACAGCCAGACCGTGCCTGCGCCCTGCCGGCCGGTGACGGTGAAGCGGGCGATCCGGGCGAGTGCGGCGGCGGGGATGGTGAAGCTGGCCGTGGCGTCGGTTTCCCCATCGCTGAAGGTCGCCTCCGCTGTGGCGAGGGCGGAGCCGTCCAGCGTCAGGGCCGAGACAAAGGCGCGCTCCTCGCCGCTCGCGTCCACGCGGCGGAGCGTGACGGCGACCGAGTCTGTTTCGGAGGTCAGCCCCGTGATCGCGGCCGGCGTGTGCGGCGGGGCGGCGAAGACGGTGAGCGGCGCGCGGGCGGACAGGTCTGCCGCAAAGGCGCGGCCGCCGGCATTTTCCAGTCCGTCACTGGCCCAGAAGATGCGGGCCGGTTTCAGCCCGGACGCGTCCAGGCGGGCGAGGGCGTCTTCCCGGCTGGTGCCCCAGGGCTGCGGCCTGAGGGACGAGATGCGCTTGGCGGCATCGGTTGTGGTGAGCCGTTCGGACGGATCATTGTTCAACTGCTGCGGTGCGGTCAGCAACAGATGAACCGGCATGTCGCGGCTGCCGGTATCGAGCGTGGCGGTTGCGGCATTGACCAGTTCGCTCCAGCGCGGGGCGGACGGCCAGCCATTGTCCATCACGATCAGGAGCGGGCCGGATCCTTCTATGGAGTCTGTCTTTGCACCCGGGGCATAAACCGGTTGGGAGAGGCCGAGGATCGCAGCGGTGACCGCCAGTGTGCGGATCAGCCAGACCCACCAGGGCGTGCGCGCCGGCGTTTCCTCTTTGGGCTCCATCCCTTCGAGAATACGCAGGGAGGGCAGCTCGATATCTTTTGGAGCGGGCGGCGTCGCGCGCAGGATCCACCAGATCACCGGCAGGGCGATCAGGGCAGCGAGCGCCCAGGGCGCGCCGAACAGGAAGGGGCCGAGCGCGGTCACAGCTTCGCTCCGAAACTTTCAAGCTGGGCCTTCAGGCGCGCGGCGCTCTGCAGCAGGGGCTGGCCGGAGACATGGGAGACGAAGCGCCAGCCCATCCGGTTCGTCAGCTCGCTGAGCGCGTCGCGCTGGGCGGCGAAGCGGTGGTGATAGTCCTCGCGGATCGTTTCGGCCCGGCCGAAGATGCGGGAGAGGGCTGACCCCGGCCGGCGCAGCTTCACGCGGCCTTCGAAGGGGAAGTCGACCTCCACAGGCGAAGAGACGGCCAGCAGGATGCCTTCCGGGCATTTGCCTGCGAGTGGGGCCAGCCGTGCCTGCCATTCCGGGATGGGATCATAAAAGTCAGAGGCGACAATCAGCGTGGCGGAGGACCGTGGCGGGGAAGGGAAATTGCCGCCGGTGCCGCGGGCAAGTTCCTCTGACAGCCGGTCGACTGCGCGCTTGCCGAAACTTGCGCCGCGTCCGCCGCCGAGGGCGCCGACGCGTTCGCCATCCTTGGACAGCATGATCGCGAGGGACAGCATCAGGACAGTCGCTTCCTCCGCCTTGGTGCGGAGCTCGCCGTCGGCCTTCCAGCGGAAGCCGGGATTGTCATCGCACCAGAAGAGGACCGTGCGCGCGGTTTCGAGTTCAGTCTCGCGGACGAAGAGCTCGTTGCCCTTGGCAGAACGGCGCCAGTCGACCCGCTCGGCGGCGTCTTCCTGCGCATAGCGGCGGTACTGCCAGAAATGCTCGCCCGTGCCGGGGCGGCGGCGTCCGGCCGAGCCGATATGCGCCGCTTCGCTGGCCTCGGCCTTGAAGTTCAGGCCGGGCAGCTGGCGGGCAAGCGCTTCGGCTTCAGCGCGGAGATCGGCGGCGGGAGTCATAGTGGCAGCTCACAGTTTGAAGCATAAAATGCGTTGGCAATATTAGCTTCTGAACTGCTTTCGCGTTCGTCCATTTTGTCGAATAGGGTCTTAAGGAAATCCGGTGTTGAGAAGGATCCACTCGATTGAGCTTCCACCTCTTTCAGTGCATCGATGTAGCTCTTAATCTCAGTTTCAAGCCTAGGAAGACTTCGATTTTTGATTTCACCATCATCGTCCAGTCCCTGCTGAATGATCATTTGGTAGGTGACAATGGTGTTCATCTTGGCGATTGCACAGTCTTGAGCATCCTGCGTTGTCAGGGGATTTATCTCGCCTGAGCATGCGGCAGCGGATACGAGAATTGAACCAAAGCCCAGTAGCCTGCGCACTGATCACGCCACTTTCCGCGCGAGGTCGTTGATCAGGTCCCCAAGGCTCGGCGCTTCGCCGGTCGGGTCGTAGCGCATGGCCATGCGGTGGCCGAGGCAGGGCTCTGCCAGCGCTTCGACATCTTCGAGGCTTGGCGCGAACCGGCCGCGCAGCAGGGCGCGGGAGCGAGCCGCCAGCATCAGCGCCTGTCCGGCGCGCGGGGACGGGCCCCAGTCGACGAGGCGTTTCACGTGCGGGTCGGAGGTCTGCTCGGGCCGCGCCTCGCGCACGAGGGAGAGAATCGCCGAGACGATCTTCTCGCCGACCGGCATTTTCCGCACCAGCGCCTGCAGCGCCATCAGCCGTTCGGCATCAAGGGCGGGGCGCACGGTCTGATCGGCGCCGCCGGTCGTCTCGATCAGGATGCGGCGCTCTGTGTCGAGGTCCGGATAGTTGACGTCCACTTTCAGCAGGAAACGGTCGAGCTGGGCTTCGGGCAGCGGATAGGTGCCTTCCTGCTCGATCGGGTTCTGGGTGGCGAGCACATGGAAAGGCGCAGGCAGATCATGCCGGACACCTGCCACAGTCACATGACGTTCCTGCATGGCCTGCAGGAGAGCAGACTGGGTGCGCGGAGAGGCGCGGTTGATCTCGTCCGCCATCAGGAGCTGGGTAAAGATCGGGCCGCGCAGGAAGCGGAAGGTTCGCTGGCCGCTGGCGCTCTCGTCCAGGACTTCCGAGCCGAGGATATCCGACGGCATCAAATCCGGCGTGAACTGGATCCGCTGATTGGTCAGGCCAAGCGCGGTGCCCATGGCTTCCACGAGACGCGTCTTGGCAAGGCCCGGCGCCCCGATCAGCAGGGCATGGCCACCTGCCAGCACGGCGGCCAGCGACAGCTCGACAACCTGCTCCTGGCCGAACACGGCCTTGGCGATTTCGGCTTTCACCTGTTGCAGGGTTTCGGCGGCGGCCTCGGCATCGGCGACAATCGCCTCGGCAGTCACATCAGTATCAGCCATATTCTAAAAGCGTCTCCGGGTTTGCGTCATGTGCAATCAGACCTATTTGTAAGGCCTCTTCAAGGCGGAGGAAGGTGTGACATCCAGTTCAACGACCACAATCAGCCTTGAAGAAACGCTGAAAGACATCCTGCCTGAGGGCAAGCTGGATGGAAAGCTGCCGCCTGTGCATCTCTGGAACCCGGAGCACAGCGCCGATATCGGCATGGAAATCCACGCCGATGGCAGCTGGTGGCACGACGGATCGCGCATTAACCGTGAGCGGCTGGTGAAGCTGTTTTCCCGCATCCTGCGCAAGGATGAAGACGGGCAGACCTGGCTGGTGACGCCCTATGAAAAAGTGATCGTGAAGGTCGAGGATGCGCCCTTTCTGGCCGTCCGGGTGGACCGTGTCGGCGAGCCGGGCCGGGACCAGACGCTCGCCTTCCTGACAAATCTGGACGACATCCCGCTGGCCGGGCCGGACGCGCCAATTCGCGTCGAGACCGACCCGGAAACCGGCGAACCGGCGCCTTATGTGCTTGTGCGCGGGCAGCTGGAGGCGAAGCTGACCCGGCCGGTGTTCTATGAACTGGTGGACCTGGCCGAGCCATCGCCGGACGATCCGGACATACTGGGTGTCTGGAGCCAGGGGGCTTTCTTTCCCATCGGGTCAGCCGCGTGAAGTCGAACATCATGTCCTGGTCAGGTCTCGAAGACTTCATTGCGCGCGTCGAAGCGCGGCTCGATCCGCCGGTGGGAGATGGCCGGCTGGGGGAGACGGGCGACATGGATTTCCTGTCGCCGGAAGAAGTGGCGATCATCCGGCCCGCAGCCGTGCTGGTCGGCGTGATCCCGCGCGTTTCCGGTCCGACAGCGCTGCTCACCGTGCGGCCGACGACGATGGCCGACCATGCCGGGCAGGTGGCGTTTCCCGGCGGCAAGATCGATCCGATCGACCTTGATGAAGTGGCCGCGGCCCTGCGCGAGTCGGAAGAGGAAGTCGGCGTCGCGCCGGAGGATGTGCAGGTGCTGGGCAAGGGGGCACCCTATGTCACCGGCACGCGCTATCGCATCACGCCGGTCGTGGGCCTGCTGCCGGCAGATTTCCAGCCGGTGCCGGACCCGACCGAAGTGGCCGACGTGTTCGAAACGCCGCTCGATTTCCTGATGGATGCCCGCAATCACAAGATGGGGGAGGCGGTCTACAGGGGCAAGCCGCGCCGCTATTACGAGATGCCGCACAATGGCTACCGTATCTGGGGCGTGACGGCCGGGATTATCCAGCGGCTCTATGAAACGCTCTATGAAGCGTAAGTCTTTGTCTGTTTAGGGTATCGCTGGTTTCGGCAACTGCCTATCTTGAGGAATATCAATAGCGAGGAACCGGAACATTGGCCGGACGGATACTCTTCGAACTCTTTTTCTTCTCGATCCCGTTCCTGGTGTTCGGGCTCTATGTGCTGGCCACGACGACGGCCGAGCATGAGGGGCGGCGGCAATGGCCGGTCAACATGCTGTTCCTGATCGGGCTCGGCCTGGCCGTCGTGGGCTTTTTCGCCATGACCTTCCTGGAAAAGCGCGAACCGGAAATGTGCCAGAAGCCGACCCGCTATGTGGACGGCAAGCTGGTGCCGGGAGAGCTTTACCCGTGTGAGCACGATCTCAAGGACGCCGGACGGGCGGGAAGTGACGATCCCGGCGGCATGGTCGAATTGCCCACCGACGGGACGGACACCGCGGGCGATGGCACAGACTGAGCGGATCGATGCGGACTGGCTGAAAGCGCCCGGCACACAAGCCGTTATGGCGGCACTGGAGGCGGCGCGCCCCGATGGCTCGCGATTTGTCGGCGGCTGCGTGCGCAATACGCTGCGCGGCATTCCGGCAGACGACATCGACATCGCGACGCAGATCCTGCCGGAAGATGTGATGACGGCGATGAAGGCGGCAGGCATTCGTGCCCTGCCGACCGGGATCGAGCATGGCACCGTCACCGCCATCATCGACAGCGAGCCCTTCGAGATCACCAGCCTGCGCCGGGATGTGGAAACTGATGGCCGCCGCGCTGTCGTCGCCTTTACGGAAGACTGGGCGGAGGATGCCCAGCGGCGCGACTTCCGCCTGAATGCCATCTATGCCGGGCCGGACGGCACATTGCATGAAGTGGTTCCGGGCAGCATCGAGGATGCGCTGTCTGGCCGGGTGATTTTCATTGGCGATGGCGACCAGCGCCTGAAGGAAGACTATTTGCGCATCCTGCGCTTCTTCCGCTTCAATGCCTGGTATGGCGCCGATGTCGATGCCGAAGGCCTTGCCGCCTGTACAAGACAGAAGGATGGCCTGGCGAAGATCGCCCGCGAGCGGATCTGGAAAGAGCTGAAACGGCTGCTCGAGGCACCGGACCCATCGGACGCCATGCTGGCGATGGAAGAAAGCGGCGTATTGGCGGCGATCCTTCCGGAGGCTTCGGCAGGCGCCCTGCCGGCGCTTGTTTCGGCCGAGCAGGGGGAAGGCCTGGCGCCTGATCCGATGCAGCGCCTGATGGCGCTGCTGCCCCGCCGCCTCAGGGAGGTGCGCGAGGCCGGCCGGATCCTGCGCCTGTCGAATGCAGAGCGGGACCGGCTTGCGGCCTGGGCTGACCCGGCGCTTGCCCATGTCGGGACGCTCAGTCCGGCAGACCTTGCCGAAGCTTTTTATCGCCATGGCACCGAAGCGGTCTGCGACCGGGCGCTGATCGAAGCAGCAAGCGGGGCAGGGGAGAGCCTGAAACTCGTTCTGGCCTCCGCCGCGCGATGGACCCGGCCGGCGTTTCCGGTTGGCGGGGAAGATGCTCTGGCCGCCGGCCTGTCCGGCCCGGCTGTCGGCAATGCGCTGGCGCAGGCGGAGGAAGCCTGGATCGCTTCGGGGTTCACCCTGCCGCGCGAGGCGCTGCTGGCCCGGCTTAGCCAGCCGGATTAGCCGACCAGATATAAAGGTTCAGATAGCCTGCGAAGCTGACCCAGAGCAGGTAAGGCAGCTGGAGCCAGGCCGCGGCTTTCGAAATGCGCCCGAATTCGCCCATCATGGCCAGGATCAGCAGCCAGAGCGCCATCAGCACGCCAAGCGAGAGCTCGACCTGTTTCAGCCCGAAGAAAAACAGGCTCCAGCCGACATTCACCATCAGCATCGCAAAATAGATGCCCATGGGGCGGCTGGCTGCGTGAAGGCTCTTCGCCCGCCACAGCACCAGGAGGGCGCTTAGCGTCATCAGGGAAAACAGACCCGGCCAGACAACGCCGAACACCCAGTCGGGCGGGGTCAGGGCAGATTTTTGCAGGCTGGAATACCAGAGCGGCTTGCCGGACCGGGTGACAATTCCACCCGTAGCGCCGGCCATAGCCGTCGCCAGCACCAGCACCAGGCTGGCGCCCCAGGGAGGGGCCCGGCTGTCGTCCACCATCAGGCCTCTCATTATATTGGAAAACAGGAAAACGTCTCCGGCGTACTCCAAGCGCGGGAATTCCTTCCCGTCCGAGTGGAGGGACTGACTGCGGATCAGGCGCGACTGCCAGATTTACAGGCCGGTTACTGGCCGGTCAGGGCCACTTCACGACGGGCGGCATCGAAGAGAGAATGCTCGTCACATTGCCGCCGGTCTTCAGGCCGAAGGTCGTGCCGCGGTCATAAAGCAGGTTGAACTCCACATATCGGCCGCGCTGGATCAGCTGTTCCTCGCGTTCGGCTTCGCTCCAGGCCTGACGGAACCGCTTGCGCACCAGTTTCGGATAGATGTCCGCGAACTGCATGCCGACTTCCCGGGTGAAGGCGAAATCCGCATCCCAGTCGCCGGTATTGAACCGGTCATAGAAGATGCCCCCGGTGCCGCGCGGTTCATCCCGGTGAGCAAGGTGGAAATAATTGTCGCAGGTTTCCTTCATCAGCGCATGGTCGGCGCCGGGGTGGACATCGCAGGCTGCTTTCATGGCGGCGTGGAATTCCACAGAATCTTCGAAGGCCTGGTCGCGCTGGTAGTCCAGCAGGGGATTGAGATCCCCGCCGCCGCCGAACCAGCTCTGGCTGGTCACCAGCATGCGGGTGTTCATGTGGGCCGCCGGCACATGCGGGTTGCGCGGATGGGCAATCAGGGAGAGCCCAGAGGCCCAGAATCGCCCGCCGGACTGGTCCGCGCCGGGAATTTGTGCAGCGAAAGCCTCTGAAAACGTACCGAAAACTTCGGAAAAGTGGACGCCGACCTTCTCGAAGACCTTGCCGCGCATCAGGCCCATCCGGCCGCCGCCCAGATCTTCGGTGCCATCGCCGCGCTTCCATTCCGTCAGCTCGAATTTGCCCGGATCGCCCCGGTACAAGGGCGGTTCAGCCGCTTGCTCGATGGCCTCGAAGCGGCTGCAGATGTCTTCCTGGAGGGCACGGAACCAGTCGCGTGCGCGCTGTTTTTGGGTTTCGGGATCGGTGATCGTCATGGGATTTGTCTTGTGGCCTAAGCTGCACAGCTTGCAAGCCCCCTGTTGTCACAGGGCTCAAGTCAGGATAACGCCCTTTTTCAGTGTATCTCAGGGGGCTGGCCCGCGCCCACTTGCCGCAATGTGCGAGGGGGCGGGGTTCTGTAATACGGGGCCAGAACTCTGCCTGTTGAGGACGGGAAAAGCGTGACCGATCAGACATCACTTGAGCACGGCGGTGCTGTTGACGAGGACCGCCGTAACTTTATCCACATCGCGACGGGAGCGGCAGCTTTCGGCGGTGCTGCCATGTTCGGCTGGGTCGCTGTCGACCAGTGGAACCCGGCAGCAGATACCAAGGCCGCATCGGCCCTGGACGTCGATATCTCCAAGATTCCGCTGGGCAGCGAAATTCGCGTGCTCATCGGCGGCAAGCCCTTCTTCATCCGCCACCGTACGCCGGCCGAGATTGCTGCCGCTGAAGCGGTGGACGTCAAATCCCTGCGTGACCCGGAGACGGATGACGAGCGTCTGCGCCCGATGCAGAACGGCGAGCTTAACCGCGCCATCCTGATCACGTCAGGCGCCTGTACGCACCTTGGCTGTGTGCCCGTCGGGCCGGCTCAGGGCAACACTGGCGAATATGGCGGCTGGTACTGCCCTTGCCACGGTTCGGAATACGATACGTCCGGCCGCATCCGCAAAGGCCCTGCGCCTCTCAATCTTCCGGTTCCGAACTACACCTATGTGTCGGACACCGTGGTCAACATCTCGCTGTAAGGACGGTAGGACATGAGCGGACACGAATCCTCCTACACCCCGACCAACGGGTTTACCCGCTGGCTCGACTCGCGCCTGCCGATCATCCGGTTTGCCCAGGACACGGCGATCAATTTCCCGACTCCGAAGAACCTGAACTACTGGTACACGTTCGGCGGCATTCTGGCGGTCTGCCTTGCTGTGCAGATCATCACAGGCATCATTCTGGCCATGCACTACGAAGCCAGCGTCGATGGCGCTTTTGCTTCGGTTGAGCGCATCATGCGCGATGTGCCTTATGGCTGGCTGCTGCGTTACATCCACGCCAATGGCGCATCGATGTTCTTCCTCGCGGTCTACATCCACATGTTCCGCGGTCTCTATTACGGATCGTACAAGGCGCCCCGCGAGATTCTCTGGATCCTCGGCTGTGTGATCTATCTTCTGATGATGGCCACGGCGTTCCTTGGCTACATGCTGCCATGGGGCCAGATGTCCTTCCACGGCGCCAACGTGATCACCGGCCTGTTCGGTGCGATCCCGCTGATCGGCGAAAGCCTGCAGACCTGGATCCTTGGTGGACCGTCGATCGGTAACCAGACGCTGCAGCGCTTCTTCTCGCTGCACTATCTGCTGCCGTTCATGATTGCTGCTGTCGTGATCCTGCACATCTGGGCGCTGCACGTGCCTGGTAACAACAACCCGACCGGTGTTGAAGTTCAGGACGTCGAGAAGGAAACGGTTCCGTTCCACCCGTACTACACGGTGAAGGACGCCTTCGCGATCGTCATCTTCCTCATCATGTTCGCGGTGTTCGTCTTCTACGCGCCGAACGTTCTGGGCCACGCTGACAACTATATCGAAGCCAACCCGCTGGTGACGCCTGCGCACATCGTGCCGGAATGGTACCTGCTGCCGTTCTACGCGATCCTGCGTGCCATCACCTTCGACCTCGGCCCGATCCCGGCCAAGCTGCTCGGCGTGATCTTCATGTTCGCAGCGATCGCCGTTCTGTTCGTGCTGCCATGGCTCGACACGTCGAAAGTGAAGTCCATGCGCTACCGTCCGGTGGCCAAGCAGTTCTTCTTCGGTTTCGTGGCGACCTGCATTCTGCTCGGCTGGTGCGGTGCGTCCGTGCCGACGGATCCGGTGATCAAGGCACTTCAGGGCCCGCCGACGCTGGTTGTCACTTATTCCGAGAACGGTTCGGAAGTGACGAGCGAGTACAAAGGCGGCGGTGAAGCCTATGAAGACGCGAAAAGCTTCATGGAAACGCTGCCGGCCGATGCCAGCCCGTCGCTGTCGGCCGTGCCGGCACCGACCTTCCAGTTCAAGCATCTCTCGCTGATCCTGACCTTCTGCTACTTCGGCTACTTCATCGTCCTGTTCTTCATCGGCCTGACCGAGAAGCCGAAAGACGTGCCGGAATCCATCCACAAATCGATCCTGAAACGCCACAAGGCGTCGACGGCGACCGCCATTCCGGCGGAATAGGGAGCCAGGGGAACCATGAAAGCGCTTCGACTCCTCACCGCCGGCCTGGCCGGACTCATCTTCACCGCCGCGGCACACGCCGCCGGCGGCGCGGAACACCCGCACCCGCCTGAAGGCGGCTGGCCGTTCGAAGGCCCGACGGGCCAGTTCGACCAGGCCTCGCTGCAGCGCGGTTATCAGGTGTATCATCAGGTCTGTTCTTCGTGTCACTCGATGAAGCTGATGAGCTACCGGAACCTCGGTGAGCCGGGCGGTCCGTTCTACGATCCGGCCTATCCGAACCCGAACGACAACCCGTTCGTGAAAGCCCTGGCAGCCGAGAACGAAATTCTGAGCCCGACGCCGAACGATGTTGGCGATTTCGATTTTCGTCCGGCCACGCCTGCTGACACGTTCCGCAGCCCGTATGCGAACGTGGAAGCAGCCCGCGCAGCGAATGGCGGCGCAGCACCGCCGGATCTGTCGGTCATCACCAAGGCCCGCCATGGCGGTGCCAGCTATGTCTACCACCTCCTGTCGGGCTACCCGCACGACGACGCGCTCGTTGAGCGTGAAGTCGACGGCGAGACGGCAACCTATGTCGACATGTCGAAAATGGGCGGCCATGGCGGCGAGCACGGCGAAGGCTTCCTGAAGCTGAACCCTGGCCAGTACTACAACCCGTACATGGCCGGCGACACGACGCCGAACTTCGACGGTGACCCGCGTCACCCGCCGAAAGGTGGCTTCCTGGCCATGCCGCCGCAGCTGATCGAAGGCCGCGTCGAGTATATGGACGGCACCGAGGCAACGGTTGATCAGATGGCCTATGACGTCGCTCAGTTCCTGGCCTGGGCCGGTGAGCCGAAGCAGGAGCACCGCAAGTCGCTCGGCCTGGCTGTGATGGCCTACCTCCTCATCCTCGCTGTCCTGCTGTGGTTCTCCTACAAGCAGATCTGGCGGAAGATCGAACACTAGGCGCCTCTCGCCAGTCAGTCAGATCAGAAAAGCCCCGGTTTTTCCGGGGCTTTTTTCTTGCGGGCCCGGCATCTCCGCTCTTATCTTTCCGGCCCTCAGGTGGAGGGAAAGATGGCTGAAGGTAAGTTCTTGAGTATTGCGAATGCTGCCGGGGCGATTGGCGGGGCCCTTGTGGGTGGCCTGGGTGTTCTGTTTGCCCTGGGCGATACGTCTCCCAAATCCCTTTCGGGCATGGCGTCATCGCTTGATCGCATCGCTGAAAACCTTGAAAAAATACAGGATATTGACCCATCCTCGGCCGGCGATGCTGTCGACGTGCTGAACCGCGCAGACCAGATCAGCCGCAAGGTCGCCGAAAAGGCAGCAGGGTTGGAATTGCCCAATGTGGACGGTGTCCTGCTGACGGATGAAGGCATCGCGATCCCCGCAAAAGAGACCAAGACCATCGTGATGGGGAATGGCGAGCGGGTGAGCATGAGCTACCTCGACCGGACCACCAAGGGCTACACCATGACCATAAATGGCCAGGAGGGACTATTCCCGATCGGAGCGCATATCCACACGTCCGAAGATGGAACCTGCTTCGTGGAGTTCCTGCGAACCGAAGACCACTTCTCCAAAGCGATTGTCAGGGCCGTTTGTGAGTGAGCCTGCTGACGCCGGAAAGTCCGGCATCAGTCTCCGCCTGGCCGGTCCGGCCGAAGGTGCGCTCGTCGAGAGGCTGACACGCCGGATCTGGACCGGGCGGGTGTCAGAGGAATCGACCGTCTTCACCGAAACGCCCGAATCCGTTGCCGCGCAGCTGGAGAAGGGCGGGGGCGCCATCCTCTTCGATGGGCCAGAGGCTATCGGGTCCGGCCGCTGGGTGCCTGTGCCGGGGCCTTCAGGGCAGGGGCTCTGGATGGAGGTCAAGCGGATCGGCGTGCTGGAAGCCTACCGCAAACGCGGTTTCGGAGAGGTCATCCTGAAAGCCCTTGAAGCGGCCGGCCGCGAAGCCGGGGCAGAGGGCGCGCAGCTCGCGGTCCGTCACGACCAGGTGAGGCTGGTCGACTTCTATGCCGGTCTTGGTTACGTGCTGGCGGATGATGTGGAACTGACCACGCCCAACCCGCGTTCCCCGCCGCCCGTCGGCATGCGCAAACACTTCAGGACGAACACATGAGCAAATGGACCCTCGGCATCATTGGCGGCTCCGGCCTGTATGAAATCGATGGATTGGAAGACCGGCATGAAAAGACGGTCGATACGCCCTGGGGCGCGCCCTCCGATGCGTTGGTGCATGGGCGGATCGGCGATGTGAATCTGGTTTTCATTCCCCGCCACGGCCGCGGCCACCGTTTGTCGCCAAGCGAAGTGCCTTACCGGGCGAACATCGCGGCGCTGAAAATGGCCGGGGTCACGGATGTGCTGGCCATCTCCGCCTGCGGCAGCCTGCAGGAACAGTATGCACCGGGAGATTTCCTGGCCGCAGACCAGTTCATTGACCGCACATTTGCGCGGGCCAAGACCTTTTTCGGGGACGGGATGGTCGCGCACGTTTCCATGGCTCACCCGGTCTGCTCCCGGTTCAGCGCGATGGCTGCGGAGGCGGCTGAAGCGGTTGGGGCGAAGGTCCATCGCGGCGGGACCTATATCGCCATGGAAGGCCCGCAATTCTCGTCGCTCGCCGAATCAAAACTCTATCGCCAGTGGGGCTGCGACGTGATCGGCATGACCGCGATGCCCGAGGCCAAGCTCGCCCGCGAAGCGGAGCTGCCTTATGCCGTACTGGGCATGGTGACGGATTATGATTGCTGGCGCGAAGAGGAAGAGGCGGTCACGGTGACCAATGTGCTGGAAGTCATGGCCCGCAACAGTGCAATCGGCCGGAAAGCCGTTGTAAAACTGGCAGAAAGTCTGAACGGAACGGAACGTACGCCGAGTCCGGACGGGATCGATACCTGCCTCGATTACGCTCTGATTACGGCGGAGGCCGCCCGGAATCCGGAAACGATCCACAAGTTGCAGGTGATTGCGGGACGGGCCCTCAGCGGCTAAGGTTTCCGTTCCATTAACCTGAACGGGCGCGGGGCTGGTGCGTTCGGGCTGATTGGAGGGGAGCTCAGAATGAGTGAATCGCAGTTCTACACGTTCATCACCGGCGGGGTCTCTCTGATGATCGCCGCGGGGCTGCTGGTTGCCTGGCATCTCTGGCGCATGCGCGAAGAGCATCAGGCCGGCATTGTTTCGGCCCTGGACGGGGTCAGCCATGAGTTGCGGATCAATCTCCAGCGCTTTGTCTCCGAACTCGGCCAGGTTCATGCCATTGAACAGGCCGGGCCAGACCTGCTGCTGCCGGTCCGCCATCCGCAGCTGGACGGCGTGAATGCCTCCATGATCCGGGCCAACCGCAATGCGCTGGCTGTGATTGGCAACACTTATCAGGAACTCGAAGCCCGCAAGATGGCGCTGCGCGCGGCGCTGGCGCAGGGCCGTGATCCTGTCGACTCGCTGGACGACGCGATGGATGCCACGATCAACGGCATCGCCACGCTCTATATGTGGGAAGTGCACAATGGCGCCCGGCCGTCAGAAGTGGGCCGTGTCCGTTCCTGGGATGTCCGTGACTGGATGAAAGGGCACAATTTCACCCAGCAGTCGCTGCCCGGCATGTATCTGCGGGATGAAGTGGTTGAGCGCCTGCGGGCCTATGGCCTGCACCTCACGCCGAAGCCGCTGACCCATACCGCGCACGAATACTATTCCATGCAATACGACCGGAAGGCCGATGTTCACGCGCCGTTTGGCCGCCGCAAGACACCTGAGCAGCTGGAAGAGGCTGCGCGCAAGGCTGAGGAGAAGGCAGCGAAGAAAGCCGCCAAGCAAGCCGAGAAAGAAGCGCGCAAGGCTGCCAAGGCAGCTGAAAAAGCCGAGAAGGACGCCGCTGCCGAGGCGGAGAAAGACGCAAAAAAAGCCGCAGCACTCGCCGCCACGGATGAGGTGGTGGATGAGGGGCAGGCTTTTGCAGAGCAGCCCGTCGACGAGACCTATGAAGAAGGCCAGGTCTTCCATTCATCCCATGACGACTCTGCAGACATGACGGACGAGGATGAAGACGATTACGGCATGATGGAAGACGCCGAGACGAACACCCGTCCGAACTAGGCGTCCCGGTCAGCGCTTCATGCTGCCGAGAATGCCGCGCAGGATATAACGCGTGAATTCACGGGCCGCCGAACGCGCGGCCTGATTGCCGGCTTTCTGCAAAGGCGACATGCGGCGGGACCGGCTGGATGTCTTCTTTGCCCGGGCCTTTTTCTTCTCCAGCTCTTCCTTCGCTTTTTCTTCCTCCTTGGCCAGACGCTCTGCTTCCTTGGCGGCTTTGGCTTCCTTGGCTTCGAGGATTTCGTAGGCGGACTCGCGGTCGACCACGCCTTCATATTTGCCTGCGACGGGGCTCTCGTTCATCACTTTCTTGCGCTCGGTATCTTCGGCCGGGCCGAGCCGTGAAGCGGGCGGACGAACCACCGTATGCTGAACAATGCTCGGTGCGCCCTTTGCGTCGAGTGTCGAGACCAGCGCTTCGCCCACACCGAGCGTCGTAATCACTTCTTCGGTGTCAAAAGCGGGGTTCGGACGGAAGGAATCCGCGGCCGCGCGCACGCCTTTGCGTTCAGCCGGCGTGTAGGCGCGCAGGGCATGCTGGAACCGGTTGCCGAGCTGCGCCAGCACGCTTTCCGGCAGGTCGCGCGGGTTCTGCGTCACGAAGAACACACCGACGCCCTTGGAGCGGATCAGGCGCACGACCTGTTCGATTTTCTGGAGCAGGGCGGAGGGCGTGTCGTCAAACAGAAGGTGGGCTTCGTCGAAGAAGAAGACGAGTTTGGGTTTGTCCGGGTCGCCCACTTCCGGCAGCTGTTCGAACAGTTCCGACAAAAGCCAGAGCAGGAAGGTGGAATAGAGTTTCGGGCTGTTGATGAGGCGAGTGGAATCCAGCACGCTGACAACACCCCGGCCATCGGTGGTGGTTCGCATCATGTCCGCCAGTTCAAGAGCCGGCTCCCCGAAGAAGTGTTCGGCCCCTTCGCGTTCCATGACCAGCAGGTTGCGCTGCAGGGCGCCCAGCGAGGCCGAGGCGATGTTGCCGTATTCCTTGCTCAGCTCGTCGCGGATTTCCTTGTCGCTCATATGGGCGAGCAGTTTGCGCAGGTCTTTGAGATCCAGCAGGAGGAGGCCGTTGTCGTCGGCATATTCGAAGGCAATGTTCAGCACACCTTCCTGCGCATCGGTCAGCCCCATCAGGCGTGACAGCAGCAGCGGGCCCATTTCCGAAATGGTTGTGCGGACAGGGTGGCCTTTCTCTCCGAACAGATCCCAGAAAATGGTCGGCGCACCGGCATAGGAATAGTCCGCCAGGCCGATTTTTTCGGCACGGGAGACGAGCTTCGGGTGCAGCGGATGCTTCTCGCTGCCGGGCACGCAGATGCCGGAGAGGTCGCCCTTCACATCGGCGCAGAAGACCGGAACGCCGGCATCGGAAAAGCCCTGGGCGAGGATCTGCAGCGTGACGGTCTTGCCTGTACCGGTCGCGCCGGCGACCAGGCCGTGGCGGTTGGCGATCTTCAGCAGCAGTTCCTGTGCGACGTCCGGTTTGCCGGTTCCGTTCGCGTCTGCGCCGCCGATGAAAATGGAATCTGTCATGGGTGCCCCGCCTCTTTATTTCCTGCCGGGACGCTAGAGAATTCGCCGGATTCGGCAAGGGGCGGGGTGTAACCGGCCAGTCGGAACCTGGGCAGCGGCCGGATGCTTGACGACGGGCGGGGCTGGCGCCACGCTTGGCCAAAGCCAAGGGGGAACGGAAATGAGCCGCGCTGCCACCACCGGAATCTGGGTCATCGCAACAGGTGTGATCATCGCATTCCTGTACTGGACGCGGGCCATACTGGCGCCGTTCGCGCTGGCCGTTTTCCTGTTCCTGACCATCGAGGGCTTTGCCACGATGATCGACAACTGGACACGTTTCCTGAAGATCGGGCATGCGCGTGTCATCGCGATCCTGCTGGTGCTCAGCGGCTTCATCGGCTTCATCGGATTGATGGCGAATGGCATCGCAGAGTTCGGGCGCGATGCCGGGGAATATGAGACCAAGATCAATGGCCTGATCAGCGACGCCTATGAAGTCGTGCACATGACCGGGGCGCCGACTTTGCAGGAATTGCTGTTCAACGAAACCGGCCAGCGTTTCTTCGCCACGATTGCCAATGCGACGGGAGACCTGTCGGGCGATGTGGTGCTGATCCTGATCTATGTCGCTTTCCTGTTCCTTGCCCAATCCGGCTGGACGCGGAAGCTCGACAACATGTTCCCGGAAACCGAAGCCCGTGCCCAGGTCCGGGCAGTCGGGGACGAGGCCCGTCGGGGAATTGAAAGCTATCTCTGGACGCAGACCGTGATTTCAGCCCTCATCACGGTGCTTACCTATTGTTCACTGCTGGTGCTCGGCGTGAAAAATGCGCTGTTTTTGTCAGCGCTGATTTTCGTCCTGAACTATATCCCGACCGTCGGATCGATCGTTGCAGCGATGGTGCCGCCGCTCTTCGCGCTGGTGCAGCCCAGCATGCCGGCCTGGGTTCCGGGCATGCCACCGCAGGATACCTACATCTATGCCGGGCTGGTCCTGGCGGTTGTCAGCTTCTGGCAGTTCTCGATCGGGAACTTCATCCAGCCGCGCATGATGGGAGAATCACTCAACCTGTCGTCGTTGGTCGTGTTGCTGGCGCTGGCCATCTGGGGCGTGATCTGGGGCATTCCGGGCATGTTCCTGTCAGCCCCGCTGACCGTGCTGATGATGGTGCTGTTCGCGCAGTCCGAAGCGACGCGCTGGATCGCGATCCTGTTGTCCTCAGATGGCAACCCGCAGGGCAAGGGAGGGCTTCAGCCAGAGCGAGTTACAGTTGGTGCTGCACAAGACGGTGGAGCCTAAAACCAATTCATGGCAATTCACAACTGTACCGCGATCTGAACGACTCACGCTCTCAGTATTTCAGGAATTTGCAAGTGGACTGATTTGCCGCTCTTGCGGATAAAATGTCCGACATAATATACGATATAAAGCGATCAGGCCTCCGCGTGCGTCCCCCCACCCAGCCTGCGGACCAAAGGCCTGTAGGACCCGCCGGACACGTCCCCGTTCGGCGGGTCCGTTTTATTTGGGCAGAAATGTTCGCTGTTCGCCAGCGCAACACGAAAGTTTCAATTGAAACCACCAAGTTGAAGGAATAGGTGACCCGCGTTAGACCGGAGCAACACCGAATCCTTCCTCTTTGTGTGTGAGTCATTTCCATGAACAATCAGACTGCCGCCGCCGATCCGCTTGATCAGGTGTTGACGCAGGTCCGGCTGGAGTCAGGCAATGAAGACCTGAGCGGCCTGGAACCGGCCGATATTGAAACACTGGCCCGCGGTTTGTGGAGCTGGGCTTCAGTGCTTCCGGCCGGTGAGCAGAAGGTCCGTATCCTTGCCGATGCGGAGGGGGCGTCTGGCAAACTTGGCCGCAGCATTCTCGAAACAGCCAGTCCGGACATGCCGTTCCTGGTCGATTCGCTGCTGGGGGAGTGTGCCGACCAGGGATTTGAAGTCCGCACCCTGTTCCACCCGGTTGTGCGACTGGCTGATGGGCGCATGATTTCGGTCATCCAGATTCATCTGCCGCGCCTGACCGAGCGTGAGGCGGCCCGGCTGGAGGAGGGCGCCCGCCGGACGCTGAAGGATGCGGCCCAGGCGGTTGCGGACTTCAAGCCGATGAAAGAGCGGATGCGTGAGGAAATCCGCCGCCTGTCCGTTCTGGAAGAGCCCCGGCATGCTGATACGCATGAGGCCGTCGCATTCCTGGAATGGCTGACCAAGAACCATTTCGTCTTCCTCGGCTGCCGTGAATACCGGTTCGAAACCGATGCCGAAGGCCGCGTTCTGCCGGAAGAGCCGATCATGATCGAGGGCAGCAATCTCGGCCTGCTGCGGGATGAGGATCTGAACGTCCTGTCCCGCGATGCCGAGCCGCTGGTGCTGACCCCCGGTATCGGCGAACTCCTGGAGGAGCCTTTCCCCCTGATCGTTGCCAAGTCGACCCTGATCAGCCGCATCCATCGCCGCGTTGCGTGCGATTATGTGGGCGTCAAGCAATATGACGAGCAGGGCAGGGTGAATGGCGAGGTCCGGTTCCTCGGCCTGTTTACCGCGGAGGCCTATGACGAGACGGCCCGCTCCATCCCGTTCATCCGCCGCCGTGTGCTGAAGGTGATCGCGTCCTCCGGTGCGACGCCGGGCGGCCATACCGAAAAAGCGATTGCGAACCTCCTGGAAACCTGGCCGCGCGACGAGCTGTTCCAGACCGGTTCGAAAGTGCTGGCCCCGATGATCATGGGGGCCCTGCACCTGATCGGGCGGCCGCGGACGCGACTGTTCCTGCGCCGCGATCAGTTCGACCGCTTCGCCTCCGCAATTGTGTACGTGCCGCGTGAGGCCTACGACACCACGCTCCGTGAACGTATCACAGAGACGCTTGAGCGGGCCTATAATGGCCATTTGATCCGTTTCCAGCCCTATTTCGACACGGGGCCGCTGGCGCGCGTTCACTTCCAGATCGCCATTGACCGAAGCCATCCGGAGCCGGATGTCGAGGAACTGGAGGCGGAAATTACCCGTCTTGCCCGCACCTGGGACCAGGCCTTGCGCGAAGCCATGATGCAGGCCGACCTCGACCCGGCTGACGCGGAAGGGGCCCGAACTTTCATCGGCGCATTTAACGCTGCCTATCGCGAGGCGTTCACGCCGGAAGAGGCAATGCGAGATGTTGCCATGATGGCACGTCTCAGCTCCGGCGCGCCGATCGTGGCGCGGGCATACCGGGCCGGGCAGGAGGATGCCGACAAGATCCGGGTGAAGATTTACTCCCGGAACGGATCGATCCCGCTATCGCGCTGCGTGCCGGTCTTCGAGAAAATGGGACTGTTTGCGGCCTTCGAGACCGGGTATCCGATTCGCCCGGCCGAGACCCCGGTTCCCGACGCGCCTGATGTATACTGGGTCCACGACCTGTCAATGCGCACCGAAAACGCGGCGTCCATCGATCTCGACGAAGTAGCCCGGCGTCTTGAAGACGCGTTCGTGGCTGTCTGGAGCGGGTATGCGGAGAATGACGGGTTCAACCGGCTTATCCTTTCGGCTGGTGCGACCTGGCGCGAAGCGGCGCTGATCCGCACCTTGTGCGCCTATCGCCGGCAGACCGGGCTGGACCAGCCCCAGGATGTCCAGGAGGCGGCGCTCGCCCGCTATCCGCAGTTGACGCGCCAGCTGATCGAGCTCTTCGCCTGCCGCTTCGACCCGGCGAAGGAACTCAGTCTGCGCCAGCGGGAAGAGGCGTGCCGTGAGATTTGCGGCCGGATCGAGACGAGCCTGCGGGACGTGTCCGCGCTGGCAGACGATCAGGTCCTGCGCCGTCTGACAGACCTGATCCTTGGTGTTCAGCGGACCAATTTCTACCAGACCGCGGCCGATGGCGGGCCACACAGTTTTGTCAGCCTGAAGATCGCCAGCCGCGTGCTGCGCGAAATCCCGGAACCCAAACCGTTCCGCGAGATCTACATGTCCAGCCCGAAGGTCGAAGGCGTTCACCTTCGCTTCGGCCCGGTCGCCCGCGGCGGCCTGCGCTGGTCTGACCGCGCCGCCGACTATCGCACCGAAGTGCTGGGCCTTGTCAAAGCACAACAGGTGAAGAACGCCGTGATCGTGCCAGTTGGCTCAAAAGGCGGCTTCTATCCGAAACAATTGCCTGACCGGTCAGACCGCAATGCCTGGTTTGAGGCCGGACGTGAGGCCTATAAGGAATTCATCACCGCACTCCTGGAGCTGACCGACAATCTGGTCGATGGCAAGGTCGTGCATCCGGCGGACACGGTCATCTGGGACGGAGAGGATCCGTACCTCGTCGTCGCCGCCGACAAGGGCACGGCCACCTTCTCCGATACCGCCAATGCGATCAGCCTCGCCAAAGGCCACTGGCTGGGCGATGCATTCGCTTCCGGCGGGTCGGCGGGGTACGACCACAAAAAGATGGGCATCACCGCGCGCGGGGCGTGGGAAGCGGTCAAGCGCCATTTCCGGGAAATGGGCAAGGACATCCAGACAGAGCCTTTCACCGTGATCGGTGTTGGCGACATGAGCGGTGATGTCTTTGGTAACGGCATGTTGTTGTCGCCCGAAATCCGCCTCGTGGCGGCATTCAACCATATGCATGTCTTTGTCGATCCGGACCCGGTCGATTCCGCGAAGACCCTCGCCGAGCGCCAGCGCCTGTTCGACCTGCCGCAATCAAGCTGGGAAGATTATGATACCAGCCTCATTTCTGAAGGCGGCGGCGTGTTTGCCCGGTCTGCCAAGTCGATCAGGCTGAGCGATGAGATCAAGTCACTGACAGGCCTCAGCGCGGATGAGGTCACGCCCGACCAGCTGATCCATGCCTTGCTGAAGACGCAGGCAGATCTGCTCTGGTTCGGCGGCATCGGCACGTATGTGAAGTCTGACAGGGAAACCCATGGCGATGTGGGCGACCGCGCCAATGACGCGATCCGGGTTGATGCGCACAAGCTGCGCGTCCGGGTTGTGGGGGAGGGCGCCAATCTCGGCCTGACACAGGCGGCCCGGATCGAATTCGCTCTGGCGGGCGGGCGGATCAACACCGATGCCATCGATAACTCAGCCGGCGTCGACTCCTCTGACCACGAAGTGAATATCAAGATCCTCGCGGCAGATGCGATCCGGCTTGGAAATCTGAAGGAAGAGGACCGCAACAGCCTGTTGGCCGAAATGACCGATGATGTTGCCGCACACGTGCTGCGCCACAATTACGACCAGACGGCGGCACTGACGCTGGCGGAAGCGACCGTGAAACAGGACCATGAGGCACTTGAGCGGCTGATGGTGCATCTGGAAGACCGCGGTGTCCTGAACCGCGAACTGGAAGTCCTGCCCGATCCCGGTGACATGAAAATGCGCGCCGACCAGGGCCAAGGGCTGACCCGCCCGGAACTCGCCGTGGTGCTTGCCTGGTCGAAGATCACCCTGTTCGACGACCTTGTGGCCTCTGACCTGCCGGATGATCCCTTCTTCGAGGATGTCCTGAAGGCCTACTTCCCGAGCCCGATCGATGCCTTTGGCGAGGCGATGGATGCCCACCGCCTGAAGCGGGAGATCATCGCCACGGTCCTCGCCAACCGGTCACTGGACATGGGCGGGCCGGTGACGATCTTCCGTATGCGGGAGATGACCGACACGACCGATATGGCGGCCATTGTCCGCGGTCTGGAGGCGGCCCGTGTCGTCCTGGACTTCGATGGCTTCCAGCGGGAAGTCGATGCGCTCGACAATGTGGTCCATGCTGATGTGCAGACGGATCTGCGCCTGCTGGCGGCCCAGGCGATGAGTGCAGCTGCGGCCTGGTTCGTTACATCCATGCCGAAAGGCACCCTGAAGGACCTGGTCGATGCCACGCATGCGCCGCTGAATGAGTTCAAGGCTGCGCTGGCGGATATTCACACGCATTTCCCGGCCGCGCAGATCGAACGGTCTACGCGTACGCTGATGCGCCGCGGCGCACCGGAGGAACTGGCGCGCTGGGCCTCGGCCATGAGCCTGTTCGCGCAGGGCCTCGTGGTTGTCGATCTCGCCCGATCCACCGGCAAGACCGTGCCGGAGGCGGGGGAATGCTTCTTCCAGATCGGGGAAGCGCTGCGCCTCGACCGGCTTCGCGTGTCGGCGCTGGATGGCTTGGCCAAATCCGGTTTCTGGGACCGTGTCGCGGGCCGCCGCCTGATTGTCGAACTGGTTCAGACCCAGGCCGATGCAGCGCGTGATGCGCTGGCTGTCGGCGGGGCAGGGCCCTGGCTTTCCCACCATCAGGAAGGCCGCCGCGACATGCTGGCGACGCTGGCCGAGCTCGGCAAGGAAAAGGCATGGAGCTTTGCGAAGTTCGCGCTCGCCGCCGATGCGGTACGCCACTTCATGAAACGCTAGAAAAATGGTCCCGCACCGGAGGATGTCCGGTGCGGGACGGTTTCATCAGTCTTCCGAGAAGACCGCTTTGATCTCGTCGGCCGTGCTCGCCTTCTCGGCGCTGCACAGCTCGCCGCGCTCGACGCCCTGCTTGAGGGAGCGTTCATAGCCGGGGATCAGGTCTGCCTGGCTCTCAAAGAAGGCTTTAGCATCCGCGACGTCTTCCGCGGTGCAGAAATAGCCGGTGACGCTCGCGGTCTGCGGTTTACGGATCGACGGAATCTTCGCGACGATGGAGGCAAAATTGGTCTTCATCATCGGCCAGATTACCGGGCGGACTTCCGAATTGGCCAGCGAGGCGTGATAGATCGTGTAGAGCTCATTGCCTGAGATCTCGTCGCCGAGGGCGCGCTTGAAGAGATCCATCACGATCGCTTCAGACCCGTTGCCGGCAAGGGCTGACAGGATGGTGGCCCGTTCCGTCTGGTTCTGGGACGCGAGAACATAGGCAAGGGCGCCCTCATAGAAGGCCTGTCCCTCATCCTTCACGCCGATGGCGACCGCGGCGCCGAGGTCTGCGGCGGCAAGGGCCGATGGGTCCGCATCCTGTCCGATGCCGAGATAGGCTTTTGCCTGCCCGGCGAAGGCGGCCCGGTCATCCGCCCGGTTGCCCTCGTTCAGCAGCAGGTTCCAGAGCTTCGGCGCCAGGAGGCGTTCCGACGTGGTCAGGGCCGTGGCCGGGCGGTCGAAGAGATATTCGCCGACAGGGCCGTAATTTGCTTCGACCCAATCGGCCAGTTCGACCTTGCCGTCCGCATCGAGCGAGGCTTTCAGTGTTCCGATCATGTCGATCGATGCGCTGATCGCGGGAGCCGATCCGGTCGTCGCGGCTTCCAGTCCGGCCACCATGTCTGCGGCGCTGACTTTGCCGGCGCTGAAGCCGGCATTGATGGAATCGGTCAGCATCATCTGTTCGGCCGGCTTGAGAGACGCATAGTTATCGCGCAGCGCGGCGGCATTGCCGGCATCGGTGACAAAGCGCCAATAACCGGCGCCGCCCGCATTCGGCATCACCCAGTCCGGGCAGCTGTCCAGCGTAATCGTGCTGGACTTGCCGGACAGCATCTGCCGGATGATGTGATCGCCGGAGGCATCATGCACGCGGGCCGCAAAGGGGATTTCCCAGGTCTGGGCTTCAGTGTCGATGGCCGAGCCGAGCGGCGCGTAGCGGCTTTGCGTGATGGCCAGTTCGCCCGTCCCGCCGGTGCAGCTGACCTGCACGTCCAGGAATGGAATGCCCGGCTGGGCGATGAAGGAGGTGAAAGACGACACGACCTCCGGTTGGCCGGACCCGTCGGCAAGGCTCTGCATGAAGTCTTCGGCCGTGGCCACGCCATCCTCGAAGCGGCGCATGTGCAGGCGCATGCCATTGCGGAACGCGTCCTCACCCAGATAGGTCTCGAACATGTTCAGCACGCTGCCGCCCTTGCGGTAGGTGATGGAGTCGAACGCATCATTGATGTCGCCATTCGTCCGGATCGGGTTCCGGATCTGGCGGGTCGAAGCAAGGCTGTCGGTCGGCATCGCCGTCAGGCTGGACTGGATCGGAGCCAGGTCCCATTCCCCGTCCGGATCGATACCGTTCATCGTCTTGGAACTGATCCAGGTCGCGAAGGCTTCGTTCAGCCAGATGTCATTCCACCAGGCCGGGGTGACGAGATTGCCGAACCATTGGTGGCCGAGCTCGTGCGCATGCGTGTTGAAGATGGCGCGCCGGCGGGCGAGCGACGTGCGGTCGTCGATCAGCAAGGCGCTTTCGCGGTAGACGATGGCGCCGGCATTCTCCATCGCGCCATAGGCAAAGTCTGCGGCGGCGATCAGGTCGAGTTTTCCATAAGGATAGGGATAGTCGAAATAGGCTTCCTGCCACTCGACCATTTCATCCGTGATGTCGAGCGCATCGGCGAGTTTCTCGCCTTTTCCGGCGGCCGCGAACCCGCGCAGCGGCACCGGCTCGGCCCGGACTTCCGTCGCCGGGATCGGCTCTGCGATCACCTCGTCATAGGGGCCGACCATCAGGGCGACGAGATAGGACTGGATCGGACGCGTCGTTGCAAAACTGTGGCGCACCATGCCGTTGCCGAGGTCTTCGGAGCCGGTTTCTGCGCCGTTCGCGGCGACTTCCATGCCTTCCGGCGCAGTGACCGTCAGCGTGTAGGGGGTCTTGAAGCGCGGCTCGTCAAAGGAAGGGAACATGCGGCGGGCATCGATCGGCTCCATCTGCGTGACGAGATAGGGGAGGCCGGCCTGTTCCACCTTGTAAAGCCCGGCGAGGTTGAGATTGTAGGGCGCTTCATAGTCGATCACGAGCGTCGCCGGGCCGGCAGGAAGCGGCGCGGCAAAATCGATGCGGGAGACGCCATCGGCGGCTTCATCCCCGGTGAATGTGGCGGCGATCTCCATCCCGTCCGGCAGCACGGCCTTTACGGAGGAGACGACCGGGCCAAGCGCATGCATCCAGATGCGGGCGTGGGGTTTTTCGAGCGCCAGGTCGATTTCCTCATGCCCGGTGAAGCTCGCTGCGTTCGGGTCGGTGACCAGGTCCAGCCGGTAGGCCGTCGGGCGGACACCTTCAGGCAGCTGGCCGGTCGGCGCTTCAGCCTGGAGCACCGGCGCCTGCATTGGCATAGCCGCTTCCGCGGCGGCGATCTCGGTATCAGCCGGCGTGCTGCAGGCGGAAAAAAGGACAAAAGAGGCGGCACCTGCAAGGAGAGCGGTCGCAAGTCTGGATTTCATGGGAGGATCTCTTTGGTGAATATTCAGGCCTTTTTTGAACCACAGCTTTTTCCGTTCGGATAGACGTTCTTTACTCCTCTGGATTAACTATCGTGTGACGACAGCCTGGGGGCTTGCAGCCCATGATCAGACTTTATCACTGGAACCTTGATCCGGCCGGACGGCTGGTCCGCCTCTGCCTCGCCGAGAAGGGGCTGGGATTTGAGACTGTGGAGTCCGCGCCCTGGTCGCCGCATCCGGACCTGAAACTGCTCGGCCCCGGCGCTGTGGCCCCGGCGCTGCTACAGGATGGGACGGGCGGCCGCATCGTGGCGGTGGGGACGCGGGCAATCTGCGAATTCCTCGAGGAATCGGTTGAAGGCCAGCATTTGCTGCCGCTGCATCCCGGCCAGCGGGCCGAAGCGCGGCGCCTCTGGGCCTGGGTCGAGGAGGGCTTCGAGGAGGTCACCGACAAGCTTCTGACCGAGCGGGTGATGCAGTGGGTCCGGCGCGACCGCCAGCCGGATTCCGAAAAACTCCGCCGGGGCGCGCACACGCTGCGCGGGCGGCTGACCTTCCTGAACGCGCTGGTCGAGACACATGGTTTCATTGCCGGGCGGGACCTGACGCTGGCCGACCTTGCGGCCGCGGCGCACCTTTCGGCCTGCGATTATTTCGGTGATGTGGAATGGGCCGCCGTGCCGGACCTGCGCACTTGGTATGCGCGGCTGAAATCGCGGCCGAGCTTCCGTCCGCTGCTTGCCGACCGGCTGGCTGCCGTGCGACCTTCGCCGCACTATGCCGACCTTGATTTTTGACCCGGCGGGCCGCGCCGAATTTGCCAGACAGCACGCCCTGACGCTCGGTTTCGATGCGGTCGGGATTGCACGGGCCGATGAAGCCTGGGCGGCGTCTGAACGGCTGGAGGCGTTCGTCGAGGCCGGCCATCACGGCACGATGGAGTGGATGGAGACGACGCTGGAACGGCGGCGCACGCCGGTTTCCATGTGGGCGGGCGCAAGGTCGGCCATCACCGTCGCCCTGAATTATGGCCCGGACCATGATCCGATGGGGACGCTCCAGCAGCGCGAGGCGGGGAACATCTCCGTCTATGCGCGGGGGAGGGACTATCACGATACGCTGAAATCCCGCCTGAAACAGCTCGCCCGGGAATTCGTGGCGAAGACCGGCGCGGAGGTGAAAGTCTTTGTCGATACCGCGCCGCTGATGGAAAAACCGCTGGCGGCGAAGGCCGGGCTTGGTTGGCAGGGCAAGCACACAAACCTTGTCAGCCGGGAGCTGGGGTCATGGTTCTTCCTCGGCGTGATGCTGACCGATGCGGAGCTTCCCCCCGATACGCCGGAGACAGACCATTGCGGCAGCTGCCGGAACTGTCTCGACATCTGCCCGACCAAGGCTTTCCCCGCGCCATACCAGCTCGATGCGCGGCGGTGCATTTCGTACCTCACCATCGAGCACAAGGGCCCGGTCCCGGAAGAGTTCCGCGCGGCGATGGGCAACCGGATCTATGGCTGCGATGATTGTCTCGCCGTCTGCCCGTGGAACAAGTTCGCCAGCGCAGCCCGCGAGGCGGCCTTCCATGCGCGGGCCGAGCTGAAACTGCCGGGCCTCGATGAACTCGCCGCGCTCGACGATGCCGCCTTCCGCGAAGTCTTCTCCGGCTCGCCCATCAAACGCATTGGGCGGGACCGCTTTGTGCGCAATGTCTGCATCGCGATTGGGAACTCCGGTGCGGTGCGGTTCGTTCCGCAGCTTGAGGATCTCGTGACAGACGAATCCGCGCTGGTGCGCGGGGCGGCTGCGTGGGCCCTCTTGCAACTGGACGCGGAGCGGTTCTCTTTCGCGCGGGCGCAGAACGTGCCCGGGGAAACTGACCCCGATGTGCTGAGGGAATGGAACAGAGGCGCATGAAGAAGAAGCCGCCGGGAAAGCTGCCAGCAAAGCCGCCAGAAAAGTCTCAGGGACGCAGCCTGATGACCTATCTGGGCTGGGCGCTGAAATTCGCGCTCGGCCTGTTCGTGGGCGTGCATATCTATGCCCTCGTGCTGAAGGCAGCGCCGGTTCCCGGCACGGTGCTGATGACGCAGCGCGCGATTGGCGGCGAGCAGATCAAGCGCAACCTGGTCTCCATCGACGATATTTCTCCCAATCTGGTCCTTGCCGTGATCGCGGCGGAGGATACGCGCTTCTGCCAGCATAGCGGTGTTGACCGGGACGCCATTGAGAAAGCGATCAGCGACTACCAGAAGGGCAAGGGCCTGCGCGGGGCCTCCACCATTACCCAGCAGACGGCGAAGAATGTCTTCCTGTGGAATGGCGGCGGCTTTGCCCGCAAGGGCGTCGAAGCCTGGCTCGCCACCTTTATCGACGGCATGTGGGGCAAGCGCCGGGTGATGGAAGCCTATCTGAACGTCGCCGAATGGGGCGACGGGATATTCGGGGCTGAAGCGGCGGCGCGCGCCTGGTTCGGCAAGTCGGCCGCGGACCTGACAGAGCGGGAAGCCGCGCTGCTGGCCGCCGTGCTGCCGAGCCCGAACAAATGGCGGCTCGATCCGCCGGGGCCCTATGTGTCGAAGCGCGCGAGCACGCTGCAGGCGCGCATGCGGGTGGTCCGCTCTGAAGGCCTCGCTTCCTGCGTGCTGGACGGGCAGGCGGTGCGCCGCTCTGCACCGAAACGTCCGGCAGAGCCGGCGCCTGCCGCGCCGCAGGAGACCCGTCCGGATGTGCAGCCTGAAACCCCGGCCGCCCGGCCCTCCCTGCCGGACCTGCCGCCACCTCCGGAAGAGGGGACTGACGACGCGCAGGATGAGGCGGTGACGGAGACGCCGGATGAGTTCGACAGTTTCCTTCAGGATGCCGAGGACCGGTTCCGCGAGCAGGAGACACCGCCCGCGCCCGCCCCTGTGCCTGCTGAAGATCCCGCTCCGGCGCCGGACAGCGCAGATCCGGATGTAGAGACGAATTCCGGTCCGGCCGATCTGCGCCCGAAGCCACTGGAGCCGGAATAGGCGCCAGCACATGCGACGCCCGTGAAGGCGCTTTGTGGGTGAGCTGAGTTTTCAGGCCAGGTTCGGGGTCAGGTTTCCGGCAGGGGCAAGTCGCATTTCGCGCAGTCTTGTGAAGACAAGCGAACACGTTGCGTTTGCCCGAGCGAGGGCGTGGGGATTGCGGGCAGCGTGCGCAGGTGTTCCGGCACAGCCATCCGCCCGTCGCACGCGGCGGCGAGACGGCCAGAGGCGTGTGCGGCAGGTTTCAGGATCGCGTGCTCAGTCTTCTGTCCGGGCATCCAGTCGATGCGGACCAGGTAGACGCGCAAGTTCGGCGTCACGCTCCAGCGATACACCACACCCC
Organism: Hyphomonas sp.; assembly: GCA_002700305.1. Taxonomy (GTDB): domain Bacteria; phylum Pseudomonadota; class Alphaproteobacteria; order Caulobacterales; family Hyphomonadaceae; genus Hyphomonas. The sequence continues at coordinate 14,507 of PACZ01000011.1, read as the reverse complement.
GCCCATAGGCGGCCCGGATCTGCGCGCGCAGCATCAGCACCTGGACCCAGATGATGGGCCAGAGGAAGGTGAGCTGCGAGGGGAACCAGGCGGGTGGGTGAAAGAGTGACATGGCGCGCAGTATACATCCGGACACGGAGGTGTCGGATAAGTTTCTATTGGCGGCAATGGTTACAACAGGATGGGGTGGTTCTTGTGGTGGATAAGTTCCCGCCACGTGTCATCCCGGATATTCGCTGCGCAAATTCCGGGATGACGTGGCCATGCGTTCGCATGACTGGCGGAGGATTAGATCCGTCTACGCCATGACCACGCATGACCAGTCATGACTATACCGGACTATAATGGACCAGATGTGCAAACGCCCCGGAAGCCAGGTCCGGGGCGCGCAGGAATGATCGGATCGGATCGCCGGATCAGATCGGGTCGTATGGAAAGACGCTGGCCGTGGCGCCGAGGTCGGTGAAGTCGGCCTGCATGGCCGGCATGCACTGGTCGAGCAGGGTCTCCGGGTTCCAGCCTTCCAGGCGGGCGACGGATTTCACCGGGCGGGGCTGGTCGAACAGGACGACTTCATTGCCGCGCACGCCGAAGATCTGGCCAGAGACGTCTTTCGCCTTGTCGGCGCAGAGGGCGACGGCGAGCTGGGCAACCTGGTCGGCCCGCATGCCGTTCTTCATGCGCTCGACGCGCTGGGCGCCGGCCTCGTCCTTCACCGGGATAGAGGCGATCATGCGCGTCCAGGCGAAGGGCGCGATGACATTGGAGCGGACATTCTTGCGCGCGCCTTCCATGGCAACGATGCGGGAGAGGCCGACAATGCCCATCTTGGCGGCAGCATAGTTCGCCTGGCCGATATTGCCGATCAGGCCGGAGGTGGAGGTGAAAAGCACGAACGCGCCCTTTTCCTGCTCGCGGAAGAGTTCCACGGCGGCGCGGGTGACGTTGAAGCTGCCGCGCAGGTGGACGTCGATCACGGCGTCCCAGTCGCTTTCGCTCATCTTGTGGAACATCGTGTCCCGCAGGATGCCGGCCGGATTGATGATGGCGTCGAGGGCGCCGAACGTGTCTTTCGCCTGTTCGACCATGCCTTCGACGGCTTTCATGTCGGTGACGCTCTCGGAGTTCGACACCGCTTCGCCGCCGGCTGCGCGGATTTCGGCGGCCACTTTCTCGGCCGGGCCGGCATCGCCCTCATCACCGCCGGAGAGGCCGCCGCCAAGGTCGTTGACCACGACTTTCGCGCCTTCTTTCGCGGCGAGCAGCGCCGTTTCCTTGCCGATCCCGTTCCCGCCGCCGGTGACCAGCACCACTTTGCCTTCAAGCACGCCCATCAGTCGTTTCTCCTTCGATTGTCGCGTCTGTTTGTTGTTCTGGCGCCACCCTAAGAGCGGCCCGGCAATCTTCAAGGTTTGAAAGTTCCTGCAGGCGCGGCTAGACGTCTCGCATGACAAAGACTTTCAAGGCCGTGATCTGGGATTTCGGGGGCGTTTTTACCTCCTCACCCTTCGATGCATTCGCCCGCTATGAAGCCGAGCAGGGGCTGCCCCGGAACTTCATCCGGACCGTCAACGCCACCAATCCGCTGGATAATGCCTGGGCCAAGCTCGAACAGAGCAAGGTAAGCGGCGAGGAATTCGACAGCCTGTTCCGGGAAGAGTCGAAGGCGCTGGGCCATGAAGTGCCGGGCGCCGACGTGCTGAAGCTTCTGTCCGGCAGCCTGCGCCCGCGCGTCGTGGACGCGCTGAAGGTCTGCAAGCAGCACGGCAAGGTCGGCTGCATCACGAACAATGCGCCGATCGGCAAGGGCGCCTCGATGACGAATGACGCAGAAAAGGCTGCCCAGCTGGCGCATGTGTTCGATCAGTTCGACCATCTGATCGAAAGCTCCAAGATCGGCATCCGCAAGCCGGACCCGCAGATCTACAAGCTGATGTGCGAGGCGCTGGATGTGGCGCCGGAAGACTGCGTCTATCTCGACGATCTCGGCATCAATCTGAAACCGGCCCGCGCCATGGGCATGACCACGATCAAGGTGCTGGGCGAAGACCAGCTGCTCGAAGATCTCAAATCGGCGACGGGATATGACGTGGTCTAGGCTGGGCGTGTCTGCTCTTCGTGGGGCCCTGGCGGCCGGACTTTTGCTGGGCGCGGCCTGTTCGCCGCCGCCAGAGGAGCCGGTCTATCCGCCGGAATCCCTGTCGCAGGATCCGCAGGCGCCTGAGCCGGTCGAGATTCCGGACGCCGTCGCGGCCACGCGGGACGAGATGCTGGGCTATGCAAAGCGCGGCTCGCTGTCTGGCCTGTCGCGGCTGGCGGGGCGGAATGAGGGCTTTGTCTCGAACCTCGGCGGCCAGGATCACCGCGCCTATTGGGACCTGATGCGCCGGATCGGCGTCGATCCGAACCGCCAGCTGCGGGCGCTGATGGAGCTGCCCGTGGGCGTGCGCGAGGTCGACGGGGTGAAATGGTATGTCTGGCCAGACCTTGCCGCGAAGAATGCCGAGGACCTGATCCCGGAGAAACTCTCCTTCCGCGACCGCAAACGGTTGCAGGATCTGGTCGGCGATGACGGGATCGCGGAGATTCGGGCCGGGAAAGGCTATCCGGGCATGCGCACCGCGATCACCGAGGACGGGCGCTGGGTATATTTCGTGCTGGGCCAGGATGCAGAGGAATAGATGATGACCAAGACGATCGGTGCCGACGCGGCCGTGCTGGCCCTCAAGGGCTGGACGAAGGGAGAGGGCGAGCGCGACGAGATCACCCGCACATTCCGCTTCGACGATTTCAAGCAGGCCTTCGCCTTCATGAGCGCCGTCGCCCTGAAGGCCGAGCAGATGGATCACCATCCTGAATGGTCGAATGTCTACAACCGGGTCGAGGTCGTGCTGACCACGCATGACGCGGACGGTGTAACGACGCGGGACCTGGAACTTGCCGGGTACATGGACGCGATGGCGGCCCGGCTGGCCTGACCGGCAGGGAATCCCCGCTTGCCGCAGGGGCCTCGCTACCGCTTTGCAACTCTCGCGGATATGTAGTTCTACTTATTCTATACAAAATCAGATATATTATGTAGTATTGTCAGGTGCACATGCACAGACAGGGCAGGACCGGTGTCACTGGGTCAGGTGACATACTGTCTGTCCAAAGCGCGCTATGAGACGCAGATGATCTGGGAACAACCCTACGAGACCAATCTGGACCGGCTCCGGCGCTATGCGGCTTTTGCGTGCGGCAGCCAGGGACTGGGCGATGGTGTCCTGTCGGAAGCGCTGGAAGACGTGCTGGACGAGGTCTCCTCCGCCCGCAGCACCAATCTGGTCCTGTTGTTCGAGATTCTGGACGCAACCCTGCGCAAGACACCGCCGGGCGCCGAGTCGCTGTTTGAAGGCCTTGGCCGATGGCAGAAGCTGAGCCCGCTGGAGCGCCGCGTGATCCTCCTGTGCCTGCTCGAAGAGTTCGATTTCCGGGAAGTGGCGCGGATCACCTGTCTTGGCCGGGGAGACGTCAAAGCCATTTTCGGGCGCGCCCGCATGCTTTATGCGGATCGCTTTCCGGCGCGTATCGGCCTTGTCGGCGGCAGTGAAGCCGACCGCGCCGCCATCGAGGCTGCGGCCCAGACATGCGGATACAGGCTGCTCTGGACGGCAGAGCCGAACGGTGACGCCACCCTGGACGGGCTGCCGCCTGCCAGCCTGGTCCTGGTCGCGCATGACGGGACCGATCCGGAGCAGGGGCTCAGCCTCTGCCGCGGCTATGACGGTCCGGTCGTCCTGGCGCATAAAGGCGCGGAAAATGTGCGGCTGAATGCCCGGCACTGGACGCTGCCGCCTGCTGGCCTGAAAGACGCGACCCTGCTGAACAGCGTTCTGATCCGCGCGCTGCTTTTTTCCGACTGAGCCGGCGGGATTTTCCCGGTTTCCCCTAGGACCATCTTGGCGGGGCCGCCCGCGACCTGTTAGCTGCGGCCAGAAAAACTGGCTGCAGAAAACAGGAGGATACCGGCATGGGACGGGTTTCAGGCAAAATGGCATTCATCACCGGCGGCGCGCAAGGGCTGGGTGAAGCGACCGCCCGCATGTTCGCGCGCGAAGGCGCCAAGGTCACCGTGACCGACATCAATGGCGCGGGCGCCGAAGCCGTCGCGGCCTCCATCAATGAAGAACACGGTGCCGGCACGGCCTTTGCCTGGCAGCATGACGTGACCGATGGCGAGCGCTGGCAGGAAGTCCTGAAGAGTGCCTATGAGGCGATGGGCGGCCTGAACGTGCTGGTCAACAATGCCGGGATCGGTTCGCTCGGTTCGGTCGAGGACGAGAGCTACGAGACCTTCAAACACGTCCAGACCGTGGACGTGGATTCGATCTTCCTCGGCTGCAAATACGCCATCCCGATGATGCGCGACCATGGGCTCGGCTCGATCATCAACATCTCGTCCATCGCGGGCATCATCGCGAGTGGAAACTATGTTTCCTACAACACGGCCAAGGCGGCGGTTCGGCATATTTCAAAGTCCATCGCCCTGCATTGCGCCAAGTCGACCGGCGGCCAGATCCGCTGCAACTCGGTGCACCCGGTCTTCATCAACACGCCGATCCTGGACCGCACCAAGGAAATGTTCGGCGAGGAAGAAGCCCTCGCCAAGCTCGGCCGCCAGATCCCGCTCGGCAAGGTCGGCGAGCCGGACGACATCGCCTATGCCGTGCTCTATCTTGCCTCCGACGAGTCGAAACTCGTCACCGGCATCGAGCTGAAGGTGGATGGCGGCATTTCCGCGATGTAGGCTGGCCCCCGACTCAGGAAGAGGGGGGATGTCCGAATGAAAATCCAGACACTGTGCGCCGGCCTCGCGCTCGCGCTTGCGGCCTGTCAGAGCGCTGGCAGCGACGCAGTCGGCGGCGCAGATGCCGATGCCGCGCAGGCAACGCTGTCGGGCGAGGCCTGTCCGGACATCGGCGACCGGGCCTATTTCTTCTGGATGCAGCCCCGCTCCGCAGAGCCCGGCGACAAGATCGCCCTGACCCCGTACTGGACGGACATGCCGGGTGCCTACAATGACCTGCCGCCCGGCTGTCTGGATGAGCTCAGCGTCTATCCCGAAGGCGCGGCCACGTTCAGTCGTGAGGCGGACGGTCTCGCCATTGCGACGATCGGCGAGGATGTCGAGGCCGGCACGCGTGTCCTGCTGAGTGGTTCTTATCGGAGCCATGGCCTCACCGGGCCGGTGGAAGTGTTCCGCGCGGCAGACAATCCGCTGGTCGGCACCTGGCGGCAGGGCGGGGAAAACTGTCCGGCCAGCAGCGCCATTCAGGAACTGGTGTTTACGGGTGGCGGCGACTTCTCCGTCACCTGGACGCCGTTCGAAGTCTACAAGGATTACTGGGGCACCTATACCTATGACCTGGAGACGGGCGCGATCCATCTGGACGTCGAAAGCGGCAACCAGATTCCGGAAGACATTGTGCCGGACGGCACGGTGGTTCTGAGCGACGATGCGCTGAGTTTCGAGACGCTGAGCTTCGGTACACCGGGGCAGGCCGAAGGCGTCTGCACAGGCAGCTTCCCGCGATAGGCATTCCACAAGCTTTTGGCTTGCCGGAAACCAATGTTCACGTTATGTTCCAAGCCCAAGCAAGGAGGCTGGAGCATGATTGGATATGTAACCCTCGGCACGAAGGACCTGGCGCGCGGCGCGAAGTTCTATGATGCCATCGCAAAAGAAATGGGCATCGGGCGGATGATGGAAGACCCGCAATTCATCGCCTGGGGCGAGCCCGGCGGCGCGGCAGGCATCGGCCTGACCCTTCCATGGGACAAGAACCCCGCGACGGTCGGCAATGGCACGATGGTGGCGCTGGCAGCCAAGAGCAAGGAACAGGTCGACCGGATCTACGAAATCGCCATCGCCAATGGCGGCACGGATGAGGGCGCGCCGGGCCAGCGCTTTGAGAATTTCTATGCCGGATATTTCCGCGATCTCGACGGCAACAAGCTGAACGCATTCTTCTCCGGCTGAGGCCGGGCGGGCCGGTCACCCCGGACTGAGAGGCTTGCGTCCGGTGACCAGAACGGCGTAGACGCTCAGTATGCAGAAGACGGCGGCTGAGGCCATGAAGGGCAGGCTGGGATTGGTCATGTAGAGGATCGAGCCGAGCAGGGGCCCGACGACAAATCCGGCAGGCGGGGCAGAGGCGAGCAGCGCCGCAGCCCCCGCCTGTTCGGAGCGGCCGACCGAAAGACTGCCGAGGGCATTGGCCGACGGCACGGCCAGCGCTGCGCCGATCCCGACAATCAGGAAGCTGACCATCACCATCCAGAAGGGGTGGAAGAGGTCAGCGGAAATATAGCCGACCGCCAGCAGGCCCAGTCCGATGGGCAGGATACGGCGCGGGTCCGGGCTGCGCCGGGAGACATAGCCGAACTGGACAATGATGATGGCGACCGATGTGCACGCCATGGTCAGGCCGGTGTAAAGCACGACGGCCTGTTTGGCGGTCTGGGCGGCGGTGTCGGTGAATTCGTACCGGTCTGCGATGAACCAGCCGATGGTCTGCTGGATCATGCCGACAGCGACGAAATAGACGAACAGGAACACCAGGTGCGGGAAGACCCGCGGGTCGCGCATCGACAGCGAGGGCGGCCGGTCGTGATGGTGCGGCAGGGGCCGGGTCGGCGGCAGGGCCACGGCGATCAGGACCGCGACAACCAGGTTGAAGACGATCGTGCCCCAGAGCGGCGCCAGCGCCCCGACCCGGGCGAGTACGGCGGCGCCGGCCGGACCGAGGATCGAGCCGAGGCTCATCGCGGCGCCCAGCATGCCGAGGCCGCCGGCACGGTTGGCGGGCGTGGTGGCGTCCGTCATGGCCGCCATCGCCGCAGGCTGAAGGCCGGGGGCGAGGAAGCCGAACCATGTCCTGACAAAGGCCAGCAGGGCGAAGGCGGCGATGCCGGTAACGAGGCCCGCCAGCGCCGCGCTCAGCGCAAACAGGAAGGCCATGTTGGCGAGGCCCATGGCGGTCAGCGAAAACACCATGACGCGCTTGCGTCCGACCCGGTCGGCGATCCGGCCCCAGATCGGGGTGAAGATCGTGTAGAGCACCGACGAAAAGGTGAGGATGCCGGCAATCTCGATTTCGGTCAGCCCGGCCTCGCGGGCGAGGGGGGCGACGACCACGAAATTGATCGTCATGCCTGCGCCCATGGACACGGTGCCGAGGGCGATCATCAGCTTCTGGAACCGGGTGAGCGGCAAAAGCGGGGTATCGGAGTCCATGTATTCCGTCACCCGCCGTCTGTGCCTCCCGCTGATCCTGCCCCGAACCGGATGACGCTAGAACGCCCTGCGCGGCTTGCCAAACCCTTTCCTTGCGAGAGGGCACTGCGACAGGGGCTGGCTTGCAGGGAAGGGGCACACCAGTTTAAGGACGAACAAACCCTGGCCGAAACCCTGGCTGAAACCACGGACCCCGCGCATGCATTCCCTTCTTGTGGCGATCTATATCTATTTCCTGAGCCCGCTTCTCACGCTGCTCCTGTTCCTGATCTTCGCTTATGTCATCATGAGCTGGCTGGTCGCCTTCGGCGTCGTGTCGATGCGCAACCAGACCGTCCGGCAGATCCAGTATGCGCTGGACAGCGTGATGCTGCCCATGCTGCGCCCGATCCAGCGCTATGTGCCGCCGCTTGGACAGCTGGACCTCTCGGTCTTCCTGCTGGCGCTGGGCATCATGTTCACCAAGGACTGGCTGCTGCCCACGATCATCAACATGACGGCGCCTTCTATCGGATACTGAGGCCGGATTGCTGCATCGCCTCACCGTCCGCGTTCAGCCCAAGGCCTCGGCCGACCGGATCGAGGACTGGGCGGAAGACGATGCCGGGCGGAAATTCCTGAAAGTGCGGGTGCGCGCGGTGCCGGAGGACGGCAAGGCGAATAGTGCTGTCCAGAAACTGGTCGCCAAGTGGCTTGGCCTGCCCAAGTCTGCGGTCAGAGTCGTGACAGGCGGCAAGACTCGGCTAAAAGGCCTCGAAATAGATGGGCCGCCGGAGCTCGCGGCTCGCTTAAGCGGGGACGACACATGACCGCCATCCGGATCAGTGGAAAAGACATTGCTGCCGACGTGCGGGCCAAAGTGGCTGCCGAAGTGGCGAAGCTGCCGGTGAAGCCGTGCCTTGCGGTGATCCTGGTCGGCGAAGATCCGGCCAGCGAAGTCTATGTCCGCGGCAAGCTGAAGGACACCGAGGAGGCCGGCATGGTCTCGGTGCACCATCGCCTTCCGGCGACGGCGACGCAGGAAGAAGTCGAAACCCTGATCGCCAGCCTGAACGCAGATGACGCTGTCGACGGTATCCTGCTGCAACTGCCGCTGTCGAAGGGGCTCGACGCCGATGCCGCGATCGAGCGGATCGACCCGTCCAAGGATGTCGACGGCCTGACCGAAGTGTCCGCCGGGCGCCTGTCGCTGGGCAAGCCGGGGCTGCGGTCCTGCACGCCGTCCGGCTGCGTGATCATGGCGAAGCGCGCCCTCGGCGACGACCTCTCCGGCAAGCATGTCGTGGTGATCGGACGCTCCATCCTGGTCGGCAAGCCGGCGGCGCTTCTCTTCCTGGCCGAGAACTGTACCGTCACCATCGCCCATTCGCGCACGAAAGACCTGCCGGCGGTGTGCCGCGAGGCCGACATTCTCGTGCCGGCGGTGGGGCGCCCGCAAATGGTGAAAGGCGACTGGCTGAAGCCCGGCGCCATGGTCATCGATGTCGGCATCAACCGGATCGACGCCCCGGAGAAGGGGGAGGGCAAGACCCGCCTAGTCGGCGATGCAGACTATGACAGCTGCGCCGAGGTCGCCGGGTACATCACGCCGGTGCCGGGCGGGGTGGGCCTGATGACGCGGGCCTGCCTGCTGGTGAACACGCTCTATGCCGCCTGCGCCCGGCGCGGCTGGCAGACACCGGAAATCGGATGAGCCAGCCCTACGCCCCGACCGAGACGCCGCTGTTCAAGGCCTTGTGGGAAGCCCAGGAAGGGCGCTGCGCCCTGTGCGGCCAGTCGATGCCCTCCAACCGGTTCGATCTGGCCCATTCCACGCTCTGGAAACACCAGCGTCCGACTTATGACCATATCATCGCTGTTGCCCGCGGCGGGCCGGATACGGCGGACAACCTGCAGCTGGCGCATGCGCGCTGCAACAAGGTGAAGGGCATGGGCAATGTCCGCCCGCCTCTCCGGAAAGACTAGGCAGAAAAGACTAGGCGAGCCCGGCGTCTTTTGCGGCGGCCTGATAGGTGCGCGAGACCGGTACATCGGTGCCATTCTTCAGAACCAGCACCAGCTTGCCATTGTCGCGCCGCGTCTCGCTGACGCCATCCTTTGCCACCCACCAGGACCGGTGCACCTGCACGCCCGCGGCGCCGTCCAGTTCGCGCACGGCATCGGCCAGCCGCATCAGGATCAGCTCCTCGCCGAGATTGGTGTAGACCCGCAGGTAATGGTCTTCCGATGACACGGCCCAGAGCTCGGCCCGACGGAACTTGACCGGCAGCCGGTCCAGGAAGCGCTGCCGCGCATCGACAGGGTCAGGCTGTCCGGCCGCCGCCGGAGTCCGGGCTTTTGCGACAAGGTAACCAGCCACGGTCAGGACCACCGACATGGCGAAAACATACAGGTACTGCATCGGCAGGAGATGGACCGGCATCCAGATGCCGAAGGCGCCCATATAGAGGTAAAGCGAGGCCAGCACCGGCACGGAGATGAGCGCCGCCATCACCGCCACCTGAACCGGCACCAGCTTGCCCACGAGTTCCCGATCGAAAATCGCCGGGACGACGAATTCGGATGTGGCAACACCCACCGTGCAGGTGATCACCCACATCAGAAACCGGACCCAGACGGGCGAGTCCTGGTCGTAGACACCAAAAAAGGTGAGCAGCGCCGAGATCCCGAGGATCACCGCTGCATCCCGCAGCCGGTTCTTCAGGTAATCGGGCATGTCTGCTCCTTGCATTTCGCGCTTCGCGAACCGTTCTGGCCGCATTTCGCGAAGGATTCCAGCCTCTCCGCGTAGTTCGCATGGCAGGGGTGGCAGGGCCCGCGCACTCTCTCCTCATCGACCGCCGGACAGGGCCTCAGCAAGCCGGGTCCGGCACCCAGACGAGGAGACACCTAATGAAACACATTCTGAAATCCATTATCGCCGCCGCGCTGGCCCCCGCACTCGCCGTCGGGATTGCCGGACAGGCTGCTGCCGCTGACCTGACCGTCCGCATCGAGGGCGTGGAAGCGGCGACCGGCACATTCCATGTCGCCGTGTTCGGCGCCGATGGCTGGGACACGAATGAAGTCGCTGCCAGCAGGATCGCCCCCGTCGCAGACGGCACGGAACTGGTCTTCACCGGCCTCGAACCGGGCGCGTATGGCATCAAGGTCTATCAGGATGTCGACGAGAATGGCGAGCTGAACCTCGGCATGTGGCGCATCCCGACCGAGCCCTACGGGTTCTCCAATGATGCACCGGCCCGGATGGGGCCGCCCAAATTCGACAAGGCAGGCTTCGAACTTACCGAGGCCGGCACCGTGCAGACCATCACGCTTCAGTAACTCACAGACCCCACGCCAGACCGGGAGCCTCCACCATGACTGATCTCGCCCAGACTTTCCGCCGCTTCGTCCTGCCCAGACGGCCAGGCCGCATGACGACCCTGCTGCTCATTGCGGCCATCGCCTATGGGGTGGTCAGCTGGATGATCCTGAATTCGGCCGGCAATCCGCCGGTCCGTTTCCGGATCGATGTCACCCCCTTCCTTCAGGCCAGTTTCGTGATCAAGCTTCACGTGCTGGGCGCGGTGACGGCCTTTGCCATCGGGGTCGTGCTGCTGCGCGGGGTGAAAGGGTCAGGCTTGCATCGCAAGCTTGGCTACACCTGGGTCGCGGCGATGGCAGTGACGGCGGTCAGCTCTTTCTTCATCACGGGGCTGAACGGAGCGAATTTCAGCTTCATCCACGGCCTCTCGGCCTGGACCGTTATCGGCTTGCCGATGGGCATCGCGGTCGCGCGGCGCAAGAATATCCGCAAGCATTCGAAGGATATGACCAACATGTTCGTGGGCGGCCTCCTGATCGCCGGCCTGTTCACCTTCCTGCCGGGACGCATGCTCTGGTCGATTTTCTTCGCGGTGTGACGGTGTAGGCCCTTACCGCTCCGCCGAAAGGCCGCTACACGAAGGTGTAACCAGAAAAGAGAGCGGGAGATGAAGAGGGCAGCCTTATTGGTATCATTGATCGGTCTTGCCGCCTGCCAGGCGCCGGGACCGATTTCCATTCCGGGGATTACGCGCGCACCTCAAAGTGCCGAAGAGGCGCTGGAAGCGTATTATCGCGCACTGCCGGATGACTATTACCCCGAGGCGCCCCCCGGCTTGCCTCTGCCGCCCTCAGACCAGGCCATCAGCCGTATCCTGGTCGGCTCCTGTCTCGACGAGGAGCAGGGCGACAATGAAACCCTGCGCTCGGTCGCGGCCACGCCGGCCGACATGTTCCTGATGATCGGAGACAATGTCTACGGCGATACCGACGGGCTGTCCTATCGCACCGGCGATGCCGACCTGACCGAACTGCGCGAGAGCTTTGCCGATCTTGCTGCGCGGCCGGATTTCCAGGCCGTGCGCAAGGCCCATCCGATGATGGTGGCTTGGGACGATCACGATTATGGCCTGAACGATGGCGGCAAACATTTCGCGTTCCGCCGCCTGTCGGAGCGGATCCATGAGCGCTTCTGGGGCCTCGCGAACAAGGATGTCGGCGCCTGGCCCGGCACCTATTATGCCCGCAGTTTCGGCCCGGAAGGGCAGCGCACCCAGATCATCATGCTGGACACGCGCTTCTTCCGGTCTGACCTGACCGATACCGACGATTCCAGTGTGAAGGGCCAGGAACGTTACATGCCGTCCAGCGATCCCAATCAGGACATGCTGGGCAACGACCAGTGGACCTGGCTGGAGAATGAGCTGCAGAAGCCGGCCGACCTTCGCCTGATCGTCTCTTCGGTGCAGGTGATTTCAAACGCGCATGGCTGGGAGGCCTGGTCGCGCCTGCCGGCAGAGCGGGACCGGCTCTACAGCCTGATCCGCGAGACGGGCGCGCAAGGCGTCGTGTTCGTGTCCGGCGACCGGCACACAGGTTTTCTATACCGGGCAGACGATGTGCTGCCTTACCCGGCCTATGAGCTGACCGCGTCCTCGTTCAACAAATCCTACAGGGATACGACGGACGAGATGGACGCCGACCAGATCGGGGCGGGTTATGCCAAGGAGAATTTCGGATCACTGGATATTAACTGGACTGAGGGTACGGTGACGCTCGCAATCCACGCCAGTGACGGTTCAACTGTCGAGGAAGCAACCGACAAATTCAGGTAGGCAGAATGCCGCTCAGTCCCTCGATGTCCGACACGCGTAACGTGATCGTTCTCATCATCGCCGTGATGATCCTTCAGATCGCCGGCGGGTTGATCAGCGTGCTGACTCCTCTCGGTCTTGAAGCCATGGGCACGCCGCCCCAGGCCATCGGTCTGATCGCGGCGCTGTATGCGGCCGGCTTCATGCTGGGGGCCTGGATGTCGCCCCGGGCACTGGCGACGTTCGGACATATCCGCCTGTTCGCCGCAGCCTCCGCGATGAATGCGGTCAGCGTTCTGTCGCTGTCGCTGGTGCATGATGCGCTGTTCTGGGCGCCGGTCCGGGTGATCATGGGCGTGTCGCTCTCGCTCAGCTTCACCAGTATTGAAAGCTGGCTCGGCAGCGTCGTGCCGGACAAGTCCCGCGGCAATGTGATGGGCATTTATCACACGGGCGCAAAGCTCTCCCTGATGATCGGTCCGTTCTTCGTGGCAGGCCTCTCGCCGCTGGACACGCGGGCCTATACCTGGGCGGCGCTGTTCCTGACATTGGCGCTGGTGCCGGTCTGCCTGACGCGCCGCGAACAGCCGGTCATTCCGGAGCGCCGGTCCATGCCGCTGAAAGCGCTCTACCAGCTCGCCCCGGCAGCTGTGCTGGGGGCGCTGATTGCGGGCACGGTGAACACGGGCACCCAGTCGCTGCTGCCGATCTATTTCGAAAGCTTCAAGCTCGGGGGAGGGGGCACCGGGGCGGCCGCCATCGCCAGTGCTGCGGCCTGGATGGGCGGTCTCCTGCTGCAATGGCCGGCCGGGCGCCTGTCCGACCGGATCGAACGCCGCCTCGTGATCGCCGGCCTTGGCGGCATGTCGGCGCTCGCAGCGCTGTTCATCGCCATTTTCGGGACGCGGATCAGTGAAGTTTCCGTGATCATCGCGCTCGGCGTCTGGGGCGCCGGGGCGCTGTCCTTCTACAGCCTGTGTGTGGCGCACGCGATCGACCGGACGCCGAAGGTGCTCATTCCACAGGTTATGTCAGGCTTGCTGTTCGTCTGGGCCGGCGGCTCCATCATCGGGCCGCTGCTTTCGGGCTTTGCCATGAGGGCGGTGGGCGAGCTTGGCCTGTTCGGCCTGGCGGGAATCCTGCTGATCGCGCTGACGGTCATCATGGTGCTGCGCGTGCGCTCCAAACCTGTCGCGATCGAAGACAAGCTGGCCGAATGGAGCCCCGTCCTGCCGACGCCGCTGGCCAGCGTGAAGCTCGATCCGCGTATGTCGGATGCGCCCGACAAAGCAGAACCGGAAACCGGGGAAGACGCAGACGGGGAAGAGCGACCGGATTCCCCGGCGGATATGGAAGACAGCCCTAAGTCCAAAGTTTAGTACCCAGCTGGTTGCCGCGTGGCGCAGGCCTGTTATACAGCCCCCCACCACGCTGGGGCAGGGAACCTGCCGGGGCGGGCCAGGCAAACAAGGCAAGAGCACAGAATGAACATCCACGAATACCAGGCCAAAGCCGTGCTGAAATCTTTCGGTGCGCCGGTCGCGGACGGCGTTCCCGTCCTGTCTCTGGACGATGTCCAGAAAGCTGTCGACACACTCCCGGGCCCGCTCTGGGTCGTTAAATCGCAGATCCACGCAGGTGGCCGCGGCAAGGGCAAGTTCGTGGAGCCCGAAGCCGGCGAAAAGGGCGGTGTCCGCCTCGCCTTCAGCAAGGAAGACGTGATGACCTATGCCAAGCAGATGCTTGGCCATCACCTCGTCACCGCACAGACCGGCCCGGCCGGCAAGCAGGTCAACCGCCTCTATATCGAGGACGGCGCCGTTATCGACCGTGAACTCTATCTCTCGATCCTGATCGACCGCACCGTCGGCCGTCCGGCCTTTGTGGTGTCGACCGAGGGCGGCATGGATATCGAGGCGGTCGCGGAAGAGACGCCCGAGAAGATCCTGACGCTGCCGATCGACCCGGAGACGGGCGTCACCGATGCCGACTCGAAGAAACTCAACAAGGCGCTGAAACTGACGAAGGACGCGGCCAAGGACGGGATGAAACTGTTCCCGATCCTCTACAAGGCGTTCACCGAGAAGGACATGAGCCTGCTCGAAGTG
>PACZ01000010.1 GCA_002700305.1 Hyphomonas sp. | reverse complement strand
TACCTTGAGTTTACCAACGATAAACATCCCTGTACGGAGTATTTTCGGGGCCAGTTTCGGGTGACTGGACAGGGGTGTTGCGTGCCGGTTTGGTGGCTGTAACAAATAACAAAAAAATGTGGCTCGGCATGGACCGAAACAGACTCTTTGACACTCCAGCCAGCGTAGATTCCAAAACCAACAAGAAGATCTCCAGTCTTCCCGGCCAGGCAATCTGGCAGGCCGTCCGGGAACACCTGAAGGAGGTCCTCTCCACTGCTGATTATGAGCGGTGGATCGCCGATCTGAAGCTTATCGCGGAAGTTGACGGGAAGATCGTGCTTGCAGCGCGTGACCGCCTCTCCTTTGACCGGGTTTCCGCCGATCACCGTCATATCCTCCTTCGTATCTGGAAGGAGCATGACGACGCCCGGCGCGACATCCGGCTGGTCTGCTGGAAGGACGCGGGTGCGGACCTGCGTGCCATCGTCGAGGACCCGTGGGCCGAAGCGGAGCCGGAAGCGGCTGCGGGCGGCGCCGGTGACGGGACCGGCGGCGATGATGGCGGCGCGACCCGCCCGCCACGTCCCTCCTCCGGCGCGCCGGAAATGACGTTCGACACGCTGGTGACCGGAAAATCTAACGCGATTTCGGTGGAACTGGCCAAACGCGTGGCCGATGGCCAGCCGGTCGGGACACAGGTTCACCTGATCTCCGGCCCGCAGGGTACCGGCAAGACGCACACGCTGCTCGCCCTGCGGACACGGGCGATGGAAACCAATGCCGACGCAACGGTGGTTTACCTGACCGCGGAGGAATTCCTCTCGGCCTATACCGACGGGGTGAAGGCCAAGGACACGAGCGCCCTGAAAAAGCGCCTGCGCTCTGCCACCATCCTTCTGATCGACGACCTGCACCGCATCTCGGGCAAGCCGGGCACGGAAACCGAGCTGTTCCAGAACATCCGGGAAGTTACCGGTCAGGGCGGCAATGTCGTGCTGGCTGGCGACAAGACGCCGGGCGAACTGGCCGGCTTCTCCCCGCGCATGATGAGCGAGCTGAAGGGCGCCACCGTGGTTGAGGTGGAACTGCCGGACGAAGAGATGCGGCGCGAGATCATCCGCCGCCTCGCCCGGCATATCGCCCGGGCCCATCCGGACTTCCTGCTGGACGAGGCCCTGATCGAGCGCATCCATACCGGCATTCGCGGCCCCGGCCGGGAGCTGACCGGCGCCGTCTGGAACCTCTTCACCGAGGCCGGTTTCGGTACGATGACACCGACGTCCGATATGCTGGAACGGGTCATCCGCCGCATGGAAGGCGAAGTGCGTGCCCCGACGATCGAACTGGTGAAGAAAGCCGCGATGAAGGTCTTCAACGTGTCGAAGGCCGACCTCGAAAGCCCGTCCAAGGCCCGCGCGGTCGTCTATCCTCGCCAGATCGCCATGTATCTGTGCCGGGAGCAGACGCATAAGTCCTTCCCGCAGATCGGACGTGCCTTCGGACGCCGCGATCACACGACCGTCCTCTATGCGCACCGCAAGCTTTCCAAGGAGCTGGCGACGGATCAGGAACTGGCCGCGGACATCGCCCGTGTGGCCGCAGCGATCCTCGAACTGCAGGCGGCCGGCAACCATTAACGAACTGAATAGGCCACGACGGCGATCAACGCTTGGCTTTTTCGTATGGATGTTTAAGTGTTCTCAGCCCGTTCCCTACCTGGGAGCGGGCTGATTCCGTCGGCGTGCACCGGCGGGGCAGACCAGCAGGCAGATGCAACAGGGTTTAGCGGTCAGCGGCAGCGCTGGCCGGGATGGACGGAAACACGATGAAACTGACGATCGAACGCAGCGACCTCCTCAACGCACTCTCCCACGTGCAGAACGTGGTCGAGCGGCGCAATACGATCCCGATCCTGTCCAACGTGCTCTTGCAGGCTTCCGGCAACGAACTTCGCCTGACGGCGACAGACCTCGACATCGAAGCCGTCGACAGCGCCCCGGCCAAAGTGGCCAGCGAAGGCGCGGTGACGGCCCCGGCCGGCACATTGTTCGACGTGGTACGCAAACTGCCCGCCGGCGCCGAGGTAGAGCTGGAGCTGCAGCCGGAGAACCAGCGCCTGTCGATCCAGGCCGGCCGCTCGCACTTCGAACTGCCGACCCTGCCGGCCTCCGACTTCCAGACCATGACGACCGATGACAGCGCGATCAAATTCGCGCTCGATGCCAAGGATCTCGTCCGCCTGATCGACAAGACCCGTTTCGCGATCTCGACCGAGGAAACGCGCTACTATCTGAACGGCGTCTTCCTGCACACGACCGACGATGCCGACGGCAAGCCGGTGCTGCGCGCCGTGGCGACCGACGGCCACCGCCTGGCGCTGGCCGAAGCGAAAGCGCCGGACGGCTCTGCCGGGCTGGAAGGCGTGATCGTGCCGCGCAAGGCCGTGGGTGAAGCCCGCCGCCTGATCGACGGGCTGGATGGCCCGGTCGACATCGAAATCTCCGACACGAAAATCATCGTCCGCGCCGGCCGCGCGACGCTGACATCCAAACTGATTGACGGATCGTTCCCGGACTATGGCCGCGTGATCCCCAAGGGGAACACACGCAAGCTGTCGATCGACAACAAGGCTTTCGAAGCCGCCGTCGACCGCGTGTCCACCGTTTCGGCGGAGCGCTCGCGCTCGGTGAAACTGTCGCTGTCGGAAGGCAAGCTTGTGCTCGCCGTGAACCACGCCGAAACGGGCGTCGGTAATGAGGAACTCGAAGCCGAGTATGGCGACGAGCCGATGGAGATCGGCTTCAATGCCAAATACCTGCTCGACATTGCCGGCCAGATCGAGGCGCCGGAAGCCGAATTCATGTTCAATGACCCGGCCTCCCCTGCCCTCGTGCTGGACCCGTCCGACGACTCCGCGCGCTATGTGCTGATGCCGCTGCGCGTGTAATTCCTGACACGGAGCGGCCGGAACGCCGCAAGGCAGGCTGCGTGACGACATGACCGCCTTAACGAGACTGTCGCTCACGGACTTTCGCAATTACGCGTCGCTCACCCTGCCGCTGGATGGCCGGCATGTCTGCCTCTATGGCGCCAATGGCGCGGGCAAGACGAACCTTCTGGAAGCCGTCAGCCAGCTCGGCCCCGGACGGGGCCTCAGATCCTCTACCCTGCCGGACATGGCACGCACCGGGTCTGCCGGCAGCTGGACCGTGGCCGCCGCCCTCGCCGACGGCCATAAGGTGGGCGTGACGCTGGATACTTCCGGCGGCAGTTCCAAACGCGTCGTCCGCCTTGATGGCGCGCCCTCCACGGCGACCGAACTGGCGGAAATCGTCCGCATCGTCTGGCTGACCCCGAACATGGACGGCGTCTTCCGCGGCAGCGCCAGTGACCGGCGTCGCTTCTACGACCGTCTGGTGCTCGCCCATACGCCGAGCCATGCCAGCGCCTCCAGCCGGTATGAGCGCGCGATGCGTGAGCGTAATGCCCTGCTGGAACGTGGCCATGTCGACCCGGCCTGGGCCGATGCGATCGAGACACGGCTTGCCGAAAGCGGCGCGGAAATCGCCATCAATCGCGCCCATGTGCTGGAGTCGCTGCAGGCGGCAATCGAAGCCCGGCCGGAGGGGCATTTTCCGAAAGCGGACATTTCACTCGAAGGCAAGGCCGAACAGGCCGCCATGCGCGGCGACGATTTCAAATCCATCTTCGAGATGCTGGCCGAGACCTGGCGCACATCCCGCCGCCGGGACATGGCCGCCGGGCGCACGCTGGAAGGCCCGCACCGGGCAGACCTCGCCGTCATTCACCGGCCGACGGGAGCGCCCGCGAAAGATGCCTCAACCGGGCAGCAGAAGGCCCTGCTGATCGGCCTGATCCTCGCCTCGGCCACGGCGCTCAAGGCTGAGCGCGACGGGCCGCCGCCCCTGCTGCTGCTGGACGAGGCCGCCGCCCATCTCGACCCCGACCGGCGCGCGGCCCTGTTCGACGAGATCTGCGCCCTTGGTGGCCAGGCCTGGCTGACGGGGACGGAGAAGTTCCTGTTCGACAGTTTCGGCGACCGCGCCCAGGCCCTGCACGTGCAGGACGGCACGGTCACCGTGGAAGCCTAGGCCTACTGCTTGATGCGCAGGTCCGCGATGGACTGGGCGATTTCCTTGTAGACCTGAAGCAGTTCGTCGCCGTCGGCGGCCGAATAGGCGAAGGCCGGGCTGGTGGCGCAGTATTCGAGGATCGTGCGCCCGTCACCGGTCTTCTGAACCGATTCCGGCACCTGGAAGCCGACCGTATAGATCGTCACCTTGGACGGCGCCGCCTTCATCTGGTCGCAGAGATCCATGGATTGCTGGAACGAGTTCTTGGACGCGGAGAAGTGCTGCGAGTTGAAGTCACCATCGGTCATCAGGATGAGGGCCTTGGTGGCGTTCACCTCGTCATAGGCCCACGGCTCGGACTCCGCCGGCCAGATAGACTTCCAGTTCGGCGAGATCAGGTACCAGCCCCAGGCGATGCCGAGATGGCCCGCCGTGCCGCCGCCAGCCGTCAGACTGTTTACATGCGCCTTCAGGGCCGCCTTGTTGTCCGTCAGCGGAACAGGGCCGGAGTCGCGGCAAGTGGCATAGTTGTTACGGAACGCGCCGGTATTGGAATTGGCACCGCCATAGGCGACCTCCTGCCAGCCCCGGTACTTGTTCCTGTCATTGTAGCTGAAATACCATTCGAGATTGGCTGCACCGATCCAGGCGAGCGAGCCGGGGGCGGCATCGGTATCTGCCTGGCTGCCGGTGCGCTCGTAGACGCAGCTGTCCTTCACAGAGACGTCTGAATAGAAGCGCCGGGCCGGGTCCCAGTCCCAATTCGACCACTGATCGCAGGTGCCATAATCGAGGCAGGTGCCGGTCTGGTAGTAGAAGAAGCGCTCCCCCGTCGCGGAGTCGTACATCCGCTTGCCATTATACGAATTGTAATTTGCGGAGGCGGCGAGGTTGGAGGCATCCGACGCCAGCGACACACCGTCGGTCACATCGTTGATATAGGACCCGGCATTGACGGAATTGTTGTAGGTCGTCACCGCGATGCGGATTGTCTTGTCGTCCGGCATATCGTCGGGCAGCAGCGTGTCGAAGGCAGCATTTGCGGCCGTCTTCAGCAGCGACAGCCGGTTATAGCTGTTCATGGAGCCTGAGACGTCGAAGACGAAGGCCACATCCACCTTGCCGACCGAATAGGTCGATGTCGTGGAGACCGAGAAATCGAGATGATCGCGGCCGAGGATCTGTGAAATGAAGGTCGGCTGCGTGCACGTGATGGTGGCGTTGATGTCCTCGCTGACATCGTCCATCACGACGCCGATATCCTGGCAGGTCATGCCGCCGCCCTGCATGCCGATCAGGGCGCCGGCATATTCGCGCACTTCGGCCTTCACTTCTTCTTCGGTCTTGCCCTTCTGGCGTTCCAGAGCCCCCGCAAGCACGGCAGAGTCCAGCGCGTACTGGACCTTTTCCTTCTGCGAGATCGTGAAACGCAGGTCGATGGCGAGGCCTGCCAGCCCCATGATCGCCACGACCACAAGCGCCATCAGCACCATGATATTGCCGCGCGTGTCGCGGCGATACAGGCTTAAGGCTTCCTGAATCTTCTTCATCTGAGACATTGTTCCACAGCTCCACCACCCGGAATCGACCGCATAATGCCTCGGATGGGTTGCTTCGCTGTTCTGTTTCAGCTTCGAATTTCCGGCGGCCCGGCAAAGCCTGTTTAACCATGGCAATCGAACCTCACGGGTGAGGAAGACGGCGCCAAGGGAATCGCGCTAGAAACTGTGCGTTTGAGGTCGGCCAGAACAGCTGACCGAAAAAGCTGAGGAGCCCTGATCCATGCAACAGTATCTCGATCTTCTGCGCGATGCCCTGGAGAACGGCTTCGAGCGGGGCGACCGCACCGGCACCGGCACGCGGGCCGTCTTCGGCCGCCAGCTGCGCTTCAATCTGGAAGACGGCTTCCCGATGGTGACGACCAAGAAGCTCCACCTGCGCTCGATCATCATCGAGCTGCTGTGGTTCCTGAAGGGCGACACCAACATCAAATACCTGAAGGACAACAAGGTTTCGATCTGGGATGAGTGGGCCGACGAAAATGGCGACCTTGGCCCGGTCTATGGCAAGCAGTGGCGCAGCTGGGCCGCCCCGGACGGGCGCACGATCGACCAGATCCAGTGGGTGCTGGACGAGATCCGCACCAACCCCAATTCGCGCCGCCTGATCGTGTCGGCCTGGAACCCGGCCGATGTGAACGAGATGGCCCTGCCGCCCTGCCACTGCCTGTTCCAGTTCAATGTCATGGACGGAAAGCTGAACTGCCAGCTCTACCAGCGCTCGGCCGACATCTTCCTCGGCGTGCCGTTCAACATCGCCTCCTATGCGCTGCTGACCCTGATGATGGCCCGCGCAACCGGTCTGAAGCCGGGCGAGTTCGTCCACACGTTCGGCGACGCGCACCTTTACCTGAACCATGTTGAGCAGGCAGAGCTGCAGCTCTCACGCGAGCCCCTGCCCCTGCCCACCATGCGCCTGAACCCGGACAAGACGGACCTGTTCGGCTGGGAGTATGAAGACTTCACGCTCGAGAACTATCAGGCCCACGCCCACATCAAGGCGCCGGTCGCCGTTTAGGGTATTCGGCCGGAACGTTTCCGATTTTAAATCGGCCTGTTTCGCAGACCAGACGGAATAGCGCTCTTTTCCAGATTGCCCCGTGCTCCCGTACATACTATCTTTGGTTACAATTCCTATCTACTCGGTTGCAAAACAGGTCTGTCGAAACCAGCTCTGGGAGGGGTCGCGCATTGATACGCAAGTTGACGGCAGCGCTTGTCATTTCCATTGGCATGACATCTCCAACCTTCGCTGATGAAGCGCCACTCACCGATTCCGAAGCCAAGGCGTGCTCGATTAAACTGCGAGCCCTTGCCTCTTTTGCGAAAAAGAATAACTCCCTCTCACCCCCCTTCACCGAAGCGAACCTCAATTCTGCTGCGATGCGGATCGACACTTTCAGGCTGATGAAGCGCGAGCCAACCCAGTCCAACCTCGATGATCTCATCGATGGCCTGTATTCGGAGTACCGGCTTCCAACAAGCCAACTCATCGTGGCCTGGTTTGCAGAGCCTCAATCAATGTTGTTGTCAGCCGCAGAAATACAAACCTGCATGCACAAGGCAGAGGCGCTGGAAGCGCCTCCCTTCTGAACGTCTGACTCTATAGCGGGGCTAGCCTTCCTTCAGCGCCTGCCAGGCGTTCCAGGCGTCGGCGGCGTACATCAGGCTCGGGCCGCCGCCCATATAGACGGTCACGCCGAGCGCTTCGGACACTTCCTCATCCGTCGCGCCAAGACGTTTCAGCGCCTTGGTGTGGAAGCCGATACAGCCATCGCAATGGGTCGCCACGCCGATGGAGAGGGCGATCAGTTCCTTCATCTTCTTGTCGAGGGCGCCATCGGCCATGGCGGCTTTTGACATCGCGGTGAACTGCGTCAGCGTTTCAACCGCGCCCGTATCGCGCAGGCCCTTGATGCCTTCATTGATCGAGCCGGTGATGGCGGCGTAGTCCTTGGTACCCATGCTCATGATCGCTCCTGTCGTCTGTGCTCTGGTCTAGCTGGCGGTTTAAAGTGTCCTCTTCAATAAGGGTTTAACCGGATGGGCCCGGCCGGTGGTGTGTTGGCGATTGGCAGCGGCGCCGCCGGCCTCTAGGCTGGCTTCATGTGCGGACGTTTCTTCAGACATGGCGTGACCTGGGCGGAGTATCATGCGGCGCTGTCGCTGATCCCGCCGGAAGGCGTGGAGCCGCCGGAACCGGCCTACAATATCGCGCCGACCCAATACGCCCCGATCATCCGCCTGACGCCGGAAGGGGAAGCCCAGACCGCGGGCACGATCCAGATGGCACCCGCCATGTGGGGCCTCGTGCCCAGCTGGTGGCACCAGCCGCTGAAGGAGAAGAAATTCGCCACCTTCAATGCCCGCGCCGAGGGCCTGCAGGAATCGAACACGTTCCGCGGCTCGTTCCGCCACCGGCGTTGCCTGATCCCTGCCAGCGGCTTTTACGAATGGACCGGGTCGAAGGGCAGTAGGACGCCTTATGCCATCGGCCTGCGCAACCGGCGCTGGTTCTGTTTCGGCGGCCTGTGGGACCGCGCCATGATCGACGGGTCGGAGATCGACAGTTTCACCATCATCACGACCAAGCCGAATGACCTGATGGCCGGGCTGCACACGCGCATGCCGGTGATCCTGGACCCGCAGGACTATACCCGCTGGCTGACCGCCTCCACGAAAGAGGTCGAGGATCTGTTCGAGCCCTTCCCCACCGATGCGATGCATGCCTGGCCGGTGGGCGCGGCGGTCGGCAATGTCCGCAACCAGGGCCCGCAGCTGATCGAAGAGGCCTGACCCGGCCCCGGCCGGCCGTTTCGCTCCGAACGCGTAACCGATTGCCGCAAAAGGCGAATGCGATCATTCTCGGCCGATCCACCGGGGACAACCCCGGGGACGATCCGGGAGGGAACCCAAATGAAAATCTTTATCGCGGAACTCATCGGCACGTTCACGCTGGTCCTGTTCGGGTGCGGCGCGGCCGTGCTGGCGGGCGAGTTTGTCGGCCAGCTGGGCATTGCGCTCGCCTTCGGTCTGTCCATCGTGGCCATGGCCTATGGCATCGGGCCGATTTCGGGCTGTCACATCAATCCGGCGGTCAGCTTCGGCGCCTTCATCGCC
>PACZ01000009.1 GCA_002700305.1 Hyphomonas sp. | reverse complement strand
GTGTGGCCGGTCCTTAACCTGCCCCCGATGTGCGTTCACTTTGCCACGCGCAGCTTACGGCTTAGTAAAGCGTTCCTTTCAGAAGTGTTGAAAACTCAACGAATTGCGACTCCGCAGAAAGGCCGGAAAGCGCCGGCAAATCCCCTCGAAATCCCTCACCGGAACGGAGTTTTTCCGGGCTGACAGCGGTGCTTCCGCCGGTTTCCGGCTTCGCTTATGCTGAAGTCAGGAGAAACGCCCGAACATGAGTGACGAAACGCTCCCCCAGAAACCGCTCGCTCCGCGGAAATCGGCCTTCCTTGACGTGGAGACGCCGGATGACCTGCACATTGTGGATGTGCTGATCGAGGAGCGCTGCCCGAAACTGCGGGCGTCGCCGGCCTGGCCGCTGGCGCGCCCGGTGCTTTATTCCATGCTGGGCTATGACAAGGCCCGGCGCATGGCGGACGAGATCGTCGAGTTGAACGGGCGCGACTCGTTTGACCGCCTGTCGCGCCAGCTGTCGTTCGATCTTTCTGTCGAGGGGATCGAGCGCCTGCCGCGTGAGGGCCGGCTGATCATCGCCGCCAACCACCCGACCGGCCTTGCCGACGGGGTGGCCGTCTGGGACCTGCTGAAACGGGTGCGCGAAGACATCATCTTTTTTGCCAATGCCGATGCGATCCGGGTGAATCCGAAATTCGAAGACGTGATCATCCCGGTCGAATGGGTGATGGAAAAAAGGTCTCCCGCCAAGGCCCGTGAAACCCTGAAGCGGGCAGGGGAGGCTTTCGCGGAGGAGAAATGTGTCGTCATCTTCCCATCCGGGCGTCTTGCGCGGAAGGAAGGCGACCGGCTGATCGAGAAGGACTGGTTCTCCACCGTCATCGGCCTTGCAAAAAAGCAGAAGGCGCCGATCCTGCCGCTGAACCTCGATGCGTGGAATTCGCGGCTCTATTACCTGCTCTGCAATCTCAGCGGCGAGCTGCGCGACATCACCCTGTTCCATGAACTTCTGAACAAGCAGGGTTCGAAAATGCGGATGACGTTCGGCCAGATGATCGACCCGGAGACGCTGCATGGCGATGCGGGTGAGCTGACCGAAAAGCTGAAGGCGCATGTCGCCTATGAATTGCTGGAGGATCCGGAGGCGGTGTTCCGGCCCTGATCAAAGGTCTCTTGCGGCCGCTGCTGCGCCCTAATTGACAGCATGTTGTCAATATGAAAACATGCTGTCAATGAAGACGGCACGTTATCCCTCGCACACGGATGCTGGCGCAGCGCTGACAGCGATGATGCTGGACATCTTCCGCGCCAATGGCGCGCTGCTCGCTGCTGGCGACCGTCTGGTCGCGCCGCTGGGCCTGACCAGCGCGCGCTGGCAAGTCCTCGGGTCCATTGCGCTGTCGGAGCATGCTCTGCCGGTGGCGCATCTTGCCCGGGTCATGGGGCTCAGCCGGCAGGCGGTGCAAAGAGTGGTCAACGATCTGGAGCGGGAGGGGTTCGTTCAGTTCGAACCAAACCCGCATCATAAGCGCGCTCATCTTGTCGTCCTGACCGACAAGGGCGCAGACGCCTATGCCGCCGCATCTCAGCAGGAGGCGCCCTGGGCGAATGCCCTGGCCGAGGGCATGTCGCCCGAAGAGCTGGAAACGGTTCGCCGCGTTCTGAACACTTTGACCGCACGTCTCGATGCAGACTGAGATGAGGAGCCTCCGACCTTGATGAAACGCGTTCACCCGATTGCCGGATTTATCGGCTTCCTGACGATCCTCTGCTTCTGGATGTCGACGCTTGTTGTGGAGCTGTTCGGGAGTGCCGCAGCCATACTTGCCGTGAAGACAGGCATTCTATGGGGCATGATTGTTCTGGTCCCATCCCTGGCCATTACCGGCGCAACCGGGTTTCGGCTTGCCGGGCCGGTGCTGACAGGTCTGGTACGGGCGAAGCAGCGCCGCATGCCGGTTATTGCGGCAAACGGGCTGTTGATCCTGGTGCCGTGCGCCATCGTCCTGCAGCGGCTCGCTGCAGATGGCCAATACACATCGATGTTCTACGCGCTGCAGGTGCTCGAACTGATTGCCGGTGCCGTGAACCTGACGCTCATGGGACTGAATATTCGTGACGGGCTGCGCATGACATAGCGGCGGCGTGCCGCCCGGACAGGCGGGCCGGGCGCCGCCGTTTAATACACAGCGACGCGGTCGATGCGGAGCGGCTGTTCCGGGCAGGGGGCCGGTTGGCTGAGCGTCACAGGCTCGTCGCCTGCATGCCGGGCAGACCAGGCCGCGGCGGCCGACAGCGTCCGGGCATCTGCAAACAGGTTGAGCAGGCCATCCAGGGCATCCGCAGACGCGCGGGCCGAGCGGGCGCCTTCCAGGGCTTCGAGCTGGACTTCCGCTTCTTCGCCGAGGCTGAGGAAGCTGCAGCCGATGGTGGAGGGCACGCCGGCCTGTCTGGTCCAGGTGCCGAGGCGGGTGGCGTTGACGGCAAATCGCTCAATCTCGATCACATAATCCTGGTCCAGGGCCGGCATGCGGCCCTGCCGGGCCGTATCCA
Organism: Hyphomonas sp.; assembly: GCA_002700305.1. GTDB lineage: Bacteria > Pseudomonadota > Alphaproteobacteria > Caulobacterales > Hyphomonadaceae > Hyphomonas. The sequence goes on along the minus strand of PACZ01000009.1, from coordinate 90,807 downwards.
GCAAAGGCGCGGAGTCGCTGGCGAGCGCTGTCGCTTTCGCGCCCCACAGCTCGGCCAGTTCCGGGCTGGCGGAGGCGGTTCCGGCTGACAAGGCGAGTGCGGAAGCGATACAGATATGTCTCAACATGGGGCGGGGTGTCCCTTTTTGGGACAAAAGGCGCAAAAACCGTGCCGGATCTGCCCCGAGGGCCGGGCTTGCCAGATGCCGGGCGGCATCCCAGACTTCGCAAAAAAGGAAGACGCATATGAGCGGGGAGAATAAGGGCATCGTCAGGGACCAGCCGCAGGAGATCCCTTCGGAAGGCGGGCCGCTGGCCGAGTTCAAGGGCGCCGTGCCGCCGGCGCCGGAATGGTTCCGCAAGGCGGTCGCTACGCCTTACGAAACGGACTCGGTGGAGGTTCAGGGCGCGAAAGTCACCTATCAGCGCTGGGGCAAGCGCGGGGCACCCGGTCTTCTGCTTGTGCATGGCAATGGCGCGCATGCGCATTGGTGGGACTTCATCGCGCCTTACTTTGCCGAGGAATACAATGTTGCCGCGATCACATTTGCCGGCATGGGCGACAGTGATTACCGCGACAGCTACAATATGGCGACCTTCGCAGAAGAAGAGGTCGCCGTGGCCGAGGCGGCCGGCCTGTTCGATGGGCCGACCAAGCCGATCATCGTGGCGCATTCCTTCGGCGGCTTCGTCACGCTTGTGACCGGCGCGAAATATGGCGACCGGTTCGACGGCATGGTGATCGTCGACAGTCCTGTGAACCCGCCGGAGCGTCCGCACCGGGGGCCGGACCGTAAAGGCCGCCCGAACCGGATCTATCCGGACCTTGCCGCCGCCCTCAGCCGGTTCCGCCTCGCGCCGCCGCAACTCTGCGAGAACCTCTACGCCGTAGACTATATTGCCCGCTGGAGCCTGAAGAAGGCGGATGAAGGCGGCTGGACGTGGAAGTTCGACCCGATGATCTGGACCCATTTCGATCCGGGCAAGGACCCCGGCGAACTGCTTCAGGCGGCGCGCTGCCGGGTGGCGATCATACGCGGCGAGAACAGTTCACTGATGCCCGACGATGTGCGCGAATACATGCGCAAGCTGCTTGGCTATCAGGTGCCGTTCATCTCCATTCCGCATGCAGACCATCATGTCATGCTGGACCAGCCGATCGCCTTCATAGCGGCGCTGCGCACCATGCTGGCCGAATGGAACCACTCCGACCCGCACCGCGCGGTTACTGAGGCGCCGCAGACGACTCAGTCCTGAAGCGGCCGGCGACGCCCAGCCACTGAACGATCCTGAGCGCAGACTGCCAGAGCGGGGCATCGGGAGAGCCGATGGATTGCGCCTCTGCGGCTTGTTCGGACAGAACGAAGGCGGACTCCTCCACGCCCACGCGCCGCATCGTTGTCATGGCGGTGGAAAAGGCCTTCTGGTCGCAGAACTCCGTCCGCGGACTGCCGAGTATCCAGGCCACGGCGTTGCCTTCTTCGCGCCGGCCCAGCAGGCAGCGTTTGTCCGGTTCGAGGCTGAGCCAGAGGATTGCCTGGAAGTCGGTAAAGGCGCCGCCGAATATGTCTGAGTGGCCAAGCCCGCCATCGGAGACGGCGGAGGTGTCGATCGTGTTCAGAATGGGCAGGAGGACCGGTTCGGCGGAGTCGCCGGCCCGGCGGCCCGTACCGTTGAAACGCCGGGAGGCCTGAAGCGCCCGGTCCTTGGAGCTGGCGTAAAGCGTGAAGTCATCGGCAAGGCTGTCGATTTCCGAGACGCGTTCGATGAAGTCGTCCGCATCCACATCGGGGGAGGCGAAGATGACCTCGTTGAACAGTTTCATGCCCGGCCGGTCGCGCGCCATCTGTTCCAGCGCGAGGGTCAGGAACTCGTTCCCCATCGAGTGGGCAACAACGCTGATCCGTTCGGCGCCGGTCCGGTCCGCCAGGATCAGCAGGAAGTCTTCAAGGTCCTTCGCGGCCTCGGGCGTGATCTGCGAGCGGTCTGCCTTGTAGCCAAACAGGCTGCCTGCCGACGGCCAGGAATAGAAAGCCGTCGCCCCGTCGATTTCGAGATCGACAGAAAGCTGCGCCGTGCGTTCGATCCCAGCGTCGAACTTGGTGTTGTAGCCATGGATGAACACAAAGATTTCGCGGCGCTGGGACTTGGCAAGCTCCAGTTTCATTTCGCGGACAAAGGCTTCCATGTCCGGATGGATCTTCATGTCGCCGACTATGACGTGCCGCGCCGGGTCCGGTCGCACATCGAAGCGCAGCACGCTCGGTTTCGGAATTTCGCCGAGCGCCCGGTTCCGCGGAACCGAGACGATCACCGTGCCGGTTTCCAGTTCGCCACGCTCGGTGCCGTAATAGGAGCGGGCATCCAGGACGGGTTTGCCGTCGACCATCAGGAGCTGGCCGGGGTCCGCCGCGCGGTCCGTGCCGTAGAAAACCTTGATGAGGTCGAAGTCCGGCTCCTCGCCAAATACGCGGGGCGACAAGCGGCGGCCTGACGGCATGGCCGCGCCGGTGTCGCGGCTCCGCTCGATACTGTCGGCCAGCGCCAGTTCCATCTCGTCCAGTGTTGCGAACCCGCCGGCCATCGCGATGGCAGGCATGTCCAGCCCGTTCGCTTTGGCGAAGGCGAGCAGGGGCGCCAGGCGCGGATGGTCGATGCCGAGATGCCGGGTCACGAGGCCGACGGCCCGGCCGGCATGGAGGCTTGCGGTACCGGTATCTCCAGCGGCGGCAGCGATTTCGGTCATGCGGCCTTCAAGATTGATCAGCAGGGCCCAGTCCGGCTCGGGGGCGGCTTCGATTGCCTCGGCAACGCCTTGATAGGCGGCGAGCGCACCTTGGGTGTCGCCTTGCCGCGCCAGCAGGTCGGCAAGGTCGAGCGTCAGGGCGTCGTCCGTTGCCGGGTCGGCCAGCAGTTCATGAGCCAGCGACAGCATCGCATCACGATCCCCGGCGGCTTCGGCGTCGCCGAGTTCGACCAGAAGGTCGCGCGGCGGCGGGGGCGGGGCGGGCGTTTGCGGGGGCGGGGTGGCACAGGCCGCCAGAATTGCCAGCAGCGTGGCCATGACCGTAACGCGAATGCGTTTCATGCGGCGTCCTCCTCCCGAACGAGAGGGGATACTAAAAAGCGCGCGCCCTGCCTGCAACAGGCACCGTGTCAGTCGGTCTTCTTCCACTTTACAGAATAAAGGTCGAACCGGCGGTCCTTGAGGTTCTGCACTGCGCCGGACTGGCGGGCAGTCAGCAGGTCCGACAGCGACAGGTCTGCCAGCGCAATGGTCTCGGTATTGGGCGCTGTATCGGCGGCCACGCCCTCGCGGGCGAAGGGGAAGTCCGACGGGGTCAGAATGCAGCTTTCGGCATAGTGGATATCCATGTTCTCCACATTCGGCAGGTTTCCGACCACGCCGGAGAGGGCGACATAGCACTGGTTCTCCACCGCCCGTGCCTGACAGCAATAGCGAACGCGCATGTAGCCCCGGCGCTCATCGGTGCAGAACGGCACGAACAGCATCAGCGCGCCCTGGTCTACCAGGTGGCGGGCGAGTTCCGGGAATTCGGAATCGTAGCAGATCATCACGCCGATCGGGCCGCAGTCGGTCTGGATGGCGAGCGCGCCTTCGCCGCCCTTGATGTTCCACCACATGCGCTCTGACGGGGTTGGGTGCAGCTTCTGCTGGGTATGGACCGATCCGTCGCGCAGGAAGACATAGGAGATGTTCAGGACGTCGCCGTTCTCCATCATGCTGGGATGCGTGCCGCCGATGATATTGACGTTATAGGAGACGGCCAGCTTCTCCATGAATTCGATGAAACGCGGCGTGTATTCGGTGATCTTCTCAATCGCTTCGACCGGGCCGAGCGGCCGGTGTTCCAGCGACAGGAGCTGCAGGGTGAACAGCTCCGGGAAGACGACGAAGTCCGATTTGTAGTCCGACGCGATGTCGGTGAAATATTCGATCTGCTGTTCGAATTCGTCGATGGAGTTGATCTTGCGCATCTGGAACTGGACGGTCGCGATGCGGACGCGTTCCGGCAGGGACGTGTCGCCGAGGCCGGGCTTGGCCTGGATCTTGTCCTGCTCCAGAGGGTTTTCCCAGATCATGTGCGTGGCGCAATCCTTCGACTGGGGGTCACCCACCAGATAGTTGCGCATCACGCCGATCGGTTTGAAGCCCTGGCGCAGCTGGAAATTGATCACTGGGTCCTTGAGCTTCTGGTCGACGACTGCATCGACATAATCCTGCGGGTTCGGATATTCCTTCGCGTGGCGGGCATAGCCGGGCATCCGCCCGCCGAAGACGATGCCTTTCAGCTCCAGCCACTGGCAGAGTTCCCTCCGTACCCGGTAGAAGCGCTCCCCGATACGCAGGCGGCGGTAGTCCGGATGGACCATCACATCCATGCCGTACAGCATGTCACCTTCCGGGTCGTGGCGGGCCGCAAAGCCCACGCCGGTGATCTCGTTCCAGGTGTGCGGCTTCAGCGCGACGTCGCTCGAGATCATGAAGGTGGCGCAGTAGCCGACGATGACGCCTTCATATTCCGCGACGAACTGGCCGTCCGGGAAACGGTTGATCTGGCCGAACAATTCGCTTCGGGCATAGCCCATGCCGGGGCCGTAGACGCGCTCGGACACTTCCATGATGCCGGGAATGTCGCGGACCTCGGCATTGCGGACGATGAGCTTGGCGGGTTTGTTTGACATGACTGCCTTTCCGGGCTGCCTACGTGTTCGGGTTTGGGCGCTGTCTGCCACAGACGGATTGAGAGAGTCTCAATGTGGCAGGCGGAAGCTGGCACGCAAGCCGCCGAGTGCACTTTCCGACAGGCGCAGGTCACCGCCATGGGCGCGGGCCGTATCGCGGGCGAGTGTCAGGCCGAGGCCGATGCCGGATGTGTTCTGCGTGCGCGCCTCGTCCAGCCGCGAGAAGGGGCGGAAGGCGTCTTCATATTGGTCCTTTGGAATGCCGGGGCCGTCATCGTCCACATGCACTTCGGCCGCATGGGGGCCATCGACCAGCGTGACCTGCACCGTATCCCCGAATTTCAGGGCGTTGGAGAGCAGATTGGTGAGCGCGCGCTTGACCGCGAGGCGGCGGCCTGTGACCCGGATCGTTTCCGGGCCGGTGACCGCAATCTCCTCGCTGAACCCGGCGGCGGCCTCGCGCACCAGTCCGGCAAAGTCGAACTCTGTCAGTTCATCGCTTTCCTCTCCCCTGGCAAAGGCGAGGTAGCCGTCCAGCATCATGCTCATGTCCTTAAGGTCGGCCTTCATGGCGCGGATCTCGTCGGTCTCCTCCATCATGGCGAGGGAGAGTTTCAGCCGGGTGAGGGGGGTACGCAGGTCGTGACTCACGCCAGCCAGCATGGCGGTGCGCTGCTCGGCAAAGGAGGTCAGCCGGTTCTTCATATCGATCACGGCGCGGGCAGCTTCGCGGACTTCATTGGCGCCAGATGGCCGGAAGTCCGGTACGTCGCGCCCCCGGCCGAAGGCCCGTGCGGCTTTCGAAAGACTGAGGATGGACCGTACCTGCTGGTTCAGGAAGGCCACGGCCAGCGCAATCATCAGAAGGCTGAAGATGATCACCCAGACGATGAAGACGTGCGACGTGATGGTGACGGCCCGTTTGCGCTCGACCAGCACTTCGACCGTTCGCCCTGCGGCCGGAAAACGGATATGGATCAGCGAGTCATTGGGGCTGAGGCCCACCATGACGGGCAGGCCGAGACGGGTCGAAAGCTCTTGCCGCAGGACATGGCGATAGGAGAAATTCTCAAGGAAGCCTTCTTCCTCCGGCACAGCATGCGGCGCGTCGCAACTGAAGGTCAGGTCCAGCCGGGTCGCGATCAGATCCCGGGAGATCGGCGATTCAGACCGCCGCTCGCAATAGTCCTGCACGACGCTGACATCCCGAGCGATGGACTGGCCGAGCTTGCGGTTCACCTCGGCGATATGGTTGTCATAGTAGAACCATGTCGTCAGCGTCAGGATCAGGACGACCGGCAGTACCACCATGAGCAGGCTGCGGGCATAGAGGCCGCGGGGGGTGATGTCGCGTAAGCGGAACATGGCGCGTCAGTCCGGCATCAGGCGGTAGCCGATACCGCGCACGGTCTGGATATGGATCGGTTCTTTCGGGTTCGGCTCGATCTTGCGGCGCAGGCGCGTGACCTGAACATCGACAGAGCGTTCCATGCCGGCGGAGGTGATCTGTGCCAGTTCTTCGCGGCTGACCGGTTCGCCGGCCCGCGCGGCAAGGGCCGTCAGCAATTGCAGTTCGGCATCGGTGAGGCGCACGCGTTCGTCGCTGGATTTCAGCTCGCCCCGGGCCGCATTGAAGATGAGGCCGGACATTTCCAGTTCTTCGGGCGGCTCCTCCTTGTGCGAGCGGCGCAGGATCGCGGCGCAGCGCAGGGCGAGTTCCTCCGGTTCGAACGGTTTGGCGAGGTAGTCGTCAGCGCCGCGTTTCAGGCCTTCGATCCGGTCGCCGGACTCCCCGCGCGCTGTCAGCAGCAGGACGGGGGTCTCCCGCGACACGCCCTGACGGATGCCGGACAGAAGGGAAAAGCCGTCCTCGCCCGGCATCATCACATCGAGGATCGCGAGGTCGAACGCCATTGTGCTCATCAGGCGCCGGGCAGCCTCGGCGTCCGGCGCAGCCGTCACCCGGTAGCCCTCGCGGCTGAGAAAGCGCTTCAGCAGGTCGCGGATGCGGTCGTCGTCATCGACGACAAGAATATGCGCGGCGTCGGGCATCAGCGGACCAGCGCATCGAGCACGCGGCGGTTGCCGTCCACCGCGTCCGGTCCGGCGCTGCGATAGGCGAGACGCAGGCGCTCACGCAGCACGATGGTCAGCTGCGTGGTCAGCGTGATGCCGGAGTCCGACAGGGTCAGCTTGCGCTGCCTGGCGTCGCGGTTGCCGACTTCCTTTTCGATCAGGCTGCGCTGGTCCAGCTGGCCGAGAATGCGGGCAAAGGTCGGCACGGTCATGCCGACGGAATCCCGTAATTCCGACACGGTGAGGCCGGGCCAGTAGCGGATGGTCATGAGAATTTGCATCTCTGGCTTGCTCAGGCCCGCCTTGCGCCGGGCCGCTTCGGCGGCTCTGGTGAGTTCGGATGCGCCAGCCAGCAGGAGGCCGACGCCGCGATCCAGCTCCTGATCCATCAGGAAAAGGCGGGGGTCGAACGGGCGGTTCAGGTTGACGTCAGGTGCCATCCGGTGAAATGAACGCGAAATTCCAAGAAGTGCAAGCGAGGAGCGCTGAGATACGATGGCCGGAACCGCATACGACGACCGCGATGGCTATATCTGGATGGACGGAGAATTCGTGCCGTGGCGTGACACCAAGGTACACGTCCTCACGCATGCACTGCACTATGCCTCGTCGGTATTCGAGGGCGAGCGCGCCTATAACGGTAAGATCTTCCGCTCGCTGGACCATTCAAAACGTCTGCACAATTCCGCGCGGATCATGGGCTTCGACATCCCCTACACGGTGGAGCAGATCGAAGACGTGAAGCGCGAGGCGCTGGCCAAGTCGGGGCTCGACAGCGCCTATGTGCGCGCGATCGCCTGGCGCGGATCGGAAATGATGGGCGTGTCGGCCCAGCAGAACTCGATCCACCTGGCCGTCGCTGTCTGGCATTGGGGTGACTATTTTGCCGACAAGATGAAAGGCATCCGGATGACGCATGCCGAATGGCGCCGTCCGGCACCAGACACCGCGCCCTGCCATGCGAAGGCCGCCGGTCTCTACATGATCTGCACGCTCTCCAAGCATGCGGCAGAGCGGGACGGTTATGCCGACGCGCTGATGCTCGACTATCGCGGCCAGGTGGCCGAGGCGACGGGCGCAAACATCTTCTTCGTGCGTGATGGCGCGCTGCACACGCCGACGCCGGATTGCTTCCTGAACGGGCTGACCCGCCAGACGGCGATCAAGCTCGCCCAGCAGCGCCAGCTTGAAGTGATCGAACGGGCCATCATGCCGGACGAACTGGCGACCTTCTCGGAGTGCTTCATCACGGGCTCTGCCGCGGAAATCACCCCGGTCGCCGAAATCGGCGCGCATACCTACAAGCCAGGCCAGATTTCTGAAGCGCTGGTCAATGATTATTCGGCGCTGGTCAACGGCAAGCTGGAAGTCGCGCTCTAGGGCGCGGATCCGTATCCGGACAAAATGAAAAGGCGGCCCGTGGGCCGCCTTTTTTGTTGGCTTACTTGTTCGGCTGGGGTGTGTAGCGCAGGTAGGGTTTCACCGTCTTGAAGCCCTTGGGGAACAGTTTTTCGGCTTCTTCGTCCGACAGGCTCGGCACGACAATGACGTCTTCGCCATCGGTCCAGTTCACCGGGGTGGCCACCTTGTGGCCGTCGGTCAGCTGCAGGCTGTCGATCAGGCGCAGCACTTCGTCGAAGTTCCGCCCGGCGCTCGGCGGATAGATGATCGAGGCGCGGATCTTCTTGTCGGGGTCGATCACGTAAACGGCCCGCACGGTCACTTTCGGATCGGCGTTCGGATGGATCATGTTGTAGAGCATCGCCACCTTGCGGCCGGGGTCTGCGATGATCGGAAACTGGACCGATGCGCCCTGGGTCTCTTCGATGTCTTCGATCCAGCGTTTGTGATCCTCGACCGTATCGACCGAGATGACGAGCGCCTTGGCGCCGCGGCGGGCGAATTCATCTTTCAGCCGGGCTGTATAGCCAAGCTCTGTCGTGCAGACGGGCGTGAAGTCAGCAGGGTGGGAGAAAAACACCACCCAGTCGCCGCCGGCCCAGTCATGGAACCGGATCGGGCCTTCTGTCGTATCCGCTTCAAAGTCGGGCGCTACGTCGCCGATCAGCAAGCTCATCTAAACCGTCTCCTGTGACTTGATTTCGAGGGCGAAAATGGTGCCTAAGAGAGACTGAGCCAATGAGCGGTGCCTGAAGGTGTCGATCAGAATTTCTAATCTCCGGACCTGCCTATGAAGCGCCTGATCCTGATGCGTCATGCCAAGACCGAACCCTTTGGAGAGGGCATCGACGATTTTGGCCGCGCTTTGACCGACCAGGGGCACAGCGATGCGACGCGGATCGCCGAGGAGATTGTTGCGCTGGGCTGGAGCCCGGAGCGCATCCTCGTCTCCACTGCCCGGCGGGCGCGGGAAACCTGTTCGGACGTCGCGCGGGTGTTCGAGGGCGAAAAAGTGCGCCCGATGGAATCGCTCTATCTTTGCGGCGCGCGCGGCCTTGCCGAAGCGGTGAAGCAGAATGACGGCGCCGGCACGCTGATGGTGATCGGCCACAATCCGGGTATCCATGATTTCGCGCTGGACATCCTGCGCGATGGCGGCAGCCAGGATCACTACGCTTCCCAGCGCCTTGCCGAGAAATTCCCGACCAGCTGCGCCGCCATGTTCGAGCGCGAAGACGATGGCAGTTTCGTGCCGGTCCTGTTCCGCCTCGCAAACGTGCTGCGGGCCAAGGACTACCGCACCGCAACGGCCTGACATACCGCTCAAAAAAAGCCCCGCCCGGGAGAGACGGGCAGGGCGCGAGACCGCAGGAGACGGGGTTTTGGAGAGGCAGGCGCCTCCCGCGGGAGAAGACGCCGCTTAGCGGGAGACCGAGGCCTCGTAGACAGCGGTCAGGGCAGGTTCGTTGATCGCGGTCACGGCGCTTTTCAGGGTGCGGGTTTCGCAGAAGCTGACAGCGTAGCTGCTGGCGAAGGTCCATTCGGAGGTCTCGGCGACGCAGCGCTCATGGACATCCTGTTTCAGTTTCGAGAATTCCTGCTTGGCGCCTTCGGTGGTCTGAAGCGTGCTGCGGTCGATGTTCACGTTCATTCCGAACTGTTGGGTCGTGCTGGCGAGGGCCGGCATGGCAGCGAGGGAGAGGGCGGTGGCAGCGAGAATGATGCGGATCATGACGAGAGAGTCCTTCCTTTAAGGTTTTGTTTTCTTGTGAGGGGGGAGGTGGACGGCGCTGCGGGCCAGCAGGGGGATTGGCCTTTTCGTGCAGCGCCGTCCGGGCGGCTTAGTGCTGGTCCCGGCGAAGGGACCGGCGGCGGCGGCGGACCAGGAGGTTCGGGCGGCCCCGGTCGGCCACATCATTTGCCGGTCGGGACAGCAGCGTCTTGCTGCCGGTAAGGATGGCATCTGCCATCTGCGCAGCGGGCGCGGCGATCTCGTGGTCATACTGACGGGCGCGGGGGGTCATGTTCGAAAGTCCTTCTTGGTTTCTTGTCTTGGCGGGACCATCCCGCCGCCGACACCCTCAAGATAGGACCACTAATATCGAATTTCAATAAGAAAATATCGAAAAACAATAAATACCAGATTTTTCAAGGCACTTTGTCTTCTCGAATATCGATATGGTACGCCAGGACCGGCCTTCAAGGCCAATTAATTGCGGTTCATGGAGAATTTTTCCGGGAATCGGCGCCAGTCATGGTCCAGATTGCCCGGCATCAGGCAAATGCCGGGGAAAAGCTTTCTAGGCCGGGCGATTTTCCGATGCATGTCCCGGCTGGCCGAGGTCGAAGCTCAGCTGGACCGGGCCCCTGGCAGGCCGGCGGATCCCTTTTGGACGCGTCTTGCGGAAGGGCAGGGCCGCCTGTCTCTTGTCCCGGGGCGCGGCCTGGCGCGGTTCAGGGGAGGGCGCGGTCCATCCGGGCCGGTGGACCCGGGCGATCCGCTCGCGGGCTTCGCGCGCCGCGGCGACATGGTCGGCCATGCGCATCGGATAGGTCTGGCCAAAGATGACGCCCGCCGCGGCGAGGTCGGCTTTCGGCGCATCCCAGGGCGCGTGGATATACGCATCCGGCAAGGCGGCGAGCTCCGGCACCCAGCGGCGGATGAAGGCGCCGTCGGGGTCCAGCTGTTGCGACAGGCGGACCGGGTTCCGGATCGCCGGGGCACGGCGGCCCTTCAGGCCGGCCTGCGCGATCACCTGCGGATAATGAATGCCGGGGTCGAAATCCGTGCACAGGGCGGCGAGCTTTTCGGCCGGCAGCCGCCAGTCCATCCAGAGCTGGTAAGCCGCAAAACCGATCAGCATGGCCCGCATGCGGTCATTCAGCCAGCCGGTCTGGCGTAGCGCACGCATGCTGGCATCGATCAGGGGGAAGCCGGTCCGTCCCTCGATCCAGGCGGCAAGGCGCGGATCGTCGGCCGCCGCTTCGGGGCGCAAATCCTCGCCGCTGCCGGTCTGGGGCAGGGGGCGGTCTTCGAAGGCCTGAATGGAACGGGCCCGTCCTTCGAGGCGCTCCAGAAACTCCGTCAGCGAGGCCGCGAAAGTCTGGTCGCCATCCTGAGCATACGCGGCGCGCGCCCGCGCGGCGGCCTGCCAGGCCTCCCGAACGGACACCGTCCCGAAGGCGAGGTGGGGGGAGAGGCGCGAACCCGACACGTCCGCCAGCGCGGGCTGGCTGGTTTCCTGCTGGTAGCGGCGGCCCCGTCCGGCGACGAAACTCCGCAGCAATTCCACGCCGGCCGCCCGGCCGCCTTTCTGGCGGTCGCTGCAATCTTCCGGGCCAAGGCAGAAATCCTCAGCAATCGGCCACGGGCCCGCGGCCTGCGTCGCGGCACGGATCGTCTCCGGCGCCCTGATCCGGGGCGCGCTCATTGCCCCGGCCCATTGGCCCGCCCAGTCGTCCCGTGCACCGAGGCCGCGGACGATGCCCGGCCGGGCCTGTTCGCGAAGCGAGATTCCCGCCTGCACGGCCCAGCGGCGCACGGCCCGGTCACGGGCCCGCGTCCAGGGCAGGCCGGTGTCTTCATACATATGGATCGCTTCGATGCCGTGACGGCGGTGCAGGTCTGACAGAATGTCCAGCGCATCGCCCCGGCGCACGATCAGGCGTGCGCCACGCTCGGTCAGCGCCTCGTCCAGTTCGGTGAGGGAATCCATCAGGAAGTCGAACTGGCGCCGCGAATGTTCCGGCAAGGCCCAGAGGTCCCGCTCGAAGATATAGAGCGGCAGCACCGGCGCCCCGCTTGCCGCAGCGGCGGCAAGCGCAGCATGGTCATGCACCCGGAGATCCCGGCGAAACCAGACAAGATGGACGTTGCGCGTCATGGAACAAAAATAGAACATTCGAGGAGAACGTGCAAGACCTTTGATTTTCAGGCGGCTTTCAGGGCCATCACTCAGCGGGCGGCTGCGCACCTGTGGATAGAGGTGTGGATAAGGCTGTGAATGGTGTGCGCAGGCCGCCGGCACCTGTTTTCGGGGGATTCTTCTCTCCTGCGGGGAGAATCGTTACGGAAACGAAACAAATTCAACCTGTGATTTGTAGAGTTCACTTTATCCACAGGCTTTTCTGCAGCCATGGGTGGTGAGGGGTTCAATGACAAGGCGAGCCGTGCGCATGCGCGCGCGCAATTACGGTATCCGAAACCGGATATCCGTCTGGCGCTGGAATCTGCCCATGGCCTGCACCGCCGGGCGCCTGGCCTGTCTGCGCGCCGCACATTCAGCCCGGCGCAACGCCTGTTCCTTCGCCGCGTCCTGACCGGGCTTGGCATCCTGACCCTGCTGATGCCGGAACTGCCCGGCCTGCTGGCCACGCTGATCATCCCGCCGGTCTTCCTGGCGATTGTCTTGTTTCGCCTGTTCCTTCTGAGCGTTGCTGTGCGGTTGGACCGCAACGACCTGACCGCCAGTGAAGGCGCAACCCCGCTTCTGCCCGTCTATACGATCCTGATCGCCCTGAAGGACGAAGCCGCTATCGTGCCGCAGCTGGCAAAGGCCATCGCCGCGCTGGACTATCCTCAGGACCGGATCGACCTGAAGCTGCTGATCGAAGAAGCCGACCCCGGCACCAAGGCGGCCGTCATGGCCCAGGCCTGGCCGGCCGGCGCGGAACTGCTGGTCGTTCCGGCGGGCGAACCGCAGACCAAGCCGCGCGCCCTGAACTATGGCCTTGCCCGGGCGAGGGGCACTTATGTTGTCGTGTATGATGCCGAGGATCGCCCGCATCCCGGCCAGCTGAAGGCGGCAGTCCTCGCCTTCAATGCGCACGGGCCGGACATGTCCTGCCTGCAGGCGCCGCTTGTGGGCGTGCCGGCAGGCGGCAGCTGGATCGCGCGGCAATGGGCGCTGGAATATGCCATCCAGTTCAGCCTGCTTGTGCCGGCGCTCGCTCGGCTTGGCCTGCCGGTCGCGCTTGGCGGTACCAGCAATCATTTCCGCCGCACAGCACTGGTCGGGGCAGGCGGCTGGGATGCGTGGAATGTCACGGAGGATGCAGACCTCGGCTTGCGGCTGGCCCGGCTTGGCCACCGGGTTGGCGCGATCAGGTCCCCGACACTGGAAGCGCCGCCGGAGCAGGGCCGCGTCTGGCGCGGCCAGCGCTCGCGCTGGCTGAAAGGATATATCCAGACCTGGTGCGTGCTGATGCGCGGACGGGGCGAGGCACCGGGGCTGAAGCCCGCGGCGTTTCTGTCGGTCCAGCTGACCCTCGGGGCGGCGATCCTGTCTGCCATGGTGCACGGACCGTGGATGGCCTGGTGCGTGCTCTGCTTTGCCTGCCCGGGATTGTCGCTCGGCGCGTTCGGACTGACGGCGCTGTGTCTGTCGCTTTTCACCGGGGGGCTGTCGGCGAGCCTGGCGCCAGGACCCTGGCACTGGCGGCGCCTGTTCGACATGCTGACCCTGCCACTCTACTGGCCGCTGCAGACACTCGCCATGGCGCGCGCGCTCTGGAGTCTCTGCCACACCCCGCACTATTGGGCGAAGACGCCGCATATCTGACCCAGCGGTAGCGCTTGGCGTGGCCGCTGCGGGGGAATAGGGTTCGTACCTGTCATATCTAATAGGGAGACCGCCATGGCCGACACTGCCGTCGACGAGCTCGAGACCTTCCGCGCAGAGACGCGCGCCTGGCTCGAGGAAAACTGCCCGCCTTCCATGCGCACGCCGATGAAAGACGACGAGATCGTCTGGGGCGGCAAGCGGGAGAAGTTCAAGAACCCGGAGTCGAAAGTCTGGCTTGAACGCATGGCCGAGAAAGGCTGGACCGCGCCGCAATGGCCGAAGAAGTATGGCGGCGGCGGCCTTTCCCCGGCCGAGGCCCGCGTGCTGCAGCAGGAGATGAGCCGTATCAAGGCGCGCCAGCCGCTGTTCTCGTTCGGCCTCTGGATGTTCGGCCCGGCGCTTCTGGAGTTCGGCAACGAAGAGCAGAAGATGCGCTTCATTCCGGATATCGTCCATGGCCGTACCCGCTGGTGCCAGGGCTATTCCGAGCCGGGCGCCGGGTCTGACCTGGCTGACCTGCAGACGCGCTGCGAGGACAAGGGCGATCACTATCTGATCAATGGCCAGAAGGTGTGGACCTCTTACGCCGACAAGGCTGACTGGATCTTCTGCCTCGTGCGGACAGATACCAGCGTGAAGCATGAAGGCATCAGCTTCATCCTGTTCGACATGGAAAGCGAAGGCGTCGAAGCGCGCCCGATCCTGCTGATCTCCGGCGAGAGCCCGTTCTGCGAAACCTTCTTCACCGATGTGAAGGTTCCGAAGGACCAATTGGTCGGCGAAGTGAATGGCGGCTGGCAGATCGCCAAGCGCCTGCTTCAGTTCGAACGCTCCTCCATCTCTGCCGGCGGGTTCGGCGGCACGGGTGGTTCGGGCATCATGGGGCCGGAAGACTATGCCAAGCAGCATATCGGCACTGACAGCGATGGCCGTCTCCTCGATGGCGACCTGCGCGGCCGCATCACCGATCACAAGATGTACGCCAAGGCCTTCAGCCTGACCGTCGCGCGCCAGGCCGAACAGGCCAAGGCCGGTCAGGCCGTCAGCCACACCGCGTCGATCCTGAAATACGGCGCGGCCAAGATGAACCAGGACCGTCACGAACTTCTGATCGAGGCGCTCGGCACCGAAGGGCTCGGCTGGGAAGGGGAGGGCTTCGACCCGACCGCCAAGAAGGTCACCCGCCAGTGGCTGCGCTCGAAAGGCAACTCCATCGAAGGCGGCACCAGCGAGATCAACCTCAATGTCATCTCCAAGCGCGTGCTTGGCCTGAAAGACCATCAGTAAGCCGACGGCAGAGATTAGGAGATAAAGAACATGACCTTCCTTCTGACCGAAGATCAGGAAATGCTGCGCGACACCGCCATGGCGTTCGCGCGTGACGAACTGCCGGTGACGCACCTGCGCGAGCTGCGCGACAGCGGCGCAAACGGCAAGGACCCTGCGACCCGCCAGAAACTGGCAGAGCTTGGCTTCTTTGGCGTGATCGTTCCGGAAGAACCGGGCGGCGAGCACTTTGGCCTGGTTGGCCTGGGCCAGATCCTTGAGGCGCAGGGCCGCACGCTCGCCGCAACGCCGCTGCTGCAGACGGCGCTGATCGGCGCCAGTGCGATCCAGCTGGGCGGCACGCCTGCGCAACAGGCCGAATGGCTGCCGAAGATCGCGGCCGGCGATGTCACTTTCGCCCTCGCGCTGGATGAAAGCGCGCACTTCAATCCGCTGAACGTCGCCACCGAAGCTGAGCGCAACGGGCAAGGCTACACGATCAATGGCGAGAAGCGTTATGTGCCGGACGGCCATCATGCCGACATGCTGATTGTCGTCGCGCGGACCTTCGGCGAAGCGGGCGACCGTCACGGCCTGTCGCTTTTCCTCGTTCCGGCAGATGCCAAGGGCGTCTCGGTCCAGGAACTGAAGACCGCAGACAGCCATGGCGCAGCGCACATCACTTTCACCGATGTGATGGTGGGCGAAGGCGCGCTGATCGGCGCAGCCGATGAAGGCGCAGACGTGCTGGAACCGGTGCTGGACCGCGCGGCGATCGGACAGGCAGCGGAAATGCTGGGCTCGTCACAGGCG
Source organism: Hyphomonas sp. (assembly GCA_002700305.1). GTDB lineage: Bacteria > Pseudomonadota > Alphaproteobacteria > Caulobacterales > Hyphomonadaceae > Hyphomonas. The sequence continues at coordinate 74,981 of PACZ01000009.1, read as the reverse complement.
GCGTTCGACATGACGCTGGAATATCTGCAGAGCCGCAAACAGTTCGGCCAGCTGATCGGCTCGTTCCAGTCGCTGCAGCACCGCGCCGCGAAGATGTTCACCGAGCTTGAGATGACGCGGTCCTGCGTCGCGGCGGCATTGTCCGCTGTCGATGAAGGCAAGACCAATGTTGCCGAACTCGCCAGCCTTGCAAAAGCGAAAGCCAGCGAACTGGTGCATCTTGTCTCGAACGAGTGCGTGCAGATGCATGGCGGCATCGGCATGACCGATGTGGCAGATCCCGGTCTCTACATGAAGCGGGCCCGCGCGCAGGAAGCCATGTATGGCTCGGCCAGCTGGCACCGCGACCGCTATGCGAAGCTGAACGGCTACTAGGCCAGACAGTCATTGCAAACAAAAGAAAGCCGGGCTCAGCGAAAGCTGGCCCGGCTTTTTCCGTTTCCGGAACAGTGCTTATTTCAGCACGGAACCTTTGCGCAGGGATTTTGCGATCAGGTAGTAGACAACCGGACGATGCTTCTGGCGCACCGAACGGCCATACTTTTCGATTGCTTCTGCAATCGCGGCATCTGCCTTGGCTTCGTCAGCGACGCCAAGCTTCTTGCCAATGAAGGTTTTCTTGATCCGCTCCAGTTCGTCTTTCTGCGAAGCAGCGACGGTTGCAGAGTCGGATTTGTAGATGGCCGGGCCGCAAGCTTTCACGGCACCTTCGAGAAGCGCCATGTCCGGACGAGCTTCACCAACCTTCTCTTTGAGGTCGGCGACATACTTCTCCATCAGGACTTCTTTTTTCGACGGCTCTTTCGCCGGCTTGGTCACTGCCGGAGCCGCTGCCTTCTTCGGCGCCGCAGCTTTCTTCTTGGTAGCTTTTGCCATGGGAGTGTCTCCTCTATGGGCCCGACGGACGGGCGTGTTTTCAGATTACGCAGCACTTGTTCACGAATCAAAACGAAACGCAAAACACCCAAGCCATGATTTCCACAGGGACACAACCCTTGGCGATGAGGAATCGCGAAAGGGTGCGATTTTTATTTAATCCGTATTCGGATTTTGCGTCAAGATGAGAAAGCATTGCGCAGCCAATGCTGAAAGATCGCGTTATCTGGCGATTGCGGAAAAAGTTGAACGTGCACAGGAGCCTTCCCCATACGGGCGGACACCGCTAGGCTTGTGAAATCAGGGAAACGGTCGGGAGGCGCCGGACACCTATGTCACGATATGCAGTTCTTATCATTGCGGCACTGATCTCGGCGGCCGGAATTTATTTCTGGCCAACCGGACCGGTTGCGAAAAGCACAGCGATCCTTGCAGGCCTTGTTACGCTGCTTGGCATTTCGGATCTTATCCAGAGACGCCACACGTTGTGGCGCAACTATCCGCTCCTGTCGCGTGTGCGCTGGCTGGCCGAAGAGATGCGGCCCTTCATTCGCTCCTATGTCGTGGAGAGCGAGACCGAAGGAAAGCCATTCAATCACGAAGACCGCGCGATGATTTACCGCCGTGCGAAAGACGTGACGTCTGTTGAACCCTTCGGCAGTCATCTTGATATTGATCGTCCGCCTTATGAGTGGCTCGCCCATTCCATGGCGGCGGTGCATTGCGACGATACAGATCCACGCGTGATGGTTGGTGCGCCCGGCACATCGCAGCCTTATTCAGCCAGTGTCTTCAACATCTCTGCCATGAGCTTCGGCTCGCTCGGCGCGCACGCCATTGAGGCATTGTCCACCGGTGCAAAGGCAGGCGGCTTCTATCATGATACGGGCGAAGGCTCTGTCTCGCGCTATCACCGCAAGGGCGGGGCAGATCTCGTCTGGGAACTGGGCTCCGGTTATTTCGGCTGCCGCGCATCAGACGGCGGTTTCGATCCGGAGCGTTTCCGGGATGTGGCTGCAAATCCGCAGATCAAGATGATCGAGATCAAGCTCAGCCAGGGTGCAAAGCCCGGCCATGGCGGCGTGCTGCCGGGCGCGAAGGTGACCGAGGCCATCGCGGAAGCCCGCGGTATCCAGGTGGGTGAGACCTGCGTGTCGCCGCCCGCGCATTCGGCCTTCTCCTCGCCGGTCGAAATGATGGAATTTGTCGCAAAGCTGCGCGAGCTTTCCGGCGGCAAGCCGGTGGGCGCAAAATTCGCGGTCGGCAATCGCTGGGAAGTGCTGGCGCTCTGCAAGGCGATGCTGAAGACCGGCATCCTGCTGGACTTCATGGTTGTCGACGGCGGCGAAGGTGGCACAGGCGCTGCGCCAGCCGAATTCCTGGACCATGTCGGTGCGCCGTTGCGCCAGGGCCTGGTCCTGACACGAAACGCGCTGGTTGGTACGGGCCTCAAGGATGAAGTGCGCCTGGCCTGTTCCGGCAAGCAGACCAGCGCCTTTGCGATTGCTTCGTCCATGGCGCTCGGTGCGGACTGGGTGAACACGGCGCGCGGCTTCATGTTTGCACTTGGCTGTATCCAGTCGCTCAACTGCCACAACAATCATTGTCCGACCGGTATCGCCACGCAGGACCCGTTCCGCCAGCATGGGCTCGATGTGAGAGACAAAGCTGTGCGGGTCACGAACTTTCACCACAACACGGTGAAGGCATTGATGGAAGTTGTGGGGGCGGCCGGCTGCAAGCATCCGGGCGAGCTGACGCCCCGCCACATCATGCACCGGGTGACGGAAGACATCGTCCGCCCGGCGGATGAAGCCTATGACCTCCTGCATCGCGGGCAGCTCCTGTCCGATGCCGCAGGCACGCACCTCGCCAGCGAATGGGCGATGGCGCAGGCCGACAGTTTCAAACCGGCAGGCGTCTGATCTTCATGCGGTGGGTGGCGCCGGTTCTCTATGCGGTGCTTGCCGCGGCCGGCGTCTTCCTGCTGGCGGTCGTGACGAAGCAGCCCCGGCATGACCGGGACTGGTATCCGCATCTCTCGCGTCTGCCGCATGTCGAGCTGCAGGACGGCGTCTTCTCCATCGCGCCTTATGGCGACTGGACGTATACCGAAAATGCGCCGGACGAGATGGTCTGGTCCGGTGTGCCGCCGCACCGGATTTCGGATGTCCGCCGCGTCTGGTTCGTGATGGAACCGCATCCGGGCCTGGCGGTCATGGCGCACACATTCGTCATGTTCGAATTCGGGGAAGGGGATCTTGTCGGCCTCACCATCGAGGCGCGCAAGGAAACGCGTGAAACCTATTCGGCGCTCGGCGGTGCGTTCAACAAGTTCGAACTCATGTACTACTGGGCGAGCCCAAGGGACCTGATGACCCGCCGCGCGGTGATGATGGACCGGGAACTTTACATGTACCCGCTCCAGCTCACCCAGGCGGAGGCTGAAGCCTATCTCACTTCGCTGCTGGAAAAGACGATCTCGATCGAACAGCGCCCGCGTTTCTACAATACGCTGACTTCCAACTGCACGAACGAGCTTGCCAAGGCGGCGGACCTGCCCTGGCATCCGGCCTTCATTCTGACGGGCGGGGCGGACGCCGCGCTTCATGCGCAGGGTCGGATCACGGGCGAGGGAGGCTTTGAAGCGGTACATGAGCGCGCGCGGGTCGATGCCTGCGTGCGGGAGAATGCACACCGTCCGGAGGCGGCCTTCAACGCGGCGCTGGTGGCCTGCGCGGAATAGAAAAGAGGCGCCCGGGAAGGCGCCCCTTTAGATGGTCCATAGACGGTCTGTAGAGTGTCTTCTTGATTGCCTTTTGAGGGCCTGGATCAGCCTTCCGGCGAGGCGTTCGCTTCGGACTGGAGCATGGTGTAGCGCTCGATCCCGATGCGTTCGATCAGGTCGAACTGGGTCTCGATATAGTCGACATGCTCTTCCTCATTGTGGAGGATTTTGCCGAACAGGTCGCGGCTCACATAGTCCTGCACGGACTCGCAATAGGCCATCGCTTCGCGCAGCAGCGGGATGGCCATATTCTCGAGTTTCAGGTCGCATTCCAGGATTTCCTGCACGCTTTCGCCGATATGCAGCTTGCCGAGATCCTGCAGATTCGGCAGGCCGCCCAGGAACAGGACGCGCTGGATCAGCCAGTCGGCATGCTCCATTTCCTCGATTGATTCCTTGTATTCCTTCTCGCCGAGCTTCGAGACGCCCCAGTCCTGCAGCATGCGGGCATGCAGGAAATACTGATTGATGGCGGTGAGCTCGTTCTTCAGCGCCTTGTTCAGGTATTCGATGACCTTCTTGTCGCCTTTCATGGGGGAGCTCCTTCAATAACTTACGTGAATATACGTAGCAGATAGGCTGATTGGGCCTGCGCTGCAAGAAAAATCCAATTAAATCAATTGCATATGAGAGTGCGAAACAGTCTCAGACGGTTCCGGAAAATTCAGCAATACCAGATGCTTGGCCTATTCGGCGGCCATCAGAGACGGGGCGGGGCCCCGATCAATGTCAGTGTCTGCGATCAGTTCGCCAATCGAGGGCCGGCATTTGCCGCACTGGAAGCGGCAGCCATGATGCGCCTGCACAGCCTTGGGATTGTCCGCACCTGCCTCGACGGCGGCGCGCACGCTCTTGCAGTTCAGGGCATTGCAGACGCAAATGATCATGAGAACCATTTGCAGTCACTGAGAATGATTGTCAATACGGATTTTTCCGGAGTGACACTCCGCCCCGCGCCAGACCGACAGAGACACGCCGCTGCCGATGTCCAGGATCGTCGTCTCATACCCGTTCGAGACGTCCGAAATGTAATCGACAAAAGGCTTCAGCGTCTTGCGGAAGGATTTGATATTGTCGGCGAAGATCACGGCGCCGGGTGCCAGTTTCGGCTCCATCAGCTTCAGCACGGGGATGTAGAGGTCCTTCCAGCCGTCGAGGAACAGGAAGTCGACCGGGCCTTCCAGCGGGGCGAGGTTCTCCAGCGCATCGCCTTCGCGGATATCCGACCAGCGGGAGAGGCCAGCATCGTTCAGGTTCTGCATCGCGGTCCGGGCCTTGTCCGGATCCTTCTCGGTGCCGGTAAAGAAGCCGCCGGTCTCGCGCGCCGCCGCCGCGAGATAAATGGAGGAAATGCCATAGGAGGAGCCGAATTCGACAATGTTCCTGGCGCCCCGCGACAGGGCAGTCAGGTACATGAACCGTCCGAATTCCTCCGACACGGGGATGTAAGCCTTTGAAAGATAAGGTTCTGCGGCTTCGAAAGTGGAGCGGCCGGTGAATTTGCCGGCAATGATGGAGGGCAGGGCACGCGCAAAGACACGGGCGTCCCGGCCGGATGCGGCCTGGTGCAGATGTTCCAGCTTATGCGCCACATCGGCATCGTTCAGGCCGTTTCCGGCATGGCCGGTATTCCTGCAATCGAAAGGCATGGGGCTTTCCTTTCCTGTCTGAAGCACCTACCGTCTAAAATATGAGTAATAGCTCATATTGAAACTCGCATTCGGCCATGACCCAGACCACGATCCCAAAGCCCAGAAAATCACCAGTACAGGCGCGTTCCGCCGCCACGGTGGACGCGATCCTTGAAGCGGCGGCTCGCATTCTCGAAAGCGAGGGGTTTGAGGGCTACACGACCAATGCCATTGCAAAGCGGGCCGGTGTCTCCATCGGGTCGCTCTACCAGTACTTCCCGAACAAGGATGCGGTGACGGCGGCCCTCGTCATGGCAGACGCGATGCAGCTGCATGACAATGTCTATGCCGCGGCCGAGGCGACCGCCGGGCAGGATTTCCGGATGCAGCTGAATGCGCTGATCGATGTCGTCGTGGCCCACCAGCTCGACCGGCCAGCGCTGGCCCGGCTGATCGATGTTGAAGAACACCGGCTGGCCACCGATCCCGAGCTGGAGGACAAGCACGCCTCCGTGCTGGCGCTGATCCGGGAGCTCCTCGTCGCCAACCGGATCGATTTGCCATTCGACCTCGATGTTGTGGCGAAAGACCTGTTCGGCATGGTGCACGGCATGTGCGACTTTGCCGGGGATTATGGCGAGACCGATCCGGACCAGTTGAAGGCCCGCATCCGCCATGCCGTGCTCAGCTATCTTGGGGTTCCAGCCAGCTGAACACATCCTCCACGCCGGTGCCGAACACGCGGGAGATCCGGAATGCGCTTTCGAGGGAAGGGGAGTAGCGGCCCTGCTCAATGGCGATCACGGTCTGGCGGGTGACGCCGATCGCTTCGGCCAACGCCGCCTGGCTCATATTGCCGTGTTGCTCACGCAGCTCGCGGATACGATTCCCAATCGGGGGGCGTTTGGCCATGGTTAAACGCCCCGGCGGAACAGGAATATCTGGAAGGCATATTCCGTGACCTGGCTGGCCATCAGCGCGCCGAAAACGATGTGGAACAGGAGATTCCCGTCGTTCTGCCAGCTGAAATGAAAGAGGCCGGCAACCACGCCCACGGCGAGTACATAGCCCGACCAGTGCCCCGCCTTGTCGAGGATTGCCTGTTCGCGTTCATCGGCGGGCGCTTCGGCATCCTTGCCCGACGCGCTGGCGATGAGGATGTTGACCAGAATGGAAGCGAGCACGACCAGGACGATATAGCCGATCACGAACCGGATGTTCGGCGCGGCCGTCTCGCCCAACGCCTCCGACATGCCGACGACGCGCTTGAAATACCAGATCCCGGCCAGGATCAGAACGAGGCCCATGCCCCAGGCAGTTTTTTCTCGGAATGACATGATCAGTCCCTTCGGGTGTCAAAAATATCTTACATCGCATATAGTCAAAGATTTTTGACATGTCAAATATTTCTTACAAAATATCGCGCGTCAGGAATCCGATCCGGCCTGATTGCGTTTGAGTGACAGGGGGATCCGTCCTAGACTGAAGGTCCTGAAAAAAGGGAGGAAAACATGTCCAACGATGCTGCTGCCGGCACAATGATGATTGTGTTCGGTGTCGTCTATCTGGCGATCATCGTGCTGTTCATTGTCGGGTACTGGAAGATCTGGAGCAAGGCCGGCTTCAACGGGGCGTGGTCCCTGCTGATGCTGGTCCCACTGGTCAATCTGATCGCTTTTCTGTATCTGGCCTTTGCTGATTGGCCCATTCATAAGCGTCTCCGTGACCCGGATACGTTTAACTAGACCAGACAGCCGATCGCTTTACCGGTAGCCGGCGTTCGCGAGGCGCGACCGTCGGCTTCCTTTTGTCCCGTAGGAGACCCTGACCGAAATGACCGATTTCTCCATCCTCGCCGAATCCGCCAAGGCATGGCCGTTCGAACTGGCGCGGAAACTCAAACAGCGTGTTGAGCAGCAGGAGAAAGCGGGTCAGCGAAAGCCTGGCGATCCCGTGATCTTCGAGACGGGCTACGGCCCCTCGGGCCTGCCGCACATCGGCACGTTTGGCGAAGTCGTCCGCACGACCATGGTGCGCCATGCCTTTGAAGTGCTGACGAAGGGCGAGGTTCCGACGCGCCTGATCTGCGTGTCCGACGACATGGACGGCATGCGCAAGGTGCCGCCGACCGTCCCGAACCCGGAAAAGCTGGAGCCCTACCTCCAGATGCCGCTGACGGCGGTGCCGGACCCGTTCGGCACGCATGAGTCATACGGCAAGCACATGAATGCGCGTCTCTGCGCCTTCCTCGACCAGTTTGGCTTCGAATATGAATTCCTGTCGGCGACGGAATGCTACAAATCCGGCCGCTTTGACGAGATGCTGAAGCGCTCGGCAGAGAAGTATCAGGACATCATGGACGTGATGCTGCCGACGCTGGGCGAGGAACGCCAGGCGACCTACAGCCCGTTCCTGCCGATCCATCCGGAAACGGGCCATGTGCTCTACGTGCCGATGAAATCCGTCGACGGCGCCAATGGCACGATCACCTTTGACGACGAGAGCGGCAAGGAATTCACGCTGCCGGTCACCGGCGGTCATGTGAAGATGCAGTGGAAGCCGGACTTCGGCATGCGCTGGGCCGCCCTTGGCGTGGACTTCGAAATGTTCGGCAAGGATCACCAGGCCAATGCGCCGATCTATTCGAAGATCACCAAGATCCTCGGCAAGCGTCCGCCGGAACAATACGTCTACGAGATGTTCCTGGACGAGAAGGGCGAGAAGATCTCCAAGACCAAGGGCAATGGCATCTCGGTCGAAGACTGGCTGAAATATGCGCCGGACGAGAGCCTCAGCCTCTTCCAGTTCCAGAAACCGCGCGTGGCGAAGAAACTGTATTTCGACGTCATCCCGAAAGCCGTGGACGAATACCTGACCTTCCTGGAGAAGTATCCGCACGAGGAACCGGCGCGGCAGATCGAGAACCCGGTCTGGCACATCCACAATGGCAACCCGCCGGAAGTGGACATGCCGGTCAGCTTCGCGCTGCTGCTGAACCTGGTGGCCGTGGCGAACCCGGAAGACAAGTCACAGCTCTGGGGCTTCATCACCCGCTATGCGCAGGATGCGTCTCCTGAGACCCATCCGTTGCTGGACGAACTCGCCGGGTATGCGATGCGCTACTACACGGACTTCATCCTGCCGGAGAAGACCTATCGCGCCCCGACCGAGCAGGAACGCACGGCGATGGCGGACCTGTCGGCCCACCTCAAGGCCTTTGCCGATGAGCCGACCTCGGAAAACCTCCAGACGCTGACCTTCACGATCGGCAAGGACCACCATTTCGAGAACCTCCGCGAATGGTTCAAGGCGCTCTATGAAGTGCTGCTGGGGCAGGCGCAGGGGCCGCGCTTCGGCAGCTTTGCCGCGCTCTACGGCAAGGACAACACCGCCCGCCTGATCGACGAGTCGCTGGCGCGCAGCTGAGAATTGCTGCGACGTAAGGTGCTCTCAACATTTGCCTGATCTAGTCTCCCCGGAAACGGGGAGACCAGACATGCGCATTATCCGGGCCATCCTTCTGGCGGCCGTTTTCACCATCGCTCCAGCCTGTGTTGCCACCAAGGTCGTCACCGTTCCGGTTGGCCTGGCCGTCGATGCCGTGGGCGTTGCAGGCAAGGGTGTTGTCTGGGTCGGCGGCACCGCGGTGCGTGTGACCGGCGATGCGCTGGACGGGCCGGATGAATATGTCCGCCTCGACGTGACTTACAGGAACGGCAAGCACGTCCGCAAAACGATCAAGAAGAAGAACCTGGAGCGCCAGCTGAAGAAGCTGGGCAAGAAGGGCAGGATCGTCGACGTCGAGGTATCGCCCGCCGGTTGATCACTCGTCTGCCGCAGGCGGCGGTGCTTCCACCCGGCCCAGGAACATCACGGTGCCTGTCGGCTTGTGACGCAGCGCGATCAGGAAGGGATGATCGGCGCGAAACTCGACCGGGTCTTCCTCCGGAATGAAGATCGCCGTGCGCTCCATCATGATCGCCGTCGCAGCCGCCGCTTCAGTGCCTTTCTCGTCGATGTCGAGGAAGGTCTTCTGCAGCACCTTGCTGATCACCAGATCACCGGGGCCAGCCCCTTCGATCAGGCCGGAGAAATCCGCCGCGCCGGTGAAGGCATCGCCGAGGCCGAGCGCGATCAGCGTATCGTTCAGCTCGTAACTGGCTTCGATGGAGACTTTCGGTAAGACGAGGTGCACGCGTTTGCGCTCTGCCGTGTCCATGCCTGACAGGAGCGCGGTGAAGCTTTCCGGTGTCATCGCCGAGGCGACATCCGTCAGGCCATCCTGCGTATCGGGCAGGATCACGGTGAGGGCATAGTCATCCCCGGCATAGTCGAGATCCAGGGCGGCATAGCCATCGCGGGAGAGGTAGCGGGCCTTCTTCAGTGTCTGGCTCATCAGCTTCGCGGTAATCTCACCCGACGGCGCATAGAAGGTTCCGTCCTGCGTCGCCTCGGCCTTGAAGGGGCTTTGCCAGTCGGCCTTGAACCAGACCGCATTGGTGAGGATCAGTTCGGTCAGGCCGGGGCGGATCGCGCCCGGCGGGATCAGGTCGTGGATCTTGTCATTCGTGTGATCTTCGACCCAGGTGTTGATGAGCTTCGCGGCGGCAGCGGGCTGGCTGAAATCAACCAGGGCGACCTTGGCCTTCATGATGCCTTCGACAGCCTGCCGGTAGGGTGCCTGCAAGCTGGAGCCTTCGCGCAGCCAGACAGCATTCGCGACGGTCAGCTTGGTCTTTTCCGTGTCGGCCGTAACAGCGCCATTCAGCGTGTTCTGTACGCCGGCAAAGCTTTCGGCCGGGACACTATCAAATCCGAACACGTCGCCCATCTGCGTTGCGGTCTCTCCCGCTGCGCCCGGGTAGAGCAGGGCGAACGCCTCACTAATAGACGCCGGGGAGACGAAGAGGTTGCCGGGCTTGTCCTCCAGCTGCTCATACAGAGACCAGGCGAACAGGTTGTTGCCTTCGGCGAGCGGGGCTGTGGCGTCGAGCGTGGTGACGGCAATCGGCACAGGTTGCACTTCCTTGTTGGGCATTGTGACCACTGGATCGACCAGATTGTCCTTGTCGGACGGGGAGGCCTGCGCCGGCGTGGTGCCGGGTGGCTGCGTGGCTGGCGTTTCCGGCACGTCCACGGGCGAAGGCTGCTGGCAGGCGCCAAGCGCGGCAAAAGCGGTGAGCGCGGGAACAATCAAACGGCGCATGGGATCCTCCATAGAGTCTTTTGTGGACCCTATCACCCTTGCAGGGAAACCGTGACTATTCTGCGGCGATCAGTGTGGTCTTCGCCTTCGGAAGTTTCCCTTCGGGCCAGCCAGCCCAGAGTTCGGCTTCCTTCACTTTCGCCTCGGTCAGCGCCGCGTCCTTCACATGTCCGAAGCCGCGGATGTCATCCGGGACGCTGGCAATGGCGACAGCGAGCTCGAGATTCTTTTCTGTCAGCTCGCCCGCGATCCGCTCCAGGCTGGCGAGATAATCATCGCGCAGCTTACGCTCGTGCTGGCGTTCCTCGGTGTAACCGAACAGGTCCAGCTTCGTTCCGCGCAGGCCCTTGAACTTCGCAAGCAGCTTGAAGCCCAGCATCATCCACGGGCCGAAATGCTTTTTCTGCAGGTGGCCGTGCTGGTCCTTCTTGGCGATCATCGGCGCAGCGAGCCAGAAGCGGAGCTTGCCGCCCTTGAACTGGCTGGCGAGCTGTTTGGCGAACTTTCCGTCCGTGTAGAGACGGGCGACTTCGTACTCGTCCTTGTAGGCCATCACTTTGTAGGCATAGAAGGCCGCCGCCCGCGTGAGCTTGTCGCCCGCGCCAATGCCTTGCTCAGCAGCGCGGACCTTTGCGACGATCTTGCGGTAGCGGTCAGCATAGGCGGCATTCTGATAGCCGGTCAGACGGGCTGCACGATCCTCGATAAGCTCTTCCAGGCTCTGTTCCGGTGCGTCGCCGCGCGGGTCTTCCGGACGGATCAGCCGGTCAGGCGCTGCAGCGGCAATGCGGCCGATATTGAAGGCGGACATGTTGTCGTCGACCTTCGTGCCGTTCAGGCGGATTGCGCGGTAAAGCGCGCGCAGGGACACCGGCAAGCGGCCCTTCTGCCAGGCAAAGCCCGCCATGATCATGTTGGTGTAGATCGCGTCGTGCAGATAGCCCACGGCGAGGGCCTCGGCATCGAAGGTGTCGAACTCGCTCGCCTGCCGCTTGACGCGGGCGGAGAGAAGATCGCTCTCGAACCGCTTGGACCGGTTGCGGATAAACTCGCTGGTCGGCGTTACGTCGCTATTGGCATAGGCCGCGGTGCGTTCTGCATCCATCAGGTTCAGCGCATCGCCGCCAGCGGCCACGACCAGGTCGCAGGCGATGACGACATCGGCGCTGGCGGGCGGCACGCGGCCGGTGGAAATCTGCTCCGGCTCGCGCGCGAAACGGATATGCGACAGCACCGGGCCGCCCTTCTGGGCAAGGCCGGTCATGTCGAGGCTGGAAGCGGCATGACCGTCCACATGGGCGGCCATGGCCAGCACGGCCGCGACCGTCGTGACGCCTGTGCCGCCGACGCCGGTGAACAGCACATTGTAAGGCTGGGCGAGGCTCGGCGTTTCGGGCAGGGGCAGGCCGTCGGCGCTGAAGGCCGGGCGTTCTTGATCTTCCCAGGCCGGTTCGCCATCGGTGATGGTGACGAAGCTCGGGCAGAAGCCTTTCAGGCAGGAAAGGTCAGTGTTGCAGGTGGACTGATTGATCCGGCGCTTGCGGCCAAGATCGGTCTCGACCGGCTCGACGGAGAGGCAGTTCGATTTCACAGAACAGTCTCCGCAGCCTTCGCAGACTTCGGTGTTGATGATCACGCGCGTACGGTCCGGTGCGCGCAGGCCGCGCTTCGATCGGCGGCGTTTCTCGGTCGCGCAGATCTGGTCATAGATGATGACGGAGACGCCGGGCGTGTCGCGCAGGGTCAGCTGCACGTCTTCCAGATCGTCGCGGTCGTAGATCTTCACACCGCCAGGCAGGCCTTTGACGTTCGCATAGCGGGTCGTGTCTTCAGTGACGATGACGATCGTGCGGACGCCCTCGGCGCGGACCTGCTGGGCGATCTGGGCCGGGGTCTGGCCGGACTCCACATGCTGCCCGCCAGTCATGGCGACGGCGTCATTGTAAAGGATCTTGTAGGTCATGTTCGCGCCGGAGGTGACCGCGGCGCGGATGGCAAGGCTGCCCGAGTGGGAATAGGTGCCGTCGCCCAGATTGACGAAGACGTGCGGCTCGTCAGTGGCCCAGTGCTGGCCGACCCAGGCGATGCCTTCACCGCCCATCTGGCTGGTCATGTCCGTGTGCCGGTCCGGCATGAAGTTCGCCATGTAATGGCAGCCGATCCCGGCAAGCGCGCGGGAGCCTTCCGGCACAACCGTCGACGTGTTGTGCGGACAGCCCGAACAGAAGTGCGGGGTACGGATGGTCGGCGACGCATTGGAGCGTGCCGCTTCACCGGCGCGGCCCACACGGTCGAAATAAGCATCGGCGCGGGATGTATCCCAGCCTTCCGGGATGACTTGCATCAGCGCTGCGGCCATTTCCGGAATGGTGATGGAAGCGATGTCTGACAGCAGGCGTTTGCCGTCCCGGTCGAACTTGCCTTCGATATAAGGGCGCTGGTTGTCCGGCAGGCGATAGAGGGCGGAGCGGAGCTGGTCTTCGATCAGCGGGCGTTTGTGTTCGATCACCAGCACGCGGTCGAGCCCGGTGCAGAATTCGCGCACGCCTTCCGGCTCCAGCGGCCACGGCATGGCGACCTTGTAGACAGCGAGGCCGAGGCGGCCGGCTTCCTGCGCGTCGATGCCGAGCGCGGCGAGCGCTTCGAACACGTCGCGGGCGGCCTGACCGGTAACGATGATGCCGACACGCGGCTTTGGCGAAGGCAGGATCACATGGTCCAGACGGTTGGCGCGGACATAAGCCTGCGCGGCCGGCAGCTTCACTTGGCGCAGGCGCTGCTCTTTGAGGAGCGGTGCATCGCCCCGGCGCATGTGCACGCCGTCTTCGGGCATGGCGAAATCCGGCTGGACGATGTTGAAGCGTTCAAGATCGACCCCGACAACGGACCCGGAATCCATCGTGTCGGCCAGCGCGACCATGCCGGCCCAGGCGCCCGAGAAGCGGCTCATCTCCCAGCCATGGATGCCATAGTCCAGCACGTCCTGGATCGAGGCCGGGTTCAGGACCGGAATCTCGGCATCCATCATCGCGAATTCGGATTGGGAGGGCAGGGTGGAGGATTTGCAATTGTGGTCGTCGCCGACAATGGCGAGTACGCCGCCAAGTGCGGACGAGCCTGCGGCATTGGCATGCTTGAAAACGTCGCCCGTGCGGTCGACGCCCGGGGCTTTGCCATACCAGATGCCGAACAGGCCATCATACCGGGCGCCGGGAAACAGGCCGAGCTGCTGGCTGCCCCAGACGGCTGTGGCGCCAAGGTCTTCGTTCAGGCCTTCCCAGAATTTGATGTCATGCGCGTCCAGCCATTTCTGGGCGGCGCGCAATTGCTGGTCATATCCGCCAAGGGGAGACCCGCGATAACCGGAGATAAATCCTGCTGTGTTGGCATTTTTGCGCAGATCGAGGCGTTTTCGATCAAGGGGCAGGCGAACCAGTGCCTGAATACCGGTCATATACGCCTTGCCCTCGACAAGATCGTATTTGTCGTTCAGCGTAACTTCACGATGATGCATGGGTAATCTGTCCGCTCCAAGGAACTGGAAGATTATTCGACAAAACTCACGAAAAAGCTTGCCTATCTTGCGCTGTATTTGCTAGTTTGGGGCAAAACATGCCCTAATATGCAAGGAAGATAGAAAATTGGCCCAAGAAATAGACTCAGTTGATGCCAAGATTCTTGACATCATCCAACGGGACGCGGGGCTTTCCGTTGCGGAAATCGCCGATCGCGTGGGACTTTCCTCCTCTCCCTGCTGGCGGCGGATCAAGCGGATGGAAGAAGCCGGATTTATCCGGGGACGTGTAACAATTCTGGATAATTTTGCCCTCGGCCTGAATTTCGAGGTGATCGCCAGCGTGAAACTGGCCCTCCCGAACCGTGAAAACCTCCAGGCCTTCGAAGACATGGTCCTGGCCTGGCCGGAGGTGACGGAAGTCATGACCGTGACCGGGCAGGTGGACTACATGATCCATGTCGTGACCACCGACATGCACGCCTATGACAACTTCCTGCGTGACAAGCTGCTCGGCTCTGCGCTGGTCTCGGATGTACAGTCGCGCATCGTGATCCGCGTGGCGAAGCGCACGACGGCCCTGCCGCTCGATCTGGTCGAGAATGTGAAATAGCGCCCGGTTCCGGCCGGTCAGGCCAGATCGAGATGCAGGAACTGATTGAACTCACTGCCGACATAGTCGGCAAAGGCATCTCCGCTTTTGAAGCCATGCTTGCGGTAGAGGGCGAGCGCCGGTTCGAACGCCTCGCCTGAGCCGGTTTCCAGGCTGATCCGCCGATAGCCGCGCTCGCGGGCCAGGTTCAGCAGCGCGTTCAGCATGGCGGTCGCCGCGCCACGGCGCAGGTTGTCTTTCCGTGTACGCATGGATTTCAGTTCGCCATGGTCAGCAGCCAGCTCTTTTATGGCACCGATGGCCAGCAGGGTCTCACCGTCCCAGACCGACAGGAATGTAACGTCCGGGCGCTGCAGGCCGCTCAGGTCCAGCGCGAAGCTGTGGCCGGGAGGCGACGTTTCGGCCATGCCCTGCAGGTGCTGGCGCAGCAACTCCCGGATCTGCGCGTCGTTGAAATCGCCGGGTTTGATAATCATGAGGTCTCCGGAAACAAACGAGCCCGGGACATCTGTCCCAGGCTCGCTGATTTCTAGATTATCTTTCGCTGTTGGGCGAGGGTCTATGCGCGCTCAAGGCACATGGCGATGCCTTCACCGCCACCGATGCAGAGCGAAGCCACGCCTTTCTTGGCGCCGCGGTCTTCCATGGCGGCCAGCAGCGTGACGATCACACGGGCACCGGAAGCGCCGATCGGGTGGCCCATGGCGCAGGCGCCGCCATTGACGTTCACCTTGTCGTGGCTGATGCCGAGTTCCTTCATGGCGATCATCGGAACGACCGCGAAGGCTTCGTTGACTTCCCAGAGTTCGACTTCGTCGACACCCCAGCCAGCCTTGGCGAGGGCTTTCTGCATGGCCGGCACCGGCGCCGTGGTGAAGTATTCCGGCTCATGTGCGTGGCTGGAAGACGACACGATCGTGGCGATCGGCTTCAGGCCGCGCTTTTCAGCTTCGGACTTCTTCATAAGGACGAGGGCGGCAGCGCCATCGGAAATGGCCGATGCATTGGCAGCGGTCACGGTCCCGTCTTTCGAGAAGGCGGGGCGCAGATCCGGGATTTTCTCCGGCTTGGCTTCGCGCGGCAGCTGGTCAACGTCGACCACGGTCTCGCCTTTGCGGGACTTGATGGTGACCGGAGCAATCTCGCGCTTGAACTTGCCGGAGGCCGTCGCGTCCTGCGCACGCTTCAGCGTTTCGATGGCGTAGGCGTCCTGCTGTTCGCGGGTAAACTGGTATTCGCCGGCGATCTTGTCAGCGAAGAGACCCATCGGGCCTTTGGAGTAAGCATCGGACAGGCCGTCGAGGGCCATATGGTCTTCTGCCGCCATGGTGCCGTACTTGTGGCCCTTGCGGGCGTTGATCAGGTGCGGGGCGTTGGTCATGGATTCCATGCCGCCAGCGATGACGATATTCGCGTCGCCTGCGAGGATGGCGTTGCGGCCCATGATGGTGGCCTGCATGCCGGAGCCGCACATCTTGTTAATGGTTACGGCTTCGAGGCCTTTGTCCTGACCGGCATTGAACCCGGCCTGACGGGCAGGGGCCTGGCCCTGGCCGGCGGGCAGGCAGTTGCCCATGATGATCTCGTTGGCTTCGCCGGGTGCGAGGCCAGCTTCCTTGACGGCGGCGGCGACCGCGATGCCTCCCAACTCATTGGCGCTGAGACCGGCGAGGTCTCCGAGAAGCCCACCCATCGGGGTACGGGCCATGCCAACGATTACGACCGGATCCTGGTCAGCCATATGCGTCTCCTTGCTGCATCTGCGTGCTGTTTACTTCGGAAGGCACAAAGCGCCTGACAAGGGGGCACGTCAAGTCCGACCAAAGGTCAGAACCGGTGCGGCAAACTGAGACGGGGCCGAATGAGTGCCGAAAAGCAACTCTGAGATCGGAAAAACGCGCCGGCTGAGAGGGCAAAAAACCTCAGGAAAGGCGGTCAGACCTCCATGGCAAGACCGGCCTCGGAATTATGTTGCCACACCACCCGGGCGGGCCCTTCCAGGCCAACGGCTCTTGCATAGAGGTACACGGTGGGCGGCAGTTTCTCATTTGTGGGGAAACGCAGCCGCGCGCCTTTGGAAGTATAGTCCAGGATAATGCCTTTGCGCCGGTAGCCGGAATCATAGGCCACAGCGGCGTCCCGGTACACCTGGGCCCGTTTCGGGCGGGACAAATTCTGGTGATCGGTACGCGAAGCGATGGGTATGTTGGACTGCTGCAGCGTACGCTGGATTCGTCCCAGATCGGGACTATCCGGCTTTTTTGTCCCAAAAAGGCGCGTTTTTATAGCCATGGCGTCGTTTGTGCGCTCCAGTTCGCTGACCAACTCCACCCTGTCTCGCAAGATGTGAACCGAATGCATTAATATCTCATTAGCACAAATGCAAAAGGCGGCGCTTCCTGTAGCGCCGCCTTCAGTTTGCGATATTTCGTGCCTGGGTTACCAGATGCGAATGCGGTCCTCCGGCGGGAGGTAGAGCGGTTCTCCCGGCTGAATATCAAACGCATCGTACCACTCATCCAGGTTCCGCACGACGCCGTTCACGCGATAGACAGGCGGGGAGTGCGGGTCTGACAGCATCTGCTGACGGGTTGCCTCGTCGCGGTATTTGGCGCGCCAGACCTGGGCCCAGGCCATGAAGAAGCGCTGGTCGCCGGTCAGGCCGTCGATCACCGGCGCTTCCTTGCCGTTCAGGGACATCTTGTAGGCGCGATAGGCGAGGGACAGGCCGCCAAGGTCGCCGATGTTCTCGCCCAGCGTCAGGCGCCCGTTCACGCAGGTTTCGCCATCGTCCAGCGGACAATAGGCCGAATACTGCCGGGCGAGCGCGTCGCCGAGCTGGCGGAACGCGGCGAGGTCTTCTTCCGTCCACCAGTTCTTGAGCACGCCTTCGCCGTCATATTTGGCCCCCTGGTCATCAAACCCGTGTCCCATCTCATGACCGATGACGCCGCCGATGGCGCCATAATTCACGGCCGGGTCTGCCGAGATGTTGAAGAAAGGCGGCTGCAGGATGGCGGCCGGGAAGACAATCTCGTTGAAAGACGGATTGTAATACGCGTTGATGGTCTGCGGCGTCATGAACCAGCGTGTCCGGTCCACGGGCTGGCCGAGGTCTGCGATATTGTCCTCGGTCTGCCATTTCTGGGACGCGATGGCATTGTCGAGCGCATTGTTGCCGACCACCAGCGTATCATAGGTTTCGAACTCGTCCGGATAGCCGATCTTCGGCGTAAAGGCGTCGAGCTTGGCTTCAGCTTTCACCTTTGTCGCTTCGCTCATCCAGCCGAGGTCTTCCAGGTTTGCGGCCATGGCCTTGCGCAGATTGGCGACGAGGTCATCCATGGCCGCCTTGTTTTCCGGCGGGAAGTAGCGCTCGACAAAGACTTTGCCGATGGCCTCGCCCAGTGTGCCCTGGGTGGCGCTCACAGCGCGCTTCCAGCGTTCACGCTGTTCCGGCTGGCCCCGCAGCGCCGTGCCGTAGAAGGCGAAGTCAGCCGCGTCGATGTCTTCCGGCAGGACGCTGGAGAAGTCCGACAGGAAATGCGCGGTCAGATAAGCTTTCCACGTATCCAGCGGTGTTTCGCTGACGATGTCGAACATTTCCGGGAAACCGCCGCCCAGCTTGGCGGCGTCCTCAGCGGAAATGCCCGCCGCATCCAGCTCTTCCTGGGTCGGGGGCACTTCGGCGACGAGGAATTCCTTTTCGCCGCCCACGCCCATCGTGTCCAAGGCGCGGACCAGCGGGAAGTCGCCGGCCATGTCGACGAGTTCGTCACGGGTTACCTTGTTATAGGTGATTTCCGGATTGCGGGAGAGCGCGCGGTCCCAGTCTGCCTTGGCAATCGCGGTTTCCAGGTCCAGCACTTTCTGCGCTTCGCCAGCGGCGTCTTCATAGCCGGCCTTGTCCAGCATGAAGGTCAGCAGATCGCGGTATTTGGCGCGAAGCTCCACAGATTTGTCATCGGTTTTCAGATAGTAGTCACGATCCGGCAGGCCGAGGCCCGTGATCCTCATCTGGAAAATGTTCGTATTTGGATCCATGTCGTCGGCAAAGACGAAGCCACCAAACGGCGAGCTGAACCCCGGCGTTGCAAAGACAGTAGCCAGATCTTCGAGCGACTGGACCGAATTGATCTTGTCCAGATAGGGCTGGGCAGGGGAGAGCCCGGCTGCGTTGATGGCGTCGGTGTCGAGATAGGCGTTGTAGAAAGCCCCGATCTTGCCTTCCGGCGTATCGAGGGCTGGTTTTTCAGCGGCGAGATCGTCGATGATGTTGCGTACGCGTTGCTCGGATTTTTCTGCAAGCAGGTCGAAGGAACCATACCGTGAGCGGTCTGCCGGGATTTCGAAGGAGTCGAGCCATTTGCCGTTCGTCCAGGCATAGAAATCACTACCGGGAGAGATGTCCGTATTCTGAACGCTGAGGTCGATTCCCCAGCTGCCCCAGTAGTCCGGCGCTGACAGGAGGAGGCCTTCGCTGGTTTCGAATTTGCCGTCTTCGTTTGCGACCGGTGGGGTGGTTTCAACGAAGGCTACCTTGTCGCCCTCAGCGGGTTCAGACGCTTTCGGTGCGCATCCGGCCAGCAGCGCGATTGCGGCGGTGCCGATCAGAAGGTGTTTCATCCTGAGTCTCTCCTTGCTCAAATCTCATGCCCCCCCGCAACGAGCGAGGGGCATGTCTCATGGTAAATTGGTAGCAGATCATTCGGCCGGCGCCATAGGCGGACTGTCACTGTCACTGTCATGACCGCCGCTTGTGCCAATCAGTTCTTCTTCATCGATCGTGACATGGCCGGAGTAGCCGTCGCCAATATGGCGGAATGGCTGCCCGCCCCAGGTCCAGGCGAACACACGCTTGATCTCTGCGCCGATCACGTACATCGCCGGCACAAGGAACAGCGTGATGAAGATCGCGAACCCGACGGCCGAACCCAGCGCAACCAGCATGGGCTTCAGGAACTGGGCCTGAACCGACCGCTGTGAGAGCAGGGGCAGGATCCCGACCATTGTGGTCAGCGACGTCAGCAGGATCGGGCGGAAACGCGAGACACCTGCATCGACCAGGGCCTGAACGGCGCCTGCGCCTTCTTCCCGGCGTTTGTTGACATAGTCGATCAGCACGAGGTTGTCGTTGATCACGACCCCCGCTGCGGCGGCAATGCCGAAGAAGGAGAACAGCGCCATCGGCGTATCCCAGAGCCAGAGGCCGAACAGGGCGCCTGCATAGGCAAAGGGCAGGGCCATCATCAGCAGAAGGGGCTGGGCATAGGAGCGGAAGGCAATCGCCAGCAGGATGTACATGGCCCCGATCGCCATCAGCGACAGACGGCCGATCTCAGTCATGAACTGGTTTTCTTCTTCAAAGCCGCCGGCTTCGCCGCGCTTCACGTCCGGGAACTGTTTCTGGAATTTCGGCCAGAAATTCGATTCCATGTCCGCCATGATCTCGCCGCGTCCGCCTTCGCCCTTGACTTCAGCGAAGACGTAGACCGAGCGCATCCGGTCGCGCCGCTGAATGCGGTTGATACCTGGTGCGTAGGAGAAGTCGGCAACCTGGGTGACAGGAATCTCACGCCCATCTGCCGTGCGCACACGGAGGGAGTTCAGGCTGTCGAGGTCCTCACGGGCGGATTCCGGCAGGCGTACCATGACCCGGACATCTTCCCCATCACGGGGCAGGCGCTGGACTTCCTCGCCATAGTAGGCCTGGCGCAGCTGGCGGGAGACATCCGCCAGAGTGACTCCAAGGGTCTCGGCCCCTGGCTTCATGCTGATCCGGATCTCTTCGGCAGCCGATGAAAGATTGTCGCCAATATCATAGGCATTGGAATAGGTCGCCAGTTGCGCCTTCACCGTTTCTGCGGCTTCCCGCAGGCGGTCGAGGTTCTGGTTGCTGAGGGCAAACCGGACGCCCGTGTCATTGTCATTGAACGTGAAGGCGAAGTTGATCTCTTCGGCATCCTGAATCTCGCCGACATTCGCGCGCAGCAGTTCGGCAAGGTCTTTGGAGCGGATTGTGTCCGGCCGGTCTTCCGGCGCAGCAAGACCGACAAAGGCACGGACATTGGTGCCGTAGGCGATGACGGATGCGTCGCGGATCAGGCCGTCCTTGATTTCCGGATGCTCGTCCTTGGTCTGCTGTTCACTGATCTCAATGCCGGCCTGCAGCTGGTCACGCACCTGGATGAGGCGCTCATACGGCGTGCCGTCCGGCATCTCGATCTGCACCTGGATCAGGTCAGCTTCGATCTCGGGCATGAATTTGAACGGCACGATCTTCAAGGCTGACAGGTTGAAGGCCAGGTAGAACAGGCAGAAGAACAGGGCCATCGTCGCATACCGGAACTTCAGAGCGAACTCGAGCGCCGGCTTGTAGATATTGTTGGCAAACCAGAGGAGGCTGTCCGCGATCCGCCGCTGGATACGCATCAGCGCGCCGCTCGCCCCGTCAAAGCTCTGCTTTTTCATATGGGCAAGGTGGGCCGGCAGGATCAGCATGCATTCGATGATCGAGAAAGCGAGCGCCGCGACGACCACAAAGGTGATCTGCTGGGTAAACTGCCGTTCCGGCCCGCTGAGGAAGGCCCAGGGGAGGAAGGCGATAATCGTGGTCAGGACGCCGAAGATGATCGGCTTCAGAACCATCTGCGTTCCTACGATGGCCGCATCGATGCCGTCACGCCGGCCGCTCTCGACCTCCCTGTGGATGTTCTCCCCCACCACGATGGCATCATCCACGATCACGCCGATCACCAGCAGCACGGCGAAGGTCGACAGGATATTCCAGGAAACGCCCAGATAAGGAAGGATCAGGATGCCGCCGCCGAACGCGGTCATGATGCCGATCGTCACCCAGAAGGCCACCATCGGGCGCAGGAACAGCAGAAGGACGATCAACACCAGCACCGCACCTTGCAGGGCAGATGACATGATCAGGTTCATGCGGTCGTTGAAGGCTTCTGAATCGTCCCAGAGGATGTCGATCTTGACGCCCTGCGGCAGGATTCCGCTCTTCGGATCGTTGGCGCGCTCCACATAATCGCGGAAGCCCTTGGTGTATTTGACGACGTCCATCTTGTCCGGCGCCGGGATCATCACGAACGCGGTTGGTTCACCGCCATAAAGCGCGCTGAACTTGTCGGACACGAAGCCGTCGATGACATTGGCAACGTCCTCCACGCGGACCGTGCCTTGTTCGGTCGTCTGGCGGATGATGATGCGGTTGAACTGGTCTTTTGTGTCCGCGAGCTGGCGGGCCGTGATCGCCACGTCTCCGGTGGAGGACTCGATCCGTCCGCCGGAGGAGTTGAGAGAGGACTGGCGAATGGCATTGGCCACATCGGCGAAGCTCAGGCCGAAACGGCGCAGCGATTCCTCGGTGACCTCGATATTTACCTGTTCGTCCAGCGTGCCCTGGAGTTCGGCAAGCTCGCCGCCCGGCAATTGGGCGATGTCGTCGCGGACCCGGTCGCCGAGGCGTTTCAGCTCCCGGCCGTCGACCTTGCCGTGAATGGCCAGACCCATGAATTGGCCGCGCTGTTCCCATCGCCGCACCTGCGGCTGGAAGGCTGCCTGAGGCAGATTGTTGATCTGGTCGACGCGCAACTTCACCTCATCCAGGAACTCCATCATGTCGATGTCGTTCTGGCCTTCGATATTGACCGAACCGAACCCTTCCGAAGAGGTCGATGTGATGCGCTTGATGCCGTCGAGGTCGGCCACAGCTTCCTCGATCCGCGTGACGATCTGTTCCTCGATGTCCTGAGGCGAAGCGCCGGGCCAGGCCATCGATACAGTCGCGCCATTGAACGTGCCGATCGGGAACATTTCCCGCTCCATCGCGGTGTATCCGAAGATGCCCCCGACGAAGCAGACGATCATGAGAAGGTTCGCGGCAACGGCGTTGCGGGCGAACCAGGCGACGATGCCTTTCATTCAGAGGCTCCCTTGGCGCTGGAGAGACGCATGGCTGTTTCCTCGGTTTCTTTGTCGTCCGACGTGTCTTCCGTCGGTTCGTAAGTCTTGATGGTTCCGTCCGGCTGGCGTTCCATCACCGTCACATTCATGCCGTCGAAGGCGGCCTGGATCGGGGAGGTGATGGCGAACTCGCCGGGTTCGATGCCAGACCGGACATAGGCCCCGTCCGTATCGGAATAGATCAGGTCGACCGTGCGGATCGACAGTGTGCCTTCATCGGCATTGCCGATGAAGATCCGGTCATCGCCGCGCAGGGCCGCGCGCGGCGCGATCAGGACGTCCGGGATGGTTTTGCCCTCAATCACGGCATTGACGAACAGGCCCGGTGCCATCGGCGCACCATTGTCGGCGCCTTTGCCATAGGGATCTTTGAGTTCGGCAATCACGTTGATCTGGCGTGTCTGAGAATTGACGGCCGCAGCGGTCCGGACGACTTCGCCCGTCCAGTGGCGTTCAACGCCCCCGACCACGGCGCTGAAGTCGACTTTCGGGCCCGGCTGTGTCTCGCTGGCGGCGAAGGCAAGGGGAAGGCCGAGGCGGCCCATCTCTTCATCATCCAGCGGTAGCGAGACTTCGACAACATCATTGGCGAAGATCCGGCCGAGAGACTGGCCGGTGGCGACGACCTGGCCAATATCGACATCGCGTTCCCAGACGCGTCCGGAGAACGGTGCGTAGACGGCGGTCCGTTCCAGGGCGAGTTCCGCATCCTTCAGCTGCGCCTTGGCCGCATCCAGTGCGGCGCGGGCCTGTGCCAGCTGCGGTTCGCGGCGGGCGAGCGGCGAGACATTGGTGATGCCGAGATCTTCAATATCCTGCTGGGCAAGTTCGGCCTCGGCGATTTCGCGGGTCAGCCCCTGTTCGGCAGACGCCACGCCGGACCGGGCGCGCACGACGGCGAGTTCATAGTCGGCCGCTTCCACACGGACCAGCAGCTGGCCCTGTTTGATGAAGCCGCCATCGATGAAGTCCGGAGAGACATAAGCGATCCGGCCGGAAATCTGCGGCGCCACGATGATCTCCCGGCGCGGGCGGACTTCGCCTTGTGCTTCGACCGTGATCTGAAGATCGCCCTTGCGGACTTTCTCTGCGAACACGTTGAGGCCGATGCGGGCTTCCTCGGCTTTTTCCGGTTCCGGCTTGAGCGCTGACAGGACAGCAACTCCGCCGACACCGAGGACGGCGATGATGGCGATCGGGGCGGCGATGGCGATGATACGGGCCATGGGGCGGGACTCCTGGGGCTTACTCTGCGGCGGCTTCGGTGGGCGTCGTTGCGGTCGAGGCGGTCAGGACCGGCAATCCGCCGCCGAGGGCGAGGTGATACGAAATACGGTTGGTGGCGCGGTTGGCGCTGACTGAGATCAGCTGGCTTTCCGCGGTCAGGCGCCGTGTCTGGGCATCGATCAGGTTGAAGATCGTCAGCGTGCCGCTGGTTGTATACTTGCGCAGGGCAAGGTCTTCGGCAAGGCGGGCTTCTTCAAGGGCGCGGGCCTGGGCTTGTTCCTGCTCTGCGAGATACTGGTCGGCGGCGATGGCGTTCTCGACCTCGCCCCAGGCAGACAGGACGATGTTGGCATAGTTTGCAACAGCGGCTTCGGCCTGTGCGACCGCCGCATCGCGCTGGGCATCCAGGCGGCCGCCGGTAAAGATCGGTGCGATCAGATTGGCCACCAGGCGCGCGGCGATGAGCTCCGGGTCGAATGCATCGGCGAGATCGGATTCAGTGGTCGACACGCTGCCGCTCAGCGTGAGGGAAGGCAGCATGGCCAGCCGGGCGGTTTCGGCCCGCATGCCGGCTGCTTCAATCCGGGCTTCGGAGGCGGCAATATCCGGACGGCGCGACAGGAGAAGGGCAGGGTTGCCTTCCGGCTCCAGCGGGCCAAGCGACGGGAGTTCCGCCGGGGCGGCAATTTCTGCAGCGGGATAGCGTCCAAGAAGGATCTCAAGGCGGCGGGCCGTTTCCCCTGTGATCTGCCGGCGGGTGGCAATCGTGGCTTCGGCATTGGCCAGGGCCGACCGGGCAGTACGCACATCCAGGGCATCGACCAGGCCGCGCTGGAAGCGGCGCTCGGTCAGGAGGCGGACACGATCACGGGCATCATAGGTCAGCTCGGCCACGCGCTCCTGCGCGATTGCCTCGTTCAGATTGATCCAGGCAATGGCTGTCTGGGCCGCCAGGGACAGTTCTGCGGCGGACAGATCGGCTTCGGACGCGGCATAGTCGGCTTCGGCGGCATTCACGGACGCGCCGATGCGGTCCCAGAGGTCCAGCTCCCAGCTTGCATCGAGGCCGACGCCGTAGATTTCGCTCTCCGTCCGGGTCGTGCCGGTCGGTGTCTCCACGCCCACGGAGTTGCCGCCTGCGGTCACCGAGGCGCTGAGGCCAGGCCGGCCGGCAGAGCGCGCGCTCCGCGTAGCGGCTTCGGCGGCGCGCATCGTGGCGGCGCGGGATTTCAGGGTGGGGTTGTTTTCCAGGGCTTCGGCAACCAGCGACATCATCACGGGGTCATTGAACTGGCTCAGCCAGTCGCCTTTCGGTGCTTTGCCGGCCACACCGCTTGCGGTCCATTCTGCCGGAGCGTCCGGAGCTTGCGCAAAGAAATCAACGGGTTCGCCCGCAAGACCGCCAATATTTGCCGGAGAGGAGGCGCACGCCGCAAGAATTGCCGTGCCCGCGAAGAGGATTGATCGTTTCATGCCTTCGGCATTGCTCCTGTTGGTATAAGCAGTTGCGTTACGCTCGCTCTACTCGACTGTCAATGAGGAATTATCGATTTTCAATAATTATATACAGGTCTGCCAGCGATGCATGCTGAGGCAGCCAGCCGGGAAGGGCTTGGCATCTTCCCGCTGTCGCGATAGCGCCTAAAAGCTACGAGTGTGTGGAAGGGATCCCACCGGGAAACCGCATGACTGAAGTGCTTTCAACCACGACCCAGAAGGGGGCTGAAAGAGGCATACGCCGTGCCACGACCCTGCGGGTCCGTGACTTTGTCGTGCTTATATCGTGCTTTGCGGCGGTTCTCGTGCTGCTGCTGGTGACCGGCTCCATCGGACTGATCGAATCCGCTGCCGCCCTGATCGCGGCGGGCGCTGTTGCCTGGGCCTATTATGTCGGGTCGGCGACCGTCCTGCCGGCCTCGGCCGTGGTGGACGGCGCAGCAGACAGTATTGCGCCCGGCCCGTCGGCGGCGTCCATTCCCTTGAAGGCCCTGCCTCTGCCGGCGTTCGAGATCGATTTCGACGGTCGGATCATTGCCTTCAATGCCGAGGCGGAGGACATTCTGCGCCTCGACAACCGCGTCCGGCCGCGTGCTTCGACGGTCATTCGCTCCCCGGCGCTGCTGTCGGCGATCGACAAGGCCATCCACACCCAGGTTGATGCGCCGCTGGCCGTGGATGTCGATGCCGGGCCGAATGAGACCTGGCGGGCGCATGTCTCCCGGCCGCTGGATGCCGGCCGGGTGCTGATCGTGCTGGAGGACCTGACCCCGCTGCGACGGGCAGCGCGCGCCCGGTCTGACTTCATTGCCAATGCCAGCCACGAATTGCGTACGCCGCTGACGGCCTTGTCCGGTTTCATCGAGACAATGCGCGGCCCGGCAAAGGATGACCCGGAAAGCTGGGGCCGGTTCCTGGACATCATGGCCGTGGAATCGGAGCGGATGTCCCGCCTCATCTCAGACCTGTTGTCCCTGTCCCGGATCGAGTCGTCCGAGCAGGTCGCCCCGCGCGACACGGTGGACATGCAGGACGTGCTGGTGTCTGGCACAGCCGCACTGGGCGGCATGGCGGACGAACGCGGGGTGACGCTGGTTGTCTCCGGCACCGATGAGGCGCTGCCGGTCATCGGCAACCGGGACGAACTCATCCAGGTGGTCGAGAACCTGATCTCCAACGCCATCAAATATTGCCGCAAGGACGGTACGGTCCGGGTCACCTATGGCGCAGCGGCCGATACGGTCGAAGCGCGGGCGAAGTCCGGCCAGGTCTGGGAGAATGGCGAGCGGATGACGCTGTTGCAGTCGGTCAACCGGCCGGGCCCGGGCGAGCCGGCGGTGTGGATCCGGGTTGAGGATGAGGGGCCGGGCATCGAACGCCAGCACCTGCCGCGCCTCGGCGAGCGTTTCTACCGCACAGACCAGAGCCGCGGCGGCAAGATCACAGGCACGGGGCTGGGCCTGGCCATCGTGAAACACATCATGGCCCACCATCGCGGGGGCATGGCGGTGGAAACGGTGATGGAGCAGGGATCCGCGTTCGCCGTCTGGCTTCCCGCCATGCGGCGCAAGGCCGAAGACGCCTGACGGCTTGCGCCGGATCAGTCGGTGCTGGCGGTCCGGTGATGGGCGTCGAACCAGTCGGTCATCAGGTCGCCCGGCATGCGGCCAAGATCCCGGTACCAGGATGGCAGATTCTGCAGCATTTCCGCCGTATCGCCCCAGCGGCGCAGGTTCACGTCAGCGGCCGAATGAAAGGCGTCACGCAGGCGGTTTTCATCCAGCGGCTCAAAGCCGCTCATCCCTGTCAGGCCGGCGAGGCTCTTCTGCATGACCAGCGTGGTTTCGAGCGTGGCGGCCGCAACAGACAATGTCGCGCGCCAGGGCATAAGCCAATATTCCATCAGTCCTGTATCCCTTTTCTGTCCTGAACAGTACGCCTCTATGCTGCAACGCACAACAAGACTCATGCCAAAGGCGATGCAGACCCCTTTATTTCAAGGAAAACAAAGGGGTCTGTATAGTGGGATTGGACCAGACCCGCCGGATCAGTACCAGGTGCGGATACCGATGACGAAGCGCGTCTCATCCGCCTCGCCGCCCGCCGCTTCGATCAGATCAGCCGTCCGGCCGAAGCTGGCGCTGTGTTCGACCCCGATGTAGGGCGCGAATTCCCGGACAAATTCGTAGCGCAGGCGGAGGCCAGCCTGCAGCTTCGTCAGGCCCGAGCCAAGCGCCCGCTCCGGAATGTCCTGCGCCGACAAGCCCGCTGCCAGCCTTGGCTGGAGGATCAGCCGGTTGGTGAGGAGCAGATCATACTCCGCCTCGAAACTGGCGGTGAGGTCGCCTTTCTCGCTGAGGAAGGCGGCGCCATCGACTTCAAACCAATAGGGGGCGAGACCCTGTACACCCAGAACTGCGTGGGCCAGGCCATCCGGTTCGAAATCATAGCGCACCCCGGTCTGAAGATCGAAGTAGCGGGAAATGGCGCGGGACCAGAGCAGCTGGACTTCGGCCTCTTCGAGGTCGCTCTCCTCGAAGGAATATTCGCCTTCGGTTTTCAGCCAGACCTTGTTGATGTCCCCACCATACCAGGCATCGGCATCCCAGACGCCGACGGTTTCCCCGTCAAAGGACTGAGCCTCCAGCCGGTCAAACCGGATCATGGCGAAGGGCGTGTCGCCGGAGTGCGATTGTGCATGCGCGCGGGCGGCGTCCATTTCCGCCGGGTCGAAATAGGCATCGGCCTGGGACCAGGGCTTGTCGCCTGAAGCGTCGCCATGCTGGTCGTGCGTCTGCGCCGAGACACCTGTTGCGATGGCGAGCGCGGCGAATGCGGAAAGAAGCGTTCTGCGCATCACTTCATCTCCCCGTGCTTGTCGTGGCCCATGGCGGAATGATCCATCATGTCGTGATCCATCGGCATTTCGTGCTCCATGGGCATGTCGTGGTCCATATGCTCATGGTCCATTGCGGGTTTGTCCGTAGACGGCAGGACTGAGACAACCTGCATCATGCCGGCATGCATGTGATAAAGCAGGTGGCAGTGGAATGCCCAGTCGCCGACATGGTCTGCCGAGACGTCGAAGGAGAGCTTTTCCCCCGGTTTCACGATCACGGTGTGCTTGCGGGGCTTATGATCACCGCCGCCATTGACGAGGTCGAAGAACATGCCGTGCAGGTGGATCGGATGTGGCATCATCGTGTTGTTGATCAGCGTCACGCGCAGGCGCTCGCCTTCATGAAAGATGATGGGCTCTTTCACCTCCGAGAATTTCACCCCGTCGAAACTCCACATATAACGTTCCATGTTGGAGGTGAGGTGGATCTCCATCTCGCGGCCGGGTGGGCGCAGGTCCGGATTGGGGGTGAGGCTGCGCAGCTGGGAATAGCGCATCACCCGGTGGCTGACGTTTTCGAGTCCGATGCCGGGTTCATCAAGACGGCTCATCGGCATCATGGCGACATTTGCGACACCGGGGCCGCGCTTTATGTCCTTTTTTTCCACCGGCCAGTTGGCGTCTTCTGTCATGCCGTGTGCGGAGTGGTCCATTGCCATACCACCCATGTCGTGGCCTTCATGGCCGGACATCTCCATCGCGCTCATGTCATGACCCATCGCGGCATGGTCGATTTCGGAATGATCCATCCCGCCCATGTCCATGCTCCCATGATCCATTGAGCCGTGATCCATCCCCATATCCTTCATGGTCAGGGTCGGGACAGCGCGCAGGGCAGGGGCTTCGGCGCGCATGCCGGGGCGCGGCCCGAACGTCGCGACTGCCTGACCGGAACGGTCGATGCTTTCGGCAACGAACGCATAGGCGCGGTCGTCCTTCGGCTCGACGATCACGTCATAGGTTTCGGCGACGCCCATCTGGAACTCGTCGACTTCCAGCGGCTGCACATTGAGGCCGTCGGCGGCCACGATGGTCATCGGCAGGCCGGGCAGGCGGACATTGAAGATCGTCATGGCCGAGGCGTTGATGATCCGCAGCCGCACGCGTTCGCCCGGCTGGAAGATGCCGTTCCAGTTGTCGGCGGTGGCGTGGCCGTTGATCAGATAGTGATAGGTCGCGCCCGTTACGTCCGCGATGTCGCGCGGCGACATGCGCATCTGGCACCACATGGCGCGCTCGTCCCAGGCGGAACCGAGGCCGCGTTCCTGCGCGTCCTTCAGGAAGTCGCCCATGGTGCGTTGCTGGAAATTATAGGCATCGCTCATCTTCTTCAGCTTGGCGAAGATCCGGTAGGGGCTTTCGAAGCTCCAGTCGGAGAGGACCAGCACATATTCGCGGTCATAGCTGACCGGGTCGTGATGATGCGGGTCGATGATGAGCGGGCCGTAGACGCCTTCCTGTTCCTGCAGGCCGGAATGGGAGTGGTACCAATAAGTGCCCGATTGCGGCACGGCGTATTTGTAGGTGAATGTCTCACCCGGCCGGATACCGGGGAAGGTCACGCCAGGCACGCCGTCCATCTGGAACGGCACGAGCAAGCCGTGCCAGTGGATGCTGGTGTCTTCGTCCAGCGTGTTGGTGACGTTGAGCGTGATCTCGTCGCCTTCGCGAAAGCGGATCAGCGGCGCAGGCAACGTGCCGTTGACGCCCACCGCTTCGCCGGTGCGTCCGTCAATGCGGACCGGGAAGCGGCCGACGGATAGGTTGAACTCCGTCGCCGTGGTGGGTGCGAGGCCGGTATTGCCGTCGCTGGCGCTGCGGGCCCAGGCCGGCAGCAGCGAAGCGGGCAGCAGGGACGAAAGGCCCATCAGGGCGCTGCCCTGCAGGAAATGCCGTCGATTGAACATGGGAAGACTCCTTCTGAATTGAGAGAACAGGCATCACGGGCAGGCGCACAGGCGGCGCAGCCCACCGGGCCGGTCTCAATTCAGAAAGCGTGTTTTCAGCTGGAGCGGCGTCAGCCGTGGCGGGCCGGACGCTTCGTAGAGCATGTATTTGGGCGGCCGCTGGGGCGGCGCCGAGACTCTGAATGCCTCGGATGGCAGGAACACCGCCGGGGCCGCACTGACTGGCAGGGCCGGTGTGGCCATGGCGTGAGGGGTTTGCGCGATCAGGTCAGAAGCTGCATTGCAGTGGGGACAGGCCGATTTGTCGTGATGCGGCGCCTGGATTTCATCGCAGGCATGACCGGCTGGCATGCTGTGTGCCATCTCCACAGCTCCTGCCATCTGGGCCTGCGGCGCGTCACAGGCGCAAAGCGCCTGCTGGGCCGCGAAGAACAGGGCGAGGCCTGCCAGAAAGAAGGATCTCATCAAGAACATGCGCAAAGCCTGCAGAGCTCCCGGCGATCCGGGAGGTGGTTGAGGTCCAAATAAGCATCAGCCGGCAGGTTTTCAAAATCACAAAGCGGCGGCGACTTTACCGGGTGGCCCTTGTCAGAGAGCTGCGGCGACCGTCAGATGACGCCAAAGCGCAACCTTTGCGCGCAATGATGGAGGCTTCACCGTGAATTCCGGCACAGCCGCGCTCGAACCGCTTGAACACATCATGCAGGAAGCGTCGGACTTGGCCCTGTCCTGGACGCGCAGGCGTGAGACGCTGGTCGTGGACGAGAAATCAGCCGGCCAGTTCGCCTCGAGCGCAGACCTCGAAGTCGAAGCTCTGCTTCGACAGTGTCTGGCAGATGAATTCGGGGAAGGGCGCATCATCGGGGAGGAAATGGGCGGCCATCTTGGCGAAGGGATCACCGGCTGGGCGCTGGACCCGATCGACGGGACATCGAATTTCCTGCTCGGTCTGCCGCTTTGGGGCATTTCCGCCGGATATATCGAGCAGGGCGTTTCGACGCTCGGGGCCATTGCGCTGCCGGAACTAGGCCTGTTGCTGTCCGCGGCAAGCGGGACTGGCCTGCGCGTGAACGGGGTCGCTCAGCCCCGCGCCGCATCGCGCGGACCGGTAAAGATCGTGGCGCTCGGAGAGAACGACTTCGAGCCGGGGCCGGAGACCGATGCCCGGGCGCAGACCTTCCGCGATCAGGGCTATGCCGTGGTGCGTTACCGCTGCGCCGTCTTCTCTCTGGCCTCCGTCGCACTCGGGCGGCTGGGCGGTTATGTGGAGCAGGGCTGCGGCCTGTGGGACATTGCCGCCGCAGACATCATCTGCCGCGAGGCGGGCCTGTCGGTTGAGGCTGGCAGGATTGCGCCCGGCCGGTATGGCATCGATGCGCGCTGGGCCTGAAAATCGCCACGGGTTTTGCCCCGTTTTCGCCTTTTGCGAATGCGATTAGGTTTTCTTCATGGTTGAGATGCTGCCCGGTAATTTTGTTCCGTCTCCTGCCCGCGGGCGGGTGCTTGTCTTCGATTCCGGGGTCGGGGGCCTGACGGTTGCGGAGGAGATCCGCGCGCTGGGTCCGGTGCTTGGTGTGCACTATGCCGCCGATTCCGGTTTCTTTCCCTATGGCGACAAATCTGACGAGGCCCTGCGCGAGCGCCTGCCGAAAGTGGCCAAGGCGCTCTGCGACCGGGTGCGGCCGGACGTGTTCGTCATCGCCTGCAACACCGCCTCGACGCTCGCCCTGCAGGATGTGCGTGCCGCGCTCGACATTCCGGTCGTTGGCACCGTGCCGGCGATCAAGCCTGCCGCCCAGCTTACCCGCACCGGCACGATCGGCCTGCTGGCGACGCCCGGCACGATCCGCCGGGCCTATACGTCCGAACTGATTGAGAAATTCGCCGGCCATCTGCGCGTCATAATGCATGGCAGTATCGAGCTGGTCCGGCTGGCCGAGGCGCATGCGCGGGGGGAGGACATCCATATCGACCGGTTTGCCGAAGCGCAGGCGCCCCTGTTCGATGTACCGGGCGGGGAGAAGATCGACACGATCGTGCTGGCCTGCACGCATTTCCCGCTTGTGCGCGGCCAGTTGATTGCCAGCGCGCCCCAGCCTGTCAGCTATGTCGATTCAGGGGCTGCAATTGCGCGCCAGACCATCCGTGTACTGCCGGTAGAGACCGAGGCGCGCGGTATTGGCGGGCACGCTTATCTGACCAGTCATCCCGAGGACGAGGCGGATCTCGCGCTCGTCCTCAGGCGATACGGTTTTCCGGAGCTTCAGAGCGTGGCTCTGGACCCGATGGACACGACTTCGGCACCGACCGACCCGTAAAGGCTCGGCCACGGTGCGTCCTGTACTTCCACCACTTCGGTTTCGCCGAAGCCGTTGAAGCGGCTGGACATGGCACGGCCATAGGCGCCGAGGTTGCCGAACTCGATATAGTCGCCTTCGGTCAGACCGGCCGGCAGCATGATCTCGTCCGGGAACTTGTCGGTCGAATCGCAGGTCGGGCCATAGACGCGGTAAGGCTTCATGCCGTGCAGTTTGCGGCCGTCACCGGCGATGGCGCGTTTCGGGAACTGCCAGCGCTCGTGCACGGCATCATAGAGGGCGCCATAGGAGCCGTCATTGATATAGAGCGCGCCGTCTTTCGACAGTTCGATCCGGCACAGCAGGCTTTCCGATTCGGCGACCAGCGCACGGCCCGGCTCGCACCACAGGTCTGCGTTTTCGAGAACGAACATTTCCTCGAACGAGGCTTCGATCATGGCGACATAGGATTCCAGCGCCGGCGGGGCGTTGTCAGCGTATACGGACGGAAAGCCGCCGCCGACATCGACGATATCGACCGTGACACCTGCGGTGATGATGATCCGCGACACGTCGGCCATGGCGGTTGCCCAGGCCGTTGGCTTCAGAGCCTGGCTGCCAACGTGGAACGACACGCCCAGCTCGTCTGCATAGCGGCGGGCTTCGCGCAGGATTTCCGCGGCGTCTTCAGCGCTTGCGCCGAATTTTCCGGCCAGTGGCAGGGCGGCGCCGTCGCAGGACACGGCGACACGGACAATGATCGTCAGGTCGTCGGCATAGCCGGTTTCCTCAAGGATCTTGTTCAGTTCCGCCATCGTATCGGTGACGAAGATGCGCACGCCGAATTCCTTGTAGGCGCGGGCGATCGCACGGCGGTTCTTCACCGGGTGCAGGAACGCGATGCGCGCTGTCGGGAAACGTGTACGGATCAGCTCGACTTCCGTATCGGAGGCGCAATCGAAGCTGCGCACGCCGCCGGCCCAGAGGGCGTCGAGCACGTGCACGCCGGGGTTTGCCTTCACGGCATAGAACGGCTCGGCCGAGAAGGACTCGCGAAACCATTTCGCCGACGCGGTGACGCGCTCCGGACGGAAACACCAGACGGGAATGTCCGGCTGGGACTCACGAACGATATGAATTGGGGTAGCATAGGAGTGCATGACACCTAACCTCCAAAGGGCTTTTAACCAGCTTTGGGCGTTAGTACGGGGGCCCCCACCGAGTGGGTTAGCGCAGAGTGTCCGCCACATCTCTTTATTTCGAAGGGGCATTTAGTGGACTATTTCCGGGGGCGCAAGGAAAAATTTTGCCCCTGGCTGAGATTTTTCATGAAACCTTCTTTGACGGGGCCTGTAGCAGTTGTTGAAGAAGGCGTACGATGTTTGGAGTCATACAGAATTCCGGATACATGCGGACACCCTTGGGAAAGAGAAGAGCATGACGCGTAGGTGCCTCCCGGCCGTCCGGCCTGTCCTTGCTGCAGCACTCTTGCTGCTGGCTGCCGCATGCGGACGAACGGACCTGTCGGAGCTGGAGGTCGGCGACCGGATCGTCATACCCTCGATCACCGGCGTGGATGCCGAGAAGATCAAGATTGTCGGCTCCTCCACGGTCTCGCCGTTCGCCACGACCGTTGCCGAACAGTTCGGCGCGGTTACCAAATGGCCAACGCCTGTCGTGGAGACGACCGGGACGGGCGGCGGCTTCAAGGCGTTCTGCCTTGGCGCCGGGCCGTCAGAGCCCTCCATTTCCGACGCCTCACGCCCTATCAAGCAGACCGAGCGGGCTCTGTGTGCGGCCAATGGCGTGAATGACCCGGCGGAGTTCCGCGTCGGCTATGACGGGATCGTCATCGCCAATTCGAAGGCCGGGCCGGATTTCGATATCACCAAGGCGGAGCTCTATCGCGCCCTCGCCAAGGATCTGCCGGACGGGCAGGGCGGCTTCGTGCCCAATCCTTACAAGTCCTGGAGCGAAGTCAGCCCGTCCCTGCCGGACGAGCCGATCCTGGTCTTCGGCCCGCCGCCGACCTCAGGCACACGGGACGCCTTTGTCGAACTCGGCATGGAGCATGGCGCGCTGGACGACCCGCAGATGAGCGCGCTCAGCGACCTCGACGAGACGGCCTTCCTGCAGCGCGCGCACACAATCCGCACGGATGGCGCCTGGATCGATTTCGGGGAGAATGACGCCGCCGTTGTGCAGGCCCTGACCAAGACACCGGCTGCGATCGGTATTCTCGGTTTTTCCTTCCTTGAGCAGAATTCAGACAGGGTGAAGGCCGGCCTGCTCTCCGGCGTCCCACCGGATTTCGTGCACATCAAGGATGGCGACTATGGCCTGTCGCGCATGCTGTACATCTATGTGAAGCGGGAAAATCTCGGCTTCGTGCCCGGCATTGCCGAGTTCGTCGAAGAGTTCGTGTCGGACGGCGCCATGGGCCCCGATGGGTACCTGCTGGACAAGGGGCTGATCCCGCTCACGGAAGAGGACCGCGCCACCGAACAGGCAAGGGCGGCCGCGCTGAAGGCGGCGTCTGAGAACTAGAAGCTGTTCCTGGGATTCAGGCCTTGTCGTCGGGCTTCTCGCCGGAATCTTTCGGCTTCGGGCTGAGGTCCAGCAGCGGCGGGATAACCAGTTCCAGCGGCTTCTTGCGCCGGCGCAGGCGGATCTTCTGCCAGAAACGTTTCCTGGCCGGAGCGGGCAGGGGTTGGAGGTTCTCGATAAAGGCCTCCGCGCAGGCCTGCCAGCTATAGCCTTCGGCATATTTGCGGCAGGTGTCGCGGTCGAGGTCCAGGCAGGCGATCGCACCGGCCGCCAGGTCCCCGTCGACTGGGGTTATGGTTCCGGCGTTCGAGCCCGGGATCACATCGCGCGGGCCGGTTGCATCATAGGCGGCCACCGGCGTGCCGGACGACATGGCTTCCAGCACGACCAGGCCAAACGTGTCCGTCAGGCTGGGGAATACGAAGACATCGGCGCTGGCATAAACGGTGGCGAGGTCCTCATTGAAACGCGCGCCGAGGAATTTGACTTCCGGGTAGCGTTTCTGGAGTTCCTCGCGCTGTGGGCCGTCGCCAACGATCACTTTGGTTCCCGGCAGGTCCAGTTCGGCGAAGGCTTCGATATTCTTTTCTACGGCCACCCGGCCAACATTCAGGAAGATCGGTCGCGGCAGGTCCTCGAACGGGTCGCCCGGCTGGCCTTCCTCGATCCGGCGGGACGGGTGGAAGAGGTCCGTATCGACCCCGCGACCCCAGGCCACGAGATTGATGAACTTCTTGGCCCGCAATTCCTCCACCATGGACGGAGTCGGCACCATCACCTTGCCGGAATATTTGTGGAACCAGCGCACGAAATTATAGCCCCAGGAGATCGGGATCGGCAGGCGGGCCGAGACATATTCCGGGAACCGGGTGTGATAGGCGGTGGAGAAGGGGTGTTTGATCTTGAGGCACATGGCCCGGCCGGCCATGCCGAGTGTACCTTCGGTCGCGATATGGACCGCATCAGGCTCGAATTCGTTGAACCGCTCCTCGATCTCGCCCCGTGCGAACAGGGCCAGCTTGATTTCCGGATAGGTCGGCAAGGGCATGGTCATGAAGCCCTGCCCGGGATGCACAATCTCCCATTCATGGCCCATCGCCTCGGATTCGGCGATGACGCGCTTCATGGTGCGCACGACGCCATTGACCTGAGGATCCCAGGCGTCTGTCACGAGCATGATCCGCATGTGGACTCCCATCAATGCCACGCAGCCGCGCGCAACATGGCGGGCTTGCACGGGACCGTAAAGGCCCCTTTCGCTGTCCACTACCCTCGCACTCGACAGGTAGAGACGATATAGTTTTTTCCCATAAGGGTGGGAACCGGCATAAGACCTGCCCCGTTATTCTGCTTTTGTACCAAGTTTATGCCAGAAGGGACCACCATTTATGACCGACGCCCTCGCCGCCACGCAATTTGTCTGGGACGCGCTCGACTCCAACAAGTTTGTTGATGAGGAGGCCTTGCTGGAGGATCTCCTGAAAGAGACGCCTGTCAGTGATGATCTGCGGCAGGCGGCGATGCGACGGGCGCTCGACCTGGTCGAGACCGCGCGGGCCACCGGGCGGCGCAAGGGCATGATGGAAAGCTTCCTGGAGGAGTTCGGCCTGTCCAATGCCGAAGGCCTCGCTCTCATGTGCCTTGCCGAAGCGCTGCTGCGCGTGCCCGATGCCGAGACCCGCGACGATCTGATCGCCGAAAAGATCCGCTCCGGAAACTGGGGTGCTCATCAGGGGCAGTCGGAATCCTGGCTGGTCAATGCCTCCACCTGGGGGCTGATGCTGACGGGGCGCGTCATCGGCGTGCCGGCGGCGGCCAAGAAGGGCCCCGGCCATTTCGTGTCCGGCCTCGTGCGCGAGAGCGGTGAGCCGGTGATCCGCGCCGCCATGATGCAGGCCATGCGGATCATGGGCGAGCAGTTCGTCCTTGGGCGGAACGTGAAGGATGCGCTGAAGCGCGGCGGCCGGATGGTGCGCCAGGGCGATGCGGCGCATTTCAGCTTCGATATGCTGGGGGAGGGCGCCCGCACCGCGGCCGACGCCGAACGTTATCTGAAAGCCTACCAGAGCGCCATCGAACAGGTGGCCGCCAGCAAGGACAAATCGATCAAGCCGGAAGCGGCCAATGGCGTCTCGGTCAAGCTCTCCGCTCTGCATCCGCGCTATGAGGCGGTCAACGAAGCCCGGGTGATGGAAGAGATCTATCCCGGTCTGCTGGGCCTCTGCAAGCAGGCGGCCGACGCGAACATCAATCTCTGTCTGGATGCGGAAGAAGCCGACCGGCTGGTGATCTCCCTGAAGCTGATGGAAGCGCTCGCGCGAGAGCCGTCGCTCAAGGGCTGGTCCGGGCTGGGCATTGCCGTGCAGGCCTATCAGAAGCGCGCCCGCGGCGTCATCGAGAAACTGAAACAGCTGGCTGGCGACACCCGTCAACGCTTCATGGTGCGCCTCGTGAAAGGCGCCTATTGGGACAGCGAGATCAAGCACGCCCAGGTCGAAGGCTTCCCGAACTTTCCGGTCTTCACCACCAAGCAGGGCACGGATTTCCATTATCTCGCCTGCGCGAAACAGCTGCTTGAGGCGAGCCCGGTCCTCTATCCGCAATTTGCCACGCACAATGCCCATACGCTGGCGACCGTAGACCTTATGGCAGACTCCATGGGCGTCACGGCGTTCGAGTTCCAGCGCCTGCATGGCATGGGCGAGGCGCTTTATGCGGCGGCAAAGGCCGGCAAGAAAGTGCGGGTCTATGCCCCGGTCGGTGCGCACAAGGATTTGTTGCCGTATCTTGTCCGCCGCCTGCTGGAGAACGGTGCGAACACCAGCTTCGTGCATTCCTTCCTCGATCCGGATGTGCCGGCCGAACAGGTCGTCGCCGACCCGATCACCAAGGTGGAGGCCGGCCCGCGCCGCCACCCGCGTATCCCGACGCCGCCGCGTCTTTACGGCCCGGAACGGCGTAACTCGTCTGGCCTTGACCTGTCGCAGCAAAATGTACGCGACGACATCGCCGCCGCCATCCGCACATTCCGCGACAGTCCCGCCATTGCGGCTGGGGCGATCGTTTCCGGCAAACCGGACACCGGCGGCGGAGAGCTCTGCCGCGTGCCTTTCCATACCGAGACCGTGCTGGGTGCCTGCAAGGAGGCCAGCGAGGCTGCGATGGACCGCGCGCTGGACGCGGCGGTCAATTTCCAGCCGGAATGGGACAAGCTTGGCGGGCCGCAGCGGGCGAGCCATCTGCGCGCCATGGCCGAGGCACTGGAAGACAACATGCCCCGTCTCATCGCCCTGATGGCGCGCGAGACCGGCAAGACGCTGAATGACGGCATCGCCGAAGTGCGCGAAGCGGTCGATTTTCTGCGCTATTATGCAATGGGCGCCGAAAAGGATTTCGCCGGGCCTGTGCGCCTGCCGGGTCCGACCGGGGAGACCAACCATCTGTCCCTGCACGGACGGGGCGTCTTCTGCTGCATCTCCCCTTGGAACTTCCCGCTGGCGATCTTCACCGGGCAGGTCGCTGCGGCGCTCGCCGCGGGCAACACGGTTGTCGCCAAGCCGGCTGAACAGTCGCCGCTGATCGCGTTCGAGGCAGTGAAACTGTTCCACAAGGCCGGCCTGCCTGTGAATGCGCTACACCTGCTGCCCGGCAAGGGGGAGACGGTCGGGGCGAAGCTGACCTCTGATCTGCGGGTTTCCGGCGTCTGTTTCACCGGCGGCACGAACACCGCCCGCATGATCAACCGCACCCTGGCGGACCGAGATGGGCCGATCATTCCGCTGATCGCGGAGACCGGCGGCCTGAACGGCCTGTTCGTCGACACGACGGCCCTGCGCGAACAGGTGCTGGATGACATGATCATCTCCGCCTTCGGATCGGCGGGCCAGCGCTGTTCGGCGCTGCGCGTTGCTTTCCTGCCGAAAGCCACCGCCGACCATCTGATCGAAGGCCTGATCGGCGCGATGGATGAGCTGAAACTTGGCGACCCGGCCCTGCCTGAAACGGACATCGGCCCGGTCATCGATGCCGAGGCGCGCGACATGCTGGAGGCACACCTCGAAGACATGAAGTCCCGTGCGAAAGTCCTCCACCAGATCGATGCCGGCCAGATCGGCCGCGAAGGTTATGGTTTCGGCCCGGCGCTGGTGGAGCTGTCCTCGCTCGATCAGATTACGGAAGAGAAGTTCGGCCCCATCCTTCATGTGATCCGCTACGACCCGGACGATATTGACGAGGTTGGCGCCAAACTCCACGCCAAGGGCTATGGCCTGACGCTGGGTGTGCATTCGCGCCTCGACAGCTTCTACAAGGAAGTCCGCGCGGCTTGCCCGGTCGGCAACACCTATGTGAACCGGTCAATGATCGGTGCGGTCGTCGGCGTGCAGCCCTTCGGCGGGGAAGGCCTTTCCGGCACCGGGCCCAAGGCCGGCGGGCCGCATTATCTCCATCGCTTCGCCGCAGAAAGGGCGCTGACCGTGAATATCACGGCACAGGGAGGTGACGCAGAACTGCTGAGCCTGTAGAAAAAGACGATGAAACAAACCCTGCTTCTCTCTGCCGCCCTTTTGATGGCCAGCCTTTCCGGGGCCTGCGGGCAGGCAGGGGAAGCCGGGGGCACATCCAATTCTCCGCCCGTGGCGGAACTGACCGGCACGGACACGACTGACGGGGAGGCACAGGCAACGCCTGCGGAATCTCCGGAAGCGATCCTGGCCGCCATGCCGCGCACGATCGTGGTGGACAATGATGTTCTGACTGCAGACGTCAGCATCGATGAAGCGGTCTTTTCCTTCACCCCGGAGCTGGCACAGGACATCGTGGCGGATGCGCAGGCCCGCATCGATGCCATGCTGGAAGATGCCAAGACCTACCAGAAAATGGATCCGGACTATTTCCGGCCCTATGCCATGAAAATCGACTGGCAGGTGACCGGCGCCGCCGGGCCGCTCGCCGGGCTGGAGGGATTTATCTACACCCACACCGGTGGGGCGCACGGCAACTATATGACCGACGGGCGCATCTATAACACGCAGACCGGTGAACGGATGCGGATCGGAAACCTTTTCTCCGACAAGGAAGCCGCCGCGGCTGCGCTGGCCCCGAAGGTGTATGAATTGGTGGCGCGGGCCAAGACGGATCGTAGCGGGTCTCCCGACAGTTATGAAATGTTCCTTGGCGAGTCTAAGGACGCCATGGGTGTTTCAGATGTTCTGGCCGGCAATATCAGTCTTGTCGCATCGACCGAAGCCGGGAAGCTCGGCGGGTTCGCGCTGCACTACGCGCCATACGAAATCGGTTCGTATGCAGAGGGAGCCTATCACATCACGGTGCCGGAAGCCGATTTCCGGAACCTGCTGAAGCCGGAATACCAGTCCCTGTTCGCGGGAGACCCGGCAGAGATCCAGCGTCTCGGCGAGTGAATGTCAGTTCCGGCAGCGCCGGAAGGCAAAGCCCTGTCCACGCGAGCCATCGATCAGCGAAATTTCCGCCGTCATCCGGTCGCCTTCACGGGCGTAGCGGATGCGCTGCGGATAGTCGTGGCCTGGATCGGCAAACACGATGTGGGAGGCGCCGCGCTCGATTTCCCGGAACGGGGAAGGACCCTTGCCGGCAGGGTAGGCATTGAAGGTAAAGCCCTTGCCGGGGTCGATGCGGGACTGTTCGAAAAAGCTGACCCGGTCATCCTTCAGCGCCAAAGCATATCCGAACAGATAGCCATGATCAGGCGCGGACCAGACTTCGCGATAGTCCCCGTCCGCATTCTCCCAGCACCCGCTCATCCAGCCGAGCGGGTGTCCGCCTTCCATGTCCGGCGCGGCGGTGCACCCACCGATCAGCAGGAGGCAGGCGAACAGGGCGCGCTTCATGGCGCGATCAGGGTGCAGCCAAGGCCGGGGGTGAATTTCGCTTGCGCGTTTACCTGGCCGTCATGCGACATGGCCCGGGTTGTGTTATTTTCATCCGTATAGGAAATGCCGGTCATGTCGAAGGTGAAATCGCGCTGGCAGCTGTCCAGGTCACGCTCTGCGATGTGAAGGCAGGAGCAGACCTGCTTGGCACCGAGGGAAGCCAGAATCTCCGCCCGGGCGAGTGAGTCTGCATGCGCTGCCTGCTGGTTGGGGTAAAATACAGCTATCAACCCAGCGGAGAACGCAATAATACCTGCTAAGACCAGAAGTGCTTTGACGTGTTTCACTTTTTTCCCCTAAGTCCGGATCAGGACAATAGGAGAGAAGCGCCATGTTGCGCAACATATTCCTGATCTGCCTTGCCTGCATTGCCGCGCCGTTTGCCGTAGCGCAGGCGCTTGTGCCGCTGCCGGCCCAGCCGGATGGGGTGGCCTGGCCAAGTGCGGGTTGGGAGAGCGGCGCGCTTCCGGCGGAGCATGCCGGCGAGATACAGGAGTTGCTGGACATCGCCATGGTCGGCGGCCGGGGGGACCTTGGCGGCGAGACCCATGCGGTGGTGATCGTCCACAAGGGCAGGCTGGTCGCGGAGGTTTACCGGGACGGGTTCGACGCCGGTACGCGGCACATGTCATGGAGCCTCGCCAAATCCGTTACCTCGGCGCTGGTGGGCCGCGCGGTGCAACTCGGCCTGGTAGACGATATCGATGCGCCGATGCCCGGCGTGTTTTCTGAAGGTGATCCGCGTGCGGCCATTACCTGGCGCCAGTGGATCACCATGACCGACGGGCTGGAATATCACGAATTCGAGTCCGACATTCTCGAAGCCAATGATGTGGCCCAGATGATGTATGGCGCAGGTCAGTTCGACGTGATCGGCTATATCCGGGATTCGTTCCCGCTGAAGTATGCGCCCGGCACAAGGTGGAATTACTCGACGGCCAGTTTCAGCCTGGTCGGCCGCGCGCTCCAGAATGTCATCGGCGCCAATAGCTGGTGCTCCACCGCGTCGGCTGAGGATTCCTGCAAGCCGGCCGATGCGCCGATGGCGGCCTGGATCGATCAGGTCCTGTTCAAGCCGCTCGGCATGGATGCCCAGCCGGAGTTCGACCTGTCAGGCACCTATCTGGGCGGCTCGCATGTCTGGGCCACGGCGCGGGACTATGCGAAATTCGGTCTGCTCTATCTGCGCGATGGCATCTGGGATGGCGAACGTCTCCTGCCGGAAGGCTGGGTCGACATGACCCGCACACCGCCGCCGGGTGGCCCGGTGGATTTCTATGGCGCCGGCTTCTGGCTGCTGCCGGGTGAAGGCGACGCGTTCTATGCTCAGGGGCATGAAGGCCAGACAATCTTCATCGTGCCGAGCCGGGACCTGATCGTCGTCCGGCTCGCCCTGATGGAAGAGAACGATGCGAACTGGGAGGCCGACCTTCAGTGGAACCTCGCCCTCGCCCGCGCTTTTCCATAGGAAGAGGGGCCGTATAGACGGTCTATATATGGTCTATAGACGGTGTTCGTGATGGTCCGGAGGGGACCTTATCCACCCCCTCAGTCGCCACTCACCTTGAAATGCGCAAGAAGGCTGGTGACCGGTTTTGACCGCTCGCCCTGCCAGGCTTCGGCCCGGACCGAGCATATGCGCCGGCCCATCTTGGTGATGGTCGCGCGGGCAAACGTGTCCTGGGCGTGGCCCTGGCGGAGATAGTCGATCGATATATTGATCGGCCGGGGTGGGCGTTCCAGGTGTTCGGTCACGAGGTAGACCTGTGCCATGGCGGTCAGTTCCAGAAAGGCCGCGATGGCGCCGCCATGCAGGGCCTGGATCGTGAAATTCCCGATCAGTTTCTTCTGGAACGGCATGACGGCTGTCATTTCATCGCCCATGACTTCGCAGCGCATGCCGATTTCCTGCGCGAAGGGCGTGCGGGCCAGGAAGGCCTGTACCTGTTCGGCGCGGGTCGAGAGTGTATCTTCAGACATTATCTGGTCCTCAGCGATTCAACCGAGCGCGGCTTGTTGATGGCGAAGGCGCCTGCGGCGGTGGCGATCACCTTTTCCCGGCTCTCATGATAGGCCCAGGCACGGGTGAAGCAGACACTGCGGGTGATGTGGTAGCATTCCGCCTCACCGAGGATTTCCCGGTGCGGTTCAGCCGCGCGCATATAGTCGATACGCAGGTCCAGCGTGGAAACGAAGCGGGCCTTGTCGAGCGCGGAACTCGCCGCCATGCCGGAGAGGTTGTCGAGGAAAGACGTCAGCACGCCGCCATGGATGACGCCGGTGTCCGGATCGCCGACAAGGCGCTCTTTCCAGGGCTGAATGCCCCAGACGCGGCCCTTTTCGAGCTTGGTAACGCGGAAGCTCATCCGGCGTCCCCATGGGATGCCGCCGGTCATGATTTCCAGGTTTTCTCCCATGACCTGCCAGGGTTCGGCAGTTGGCGTCGCGTCATCTTCCATATGGGGCCTCATTCATTTGACCTGCCTTTCGCCTCGGATAACATCCGGCTGAAAAAGAACATACACATGACCACAGGTCAGGAGGAAACTATGGCATTCGAGGGAACGGGCAAGCCGAAGACCTGCATTATCGGCGCAGGATGTTCGGGCTTCACGATGGCCAAGCGGCTGAAGGACAAGGGCCTGCCATACGATTGTTTCGAAATGTCGGACGATATTGGCGGGAACTGGTACTACAAGAACCCGAACGGGGCCTCGTCCTGTTACCAGTCGCTGCATATCGATACGTCGAAATGGCGCCTGGCCTTCGA
Source organism: Hyphomonas sp. (assembly GCA_002700305.1). Lineage (GTDB taxonomy): Bacteria > Pseudomonadota > Alphaproteobacteria > Caulobacterales > Hyphomonadaceae > Hyphomonas. The sequence goes on along the minus strand of PACZ01000009.1, from coordinate 31,320 downwards.
GGATTATCCCGTTCCGGAGGACTGGCCGGACTTCCCGCATCACGCCCAGCTTCTGCAGTATTTCCACGACTATGTGGATCATTTCGGCCTGCGCGAGACGATCACGTTCAACACGGCTGTCACGAATGTCGAAGACCTGCCGGGCGGCCGCTGGAAAGTGACTTTGTCGACCGGTGAGACGCGTGAATACGACGCCGTCATCGTTGCCAACGGCCACCATTGGGACCCGCGCACGCCCACTTATCCCGGGCATTTCGATGGTTACCAGGTCCACTCCCATAACTATACAGACCCGTTCGATCCGTACGACTTCCGCGGTAAGCGCGTGATGATTGTCGGGGCAGGGAACTCGGCGATGGATATCTCGTCGGAGCTGTCCCAGCGCCCGTTGGCGGAAAAGCTGTTCATCTCCATGCGCCGCGGGGTTTGGGTGTTGCCGAAATACATGGACGGTAAACCGGCGGACAAGGCCGTGCTGCCGGCCTGGATGCCGTCAGGCCTCGGCCGCAAGCTGGCGCGCAGCAAGATCAAGAAAACCATCGGCATGATGGAGGATTATGGCCTGCCGAAACCGGACCATGAGCCGCTGGAGGGCCACCCGTCCGTGTCAGGCGAATTCCTGACCCGCGTCGGCTGCGGCGACATCACGCCGAAACCCGGCATCGAGAAGCTGGATGGCGACGGCGTCGTCTTCACCGACGGCACGCGCGAACAGGTTGACGCGATCATCTGGGCGACGGGCTACAACGTAACCTTCCCCTTCCTGAAGCAGGACGACCTGACGCCGAAGGACAATGTCTTCCCGCTTTACAAGCGGATGGTGAAGCCGGGCCGCGAGACCATCTTCTTCCTCGGCCTCGCCCAGCCCTTGCCGACCCTTGTGAATTTTGCCGAACAGCAGTCCAAACTGGTCGCAGCAGCCCTTGATGGCGAGTACGCTTTCCCCGATGCTGCGGAAATGGAGCGCATTACTGTCGAGGACGAGAAGGAGCATCTCGGGCACTTCTATGACAGCCCGCGCCACCGCATGCAGGTGGACTTCAACCTCTACTGCCGCGACCTGCTGAAGGAGATCGAGAAGGGCATGAAACGCGCAAGGGCTCACGCATGAGGCAGCTGCTGGGGGCTGCACTCACACTGATTTTCCTGGCGGGCTGTGCATCATCGCCCCCGCCGCCACAGGTGCGGGCCTACACCCCGCCGCCGGGGCCGCCACAGGTCTCGGCCGCGCAGGGCGCCTTCCAGCCAAATGCCTATCTCCGCTCGTGCGGGGGGATCTATGTGACCAACGCGCCGCCCATGGACAGCGATTTCTGGGTGGTCGACTACAAGCCGATCATCGTTGTCGGTTCGGTGGTGCTGGCGACGGCGCCGGCGAACGATGTCTGCCTGTCGTCAGGTTTCGGCATCCGCTCCGCCCGGCGCCATGACGGGATTGACCTTCAGTCCATTCCAGCCGGGCCGATCTATGCCGCTGCGCCAGGGCGTATCCTCGAAGCGCGCGTCTCGACTGGCTATGGCAACATGGTCCTCATCGATCATGGCGGCGGCGTCTATACGCGCTACGCCCACCTAGACCATTTTGCCCAGGGTATCCGGGCCGGCACCGAAGTTGGCTTCGGGCAGGAAATCGGCATGATGGGCCGGTCCGGCAATGCAACGGCGATCCATCTGCATTTCGAGATTCTGACCGGCAATTATAATAATCCCAGAGGGTCGAAGGGGCTTGCCCCGCGCAATCCGTTTGAGTTCCCGGCCTATAATCCGGCCGGCAGCTGACGGATTAAGAACAAAAGGGTGGAGGAAACGGGCATGTCGAGGCGTTTCACGATCTGGGCGGCTGTCCTGGCCATCGCGGCGTGTGCGCAGGTTCCGCCAGCCGTGTCGCTGGCAGCGGCTGAAGAAGTTGAGACAATTCAGGACGCTCCGGCCGCCGAGTATGGCTTCGGCGTGCTGGCGGACCTCGCCGGGACGCGGTGGCGGGGCGAGCCGGGCGAAGCCGACAAGGAACACGGCCAGCCAGCGGACTATTCGGAATGGGACTGGGATCTGGGCGGCAGTGTGCTGGTCAACCGTCACGTATTGGAGGATGGCTCCTATGGCGGGATTACCTATGTCCAGCTGACACGAACGCCGGGTGTGCTGGATTATGTCTACATCACTAGCGCCAACTTCCGCACGAGCGGAACTTTCACGCTCAACCCGGATGGCAGCTGGACCGCGGAGGAAGACGTCAAAGGCCTGCCGCACATCCTCAAAGTGCGCTCCACAGGACGCATAAATGCGGATGGCACCATGTCCAGTGTGTCGGAATTCCTTGGCGATGACGGTGAATGGTGGCCGGGCCATGCCTTCACCTATATACAGACCGATACGCCCTTGCCGGACCTCGTGCCTGCAGGCAACGCACCGGAATGAGCCGATTTTTCGATCCTGACCTGTTTGCCCGTACCTATCGCGACCCGATGGCGTGGCTGACCCTGCTGGTCGACCTGCTGCCCCTGATCGCCGTCGTGTTCTTCGGCTGGAAGGCTGTGCCGCTGGTCGCGCTCTACTGGCTGGAAAACCTTGTCATCGGCGCCTTCACCATCCTGCGCATGATCGGCACTGTCGCGGCCAATATCCTGAACCTCGCGGCGGCGGCCTTCATGGTGCCGTTCTTTACCGTGCACTATGGCATGTTCTGCTTCGGCCACGGCATCTTCCTCAGCGCCTTTGCAGGCGGAAAGGTTGGCGATGCCGCCCCCGGGATAGACGGCATGCGCACGCTCGTCGACTGGGCGCTTGGCACCGGGCCTTACATGCTTTGGTTCGTCGCGGCGATCATCGCGGTGAACGCCGTCTTCTACCTGGTCGATTACGTTATCCGCGGCGGCTATCGCGAGACCCAGCTGCCGACCGAAATGTTCGCGCCCTATGGCCGGATCGTCACTTTGCACGTCGCAATCATCCTGGGGGCAGGCCTGATGATGGCTTTTGGCCAGCCGCTGCTCGGCGTGCTGATCCTGATCATGCTGCGCGTCGCATTCGGCATGGCATTGAACATGATGCGCCGCCGCCGGATGGACGGGGACACCGGCCCGCTGGCAGGCGCCATGGCGGAGGCAGGGTAGGGCATGGCGCTGAACACCGCCGCGATCGAGGCCCAGGCCGGGCTGCACCACCAGTACCTGCTGGGACTGGAACTGATGGTGGCAACGCGGGAGGGGCCTGAGGTGGTCGGCGACTGGATGTTCCGCCTGTTCCGCCGTCAGCATGAGGACAAGTTCCTGTCCTCCTTCCGCAAGCTGGGGCTCGATGGCGAGCCGGACGCGGTGGCCTGCGCGAAGTATCACGTGCTCTCAAACGGCGTCGGCGGTGTGGCCGTCGAATATATGGAGGAGAGCGACACCAAGGCCTGGGTGCGCTTCCGCTATCCGCGCTGGATGTATGACGGTGCAGTGATCTGCGGCGTTCCGGTCGAGGCGAGCCGGGGCTTCCTGCGCGGCTGGTATGGCCAGAACGGCGTCTCGCTTGGCAATCCGCGCCTCGGCTTTGTCTGCGTGTCGGAAGACATGACTGGCCAGTTCGGTCTTTGCGGCTATTTCCGCGAATATGATCACGAGCTTTCGGAAGACGAGCGGCTCTGCTTCGCGCCGGATGAGCGCCCGCCGCCGTTCGATCCTGCGAAACAGCCAGCGCCACCGCCCGGCGAATGGACGCCGGAACGTCTCGCCAAGGCAAACCGCAACTATGCCGTGGAATATATCCGCAATGGCGTGCGCGAACTGGTCAATGTGCTGGGAAAGGCGCGGGCGCTTGAGCTTTGCCATCTTGCGGCGCGCCTGACGGGGCTACAGCATTTCCGGCGCATGGCCGACGCCGTCGGCGGTGTGGATGGTGGGCCGGTGGAGGCGGTAGAATTCCTGGCTGCCATGTTTGCAGGCATGGGCGATGAGACCCGGATGGAGCACTCCGCTGATGAAGCCATCCTGCATCAAACCGGCCTGCGGATCGCGCGCGGCCTGGAAGGGGCAGAGCGGGAGAATCTGCTCTCAAGCTGGATCGAAATCTGGCGCGGCGCGATCCATTCGCAGCGGGCGTTCATGACGGTCGATTGCGACATTGCTGGCGATGCTCTGGTCTGGCACGTCCGCCGGGCTGGCAATACGGCAACCCCCTGATTTTTCTGGCAGTAAAAGCATAGCAGCCTTGCAGCGTTAAAAAGTTGACACATGGTGACGCCGTGGGTCACGGTGTTGGCAGGTAAGGACGGCGATTCATGACAATTGACGTGAAAACGGCATCGGGTTCCGGCAAGAGAGCGCGTTCCAAAGCAGCAAACCGCCGGGCCATTCTGGATGCCGGACGGCGTGTCTTCGCCCGGATCGGGTTCGAGGCAACGACGGTGCGGGACATCATCCGGGAAACCGATCTCGCCGCGGGCACGTTCTACAACTACTTCAAGTCCAAGGAAGAAGTGTTCGAAGCGATTGCGGAGGATTCCACGCATCGCTTCCGCCACATGCTCAAAGACGTCCGCGCCAGTGCCCGCACGGCGCATGATTACATGCATGATGCTTATCACGCCTATTTCAGCTTCATTGCTGAAGAGAACCGCCAGGCCCTGTCCGAAGGCGCGCCCCATATGGCGCTGATCGGCGTGCGGGTGGATACGCCGGAAATGCTGGCCGTCGCAGCGGAGATCCGGTCAGATCTTGAGCGAATCCTGTCGGCAGACACGTCCTCAAACATCGATATTGAGTTTCTCACCGCCGCCGCGATTGGAACGGCCCGCGAAATGGGGGAGATCATGCTGCTCCGCCGGCCGGTCGATGTGGATGGCGCGACCGAGTTTGCCTCCCGGATGCTGATGGCCGGCGTGAAGGAGCTTGCCGCGAAGTAAGGCGCTTGCCCTCTTGGCGAGCGACGTGCGGCAGGTCTAAGCTTCCCCCGAGAATACAGCAGGGGAGCGGCCATGAGCCTTCAGCAGACCATCACCAAGCTCATCATGAAGCTGCCGGGCGGCCTGCTCGTGAAAATGGCAGGCGGCAAGCCGCTGACCATTCGCGGCCGGACGCTGGAGCCCCAGCTGCAGCTGATGGCGTGGAATGGTCGCAATGCGCCGCCGTTGTCCAGCCTGCCGGCCGAGACGGTCCAGGCGGTGACGAAGGAAACACTCGCCTCGGTCGCGGCACCGATTGAACTGGGCGTCCGGACCGAAGACCTGACCATTCCCGGCCCGAACAAGAACCAGATTCCGGCCCGCATCTACCGCCCCGACGATCAGGATCCGAAGGCGCCGCTGATGGTGTACTACCATATGGGCGGCGGCGTGATCGGCGACCTCGAAACCTGCCATGCCTGGTGTTCCATTCTGGCGAGCCGGGTGAAATGCCCGGTCCTGTCGATCGACTATCGGCTGGCACCACAGCACAAGTTCCCGGCCGGGATCGACGATTGCTGCGCGGCGTATGAGTGGGGCATGCGTAATGCTGCGAAGTTCGGTGCGCCGGAAGGCGTTGCGTCCGTGGGCGGCGATTCCATGGGGGGTAATTTCTCGGCCATCATCGCGCAGGAAATGCAACGCGAAGACAAGCCACTGCCAGCGATGCAGCTGCTGATCTATCCGGCCATCGACCTTGTCGAGGAATTCCCTTCGCGCAAGGAGTTCAGCGAGACCTTCTCGCTCTCCACCGACACGATGGACTGGTTCATGCAGGAATACCTGCCGGAAGGGTTCGACAAGTCGGACCGGATGCTGTCACCCGGCCAGACGGGCCATCTGGATGGCCTGCCGCCGGCGGTCGTCATCACGGCGGGGCATGATCCCCTGTGCGATGAAGGCGACGATTATGCCCGCCGCCTGAAGGATGCCGGCGTGCCGGTAATGCACAAATGCTATGAACATCTGGCCCACGCCTTCACGGCCTTCACGCTGATTTCACCGGGCTCGCGCAAGGCCTGCCTCGAAATCGCGGACATGGTCCGCGCCGTTTATTCAAAGCTTTAGGGGCGCAGCTTGAAAGCGCTTGTCTGTCACCGGATCACGGATGATTTTTCCGGGCTGGAGCTGCGGGATATCGCCGTACCGGAGCCGGGGGAGGGCGAGGTTCTCGTCCGCGTGAAGGCGGCCGGGGTGAACTTCCCCGATCTCCTGATGAGTCAGGGAAAATACCAGTTCAAACCGGAATTGCCCTTCACACTCGGCATGGAAGTCGCCGGCGTGATCGAAGCGGTCGGCGAAGGCGTGACGGAATGGAAGCCGGGCGACGAGGTGATCGGCGGCAACAAGACCGGTGCCTATGCTGAGTATGCTGTCCTTCCGGCCGCAAGCCTGTCGGCCAAGCCCGCGCCGTTCTCTTTTGCGGAGGCCGCCGCCTTTCCCGCTGCCTATATCACGGCCTATGTGGCGCTGGTTGTGCGGGCAAACCTGCAACCCGGCGAAACCCTGCTTGTGCATGGCGCCAGCGGCGGCGTGGGCATGGCTGCGGTGGATGTGGGCAAGCTCTTGGGTGCGACCGTGATTGCGACCTCGGCTTCGGATGCAAAACTCGACAAGGTGCTGGCCTATGGCGCCGACTATGGGATCAACGCCACGCAAGGCTTCCGCGACAAGGTCAAGACGCTGACCGGAGGCAAAGGCGCCGACGTGATCTTCGATCCGGTTGGCGGCGATGTTTTTGACGAGAGCGTGCGCTGCATTGCGTTCGACGGGCGGCTTCTGGTGGTCGGCTTCACGTCAGGCCGGATCCCGGAAGTCAAAGTGAACATGCCACTGATCAAGGGCTTTTCGGTCGTGGGGGTTCGCGCAGGCGAATATGGCCGCCGTTTCCCGGAGCGAGGGCGCGCGAACCAGGCCGCGATCCGCAAATGGGCCGAAGAAGGCAAGGTGCACCCGCATGTCTTCCGCGAGATCCCGCTGGATGACTGGCGCGAAGCCTGGCGCCTGATGACCGACCGCGAAGTTGTCGGTAAAGTCATTATAAGACCCTGAGTCAGATACAAGAATTCAAACTCTTAGAGAGGAACACATGATGGCCGACCAACTCCCCGAGACAAGCCTGCAGATCCGCACGCTGGTAACGCCGGAAGGCAAGCTCGAGCTCTCCCTTGCAGAGGCGCCGGTGAAAGCACCCGGCCCGGATCAGGTGGTGGTGCGCGTCGAAGGTACGCCCATCAACCCGTCCGATCTCGGCCTGCTTGTTGGCGGCGCGGACATGTCGACCGCCGTGCAGGGTGGCACGAAAGACAATCCGACTATTTCGGCGGATGTGCCGGAAGGCGGCCTGCGCGCCATGAAGGCTCGGCTCGGTCAGTCGCTGGCCGTGGGCAATGAAGGCGCCGGCACCGTGATCGCGGCGGGCGACTCTCCGGCGGCGCAGGCCCTACTCGGCAAGATGGTCACCTGCCTTGGCGGGAACATGTACCAGCAATACCGTACACTGCATGTCTCGCAGTGCATGGCACTTCCGGACGGCACAACGGCAGAGCAGGGCGCATCCTGCTATGTGAACCCGCTGACCGCGCTGTCTTTCGTTGAAACTATGAAGGCCAAAGGGCATGAGGCGCTGGTTCATACGGCTGCCGCCTCGAATCTTGGCCAGATGCTGAACAAGATCTGCCTCAAGGACGGTGTGCCGATCCTCAACATTGTCCGAAAGGAAGAACAGGCCGAGATTCTGCGCGGCATTGGCGCAAAACATATCGTCAATTCCTCCTCGCCGACCTTCATGGAGGACCTCATCAACGGCCTCGTCGAGACCGGTGCCACGATGGGCTTCGATGCCATTGGCGGCGGCCCGCTCGCCGGCCAGCTGTTGATCGCCATGGAGGCCGCTGCCAGCCGCAAGATGAAGGAATATTCCCGTTATGGCTCCGGCACGGAGACACAGGTCTATATCTATGGCCGGCTCGACATGTCGCCGACCATCGTGCCGCCGGGTGTCGGTTTCGCCTGGAACCTCAGCGGTTACCTGCTGACACCGTTCCTGGAGAAGGCACCCCCGGAAGTGCGTGCACGTATGTACAAGCGCGTGATCGATGAGCTGGATACGACTTTTGCCAGCCACTACACGAAGACGATTTCGCTGGCAGAGGCACTCGATCTGGAAACGCTGCATGCCTACAACGCGAAGGCGACGGGCGAGAAGTACCTGATAGACCCCAGCCGCTAGTGCTCCTGCAGCGCGCGCGGATTTACATTTAAAGTAGACAGCAGCAGCTTGTATTATAGTGTACCTTTCTTGGTGATCAGCGAGGGCTGACTTCAAGGGAGGTGCACATGACTCGCGTATCCTGGGCGTGGACCGGCATCGCTTTGGTTACCGGAATCGCTTTCGGCGTTTTCATCGGTCTGCGAATTGGCCCTGGTGGCAATCCCAATCTGGTCGACCTGTCGGCACTTCCGGATCAGTTGCGCGAACAGCACCGCAATGCGGCTTTTCTCGAGAGCGAGGCAAGAAATTACACGAAGGGTCAGGAACAACTGGCAAAGAAGCGGGCGGAACTCGCGAAGCGACGACTCAAGAAATTGCCTGATGGCTTGAGTAGTGTGCCTTTAGGACAGTTATATGAACCGGATGCTGATGTTCATTGGCCCCGGAACGTTTCTGGCGATGTTGGGGTGGCACTCGACGAAGCAAAGGACGGGTGGGTCATCCTGAATTATTGGGCCAGCTGGTGCGCCCCTTGTGTCCATGAGCTTCCGGAAATGGGTGAGGCTGTTCCGCTTTATGCGGAGAAGGGCATTACCCTAATCGCCGTCAATGTCGATCCGATGCAGAATGATACGGAAGACGCCGTGGGCGCCCTTTTCGCCCGTAAGCAGGTGAGGGGTCTGACACCATACATTGCAGACAGGGCAGGCGTGGATGCCTTCCTGGATGCGAGTGGTCAGTCGGTTTTCGAAATGTCGTTGCCAACAAATATCATCTTTGCGCCGGGTGGTGTCCCCTATGCTGTGTTTGAAGGTGGTATCACGACCCAGGAGCGTGTCTGGACCGCGCCTGCGACCCTTAAATATCTGGATGAGATTTCCGGTGTGAACTAGCGCATCACAGCAGCCTGTCTTCCGCGATGGTGACTGTATGGTCGCGGGTCTTGAAGAGAATGATGTCGGCCCGCTGTTTCAGCGGGGCGATGTTCTCTCGCAGGTTCGGCAGGTTGATCCGCTCCCAGACGGATTGAGCGAATTCGAGCAATTCCGGTTCCGCCATGTGCAGGAAATTCGCATAGAAGGATGACGGATCGTTCCGGGCGTCATTCCAGAGGCGCACGAAACGCTCCAGGAACCAGGCGAGCAGGTCATCCTCGCTGGCGTCGAGATAGATCAGCAGGTCCGGCTCATGCGTCCCTCTCGGGGGCGGGGACAGCGGTTGGAAGCCGAGGCCTTCGAGGATGAGCACGTCTGGCTGCACGATGGTGCGCGTCAGCGCCGGGTCCACGTCATAGGTCACATGGCTGTAGGCCGGGAACGGCGCCTCGCCATTGCGCAGGGCACTGAGGGCTTCGCCGAGAGACTGATGGTCATAGGTTTCCGGGAAGCCCTTGCGAAGGGTCAGGTCACGTTCGGCCAGCACGCTGTTCTGGAACAGGAAGCCATCGGTCGATACGGTTTCGACTTCCAGTGTATCGTCCAGCATGTCGGCGAGCGCCCCGGCAAGTGTCGTCTTGCCGGAAGCGACTGAACCCGTGAGCCCGGCGATCAGGCCCGCCCGGTCCGATTGCAACTCGGTGAGGCGGGCCGCCAAAGCGCGAATACCGTCGTCAGGGGGCGTCTGCGGTGTTGTCGTCATTCCGGGCCGATCATCTGATTGCGAAACGCTCGCAACCTATACGGTTCGTTTGGCTTTGTCCTCTGCATTCGCGCCTTCAATCGCGGTGCGGGCTGCAGACCATTGCTCGTCGCTCCAGGCGGCCAGCGCACTGAAGTTTCCGCCGGATGCGTTGTACATTCCGCCGTCGATCGCAATGGTCTGGCCGTTGATGTACTCGGCGCCCGGCGCCATCAGCAGGACGGCAAGGTTCACAAGCTCATGCATTTCGCCGACGCGCCCCATCGGGTTGGCGACGCCGCGCTCCATGCTGCTCTCGCCTGAATCCGGTGACAGGCGTGCCCAGGCGCCCTTGGTGGGGAAGGGGCCGGGTGCGATTGCATTGAAGCGCAGGCCATATCGGCCCCACTCGACGGCAAGCGATTGTGTCATCGTGTTAACGGCGGCTTTCGACATGGCGGATGGCACCACCAACGGCCCGCCATTCCATACCCACGTCGTCAGGATGGAGCAGACATTGCCCTTCAGCTTCTGGTCAATCCAGCGCTTGCCGATGTCGTGCGTCATGTAGAAGGACCCGCGGAACACGATGTTGGAAATTGCATCAAAGCCGCGGATCGAGAGGTCTTCCGTACGAGAGATGAAATTGCCCGCGGCATTGTTCATCAGGCCGGTGAGCGGGCCATGCTTGGCCCAGATCTCATCATTCATGTCGGTGATGGCTTCTGCGACCCGGATATCGCAGGCATGCGGCACGACCTTGCCGCCATGCTTGTCCATGAGTTCGGTCGCAGTCTCCTCGCACACACCGCCACGCCTGCCGCAGATGTGCACTTCGGCGCCGAGCTTCAGGAAGCCTTCGGCCATTTCCTTGCCGAGGCCGGTGCCGCCGCCTGTTATCAGGATACGCTCGTCCTTCATCAGGCCGTCGCGATACATGAGTTTGCTTGTGTCCATGATGTCCTCCCGGGATCTTTGTTTGAGGGGATCATATGACAGGGAGGCGGGCTGACCAGCCTCAACGCGGCGTCAGAGGCAATTTACTTGCGAAACGGCAGGCCGATCAGGCGCCAGAGAACCCAGAGCGGGAGAACGATCGTGGCGCCTGCCAGCGCGGGTTTCCAGAAATTTCGGATCGCCCAGCCTGCGGCTGAGAGGGCCTGTTTCGCAATTGCGGCCAATGCCCCCGGAATGTTCGCATCCTGAGCGGCCGGGTTGAAGTTCGCTGCCAGTACGAAGAAGCCGACAAGGATGCAGAGCCCGGTCAGTTTGACCCCGCCCCAGAGGCTGATGCCGAACAGGCGCAGCAGCAGTGGGCGTTTCGGTGGCTTTCCGGGCTTTTCCGGCGGTGGTGGCGCAGGCGCCGGATCGCTTGGGGGCGGTGTGTCAGTCATCTGTCCCGGGGGCCATCGGGGGAGGCGCGGCCTGTGTCTTTTCTTCGTCGCTGCCAGGCGCTTTGTACGGGACGTAGACGACATGCTGGAACGGGATGGTCACACCGTTTGCATCGAAGGCTTCTTTCACTGCCTTGGTGACGTCCGCGCGGACATCGATAAATTCCGGTGTGGCCACGTAGGCGCGCAATCTGACCTGCACACTGGAAGAGGCGAGCGCGTGGATGCCAACCCAGGTGTCATCATTTGCGAGGATGCGCGGATGGGCGTCAGCCACTTCGCGGACGAGCCGGAGCGCCAGGTCCATGTCGTCATCATAGGAAATGTCGAAATAGAGATCGAGGCGCCGGCGCGTCTGCCTTGTATGATTGATCAGCGGCTCGGCCCACACCTTGTCATTGGTGATGGAGACGATCTTATTGTCGATTTGCTTCACCTGCGTGAGGAAGGGGGTGATGTCGATCACTTCGCCATCAAGCCCGGCTGCGCTGACATAGTCGCCGATACGGAATGGCCGGAAGATTGCCAGCATGATGCCGGCGGCAACGGCCTTCAGCGTGTCCTGCAGGGCAAGACCGATGGCGAGACCCGCAGCGCCGAGCAGGGCTGCCAGCGAGGCGGTCGGGAAGCCCAATTGTGTCAGGGCAAAGACGATCGCGACGGCGAAGATCAGATATTTGAACAGGGACGCCGCAAAGGCGAACAGCGTATCGTCCGCCCCTGCGCGTCGATGGGCCTTGCGCCCGAACCGCCGCAGCGAGCGGGCGACGCCGTTGGCAATGATCACGGCGATCACCAGGATTGCGACAGCCCCGATCGCGCCGGGCCCGCGCTGCTCCACCATGGCTTCCCAGTCGTAACCCGCGAGGCCAAGCGGAATGGGGCTGAGCAGGATCAGCGCGAAGACCCGGGTGATGGAAGCGGCAAGGTCCCAGTTCGAGCCTTCGAATTCCTTGTCCTTGGACAAGGCTTTCTTGCCGATCAGCAGCACAAGGCGCCGCAACAGGCTGGCAACGATCCAGACGGCAATTGCCGACAGGAGAACAATGCCCCATTTCTCCACATAGGGTTCGAGCGTTGCGGCCCATGGCGGCCAGCCGGTGGTGTCGATCGGAAGCTTCATCCGAATCTTCTGTCACGCAGTCTGATGCGCTTCAACTGACTTCACGCGTGATATTCACCTGATGCGGATACGGGATCGAAATACCGGCCGCGTCGAGCGCTTCTTTCACGGTCCGGGTCAGCGTCCAGCGAACTTCCCAATAGTCAGAGGTTTTCACCCATGGACGCGCCACGATGTCCACAGAACTGGCGCCCAGCGTGTTGACCCGCACGACGGGCGCCGGGTCTGCCAGCACGCGGTCATCGGCCTTGATGGCACGTTCGATCACTTCCATCGCGTTCTCCAGGCCGTCACCATAGTCGACGCTGAAGACAAGATCGATGCGCCGGGTCGGGTATCCGGCATAGTTGCGGATGACGCCGGAGATCGCCTGGCTGTTTGGAACGATGATCTGAACATTGTCGGGGGAGGCGAGAATGGTCTGGAACAGATTGATGTCTTTTACGGTACCGCCTTCGCCGGCCAGTTCGACATACTGGCCGACACTGTAGGGGCGGAACAGCATGACCATGATGCCGGACGCAATGTTGCCGAGCGCGCCTTGCAGCGACAGGCCGATGGCCAGGGTCATGGCGCCGAGAATGGCCACAAAGCTGGTCGCCTGAACGCCGAACAGCTGTAGCGCGGCGATAATGGTTGCCGCCGTCAGGAACCAGCGTGTGATGGAGGCGAAAAAGCTGCCCAGCGTGTCGTCGATGTTCGGCCGCTTGAGCGCCTGTTTGCGGACGAGGGAAGCGATCCAGCCGGAAATGCGCAGACCGGCGATCAGCACAATGAGGGCCCCCAGCACTTTCAGTGCATAGGCAGCGATCACAGGCCAATGCTCCGCCATCTGGGCTTCCCAGTCGATATTGTTCAGAAATTCCATTTTTTACTCCGTCGTCGTTTCAGGCTGGGACGGTCGTTCCATCCGCGCCGCGCAGGAGGCGCAGGCCGAGGATCAGGCCGCCGGAGACGGCCGTCATGATGGCAAGCCATCCCATTCCCGTCATAGTCCAATTGTTTGCGATGACACCCATAAGCCCCCAGGCGAGGGCGGCAAAGAACCAAAGGCTGCGGCTGACATAGCGCGCAAAGATCCATGATCCCAACGCAGCAGTTCCTAAAAAGATCCATAGCATCTGCCAAGGAAGATCGGTTGGGCCCAGACCGGCAAAGCCGCGAATCACCAGCGGCACGGAGATCCCGATCGCCACCAGGATCCAGCCGGAGAGCAGTCCTGTCGCAGCGTCGGCAATAAGTTTTTGCGGGTTTCCGCCCATGCCGCGCATGCGGTCGAAACGCGCGGCGGCAGTCCATGACAAAGCAGCAATGGGGAACAGGAGCACGAAGTCGAGCCGCTGCACGGCAATCAATTGCGCGCTCAGCATCCACACGATGTTTGCCAAGCCGGCGCCTGCGAGCGGCAGGGCGATGCGAAACATCCATGGCTCGCGATGGCGCCATGTGAGGTAGGCAAAGGCAATATATGCCCCAAAAATAAGGCTCCAGATCGAAAAGTAGGCGGGAAGCGGTTGTTCCGGCGCCTGTATTCCGCGCGTTGCTTCGCCGATGGGTGTGCCAATTCCAAGCAGCGGGGCCAGCGCACCGGACAGGGGCTGAAGGATTCCGAGTGCGAGCAGAATGAGGGGAAGACGCGATTTCATGGTCACTGTGTGGCAGGGTTCGTGTCTGAAGAAAATTGCGCCGAACTGAAAAAAAGCAAGGCAGGCGGGCATTTTTACGCTATTCGCCTGCCGACTCATTTGAGTCGGAATAGAGGAATTTGCTCATGGCAAAGAAACCTGTGGCCAAGAAGGCCGCTGCGAAACCCGCCGCCAAAGCGGCAACGACCACCCGTCGGACTGCTGCTGCGAAGCCGGCTGCAAAGCCTGCTGCACGCACCGCTGCGAAAACAGCTGCTGCGCCGAAGAAGGTCGTGACCGTCACCCTGCGCCAGCTGGCTGCTGAACTGGCCGAAGCGCATGGCATGACGAAAAAGCAGACTGAAGCCGTTCTGGGCGATCTGGTCACGATGACCACGAAGCGCCTGAAGAAGGGCGAAAAAGTCCGTTTCACGGGCCTTGGCACGATGGAAGTGCGCAAGCGTCCGGCCCGCATGGGCCGCAACCCGGCAACCGGCGAAGCCATCAAGATCAAGGCTTCCAAGAAAGTTGCTTTCCGCGTTGCGAAAGAACTCAAGGAATCCGTCTGATAACAGACGAAATTCCAGACTTACTGAAGGCCGGGCGTTTGATGCGCCCGGCCTTTTCTTATGCGTTTCCTATTCCGGCAACATGGCTTCCAGCGTTTCCAGCCGGTCTGCCTCTTCTGCGGGCTTGTCCCAGCGAATGCGATTGATACGCGGAAACCGCATGGCAAGGCCCGATTTGTGCCGGGCCGACCGCTGCAGGCCCTCAAAAGCGACTTCCAGAACGATTTCGGGTGTGACCGAACGAACAGGCCCGAAGCGTTCAATCGTATTTTCACGGACGAATTTGTCGAGCTGCTTCAACTCTTCATCGGTAAAGCCGAAATAGGCTTTACCGACGGGTGTCAGCATTTCGCCCTTCCAGACGCCGAACGTGAAATCGGAATAGAAGCCCGACCGCTTGCCATGCCCGCGTTGAGCGTAGAGCAGAACCGCATCGACCAGGAACGGATCGCGCTTCCATTTGTACCAGAGGCCTGCGGGCCGCCCGGCGACATAGGCGCTGTCCCACCGTTTGAGCATCAGGCCTTCGATTTCCGGGGCAGGCGGGTTCATGCGCAGGGTGTCGAGGTCCTGCAGGTTCGTCACGGGGACAAGCGGGGAGAGATCCAGCCGCTCTGTTCCATGCCGGGCGATGAAGTCTTCAAGCGCATTGCGCCGGTCCTGAAAGGACAGGGCGCGCAGGTCGGCTTCGCCATCATGCAGAAGGTCGTAGGCGCGGATAAAAGCAGGGTGGCTGTCCATCAGCCGCTTCGTGACCGTCTTCCGGTTCAGGCGCTGTTGGAGTGCATTGAAGGGGGCGACGCCTTCGCCGTCTTCTGCGCGGACAAGAAGTTCGCCATCCAGCGTGCCCTGGAATGTCATGCCAGCCAGCACATCCGGGAAAGTGTGGGAAATGTCGTCGCCGGTGCGCGTATAAATGCGCCGCACCGTGCCCTCGACCGACGCTTGGATACGTACGCCGTCATACTTCCATTCGGCGGCGAATGTGTCCGGTGTGATGAGCTCCGGATCGATGGCGTTGGCATTGTCCCGGTCCGCTTTCGGCACCAGCGGGTGCGCCAGCATGACAGGACGGAAGGGCGCTGGAATATCCGGTGACGGACGGCTTGTGTGCCCCTCCAGCCAGGCAAAGAGCGGCTCATAGGGAATGGCGAGACCGTGCCAGATCTCCTCGATCTCGGTGATGTCGACATCGCCGAGGTTCGCAAGTGAGATTTTCGCCATGCGCGCGGAGACGCCGATGCGCAGGCCGCCCATGATCAGTTTCAGCAATGCCCAGCGCCCGGTCGCGTCCAGCCCGTTCAGCCAGCCGGCGACGAGACGGGGGGCTTCGGCGCGTGTTGCGTCCTGGAGGGTTTCCACGATCTCCGAAAGGGGCGGCGTCCGGTTCGCCCCGTGCTCGCCTTGCCAGACGAGGCTGACCGTGTCGGCGAGATCTCCGACATAGTCGTAGGACATGTTGAACAGGACCGGGTCCATCCGTTCTTCGGCGAGGGCGCGGATGGCGGCGGGTTTGATGCTTTTCAGGTCCAGCTCGCCCGTCAGGGCGGCGAGGGCATGGCCCCGGTCAGGGTCTGGCGCGCTGGCGAAATAGCTGGTGAGCAATTGCAGCTTGCCGTTCCGCGAGGGCGTCAGCAGCAGGCGTTCCAGCAGGTCGGCAAAAGCTTGCATGTGCAGATACATAGGGCCAAATGCGATGCATAACAGCGCTGGACGTCCTGGCGCGCGATAAAATCAACGCATCCAGAGGAAACGCCACATGACGCTGAAGCTCCACCATCTCAACGCCTCCCGGTCGCAGCGGATCGTCTGGTTGCTTGCCGAACTCGGCGTGCCGCACGAGATCGTGCACTACAAACGCAATGAAGAGACCAACCTCGCGCCGCCGGAGTTGCTAAAGATCCACCCGATGGGAAAGTCGCCATTGCTGGAAGATGGGGATGTCGTCATCGCCGAGACCGGCGCCATCGCGGAATACCTGATGGGTCGCTATGATACCGACTATCACCTGCACCCGCGCCCCAGCTCACCGGAATTTCCACGTTATCTGGAATGGATCCATGCCGCCGAAGGCGCTGTGTTCCTTCCAGGCTTGCTGCAGGTCTATTTTGCCCGGGTCGACATGACCGGAAATCCGGCGCAGGCCCTGATGGCCGCCGAGCGCGAGAAGGCGGCGGCGACGATCGAGGCGCACCTGTCGAAATATCCGTACTTCGCGGGCGAGCGGTTCACCGCGGCAGACTGTCTGATGGGCTTCCAGATCCTGATGTCCAATGCGCAGGGCGGGCTGGAAAACCGGCCCGCGACAAAGGCATGGTTTGAAAAGATGCAGGCCCGTCCGGGCTGGCAGAAGATGATGGAAGTCGGGATCTAGGCGGGATCCGTCCGGCTTCCGGAGGCTGAATCCGGAAGCCGGGAATCCGGTTACCTATTCTTCGTCGCCCATGTCATCCTCCAGGGTCACAGCCCCATCGATAATATGGGTGAGGTCTGTCATCTCCGCCAGAGCCTCCGTCACGAATTCTGCGCGGCGCGCATCGAGCGATCCGGAACAGCCGGTGTCATAATTGATCCGCTGGCCCGGTTGCCCGCCCCGGCCCAGGTGGATGTAATAAACCAGACCGCGCTGCAGGTATTGCGGGCAGGCCGCAGGATTGTCCTTGGTGATGTCCAGAACGCTGGCGACATCGTCAAAACCCTGATCTTCGAAGGCCGATTTGACCGCTGCGTAGAGGTCACCCGGCGCGATGCCGGAATAGGCGCCGTCATTGGACGTGCGTTGCCAGTAATTGTCCGGGTCCAGCAGAACGTTCACGATCGGGCAGCCCGGCATTTTGCAATCCATGACCGCAATGCTGATCGACTCCGGGCCGCCGGTCGGCAGATCATAGGCGGCATCCGGCTGCATCGGCAGCGGGGCGTAGCGGCTCGCCTCATCCGTGCCCCGGCTGGCGCAGGCCGCGAGCACGCCGACGGCTGTGAGCAGAACCGCGTGACGCATTACCGGCAGGCCGCTTCATCGCTGTCGCAGAGCGCCATCACATCGCTCAGCCAGCCGGCATAGCCCTGCAGGTTTGTGTAGCGGCCATTATAGTCTCCGGCGCAGAACTGGCCTGTCTCCTGGTTCTGTTCGACAACGGAAAGAACGCCGACAGCCGTTTTCGAACCGTCTTCCTCGGTCACGTAAAGCGGACCGCCGCTGTCGCCCACGCAGGGGCCGGCCCCTGCCTGGCTGGCCACATAGATCGTGGCTGGGCCTGTGCCCGTGATCCGGATGCTGGCCGCCAGCAGCGTGTTCGACAGCTTGCCGCCAAAATGCGTCAGGCCCCAGCCGGCCATGTCGCCGGTCGGGTAATTGGCGGGCGCCAGCGGCAGGGCTGTCGCGCCATAGCGGGCGACCGGCACATCGCCCAGCGCCTCGACTTCCTCATCCGACAGGCGGATCAGGGCGAGGTCATTGGCATAGCCATTGGCCGTGCCGGCATAGCCGCCATGGCAGATGGCAAACTCGCCCTCGGTTGTGTGGGCGAGCGGCGAGCGCAGGTTTTCGGCGGTGCCGATGATGCGCAGCTGGTCATATGGCTGGTCCACGCAATGGGCCGCTGTGACCAGCCAGTGATCCGCGATGCGCACAGCGCCGCAATGGCCGGTGGTGATCATGCCGTCTTCTTCCGGTTTGACCGGCTCCAGCTTCACGATGCCGGGGAAGCTGCTGAGGCTGGCGGCAAGTCCGTTCACGGCCTCCGCGCCGACGGCGGCGTCTTCGGTCTGGGTTGCCCCGGCGACCATACCGACTGTCGGCGTCGGCGGCGCCTCATCCGGCAGGCCGCAGGCCACGGCGTTCAGTTCGGCGAGCGTGAGGCCGGGTGCTTCTTCTTCGGTTTCTTCGCTGCCGGTCTTTTCGCCTGAAATACTTTCCGGGGAGAGCAGCGTGTCTTCTTCTCCGGCTTCAGCTTCTGCGTCCGGCGGCGCGCCGCGGTCGACCGTGGGCGTTTCCCCCACTGCATCATCCAGCGTTGCAGCTTCCGCGATCATGACACCCGAATCGCTTGTCCGAGGTTCCTGAGGCGGAGCGGCAGCGGCCGTTTCCTGGCCCGAAGGGTTGATCCCCGGCAGGCGGACTGCATCGCAGGCGGGCAGGGCACTCAGCGCCAGCAGCGCGGCCCCGGCAAACAGGTGGCGTTTCATTCTGAAATCCCCTTCTGGAACACCGTAGTCTGCAGTTAATGCCGGTGCCGAGGGCGGGGTCAACCGGCCTCTTCTTCGTAACCGACCAGGCGCAGCGGCCGGGCGCGGCGTCCTTCCAGCATGGCCCAGCGGACGAGGGCGTCTTCCCGGCCATAGGTCACCCACAGCTCGTCGGGGTTCACGTCTCGCACCGTGCCGGTCAGCTCGTCCCAATCGGCATGATCGGAAATGATCAGCGGCAGCTCCACGCCGCTGGCCTTTGCGCGCTGGCGCACGCTCATCCAGCCGGAGGCAAAGCCGATCAGCGGATCCGGGAAACGTTGCGCCCAAGTGCCCTCGAACGAGCCGGGCGGGGCGATCACGACCTGTCCGCGAAAGGCTTCCCGCGCGGCTTTGGAGGTGTCGTCCTGCGTCGCCGGGCGCAGGTCGCCCATGGGCACGCCAGCGTCTTCGTAGACGCGGCAAAGCTTTTCCAGTGCGCCATGAATGTAGATCGGCGCGTCATGCCCGGCGAGGCGGAGGTGGCGGATCATCCGCTGCGCCTTGCCGAGGGAATAGGCGCCGACGCAATGCGTGCGGTCCGGGAAGTCCGCGATGTTACGGAGCAGCTTGCCCATCTCGTGCTCGGTTGGCGGATGGCGGAAGACGGGCAGGCCGAACGTCGCTTCTGAAATGAAGATGTGGGTGCCGTCCACGGGCTCGAAACTGGCGCAGGTCGGATCCCACCGGCGCTTGTAGTCGCCGGTAAAGGTCATCCGCAGGCCCTTGTATTCCACCGTGATCTGGGCAGAGCCGAGAATGTGCCCGGCAGGCGTCAGCCAGACGGAGACGCCATTGATGTCGATGACTTCGCCATACTCCAGCGCCTGCGTGGATTTCGCGAAATTCTGCCCGTAACGCGCCGCCATGATGGCCAACGTGTGCGGATGGGAGAGGACGGCGCCATGTCCGCCGCGGGCGTGATCGGAGTGGCCGTGGCTGATGACCGCCCGGTCGACAGCGCCGCGCACCGGGTCGAGATAGAAGTCCCCCGGCGGGCAATACAGGCCCTTGGGCGTTGGCTGCAGCAGGAGGTCCGGGCGGAGCATCTGCTCAATGTAGCGGGCCGCAGGGCGCAGGGAAGGCGGGGGCCGGTCATTTTCAACCCCGGCTGAAATGCCTGCCCCTGAATTTTCAGAGATTTTTCGATATTCTAACTGAGTTGCCACACTTGCGACACGAAGAGCTGTGCATAGACTTCCCCCGGAGAAGAGGGAGTTTTCAAACATGCAGCCAGTCCGTTCCGTTTTTGCCTCCGCTGTCGCGCTGGCCCTGATGGCCCTGCCATCTTTCGCCCAGGAAGGCGGGAATACGGACCTGATGGACAAGTCGCTGGCAGCTGGCTGGAAAGCGAGCTTCATCTGCTCCGACACATTCGTTGCGGGCATGGATATGGCGACGATTGAAGACAACGACCTCGACGGCATCTACACCGATTTCCGCCGTGCCTTTAACCAGTTGCCCGACGCCCGGATCGACCTCAACGAAAAGACGGTGAGCGTGCAGTATGACCGCTCCATGCCGCCGCGCATGGCGGTTTACCGGCCGGGCTTTGGCTGTACCCAGCTGCCGGCGGGCGCCGATGAAATCATGATCGGCTATCTGCCGCGCTTTGCCGCCTGGCCTGAAGCCACCGGCGAGGACCGGGGCAGTGCCATCGGCTCGAACGTACAGGTCAGCCTGCGGACAGAAGAGGCAGAGCGCCTCGACATTCCGGTCTCCTTCGCCTTTGACGAGCGCACCTATGGCAATGGCACGCGCACCAGCGCGGTGGTCGTCGTCAAGGACGGCCAGATCGTCGCCGAGCGCTATGCCCGCGGGATTGATCATGAAACGCCGCAGCGGACATGGTCCGTGGCCAAGTCGATCACCGCCACCGTGCTGGGCGCCGCGCGCCGCCAAGGCATGATCGACATCGACTATCCGGCCGTGATCGAGGCCTGGGATTCCGGCGCCGATCCGCGCCGCAACATCACGATCCGCAACCTGATGCACATGGCCAGCGGCCTCGACAGCGGTGAATCCGGCTCACGGACCGACCGGCTCTATTTCGGCGGCGGACGGGTCGTCGACCAGGCTGCGTCCAAAGTGATGGAAGCGATGCCCGGCAAACGGTTCAAATATGCCAATGACGACACGCTGATCGCCATGCGCTCCCTGCGCGAAGCTATCGGCGACGACAGCAAGTTCCACAGCTTCCCGTATGAAGCAGTGCTGCACAAGATCGGCGCGCGCCACACCACGATGGAAGTGGACTGGAACGGCGATTTCGTTTCCTCAAGCCAGGTCTGGTCGACCGCGCGTGACCTGGCCCGTGTCGGCCAGCTCTATCTGCAGGACGGCATGTGGGGCAGCGAGCGCATCCTGCCGGAAGGCTGGGTGGACTTTGTGCGCACGCCCGCACCGGCCCAGCCGCCTGCCGGCTCGCCCGGCTATGGCGCCCAGTTCTGGCTGATGACCGATGCCGAAGGCGTGCCTGCGGATACATTCTACATGGCCGGCAATCGCGGCCAGTATGTCGTGATCGTGCCGAGCATGAATGCCGTCATCGTTCGGCGCGGCTTCGACGTGATCGGCGGAGCCCGGTTCAACATCAACAATTTCACGCGCGATGTGCTGATGGCGCTGCAGGCGGCGGAGGACGAGCGGTCTGCTGTCGCGGCGACGCGGGCAGCTGCCGAGGCCGAGATCGAAGCCGAGATCGACCGGCGCCGCGCCCGCAGCGAGAAAGCCATTCAGGCGATCCGTGAAGAGATCCTCGCCAAATACGGCCTCACCGAATAAGGGCGGAACAGGCTCGGTCCGCGCCTACTTATCGCCGGAGGTCAGCGTCGCATCGCCGGGCAGGGCCACGAGTTTGGTGATCTCGCGGTGGTCCGACTGGCTGAACGGCTGCATCATCGCATTGCCGCTGACGTCGAGTGAGAACGCGCTGATATATGTCCGCCCGTCCGGCGCGGGGCTGCAGTCGGCCTTCATGGAGAAATTGTCGATCCGCGCGACCATGGCCGGCTTGAACGGTTTTTCGGCGAACATTTCAAAGGCAAGGATGGCGGGCGTTAGCTTGGACACGGTGACCCGGCCCGTCAGGTGTTTGTAGACCTTCTCCATGTCCTTGTCGTCGCCCGGCAGCGGCGTGAAACTGTAGACGGCGGCTTCTCCGGATTCGGAGATGAGTTTTGCATCGGCCGGGATGTTGGACTTGAAGCTGGTGCACCAGATCTTTTCGCCGGATGTTCTGGCCTGGAGCTTTGCATAGGTTTCGGCCGCTTCGCCTTCCAGCGTTGCCGGATCGGGAGAGATCAGCGTCAGGCGCTGGCCTTCTGGCCGAGTCGGGTCGACCTGCGCTTCCCCTTTGAGGGTGTCGTCGTCGATCTTCATGTCGAACCGGTAGGCGGGGCCATCTGTTGGCGCGGCAAGGGCGGCCTCAAGCGGCGTTTCCGCAAAGGCCGGAAAAGCGAGCAGGGGCAGGGCGATCAGGGGCAGGCGGGACAGGCAGGCAGGGTGCATCGGTTTTCCATCAGCTGGGGCGGAGTCTGCACTTTGCCGGAAAGTGACTGGAAAAAAACCTGCAAATGCCGTGTCTTGCGGTAGTTTAATCTGAAGCCATGCCAGACAGCGCGCCTCCCCCCGCATTTACCTTGCCTGAGCCCTTCGCAGGCTGGTTCGGTGCGCGCGGCTGGTCGGCCCGTCCGCACCAGCTGGCGCTGGCGGAGAGGTCGCTGGCAGGCGACAGCGCGCTGCTGATCGCGCCGACGGGCGGCGGCAAGACGCTGGCGGGTTTCCTCGGCAGCCTGATCGAGCTCAGCCAGCAGGGGGCGCGCAAGAATTCCGGCATCCCGGCGCTCCACACGCTCTACATCTCGCCGCTGAAGGCGCTGGCGACGGATGTGCAGCGCAACCTGATGATGCCGGTTGAGGAAATGGGCCTTGGCCTGCGTATCGAGACGCGCACCGGCGACACGCCGTCCCATGTGCGCCAGCGCCAGCGGAAGACCCCGCCGGACGTGCTGCTGACGACACCTGAACAGCTGGCCCTGTTCATCGCGTCGGACCATGCGAAGGACTTCTTCGCCGACCTCAAATGCGTGATCGTGGACGAGATCCACGCCATCGCCGCCTCGAAACGCGGGGACCTTCTGTCCCTCGGCCTCGCGACGCTGGCGAGCTGGGCGCCAGCCTGCCGTTTCCTTGGCCTGTCCGCCACAGTGCGGGACCCGCAGGGCCTGGCCGACTGGCTGGATGTGCGCGGCGACGGGAAGGGCGTGCGTATCCTGCAGGCCGAAGGCGGCGTCTCGGCGGATGTTGATATTCTCATTTCAAATCAGCGCATTCCGTGGTCTGGCCATTCCGGGCGCTTTGCCGTGCCGGAGGTTTATGAGGCGATCAAACGCGCGACGATGACGCTGGTCTTCGTCAACACGCGCAGCCAGGCCGAACTGATGTTCCAGGAGCTGTGGAACGTGAACGAGGACGGCCTGCCGATCGCGCTGCACCACGGCTCCCTGTCGCGGGACCAGCGCACAAAGGTCGAGGCGGCCATGGCGGCCGGGCACCTGAAAGCCGTCGTCTGTACCTCGACGCTGGACCTTGGCATCGACTGGGGGGAGGTGGACCTCGTCATCCAGATGGGCGCGCCGAAAGGGGCCGCGCGCCTGATCCAGCGGATCGGCCGGGCCAATCACCGGATGGACGAGGCGAGCCGCGCCGTGCTTGTGCCGACCAACCGGTTCGAAGTGCTGGAATGCCGCGCGGCAGAGGCCGCCGTGGAGGCAGGCGAGATCGACGGCGAGGGCCTGCGCACCGGCGCGCTGGACGTGCTTGCCCAGCATGTCATGGGCCGGGCCTGCGGCGACGGGTTCGACCTCGCAGAGCTCTATGACGAGATCGTCCGCGCCGGGCCGTATCAGGATCTGGGCTGGGAAGACTTTGAAAGGATTGTCGATTTTGTTGCCACCGGCGGATACGCCCTGAAGACCTATGACCGCTATCACCGTATCGTGCGGCGGCCGGACGGGCGCTGGGTGGCGCGCACGCCGCGGGATGCGCAGGCGCACCGGATGAATGTCGGCGCCATCGTCGAGGCGCCCATGCTGTCGGTGCGGCTGGCGAGCTTTGCGGGGAAGCCGCAGGCGGGCGAAAAGCGCGCGATCCGCGCCGGGCACAAACTGGGTGAGATGGAGGAATATTTCCTCTCCCAACTGACGCCGGGCGACACATTCCTGTTCGGCGGGGAGGTCTTGAGCCTTGTAACCATTGAAGGTCTGGACGCGCTCTGCGTGCGGGCCACCGGCGACCGGCCGGCGATCCCCAGCTATAATGGCGGCAAGTTCCCGCTGACGACCTTCCTGGCCGACCGCGTGCGCCACATGATCCACAATCCGGACGAATGGCGCCACCTGCCGCAGCCAGTCCAGGAATGGTTCGAGATCCAGCACCTGCGCTCCGAGATCCCGCCGCCCGATCACCTCCTCGTCGAGACCTTCCCGCGCGGCGACCGGCACTATCTTGTCACCTATCCCTTCGAAGGGCGCCTCGCCCACCAGACGCTCGGCATGCTGCTGACCCGGCGGCTGGAGCGGATCGGGGCGAAACCGACCGGCTTTGTGGCCAGCGAATACGCCATGGCCGTATGGGGCATGGAAGACCTCAGCCCTGTAAACATGGAAGAATTATTCCATCCGGACATGCTGGGCGATGATCTCGACGCCTGGCTGGACGAGAGCGCCCTGATGAAGCGCACCTTCGGCCAGTGCGCGCAGATTTCCGGCCTGATCCACCGCAATCTGCCCGGCAAGGAGAAGAACTCAAGGCAGGTGAGCTTCTCCACCGACCTCATCTATGACGTGCTGCGCAGCCATGAGCCGGACCATGTTCTTCTGCAGGCAGCACGGCAGGATGCGGCGACGGGCCTGCTGGATGTGCGGCGCCTGGGCGAAATGCTCCTGAGAATTCAAGGCAAGATCGACCATGTGCCGCTGGAGCGGATCAGTCCTTTCGCCGTGCCTGTCATGCTCGAAATCGGCAAGGAGCCCGTCTTCGGCGCCAGCGTTCAGGACGCGATCCTCAGCGAGGCGGAAGACACGCTGGTGCGCGATGCCATGCGCATCGACTAAGGGGTGGTAAGGTGCTGGATAGAGCGCCCCGCAGACCCTCACAAACACCGTCTATGGACCGTCTATAGACCCTCTATAGCGGGCCTTCCGCCGCCCGCCGCATTCCGAAATTGACCCGCCCGCCTGGGCAGGCCAGAGTCGCCCCATGACCGCAGCCCTCGCAAACCGGCGTGAAGAGACCTTCCTGCATCTTGCGGGCGAGCTGCTCGTGCCGCTGCCGGAGGGCGGCCTCTGGTGGCCGGAGCGGCGCCTTCTGGTCGTCTCGGACCTGCACCTTGAGAAGGGCAGCGCCTATGCCGCGCGCGGCCAGATGCTGCCGCCCTATGACACGGGCGCAACCCTCGCCGTGGTCGAGCGGCTGGTCGCGCAGCTGATGCCGCAGACCATTATTTCCCTCGGCGACAGCTTCCACGACCGCGCCGCCGAGCTGCGCCTGCCGGAACCTTATGCCGAACGCATCCGCGCGTTGACCTCCGCCTATGACTGGATCTGGGTGGAAGGCAATCACGACCCCGACCCGCCGGCCCATCTCGGCGGCCGCGCGGAAAAGAGTGTGCGCCTCGGCCGGCTCGTCTTCCGCCACGAACCGGAAGGGGAGGCAGGCGAAGTCTCCGGCCACCTCCACCCCGTCGCCAAAGTAAAAGGCCGTGGACGGAATGTCCGTCGCCGCTGCTTCGCCAGCGACGGCGCCCGGCTAGTGATGCCCGCCATGGGCGCCTTCACCGGCGGCCTCAACGTCCTCGACGACGCCTTCGGCAAAGTCTTCCCGGAGGGGCTGACGGCGTTTGCGCTGGGCGAAGGGAAAGTGTTCGTGCTTTCGGGCGGGAGTTTGCTGGGCGACGTGCCGCGCGGGGCGCAGTGGAAGTTGTGAGAAAATGAGTTCGGAGGAACGTTAATTGGGTGACGATGTAGATCCTCAATTCCAAAGAATTTTTCTCGAACTCGGACGATTTGCCTTTTGTTGGGCCCAGTTAGATTTTCATTTGGATTCTATAGTCCACGCGTTTTTCCATCTGCACGGCAATCCTGGCGAAGGGAAGAGCCCGCCATCTCCTCTAAGCCAACGCATTCCATTTATACAAAATGCGCTTCGAAGAGTGGTAGAAGATGAGCAGGTGCTGACTCGATGGATTGAGCTCCTGGATGACGTTTTGGCTGAAGTAGATGTTCGAAATCACCTTCTGCACGGAGCAATCACTTTGATTCCTGATGAGCCAAATGTCATTCATGTGGCAAGAGTAAAGCAGCACAGGACGGAGCCAGATCTCGATTGCCGCACAATTTCGCTTGAGGACATCTCAGATCGATCAGATCGAATTTTAAATTTGGTGCCCAAGGTCCAATTGGTGGCAACAGAACTATATCAAATTGATGAGGGCAACGCCTAAGAGATTTTTCGCGATCAGCGAGTGTCAGGCGGGTCGAACGAAGCTGATTTGCACCATGCGGGTTTGCCTGCGTATTTCACAAAGGGGGCGGCTGTGGAGGGCGTAGAAAAAACAAGAGAAGCCGAAGCGCTTCTTTCCAGATTGCATGACATGCTTGTTGAGCAGGGAGAAAGAAACTGGATCAGAGGCGTTGAAGCCGCGCGATCGGAATTAGCATCGGGTACGGACGTCGGTTATGAGAATGCCAAGTCAATATACTTCACCATGGTGAAGGGTGGACGAGGGTTTGCCGAATACAACGTTTGGGACGACGACGAAGAGATAAGAATACGAACAAATCGCTCCCTTGACGAAATCCGGGAAGCGTTGTGGCAAATATTCACGATGTAGAAAATCGGGGGTGTGATGCGATCCCCCTTACGCTTGCTATCTTCTCAACGTTCCAGGATTAAGGGCGTGGCTGCGCCGGTCTGCGTGTCTATTTGGTAAGAGCCCCCATCCCATCGATAGGCGGTCAGTGTGTCATTCTCAAAATGAAGTTTTGTGAAGGGATTCCCCTCAGCATCGAAACGACTATGTACTTGCCATAGCAAGTTACCGTTCGCATCGACCGCAAATATATTTCTGGCCTGCTCTTCCTTGCTGAAGCGCCTGCCTTTCGCGAGGCGATCTAGTAGAACAACTGCGCTTCCGTCCGGCAGGTCCAATTGTTGAGCGATTTCGGAAGCTTTCAGGTTTTTGATCATATTATTATCATAGCAAGGCGTGGCAGTAGGTGCTAGGATAATATTCCTCCTCCGCTTGACCCTAGGCAAATAATCCTATAGCGCTGGCCTCCGCGAGAACTGCGGAGTGTGGCCTTATGCGGCACCAGGATATCTGGCGGGGAATTGACCAGCTGGCCGAACATCATGGTCTGACGGCGTCGGGCTTGGCGCGGCGGGCGGGGCTGGACCCGACGGCGTTCAACAAGTCGAAGCGCGAAGGCGCCGATGGCCGCCCGCGCTGGCCGAGCACCGAGAGCCTCGCCCGCGTGCTGGACGCGGTGGGCAGCGGCTTTGACGATTTCGCCGCGCTGATCGATGGCCGCCGGGGCGCCACCGCGCCGCTGATCGGCTTCGCGCAGGCAGGCCGCGACGGCTATTTCGACGATGCGGGCTTTCCTGCGGGGCAGGGCTGGGAAGAGGTGCGCTTCCCCGGCCTCGGCACCGAAACCGTCTACGCCCTCGAAATCAGCGGCGATTCCATGGAACCGGCCTACCGCGCGGGCGACCGCATCATCGTTGCCCCCGGGGCAGAGGTGAAAAAGGGCGACCGGGTCGTTGCGAAAACCACGGGCGGGGAGGTCATGGCCAAGGTGCTGGCGCGCAAGAACAGCCGCACCATCGCGCTCGCCTCGCTCAATCCGGACTATCCGACCCGCGAGTTCAAGCCCTCCGAAATCGCCTGGATCGCCCGGATTTTATGGGCTAGCCAATGACGGCGCGGCCACCGGCCTGAACCTGATCCATTGCCGGCCGATCCGGTCAAGCGCGGGATCATCGTGCGTGCGAAGACTGTGCAGGGCGGCCAGGGTTGCCGCGCAGGCCGGGCCTTTTCCGGCTGTGCGGAAATAATCCAGCTCGGCGGGGGTGGCCCCATCCGCCTCCATGAAACGCAGGAGAAGGTCATAATCCAGTTGTGTTGCCGGCGGGGTTTGCCGCGCCGCTTCGCGCCCTTCGATCATCGCCCGCATGCGCAATTGGGCAAGGTTTGAGTTGGCCCGGGTAACTTCCGGCGAGCCGCCTTTGATTCTCGCCATCGGCGTCAGGAGACCATCGCAATAGTCGTCGCCGTAAACGTCGCGCGCGGTCTCGAGCAAAATCGCCCGGTGCTTCAGGGCGAGATCTATGGTGAAAGGCTCTGCATTGGCGGCGTAGTGGGCGTCGCGATCCATGACGGTTTCCACGAGTTTCACATGTGCCCGGATCCATTTGCGCCTGGACGCATGATCCTCACTCAATTTTCTGTTGAGCGCGACAAAGTCTTCCGGCCAGTAATCGTAGCCCATCTGGAACAGGACTCTGTTGTGGTCGCTGTTGGCCTTCATGTAGTCCGCCGAAGCCATCCAGATCCGTGCGCCTGTGGCGTAAACCGTAACGCAGGCGAACGCGCCGGCAGCGAGGGGAATCACGAGACGGAGGCTTGGAGGCAAAGCCTTTCGGAAGGTCAGGGCGACCGCGCCGACAAGAACAAACGCCAGGCAGGCCAGCCATCCCGTGCTGATATAGATATTGTCCATCACGGCCTCCCCAGCTGCATCGCGGCGGTATGGAAGACATAATTCGCTGCTCTTAAAGGCTCATGAATTAAAAGTTGAAAAAATTGCTCTCAGGGATTGTTATGTGCTTGGTTGCGAGCGGGCTTTTTATCGGCCAGCCAATAGATTTTGTTGACACCCATGTGACATCAGATGCTTTGCAAACGCCTCAAAAGCGGGTGATTACGCGCGCATGACTGACAAGCCCATCGAAGAGCCGACCCCGCAGGAATCCCTCGACCCGGAAAACTGGGACGAGTTCCGCGCGCAGGCCCACCATATGCTGGATGCCGCCATCAACCGGCTGCAGGACGCCCGTCAGGGCCGCGTGTGGACCGAGCTGCCGGGCGAGATCAAGGACACGCTGAAGGCGCCGCTGCCCCGCGAGGGCTGGGGCGTGCCGGACGTGATGGGCCGGATGGAAGCGCTGCTGCCCTATGGCGCGGGCAATACCAATCCGCGCTTCTTCGGCTGGGTGCATGGCTCGGGCACGCCGGCGAATTTGCTGGCCGAGATTGCCGCCAGCGCGATGAACGCCAATGTCGGCGGGCGCGATCATGGCGCGATCTATGTCGAGAAACAGGTCGTGGCCTGGTGCCGGGAACTGTTCGAGTTTCCGGAGACCGCGAGCGGCATTGTCGTTTCCGGCACGTCCATCGCGACGATCATTGCGGTAAAGGTGGCGCGCGATACGCGGCTGAACTTCCTCAGCCGCAAGGAAGGCATCTGCGGGCATGGCCTCGTCGGCTACACCTCGACCGAGACGCATTCCTGCGTCGCGCGGGCATTTGACCTTCTGGGCCTCGGCTCTGACGCCTTGCGCAAGATCCCGGCGAATGACCGGTTCGAAATCGACATGGATGCCCTGAAGGCCGCCATCGCTGCCGACCGGGATGCGGGCCTGACGCCCTTCATCGTGATCGGCACGGCGGGCACGGTGAATGTCGGCGCGATCGACCCGCTGGAAGAGCTCGCAGACCTCGCCGCCGAAGAGAGCATGTGGTTCCACATCGATGGCGCCTTCGGATCGCTCGGTGTGCTGAGCGACCGGGTGAAGGACCGCCTGACCGGCGTGAAGCGCGCGGACTCGCTGGCCTTCGATTTCCACAAATGGCTGCACGTGAATTACGATGCGGGCTTCGCCCTGATCCGCGACGAGAAACTGCACCGCGCCGCCTTTACCGACCGGCCGGATTATCTGACCGCCAAGGCGCGCGGCCTGGCAGGCGGTAATCCGTGGCCTGTCGAATATGGTCCGGAACTGTCGCGGGGCTTCCGTGCCCTGAAAGTGTGGGCGCAGATCGCGGAGTTTGGCACAGACCGCCTCGGCCGAATGATCGAGCGCAATTGCTACCAGGCCTCTTATCTCGGCGAGCAGGTGGAGAAGACGCCGGGCCTCGAACTGCTGGCGCCGGTGGCACTGAACATCTGCTGCTTCCGCTATGTCGAGCCGGGCCTTTCGGACGAGGTGCTTGACGCGATGAACGACGAGATCGTCATCCAGCTGCAGGAGCAGGGGAGCGCGGCGCCGTCCACCACGCGCCTCAAGGGGCGCCTTGCCATCCGCGTGAATATCACCAACCACCGCACGGCGCGGGCCGACCTCGACATCCTGCTGGAAGAGGTTCAGCGCATCGCTGCATCGCCCGAAGTCGCGGCGGTGCGCGACGCCGCGCTGAAGGATGCAGGCTAGGCTCTTGCCGCCACAACAAGAAACGGTCAGAAGTCATTGATGGACTGGGGTAAACTTCGTTCTTTCCACGCTGCGGCGGAAGCCGGCAGCCTGACGTCCGCCGGTGACCGGCTGGGCATTTCGCAGTCGGCTGTCTCGCGCCAGATCGCGGCGCTCGAAGAGACGCTGGGCGTGTCGCTGTTCCAGCGCCATGCGCGCGGCCTCGTGCTGACCGATGCCGGCCACACGCTGTTCCGCTCGACCATGGACATGGCGCAGGCGGCCCAATCTGCGAACACGGCGCTGCGCGACCAGCAGGAGACCCCTCAGGGCGAGCTGATCGTGTCGGCCCCGGTCGCGTTCGGCTCCACCTGGCTGGTGCCGCGCCTTGGCAACTTTGTGAAGAAGCACCCGGACCTGCACCTCGACCTGCGCCTGGAAGACCGGGAATATGACCTGTTGAAGCTGGAGGCCGAATGCGCCATCCGCCTCTGGGCCGCCGACAAGGCCGACCTGATCCAGCGCAAGCTGGGCACGGTGGCGACGAACCTCTACGCCTCGCCGGAATATCTGAAGGCCAACGGCATGCCGCGCACGCCGCAGGATCTCGATAATCACCGCATCATTGCCTATGGCGACGAAAGCTCGCCCCTGCAGGAGATGAGCTTTGCCTGCCGTGTCGGCCGGGACGATGCCCCGCCGCGCCCGGCGACGCTGAAGGTGAACAATGTCTTCGCCATGCTGCGGGCGGTCGATGCCGGCCTCGGGATTGCCGACGTGCCGGAATACATGGCCTCCACCATGCCGCGGCTGGTGAAGGTCCTGCCGGAAAATGTCGGCCCGATCTTCGATCTCTATTTTATCTACCCAAGCGATTTGCGCCGGTCCAAGCGTGTTGCGGCGTTCCGCGACTTCGTAACGGCTGAAACAGAGCAGCTGCGCCGGCCAGCCATGCGGCAGCTTTAAATGAACGTCCGTTAATCATGCATAATTGCATGAGTGATCTGACACAGTGGTGGTTGTGCAAGTGCGAAAAGGGACTATCTAGGCGTTATGCCAAGGGTCCCGGGCATTACCCAATCATTCCTCCGATTGGGCGTTTCCTCCCCCTTCGGGACCCGATACTCACAAGCCCGGCGCGTCAATCGCAGC
>PACZ01000008.1 GCA_002700305.1 Hyphomonas sp. | reverse complement strand
TGACGTCGTCATCATCGGTGGCGGCCCCGGCGGCTACAATTGCGCGATCCGCGCAGGACAACTCGGGCTGAAGGTTGCCTGTATCGAATCCCGCGGCAAGCTGGGCGGGACCTGCCTGAATGTCGGCTGTATCCCGTCCAAGGCCCTCCTCCACACGTCCGACCTGTTCCGCACGGCCCAGGAGGACTTTGAGTCCATGGGCATCAAGACCGGCAAGCTGGACGTCGATATCGAGAAGATGATCGCCCAGAAGGACGAGACCGTCGAAGGCCTGACCAAGGGCATCGAATTCCTGTTCAAGAAAAACAATGCCGAATACATCAAGGGCCGCGGCAAGATCGCCGGCCCCGGCAAGGTAGAAGTCGAAGGTCCCGACGGCGCGAAGCAGACGCTGGAAACGAAGAACATCGTCATCGCCACCGGCTCCGAACCGGTCAACCTGCCCGGTATCGAAATCGACGAGGAGCGCGTTGTCACGAACACCGGCGCCCTGTCGCTGACAACCGTGCCGAAACGCCTCATCCTGATCGGTGCCGGTGTCATCGGCCTTGAGATGGGTTCGGTCTGGTCCCGCCTCGGCGCGGAAGTCACCGTTGTCGAATATCTCGACCGCATCATGCCGGGCGCCGACAGCGAGATCGCCAAGGAAGCCCAGCGCGTCTTCAAGAAACAGGGCCTCACCTTCCGCCTCGGCCAGAAAGTGACCGGCGTCGAGAAGATGAAGTCGAAGCTGAAACTCTCCATGGAGCCGGCCAAGGGCGGTGAGACGGAAACGCTGGACGCCGATGTCGTCATCGTCGCTGTCGGACGCCGTGCGTACACAGACGGCCTCGGCCTCGAAGCTGTCGGCGTGACCACGGACAAGCGCGGCGTCGTGCAGGTCACAGACGGCCATTTCAAGGCGGCTGACGGTGTCTGGGCAATCGGCGACTGCATCCATGGGCCGATGTTGGCCCACAAGGCCGAGGACGACGGCGTCGCCGTGGCCGAACTGATCGCCGGCAAGGCCGGTCATGTCGACTATGATCTCGTGCCGAGCGTCGTCTACACGAACCCGGAGATCGCCTGGGTCGGCAAGACGGAAGACCAGCTGAAGGAAGAAGGCGTTGAATATGTGAAGGGCAAGTTCCCCTTCATGGCCAACTCCCGCGCGCGCACGAACCACGAAACCACCGGTTTTGTGAAAATCCTGGCCGACAAGAAAACGGACCGCATCCTCGGCGCCCACCTGATGGGCCCGTGCGTCGGCGAGATGATCGGCGAGCTGTGCGTGGCCATGGAATTCGGCGCCGCCTCGGAAGACATCGCCCGCACCTGCCACGCCCACCCCACCCTGTCGGAAGCCATCCGCCAGGCGGCCATGGGCGTCGAAGGCTGGACGATGCAGATGTAGTTTTGCAGCGTCCACAGCCCAGAAACGGTGGACGCGCGAAATTGTGTTGCTACTTTTAGGGCATGTACATTCATGCCGGAGCCGGCTGGCACATACGCAAATATGAAACGAGCGACGGGCAGGCCTGCATGTCGATCTTCATGTCGTGCCTGCGCAAATTCCCGTGGCGCGGTGCGCCCCGGCCCTATGTGGCGCGGCTGATCCGGTCCTTGCCCGGCGCGAAGATCTGGGTCGCCGAAGAGCCGAATGCCGGCATCATCGGCTTCCTGACGCTGCAGCCGCACGACGCCTATATCGATCACATCTTCGTGCATGAGGACTGGCGCTTCTGCGGCGTCGGCCGGGGCCTTCTGGAAGTCGCGCGGGAAGAAGCGGGCCAGCCGCTGACGCTGGATGTGGACACCCAGAATTTCGGCGCCCGCAAGGCCTATGAAGCGCTCGGCTGGCATGTCGCCGCCTCAGCCGGTGAAGACGGCGCCCGCAGCCAGATCCGCCTCGTCAGCCCTTAAGCGGCTATTCGGCCGCCTTTATCAGCGCCTGCATCCGGTCCAGCCAGGTCAGCCAGGCTTTGCGCCCGGCATCGGTCAGGTGCACCCGCGTCTGGGGCCGGCGCCCGACGAAACGCTTTTCCAGCTCGACATAGCCCGCTTCCTCAAGCTTGCGCAGATGGGTCGATAGATTGCCATCCGTGGCGCCCACCTTGTCGCGCAGCTCACCGAATACAGCCGGGCTGACAGATGTCAGATAGGCCATGATGCCGAGACGCAGGCGCCCATGGATGACATCGTCGATGTCATTGTGGTCGAAAGGGTTCTCTCCGGACATGGATGCGCACCTAAACCGTCGCCGACGGCTCGTTCCGCATCAGGAGGATTCCAGGCAGCAGGATACAGAACGCCGCGACCGCTGCTCCCAGCAGCCAGGACAGGGTCGACCCGACAAGCATGACGGCGGGAACGGTCGCAATCAGCGCTGCCTGTCCGGCCAATGTCAGGACACGGCTGCTCGCAATCACACCGCCGGCATATTGCGCAAGCCCATAGACCCCGACCACGAGCGGAACAGACCAGAGGAACGGGTCAAAATTATCCGAACTGAGGGCAACCTTGAAAAACGCGCCGGTAAAGTAGGCGCCGAGGAACAGGCCTGCAGACTTCCAGACCAGTGCCGATACCCGGTTTCCGGTAGAGGCCGCTCCCGGCTTTTCCGGACCGAATGTGCGATGCATCGAAAAGGAGCCGCCAAGGCCCAGAATGACATATCCGCCCCAGAGAAACGCCAGGGCTTGCGGCGGCAGTCCGAACAGGCGCTCAAGAATGGCGTATTGGGCCAGATAGGCCAGCGTCGTCAGACTGCCCCACCAGACCAGGTAGCGCCCTCCAAGCAGCGGCGCCTTCTCCCCTGCTTCAGCAAGGTCACGGATATAGGCAAGGTCATCAGCAAGGGACTGAGGGCTCATTTTACACTCTCCACAAAGAACTTTGAAATGCAAAGTATGTGTGAATCCCGTGCATGTCAAGAACCGGGAGCCTGGAACGAAAAAACCCCGGCTGGCCTGCCGGGGTTTCTCTAGGTTTTCTACAGGGCCAGCCTGGTCACTCACCGGCAAGGCGGGCGGCCTCTTCGTCCGAGAGTTCAGAATTGTCGTAGACGTTCGAGACGTCATCAAGGTCATCCAGCACGTCGAGCAGCTTCATCAGCGTGTCGGCTGCATCGCCCTCGATCGGCACCGTGTTCTGCGGCTTCCAGATCAGCTTGGTCGATTTCGCTTCAACCGCGTCTCCGAAATGCTCGGCCAGCGCGTCGGCGACCGTCTGCAGGTCTTCGCGGGCGGTATAGATGAAGTGGCCGCTTTCATCGGACTCGACATCCTGGGCGCCGGCCAGGATGGCAGCTTCCATGATCTCATCCTCGCTGCCGGCTTCCGGCGGGTATTCGATTTCGCCAACCTGGTCGAAGCCGAAGGAGACAGAGCCCGTCTCGCCGAGGTTTCCGCCATTCTTGGAAAATGCGGTACGGATATCGGTCGCGGCGCGGTTCTTGTTGTCGGTGGAGGCTTCCACGATGATGCCGACGCCGCCGGGGCCGAAGCCTTCATAGCGGATATCGACATAATCGTCGCCGCCGCCGCCCTGCCCCTTGTCGATGGCGCGCTGGATGTTGTCCTTCGGCATCGACTGGCCGCGCGCGTTCTGGATGGCGAGGCGCAGGCGCGGATTGCCATCAGGATCGGGCCCGCCCATTTTCGACGCGATGGTAAGCTCCTTGGACAGGCGCGAGAACAGCGCAGCGCGCTTCTTGTCCTGGGCGCCTTTGCGGTGCTGGATATTTGCCCATTTACTGTGGCCGGCCATGAAAACCCTCTCGGCATCGGTTCGAAACTGGAAAGGCAGGGCTTTAGCGCATGGGCGCGCCAAGGCCAAGTCAGGCCAGTCAGACGCACAAGCCAGACCGGACCAGGCTGGCCGTCAGTCGAAGACCAGCGCCACCCCGCCCCGCAGCAACAGCGCCTGCCGCTCCGCCACCTGACCGAGGATCTTCACCAGCGCCAGCGCGGCCGTGACGCCCAGCGCCGTGTCGGCCAGCTGGAGAATATAGGTCATCATCAGCGAGTCCTGCCACAGCCGGCCGATCCAGTCGGGGACGCCCATAGAAATCCAGGCGCCCCACCAGACAGCGAGAAGCGTGGTGGATTTTCCGGCCTCTCCGACGGCGGCGTAGGTGCCGCGATAGATCTGGCTCATGCCGAGAAAAGGCTGC
Organism: Hyphomonas sp.; assembly: GCA_002700305.1. Classification (GTDB taxonomy): domain Bacteria; phylum Pseudomonadota; class Alphaproteobacteria; order Caulobacterales; family Hyphomonadaceae; genus Hyphomonas. The sequence continues at coordinate 104,059 of PACZ01000008.1, read as the reverse complement.
CAGATCGCGGCGATGGGAATGAAATACCAGCCAACGGTCCAGCCCGGCGCCATTTTCACGATGGGCGACCCGACCGTGAACAAATTCTTCTGCGCCCGATAGGTAAACCGTCCGACCATGATGAATGTGGTGATGGCTGTCAGGAACAGGAGCCAGGCTGAAACGGTCATGACATTGAGCGCGGTGTTTCCGCCGATATTGAAAAAGACCCCCGGCAGGCTCTCCGATGCAAAATAATATCCTGCCAGCATCAGGGTCTGCAGGCAGATTTCGGCACTCCAGATGATCAGGCCGATGCGCGCAAACTTTGCGAAGGTCTCGACCGGGCGCGGTTTCCCGTCCGGATAGGCGTGTTCTTTCTGGGCCAGTTCCTGCTTGATCCGGTCGATTCCGGCAGAATCGTCTTTCACGACAGAGCCGTTCGGCCCGAACTCTACGGAACTCATGACCGGCCCCTCGTCTTACCCCGGTTACAGCTTGGCCGCGAAACAATTCCCGCGCAAGGGTAGAGCGGGCACAATTGCTCAGGCCGGGGCGAGCAGGTTCCTGCGGGCCGTTTCCATGGCATCGGTGAAGACGCCGGTGTCGCCGCTGGCGCGGGCAACCAGCAGCGCGCCCTGGATGTCGATGAGCGCGGCGGTCGCCCGGCGCTTCGCTTCGGCGGCCGGAATGCCCGCCCCTTCCAGCGCTGCGGCGAGCGCGGCGATCCAGTCGTTCAGGATGGCCTGCACCTTTCCGGCAGATTCCGGCGCGAGGCCCGGCGAGACCATGAGGCTCGCCACCAGGCAGGGCTCACGCCCGCAATCATACATCTCGCTGGTCGTCTGCAGCATGGCATCGACCCTCTCCGCCAGCGGCGCATCCCCGGCGAGCGGCGCGAGGATGTTCGCCTCAATCTGGCTGTGGGCGAAGTCGGCGACGGCGGACACCATCTCATCTTTCCCGCCCGGGAAGTGGTAATAGAGGCTGGAGCGGCCGAGCCCGGTCGCTTCCGAAATGTCCGACAGGGCCGCGCCCTCGAAGCCGCGATGGCGGAACAGGTCGAACAGTTTGCGGACAATCTCGTCCCGCGAATGGGAAGATCTGGCAGCGGTTGTCATCGGCGCACCCTTCCGCAATTGACCGGGAAAATCAAAGTGCATTTCAGCCAGCATGCGGGGGAGAGCAGCCCGTCCGGCCGCCCTCCCCCTGTTGGCGCTTCCTCAGCTTTGACTTCAGGCCGGTTCGGCAATGCGCTCGGCGGTGACGACCGGGAAGTCGATCTCGGTGCCGAACACCTCGTTGAGGTAGTTGGTGTAGACGTTGAGGGCGACATGGCCGACGACTTCCACCAGTTCGCCATCCGACAGGCCGGCCGCGCGGGCTTCGGCGAGATCGGTGTCTTTCACGGCGCCGCGGGCGACGGCGACCTTGCGGGCCAGAACGACAGCGGCATCCGCTTTCGCATCGGAGGCGCGGCCACCGCGGGCGCGGATGATTTCGTCTTCCGGCAGTTTCAGCATGTTGGCCGCGATGTAGGAGTGGGCCGAGTTGCAGTAGGAGCAGCCATTGACGTTCGCGATGGCGAGCGCGATGCGCTCCCGCGTGGCGGCCGGCAGCTGGCCCTTGCCGAGCGCGCCGTTGAACGCCAGCAGGCCGTCCAGGGCCGCCGGGCTGTTGGCGGTGAGGCGGTAGAGGTTCGGCACGATGCCGAGCGCGGCTTTCACACCGTTGAGGCCGGCATGGGCAGCGGCCGGGGCGTCTTCGATCGTCGCGGGGGTCGGGATACGGGACATGAGAATTTCCTTTTGGTCATTGGGTCGTCAGGGGGACGATTGGAGGTTTCTGTCTTTCGACCCAGCTTATGTACCGATCGTTCGGTTCAATACAAGGGCGCTCTCAAAAGCGTGATCGCCAGCACGTGCGACGCCCGTGAAGGCGCTTGGTGTGGGGGCTGGATTTTTGGAGGTGTCAGGCCGCGTCAGGTTTCCGGCAGGGGGAGGTTCAAGCCCCTCTCCCGTGGGCTTGCGAGGGTAAGCGAACGCACTGCGTTCGCCCGAGCAAGGGTTGGGGTGAGTGGCCGCACGCGGACATATTCCGGCACAGCCATCCGCCCGTCGCACGCGGCGGCGAGGCGGGTGGAGGCATGGGCGGCGGGTTTCAGGATCGCGGGCTCAGTCTTCTGACCCGGCATCCAGTCGATCCTGACCAGATAGACGCGCAAATTCGGCGTCAGGCTCCAGCGATACACCACACCCCGCCCATAGGCGGCCCGGATCTGCGCGCGCAGCATCAGCACTTGGACCCAGATCATGGGCCAGAGGAAGGCGAGCTGCGGGGGGAACCAGGCAGGTGGGTGAAAGAGTGACATGGCGTGGAATATACGTCAGGCCACGGAGGTGTCGGATAAGTTTGTTTTTGCGGTCGTGGTTGCAGCAGCATGGGGTGACTCTTGTGGTGGATAAGTCCCCGCCACGTGTCATCCCCGACCGCGCAGCGGTCTGGGGATCCATCCCGGAAGGACGCCTCGGATGTATCATGAAATGATGTGCTTGCCGCTTCGGTCAGAGATGGGCGCCCAGATGGCCGTTGGCCATCGGGCGTGACGCGTGTGGGAGATGATTAAGCCAGAACCAAATCCGTCTCCGCCATGACCATGCATGACTTGTCATGACCATACCGGACCATACCGGATCATGCCGGACTGGACGCGGCGCCCCCTTCCCCGCCACTATGGCGCCGGAAGGTTCCGGAAGGACATCGCATGCGTTTGAAACCCATCATCACCCTTCAGGCCGGAGCGGCGGCCCTCCTCCTCGCCGCCTGTGCGCAGACGCAGCCGGTGCGGGAGGTGCCGGTGGCGGCGGAGACTGTGCCCGTAGTCACGGGGCCTGCACCTGAAGAGGCTGGGGCGGAAGAACAGGTCTGGTCCGACGAGAATTTCGACAAGCTGCTTGCTGCCCTCCGCGGCCTGTCGAGCCATGGGCTCAATCCGGAGGACTATGATCTCGATACGCTGGAAGCGGTGCGCGGGGACAAGGCCGAGCGGGACCGGCTGGCCACGGCAGCGTGGCAGCTGGCGGCGTCGCACCTGTTGCAGGGCAAGCTGGACCCGGTGAGCATGGAAGCGAACTGGACCATTCCCGCCCGCCAGGACGACATCGCCGCCAGGCTGGCAGGCGCGCTGGAGACCGGAGAGATTGCCGCAACGCTGGAGGCCCTCGCCCCGCAACAGCCTGTCTACCAGCTGATGCGCACCGAACTCGCCGCGCAGGAAGCAAAGGAACAGGCACCCATTATGGCGGTGGAGGACGGCCCGGCGCTGAAGCCCGGCATGTCCGGCCCGCGTGTGGCGGCGCTGCGCGCGCGGCTGGTGCAGCTGGGCCTGCTGGAAGAGGAGGCCGAAAGCAATCTCTTCGACGACGCCGCGAAAACCGCCCTCGAAGCGCTGCAGGCTGACGCAGGACTGGACGTTGACGGCGTGGCCGGCGCCTCGACCCTCCGTGCCCTGAACCGGGGCACCGCCGAGCGGATTGCGCAGCTGCGCGTCAATCTCGAACGCTGGCGCTGGCTGCCTGATACGCTGGGCCGGCGGCACCTGCGCGCCAATATCGCCGCCTTCGACGTGACGGCCTTCGAGGACGGCGCGGCCCGGCGCACATATCTGACGATTGTCGGCAAGCCTTACCGGCGCACGCCCGTCTTCTCGGACGAGATCGAATATATCGTGTTTAATCCGTGGTGGGAGACCCCCGACAGCCTGGCGCGGTCCGACAAGCTGCCCCTGTTCCAGAAAGATCCCGGCGCCGTGGAACGGCTGGGTTTCCAGGTGCTGGACCGGTCCGGCAATGTCGTGGACCCGGCAGGCATCGACTGGAATGCGCTCAAGGCCTCCACCTTCCCCTACCGGCTCCGCCAGGCGCCCGGGCCGCTGAATGCGCTCGGCCAGGTCAAGATCATGTTTCCCAATCCGTATAATGTATATCTTCACGACACGCCGTCACGCGGCCTGTTTGCCGAACAGCAACGGGCTTTCTCGTCCGGCTGCCTGCGGACGCAATATCCAATCGAGCTGTCGAAATGGCTGCTGTCGGAAACGCCCGGCTGGGACAGCGCCGCGGTGGACACCGCCGTCGCCTCGGGCAAGGAAACGCGGGCCGATCTGGCCGCGCGGGTGCCGGTTTATATCCTCTATCTCACCACGGTCAGCGATGGCGCGGGCGGTGTGCGTTATCTGGACGACATTTACGGCCGGGACGCCGCCGTGCTCGCCGCCCTCGACACGCCGCCGGGACAGGCGGTCAGCCCGGCACAATCTCGCTGAGACGGCCGCCCATGCGGATCGGCTCTATACGGATGGCGAGGCCGGTGCGGTCGTCGGTTTCGACATAGGTGCCGCAGAGCGTGCCTTCACCGAGGGCGGGCTGGTAGCGCTCGCCGGGCAGCTGGGTCTGGAAGCGGTAGAGCGAGATCTGCTTCTGCATGCCGATGACGCTGTCATAGTCGCCGCACATGCCGGCATCGGTCTGGTAGGCGGTGCCGCCTTCGAGGATCATCGTGTCGGCGGTGGGCACATGGGTGTGGCTGCCGACGACGAGGCTGGCCCGGCCGTCGCAATGGTGGCCCATGGCCATTTTCTCTGACGTTGCCTCGCAATGCATGTCTACCACGATGGCATCGGCCACGGCGCCGAGCGGCATGGAGTCGAGTGCAGCGTCTACCGCATCGAAGGGGCAACTCAGCGTCTGTTTCATGAACACATTGCCCTGCGCCTGGATGACGCCGACGCGGCGGCCGTCCGGCAGGGTGAAGAGATGCGCCCCCTTCCCCGGTGCATTGGCGGCAGGCGGATAATTGACCGGGCGCAGGAGGCGCGGCTCCCGCTCGATATAGGTCAGGGCTTCGCGCTGGTCCCAGGCATGGTCGCCGAGCGTCAGGCAATCGGCCCCGGCATTGAAGAACTCTTCCGCAATGGCGCTGGTCAGGCCGAAACCGCCGGCCGAGTTCTCGGCGTTCACAATGGCAAAGTCGAGCCGCAGCCGGGCTTTGAGCCCCGGCAAATGGTCCAGCACGGCCTGGCGGCCCGGCTTTCCGACGACGTCTCCGAAGAATGCGATTTTCATGGCGCTACGCTATGCACCCGGCCCGCCAAAAAGAAAAGAGCGCGCACCCAGATGGATGCGCGCGCCTTTGACGGGATAAAGCCTGCCTATTCGTTCGTCGCAGAGAAGCCGAGTGCTTCCTTGGTCAGGGCGGACGGGTCTTCCATTTCTGCAATCGTCTGCATGACCAGCGGCTCAGCCGGGGCCATCTTGATGGTCAGCGTCTTCGGATCGGACACGAAGCTGGAGAGCGCCGTGGAGGCCTCGGTCAGCAGTTCCGGATCGATGCCGCTGCCGGCCGCCATCATCGGGGCCATGGCCAGCATGCCGGTCAGCTGGTTGCGCAGTTCCTGCGGGTCCTGCCCCGACTGGGCGGCATAGGCGTTGATGGCGCGGTTGAGGAAGCCGTCATCCTTCAGCGACAGTTCCATATTGTGCAGCACCATGTTTTCGAGCGTATCGCCCAGCACGGCGGTCGGATCGTCCGACTGTTCGGCCTGCGCAATCGCCTTGGCACCGGCGAACTTGGCGCCGAAATCGATGCGGAACCCGTCTTTCAGTGCCCAGTAGTTCTGGTCCTTGGCATAGGTGGTGAGGTCGGTTTCCGGCTCATAGGTCTGGTAGCCGGCACCGGTCAGTTCCAGCGACTCATAACCGAGCATGGCGAGCTGTCCGGCGAGCTGTTCGCCATATTTGCCCTCACCCGTGGTGAGAGACACCTTGAACGGTTCCGTCTTCACGGCAACGACCGAGTCTTTCTTGTTCCGGCCCACAGCGGAGACCAGCTTCGGCATGTCGATTTTCACGCCGGCAACGTCCATGTCGAACCCATTAATGGCCAGCGACTCATAACCCGGATTGGCCGGGTCCTGCGAGGCGAGGTTCATCATCTGGGACATCTCTTCCGGGTCCGTCGCATCTTCCGACGCATCGGTCAGCAGGCTGAGATCGGCCCCGTGCAGCTCGACGGAGGCGAGATTGAACTTGATCTTGGCATCTTCCGACGGGTCGAACATGTCGAAGGTCATGCCGTCCAGCTTCATCAGCGCAGCGGTCTGTTCCTTCAGGCCGGTCACCTCGATGTTGCCGACAGTGAACGTGCCCTGCTCCCCATTCGGATCATCGATGCGGAAATCGACATCATTGATGGCCCATTTGTCGAACGCCAGGGCGTCGCCTTCCGGCAGGTCCGCCACGTCTTCCTCGGAGAACAGGCTGGCGACCCAGGCCGCCATTTCCGGCGACGGATTGACCAGTTCGATCGAGCCGATCTTGCCGGAGCCGTTTTCGGCTTCTTCCGGATCCGTCGGCACGAGGCTGACATCGCTCATCAGGAGGCGCGAGAAGGTGGCCTGGCCGTCCTTCATGGCGAGGCCTTCGAATTCCATCTTGGCGGCCTTGAGATCGGCACCGTCGAGATCGAAGGAATCGTCATCGGCATCGAAGCTCATGCCTTCGCCGTCGTCTTCATCGTCGCCGGCAGAAGCGAGGGTCACATCGGTAAAGACGGCCGTGGCGCCTTTCAGGTCGCGCCCGTCCCAGCTGACATTGCCGGACCCCGACGTTTCCAGGGCCATGGCGGCCAGTGCGGCGGCCGCCGTACCTGCGTCACCTTTCTGGACTGAGATGGACGGGATCTTGGATTCCGAGAAGACGATGCCGGCAGAATCGGCAGCGCCTTCCGGCTTGTCTTTCTGCCCGCAAGCCGTAAGCATGGTGATGGCAGCAACGCCCGTCAGCAAATATTTCATATGTTAGCCCTCTGAATAAATGGGTATGTGAATACACGCGCAAGCGGCGTTACAGCGGAAGTCTTAGCAATGACCTACAACAATGGCCAGACAATGACATTCCGCGCCGCAAACGGGCAGCGCGTTCGTGTCCGGTTTGAGGTGAATGCCAAGGCCCGGCGCCTGATTCTGCGCCTGGATGAACGCCGCCGGGAGGCCGTCGCCGTCGCCCCGTCCCGCCGCCAGATCAAGGACGCCGCAGCCTTTGCCGCAGAGCGTGCAGACTGGATCTCCATGCGCCTTCAGCACCTGCCGGAGCCTGTCCGCTTCGAGGAAGGCGCCATGATCCAGTATCGGGGCGCGCCGCTGCAGCTCACCTCGGAGGGCGAGGGCCGGATCGCGAAAATCTGGCCGGAAGACGAAAATTCCCCGCGATTACTGAGTGTTCCGGGAGACCCGGAGACGATGGAACTGCGCGTGATGCGCTTCCTGAAGAAGCAGGCCAGGGCGGACCTGACCCGCGCCGTGAAACGCCATTGCGCGACACTTGGCGTCACCCACAAGAGCCTGTCGGTCAAGGACACGCGCTCGCGCTGGGGGTCGTGCACCCATGACGCACAATTGTCCTTCTCCTGGCGCCTGATCATGGCCCCGCCCGAAGTGCTGGACTATGTCGCCGCCCATGAGTGCGCGCACATACTGGAAATGAATCACTCGCCGAAATTCTGGGCACAGGTGTCGAAATGCTGCCCTGACTGGAAGCATCACCGGTCCTGGCTGCGTACCCACGGGGCCGGACTCCAGGCCGCCGGGGTATAATCCGCACAAAAACAATCTCCTGCGCCTGCCCCGCCCGTCCGGGAGGCGCAGACGCGCCGGTGCGCACGAATTCTGGATTCACAATCCGGATTCAGAACTCAGGCCAAAGATGGACGCAGCCTCACTCGCTGCTGGCAGGCTCGGCGGCGGCTTCAGCAGCCTCCACGGCCGGCGTCTCCGCCTCACGCGGCGGGCCGAAGCTGATCAGGACAACGCCTTCGCCGCCCTTCACCTCGCGGTGGGGTCCCAGGAAGTTCAGCGCGCCGTCCGGGCGCAGTTCCGCAACGATGTCGGCCTTCGGCCGGTCCCGTTTGAAATGCTCGATGTCATAGGTGTCGGTCAGGCGCGTCTTTGAAAATTCCCAGCCGCGATAATGGTCGCGGATCAGGCTGTCATAGGAACGGCCGCGACGGATCAGCGTGCGGCCGCGGGTCGACAGGCCGAGCGTGCGGTGATCGTCCTCTTCCGTTTCCTGCGCCGAGAGCTGGAACACTTTGTGGCGCCCGAGCTCCGGCGCGAAATGGCTGGAGACCAGCGCATTGTAAGGCTCGTTCGCCGACAGGCCGAGCACCTGGTCGAAGGCCGAATGGTCGAGGCGCACTTCGGCGTCCTCCGACAGGACTTCGCCGAAGAAAGTGCTGAGACCGGCTTCCCGCGCGGGGCGCAGGCGCCGCCAGGTATTGTCCGCCAGGATCGGCTCGATGCCGATGTCCTTAAGCGTGCGGGCAAAGTCGATGCTCCACGGATTGACGCCGACCAGCAGCACGCCGGGCCGCTCCTTGCGGGCAAGGCCGAGGCGCCGGGCCAGCGGCCCGATGGTGAATCCGTGCAGCACGACGGTGGTGAAGACCATGGCAAAGGCCAGCGGCGTGATCTGTTCGGCGCCCGAGAAATAGAATTTCGAGTCGCCCTGACGGCCGAGATCATACAGCAAGGTCGCAAACAGGCTGGAGACGGCCACGGCGACCACACCGCGCGGGGCAATCCAGCCCAGCAGCAGGGCCTCGTTCCGCTTCAGCGTGCCGAACGTCGCGATCCACACGGACAGGGGGCGCACCACGAACAGCATCACCACAAGGAAGGCCAGCGTATTCCAGGTGAGCGCCCGGCCAATCACGTCCGGCGTCAGGTTTGCGGTGAGGATGACGAACACGCCGGAGACAAGCAGCACGGCGATGTCTTCCTTGAACTTGCGCAGCTCGTTCAGGCCCGCAAGGCGGGAATTGGCCAGCGTCATGCCGTACGCCGTGACGGCGACGAGACCGATTTCCTTCTCGATCATCTCGGCCATGGCATAGCAGAGGATGATGGAGGCGAAGATGATCGGCGCTTTCAGGTATTCCGGCGTCCAGCCCTGGCGGAAGGCGCGCACCATGCCGAGGCCGAAGGCCATGCCGAGGGCGACGCCCAGCGCCGCCGCGAAGATAATCATCGTGCCTTTGCCGAGGATGGACTCCCCCGTCGCGGCCACGCGGATGATTTCAAACCCGGCAACGGCGAACAGGGCGCCGACCGGGTCGTTGACGATGCCCTCCCATTTCAGGAAGGCCCCTGCCCGGCCGCCCAGCTTGGACTGGCGCAGCAGCGGCATGATCACGGTCGGGCCGGTCACCACCATGACGCCCGCAAACACGACGGCGCTGCCCCAGTCGAGCCCGGCAGCGTAGCGCGCTGCCAGCGTGCCCAGGAACCAGGCCAGCGGCCCGCCGAGGAAGACCATCCGGCGGACGGCCGCGCCCGCTTCGCGCAGGGATTCGAATTTCAGGACGAGGCCGCCCTCGAACAGGATCACGGCAACCGCCAGCGAGACGATCGGGCGCAACAGCTCCTTGCCGCCGCCATTGAAGACGCGCTGCGGGTCGAGCAGCGGATGGCCGAAAATGACGGCCCAGAGCGGACCGACGGCGAGGCCTGCCAGGGCCATCAGCACGATGGCCGGCGCCTGCAGACGCCAGGCGAGCCATTGCGCGCCGATGCCGAGCGCCCCGATCAGGGCGCAGGCAAAGATAAGCTCGCTTGACCCCGCACTCGCCAGGGCAAATTCAAAGCCGTTCATGTATGCCCCATTTCAGGTGATGCCCCGGCGGAAACCTAAACGTCCTGCTGGCTCGTGTCATCTGCGAAGTCGAAGCCGATCACCCGGCTGCCATATTCGCCATTCTTGTAGCGTTCGATCTGATCGGTAAACCAGTTCAGAATGTGGGAATAGATGTGATCATAGAAGGGCAGCTGGGCCTCGAAGCTGAGCGGCAGCTTGAATTCGTATTCCGAACCCTGCTCGATGCCCACAAAGAAGGTTTCCCCGACTTTCCGGCACTCCATCGTGACGCGCAGCCAGTCATTGCCGCGCGACAGGCGTACAGCCAGGCCGAAAGCGACCGGCGAGAGCGGGCGGAAACCGCGCGGCGCCATGGAAAAAGCCGCATCGCCATAGGCTTTGGGCTCGAACTGGCCCTTCGGCGGCACCAGGTAGACGCAGGTCATCTCACCCATGCCGATATAGTCGCACAGACCGCCGCGGATCTGTTCGGCAAGCCCCCGGATCCGGTCGTAATTCTCTGTGGCCAGCGCCTGATAGGTCTCAACGGTCTCGACCAGCTTGTCTAAACGGGACATGGCTGCGGGTCTCCAAATATGCGGAATAATGGGGTGCTGGAACGGATCTTACGGCGCCAGCGGTCTTCCTTCAAACTGCAGTGTCGCGGCCAGCGGACAATGGTCCGAAGCCTTTGGCTCGCTCCAGCCTACGCCAGGAAAACGTGCCCCCTCATAACGCCGCGCGCGGAACGGGGTTCCACCGCGAACGATGCGTACGTGTGGTCTCGGATTGCGCAGCGCAAGGGCCGGAGAGAGGAAGATATGGTCCAGCGCGCCATAAGTGTCGTCGCCATTATAGTGGTGGGTCCAGCGGTCATAGGGGTCGGCGATGGCGTGCGTGGCGAGATCGACGGCGAATCCGTCCTCGATGAGAGGCCCCAACCCATGATCGTGCAGGGGGTGCCCGTCTCGCTCGAAATAGTCGTTGAAATCGCCGAGGATCACCCATTCCGCCGCCGCCGGGTCCGGAAAGCGCCGCTCGATGATGAGGCGGACGGCCTGCGCCTCAGCCTGCCGGATGGCGCGGGTCTTGCGGCGCCCGCCGAACATCGACTTGAAGTGACAGATGAACAGCGTCAGCACGCGCCCGTCCTTCAGGATGTCCGCTTCGAGGCAGTCCCGCCGGAACGCATAATCATTGACGCTCAGTCCATTTGGCGGTTTCAGCCCAAGACGGCCATAGGTCTCCCGCGCATGGCTGCGGTAGTGGATCACCGGCAGTCGCGACAGAAGGCCGACATCGATGCCGCGGGTGTCATTCCCCTCCAGCAGGACACGCTCCTCGAACGCCCCGCCGGACCAGCGCGCGAGGTAGCGCGTGTCGAAGGCGGTCAGCGTGACGAGGTTCTCCACCTCCTGCAGGGCGCAGACTTCGGCCTGCGTGGCGCCCAGCGCCTCGGCGGTGAGCGTCCGGTCATCCTCGGAGAGGACGTTGAACACCGAATCCACCTGCGCGGCGACCGCGGCATCGTCGACTTCCGTCAGCCGCTCACGCGCCCGCTTGATGCCCGCCCGGGCAAAGTCGCAGCGCATCATCAGGTTTTCGCAATTGAACGTGGCGAGGCGGAGTTCAGGCATTCCGGGGAGTGTTTAGGTGCGTCGCCGAGTGGGTCAATCTATGAGGCTCAGGCCGATGTCCGAGCCTTCGCAGTTTTCAGCAAAAGAGCCTGGAAGTAACTTGGCCATCGGCGAGGCTAATCATCCCGCAGGCACGCCCCTCACCTATTGAGAGAAGTCTAATACGACGGGCCTTCTATCACGGAGCTTGTACAACGAAGTCGACAAGCTGCCGATCTGGATATGCTTTTTGAACTCCTCAGATATGTTCGAAAAGTCGATATCGGTTTCGTATTTTTTCATACCATCCAACAGGCCGAACGCCCCTACAATTGAGATGATAAAAGCTTTCAGCAAAGCCTTCTCGTCTACCATTAAGTCCGAGTCTTCCGCCTTGGTTATCAGACTGCAGAATGCTTCCCCGGTTCGTTCGGCACCGCTCTCAGCAAGGTCAGAAAGAGTCGCCAGCTCCTTCGCGAAATGCTGGTATGGACTTTCGATCACTGTTCACCTCCAAGCGGCAGATGGTGAGGCATCGCGGCGGGCTTCCCATTCTAGAAAGTTTGCTTACTCGCTTTTTGCATCGACAACAAAATGCACTCCGAACGTCCGAACGTCGCGCTCCCAACTCTGCAATTATGCTCTTCAGAAACAACGAATTATAGCCACGGCAGTTAGGCCGCGCGGCGGCCTGCAAAACGTGCTGCCGTCGATGCACGCTCCACGGCCCCAGCATCCGGGCGGAGGTCTGCCGGGATGGCGGCGCGGCCGAGTTCGACGCAGATGCCGGGCTGGATGCCGCTGCCGAAGGCGGCGAGCGTGGTGCGGGCGGTTTCCAGCATGACGGCTTCGTCCTCCACGACCTGTCCGAACCGCGCGGCCAATGGCCCGACCACGCCATAGGCCAGGAACACGCCGAGGAACGTGCCGAGCAGCGCCGTGCCGATCATGGCGCCCAGCACGGCGGGCGACTGGTCGATCGAACCCATGGTGCGGATGATGCCCAGAACCGCTGCCACAATGCCGAGCGCGGGCAGCGCGTCGGCCACGGTGTGCAGCGCGGCAACGGCCTTCATGCGGTGGTTCAGGTTCTGGTGGATCGACTGGTCCATATGCGCCTCGGCGCGGGCCGGATCCGACAGGTCCAGCGCCATCAGGCGGAAAGCGTCGCAGATCAGGGACTGCGTGGCGGTATCGTCGCGGATGGCGGGCGCGGCGGCGAAGGTTTCTGATTCCATGGGGCTTTCGATGTCGGCCTCGATGGAGACAAAGCCGCCCCGGCGGGCCTTGCGCATCAGCGTGCCGAGCAGGACGAGCAGGGACTGGTAATCCTCCTGCCGCCATTTTGCGCCGGTGAAGGCCTTCAGCACCCCTGCCCCGGCCTCTTTGGCGACGGCAGGCGAATTGCCGATGACCAGCGTCCCCACGGCGGCCCCGCCGATCAGCGCAAGCTCCAGCGGCAGCGCTTCCATCGCCATGTGGCCGCCCGTAAAGACGAGGCCGCCAAAGACGAGTGCAACAACAAGGATGAGGCCAATCAGCTGTGGCAAGGACGCATTCCTTCGCGAAGAATACGCCACTTTCGCACGGGGGTCTTAAGCCAAGGTTGCGCCCGAATGCGCAAGAGATCGTGCCCCGGCGCGCGAATATGTTTATAAAACAGGGATTGCGTGGAGTGACCCGATGCGTCTTGCGATCCTCATTGCCAGCTTGCTGACCGCCCTGCCCGCCATGGCAGAGCCGGTGCAGGCCGCCGGCGACTATCGCACCTGCGCGCCGGAGATCAGCGAAATGGGCCGCGGCCTTGTCGCGAAAACCTGCGGCACGCTGGCCGTGCCGGACTTTTCGGGCGTGGAGTTCCAGTCTGCCGGGGAGATGGAAGATGCCCGCTCGCTGCGCGACGGCTTCCTGCTGGGCGTGAAAGTCTATGGCCGCTGCGTGTCGGACTTCATTACGGCGCAGCAGCAACCCGGCGTCTCAGCTGATGGCGCAGCAGCAGACCAGGCCGCCTGCGCCCATGCCTGGGCCGAGGACAAGGCCACGGACGTGATCCGCAGCTTCGGACAGGCCTGCATCGCCTACGCCAACCGCTCCGTCATGGACATGCGTCTGCCTGTGTATGAAGGGCAGTGTTATCCGGTGGTGGAGGACACGGAAGGCTGAGGCCTCAGCCCGCAACCAACCCTTCCGTGCCGAGCATGGCGTCATGTTCTGCCACGAGGTGGCCGGGGGAGACTTCGACGAGTTTCGGGCGGTATTGCTCCGCATCCACATCATCGACCAGCTTCGACTTCATGAAGCGTAGGGCCGCGCGGCTGTCGAGCGGACTCGGCAGGTCGCCGGAGAGCTTCAGGCGCTCTCGCGACTTTTCGCTTTTCGGGTCTGCATTCGGCACGGCGGCGATGAGAGCCTTGGTGTAGGGGTGGCGCGCATCTGTATAAATCGCGTTGCGCCCGGCCAGCTCCACCACACGGCCAAGATATAGCACCATGACGCGGTGGCTGATCTGGCGTACGACGGCGAGGTCGTGGCTGATGAAGATCATGGCGAGGCCGAACTCTTTCTGAAGCTCGATCAGCAGGTCCACGACCTGCGCCTGCACCGACACGTCGAGGGCGGAGACCGCCTCGTCGCAGATCACAAGTTTCGGCTTCAGGATCATCGCGCGGGCAATGCCGACGCGCTGGTTCTGGCCGCCGGAGAGTTCATGCGGGTAGCGGTTGATCAGGGCCGGATCGAGGCCGACGCGCGGCAGGATTTCCCGCACTTTCGCTTCGCGCTCTGCCCGGGAGAGTTGCGGCTGGTGAACCTGCAGCGGCTCGGCAATCGAGGCACCGATCGACATGCGCGGATCGAGACTTGCCAGCGGATCCTGGAAGACGATCTGCAGGTCATCCCGCAGGCCATCCATTTCCTTGCGGCTGGCCTTGGCAATATCCTTGCCGAGCCAGGCGACCGTTCCATCCGTTGGCGGAATGAGCTTCAGCACGCCGCGCGCGAGGGTCGACTTGCCGCAGCCGGATTCGCCGACGACGCCCAGCGTCTCGCCGGGGCGGAGGTCAAAGGATACCCCGTCGACGGCTTTCAGCGGCTTGCGCTTGCCGAACAGGCCACCCTTCACCTGGATCGGGAAATGAACCTTCATCTCGTCCACCGTCAGCACCGGAGGGGTTGCCGCAGGCGGCGCCTCCGACAGGACGGGCCGGCCTGGCCGGTCCGGTTCGTCAATGCGCGGCACGGCATTGAGCAGCATTTTCGTATAGTCGGCTTTCGGCGCATAGAAGATGTCGTCCGCCCCGCCCTCTTCCACGATCTCACCATGGCGCATGACGATCACGCGGTCGCACATGCGGGCGACAACGCCCATATTGTGCGTAATGAGGGCGATGCCGGTGCCGGTTTCGCGCTTCAGCTCGTCCATCAGTTCGAGGACCTGGGCCTGCACTGTCACGTCGAGCGCCGTGGTGGGTTCGTCGGCAATCAGGATTTCCGGATTGCACAGCATGGCGATCGCGATCATCACGCGCTGGCGCATGCCGCCTGAGAGTTCGTGCGGGAACTGGTTCATGCGGCGCACGGCTTCGGGAATGCGCACATTCTCCAGCCATTCAACGCAATGCTTGTCGGCGACTTCCCCCTTCTCGCCGGTATGAAGGGCCAGCACTTCGCGCATCTGGGCGCCGACGGTCATGTGCGGGGTCAGGCTGGTCAGCGGATCCTGGAAGATCATGGACACGCGCGCGCCGCGGATCTGGCGCAGCGTCTGGACCGGGGCGGTCAGCATGTCGATGCCGTCGAACAGGATCTCGCCGGTCGCCGAACCGTTTCCGGCCAGGAGGCCCATGGTCGCGAGGGCGGACTGGCTCTTGCCGGAGCCGCTTTCCCCGACAATGCCGAGGCATTCGCCGGCGGCCAGATCGAAATTGATGCCCTTGACGGCGTTTACGGCGCCATCGGGTGTGTCGAACGTGACCCGCAGGTCTTTCACGGAGAGAATGCTCATGGCCTTCATCTGTAGCGGCCGCGGACGCGCGCGCAACAATCAGGCGCATAAAAATGGCCGCGTCCGGGGAGGGACGCGGCCAAGTTACCAAGTCTTCCGCAAGAAAAGGGATATAAACGGAAGCTCAGGGAGAGACTAGAACTTGTAGCCGAAGCCGAGACCGACAACGGTCGGGTTGATGTCCACATCGGCTTTCACCTTGGCGCCGAGGGCGGTGGTGAAGTCGACGGTGACGTCGCTGTTGATCCAGATCTTCTTGACGTCGGCGTTGAAGGCCCAGCCGCCCGGCTGGCCGTCAAGGTCATAGTCGAAGCCGATCTGAAGGGCCGGGCCGAAGCTCGGATCGTAGTCGATATTGTCGGCGGTCGAGCCTTCGTCTTCATTGTAGAAGAGCGTGGCGTTGATGCCGGCGCCGACATACGGCTTGAACTGGCCCATATCGGTAAAGTGATACTGCAGCGTCACGGTCGGGGGCAGAACCCACACGTCGCCGAGTTTCACGTCAGCTCCGCCAACAGCCGCCACGTTCGTGGCAGTCACATCATGCTGCGCGGTGGCCAAGATCAGCTCGGCAGCGATGTTCTTGTTGAAGAAGTAGGTGATGTCGAGTTCAGGGACATATTCGTCACTGATGTCGACGTCGCCGCCGAGACGGGCGCCGGCAACCGACAGGTCAGCCGACTCGCTCGGAAGCACACCGATGACCCGGCCGCGGACCATCCACGGATTATCATCAGCAGCGGCAACCCCCGCAATGGTTGTCCAGGTTGCGCTCGCCAGGAGCGCGGCACAGAAGAGGCGTTTCATGTCTTTCCCTCCATGAAAAGAATACCAATGAGCGGGAGATAGACCCCTGTTTTTTCGAATATAATTGGCCAGTTTGACGCGCGCCGAGGTGCCGCGCGACACGGCCGCGCAATTAGGTATTTCCCCGAATTGTGAGGAGTCCGGACAAGGCGCAAATTCACAGAACGCAACCCGAGATGGGATGTCTTAACACACGCAAACCATGTCTGCCGCCCGAGGGCGGAACGCCGCATAACGTGGCGGAGGGCTTGCGTCGCCCCCCCTGCCCCCGCAAAAGTGCCAGCGCTGTATTTGAGGAGCTGCACAGATGCCCGTTATGACCTTCCTGACAACCTGTATTTTTGATTCCGGCGCGCTGAAACAGCTGCCGAATGTCGCGAAGAATCTGGGCATTACCCGCCCCTTCATCGTCACCGACCCGGGCATCAAGGCCGCTGGCCTGCTGGCGAAAGTGGAAGACGCGCTCGGCATGGCCCCGGCGGGCGTGTTCGCTGATACCGTCCCTAACCCACTGGAATCCCAGGCCAAGCAAGCGGCCGAAGCCTACAAGGCCAGCGGCGCCGACGGCCTGATCGCGGTCGGCGGCGGATCATCGATGGACCACGCAAAAGCCATCGGCCTGCTGGTCAGCCACCCCGATCCGCTGGAAACTTATGCCGCCATCACCGGCGGCGCGAAGAAGATCAAGAAGATCCCGCCGCTGATCGCCATTCCGACGACCGCCGGCACGGGCTCTGAAGTCTCTGTCGGCACCGTGGTGATCCTGGAGAACGGGCGCAAGGAAACCATCGTGTCCCCGAACCTGATCCCGGCCACCGCAATCTGCGACCCGGACCTGACGCTCGGCCTGCCCGCGGGTCTGACCGCCGCGACCGGCATGGACGCACTCACACACTGCATCGAGGCCGTACTGGCCCCGGCCGTCAATCCGCCTGCGGAAGGCATCGGCTATGATGGCGCCTATCGTGCGTTTGGCGAAGGCTGGCTGAAGAAAGCCGTTCAGGACGGCTCCGATCCGGATGCCCGCTGGCACATGATGATGGCCAGCTATGAAGGCGCGCTTGCCTTCGTGAAGGGACTTGGCGGGGTTCACGCACTGTCTCATGCGGCCGGGCGCCTGAAGGACAAGAAGCTGCACCATGGCACGCTGAACGCGGTTTTCCTGCCGCACATTCTGCGCTTCCATGAAGGGGCCGCAGACGCAAAATATGCGCGGCTGCGCCAGGTCATGGGCCTGAATGAAGGCGCCGACCTCGCCGATGCGATTGCGAAGCTGAACGAAGATCTCGGCATTCCGCCCACGCTGAAGGAAATGGGCCTCGGTATGGAAGACGCCGAAGGCATCGTCGAGTACGCCCTCAAAGACCTTGCACACTTCGGAAATCCGAAGCCTATGAGTGCAGACGATTATGCGAAGGTCTACGAGACCGCGCTCGGATAAGGAGCCCATCTCATGGCGCGTAAGTTCGCCCCGATCCTGAAGATGGCCGCCGGCCATCATGGCGGGCGGGGGAACGCGCTGGAGATGTCGCAGAACACGCATGCGGTGGCGGACCTGTCGAACGTGTCCGCCGACCGTTTGCTGTCCGTCATGACACGCTGCGTGTTCAATGCCGGGTTCAACTGGAAAGTCATCGACGCGAAGTGGGACGGGTTCGAAGCGGCCTTTGAAGGCTTCGATCCCGGACGGCTTGCCTTCTTCGGTGACGAGATGCTGGACCGTCTGGTCTCTGACGAACGCATCGTCCGCAATGGCCAGAAAATCAGGGCCACGCTGGAAAACGCGAAATTCGTCGCAGACGTGGAAGCGAAGGAAGGCGGCTTCGGGCACTTTCTTGCCAGCTGGCCCGCTGATGACCAGCTCGGCCTGATGGCGGCGCTGAACAAGCGCGGCTCACGCCTCGGCGGGGCGACCGGCGCCTATTTCCTGCGCTTTAGCGGCTGGGATGCCTGGATCGCCTCCTCCCACGTTTGCGCGGCACTGATGCGCGAAGGCGTGCTGGACAAGCCGGAAGCAAAATCAAAGCGCGACCTTGCTGCACTCCAGGACGCGATCAACGCCTATCATGACGACAGCGGCCTGCCCCGTGCCCAGATCAGCCGTCTGCTCGCCATGAGCATTGGCTGACCTGGGCGGGCGTCCCCTCACCCACGCGGAACGAAATTGCCGTGGAAGCCCGGCGGAATGCGATAAGGAATATGGACTTCAGCCACCGGCGGGGCGGTGAAGTCTGCGGCATTCAGGATAACGAAGTCAGACGTGTCTGAGGCTGTGTTGCTGACATAGCCGATCAGCCAGCCTTCATCCTCAGCCGCGCCGTCATGCGCCGGCACGAAGACGAACTCCGCCGGCACGCGCCCCTCGCCGAAATCGTGAACCTCACGCTTGTTCGTACCAAGATCATGCTTGTACAGGCACGTTGCCCCGACAAAGCCGGCATCGGATTGCTCCGGCAGCGCCACGGCATAGGCATAGCGATAGGGCTTGCCCGTCAGGCGTTCGTCATAGCGCGGGAATTCCTGCGGCGCCGGGTCGATCACCTCACGCGTCACCTTGCGGGCGGCCGGGTCAATGGTCAGGGATTCAAACTTTGCCGTTGGCGAGTCGGGTCCATGGCCGTCCGTGTCGAACATGGTTTCATAGACGCAGGCATCCATGACGACCTTGCCGTCTTCGGTCTCATAGGCGTTGGCGGGATGGAAAATGTAACACGGGTCGACATCGCACCAGATGATCTCGTCTCCCCTGCCCTCGCGCGGCAACAGGCCTATGCGCGCCTTGTGTTTCGGGTTCCAGCGGAAGGGGAAGCTCGCCCCGCCGATCAGCGCAGACATGGAGAAGGTCACCGGCAGGTCCATCACGATCACATAGGAGGGCGTGATCTGGCAGTCATGGATCATCGGGCCGTTCTTCACGGCAATCGGCTCGTTGCGGCGGACATGGCCGCTTGTGTCCACGACCGTGTGCCAGATCGTGTCCGGGTGCTGGGCCTCATAGCAGATGGCGTGCATCTCACCGGTCTCCGGATCGAGGTGCGGGTGTGCGGAATAGGATTCGCCGAGCGTGCCGTCGAAATCGGAATGCGCGACCGTGGCGAGATCGTCCGCCATTTCGACCGGATACCCCCCTGCCTCGACAATCGCCCAGAGCTTTCCGGCATGGCCGACAATGTTCGTGTTGGCGATATCCGTACGCGGATGGCGCGGACCGGGCGCACGCGGTTCGCCCAGAGCATCGCTGACCGCATTGGAGCGAACCCAGCGATTACGATACCAGAGCGCCTTGCCGTCCTGAAGGCGGATGCCATGGATCATCGCATCCCCGATAAACCAGTGATGCGTCGCGGCGTTCACCTCGGCCAGCGGGTTCGGCCCGTTGCGCACATAAAGCCCGTTCAGCGCCGCCGGGATTTCTCCGGTGACCTCCAGCGCCGTGTCGGTCACTTCTTCCGTCACCGGCGTATGCAGCCCTTTCAGGAAGGGGTTGGGGCCCTTTGCCTTCTTGCGTTCGCGATTGAAGTCAGCGATGGCGACGACACCTTTGGTGACGACGCCGCGAATGGCGGATTCAACAGGGCTGGGCATAATCAGTGACTCCGTGTCGCGTTGCGGAAAACAGAAACCATGTTTACACTGATAACATGTCATCGGATGATAACACTGTCAACATAAAGCCGCGCGATGGGCGCTACCATCATGGCGACCTGCGTTCTGCCCTGATCGAGAAAGGCCTCGCCCAGCTGGACGTTAAGGCGCCGGATGCCGTCAGCCTGCGCGAGATTGCCCGCAATGTCGGCGTGTCGGCGACGGCGGTATACCGGCACTTTCCGGACAAGGCCGCCCTGTTGAGCGCGCTTTGCGGCGTTGGCGGTGAGCGTCTGGGAGAAGCGTTTCAGGAAGCCATATCCGGGACCGACGACAAGATGGCAGCCTTCCAGGCCATGGGCCGGGCCTATGTAAAGTTCGCGCTGCGCAATCCGTCGGTCTTCCGTCTGATGATGACCCAGAGCCGGCCGAAGGACGACCGGGGGGAAGACCCTGGCGCGACGGATGAGCCTTTTGGCATGCTGTCCGATACGCTGAACGCCCTGATGCCGGCCGATGCCTCGAACCATGCCCGGAAGATCCGGCGCCTTCAGGCCTGGTCGATGGTGCATGGCCTAGCCATGCTGATGCTGGACGGACAGGTTCCCCCGGACGAGACCCTGGTTGACCAGATTATCGTCTCCAGTTTTTTCTAGGCGAATCAGACTCTAGGCCGAACGGCGAATCCGGCGCATATTCGCCGCATGTTCCAGAACCTTGCTGCCCTCGCCGCCAATTTCGGACTCATCTTCAGCGCGCTGGCGATCGGCTCGTCCTGGGTGGCGACGATTGCAGCCCCGAACTGCAGCTTCGAGGAACTGGACGGCAGCCGGGCAGACCGGCATGTGCGCGAATTGCTGCATGCGACGTCCGTCCCGATTGCCGGAATGATGCTGGCGGCCGGGGCCTGTTTCCTGCTGGCCACGCACTGGGCCGCCGGCGTCACCGCCCTGCTCGCGGCCTTCGGCTTCTATTCGAACCACTGGATGCTGGCCCCGAAGACCGGCAAGGCACCGAAAGGCACCCGCACCAGCCGCAAGGGCCAGCGCGCCGTCTCGGTCAGCCTGTCTCTGATTTTCATGCTGGTGGCGATCATCGCCGCCATCCTCGGCATGGTCGGAATCTGAACCGGCCTATTCGTAGACCAGCCAGAGACAGCCAAGCTCGTGCAGGCGGCGGAAATTGTCCGTCGACCGGCGGGCGGCGTTACGGGCCGCTTCACCGGCCGATTTCCGGTTCGCTGCCAGCATCAGCACGCAGGCCGCCAGACCCACGAAGAACATCCACCAGGCCACCATGATCGTCCCCACCCCGCCGACAAAGCAGAGGCCATAGGCAATCGCGTCCAGTGTCCGGAAGCGCAGACTGTTCAGGGGGCCGAATTCGTTCAGCATGTCCGGCTTCTTGTGCAGCGCCTCGGCATCGATCGCAAAGCGCTGGCCGCCGGCATGATTGAACAGCACGGCCCGGGTCATACGCCCGCCCTGATGCGGATTGGGTTCGCATTTAAGGAACATTGGTCGGCCTCTCCGGCGGTTGAGACCTAAAAACTAGCAGCCGGGACTTAACCTGAAACAGGCGGGGGATTGAAAGTTTCAGGCAAATTCAATCGGTTGCGTTAACCTCCCGGTAAGCCGCCCGGCTGGCGAATCCATTTGCCACCCGGGCTTCACGGCCATATGCTGCGCCGCAACATGAAAGGTTTGTAAGGCGATGCTGTACTCCCTTGTCGAACTGAACCGGGCCGCGATGGCGCCGATGCGTCTGGCTGCGCGTGCGGGCCGTATGGCGCTGCACTCCCCGATGAACCCCATTGCGAAGACCGATTATGGCAAGGCGCTGATCGCCTTTGCCGACGTGTTCGAGAGCACGACCCGGTATTATGGCAAGCCCGACTGGAACATTGAGAGCGTCAGGATCAACAGCGCGCCGGTCCCTGTGACCCCGTCGATCGCCTGGCGGTCCCCCTGGTGCAATCTGGTTCACTTCCGCAAGGACCCGGACGCGCTGGCCGCAGCCCGCAAACCCGGCTCGGCACCCCTGCCCCGCCTCCTGATCGTCGCGCCGCTGTCCGGCCACTATGCGACCCTGCTGCGCGGGACGGTCGAAGGCTTCCTGGAGACGCATGATGTCTACATCGCCGACTGGGCCGATGCGCGTATGGCGCCGGTCTGGCTCGGCCGGTTCGATCTCGACGACTATATGGACCATGTCCGCAAGATGATCAGCCATGTCGGCCCGGGCGCGCACGTTCTGGCCGTCTGCCAGCCGGGTCCGCCGGTGCTGGCCGCGATTTCCATGATGGCCGAGGACGACGATCCGAACCGTCCGGCTTCGATGACCTTCATGGGCTCGCCCATCGACGCCCGGCGCAGCCCCACCGTGCCGAACGAACTGGCCGAGGAACAGAGCTTCGACTGGTTCCAGGACAACATGATCTACACCGTGCCAGCGCCCTATCCCGGCGTGTTCCGGCGGGTCTATCCGGGCTTTGTCCAGCTCGCCTCCTTCATGAACATGAACTGGTCACGCCATGTCGACGCCCAGTGGCGTTTCTTCAACCACCTGGTCGAAGGCGACGGCGACAATGCCGGCAAGCACCGCGAATTCTATGACGAATATCTCTCCGTCCTCGACCTGACCGAGGAATTCTACCTGCAGACCATCCTGCGCGTGTTCCAGGAACACCACCTGCCGCGCGGCATCATGAAGTACCGCTATACGCGCCAGATCCGCCCGGAAGCGATCCGCGATGTGGCGCTGATGACAGTCGAAGGGGAGAAGGACGATATTTCCGGCATCGGCCAGACCCAGGCGGCGCACGATCTGTGCACCAGTCTGCCGGACAAGCTGAAAGCCGACTATATCCAGCCGGGCGTCGGCCATTATGGCGTGTTCAACGGCAACCGGTTCCGGACCGAGATCGCACCGCGTGTGACGCAGTTCACCCGCCGCTTCACCCAGCGCGATCTGGACGAAGCCGCCGTTGAAAAAGCCTAACCGCGCTTCAGGCGCGCCATGAGGCAGTCAGCCGGCAGGGCCGGATCGGCTGCCGCAGGCTGTTTCAGATAGGCCTCAGCGCGCGACATGGCAGCGGTTTCCACCGCCTGCTCACCGGCACCGGCATCCATCTCGGACAGCGTTTCCTGCCCGGAACAGGACAGGCCTTCAACGCGCACCTTTCCCCCCGCCCCTGCCTGCAGGCTGACGGCGAAGGGAAGTTCCGGCCCGTAAGGCACCGCCACAAAATCCTGCAACACCGTGCCGGCCTCTCCCGCCGCCGCATAGCGTACCTTGTAGACAAGGCCGGTCTCAAACCGCTGGACGGTAAACCGGGTCTGCAGGCCTGCCAGCCAGTCGATCATGGCGCGGTTGCGGTCCGCCTTGGCCCGCTCCTGTTTCAGGGAGGTCATGGCGCTGGCCATCTCCGCCAGCGGGTCGAGCATGGCGCCCGGCCGGGCATTGGGGTGCAGCACGCTTGCCGGGGGCATCAGGCCGGACCCGTTCGGACCACTCGCAATGTTGTACTGGCCATAGGTGAGGCTGGCCGTGATCGCAGCCGCGACGGCAGCCGAGGACATTTTGGCAAGGAGCGGCAGGGTGAGCATGGGGCGGCGGTCTCCGGTGTCCCGACCTCCCGCTTGTCCATGGATTTCGTAAACAGAGCCCTTCCGCCTGGATTGCATACGCCTTCAACCTCCCCCGCCTGCTGCAGCTGAGGCTGCAAGCGATGTGCCGGGCGGCGCGGATCAGTGCGGGATTTCGTGCGGCGTGGGCGCCGGGTGGCCGCCCTCTTCGTCGTGATGATGCAGCGGCATGAGGGCCATCAGGATGGCGAGCCCCACGCCGGTGCTGAGTGCCAGAAGGCTGCGCATCGGCGGCTCCTCCTCCAGCGGTTCCATCAGCGGGCCGGTTGCCACATAAAGAAGGAGACCGGCAGAGACCGCGAACAGGCTGCCGATAATGTCCGGCGTCAGGCCGTACATGAAGGGCGTCGCCACGATCACGCCGAGGGGCGTCGTCACCGCAGACGCAATAAATGCCCAGATGAAGGATTCGCGGTTTGAGAAGCTGTGCCGGCGGAGGATGGCAAAGGTGATCACGCCTTCGGGAAACTCATGCAGCATCAGCGACGCTGCGGCATAAACGCCGGACGAGAAGCTCGCCGCGAAGGTCACCGAATAGATCATCCCGTCCAGCAGGGAGTGGATCGCGACGGCTGCAAGCGGCGTGATCGCGGCAGCCCGCGCCCGGTCGGAACGCTCCGGGAAGGCCGCGCCGACCCCGAAATGCAGGATCAGCCCCCCGAAAAAGCCGACCATGAGAAAGACCGGCGTATGTGCGCTGAGCTCAAAAGCTTCCGGCGCAATGTGCAACAAAGTCAGGCTGACCAGCATGCCCCCGGCTGCCAGCGCAAACAGGCCGGAATAGCGCGCACTCCAGTCCCCACGCACGGACACGGAGATCAGGCCAAGCGTTGTGATGAAGGCGGCAGTCAAGCCGAACAGAAGAGGGGCCTGGAGCGAATTGAGCATATGTGCGTAAACCGGCGGCGTTGTGAAATTGGCAGAAGGACTTCTGCAAGCCCCGCCTTGATTAAATGTGATATAGTATCATTGTCATTTCCGCGACAACAAATATTGACCTTTCTGCACTTATCCACTGTGTGGCACATTGGAGGCCCACGATGATTTCATTCCGTTTCTGGCCGGTTGCGGCCATTTCCGCCGCCAGCCTGCTGACACTTGGCGCCTGCGGCCCGGCCAGCGACCCCTACGAACCTCCTTCGCAAGCACAGGAATCCGAGCTGACCCAGGCAGCCGATGCGGTCGATGCTGACAGGCCCGCTGCGCCGGAGGCGGTTGCCGAACTCGAGGCCGCCAATGATCACGATGAAGGTCATGCCGGCGAACCGCACGTGCATGGCGGCGGGGATCTTGCGATCACGCGGGAAGACGATTTCCTGACCGTGACCCTTGATGCGCCGCTCGCCAATTTCGGCCTTTCGGAAACCAAGGTGCCGGAAGGCAAGAAGGCCGAAAAATTCGCCGAAGGCATCGTCGAGCCAATCGGGCCGACCGTCTGCGAAGAGACCGAGCGCTCCACCACCGGCCGAACCGACGGCACCCATGGCGCGATGACTGTGTCGGTTGCCTGGCGCTGCAAGAAGATCGACCGGGTCGAAGGCATGCGGGTGCACATCTTCGAACGCTATCCCGGCTTTGAACATATCGACGCGATCTATCTTGGCCCCGAGGGCCAGCAGGTCGCCAAGGAACTCACTCCCAGCGACACAGAGATCGACTTCGACTGATGCAGCCTGAGACCGCCGGTACGGATGCCATCCGGGTAGACAAGCTTCGTTTTGCCTGGCCGGGACACCCGCCCGTTCTGGACATCGAAAGCTTCACCCTCGCCCGCGGCGAAAAACTGTTCCTGCGCGGACCGTCCGGATCCGGAAAGTCTACCCTGCTTGGCCTGATCGCCGGCGTGCTGAGCCCCGAGACCGGCACGATCGACGTGCTGGGCAATGACATGGCGGCGCTGAGTGCCGCAAAGCGCGACCGCGTACGGGCCGACCATCTCGGCGTCATCTTCCAGATGTTCAACCTGGTGCCATACCTGTCGGTCACCGGGAACGTCACGCTGCCGCTGCGCTTCTCCCCTGCCCGGCGCGCAAAGGTCGGCAAGGATGCCGAGGGCGAAGCCCGGCGCCTGCTGGGCCGTCTCGGCCTCACCGATACGACCCTGCTTGACCGCCGTGTCTCGGATCTTTCCGTTGGCCAGCAGCAGCGGGTTGCCGCCGCCCGCGCCCTGATGGGCGGGCCGGACATCGTGATCGCGGATGAGCCAACGTCTGCCCTCGACACGGATGCCCGCGACAAATTCATCGAACTCCTCAGCGAGGAAGCCGGACGCACCGGCGCGGCGCTCCTCTTCGTCAGCCATGATGCCAGCCTCGCCCGCCAGTTTGACCGGGCGGTCGACCTGGCAGAAATCAACAAGGCGGGAGTGAGCGCATGAAGGCCCTGTTTGCCCTCGCCTGGAAAAGCCTGCTGAACCGGCGGGCTTCTGTGTTGCTGACGCTCTTGGCTGTGGCGCTCTCTGTCGCCCTGTTTCTGGGCGTCGACAAGGCCCGCACCGGGGCGCGCGAAGGCTTCGGCCACACGATTTCCGGCACCGACCTGATCATCGGCGCGCCCACGGGCAGCGTGAACCTGTTGCTCTATTCGGTCTTCCGGATGGGCAATGCGACGGCCGAGATTTCCTGGCCGACCTATGAGAAACTGGCCGCGCGCGACGACATCGCCTGGACGGTGCCGATTTCCCTCGGCGACAGCCATCGCGGCTTCCGCGTGATGGGAACGAACCATTCCTATTTCGAGCACTACAAATATGGCCGCGACCAGTCCCTGCGCTTTGCCAAGGGCCGGGAAATGGACGATTTGTTCGATGCCGTGATCGGCGCCGATGTCGCCCGCGAGCTTGGCTATGACATCGGCACGCCGCTGGTCCTGTCGCATGGGCTCGGCAAGGCGGATTTCGGCGCGGGCCACGACAACCGGCCGTTCCGCGTTGTCGGCATTCTCGCGCCGACCGGCACGCCGGTGGACCGGACCGTGATCGTCTCCCTCGAAGCCATCACGGCCATCCATGTAGGCTGGGAAAGCGGCGCAAAGAATCCGCTGGCCGATTCGATCACCGAAGACATGATCCGCAGCTTCAACCTGACGCCCAAGACGATCACGGCGGTCTATGCCGGGCTGAAGCGCAAGGGCACGATCCTGCGCACCCGGCGGGAGATCAACACCAACAAGGACGAGCCGCTGATGGCCATCATGCCCGGCCAGGCGCTGGCTGAGCTGTGGAGCGTGACCGCCATGGCAGAACGCGCCCTGCTGGCGGTGTCGATCTTCGTCATCGCGGTGGGTGTCGTCTCGATCCTCACCTCCATCCTGACCAGCCTGAACGAACGGCGGCGGGAGATGTCCATCCTGCGGGCGGTCGGCGCCCGGCCGGGGCATATCTTCGGCCTGCTGACGCTGGAGGCCGGCCTGATCGGTTTTCTTGGCGCATTGCTCGGGATTTTAATCGTGCATGGCCTGATCCTGATCGCCGGGCCGATCGTGATGCAACGCTATGGCATTTCCCTTGGCGGCACAGGGCCCGGCATGACCGACCTGCTGACGCTGCTGGCGGTCACCGGCGCCTCACTGCTGGCCGGAGCCATTCCGGCCTGGGCCGCTTTCCGCAGGTCCCTCGCTGACGGCCTGTCCGTGAAGTTGTAGCAAGGTTGCGAAACCCGTCTGGCACATCCCTTCCTGAAAGCCTAAGAAAACAGTCATGAAGCGCTCTCTCCTCCTCCCCGCCCTCATCCTGATCAGCCTGTCGCCCGCTTGCGGCCAGGCCTCAGCGCCCGCCGCCGATGCCGAAACGCCTGCAGAGGTAAGCGTGGAAACAGGTACGGACACCGCTACCGCCACAGCCACTTCGGGCCCGCAGGTCGGCGACAAGATCGGCGAAAGCGATGCGGAAAAGGCCGCGCAGGATGCCTCCGTTGCCGCCGCTGCGGCGGAAGCCATGCGCGAGCAGGAAGAGATCAAGGCCCGCGGCGTGACCGAGATCGGCTGGGAAGACCTGATGCCGGAAGGCGAGGAAGAGCGCCTGCAGAAAATGTATGCCGCCCAGATGGCGACGCTCTATTCCATCCAGGAAGGCTCTGCCGCCGACACCGCGACGCAGATCGGCTCGTTCAACACGGTCGACACCTATGACGGCAAGAAGGTCCGCATGCCGGGCTACACTGTGCCGTTTTCTTACGATGCCAAGGCGGAGATCAGCGAGTTCCTGCTGGTGCCTTACTTCGGCGCCTGCATCCACGCCCCGCCGCCGCCGCCGAACCAGACCATTTTCGTGCGCACTGAAGACCCGATCCTGCTGAAGGACCTGCCGCAGGCCGTCTGGATCGAAGGCACGCTTCATGCAGAGAAGCAGGAAAGCGACCTTGCGGACGCTGCCTACATCATCGATCTGACCCGGGTGGAGAAATACGAATACTGATGGCGGGAAACGATACTGGTACCTCTGGCCGGACTCGAACCGGCACTCTGTTGCCAGAAGCGGATTTTGAATCCGCCGCGTCTACCAATTCCGCCACAGAGGCCCTTATCGGGAAGGCTCTCCTGCCCGAGCCGGGCCTACCCGTCAATCTATCCCGGGCGGCATATTACAGGACGTATTGAACACGCATGAGTGTCACCAGCGCGGAATCCGAAAAAACCCTGCTCCAGATCGTTGAGGCCATGGCGGCCGGCGCGCCGGAAGACGGGTACACGCTGCGGGAAATTTTCGACCATCTGGACGAAAGTGCCTTCGGCGCGGGCCTTTTCCTTCTGGCCCTGCCTTGCTGCATTCCCTTCCTTTACGGCGTGCCGCAAATTGTCTCGCTGCCGATGATGGCGCTGGCGGCGCAAATGGCGCTCGGCCACGAGCAGCCCTGGCTGCCGGATGCGCTGGGCAATCGCCGGATCGACCGCAAAGGCCTGGTGTCGATGGCCCAGGGCGGGCGCAAATGGCTGGGCTGGATCGAGACTTTCTCGAAACCCCGCTTCACGATGATTACCGGGCCCAGATCCGAACGCCTGCTGGGCTTTGTGCTCTGCATTTTCTGCGCGTCCATTCTGGTGCCGCTGCCGATGACCAATACCGTCCCCGGCTTTGCCGTGGCGCTGGCCGCGTTCGGCCTGATCAATCGCGACGGGTTCCTGGTCATCATCGGCGCGATCCTGGGATTTGTCTGGGTGTCCTCATTGCTGATCCTCGGCCCAACAGCGGTGCTGGCGGCCATCCATTTCGGGAAGGACTGGCTCACGGGATTGTTAGGCTCGTGACGCTGCGCCGCACTTTTGCTGGTGCGGCAGCATGCTAGCGTGCCAACGATGAGCTTCCTGAAAAGCATTCTGAAAGACTGGAAATGGCCGGTCGCCGCGATTGTGGTGTCTGCCCTCATGCTTGCCGCGGCGCATGCGTTCGAGACGTTTGGAAAGCTCTATCCCTGCCCGCTCTGCCTGCGCCAGCGGGAGGTCTACTGGGCCCTGATCGCCATGACGCTGACCGGGCTCGCCCTCTGGAAACTGCGCCCGACCCGGCGCTTCCTTGTGGCGCTGAACGTGCTGATCGGGCTGGTCTTCGGGGTCGGCGTGGTCGTCGCCTTCTATCATTCCGGCGTCGAGTGGAAGATTTTCCCGCCTCCGACCGGCTGCACAGGTGGCGGCGAGATCGATCTCATGAACATGGACTCGCTGGACCGGCCGATGACTGTGCCGTCCTGCACCGACGCGCCCTTCTACATCCTGGGCCTCTCTATGGCCGGATGGAACGGCGTCGTCTCCGCGGTGCTGGCCGCTGCCAGCTTCATCTCTGCTGGCGCGACATTCAGGGGCCGCAACGAGGCCTAGATCACGTTCAGGTCGATCAGGGTCTGCGCACTCTCGATGATCGCTTCTTCCTCGGTGCGCGGTGTCCAGCCGAGCACGCGGCGGGCCTTCTCGTTCGAACAATGCCGCTCGCGGCCAAGCTCCGGCACGACGGCCTTCAGCGGCGGGTTCACCAGGGTCAGCGCCTTCAGCAACCAGTCCGGCAGTTCCCCCTTCGGCAGCTTCTTCTGATAATCCGGGAATTTCTCGCGCAGCACATCGGCCACTTCGCTCATCCACATGAACCGGCCGGACGCCAGGAAGCGCTCGCCTGCCGCTTCGGGCACCGTCATCGCTTTCACATGCGCATCGGCGACATCGCGCACATCGACCACGCAGAAGCCGACCCGCGGCGAGGCCGGCGCCTTGCCTGTCATCAGCTGGGTGATGATCTGGAGCGAAGTGGAGACGTCCGCGCTCATCGCCGGGCCGAGCACGGCAGACGGATTGATGACGGAGAGCTCCATCCCGGCGCCCTCCCCGGCCATATAGTCCCAGGCGGCTTTCTCGGCGATCGTCTTGGAGCGGGTATAGGCCGTGTTGTCCTTCAGATTGTCGGGATCGGACCAGTGCTCCTCGGTCAGGGGATTGGGCCGGGCATCGCCCCAGCCATAGGCAATTGCCGCCATGGACGAGGTCATGACGACGCGCTTCACGCCCGCGGCCTTCGAGGCCTTCAGCACCCGCAGGGCGCCGTCACGAGCCGGGCGGATCAGCTCGTCATGGTCTTTCGGCATCACGGCCAGGAAAGGCGATGCAAGGTGCTGGACATAGTCCATGCCCTCAACAGCCTCCGCCCAGCCGGCATCGCTGGTCAGGTCCGCCTCGACAATGTCGATATGCACGGGCTGGCCGGCATAATCGCTCAAAATCGTGTTCAGCGGCGTTTCCCTGGAAACGGAACGAGCCGTACCCCTGACTTCGTGGCCTGCCTCCAGCAGCTGGTGGATGACATGACCGGCAATGAAGCCGGTGGCGCCGGTGACGAGAACTTTGGCCATGTGAGTCTCCCTTTTCAGTCGTGATCAATGAACGGTATCGCCATCATTCACAAGGGAAGACTTTAAAACACGGCCTGTCAGCCCTCTCTTGCGCGGCGGCGCACCTGCCGTTCCCGCAGCGTGATATAGGCCGTGGCACCGATGATGATGGCCGTGCCGGCCCAGGTCCACGGTCCCGGCAAGGCCTTGAACAGGAACCAGTCCACCGTCGCCGCCATGGGCAGACGCAGATAATCGATCGGCGACAGGAACGAGGCGTCTCCGATTGCCATGCCGCGGATGTAGAAATACTGCCCGGCCACGCCGCACCCACCCATCAGCGTGATCAGCGCCCAGTCCTGCCAGGAGGGCATCACCTCCGGCATCTTCCAGAGGGCGAGCGGCAACAGCATCGCCGAGGAGAGTAAATTCGCCCAGATCAACAGGGTCACCGGCCGGTGATTGCGCGACAGCAGCTTCACCAGTGTGATCGCCCCGGCCATGCAGAAGGCAGCTGCCAGCGCCAGCAATGTGCCGAGGCTGACGCCTGCCTGTGGCTGGGTCATGATGAGAACACCGATGAACCCGGCG
Organism: Hyphomonas sp.; assembly: GCA_002700305.1. Lineage (GTDB taxonomy): Bacteria > Pseudomonadota > Alphaproteobacteria > Caulobacterales > Hyphomonadaceae > Hyphomonas. Next base: position 73,333 of record PACZ01000008.1, on the reverse strand, counting down.
AGCGTCGCGCCCCAGCGGTGCCAGCCGACCGTCTCTTTCAGCAGCACGGCCGCCAGAACCGTGATGAACATGGCGCGCGAGAAACTGATCGCATTGAATTCCGACAGTGGCAGGCCGAACTGGGCCGAAACAGCATAAAAGCCGAAAATGAAGCCCATCGTGCCAAACAGGCTGCGCAGTAGCACCAGGCCCGGCTGGTGGATGCGCATGATGCCCCAGCCCTGCTGCATGATCACCGGCAGGGTCAGGATGAGGGCAATGAACGACCGGAAAAAGGCGAGGAAACCGGGGTCGTATTCCGCCGACTGAACCTTGGACAGGGTCAGGAACACGGTGAAGACGAAGCCCGAGGCCGTCATCCAGAGTGCACCTTCGAGGTTGCGGGGTTCTTCAGCCGAACTAACCTCGGCGATACCTGATTGATCTGGACTGACTGCCATGACCGCCTTTTCGCCTTCCGAAGTCGACGAGATCGACGCCCTGTGGCGCAGCCTGCCGCCGGATCATATGTGGACCGGGTGGGCTGCCGCTGGCGAGTCCCCCGATCAGATCTGGATCTTCCGCACCCGGGCGCACTGGCGCCGCTTCCCGCTATTCAAGTCCGATGAGGGCTATGCCCTGTCGGATGAGAAAGGCCGCCGGGTGATCCGAGCCGCCTCCCTGCAGGAATTGCTGTCCGCTGTCGAGGCCATCCCCGGCCTCGACCCGGACCGGGAAAGCTGACACCTATCCTTGCTGTGCCTTCATGGCTTCGGCCATCTGTTCGGCCTGTTCCGGTGTGATGCCCAGCGCTTCGAGCACCGGCCCGCCGGCCGATTCGTCCCAGGAGTGGCGCGGGCCAACCGTGATGCCGCCATCGACGGTGAACTGGCTGCCGGTGATGAACTCGGCCGCATCGGAAGCGAGGAAGGCTGCCATCTCGGCGATGTCACGCCCTTTGCCCGTCCGGCCAGCCGGCTGCATCGCACCGCCTTGCTGGGCCAGCATCTCGGCCATCTGGTCGGCCACTTCCCGCGACATGCCGAGGGACGCCCCGAAGATCGAGGTCGCGATGAAGCCCGGCAGGATCGCGTTCACGCGGATCTTGTGCTTGGCCACCTGCGCCGCCGCGATGCGCGAGAAATGCGCCACACCGATCTTGGCCACCGAATAGGTGATCGGCGCCCAGCCGGCTTCCAGCGCGCTGATCGAAGAGGTGTTGATGATGGAGCCGCCGGACTCCTTCATGCGCTCGACGGCGTATTTCGTGCCGAAGAAAACCTGCTTCAGCAGCAGGTCCATCGTCTTGTCATAACCTTCTTCGTCCAGCTCCTCGATCGTGGCCGGGGTGCCGCCGCTGCCGGCATTGTTCCAGACCACGTCGATCTTGCCGAAATGGCTGACCGCACCTTCCATCAGGGCTTCCAGCTCAGCCAGGTCCAGCACGTCGCAATGGATGTAGCGGACGGTATCGGTCCCGAAGCGGGTCTCCAGCGCGCGGCCCTTTTCGTCCTGGATGTCGGCAGCGATGACTTTCGCACCGGCCTCCACAAAGGTCTCGACGCCTGCCAGGCCAATGCCGCTTGCCGCGCCCGTGATGACAGCAACCTTGCCGCTCAGATCCGCCATGATGATTCCTCCCTTATGGTCCAGGCATCATGCACGGGGGTTCCGTGTGGTCCGTCAAGCAAAACCTGACAGGGGCGTCACGAATATTTCAATCCGAAGCGTTTCGAGAAAATGCCATCCAGCATGCGCTTGGGCAGGCGGGTCGGGATGGTCCAGTTGGTGAGTTTGTCCGGCACCGGCGCGTAGCGCGCTTTCGGTTTGCGGTCAGCCAGTGCGGTTTCGATATAGCCCGCGATTTCTTCCGGCGTCAGGCCGGTCCGGCCGCCTGACAGCATCACCTCTTCGAATCGTTTCAGGGAATCGGCCCAGTCGCTGGAGGCATAAGGGCCTTCCGTATTGTCCTGCTCGGCCTTGTCCCAGATCGGCGTCTTCACGGAGCCGGGCCCGATGGCGATTGCATCGATGCCATAGATGACCAGCTCGCGGCGCAACGTATCCGTCATCGCCTCCACCGCATGCTTGGTGGCCGTATAGGCCCCGAGGAATGGCGAGGCGAGCCTGCCCCCAACACTGGTGATATTCACGATCCGGCCGGGTTGCCCTGTGCGCGCGGGATCAGACCCCAGCAGCGGTACGAAGGCCTGTGTCACGGCCAGCAGGCCGAACACGTTGACCTCGAAATGCGCCCGGAAGTCCTCCATCGGCTGGATCGCCAGAGGGCCCATTTTGGCAATGCCCGCATTGTTGACGAGACCGGCGAGGCGTTCGCCGTCCAGCGCTGCAGACACCGTCTCGGCCGCTGCCGCCACCTGATCCGGTTTGGTCACATCAAGGATGACCGGGCGCAGGTCACCGGAGGCGCCCTGCTTCAGCTGCTCGCCGTCGGCCTCCTTGCGCACCCCTGCAAAGACCCGCCAGCCCTTTGCCGCCAGGTGGCACGCGGCACCTGCCCCGATCCCGGTTGAAGCCCCAGTGATGATGACGGTCTTCATGCGCTTGCTCCTCAAACCGGAGCCAGGCATCAGGCTCCGTCCTTGCCCCCATCGATAACACGGAATACCGGCCGCCCGGCGGGGCGCGGCGGCGTCGGGGCTTTGTACTTATACGCATCGGACCCGGGATCAGACGCCTCTTCTTTCGGAACCGCCTTCAGCACCGGCTTGCCACGGGGGGCTGGCCCGGGTTCAGGCACAGGCATTGGCGGCGGCGCCGGGGCGGCGTCCGCCTCCTCCTCAATGTCATCATCGATCTGGCGCACGCGCGGGGCAGCGCGCTTTGCGAAGCTGCCTTTCGAGGATTTCCTGCCCGGCCGCGCCTTGTTGCCAAAGCCTTTCCGGGCCTTGCCGCGGGCCTTCTTGTCGATCTCTTTCAGCTTCACCTGCTGCAGGGCCGACAGCGCCTCGCCTTCATTGCCCTTCATCGGGTCGGCAAAGGCCGAGCCGTATTTCTCGATCCGCTCTTCGACTTCTTCCAGGAACTCGCGCTCCCAGTCGGACAGGGGCGGCCCCTTGCCCTGTTCGGCAAGCTCGGCGGCCTTGCGCAATTTGCGCAGCGCGGCGCGCTTTTTCCGTTCGTCGACATCCCGGCCCATGGGCCAAGCCTATCCTGATCGGGTGTTTCTACAAAGCCTCAGGCTTCGCCGAGGGCGATGAGGTAGGTTTCGAGCATCATTTCCTGCTCTTCGCGGTCGGACTTGTCGATCTTGCGCAGACGCACCACCTGGCGCAGCGCCTTGGTGTCGAAGCCGAACGCCTTGGCCTCGGCATAGATCTCCTTGATCTGCTCGGCGACCTCTTTCTTCTCTTCTTCCAGGCGCTCGATCTTGGCGACCGTCTGGCGCAGTTTCTCGCGGCTGGCTTCGGTGAGGTTCTCGATCGGGGCGTCGTCCATGAGGAACTCCAGTTATTGGCCGGCAGGCGGCAGAATCGGTCGTGGAAAGGAAAAGGAGCCGCGTCTTAGCGGCTCCCGGGCAAGCTGGCCAGACGCCGGATGGCATCGGCGACGTCCTGCCCATGTTTATGATGGGGCATGTGGCCTTCTTCGGGCAGGATGACCAGGTCGATGTCGGCCTGTTTCTTCAGGCGGGCCGTGTGTTTCGCCGGCGTGATCACCGTGTCCTTGCTGCCTGAGAAGACCGTGATCGGCACCGACAGTTCGCCATAGCGTTTCGACTGTTCGCCCAGTTCCCGGTCCAGCACGCGTACATCGCGGGCATTGGCACGGAACGCCGGCGGACGGAACAGGAGGCCGATGCCGGATTTGTCGTAATAGCCTTCCGGGGCAGGCGACGGATCGAACACGCCGCCGATACCGGCTTCCACCTGCGACGGTCCGACCAGCGGCACGACCTGGCTGAAGGCCGGGCCGATCAGGCGCGAGGCGGCGAACCGGTTGTACCAGGCATGGCCTTCCCCGCCCCAGTCATGCGTCACCGGCGCCAGAAGGACGAGGCCTTTCACAAGATCCGGACGGTCGAGGGCAACGCGCAGCGCCACAGCGCCACCAAAGGAATGGCCGACCACGACGGCGGGCTCACCCGGCGCGAGCGCTTCCAGCACGCCTGTCATCTGCGCGGCCTGTACGCCCAACGTCTCTGCCCCCGGCGGACGGGCGGAATGGCCGTGGCCCGGCCGGTCTGCCATCAGCACACGGAAATCCTGTTCCAGGCGCGGCGCCAGCGTCCAGCTGAATTCGCGCGCATTGGCGCTCGCGCCATGGATCATCAGGACGGGCGGCCCGGCTTTGCCCGCCTCCAGCACGTGCACGTCATGGCCGCCGACTTCAACACGGCGTCCGGATGGCGGGTGGGCCTTCTGGATGCGGGACGTATAGGCCCCCGACGAGAGACCGAGCGCGCCGCCGAGCCCTGCCAGCGTGATGGCCGTTGCCGTCAACAAGGCCTCAGAGCCCCTGCCCTTCGGCGATCTTGGCGAGGCGTTTCTCCGCCTGCAGCCCGTCACGCATATAGGGGTAGATCGCCAGCGCCTCGCGCCAGGCTTCCAGCGCCTGGTCATTGGCGCCCATCGTCTCGAACATGGAGCCGAGCCCGGCCCAGGCGCCAAAATGGCGCGGCTCAAGTTTCAGCGTCTCGTTCAGGTCCCGCAGCGCTTCGGGGAAATTCTCCTCGGCCAGGAAGATCCCTGCCCGGCGGAACCAGGCCTGCGGATTGTCCGGCTTGATGAGGATGGCGCGGTCGTAAAACGTCCGCGCGGTTTCCGTGTCGCCGATCATCTGCGCTTCGACCCCGCGCTGCATGATCATGTCGACCGTGGGGGAGCCGGACTCCATCCAGGAGGCCCAGATGTCCTGCGCGACATCATTGGCTTCGCTTTCGCTCGGCGCGTTCCTCAGCTTTTCGAACATCTCGTCCGTCGGCACGGCCAGCGCAGGCAGGCCGGCGATCATAACGGCAAGGGTAAGAAGGAGAGCTCTCAGCATGGGCGCGATACTACCTGTCCAATACGGCCGGGCAATGTCCTCTTTCTGTCAGACTGTCAGAGGAGGCCTTCTGCCATCAGGGCCGCTTCCAGCCCCTCTGCAGAGCGGAAATGGTGCGTACGGAAGCCGAGCGCATCGGCGGCAGTGATATTCTTCTCGCTGTCGTCGATGAAAAACACCTCGCCCGGCGCCGGATTCCCAAGCTTTTCCAGCGTATGTGCGAAGATCGCGGGATCGGGCTTCACCAGGCCGATGTCGCCGGAAACGACCGTGTGGCGGAAGCGCTTCACCAGCGGAAAATGTTCCAGCATCAGCGGCCAGGTTTCCGATGGCATATTTGAGAGGGCGTAAAGCGGCACAGCGCGGGCCTCCAGCCGGTCGATGAGATCCGGCGTGCCGTCGATATAGCCGTCGAACATCTCCATCCAGCACCCGCCCCAGGCCCGGATTTCGGCTTCATATTGTGGGTATTGCGCGATCAGCGGCAGCGCGTTGTCGGCAAAGCTCACGCCCGCGTCGTGGCGGGGGTGCCAAGCCATCGTACAGATTTCGGAGAGAAATCGCTCGCGCTCTTCCGCGTCAGGCAGGAGGCGCGAATACAAACGGGCCGGCTCCCAGTCGAGCACGACCCGTCCAAGATCGAAAAGAGCAATCCGGGCGGTCATTTTCCCGCCTTATTGCCCATTCACGTTCCGCTCAGCCTTGCTTTGCTTTGAAGCGGGGATCGGTCTTGTTGATGACATAGACCTTGCCCTTGCGGCGCACGATCTTGCAATCGCGGTGACGCGACTTGAGCGATTTGAGAGACGAACGGACTTTCATGGGATGGCCCCGTGGGTCATAAGGAATTGGAAAGCGGTGCGAGTAATGAATCCGGTCATCAGAGTCAAGGACACGCGCTGTCATGCGCGGCTGTTTTCAGGAGCATATAAAGTGGCACGCCATGCGATCGCGCGCTCGCACATCGCCGGTGCGGCAATTCTTGCCGGCCTGCTGGTTTCCTGCGCCCATAGTCCGCAGGCGTCACCCGGCACGCCGTCTTCTCCGCCGCCTGCCCCCAGCCAGCCGGCGCCGGACACCGGACCCATCAGCTATAAATCCACCGGAAACAGTGACATGGACGCCTGGCGCGCGGATTTCTCCGCCCGCGCCATCGCGGCCGGACATGACCGCGCCATCGTCAAATCCTTCCTCGAAAACATCAAGCCGCTGGACCTGTACCTCGGCTCGTCCTTCCAGGCCGCGGCCGTCGGCGTGGGCGACCAGGCCGAATTCGCAAAACCGATCTGGGACTATCTGAAAGTGCCATTAGGCAGCAGCCGGGTCTCCAATGGCGCCTCGCACCTCGCCAATGAGGCCCAGCTTTTCTCTGAAATCGAAGCGAAATACGGCGTCGATGCCGAATATGTCGCCGCCATCTGGGGCATGGAGTCTTCCTTCGGCGCCGTGATCGGCAATTTTGACGGACCGAACACGCTGGCCAACATGGCCGTGGAAGGCCGCCGCAAATCCTTCGCCGAGCGCGAATTGCTGACCCTGATGAAAATCGTCGAGCGCGGCGATGCCCACCGGGATGAGCTGATCGCCGGATGGGCCGGGGCCATGGGCCAGACCCAGTTCATGCCGTCGACCTATTATGCTTACGCCCAGGATTTCGACGGCGATGGCGAAAAGGACATCTGGAAGAATGAAGGCGACGCCCTCGCCTCGGCGGCCAATTACCTGAAAGCCTCCGGCTGGTCGCCGGGCCAGCCCTGGGGTATCGAGGTCATCGTGCCGAGCGGGTTCGATTTCTCCCTGGCCGACGGGAATGAGCGCCGGATGGATACCTGGCGCAGCCACGGCCTGATCCCGATCCGCGGCGGCGATTTCCAGACTGGCGGTGCTGACTATGCCGAATTGTGGCTGCCGGCTGGCGCGACCGGGCCGAAATATCTGATCTTCAACAATTTCAAGGTGTTCAAGCGCTATAACAATGCCGATTCCTACGCGCTTGCGGTTGGCCTGTCGGGCGATGCCTTTACCGGCAAGAAAGTGCCCGTCGCCGTCTGGCCGACAGACATCGAGCCGCTGACCGTGGCCGAGATCAAGATCCTGCAGGCGAGCCTGAACTCGCGCGGCTTCGATGCGGGCGTCGTGGACGGGATTCCCGGCCGCAAGACCCGCACCGCGCTGCAGGGTTTCCAGAAGTCACAAGGCGTGGTGGCCGACGGCTATCCGACCAAGGACATGCTGGCCCTGCTGACCGGCGGGTCTGCCGCCGTTGCCTCGACCAACTGATCAGAGGTCCGTTTCCGGATCGAACTCGCCCACGCCATCGCGCAGGGCGTAATAGGCGTAAACGCCCATGAAGATCAGCAGGCCGGAGGCGATCATGAAGGGAATGTTTGCGCCGACATACTGGTAGACGAAGAGGCCGAAGAACGGCGTCACGATATAGCCCATCCCGTTGGCGGAGATGACAAGCCCGGCGACATTGCCCTGCAGCTGGGGCGACACGGCGAGCGACGCGCCGCTGGAAAAGCCCGGCCGGGCAAGCCCCTGCCCGAGGCCCAGCAGGAACTGCACCATGACCAGCGTGGCGAAATCCTGCGCCACGATCATCAGGAGCGCCCCGCAGAGCAGCGGGATACAGCCCACCCACATCAGCGTCTTGTTGCGCAGCTTCAGCCGCGGAATCAGCACCAGCTGCGCCAGAAGCACCGCCATCGCGCCCACGGTGAAGGCCGGGCCGGTATACTGGGCGGCCTGCGGCCCTGCGACGTCCAGCTTGTCCATCACGGCGAAGACGAAGACCTGCATCAGGATGCCGGTGGCGAGCGACAGGCAGACGGCGAAAACCAGGAACGGCAAAACATCCCGCGAATGCCAGAGGCCGCGGGCATTGGTTTCGACGTCGAGGTTTGTCGCATCGGTAACCGGGTCCTTCTGTTCTGGCAGGCGGAACCAGATCATCCCCGCCATGACGGCCGCGATCACCGAAGTCAGCAGCAGCGGGCTGAGAATGCCCGCAAAGGCGACGAGCGCAGCAGCGAAAGCCGGTCCGACAACGGTGCCGACACTGAAACCGGAGGAAATGAAGGCGATTTCGTCTCGCCGCTCGGCCTGGCTGGTCCGGTCGGCCACATAAGCCTGCGCGGCCGGGTTCGCCCCCGATCCGAAAATACCGAAAAAGGACCGCGAAATCGCAAGGCAGGCGAAAATCAGGAGCGTGTTGGTGATCAGCCCCGTCTTGGCGGCCAGGCCCGACAGGAACAGGAACAGCATCGAGACCGAATAGCCGGCGAGCCCCAGCGCCGCGATGGGCCGGCGGCCATACCGGTTCGACCGCTTGCCCCAGAATGGCGAAAAGACCGACCAGAAAAAGGCCGACAAGCCAAAGACGGCGCCCGCCATCCAGTCCGGCAGGCCGACTTCGCGCGACAGCGGCGGCAGCACAGCCGCCATCAGCATCGTATTGCCTGCGCCAATTGCCATCAGGCAGAAAAACAACAGGAAAAACGCGCCGCGGCGATCCGGGCGCGACAGGTCTGGCGGCTCCTTGGTCCCCTCGCTCATGCCCCTTCATCCGCCGCGTCTTGAGACTTGTCCAGACAGGAAAACTATCCCGCAGGGTTATCCGGCCCGGCCTGAACAGGCATCCGAGCAGCCGTCACGCACCGGATTGACCTGCCAATAATTGCCTTTGGATTGGACAGAAGGGAAACGGCGTCATAATCTTTCCACAGGGTTAATTTAGGCGGGCTGGTATAGTGTTTGAGAAATTCACGGGGAACGTTCTCATGTCGAACCAGTCCACCAAACCGGCCCGCCTTCTGTTCGGAGCTGCGCTGACCAGCCTGCTGCTCGTCTCGGCCTGCGACCGTCAGGGCGAGCGCCTTGAACGGGCCCGCGAAATCGCCGACGCCTCGCTCAAACAGATCTCCGGCGAAACAGTCGTGGACCAGCCGGACAAGACCGATCCGATGCGGTCCGTGCCGGTTGAGGCCCGCGCGATTGCCGGCAAGGTGATCAGCGACATTTCGGGCAAGCCGACCAACAAGCCTGCCTTTGCCGTTCTGTCCGTCATTGCGAAGCCGGCCGACATCCCGCCCGCCGAAGCCATGGCGGAAATCGAAGATGGCGAGCTTTACCTTGAGGATGACGCTTTCCTGGAAGAGGCCTTGGAGGAACCGCCGGCAGCGGCGGCCCCTGCCCCCCGTGCCCCGGCTTCGCGCTCGCTGGAAATGTTCCAGCCGCAGGTGGGGATTTCACCGCGCGTAAAACTCGATCCGAAAGCGCGTGAACAGTCCCTTCAGCGGGTCGAAGAAGCAGCTCAGGCCATGGAAACACGGGCGGGGGTCCAGCCTGCCCCGGTCAAGAGAACACGCTCATTGCAGCCGCGCTCGCTGGAGTCCGCCCCGGCCGAGGAACAGATGGCCGCCCGCAAGCTGGCCCGCCGCTCGCTGGTGACGCGTGACGCCATCGTTGCCCAGCGCGACGCCAATGCCGTGATGCTGGACACGCTGGCCAAGTACAAGATGAACGCCGAGGTCACCCTCTCCCGCGAAGGCCAGATGGTGATCCAGGTGGCTGGCGCCGGGCCAACCCTTTTCACACCGGAAGACGCGAAGGATCCCTCGCTCAGCTTCCTGGCCATCGATGAAGGCAAGGGATGTCCGGACCCGAACGATCTGGAAGCCATCGAGGCGGACCCGGTCCTTGCCACCAATTGCTTCGTCGACGATCTGCGAGCCTCCGGCCAGTTCGAATATGTCGAGAAGGATTTCATCTTCGAGAACCAGTTCGTACGGCGCCCGCCGGAAGGCTCCCCGTCCACGTCCGATGGCGTGACGCCGTCCACCGGCAGTACAACGCCGGTGAAAGTGGAAGTGACCCCCAATGATCCGCTGTGGGACCTGCAATGGGACATGAAGCCCAGAGGATCGGGCGAAGGCCAGTCGCTGGGCGGCGCCGGCTTCCAGGATTTCTGGACCCGCCAGGGCATTGAAGGTTCTTCCGATGTCGTGGTTGCCGTGGTCGATACCGGCCTGCAGATGACCCATCCGGACATTGCCGCCTCGGCCAATATCGCGCCGGGCTGGGACATGGTCTCCGATCCGCGCATGGGCAATGACGGCGATGGACGCGATTCCGATCCGAACGATCCGGGGGATCTCTGCAATCCGGCCGTCCCCGGCGCGGCAGACTCCTTCCACGGAACACATGTCGCCGGAACGATTGGCGCAGCGGCTTCCAACAATGGTGCCGGCGTTGCCGGCGGGGCGTGGAATGTGAAGATCGTACCGGTCCGCGCGCTTGGCAAATGCGGCGGGCGCCTGTCCGACATCAACGACGCCATCCGCTGGGCTGCCGGCCTGATCCCGGCTGAGGGGGAAGACGGCAGCGAAGTGTGGAACGACAATCCGGCGGACATCATCAACCTTTCCATCGGCCTCTTCGAATACTGCCCGGCCTCGCTGCAGGATGCGATCGACTCGGTGACCGAGCGCGGCGCAGTGGTCGTTTCCGCGGCCGGCAATGCCCGCATCGACACGGCCTATTACGCTCCCGGCGGATGCGACAATGTCATCTCTGTTGCCGCCGGCAATGCGCTGGGCGAGATCACCGCCTATTCGAACTTCGGCGACGGCGTCGACATCCTCGCGCCTGGCGGGGAGATGGCCCGCGACGATGACAATGACTCCCGTCCGGACGGCATCCTCTCCACCAAGGCGTCGACTGACTGCTATGACCCGGTCACCGGCGAAGCAGTGAGTGACTGCTACTATGCCTATGAGCAGGGCACCTCGATGGCGGCGCCGCATGTCTCCGCGGCGCTGGCGCTGTTGAAAGCCCGCGATCCGGAGGCCTCGTCGGACGAGCTGATCGAAACCCTGATGGCCGCCACCGATCCGCGCACGGACATGCAATGTGCCGGGCTCTGTTCCGACTATCCGGGCACGACGCCGATTCCGGGGTCCGAGAATATGTGCCGGCGCCCGTGCGGCGGCCGCATCCTGAACCTCGCCAATGTTCCGGAACCCGGCGGCACGACAGGCGTTGGAGACTGAATGAGCGACGGCCAGCCCCCCCTGCACCTCGGCGGTCCGCTCGGGCTTGCAGGCCTTGCCATGCTGGCCGGGGCGACCGGAATCTTCGTCATGGCCGGGTCCGGCGGACCTGGCCCCGCCGCCCAGCCTGCCGTGTCCCAGGCGGTTGTGTCGCAACCTGACAAACCGGAATCGGTTGAACCGGTTCCGGAACTTCATCCGGGCGACCCGCTGCCCATGGCCCGGCCCGCTGAAATCCCGGCCTCTGCCGAAACACGCGCACCGGCCGGCACAAAACTCGCTCAGGTCAGCCAGGACGGGTCGGAGATCGTCTATATCGTCCGCATCAAGGGCGAACCGGAGATCGATGTTATCTCCCGAAATTTCAAACGCGACCGCGCCGCAGCCGACATTGCCTGGTCCAATCTTCAGGCGCGCCATCCGGTCCTGCAGGATTTCCGCCTCGTCGGGGCCAGCTATTCAGGTGAGATCCGGCTCGGCTACCGCCTTCCGCCCGGCCTTGAGCCGACCCGCGCAACCATCAACGAAATTCAGAACCGGATCATGCAGGTCGACAGCGTCGCCTATGCCGATCCGGACTATGTGGCTCAACCCGGAAAGGAATGACCGCCATGAGGAAGCAGATTGCCTTCGCGCTGGTGCCCGCCTGCGCCCTGCTGGGCCTTGCAGGCTGTGACAAGTTCATCCGCGGCATGGGAGACGATCCCGCCACGGAGATTTCCGAACCGGAAGAAGTCGCGCTGGCGGACGAGACGCCGGAAGATACAACTCCCGCTGAAACGGCAAACACGCCGGTCTACACCCAGGCGATGAGCCAGGAAGCGACCATTGACTGGACCGCCGCCCGCAATGACGTCGCCTCGAATTCCGGCACCAACGGCAATTTCATGACTGCCTCCCAGGAGGGCGACCCGCCGCCGGTTCCGGTCATGCTGCCGACCGGCATCGTCCTGCCGCAGGGCGCTGAGTCGGATGTGAAATTCCAGCCGCTGAGCGATGGCTATTTCGCCTTCTATCCCGGCACGGACTATAACATCGTCGTCAATGGCACGAACGAGATCATCGGAGACCGCGCCCCCGGCACGACCGACACACCGATGCGCTTCATCCCCACAATGAGCGGCGCACAGGTGGCGTTCACAAAATATGGCGCAGATTACCTGATCGAGTTTGAATGCACGGCCGCCGAGGGCGCGCATGCCGATTGCATCAGCGAGGATGACGCCCTCTCCATCGCGGATTCGCTCGTCGCCGTGAGGTCGCGCTGATGGCCCGGATGCGTTCCCTCCTGCTCGGCGCTGCCACGCTGCTGACCATTTCGGCCTGCGATTTCATCCGCTTTCCGGGCGATGGCGGCCCGCCGCCGTCAACACCGGAATCCGGCCCGGCAGTCCCGCCCGGAGCGCCCGGCCCGCCGCCGCCGACCGCGCCGGTGACGGACCCCTACGGCAATGGCGATCAGCCCACGGACCCGGATGCGGACACGCCCGATACCGGGCCCACAGATCCCGGCACCACGCTCCCCGATACGGATCCGGGCACGGACTCAGATACCGGGACTGACACGGATACCGGCACCACGGACACCCCAACAGATCCGGCCGACACGCCAGATACGGGCACGGTGGACACGGACCCCGGCGCGGATGTGGATACGCCCACGGACACCCCTGCCGATACGCCGGACGATACTACCGATACGGCAGACACGGACACGACCCCACCGGTGGACGTGCCGGATGTGGTCGACGATCCTGAACCGCCAGCGCCCATCGAGCCAGCCTTCTCCTTCTACGGCCCGGGCGCCCTCCTGCCTGGCACGGGCGAAGGTTCGGAGAATGAAACCATCTTCGCGCCCGACATGGTTTTCCCGATCAAGGATTCCCCGGCCTATCTCCAATCCATGGTGTTCACCTTCGGGGGCGGCATGGTCGGCGGTGACCAGTGCGACCCGCGCAATTTCGACTATCCGTGGCGGGACAATTTCTGCGAAACGCGCACGTCCAACCGGAACTCGGCCTATTGCCCAATGAACAAGATCCACCAGGGCCAGGACATCCGCGTCGGCACGCCGGAAAGCTGCCGGTCCGAACGCTCCACGTCCGCCGCGGACCGGACGGCGCATGAGGTGGTGGCCGTGGAAGACGGTGTCATCTCGAATGTCGGCTCCTACAGCGTGAACCTCCGCTCTGGCGGGCGGATCTACAAATACCTGCACCTCAACATGAAAAAGCTCGCCGTTTCCATTGGCGACACGGTGCAGGCCGGCGACACGATCGGCTATGTCTCGAACGATTTCGGCGGCACACCCACCGTGCTACACCTGCATTTCGAGATCACGCAGAACAATGGCAATGGCGGCTGGGACTATGTCCCGCCCTATACGTCACTGGTCGCGGCCTATGAGCGGCGCGAGAACGGCCCCGGCGAGCTGATCGACGATGGCGATGTCGCGATCGCGTCCGTCCCGGCCTTCGTGATTCCCGAAGGCGTCGAGATCATCGAATAGCGCGTCACTTGTCAGGCAGGCCGGAAGGTCAGCGCGACGCCATTATTGCACCAGCGCTGGCCGGTCGGCTGGGGCCCGTCATTGAAGACGTGGCCCTGATGACCGAGGCAGCGCGCGCAATGGTATTCCGTGCGCGTATAGAACAGCTTGTGGTCGTCCTTGGTGCCCATGGCACCCGGCAGCGGCTTCCAGAAGCTGGGCCAGCCCGTGCCGGAATCGAATTTCGTTTCCGAGGAGAAGAGCGGCAGGTCACACCCGGCGCAGTGATAGGTGCCGGCGCGCTTTTCATGTTCCAGTGGTGAGGTGAAGGCCCGTTCGGTGCTTTCCTGGCGCAGGACGGCGAAAGCCTTCGGGTCCAGCCGCTCTTTCCACTCTGCCTCTGACAGGCTGCGCCATTCGCTATCTGCATAAGGGTCGCTACCGCCGGTTTCGGCTTCGGCCGCGGCGTTGCGCGATCCGCCCGAGCAGGCGGCGATCACAAGCGAGGCGGTGCCAGCAAACAGCAGGCGGCGGCGGGAAAACGGTGCAGTCATCTGTTTCATACCCCTTCCCTAGCGCTGTCCATGATCGCAGGCGACACAAATTCATGTGAGGTTTCGTGAGCCAGCTCAGACGCCGCCATCGACCCAGACTTCGCCGGAGAGATCGTCCAGCTTGTCCTGCAGATGCGCCCGCACGTCTTCGACGGCCTGATTATAGACCGCCGGGCCCAGCTGTTTCAGCATCAGGTCGATGATGGCCTCGGCGCGAAAACCGCTGAGGTCCTCATCGAATTCGGAGGCGAACAGGCGCTGCAGATGGCCGGCCAGCGCCTCACGCCGGTCGTCCGAGAGGGAGAGCGGTTTCATCCGTCCTCTTTAGCACCATTCTGGTTCCGGCCGAAGTTCACTGCGCCGGAATCCTGCCCGGCATCGATAATGGCCTTGCGGATCGTCCGGGCACGGGAGAACTCCTGCATCAGCAGGTCGCCGTCGCCCCAGCGGATCGCCCGTTGCAGGGCGGCAAGGTCTTCGGAGAACCGGCCGAGGCATTCGAGCACCGCTTCCTTGTTGTTGAGGAACACGTCGCGCCACATCACCGGGTCTGACGCCGCGATACGGGTAAAGTCCCGGAAACCGCCGGCAGAGAATTTCACCACTTCGCCCTGCTCCACCGTTTCCATGTCAAACGCGGTCGAGACGATGTTGAAGGCGATCAGGTGCGGCAGGTGGGAAGTAATGGCCAGCACGCGGTCGTGCCGGGCCGGATCCATCGTCTCCACCTTGGCACCAAGGGCGGTCCAGAAATCCGTCAGCTGCTGCACGGCGGCGGCATAGGACTCGTCCTTGCCGTCCTGCGGGGTCAGGATGTGCCAGGCATTTTTGAACAGGCTCGGGAAACCGGCTTCCGGGCCGGACTGTTCCGTGCCGGCAATCGGGTGGCCCGGAATGATCTGCACCGCGCCATTGTCCGCCGAGATCAGCGCCTCGGCAGCCTGTTTCTTGACCGAACCAACATCGGTGAGGATCGCGCCGGGCTTCATGTGCGCCACCGCAGCCTTGGCAACCGGTGCCAGCGCGCCGACCGGCACGCAGAGGATCACGCAGTCGGCCTGCTGCACGGCATCTGCCAGCGTTTCGGTCACATTTCCGAGATCGAGCGCCTCCGCACGGGCCCGGACATCGTCGCTGGCATCATACAGCGAGACAGACCCCGCCGCGCCATAGGCCGCAGCGGCCCGCGCGATGGATGAACCGATAAGGCCCGCGCCGACAATGGCGATCCGCTCGAATATGGGGTCAGACATCTGGACTGTTCCGTCTTGAGATTTTAGGCGATTTTCAGCCCGCTCTGGTGGGCAATGCTGCCCCGCCCGTCAAGAGCCGCCGGCCCTTGCGTGCCATCTGTCGCATTGAAGAATGCGGCCTGGGGCCCGATGTGTCGGATCAGTTCCCCCGGAGTTCCCATGTCGAAACCCTCCCCCATCCTGTCCGGCCTGCAGCTGAAATGCGGAAATTGCGGCGAAGGCAAGCTGTTCAAGAGCTATCTGAAGCTGAACGATGCCTGCCCCGTCTGCGGACGGGAAATGAGCAACGAAGACACCGCCGATGGCCCAGCTTTCTTTGTCGGTTTCGGCGTGCTGATCCTGACGGCGCCGTTCATCTTCATCGTGCCCATGATCCCGATGCCGGTGGGCATGAAGATCCTGGCATTCGTGGTGATGTGCACCATCATGATCGGCCTGATCCTGGCGCTGCTGCCCATCGCCAAGGCGATCCTGCTGAACCTGCAGCTGCACCATGGCGCGACCGAGGTCACAGCGACCGATGTCAAAGCCAGCGATGCCGACGCGGACGGAAACGCGCCTTAAGGCGTTGCCTAGCCGGAAACGGCCAGTTCGTCGCGTTCGCCGGTGCGGATGCGGATGACGGAGCCAAGATCGAGAATGAAGATCTTGCCGTCGCCGATCGTGCCGGTATTGGCCGCCTGGGTGATGGCATCGGCAAACCGCTCTGCCGCATCGTCCGGACAGGCAACCTCCACCTTCACTTTCGGAAGCAGGCGCACTTCGTATTCAGCGCCGCGATAAACCTCGGTCTTGCCGAGCTGGCGGCCATAGCCGCGGACCTCGGAAACGGTCAGACCGGTCGCCCCGACTTCGGAGAGCGCATCGATCACTGCGTCGAGCCGGCTCGGCTTGAAAATGGCTGTGACAAGCTTCATGGCGCTTCCCCTAATAGTTGCTGCAGCTGCGAAGTAACTTCCGCTTTTGTGGCACGTCAATGACTTTCGCGTTTCTGGGAGGGCACAGCGCGCGGAATCCGTACCTTTTCGGTCACAGGCGCGGGCGCCCCGCCACCGGGGCTCGCATAGAGCCGTTTGACCGCTTCAACCAGCACGACCCCGCCAAAGCCCGGCGCGATGAGGCTTCCGATCGCCTCCCAGCCTTCGGCCGCCGACGTCACCAGCGCAGCGGACACCGGCGGCATGTAGAGCGCGCTGGTCGATGCGGTGACCTGAAACAGGCCGGAGGATAACAGGTTTATCAGCTGCGGCCGGGTCCAGGGCCGTCCCTGCCCGAACGGGGTCCGCGTCGCCCGCGACCAGAGCCCGCCCCGGTTGGCCGTCGCCAGCACGATCCGCCCCTCCGGCGCCGTGATGCGCCAGATCTCGCGAAGGTAGGTGCGCGGATTGCCCGCCTCTTCCAGTCCGTGCAGCACGATTACCCGATCGAACAGGCCATCCGGAAAAGGCAGCCGGTCATCGCCGACGCCGACGGTGGCATTGCCGCGGCTGGAATAATCCCACTTCACCGGGCCGTGTTCGTGCGGCACCCCGGCGACGATGCGCGACGGCGCCTCGCCGAACGCGTCGAGCACCGGAATGGCAAAGCCGAGGCCGAGCAGCGACAGGCCCCGCGCATCGCCCCACAGATCCGTCAGCTTGCCGGACAGGATGCGCGCAGCCGCCTGCCCCAGCTGGGCGCTGTAAAAGCGTTCGAGCGTGACAGCATCCTGACGCATGGGTTTCCCTGTGCTAGGCCGGTCTTCAGGAGACACAGATGACCAAGATCACCCTCGACGTACACCAATTTCCCTGCCTGAACGATAATTACGGCTATCTCGTGCATGAAGCCTATTCAGGCGAGACAGCTGCCATCGACACGCCCGATGCCGACAAATACCTGGCCGAGGCAAAGCGGATGGGCTGGACCATCACCCACATCCTGAACACGCACTGGCACCCCGATCATGCCGGCGGGAACATGAAGATCAAGGACGAGACCGGCTGTACCATTTATGGCCCGGCGGGTGAGGCGGAGAAGATCCCCGGCATCGACGTGAAGCTGGCCGAAGGCGACACGGTTGAGCTTGGCCGCGCAACCGCCCGCGTGCTGGACGTGCCAGGCCATACGCTGGGTCACATCGCCTATCACTTCGCCGAGCAGGAAAAAGCCTTTGTGGGCGATGCCCTCTTCGCGCTCGGCTGCGGACGGGTCTTCGAAGGCACGATGGACATGATGTGGGCCAGCCTCTCCAAGCTGAAAGCCCTGCCGCCGGAAACGCTGGTCTATTGCGCACACGAATATACGCAGGCGAACGCCCGCTTCGCGGAAACGATCGAGACCGGCAATGCCGACCTTGCCGCCTATATCCAGGACATCGATGCACGCCGGGCCAAGGGCCAGCCCACCGTGCCGACCCGGCTGGAAAAGGAACTCGCCACCAATCCCTTCCTGCGCGCCGATGTGCCGGAGCTTCAGGCCGCGATGGGGCACCCGGGAGATGCGGCCGCCACCTTCGCCGAAATCCGCAGCCGCAAGGACAGTTTCTGATGCAGGCCATCTCCGGCGACCTTGGCGCGCGGGAGGTGATCCGTCTCCTGAACATGGCGCCCCATCCTGAGGGCGGGCATTATGTGGAGACATTCCGCGCCGCCGCCCCGGAGGGCGAACGCCCGGCCTCCACGCTGATCCATTTCCTGCTGCAGGCCGATGAGGTCTCCGCCTGGCACCGGGTCGATGCCGACGAGATGTGGCTGTGGCAGGCAGGCGGGCCGCTCGTGCTGACGACCGCCACGCCGGAGGGCACAGCGCCGCGCGCCGTCACGCTCGGGCCGGATTTGCGCGCGGGCCAGTCGCTGCAGGGCATCGTGCCGGCGCATCACTGGCAGGCCGCCGAGACGCTTGGCGCATGGACGCTCGTCTCCTGCGTGGTGGCGCCGGGCTTTGACTTTGCAGGCTTCGAGCTTGCCCCGCCGGACTGGCGGCCCCGGAGTTGAAACAGGCCTGACCTATCCGCGCAGCCGCATGGCAAGGCCAATCAGCGGCACCATCAGCGCAGCGGCCAGCTTCTCCCCCGGCGTCTTCGCGAACTTTCGGAAATAGCGTTTGAGGCTGTCGGCCTTGTGGCCTTGCACCTCGCCCCGTGGCGCATCGGATGTCGACGTGTAGTGCAGCGCGCCCGCCTTTGGCTGGTAGGTCACAGAGCCGCCTGCCTCAATCGCGCGGCGGCAGAGGTCCACATCCTCGACATGCAGGAAATAGGCTTCGTCGAACCCGCCCAGCGTGCGGTAATCTTCCGCCCGGATCAGGAAGAAGGCGCCCGTGACGGCACCGACACGGACTGGCCCGTCCGGTTCCGGCGTCCCGTCCAGCGCCCAGCGGCCGAGCCCGATGGCATTCCAGAGCGTCAGCGTATTGCGGCGCGCGCCCCGTTCCTCACGCCCGTCGAGGCCGAAGATCCGTCCACCCACTATGGCCGGGCGCGGAGCATTCTCCAGCGCGTCTGTCATCGGGCGCATCGCGCCGCGCTTGATCACGCAGTCCGGATTGCAGGCCAGCAGCAAGTCCCCGCCCGCCGCCGATGCCGCGCGGTTCATGGCGGTGCCGAAGCCCGGATTGTCCCCTTCCCGGATCAGCCGCGCCTTCGGGCAGGCCGCCACGAACCGGTCGATCCAGGCCTCATCGGCCGGCGGGTTGCCATTGTCGACGAGAATGATTTCGGTGATGTCCGGGTCACTCTTCAGCGCATAAAGCGCCTCGTGCAGGCGCGGCCCTGTCTTGTAGGACACGACCAGCGCGCTGATCGCCGGCAGGCTCACAGCGACTCCCGCTGGCGCTTGGCAAGCAGGATGATGGCGACGGCTGCCAGCACCACGCTCGACCAGAAAGCTTCGTTCCACATATTGTAGGCGAAGTTGAACACGCTGAATGCCACCCCCGTGACACCGGCGATGGCATAGCGGACATCTGCCCGCAGTTTCCCCGGCTCCGGCAGGCGGAAGCCGAGCAAGACGAGCGAGAAGGCCACCAGCACCGCGCCGATCATGCCGGTTTCCGCCCAGATCTGCAGCGCCATATTGTGAGGGTGTCCCGGCACGACCGGGTAATATTGCCAATTGTCCGGCAAGTGGGCGGCCCATTCCGGATAGGAGGCATAAGTCTCGTTCCAGGTCTTCGAAGCAGAGATGCCATGGCCCATCACCGGCCGCTCGGAGATCTTGTGGATGACGACATGCCAGGCCCAGGCGCGCGACTGGAACGAGCCCGGCAGGTGAATATTGTACGCCTCCAGCAGCTTCAGCGCGGTCCCGATCAGCATCGGCGCGGCTGCGACATAGGCGCCAAGCCCGGTGAACAGGACCCGGAAGCCGAGCTTCGGCATGGCCTGGACCAGGCCGATTGCCATCATCATGAAGACCAGCCCGATCATGGGGCTTTGCGCATCAAGGCGGGTGAAGATCAGCAGGCTGGTGACCACGAGCAGGGCGACCACCGGCTTCCAGAAGAATTGCGGACGGGCCGACAGATAAGCGATCAGGATCGGCAGGATGAGCGCAAACGCATTCGCATTGCGCCCCAGATTCTGGATGCCGGAGTTCAGTTCGTTCGGGTCTGTCCCGTAGACCATCCTCAGCAGTGGGCCGGAGAAGATCACCGTGATCGCCAGGATCAGCCCCTGCGCAGCGAAGGCGCCCAGCATCACCCGCGTGGTGATCTGCGCGCCGCCCTCGGCAATCCGCAACGCGCCGCCCACCGCCAGAAGGGCAAAGGCGGCCGTCAGGAAGATCCGCAGGCTGGAAGCCTTCACGGCAAAATTGCCTTCCATGAGACTGCCGCTGACCAGGCCAGTGGAGACCGGCGACCATGCCTCGCCGATCACGACCCAGATCACGAACAGCATGGCCGGAATGGCATAGGCAGCCGGTGGCCATTTCGGCCGGGCGAGCGCCAGCGCCGGCAGGGCCGCCAGGCCGAGAAGCGGGGTATAGCCCTGCGCGCCGAGCAGGCCCATCAGGGGCCAGAGCACGAAAGCAGCAGCAAGCACGGGCGCGTAGGACATGAGTCGCACTTCTATTCTACTCGCCCCGCTTGTCAGCTGCCCAGATTCAGCTGGTCTGAATCGTCTCAGGCCTTCAGGTCCGGCGCAAGGCCTTCCTGTGCCAGCGACACGGCCGCTTCATCCAGCGCGATGATCTGCTGGCCGTTGGACCCAAGCCGGCGCAGCGCCAGTGTGCGCTCCTCCGCCTCGCGTCCGCCGACAACGGCGATCACCGGAACTTTCTGCAGTGAGTGCTCGCGGACCTTGTAGTTGATCTTCTCATTACGAAGATCCGTCTCGACCCGCAGGCCTGCCTTGCGGAGCGCCGCAGCGGCTTCCTCGGCATAGTCATTGGCAGCGTCCGTAATGGCGGCCACGACCACCTGAACCGGCGAGAGCCACATCGGGAAGGCGCCGGCATAGTTCTCGATCAGGATGCCCATGAAGCGTTCGAACGTGCCGAACACGGCGCGGTGCAGCATGACCGGCCGGTGCTTGGCGCCATCGGAGCCTGTATATTCCGCATCCAGACGTTCTGGCAGAACATAGTCCAGCTGGAACGTGCCGCACTGCCATGTCCGCCCGATGGCATCCGTCAGGTGGAATTCCAGTTTCGGGCCGTAAAAAGCCCCCTCGCCTTCGGCATATTCGAACTCAAGCCCCGCTGCCGTCAGCGCGTCGGCCAGCGCCTTTTCGGCGCGGTCCCAGTTTTCGTCCGTGCCGCCGCGCACTTCCGGGCGCGTCGCCAGCTTGTAGGAAATCTCCGTCAGGCCGAAATCATTGTAGACGCGGGAGAAGAGCTTCAGGAAGCGCAGCGTTTCCTCGCCGATCTGATCTTCGCGGCAGAAGATGTGCGCATCGTCCTGCGTCATCTGCCGGACACGCATCAAGCCGTGCAGCGCGCCATGCGCTTCATTGCGGTGACAGCAGCCGAACTCCGCCATGCGGATCGGCAGGTCCCGGTAGGAGCGCTGGGCGTTCTTGAAGATCTGGACGTGGGCCGGGCAGTTCATCGGCTTCAGGGCCATCAGGCTGGTCTCGGCCGGGATCTTGACCTCATCCTCATCCGTATTCGGAATGAAGTCAGGCACCACGAACATGTTCTCGCGGAACTTGTCCCAGTGGCCGGACTTTTCCCAGAACACAGAGTCGAGCAGCTGCGGCGTCTTCACTTCGACATAGCCGTCTTCATCCTGCGCGCGGCGGATATAGGCCTCCAGCTGGCTCCAGATCATGAAGCCTTTCGGGTGCCAGAAGACCGAGCCCTGCGCTTCCGGCTGCAGGTGGAACAGGTCCAGCTGCTGGCCGAGTTTCCGGTGGTCGCGCTTCTCGGCTTCTTCGAGACGCACGAGGTGGGCCTTCAGGTCCTTCTCGTTCGCCCAGGCCGTGCCATACATGCGCTGCAGCATCTCGTTGTTCGAGTCGCCGCGCCAATAGGCGCCGGCCAGCTTCATCAGCTTGAACGCTTTCGGCAGCTTGCCCGTCGATGGCAGGTGCGGCCCGCGGCAAAGGTCGAACCAGTCACCCTGCTTGTAGACCGTGATGGCCTCGCCGGGCGGGATGATGTCGTCGATGATCTGCGCCTTGTAGTCTTCGCCGATCTTCTTGAACGTCTCGATCGCCTCGTCCTTGTCCCAGACTTCGCGCACGATCGGGTAATCGGCATCGACGATGTCGCGCATCTTCTTTTCGATCTTCTCGAAATCGTCCGTGGAGAACGGCTCCTCGCGGGCGAAGTCATAATAGAAGCCGTCATCGATGACCGGGCCGATCGTCACCTGCGTGTCCGGGTAGAGCTCCTGGACGGCCTGCGCCAGCACGTGGGCGGCATCGTGGCGGATCAGTTCCAGGCCTTCCGGGTCGCGGTCGGTGATGATGGCGACCGTCGCATCGCCTTCCAGCGGGCGGACAAGGTCCCACATCTCGCCATCCACTTTTGCAGCGAGGGCCTTTTTCGCGAGGGATTTGGAAATGCTCTCGGCCACGTCGAGGGGCGAGGCGCCGTCGGCATAGTCTCGTTCGGAGCCGTCGGGCAGCGTTACTTTGATCATCGGTCTTCTTCTTCGATTTCGGTCGCCCGCGCGGGGCGCAAACTCCAGGGGCCCGGAATGCCTTTTGTGAATGCCTTATGCGGCGGCTTGCTTAGCGCTTCTTTACCGCTTTTCCCACCCTCAAAACGGGCGGGCTGCAGTCAGGCGGCTTCCGGGAAGGGGATGAGCCATAGATGGTCCATAGACGGTGTATAGAAGGTCCTGTTGAGGGTGTTCCGGCCGGACCGGACGCACGTTTCAGGCTGCACCATTCAGGGCTCGGTTTTGGGCTTTTGGCGGGTGCATGAGGCGGGCGCGCACAGGTGTGCGGGCCGAAGGCGCGTCAGGCACCCCGGCGGGTTCGTGTGGTCAGCGCGGTGATCAGACGAAAATGCATGCCGGTGATATGTCATCCCTCCGGATTGTTTTCAACTGGCTTGCACGCCTGGCCCATGCTGCGCCCGCTCCAGTCGCCATAGCGCCAGGGTTGCCAGAACGGGATGTCAGGCTTTGTCTCCGGCGGCGGGTCGCAGCCCATCGTGCCGCCCGGACGGCAGCGCAGGAACCGCGCCAGCGTCATCCAGAACCCCGGCCACCAGCCGAAGCGGGAGACGCATTCGGCCCCGTACTCACTACAGGTTGGCGTATGCTGGCACCGCGCGCCGAAGGCCCACATCACCTGGCTCGGCCCATGCTTGTAGACCCAGAGCAGCGCATAGGCGGCCCGGTGGCGGAGGCTGTTATTCGGCGGCTTCACGGGCGGCGGCGCGCTTCTGCAGCGCCTCTTCAATGGCGGCCACAGCGGCCTCGAAGGCGAGCATGGTGGAGGCGTGGCGGGGCGGGTAATCGGCCACAGGCTCGAGGTGGCGCAGTTCCCAGAACCGTCCTTCGGGCGGCGGGCCGCCGTCTTTCAGCATGGCTTTCAGGGCATCACACGTGGCGATGATCTCGGAGATCGGCGCTCCGGGGGCGTGTTCGGCCAGGATCGACGTTGCCGCCTGCCCGAGGGCGCAAGCCTTTGGATCGACAGCAATTTCCGTGACGGTCTCGCCTGCCTCGTCCAGCTTCAGGTCGACATGCACGACCGATCCGCAGACGCGGGAGACCTTGGTCACAGAGCCTTCGGCATCGGCCAGCCGGCCGACATGCGGGATCTCGGCAGCCAGTTCGAGAATGCGGTTGTGGTAAAGCTCGCTCATCGCGCGGAAGATGGCCCTGCCCTTCCGCCAGCGCAAGGCGGCGAAAGGGCATCTGGCATCCTTACACCCGGCGCCAGGTCGAGCCGCCTGCCCCGTCCATGATCTCGATGCCTTCGGCGGCGAGTTCATTGCGGATACGGTCGGCCTCGGCCCAGTCCTTGTTGGCGCGGGCATCGACCCGGGCCTGAACCAGCGCATCGATGCGGGCGTTTTCGTCATTGTCCCCGCCCTGTTCCCAGTCTTTCGGGGTCAGCGTCAGCAGGCCCAGAAGCTTGCCGGCGCCCAGCAGGTTTGCTTTCGCATTGGCCATTGCGGCGGCGTCTTTCTGGTCGGCGGCCGTGTTGGCTTCACCCGCCAGACGGGAGAGTTCAGCCAGCGCTTCCGGCGTGTTGAGATCGTCTTCCAGCGCACGCACAACGCCCGTGTCACGGGCCTCGCCGCCCTCGGCATCCCACACACGGCGCAACGCGCCATAGATCCGGTCAAGCGTGACTTTCGCCTGTTTCAGCAGGTCTTCGGTCCAGTCGAGCGGCGCGCGGTAATGTCCGCTCAGCATGGCGAAGCGCAGCACTTCACCCGGCCATTGCTTCAGCAGGTCATGCATGAGCACGACATTGCCGAGCGATTTCGACATCTTCTCCCCGCCCATGTCGAGGAAGCCATTGTGCAGCCAGTAGTTCGCCATCACCTCGCCGTGGGCGCATTCGGACTGGGCGATTTCGTTCTCGTGATGCGGGAATTGCAGGTCGATGCCGCCGCCATGAATGTCGATCGTCTTGCCAAGATGCTTGGCCGCCATGGCGGAGCATTCGATGTGCCAGCCGGGACGTCCCCTGCCCCACGGGCTGTCCCAGATCGCGTCTTCCGGCTCGCCGGGCTTCGCAAATTTCCAGAGCGCAAAGTCGGCCGGGTCGCGCTTGTCGGCGTCGACTTCGACGCGGGCGCCGGCCTCATTGTCTTCCAGCTTCCGGCCGGACAGTTTGCCATAATCCTTCATCTGCTTGACGGAGAACCAGACGCCCTCCTTGCCGACATAGGCATAGCCGCGGCGGACAAGCTTCTCGATCATGTCGATCATCTCGGGCACATGGCCCGTCGCCCAGGGCTCGATGGTCGGCGCCATCACGTTCAGTGCGGTGGTGTCGGCATTGTAGATTTCGGCGAACTTCTTGGTGATGTCCGCGATCGGCGCGCCGGTCTCCAGCGAGGCTTTGATGATCTTGTCCTCGATGTCCGTGATGTTGCGGGCATAGACGACGGCCTCCGCGCCATAGGTGCGGATCAGCAGGCGGCGCAGCACATCGAACACGATGGGCGGACGCGCATTGCCGATATGGGCGTAATTATAGACCGTGGGGCCGCAGACATACATCGTCACGCGTTTGGGGTCCTGCGGCTCGAAAACGCGTTTTTCACGCGCAGCGGTGTCGTAAAGGCGGATGGTCATGTGGGTCTCTGGATCGGGTGTGTTCGGGAAATTTCCGGCAGGGTCAGCGTTTGACAGCCCTAATGGCGCGTTGTGGCCTCAGCGGCAACAACAGCAAGGGCGACAGAGGACAGACGCGGGCACGAACATGCGCCGGGCGGTACCAGTTAACGCAGCGAAAAGCAACGGGAGGCTGATCCACTTCCGCGCCGTAACCGTAGAATCCGCTGGAAACCGGGCCTTATGACCCTTATGTTCCTCATTATCGCCCTGAGGGTACAAACTCCGGGCGGGCGTTAAGTCCGGGCAGAAGGCGTAAGAGACCTTCAAGGGACGCCCCGGCTCGACCCCCGTCCCTCAGTCGAAGGACTCCAAACATGGCAATGGACGCCATCACACCTAAGAATGAAATTGCGCGCGCGGAAAACGTGAAACGCCCATCCCGCGAAGAAGCCGAAGAAGCGGTTCGCACGCTGATCGCGTGGGCCGGCGACGACCCGGCCCGTGAAGGCCTGATCGATACGCCGAAGCGTGTGGTCAACGCCTACAAGGAATGGTTCTCCGGCTATACCGAAGACCCAGTGAAATACCTCTCGCGCACGTTCGAGGATGTACAGGGCTATGACGACATCGTCATGCTGCGCGACATCGATGTCGAGAGCCATTGCGAGCACCATATGGCGCCCTTCCTCGGCAAGGCCTATGTCGCCTACATGCCGACCGAAGCGGTGGTCGGCATCTCCAAACTGGCCCGCGTGGTGGAGATCTTCTCCAAGCGCCTGCAGACGCAGGAGACCATGACGTCCCAGATCTGCGACGCCATCACCGAAAGCCTCGCCCCGATGGGTACGGCCGTCCTGATCGACGCGGTGCATGAGTGCATGTCGACCCGCGGCGTGCACCACAAGGATGTGTCCACGATCACGACCCAGTTCACTGGCGTCTTCAAATCGGACGCAGACCTGCGCAACCGCTTCCTGCGGATGACCGGCCGCGGCTGAGGCTGGAAGCCACCGTTTTAAACGTGATTTTTGAGGAGGCGCTCGTAACTTTCGAGCGCCTCTTTTTCAATGTCCGCAGCCTTGCCGGTGTGCTCCGGCAGCGGTCCCGGCGGCGCGCCAAAACCTGAGGATTTCCAGACCGCGTCATACCAGTGCGGCGCCCAGGCACCGTCTTCAGGTTTCACGCCCGGTGCCCAGCCAAGCATGGCCGGATCCCAGTCGATACCGAGCGCGTCGCAGAGACGCGGCAGCACTTCAGGCGGGTCGGCCAGCAGCTGGTCCGAGTCCACAACCGGTGGGGCCTTGCCCGTCCGCTCGGTGATCTCCCGATAGAGCCGTTCCTGCTGGGGCACGCCGATGGCGTCGAGGCTGACATCGCCCATTTTCTTCGTATAGGACGCGATCACCCGGCCCGGGTGGCGCACAAGAAACGCATGACGCAGGCCGCTTACCCAATCCAGCGGAAAGC
Source organism: Hyphomonas sp. (assembly GCA_002700305.1). Lineage (GTDB taxonomy): Bacteria > Pseudomonadota > Alphaproteobacteria > Caulobacterales > Hyphomonadaceae > Hyphomonas. Next base: position 46,857 of record PACZ01000008.1, on the reverse strand, counting down.
TGTCCAGCATGTGGTGGGTCATCTGCTTCTGGTATTGCAGCGTCTTGCCCGGCGGCAAAGGCGCCAGCAATTCACTCGCCACAGCAGCCGGGTCTGACGATTGCGAGGCGAGGATCTCTTCCTGCATCGGGTGCACCTCCCCCGCCGCGGCCAGCCAGGCCGCATAGAAAGGCTCGTCCACGCAGACGGCTTCCGGCCGCGCGCCGAAGCTGCGCATCATCGTGGTCGACATGTTGCGCGGGCCGGACCACATGGCGATCCGGATCGTCTGTGTCATGTCCACGCTCATGCGATCGGCGTCAGGCTGCGGGCCTGCAGGGCCTTGTAGGCTTCGCGGATCTTTTGCGAAATGGGGCCATCGATGGTTTCGATGCTGCGCCCGTCCACTTCCCGCACAGGTGTCACACCTGCAAACGTGCCGGTGATGAAGGCTTCATCTGCCGAATAGACATCGAACAGCGAGAAGCGTTTCTCGAACACCGGAATGCCTGCCTCACGGCAAACCCGGATGATGTTGCCGCGCGTGATGCCGCCAAGACAGTATTCCGGCGGACTGGTCCACACTTCCCCGTCTCGCACGATGAAGAAATGGGTGGAGTTGCAAGTTGCCACAAAGCCGGCCGGGTCCAGCATCAGCGCCTCGTCGGCGCCTGCCTTGTCGGCCTGGATACAGGCGAGGATACAGTTGAGCTTCGAATGGGAATTCAGCTTCTGGTCCTGCTCGGCAGGCCCTGTCCGGCGCACATGTACCGTGAACAGCGTCACGCCCGTGTTCACGATCTCAGGCACCGGCGTCTTGTATTCCGGGATGATCACAATGGTCGGTTTGGTGATGGTGAAACGCGGCCCCTGATACGGCGTCTTCTTGATGCCGCGCGTGACCATCAGGCGGATATGCACGCCATCATCCATGCCATTGGCCTTCAGACAGCCCATCAGGCGCGCCGTCAGCTCGTCCTTTGTCAGGCCGATGTCCATGTCTATCGTCTTGGCCCCGGCCCAGAGGCGTTTCAGATGTTCCGGCAGGAAAGCGATACCGCCATCCGTCACACGCAAACCTTCCCAGACGCCGTCGCCCAGAATGTAACCGCTGTCGAAAACCGAGACGACCGCCTCGTCCCGCTTCTTCAGGTCGCCATTCACCGAGATCAGGATGTCCGCATTGCGCGGGTCGGTGAGATAATCATGAACGCCGTGGGCGTCGTCTTCCATCATGCGGTTTCCTTTGCACGTGTGCGCTCCAGCCAGCTGGCAATGTCGGCGGCTACTTGGTCCGTTCCCGGTTCATCGACGATCCAGTGCCCGTTCTTCGGATACTCCAGGAAATCACCGGCGACGGGCGCGCGGCTGTATTTCTCGGCGACCTTGCGGACGGCGGAAGCCAGCGTCGCCCGGTCCTTGCCGGCCGCGATTGTCAGGGTCGGGATTTTGACCTTCGACTCGTCGACTTCCACGCCGTCGGTCAGGTCGCCATAGACTTTTCCGGAATCGTAAAGCGCCTCAGCATAGATGTCTTCGCGCAGCCGCTTGGGCACGCAGTTCGTCACACCGAAGTCAAAGCCCGTCCGCCAGACCTTGTAGGATTTCTTCCGGTTCTGCTGGATCAGGATATTGAGGAAGGTGATCGCCACACTCGGCCCGATCACGGCGCAGCCCTTGGGCTGGGCGGGCGTCAGGAAGACAGCCTGCGACACATCTCCCCGTTCGGCCAGAACCTGCGCAATCAGGCCGCCCATGGAATGGCCGATCACGGCCGGTTTCTCCCCGGTCGCTTTCTCGATCTCTTTTGCCTTCGCAGACATGGCAGAGATGTAGTCGTCGATGCCGAGTTCGCTGAGCGACTGGGGCGGATTCGATTTGACCCGGCGGCCCGGAAACAGGGTCGGCGCTTCGCACGTCCAGCCGTCCGCCTCAAAGAACGGGATCATCCGGTCCCAGACATCGCCGCCGCATCCGACGCCGTGAATCATCAACAGGGTCTTTGACATGCCCGTCCCTCCTCTGGCCTGTGTCCGGCCTCAGCCCTGAGGCACCTTGCCGCCGAGGACCGGCGCCGTCCAGCGTTCGAACCGCACAGCCACTTCGGCATAGACCGCGCGCTTGAAAGGCACGACAAGCGACGGAGTCTCTTCCAGCCGCGCCCAGCGCCAGGCGTCGAATTCCGGCGTGTGCCGGTCCAGCCGGACGTCGCTGTCAGATCCCTTGAAGCGGAAAGCGAACCATTTCTGCCGCTGGCCGAGATATGGCCCCGGCAGGCGTTTCTTCAGGTCCGGCGGAAAGTCGTAGTAGAGCCAGTCCTCGGTTTCCTCCAGCGTGTCGACCAGCTTGGCCGGCACACCGACTTCTTCCTCCAGCTCGCGCAGGGCCGCTTCGGCCGGGTCTTCGCCCTTGTCGACCCCGCCCTGCGGCATCTGCCACTGAAAGGAGCCGCGGCCATTGATACGGCGGCCAATGAAGACGTGTCCGGCCTTCGAAAAGAGGGCCAGGCCGACATTGGCGCGATAGCGGTCGGGGTCTTGCTTAACCTGTGTCACCCGTGAGGATTTACAGGAGGCAGCTCGAGGCTGCCAGTGCGAACACTGTCTTCACTGGGATTTTCCGGCTGTGGGGGCATGGCCGCCAGGGCCGAGACAGGCGCCAGGACGATGCCTTTCTGGTCCAGGCCGGCCGTCCAGGTCTTCACCATCTCGATCGTGATCGGAAAAGCAAAGCCGGAGCCCAGCGCCGCACCATTCTTCAGCGCCTGGCTTTCCAGCTCCATGAACTCGGAAGAGATTTCATCTGCCGACAGTTTCGCATCAATCGCGGAATCGGCGCGCACATAGCGAAGGCCGGTTTCACCGGAGAGCTGTTTCATATGCCCGGCATTGAGGCCGCCATCATCGATAAAGGCCAGACCGCGATCTGAAACGGCCTGAAGGACCGGCTTCATCGCCGCCTCGTCATCGGCAATCTTGGAGCCCTGCGAATTGATCAGGCCGAAATAGCCGGTCGAGCGGCTGAGAATGCGGTCGAGCCGTGCCCGGTTGCGTGCTTCGTCCTCGGTGGCCAGCAGGGTCAGCGGATGCATTTTCATCCGGCCGTAATCATAGGCCTCCATCGGCGTCTCGATCAGCACTTCATGACCGGCCGCGCGGGCGCGGTTGATCCAAGTCTGCAGGCTGGTTGCATCCGGCGCGAAGGACAGCGTCACTTCCGGCGGCAATTCGTCGATGGCGGATTTCGTATGCGTCGCATTGATGCCAAGGCCGCCGACGACGATCGCCACAACCGGCTTGTTGCCGGGATTGATGAAGGGCCGGGCATAGGCATCGGCCGGCGCAATGCCCTCTGGCGAAATGCGCGGCAGCGTCATGCCGTTCAGCTGCTCGGTCATACCGGAAATGGGCGCACGTTCCAGCGAGACGACCCGGGTGACTTCCCCATAGGATTCACCGGGTTTGACCAGTTTGCCATTGATGCGGACGCCGCCCTCGTCAGCATCCCCCTGCCCGGCAGGCAGGTCCGCTTCGAGCTCAGCTGTGCGGGTTTCCTGCGGCGCGTCGATACCGAGGTCCGGCCCGGACTCTGGCAGATCGCCCGATCCGCCCTCTTCGCTGTAATCAGGCGTTTCGATCGACAGGTTCGCTGTCGCGATGTCGGTCTTCAGGCGCGTCTTGAGCGGCGGCGCAACCGTGTCCTGGGTATCGAACAGGGCCAGGGTCTGTTTCGGACCGGCTTCCGAGGGATCGCCCGTCAGGAAGATTCCCGCGCCAAGCGCGCCGGCGATCCCGCCGAACACCAACAGGCTGAGACCCGTATGCAAAACGCCTGCGCGCAGCGGTGACGGCTCAGCATCCCGGCGATTTGCCATGTGGCAACCTCGTAATCAAATCCAGTCGACTGTGAACGACCAGATTTGCATCAATCCGGTTAACAGGTTGCAAACGAAGGTTAACCGAATGCTGTTATCCGGCGCGTTTCAGACCATTGCTGGCGGTGATGGCACCGTCCTTGAGCATCTGTTTCGCACGCTCCAGCTGGAAGTCCTTGCCTTCATAGCCTTCCGGCGGCTGCTCGTCCGGCATCTGCAGGGCGCGGCGCTCTTCGCCTTCCTCGTTCTGCAGGGCATGCGGCAGGTCCGCTTCGGAGAAGCGCTTGATCTTGGCCAGTTCTTCCTCGGTCAGGCGCGCCGGCGAGATCGAGACGTCCGGTTCGATACCGAGCGCCTGGATCGAATGGCCGGACGGGGTGTAGTAGCGCGCCGTGGTTAGGCGCAGCGCCCCGCGATCCGCGCCCAGCGGGATAACGGTCTGGACCGATCCCTTGCCGAAGCTGGTCGTGCCGACAATGGTCGCGCGGCGGCGGTCCTGCAGGGCCCCTGCCACGATTTCGGAGGCTGAGGCCGACCCGCCATTGATCAGGACGATCATCGGCACGCCTTTGAACACCTCGCCATTGTGCGCCATGTAGCTTTCCATGTCCGCTGCGCGCCGCCCCTGCGTGGAGACGACTTCGCCGCCCGACAGGAACATGTCGCTGACCGACACGGCCTGGTCCATCAGGCCGCCGCCATTGTTGCGCAGGTCGACGATAATGCCGCGCGGACGCCCGCCGGTCTCTTCGGAAATGCCATTGACTGCTGCTTCCAGCAGTGGGGTCGTCCGCTCATTGAAGGTCGAGATACGGATATAGCCGATATCGTCCTCGTCGAGTTCCCAGGTCACGGATTTCTGCTCGATGACTTCACGGGTGAGCGTCACATCGAATGGGTCGACGCCATCGCGCAGCACGGTGATGTCGATCTGCGTGCCCTTCTCGCCGCGCATTTCCTTGACGGCGTCATTCAGCGTCTGGCCGATGATCGGCTGGCCGTTGATGGCGGTAATCAGGTCACCCGGCTGGATTCCTGCCCGGCTGGCCGGCGTGTCGTCCATGGGGGAAATGACTTTCACAAAGCCGTCTTCCATCGTCACTTCGATGCCAAGACCGCCATACTCACCGGACGTCTGCACCTGCATGGACTTGAAATCGTCTGCATTGAGATAGCTCGAATGCGGGTCCAGCGAGGTCAGCATGCCGTTGATGGCCGCTTCCATGGCTTCCGGCTCGTCGATCTCCGTCACATAGTCCTGACGGGCGCGGGCCAGAATTTCCGCAAATAATTCAAGTTGCTGGTAGGTCACTGTGCGCGGATCGGAGGGCGGTGGCGTGTTCTGCGGTGCCGCGATCGCAGACAGGCCGACTGCCGTCGCGCCGAGGATTAAACCAACACCGGTGCCAATCAGCAATGAACGCATGTTCCAAACCTCTCTCATGAGTGACCTCATCCGCGTCTTGGTAACCAGTCTGCAGGATTCATGACCGTGTCGCCAAGTCTCAATTCCATATTGAGTTCCGGAGGCGGGTCTGAGCGGTCAGGCATACGGCCCACCGGCTCGCCCGTGGCCACTTTCTGGCCCTCGGTGACGTAGATACGGCTCATTCCGGACAGGATAACATGGTATCCGTCACTCGTCCGCAAAATTAGCATCGTTCCGTAGGACCGGAACGGACGGGCATATTCGACCGTACCGGCGACCGGCGCGGTAACCTGCGCCTCGGCCCGGGTGGAGAAGGTGATCCATTCCGCCTTGCCGCCGGTGTTCAGCTTGTCGCCAAAGGAATGCAGCACATTGCCGGAAACCGGTTGTTCCAGACCGCCCAGCGCCGCCTTACCCAGAGGGCGGGTCGCAGGCGAGACAGGCTTGGACGCGGGGGAGCTGGGCGACGAAGACACAAGGCGCGGCCGGAGGGAGGGTTTCACGCCCGGCGCGGTTGGCGCATCGGATTCCAGCGCGCGCAGCAGGTTGCGCAGCGTATCGGCTTGCGCACCGAGCTCAGCGGAGCGCGACTTCAGCCGTGCGATGTCGCCGGACAGGTCCTCAAAGGCGCCGCGCTTGGCGGCGGCGAGGCGTTCGATCTCCACCTGTTTCAGGGCAAGTGTCGCTTCCGCCGCCTCAAGCCGGGCCTTTTCGCCGCGGATCCGGCGTTCCAGCGTGTTCAGCTCATCGATTTCGGCGCGCACTGTTTCTGTCCGGGCAGCCAGCCGGGGCGTGGTCTCGCTCATCAGGATGGCCCGGCGCACCGCGGTATTCGCCTTGCCGGGCGAGATGACCAGCGCAGGCGGTTTACGCCGGTTGGACGCCGCCAGCGCCGCGAGCAGGTCCTCAAGGGCCTGCTGGTCTTCAAGCAAGCGCATCTGCGCGGTGATCCGCCGGGTGCCGAGATCGGCGAGACTCTTTTCGGCCTCGGCCGCCTGATCTTCCCGCCGGCGGGATTCCATGGCCGCCGCGATCAGGTCTGCATCGACATTCTTGAGGTCTTTTTGCGCATCCTCACCGCTCGCCTGAAGCGCGGCCAGCTTCTGCTCGGCGACGCGCTTTTCGGACTCCAGCGCTTCCAGTTCTTCCCGCGAAAACGTGTCCGGCGCCGCGGCAGCGAGCAGCAGGAGCGAGACGGCCGGCGCCAGGGTGCGGAACACGCGGGCACCGAAAGAATATGCGCGGGAATCGGGCGTCATCCGGCCAGTCTTGCCGAAAGATCATGACCTGCACATTAACCAATTGAGGCCAGCGACCGCTCAAATGCGGAAATTTCATCCCGGATGAGAGCGAGCATCAGCCCGTGCCCTTCCACCGGGAAAGAGGGGTGAAGCAGGCAGACGTGTTGCAGGACCTGCAGGACAGAACGGTACGCATCGTTCCCCACAGAAGATTCCGAGACGCCCGGCCCGTGCAGCACGGCGTTGCGCGCCGTCACCAGCGTTTCGATGCCGCGCACCATCCGTCCGGGCAGTTCCAGCAATTCCGGCGGGTTCAGATACTCGGTGGACCGCGCCCGGCGCAGCAGGAGCGCAATCGGGGCGAACCGGTCTGGCTGGGAGGGGTCTGTTACATCCCCCTCCCCCGCACTTTCATAGCCGGACAGCGCCGCGACCAGTCCGGCCTGGAGGGCAGACACGAGCGCTACCGGCACCCAGCGCATGCGCGGCGGATCTGCGGCGGCGCCTTCAAACTCCCGCCGGGCAAGCTTCAGCCCTTCCAGCACGGCGCCAAGGGCCGGGCCGATCCGCTGCCGCGGGGCCATGGCCGCCTATTCTTCCGGATTGGCCGGTTTGCGGAAATCCCAGCCGGAGTCTGCTGCCATATAGGCGAAGGCCGCATAGACGCTGACATTCTGGCGGAAGGCATCCGGCTCGATCTTGTCGAACGTGTCGTCTGGCGTGTGGTGATAATCGAAATAGTCCCAGCCATCCTGCGCCGGGGTCACGACCGGCACACCGGAGCGGGCGAGCACACCGATGTCCGGACCGCCGCCAGCCAGATTGTCGCCCGGTGCCACTCCATAACGGGCCAGCACGCCCTGGATCTTTTTCGCATAGTCCAGTGCGCCTTCGCCGAACTTCGTCTGGAACTGCCAGATATAGCTCGCGCCATGGTCGCTTTCCGCCGCGAGCACATGCTTGTCCAGTTCATCTGCATGCTGACGGGCATAGGCATCGCCGCCGAACAGGCCGATCTCTTCCGAACCGTAGAGCACGACGCGGATCGTCCGGTCCGGCTTGCCGGGCAGCTGGTCGATCAGCTTGGCCGCGCCGACCACGATGCCGCAACCGGCCCCGTCATCAATGGCGCCTGTGCCGAGGTCCCAGGAATCGAGGTGACAGCCGAGCAGCACGATCTCGTCCTTGTTCGCACCGCCTTCGACTTCGGCAATGACATTGCCGGAGGGCGCGGCATCAGCCGTCTCGACACCGATGTCGAGATTGACGGTCACAGGCCCTCGCTCCAGCAGGCGGGCCAGCTGGTCAGCGTCTGGCGCGGAGAGGGCCGCGGCCGGGATCGGCCCCATCGGCTTTGCCACGCCATCCGGGCCGCGCCGGTCGATCCCGCCCGTATGCGGCCGGCGGAAATGATCTGTTCCGACAGACCGGATCAGGCAGGCGACGGCGCCTTTTGCCGCCGCCGCTTTCGGGCAGGCCGCGCGCTTGGCCACAGCGAGGCCATAGCCTGCCCCTGTCTGGGTGCGGGTCATGTATTCGTCGATGAAAACGATCTTGCCGGCGACGTCTGCGTCATCCGCGGCCAGCATGTCGGCCAGGAGTTCGTACCGGACAATGTCGGCTTCCAGCCCGCCTTCCGGGGTCGGCGCACTGCCGCCGAGCGCCGTGATGATCAGCGGCTGGGCGCTCGCCCCCACAACGCGCGCAGTTTCATGCGTCCGCTTCCAGTACGGCACGGTGAAGTCTTCGACATGGACATTCGCAAAGCCCATTTCGGTCAGCTCCGCGACGGCCCAGTCACGCGCGCGTTTCTCATCCGGAGACCCGGCAAGGCGCGGACCGATTTCCGTTGTCAGGTCCTCGACGAATTGCAGGCCGACATTGTCCCAGGTGCCGGCATTGGCCAGCGAGGTCGCCGTTTTCAGGATCTCCGCTTCCCGGTCGGCGGGCGTCTCAGCGGCCGCAGTCAGCATCTGGCAGGCGGCAAGCGCGCCTATGGCAGCAAGGGCAACAGGTCTCATCAGGCATCTCCGGAATGGTTTGCGCGAACGCTATGCCATTCCGGTGATGGTTGAAACCCGTCCGGGCGGATCAGAGCGCCGCAGCCAGCTCCAGTACTGCGTCGATGGCCGACCGGTCCTTGTAGCCTTCCTCCCGCATCACGGCCTTCACGGTGCCGTCGGCTGCGATGAAGATGATGGCCGGGTGGGGAATGCCGTCATAGCGAGACCCTGCCGGCACGTCAGGATTGCGCAGGTCGAACGCATCGATGGCGGCAGACCCGGTGTCGGAATAGAGGCCGTAAGGCAGCGCCTTCGCCGACTTGAAGTCGGCAAGGATTTCCGGTGAGTCATAAGACACGCCGATCAGAGTCCAGCCTTCCTCGCCGAGCGGGGCCGCCGCCTCTTTCAGGTCGATCAGCTGCTTCTTGCAGTAGGGGCACCAGTCGGCCGAGCGGAAAAATGCAACGACTGTGCCTTTCTCTCCGGCAAGATCGGTGAAGCTGACGGCGCCTTCCGGCCCGATCACGGACACGGCCGGCGCAGGCTGGCCGACGATGGGGCCGACCCGCATCTCCTCGGCCATGGCGGCGCGTTCCGCTTCGGCGGATTTTGCCGCCATCTGAACATCTGAGGGCTCCTGCGCCGCGGCGGCGGCAGGCAGCAAGGCAAGAAGAGACGCGAGAGAGGCAGTACGGATCATGGGCGGTTCCTTTTCTTTGAACTCAGCCCTATCCGCCCCATGGCCGGCAGGCGATGCACGAGCGCGTGAGCTCACGCAGGATTTACCGCCGGGCCCGCCAGTCATCGGCGCTCTGGCCGTAGACATCCCAGTACATGTCGGAAAACGGCTCCGGAGCCTGCGCCTGCCGGAGTTTGCGTGCGCCGAGCCGCTCTGCCACGCGCAGCGAGGCGGCGTTCTTCGCATCGATGCAATGGATGATCTCGTCCCAGCCGAGAATGTCGACCGCATAGTCGATCGCCGCCGAGACACCTTCCTGCGCATAGCCCCTGCCCTGCGCCGCCTTGGTCAGGCCATAGGCGATCTCTGTGCCCGGCCAGCCTTCCGGTTGCCAGGGGCCGAGGCGCCCGATCCAGTTCCCGGTCGATTTCTCGATCACGGAGAACATGGAATAGCCGCGGATCGTCCACGCCCCTGCCAGCGCGCAAAGCGAGCGCCAGACGGTAGACGGCGCCATCACGCCGCCAATGAAACGTGCCGTCTCCTCGTCCGCCATCATGGCGCACATGGGTTCGAAATCCTCAGCCTGCGGCGGGCGGAGGATCAGCCGTTCGGTTTCAATGGTCGGACCGGGAGTACGCATGGGGATCCTTTCCGGGCTGGGCATGAACGATCGCGGATGTCGCCGGATTCTGCGCCTGCCGCAAAGAAAAAGCCCCGCCTTTTCGGGCGGGGCTTTCATGTCTCGTGTGATCAATGTCCTATCGGCGGGACAGGAGCGACAAGATCGTGACGAAGATGTTGTAGAACAGGATGAAGAAGTTCAGAGCACCCCAGTTCGTCATCACGGCAAGGCCGCGCTCGTCTCCTTCAAAGGCGAAATAGGACCGCTTCAGGTTCTGCGTGTCGAATGCAACCAGCACGCCCGAAATCGCCAGCACGCCCACGGTGATCGCGGTTTCAAAGAAACCCGACGGCGGGAACAGGAAGCTGAGCAGCGACATGCCGACAATGCCCCAGAGGGCAAAGATGGCGACCACGCCGATCGGCTGCAGGTCACGCTTGGTCGTGTAGCCGTACAGCGAGAGGGCACCGAAGGCCGTGGCCGTCAGGAAGAAGGCCTTGGCGATGGTGATGAAGGTGGTGCTGTAGACGATGCCCGCGCGGCTGGCCGCTTCGGTATTCATCGTGGCCATGAGCACCCAGACCGACAGGCTGAGGCCGAGCAGTGTCACGATCGTCCAGTAAAGGACCGCCGTGCCCAGCGGCGATGGCCGCTTCATGGCGAAAGCAGAGATCAGGATCAGTCCGATCGGACCGAACTGCACAACCAGGCGGAACGGCGAGAACAGCACGAATTCGGTCAGCGGCGGAAACGTGTTGGATCCGACCAGGAAGGCCAGACCACCGGCCAGCGCGATGCCATAGGCCAGCTTCTGGTAAACGCCCAGCATGAAGGCGCGCAGGCCCTCATTGACCGCCATGTCCATCGAGCCTGCGCCGGTGGACGGCGTATAAGCACGATTGAAATCATTCATAAGTTTCAAGCCCTTTCTGTTCGCCGGGCGGAGAATTTGCCCGGAACATGCACGAAATATGGGAGAGCTTGCCCCGGTTCGCAAGCAAAACCGGACATCCCTGCAACTTGTTCACGTCCCCGCCTGCACCCGGCAGTGAATTAGACTTCAAGGACTTGCCACGAATACTTCTCGTTTAACAAATATATACTTATAGTCCGGGAAAATATGGAAAGTATTCGCAATACTGTTCACGCTGACGCACCAATGTTCCCCGCGCTTACTCGTAAGTGGATTGACTAAGCCTTGCACAGAGTTAATCTGCTGAATCTGGCGCAGTTCCGGCAGTGGGGGCGCCAAAGCACTAGGGGATAAAATTATGGCAGACGCATCGGCTTACGCCGAGAATATCAAGAAATACGCAAATGGTGGGTATAACCAGGCCGCCGCCGAGAAGATCGTGGGACATCTCGGCATCGCCCTGCGCAACAAGGACAGCTCCATCGTCGCCTGCAGCGACTCTGGCGAACTGGACCGTGTGCGGGAAAAGTGGTGCCGCGGGAAACTGGGCCTCGCCGAAAAGCAGGGAGAACTGGACGCAGCCATCAAGACGGTCTGTGATCGCATGAGTGCCGAAGGCGGGCAGAAGTCACGGGTCACCTTCTACTACCTTCTGGCCGAACACTTCGGAAAGCTCACAGAGCTGGCAAGCTGATCCGGCCTGACAGACAAACGGACAAACCCGGCCTCACTGGCCGGGTTTTCTTTGGCCGGGTTTTCTTTTTCCGCCTCAGAAGGCAGACAGCGGATCATGTACAGATTGTTTGCCGCCCTGCCCGTGCCGGAAGAGCTGTGGGATGGCCTCGCCGCCCTGCAGGATGACCTGCCGGGGGCAAGCTGGCGCCCGGAGGAAAACTTCCACATCACCCTGCGCTTCTTCGGCGATCTCACGCACCGCCAGGCTCGCGACCTCGACGATCTGCTGGGAGACATCAGATGCACCCCGTTCGAGGTCTCGATCGAAGGCGCTGGCTGGTTCGGACGGCGCGAACCGTCCGCGGTCTGGGCACGCGTGCGCGAGAACGATCAGCTGCGCAGCCTCTCAGCCCGCTGCGAACAGGCGGCGCGGCGGCTTGGCTTCGAGCCGGATCGGCGCCCGTTTACGCCGCATGTGACGCTCGCCTATCTGCACAATGCCACGCTGGAAGACACCCGCCGCTGGGTCGAACGCCACCATGATTACCGGAGCGGGCCGTTCATCGCAGACCGCTTCCACCTCTATTCCAGCCATTCCGCAAAAGGCCGCCCCAGCCGGTATGAGGCGGAGGCGGACTATGTGCTGGAATAGGTGATCAGATCGCGGGCGTGAAACTGAGGTTCAGTTGCTGGACCAGCGGCGGATTATTCGGCGACATCAGAAGCCAGCCGTCCATCTGCCCGTTCTCACAGGTCCAGGTGAAGGTGCCGCTGAGGTGGCCATTCGCCTTGAACGGCGCATCGGTTTCGCAGGCGCCGGCCTGTTCCTTCAGATCTGCCAGAACACGTTCGCGGACCGGAATGGAGGCATCCATCGTGAAGTTCATGGCCAGCTTGCCTTCGAGCGGCGCAAGGCTGTCCTGCTCATAGACATCGCCGGCGGCCGCATAGGCATCGGCCAGCGCAGCGCTGACGGGCCATTCACGGGACGGGAGTTCTCCGGCCGCTGCCAGTTCAAGCGCTGCCTCCCGCACGATCCGCGACGGGGCGGCATAGGTCCGGTTCGCAAAGGCAACCACCCCGACGCCCGCCTCCGGCATCAGCAGCACGTTCGAGCCATAGCCCGGATAACCGCCGGAATGCGCCATCGTCGTGCCAAGGTCACACTCGGCGCTGACGGCAAAGCCCATCGCATAGGTTACCGCCACATCGCAGGTGTCGCCCTCTTCCAGGCCATCGCGCGCATAGACCCGGGGGAAGCCCAGCCCCTGGGACAGCTCGCGCACGGATGAGCGCTTCACCGGCCCGGTCTCTTCCCCATCGCGAGGCGGCCAGGCATCCAGCAGGAAGGCGACCCATTTCTCGTAATCCTCGGCATTGGTCATCACCCCGCCCATCGCGCCGAACACGCCGGGGCCGAGTGCTGGTTCCTTCGAGAACGCCCCCTCTTCCCAGCGGTAGCCGAGCGCGCGGCGGTCCTGATCGACGGCATAGACGTCATACCCGGTGGAGGTCATGCCCAGCGGCAGCATGATCTCTGTGCGGATATAGTCTTCATACGGCATGCCGGAGACATTGGTGACGATCCGGCCCAGCAAGGCGTAACCGAAATTGGAATATTCATACGCCATCTGCGGCGCGCGGCTGAATGGGACGCCTTCCTTCAGCACTTCGGTAAAGACCTCCTCGGGCATGTCCTGCTGGCGGTCACCCCAGGGATTGTCGGTGACCAGGCCGCTGACATGGGCCAGCAGGTCACGCACGCGGATGCGCGGAGAGTCCGTGGTCGGATAGGTCCAGCCTCTCAGCTCCGGCACATAGTATTCCGCCGGCGCATCGAGATAGAGCTTGCCTTCATCGCGCAGCTTGAGGATGGCGAGCGCCGTGAACGCCTTGCTCATCGACGCAATGGAATAGAGCGAGTCCGCCGTGACAGGCGCCTCGGTTTCCAGGTTCGCGACGCCGGATGTCTTGAAATAGACCAGCTCCCCATCCTTCACGATGCCCCAGACAAGGCCCGGCACATGCTGCTCCGTCTGGTAATCCAGGAAGCGCGCATCGATCCGGTCAGTCACCTCCGCCGGAATGGCAGGCGCGGCGGCGTCCGGCACAGGAACGGCTTCTTCCGCAAATGCCCCAAGCGCGGCCAGCACAAGCACCGATCCGGCAAGCAGGTTTTTCATCGGGTGAAGCTTCATCATGGCAGTCCTCTTCCTTTTTCCCCGCAACGCGCGCGAACAAGGCGAAACCTAACGGCGGTTCCGGACAACCAGCAAGCGCAAGCCGCCAAAAAGCGATGGAAATGGCAATCAGGCCCGCACTCTGGCCCGGTCATCGCCACCATTGCCCGCCTCAGAAGACAGACAAGGAACCAAACCGGCGCACAGACCGTTTGAGATCACAACAGAGATGAAAATCTATTGATCCAACAAAGGACCCCAAATGCCACTTCTGCGAATTGACATGATCGAAGGCCGCTCGGAAGAGCAGATTCAGAGCCTTCTGGATACCATCCAGAGCTGCGTCGTCGACGCCTTTGGCGTCCCTGAGTCCGACCGCTATCAGATCGTTCATGAGCACAAACCAGGCCGAATGGTATTCCTTGATACCGGGCTGGGTTTCACGCGCAGCAACCAGGTGGTCTCGATTCAGTTCTTCACCAGTCCGCGCACGCATGTCGAGAAGATGAAAGTCTATCGGCTGCTCGCGGACCGCCTCGAAAAGGAATGCGCGCTTGATCCGAATGACCTCCTGATCTCCGTATTCACCAATCGGGAGGAAGACTGGAGCTTTGCTCAGGGCGAAGCACAATACGTCACCGGACGCCTGCCATAAGTGTGCCTCTCCCAGTGGGGGCGGCCGCGGCGGGTTCGTCAAACAGGGCTGAGGCCGGCTTTTCCGGGAAAGTGTGAAATGGTGCTGCCAAGACTGATGAACGTTCGAATTAAGAACGGAAAAAAGCCCCGGCCAACTGACCGGGGCTCTCTTGATTGCATCGCAATTTGTTATTCTGCTGGCGGGCTTTCAAGGCAGGCCCAGTAGTCATCGCCATTGTCGGCGATGCAGTTGAAGACCTTGTCGAGCAGGTATTTGCGCTGACCCGACCGCGCGCCGCTGGCAAACATGGCCTTGTCCGGATCGGCCGAACGGGCCTCGTCTTCGACACTCGTTCCGTAAGGCAGGATGATGCGCGGGCTGCCGACCTGCTGCCAGAGCGCATCGACTTCGGCATTGTCCGGAACCCACAGGAATTTCTGAAAGGCGAGCGACGCCATCAGGTAGGGGTCAGAGTCTTCGCCCGCGACAGGCTGCGCCATGCCAAGGTCCTTCAGGCGCGCATAGGCGGCCAATGCCGTATCGACATCCCAGGACGGTTCCCTGTCCGGAATATAGAACAGCCACCCGTCCAGCGTGCCCTCATTGCGGCACCGCGGATTGTGCTGATAACATCCCGGCTTGGTGACCCAATCCGCATCGAAGCCCCGCAGGAAGCTGATGAAGTCATCATCGCCGATACGCAGGCTTTCTGCGAAGAGACTTGTCGTGGAGGCCTCGCCGCGCACCGGCTCGGTGGGCGAAAACCCATGCTGGAACATGGTCGCCAGAATGGCCCGATAGGCGGGGTCGGAAAGGTTCGCTTCCAGGTGTCCCGGAAGCTTCGATTCCTCATAGGCCCCTGCCCGGTTGACCGGATAGCTGAGCGCATCGGCCATGGCATTCACGTCGAAGCCAAGAGCAACAAACAAGGCGGCTGCATCCGGGTCGAGGAAGTCGACAGCTTCGCGGAAGCCGTTCTGATCGAGCGTGTACCCTCGCTCCATCAGTTGCTGGCGCGCTTCAGCCGGTGACAGCTCGGCCAGCTTGTTTTTCTTCGGCATCTTCGCAGCGGTTTTGCCACCGGTTTCTCCGCTGACGGAATTGCTGCCTCCGGCGTCATCACCCGCAGAACAGGCCGGAACGGCCGCGAGCAGGAATGCGGCGAGGACCGCAGAAACGAGTTTCTTCATGGTGAGTGCTCTCCTTCTGGCCTAGCGCGGCCGGATCGATGTGACGACTTTGGTCTTCGCATGTCCGCCATAGAAGATCGTCGCGACCATCTCGTAGCTATCAGACCGCCAGGTCAGCTGACGCTCGCCCTGCACGTGCGGGACCTGGCCATAGGCCGTGAAACCGCCAGCCTGCGGGTCCTTGTTGGTGTCGTTGATCGGCAGGCCATAGACCGCCTTCAGATCATCCGCGACCTTGCCGGGCGACTCGCTGCCGGCGTCCACGCGGTGCTCGAGGGCCGTAACTTTTTTGCTGCTGTCGATTTTTGCGATGAGCTTCTGTCCGGTCTTCAGATTGACTTCGCATTCGCCGCCCGCCGGATTGCAGACCACGCTCCCACGCGGCAACTCGTCCTTGATCGACTGGAGAGATCCGCCCGGCAACAGGCCGAACAGGTTGAGGCCGCTGGACGCCGGTGCCGCCGCTGAAGACGGCGCCGTGACAGCCGACCCGGTGTATTCAACCAGCGTACGGCCATCGAGATCCCGGTTGTTGGCGGAGTTCAGCACCCGTGCATCCAGAATATGTGCCTGAACCATCTGGCCATCGCGCGCCTGCAGGACAAAGTCGATCTCGAGCGAAACGTTCCGGTCGATGTCGCCGTAGCGCTTGCGGGATGTCAGCAGCGCCTGGGCATCATCCCGCGACATGGCAATCCCGTCGATGATTTCGGGATTGTCGAATTTGACCCGGATTTCAGACGGCAGGCCGCAGGAATTGTTGTTGCGGACATAGAAGTAGGTCGTCTTGGAAACTGGTGCGAATTCGAAAACGTTCGTGTCGAAATCATAGTCGCCAAAAGCCTTGTTGGTCCGGACGGTGTAGACATCTTCAAGATTTGCCTCGCCGACGCGGGCCTTCATCATCTCGATCGTTTCGTCGCGCTTGTCCTGGCGCAGGAATTCGTCCTCGCGCGAGCGCTGCCAGACTTCATTGCGGTACAGGCGCATGTAGCAGTCGACATTGCTTTCGTAGTCGAAATAGCTGTCGAGCTTCATCCACGAGTACAGCATATTCTCATAGGCAAACTCCTTCGCGCTTGCCGGGGCGGCGAAGAGCGAAGAGGCGGCAAGGACCGTGGCGACTGCGGCAAAGCTGCCAGCTTTCAGGGTACGTTTCGGATTGAATAGGTGAAGCATGGGAAGGGACTCCGATTCTGCGACGAGAAGAGAAGCGCTGGTGTCAGTTCGCCCGGGAACGGGGAACAGCCAGCATGAGAATTTTCTGATGTGCAGGCGCATGTCGCGCGTGAGGTGAGCGCGGGAACGGGAAGCGTGGTTTTCCGTCAGAGCGAGCGCCCTGCCACAGACAGTCTTGCAATGTGGATCGCCCCTGATTTGCGCCCTGATTGTTCGCAAGTTTGTTCAGCTAACATGAACGTAATGTGAATTTCACTTAAGGGTGCAATCGTCTTCGATTCTGCAGCGGAATCAACAGAACCGGATTTTCGCAAGTTAAAGTTGGGCCAGCGGTAACCAGATCGGTAAACAGGCGCAGCGAAAATTCACCGTCGCCGGATTCCGTAATTTGCGAACAAACCGGAAGAAAAGAATGGTGCCGCTAAGGTGACTTGAACACCTGACCCCCGCATTACGAATGCGATGCTCTACCAGCTGAGCTATAGCGGCTTAAGACCATTCTGAAGGCCCGCCTCATACCGGTAGATGCCCCTTTTCGCAAGACGCTTTTGCCACCCCGGTCAGCGGGTATTTCAGCGGCGCGGCAGGCGCGCTCAGTCATCGTCGGAGGCGTAGTCCAGTGGCGGGCTGAGCGGACGGTCCGGCGCCTTGGGCGCTTCGGCGGCCGGTTCGTCCAGGTCCGGGCCCGGCAACGCAGGCACGCGCCCCGCCTCCAGCTCCCGGCCATAGGATTCATAGCGCGGATGCACAAGGTCGCCGACATCGCCGAAGGCATAGACCAGACGCGACCAGCCCTGCTTGTCGAATTCGAAGGCATTGCCCTTCGGGTCGATGTCCGACCAGTCCGGCTCACGCGAAGCCGACACCGCCATGCGGCCCCAGCGGGCGGCCTCTGACGGGTCGCCATACCCTTTCAGCGCCCGCTCCATCAGCAGGCAGAGCCGCGCGGTCGGGTTCTCTTCCACCAACAGGGCCAGCGAGCGGATCGCGCCGACCCATTCGGCCTTGTCCATGGCGATCTCGGCCATCAGGATCTTGCTTTCGCGGTGGTTCGGCTGGGCCGCGATCAGCGCCTGCAGGCGCTGCGCGATATTTTCCTGGCTGTCCTGCGGCACGAGGCGGCGGGAGAGCTGCGCCAGTGCCGGGTGCGGGCGGGCTTTCCAGCCAAGTTCCAGCACGCCCTGCGCGGCCTTGGCCTTGCCATCCACCATCAACGCCTTGGCGCCATGGAAAGCGGCCGGCGGGAAACCCGGCGCGGAGCGGATCGCTTCGGCCAGCGCCTTCTGGGCCTCGCTCTTGCGGTCATGCGGCAAGCCGGCGGCATGGGCCGTCAGCAGCACGGCGCGGCGGCGGCGCAGGCTGTCGCCCTTGATCATGCCGCGGCGTTCGCCGGTGGTCAGCGTGTCGAGCGCCTTCTCCCACTCCCCTTTCGAGACCTGCAGGTCGAACAGGGAATTGAATGGCCAGTCAGCGGAGGATTTGAGGCCCAGCGCTTCGCGGGCACGGGTCTCAGCCGTCAGCTGGTCGCCGCGTTCGGAGGCCGCCATGGCAGAGCCGCGCAGGCCGGCCAATTGCCCGCCCGGCAGGCGGGTCAGCTGGCTCCAGGCCCGTTCAGCCCCGGCCCAGTCATCGTTCGCTTCGGCAGCGCGCGCTTCCAGCAGCAGTTTCAACCGCTCATCCTCGGCATGTTTGGCCGCCTTGCGGGCGAGCTTCAGCGCCGCATCGGCATCGCCAGCTTCAGCCGCCAGCAGGCCCTCGGTCAGCGCGGCATTTGCCTTGCGCGATTTCGACCGGCGGCGCGAGCGCGCGATCCGGCCCGGCAGCACGAAGATGCCTGACACGACCCACCAGGCCGCCGCCATCAGGCCCGACAGGGCCAGCACGAGCGCCACGGCGGCGCCGGACTTGATGGAAATCTCTTCTGCCCCGATCGGCACGGTCACCTTGCCGGGCAGCGTATAGGCCCACCAGCCGAAAGCGAGGGCCGCGATCAGCACGATCAGAAGCACGAGAAACACGATGATCCGGTTCATGGTGTCTTGGCGCCCCCATCCGCCAGGGCGAGGCGCACGGCCTCCAGCGAGTTTTCCAGAGTGATGCGGCGTTTCGCATCTTCGGTCCATCCGGACATTGCCGTGCCCGGCGGTCCGTCCAGCCGGCTTGTATAGGACACGGCCTCTTCGAGGTCACCCTTTTCGAGCGCCTCGGCCGCCCGCGAGAGAAGCGCGAACGGATCGGCATCCGAGCCGTCTGCCTTGCGGACCGTAACGGCTCCGCCAAAGAATTTGTTGATCCAGCCCCAGCGCCCGGAATCTTCTGTCGGCACCGTGCGCCGCGCCGCGTCGGCCGCTGTGGCAAAGGCATCTTTCAACTCCGCCAGTGTCGGCGCGCCGGATGTGGCCAGCGGGCCGAGCGCGCGTACATCATCCACCGTCGGCAGAGCTGAGCGCAGCGAGCGGTAATCCGATTCAAACGGCTCACCCCGGCGCGAAGCCGCTTCGATGGCGGAAAGAGCAAGCGCCGCTTCGGCGACAGAACTGGCCGAGGCCGCCTCGGCCCGGGCATCGCTCTGCTCCGTCTGCACACGCGCCAGCATGTCCGCGAGGGAGCGGCCCTGTTTGGTCTGCTCCAGGGTCGAGTCGCGCAGCGTTTCGACTTCCCGCTCCAGCGCGGTGACGCGGCTGCTCATGTCAGGCGGCAACGGGCGGGTTTCGATCGCATCCAGCCGGTCGGACAGGGCACCCAGCGCACGGGCGAGGTCTTCGGGGGCAACCGTGTCGCCGACTTCCACCGACTCCAGCGCATCGAGACGGGCCTCGATCGCCGTCAAGTCCACAGGGGCGGACTGCGCCGCAGGCAAATTGTCGATCCGGTTGGCCAGCGCATCGATGCCTGCCTTCAGCGCGGCGCGATCATCCGGGGCAGCCTGTTCCAGCTTGCCGATCCGGTCATTCAGCGCGGCAACTTCTTCGTTTGCATTGCCAAGCCCGCTTGGCATCATCAGGTGCCCGCCAATGCCGATCATGCCGCCCAGGCCGGCGGCCACGACGCTCATCAGGCCCGCGCCCAGCCAGCCCGGTCCGCTGCCGGACTTCGGCGTCTTCCCCTCTTCCGGGGCCAGTTCGAAATCTGCGTCGATCGGTTCTGCCGGGTCGACGGAGCTTTCAGGGATAGAATCGTCTGTCATTTCGAATCCGGTTTCTGGCTTCGCACACTCGCACAGGATTCCGGCGGCTCAAAGGCCGTCCGCCACCTTGGCGAGGACGCTAAGCAGCGCGTCTTCATTCGGCGCATCCGCAATATGGATCGCGGCAACCTCGCGGCCCTCCAGCGGCCGCACCGCCGCTTCCGAGATGGCGACGATGATGGCATGTTCCAGTCCGCCCGCTGCCCAGGCAAAGGCCGCCGCGGCTTTCGCCGAATGGATCAGCACACAGGCCGGACCGGCCGCAAGCGCCGCTTCGGCGTCCGGGGTCAGGTCTTCGGACGGCCGGGTTTCGTATAGCGCGAGGAAGTCCGCTGGAATGCCGCCCTGTTTCAGCCGCGCAACGAGTTCACCTGCCGCCGCCTCATTGGCAACATGCAGCACGCCTTCGGTGCCTTCCGGCAGGGCGACCAGAATGTCTGCCGCCAGCGCCGCCGCATCGCCCGCCCCTTCATAGACGGCCGCGAAACCGGCTTCCCGCGCCGCCGCCGCCGTGGAGGGACCGACGCACCAGGCCTTGGCTGCCCGCAGGGTGCTGGCCTCTGTAAAGAAACGCACGCCATTGGCGCTGGTGAAGACGAGGTGCTGCACGGCCGAAAGGTCCGGCAGGTCAGCCTTCAGCCGGGCGAGCGACAGCATGGGCGAGGCGATGGCCGGCAGGTCCATCGCCTTCAGCCGGGCCATGGTCTCGGAGGCGCCGGGCTCGGCGCGGGTCACGATGACCGGAAGGCTCACCAGTCCCCCTCGAAGGCCGGCAGCTGGCCGCCCGCCTGCTGGCGGATGTCATTGGCGATGTCCTTGCCCAGCGCTTCGAGCTGCACTTCGCTCGCGCCCTTGCGGCAGGTGCCTTCGGCGCGCCAGCGGGCGCTGCCATCCATGGCGAGGACTTCACCGACGAGGTGCCATTCCTCGCCCTTGTCGAAGGTGTGCGCGGCGATCGGCGTGCGGCAGGACCCATCGAGCGCCAGCAGGAAGGCCCGCTCGATCATGGCTGCTGCGGCGGTCGGCACATGGTTCAGTCTGTGCAGCACGGCGGCGGTGTCGGCGTCGGCATCTTCGCGCATCACCACGCCGACAATGCCCTGCGCGGCAGCGGGCAGCATGTCTGTCAGCGGAATCGGCGTCGCCACTTCCGGCTGGCCGAGGCGCGTCAGACCGGCCATGGCGAGATAAGTCGCATCCGCCAGCCCCTCTTCCAGCTTGCGCATGCGGGTCGCGACATTGCCGCGGAAGGTGACGATCTCGAGGTCCGGCCGCATGGCGCGGGTCTGCGCTTCCCGGCGCAGCGACGCGGTGCCGACCTTCGCGCCCTTCGGCAGGTCCATCAGGCTTTTCGCATGCGGAGACAGGAACCCCTCGCGCGGGTCTTCCCGCTGCGGGAAAGCCGCGAACACCTGGCCCGGCTCCAGCACGGACGGCACGTCCTTCAGGCTGTGGACGGTGAGATCCACGTCGCCGCGCGTCAGCGCCGCATCAAGCTCGCGGGTGAACAGGCCCTTGCCGCCGGAATTGATCAGCCGCTCGGTCGTCAGCTGGTCACCCGATGTGGTGAAGGTGACGATCTCACCGATCATGGCACCGCCGGAGGCCGCCTCGATTCCGGCGGCGATCTGATTTGCCTGAATCAGGGCCAGCGGCGAACCACGTGTTCCGATCCGAAGCGTTCTGGGGGAATTTGTTTCAGTCATTCCCCTCCCCTAGCGCCGGGCGTGCCGCTTGCCAATTGACAGAGCGCCGCGGAAAGGGCTACGACGTTTTATCGTTTATCGACAAATCCCCTTTTCGGAGACCCTCATGATCAACCCTGCCGTATCAGCGCTGGCGCTGGCCCTCGCACTCGCCGCCTGCGGACAGCCGGCCGACAAACCCGCCGCCGCGACTGAGCTGACCGCCGACCAGAAGGCCGAGATCAGCAAGGAGCTGAACGAGTGGTTCGACGCGAAGTATGAGGAATCGCTGCAGGAAAGCCCGATCATGATGACCTTCCTTGGCCGGAAGGACCTCAACGACAAGATCGACTGCTTCACCCTTGCCTGCGCCGATGAGCAGCTGGCCCGCCAGAAGGCCGCCGTCGAGGAAATGAAGGCGACCTTCAATTATGACGACCTGTCGGACGCCGACAAACTGTCCTGGGACCTGTTCGAATACCAGTACAACCAGGCCGCCGAGGCTGCGAAGTTCCGCTATAACGGCTTCGTCTATGACCAGATGAACGGCCCGCAGGGCTTCATTCCGCAATTCCTGATCAGCTTCCACAATGTCGAGAATGCCGACGACATGCGTGCCTATGTGTCGCGTATCCGGGAAGCTGCCCGCGCCCTGAACGAAGCGACCGATGTCGCCCGTGAAAGCGCCGAGCACGGCACGCATGCGCCGAAATTCGCTTATGAAGGCGTGATCGACCAGTCGCGGAAAGTCATCACCGGCGCGCCGTTCACCGACGGGCCGGACAGCGCCCTGATGGCTGACGTGAAGTCCGAACTGGCCACGCTGGTCGAGAATGGCGAGCTGACCCAGGAAGAGTCCGACGCCATCCTCGCTGACGCAACCGATGCGATGACGAATGATTTCCTCGACGCCTTCGACAACATCATCGCCTTTGCGACCGAGGACATGGCAAACTCGCCGGATTCCTCCCAAGCCGTCGGCGCCTTCCTGCAGCCGGATGGCGAAGCCTATTATGAGGAGCGCCTCGCCAACAACACCACCACGTCGATGACCGCCGACGAGATCCACCAGATCGGCCTTGCCGAAGTGGACCGGATCCATGCCGAGATGGAAGCCATCAAGGACAAGGTCGGCTTCGAGGGCACGCTGCAGGAATTCTTCGCCTTCCAGCGCGACTCCAAGGATGATGAGCGTTTCTACTATCCGGACACGGATGAGGGCCGCCAGGCCTATATCGACGACGCCACGGCGAAGATCGAGAACATCAAGGCCAAGCTGCCGGAATTCTTCGGCATCCTGCCCAAGGCAGACCTGGTCGTGAAGCGCGTCGAAGCCTTCCGGGAACAGCCGGGCGCTGCCCAGCACTACTTCCCGGGCACGCCGGACGGCTCGCGCCCCGGCGTCTATTACGCCCACCTATCGGACATGAAAGCCATGCCAAAGGGCGAGCTGGAAGTGATCGCCTATCACGAAGGCATTCCGGGCCACCACATGCAGATCTCGATCGCGCAGGAGCTGACCGGCGTGCCGCAGTTCCGCACCCAGATCAACTTTACCGCCTATGCCGAAGGCTGGGGGCTCTACTCCGAATGGCTCGCCACGGAATTCCCGGGCACCTATGAAGACCCCTATTCCGACTTCGGCCGTCTTGGCTCGGAAATCTGGCGCGCCATCCGCCTCGTCGTCGACACGGGCATCCACTCCAAGGGCTGGACCGAGGAACAGGCCGTGCAGTACTTCCTCGACAATTCCGCCATTACCGAGGCGCAGGCCCGGTCCGAAGTGCAGCGCTACATCGTGATGCCGGGCCAGGCCACGGCCTACAAGATCGGCATGATCAAGATCCAGAACCTGCGCAAGCACGCCGAAGAAGAACTGGGCGACAAGTTCGACATCCGCGGCTTCCACGACACCGTGCTCGGCGGCGGCTCGATGCCGCTCGACCTGCTGGAGCGCCGCGTCGACCAGTGGATCGCCGAACAGAAGGCCGCGTAAGGCCTCGCAATCGCCAATCAGGCGACGCTGGGGCAGGGCTTGCATCAGGCAGGCCCTGCCCTACCCTTTTGGGGGAAAGCTACGGAGCCAAAGATGGACCTTTCCTTCAGCCCTGAGATCGAAGCCTTCCGCACAAAAGTGCGGGACTGGTTCGAGACTGACTTCCCGAAAGACATCATCCGCAAATACAAGGCGGGCCTGCCGCTGACGACGGAGGAAGTGCGCCGCTCCGAAATGGCCCTGGGGCAGAAGGGGTGGCTCGCCACGGCCTGGCCGGAGGAGTATGGCGGCCCGGGCTGGGGGATCGAGGAACAATACGTCTTCGACGAGGAGCTGGAACGCGCCGGCGTGCCGACCGTCACGCCGATGGGCGTCATCTATGTCGGCCCGGTGATCTACACATTCGGATCGGACGAACAGAAAGCGCGCTGGCTGCCCGGCATCCGCGACGGCTCGGTTGGCTGGGCGCAGGGCTATTCCGAACCCGGCGCAGGCTCGGACCTCGCCTCCCTCCAGTTCAGCGCGAAGCTGGAAAATGGCACCTACACGCTGAACGGCCATAAGATCTGGACGTCCGCGGCCCAGCATGCCGACTGGATTTTCCTTCTGGCGCGCACCTCGCAGGAAGAGAAGAAACAGCAAGGCATCAGCTTCATCTGCTGCCCCATCGATGCGCCGGGCGTGACGGTGAAACCGATCATCACAATCGACGGCAATCATGTCCTGAACGAGGTCTTCTTCGAGGATGTGAAAGTGCCCGAAGACAACCGCATCGGCGAGGCCGGAAAAGGCTGGACCTATTCGCAATACCTGCTCGGTTTCGAGCGGACGTCCTATGCCCGCATCGGCGGCAAACGCGCCATGCTGCGCCATATCCGCGAGGTGGCCATGTCCACGCCGGACGGCAGCGGCGACCGGCTGATCGACGATGCAGGCTTTGCCCGGCGCCTGACCGAAGCCGAAATGGCGGTCGACGGGCTGGAGATGACGGTGTTCCGCGTCTTGTCAGCGGCCGCCCGGGGCGGTTCCCCCGGCGATGCGGCCTCTACGGTGAAAATCCTTGCCACCACGACCCACCAGCAGATCACCGAACTGATGGTGGATGCGGCCGGCGCCTATGCCCAGCCGCATTTCAGCTTCTGGGCCGGCCAGAACGATCCCGGCGGCTCCCCGGGACGCGACATGGCGACCTATTTTGCGGGACGTGCCCAGTCCATCTATGGCGGCACAAACGAGATTCAGCGGACAATCATTGCACGGAAAGTGCTGGGCCTCTGAAGAGTACGGAAACTGACCGGGACGGCTACTTCTTCTTTGGGACGCGATGTTTATTGCTATCGACCAATATAGTGATGAACCCGACCCCCAGTCCAAAACCAAACAACGCAACAAGAAGAGAAAACGCTGCAGCAAACAAGTTGCCACTCCAAGTGCTGAATAGCTGGTATAGGCCCGCAAGACCGAGCGCAAAGAAAGGGAGCACGAATACGCAGACAAACCCAACTGCAGAGACGATTTCCTTCATGCCTCGTCTCCTCAAAAGTCGTAGGCAATACCCTTGCGTTCCCAATCCCCGTACCGGGTCGGCTCGATGCTTCTGGGCCCGCCATGCTCGTCTTCCGGCAGGGCAGCGGCGTCCGCGGCCTCTTTGGCCTTGCGGGCATCGGCTTCTTCCAGCGCGCGGCGGGCGGCTTCCGGCAAGGCCTTGCGGCGCTCGATTTCCGCGTCCGTCAGCGCAGGGATTACAGCTTTGTCATCGCTGGCCATGGAGACTCCTCTTTTCGTTAACGCTCGCCATATAGGTGTGGCGGTTGGGGAGTGCTAACGCACCGCGTACATACGCGGAGAAACGACTGGAGTTAAGGCCCGATGGGCACGCTGAAAACCTTCATCCTGCTTGCGGCAATGACCGCGCTCTTCATGGGCGTCGGCTATCTGATCGGCGGTGTGCCCGGTATGGCCATCGCCTTCGTCGTGGCTGCCGCGATGAATATTTTCTCCTACTGGAATTCCGACAAGATCGTCCTATCGATGCAGGGCGCCAAGGAAATCGACGCGAAAACCGCCTCCCCCATGCTGCGCACCTTCGCGAACGATGTGGCTATCATGGCAGATCGCGCCGGCCTGCCGCCGCCGCGCGTCTACATCATCGAGACGCCCCAGCCGAACGCCTTCGCCACCGGCCGCGACCCGCAGCATGCGGCTGTCTGCGCCACGACCGGCCTGCTCGGCATGCTGAACCGCGACGAAGTGCGCGGCGTGATGGCGCATGAGCTCGCCCATGTGAAACACCGCGACACGCTGACCATGACCGTGACGGCGACGATCGCCGGTGCCATCGGCATGCTGGCAAACTTCGCCCTCTTCTTCGGACGCGAACGCACGGGCCTCATCGGATCCATCGCCATCATGATCTTCGCGCCGCTGGCCGCCGGTCTCGTCCAGATGGCAATCTCCCGCTCGCGCGAATATGAAGCCGACCGGATGGGCGCGGAAATCTGCGGCAACCCGCTCTGGCTCGCCTCGGCGCTGGCCAAGATTGAGCGCGGCGCCCGGTCCACGATCAACGTCGCGGCCGAACGCAATCCGGCCATGGCGCACATGTATATCGCGAACCCGCTGAACGGGCGCGGCGCGGACAATCTCTTCTCGACCCACCCGGCCACGGCCAACCGGATCGAGGCGCTGCGCCGCCTCGCCTCGGAAATGGGCGTGACGGCAGCGCCGGCCTCCCCGGCCATGCGCCGCGAAGCCGGCCCCTGGGGATAAAGGACCATATCATGAGCGGCGCATTGGTGCGGCGGGCAGCCGCCGATCTCCTGTTTCTCACTCTCGAAAAACGCCGCACGCTGGACCAGGCCATGGCCGAGTCCCCGTCCTTTGGCGGTCTCGACGGACCGGACCGGGCCTTCGCCCGCGCCATCGCCTCGGCGGCGCTCAGGGACCTTGGCCGGATCGACTGCGCGCTTGCCCCTCTCCTCTCCCGCCCGCTTCAGGCGGCAAGCCCTGCGATCCGGGCGCTGCTGCGCGCCGGCGCCGTGCAGCTCTGGCGGATGGACGTGCCGGAACATGCCGCCGTCTCCGAAACCGTGGAAGCGGCAAAGGACTGGCCGGATGCCCGCTCAGGCGGCGCGTTCCTGAACGCCGTGCTGCGCCGCGCCGCCGCCGAACGGCCGGACCTGGACGCCCTGCCCGTCACAGCGATCTGGCCGGACTGGCTGGCCGCGGCGTTCGAGGACAGCCTCGGGGCAGATGGCGCCGCCCGGCTTGCCGCCGCCCAGCTGGGGGAACCCGGCATTTACCTTACCGCGAAGGGGAGCGCCGCCGCCGTCGCCGAAGTGACCGGCGGAGAACTGCTCACCTCCGGCTCTGTCCGCGCGCCGGGCGGGCCGGTCGAGGCGCTCGCCGAATATGGCAGCGGCGACTGGTGGGGGCAGGACCCGGCCGCGGCCCTGCCCGCAAAACTGCTCATGGGATGCGCATCGGATGGTCCGGACAAGTCCGGCATAGTCATGGACAAGTCCGGTATGGTCATGGGCAAGTCGCCGGAAATCACGGCGATTGACCTTTGCGCGGCCCCCGGCGGCAAGACACTGCAGCTCTGCGCAGCAGGCCTCGATGTCATCGCGGTGGACCGGTCGAAACCGCGCCTCAAACGCCTCGAAGAGAACCTCACCCGCACCGGCCTGTCTGCAGCAATCATTACAGCCGACGCCGAAACCTGGCGCCCGGAAACCTCTGCTGACCTCCTGCTTCTGGACGCGCCCTGCTCGGCCCTCGGCACGCTGCGCCGCCACCCGGAAGGCGCCTGGATCAAACGCGAAACCGACATCGCCCGCTTCCCGGATGTGCAGTACCGATTACTGAAAGCAGCGACAGAGATGGTCCGCCCCGGCGGCACGATCCTCTATTGCGTCTGCACGCCGCTGAAGGCCGAAGGCGTGGACGTCGTGGACCGCGCCATCGCCGACGGCCTCGTCACCCGCCTGCCCGTGACGCCTGAAGAGGCCCCGGGATTTGCCGATAGCATTACAGATCACGGGGATGTGCTCACCCTGCCGGGCGAAGGGGCCGAACATGACGCATTCTTCATGGCACGGCTGTCGCCGCAGCGTTAAAGTAAGCTGGAGGCCCTGAATTTGCCCCTGAAGGTTCATGTAGCATTCAGCCGGCACATGCCAGAAAGCCCCCATACAATGTGCAGGGAGCACTTAAATGACCGTTGTTTCTTCCATCCGCACCTCGACCGGCAAGCTGGCCGCCGGTGCCTTCCTGGCGCTCAGCCTGTCGCTGGCTGGCTGTGCCTCCACCCAAGGCGTGAATACCGTTTCTCCTGGCGCTGTCGGCCAGTCTTCGCGGGTCTATCACGGCACCGTCATGTCGGTGCGTGAAGTCACGATCCAGCCCAAGCAATCCATGATCGGCACGGCTGCCGGCGCGGTCCTTGGCGGGCTTGCAGGCTCCGAGCTCGGCGGCGGCGACAAGGCCCAGACTGCTGGCGCCATTGGCGGCGCAGTCCTCGGCGGGATCGCCGGTAACGCAGCCGGCAAGGCCGTCGGCACAGGCAAGGGCTTTGCCTATGTCGTCCGTTTCTCCAGCGGTGAAACGCAGGAAATCATCCAGGGCGCAGACGTCTATATCGCCCCGGGCACTCCGGTAGACATCATCGCCAGCCCGGATGGCTGGAAGCTGATTCCTGCGGCGGCCTACTAAGCCCAACGCGTTCTATCGAAAGCAGATTTGGAATGCCGGCTGCCTTGTGCGTCCGGCATTTCCCATTTAGGGAGTCTCTATGCGCGATGTACTGATTTCTCCTTCGATTCTCTCCGCAGACTTTGCCTGTCTCGGAGAGGAAATCCGGGCCATTGATCATGCCGGTGCAGACATGATCCATATCGATGTGATGGACGGCCATTTCGTGCCGAACCTGACCTTCGGCCCGCCCGTGATCGAGAAGCTTCGTCCGCACACGAAAAAGCCGTTCGACGTGCACCTGATGATCGCGCCGGTGGATCCGTTCATACACGCTTTTGCGAAGGCCGGGGCAAACATCCTGACCGTCCACCCGGAGGCAGGCCCGCACCTGCACCGTACATTGCAGGCCATCCGCGCGGCGGGCATGAAACCGGGCGTTGCCCTCAACCCCGCAACACCGGCCAGCGTGATCGAGCCAGTGATCGACGACATCGATCTCGTCCTGGTCATGTCTGTGAACCCGGGCTTTGGCGGCCAGGCCTTCATCGAAAGCCAGCTGCGTAAAGTCGAACAACTGCGCCAGATGATCGACCGGACAGGCCGCGACATCATTCTCGAAATCGATGGCGGCCTGAATGCCGAAACCTCCCCGCGCGCCATTGCCGCGGGCGTCACGGCGATTGTTGCCGGGTCTGCCGTATTCAAGGGTGGGCCGACGGCCTATGCTGACAACATCCGTGCCCTGAAACCCAGCGTGCACGCTTAACCCACGTAGATTGGACGCGCGCCGTGTCAGGTGGAGACAGCCAATTCGCTGCTGAACGGGCACAAAGGTCCGGCGCGGATGATGCTGCGCTCTGGCGGCGCTTCCGGGGGGTCAGCGGCGAAGACGCCAAGATCGGCGCCGTTCAGCGCCTGAAGCAGACCGGCCCCGTTCCGCAGGGCTTCACCTTCCATCTGGCAGACCTTGTCCCGCCTGATACGCTTCGCGGCGAAGCCCTGATGCGCGGTGTCTGGCGAATCGGCATGTCGCGCATGACGCTGGAACCGGGCCAAAGCCCCTGGTCAGTGGCGATGCCCTCCAAACATGTCGCTGACAGGTTGCACCGTTTTGCCTGGCTGCCAGACCTGTTCTCGCAAGGCGAGGACGGCGCGATCCGGGCGCGTGCGCATGTCGACGCCTGGATCGAGATGTTCGGCGGGTTCAATGGTTTTGCCTGGCGGACCGACCCGACAGCGGCCCGCCTGTGGCACTGGCTGCGATGCGGAGAAGACCTGTTCGAGGAAGGCCCGGAAGCCGCCCGTCAGGCGCGCCTCTCCTGCCTGCACCACCAGCTCCGTTACCTGGAAAGCCAGGCTGATGCCGAAATCGCCCCCCGGGCCCGCTGGGTGTCTGCCGTCGTCCTCGTGGCCGGTGCGCTCTGCTTCAACGACCGCGCCGGCCTCGGTCTCGCGCTGGATCGTCTGGACGCGGAATGCACCGCGCAGATCCTGCCCGATGGCGGTCATGTCAGCCGCGCCCCCTCACGCCTTCTATTTTGCCTGCTGCAGCTCCAGACCTTGGAAGAATTGCTGACACGCGCGGGCATCGACCCGCCAGATTATTTCGCAAAATGGATTCCCCGGATGGGGGCGATGCTCGCCTTTTTCCAGACAGGCGACGGCGCCCTCAACCCGTTCAATGACGGCGACGAATCCCGTCCGGAAGTGATCGAAGCCGCTCTTGGCCGGCTGCCCGCCCCGCCCCGCCGGTTCACCTTCGCCCCGAAATCCGGCTTCCAGAAGCTGGAAAAGCACGGCCTGCGCCTGGTGCTCGATTGCGGGGAAGCGCCGGGCCTGCCCTTTGGCGATCAGGCCCATGCCGGCGCCCTTGGCTTTGAATTGTCCGATGACACGTCCCGGATCGTTACGTCCTGCGGCTTCAGCGCCGAAGTGAATATTGACTGGCAGGCTGCCGTTCGCCGCACCAGCGCACACTCTACCCTCATTCTGTCCGGCCGGGATTCGGCAACGTTCTCGATGAATGAAGCGACCCGGCTCCTGTCGGCCAGCGGCCCGGAGGGGATTTCCGCAAAACGCCTGGAAGAGGCCGACGAAATCTGGCTGGACGCCCAACATGGTGGCTACAAGGCGGCCCATGGCCTCCTGCATCGCCGGCGCCTGTTCATGGCGGGCGATGGCAAACGGCTCGCCGGCGAGGATTCCCTTGTCCGGCCGATCTCCCAGGGCCCGTCGGAAGACCGGAAATTCATCAATTTCGAGATCCGCTTCCACCTTCATCCCACTGTGGAAGCGCTGATGGGCAAAGATGCGATTCGCTTAATATGCGAAAATGGGGCTGTATGGCGCTTCAAAACGAGTCATGAAGGGGCAAGACTCGAACGGACGGCTTATCTCGCCCGAGGCGTAGTTGAACGCCCCGAGCAAATTGTGATCGCGGGGTTCGCGGATCCGAATAGTGACGGAACCGAACCTCCGAACTGTGTCCGCTGGGCCTTTGTGAAGGAACCGAGCGCATGACGCCTCAAAGTATTGCCCGTAGAGCCATGTTCCTCACCCTGGGGTTTGATCTCGCGGTTGCTGCGGGCGCGATGGTCGTGGCCAACATCCTTCTGTGGTGGACGGCTGAGCCACGCGGCGCCTTCCCGGTCAGCTCCACCCTGTTCAGCACGATTGCCTTCACCACCTCGGTTGCCGCCGGTTTCCTGATGCTGCGGATCCAGACGCAGGTCTGGCGGCATATCGGCTGGCCTGATGCCCTGCGCGTGATGCAGGCCGTAGCCCTGTCTGGCCTGATCTATTTGCCGATTGCCGGTCTGCTCAATGGCGCCCTGTCCCAGCCTTGGGGCGTGCTGCTGACAGCCCTCCTGATCTGGACCATCGGCCTCTTCATCGGGCGGATGGTTGCCCTTTCGCTTTCCACCCGGAAACCTCTGCAGATCTTCAGCCCGATTGCCAAGGATGCCCGCCCCATCCTGCTGATTGGGGATGTACCGAGCTGTATCGGCGTGATCCGGCGTCTGCAGACCCCGACCGAGACCCAGAATTTCCGCCTGCTGGGCCTAATCGATACCGATGGCAATGACCCTGGCCGCGCCATTCGCGGTGTGCCAATCATGGGCGGCCTGGACGACTTGTCCAATGTCCTCGATATTCTGAGCGTCCGTTACGAGGACACGCCCTGGGTCGCCGTGACCGGTGCAGCCCGCGACCGCAAGATCATGATGCAGATCCTGGATATTACGTCTGCGCATGGGGCGGAAATCATGGCGCTGTCCGGCGAAGAGACAGCCCATCTGCTGGAACCCGTCCGTCCGGCCGACCTGCTGGCCCGTCCGGAACGGCGTCTCAACATTGCGCCGGTCCGAAGCAAGATCGAAGGCGCACGGGTGCTGATCACAGGCGGCGGCGGCACGATCGGTTCGGAACTGGCGCGTCAGGTTGCCGGGCTCAAACCGGCGCAGCTGACAATTATCGATTCCTGCGAGTACAATCTCTACAGCATCGACATGGAGCTGACGAAACAGTTCCCGGACCTCAACATCCGCGCCCGCCTCGGCGATGTGCGCGATGCTCAGCGCGTACGCGACATCTTCCAGAGCGCCCAGCCGCAGATCGTGATTCACGCCGCCGCGCTGAAGCACGTGCCGCTCATGGAACGCAATGTCTGCGAGGCGATCCTGACCAATGTGGCCGGGGCGGTGAACTGCGCGCAGGCGGCGGCCGCCATCGGCGCGAACAGCTTTGTCTTCATCTCGACCGACAAGGCCGTGGACCCGGACAATGTCATGGGCGCCACCAAGCGCCTCGCCGAGATCGCCATTTCCCGCATTGCGGAGGACTCCGAAATGGCGGCGGCCATGGTACGGTTCGGCAATGTGCTGGGCTCGTCCGGATCGGTGGTGCCGCTGTTCGAAAAGCAGATCACCGATGGCGGACCGGTTACCATCACGGATCTTGGCGTCACCCGGTATTTCATGACAGTGGAAGAAGCCTCTGCGCTCGTTCTGCAGGCCAGCGCCCTGCAGCATGATTGCCGGAATTCGGACATTTACGTCCTCGACATGGGCGAGCCGATGCCAATCCTGCAACTGGCCGAGACGCTGATCCGCCTGAAGGGCCTGATCCCCGGCGTCGACATCGAGATCAAAGAGACCGGCCTGCGGGCAGGCGAAAAAATGCACGAAGCGCTGACCTATGAGCATGAGACGGTCACCGGCACCGATGTTGATGGTGTCCTGCGCGTCGCCAGCCGCACGCCCGCATCGGAACTGTTCGACAAGCAGCTGACGGTCCTGATCGAAGCGGCCAGCCGCCGGGAACGCTCCGAAGCGCTGCGCATGCTGGGCATGATGGTGCCGGAATATGGCGTGGAGCGGGCTGCGAAAGCCTTCAAGGACATCGCTTGACGCCCGGCCCTGCCGTGCTACCCCGCGCGGCAACAGATTGTCCTGCCTGGAGACCCCCTCATGTCCGACGCCGCCAGCGGAGCCCCCGTCCGTATTCGCCGTGCCCTCCTGTCCGTTTCTGACAAGACCGGCCTTGTGGAACAGGCCCGAAAGCTGGCCGAAAAGGGTGTCGAACTCGTCTCCACCGGCGGCACATCGAAACTGCTGAAAGACGCCGGCCTTGAGGTGAAAGACGTTGCTGACCTGACGGGCTTTCCCGAAATGATGGACGGGCGCGTGAAGACGCTGCACCCGGCGGTGCATGGCGGCCTGCTTTACCTGCGCGACAATCCTTCCCATGTGAAAGACGCCGAGACCCACGGCATCGGCGCGATCGACCTGATCTATGTGAACCTCTACCCGTTCGAGGCGACCGTCGCCTCCGGCGCAGACTTCGAGACCTGTATCGAAAATATCGACATTGGCGGCCCGGCCCTGCTGCGCGCAGCGGCCAAGAACGGCGCCTTCGTCGCGGTCTGCACCGATGGCGGCGATGTCGACAAGGTGCTGGAAGAGATGGACGCGAATGATGGCGAGGTCTCGGTTGCCCTCTGCCGCAAGCTCGCCGCGAAAACCTATGCCCGCACCGCCGCCTATGACGCGGCGATCTCCGCCTGGTATGCTGACCAGCTTGGCGAAACCGCACCGGACTGGGCGGCCCTCGGCGGCAAGCTGCAGCAATCGCTCCGCTATGGCGAGAACCCGCACCAGAAAGCGGCTTTCTACGTCACCGGCGAGAAGCGCCCCGGCGTCGCCACAGCGAAACAGCTGCAGGGCAAGGAACTCTCCTACAACAATATCAATGACACAGATGCCGCCTATGAGCTGATCGGCGAACTGGGCGCTGAGACGCCGGCCGTCGCCATCATCAAGCACGCCAATCCCTGCGGCGTGGCGCAAGGGTCGAGCATCATCGAGGCCTACCGCGCCGCGCTCGCCTGTGACTCCACCTCAGCCTTCGGCGGCATCGTCGCCCTGAACCGCGCGCTTGACGAAGAGACGGCCAAAGAGATCTCGCAAATCTTCACCGAAGTCGTCATCGCCCCGGGGGCAGATGCAGCAGCCGAAGCCGTCTTCGCCAAGAAGAAAAACCTCCGCCTCCTGATCACCGAAGGCCTGCCAGATCCGGCTGCCGCCGGGCGGTTCGTGAAAACCGTGGCAGGCGGCTTCCTGATGCAGGACCGCGACTTCGGCCGCATCACGAAGGCCGACCTGAAAGTCGTCACCAAGATCGCGCCGACCGACCAGCAGCTGGACGACCTCCTCTTCGCCTGGCGCGTCGCCAAGCATGTGAAGTCCAACACCATCGTCTACGCAAAAGACGGCGCGACCGTTGGCGTCGGGGCCGGCCAGA
Source organism: Hyphomonas sp. (assembly GCA_002700305.1). Lineage (GTDB taxonomy): Bacteria > Pseudomonadota > Alphaproteobacteria > Caulobacterales > Hyphomonadaceae > Hyphomonas. The sequence goes on along the minus strand of PACZ01000008.1, from coordinate 12,888 downwards.
TGAGCCGCGTCGACTCGGCCCGCATTGCCGCCCGCAAGGCCGAAGATGCCGCAGAAGCCGCTGGCTGGGCCGAACCGAAGACCAAGGGCTGCGTTGCCGCCTCCGATGCCTTCTTCCCCTTCCCGGATGGCCTGCTGCAGGCTGCCTCCGCCGGGGCCAGCGCCGTGATCCAGCCGGGCGGCTCCATCCGCGACGATGAAGTGATTGCCGCTGCCGACGAGGCAGGCCTCGCCATGGTCTTCACCGGCATGCGCCACTTCCGCCACTAGGACCGCCTGGTGCGCGCGCTCCTCCTTCTTGCCACCACGCTGTTTGTCACCGCGTGCAGCCAGCCGACGCTGGAGGAATCGGAGTTCATGCACCGGCTCTCCGCCCTCTGCGGCAAGGCCTTCGAAGGCCGGATCGTCAGCGACGACTTGCAGGATGACCCATGGCGCGCCCAGCGCATCGTCATGCATGTGCGCTCCTGCACGAAGGACGAGATCCGCATTCCACTGCATGTCGGCGACGACCGGTCCCGCGTCTGGGTCATCCACCGCGAGGGCGACCGCCTCGCGCTGCATCATGAACACCGCCACGATGACGGCAGCTTTGACGCGCTGACCGGCTATGGCGGCACGCGCGATGACCGGTTCAGCGGCAGCCGCCTGAACTTCCCGGCAGACGACGCGACAAAGGCCCTGTTCGATGCCTCCGGCATTCCACAGTCGAAAGAGAATGTCTGGGCAATTGAAGTGCGCCCTACCCACAGCCTGTTCGCCTACGAACTGGAACGCCCGGGCCGCTTCTTCCGCATCGAATTCGACACAGCCCACCCGGTGGAGGCGCCGCCAGCGCCCTGGGGCGCGGAGTAGCGGCGTCTAGAGCGTGAAGCTGCCTTCAATCACAGTCACCGAGGTGCCGATAAGTTTCACCCGGTCCCCCTCCAGGCGTGTGTCGATGAAGGCGCCGCGTCCCGGGAAGGCCTGATGGCATTTGAGATCCGTCTTGCCGAAACGCTCGCTCATGACGCGGGCCAGCATGGTGTGCCAGCTGCCGGTGGCCGGGTCTTCGTCAATGCCGCTGCCGGGGGCGAAAAAGCGGCTGGTGACATCCACGCCGTCCCCGCCTAGGGCGAAGCAGCCGAAATTGCCACGGTCCCAGCCCTCGCCCGGAACGCCCAGGTCTTTCAGGGCTCTCTGGTTAGGCTTCAGGGCTTCCACCTCTTCCGGCGTTTCGAACCGGGCCGCATAGAACATGCCGCCCCAGGCCTGAACCGGCCGGGCGCCCAGCGCAGCAGCAACATCATCCGTTACCGGAACTTCCTGCACACTCCCGCAAGGAAAGTCCATTTCCAGTTGGCCATCAGCCAGCCGCCGCACGATCAGCGTTCCGGACTGGACCGTTTCGAAATGAATGGCTTCGCCGCTGAAGCCCTGCTCTTCGAACAGGACGTGCGCGCTCGCCAGAGTCGCATGACCGCAAAGCGGCACTTCCACCGCCGGGGTGAACCAGCGAAGCGCCCATGTATTCCCGCCCTTGTGCACAAGGTAAGCAGTTTCCGCGACATTGTTCTCCGCTGCAATGGCCTGGAGGATGGCATCCGGCAGGAAGTCTTCCAGCGGCATCACGCACGCCTGGTTTCCCTCGAATGACCGCGAGGCAAAGGCATCGACCTGGTAGAATGGAAATTTCGGCATTCGCGCCTCCTGTTTCAGGGCGCCTCCTTTGCCACACTCTCCGCAGGCGGCAAATCGATCATTTCTGATGGATTGTTAAGACCGGCTAATCGTCCTCGTCCAGCACCCAGCCATGATGGACAGGCCCGTCACCCCTGCCAAAGCCCTTCGCCGCATGGATCGCGCCCATAAGATAGTCGCGCCCCTGCTCGACTGCGTCCGGCACGCTGGCGCCCTGCCCCAGCAGCGCCGCTATGGCAGATGCGAGCGTGCAACCGGTTCCGTGCGTGGACGTCGTATCGATACGCGGGCTTTCGAAGATCCATTCCCCGGTTGTGGTCTGGAGAACATCGGTGATCTTGCTGCCGGGAATATGCCCGCCCTTCACCAGCGCGCCATGGGCGCCAAGTTCCAGAAGCTGCTCCGCAGCCCGGCGCTGGCCATCGACCGTCTCGACGGCCTTGCCGGTCAGCACTTCTGCTTCCGGCGCATTCGGCGTGACTAGGCGCGCATTTGCAACCAGCTCTGAGCGGATCGCCTCGACGCCTTTCACATCCACCAGCCGATGGCCGGATGTGGAGATCATGACCGGGTCAATCACACGCGGGATCATCTGAGCGTGTTCGGACAGGCATTCGGCCACCGCCTCGACAAGGGCCGCGCTGCCCAGCATGCCGGTCTTGATGGCATCGGCGCCGATGTCGGCGAGCGTCACCCGCATCTGACCGGTCACTGCATCCAGCGGCACGGGCCAGACGCCATGAACGCCGGTCGTGTCCTGAACGGTGATCGCTGTCACCGCTGTCATGGCAAAGCCGCCCAGCATGGTGACGGCCTTGATGTCGGCCTGAATACCTGCCCCGCCGCCGGAGTCCGAGCCGGCGATAATGAGGACCCTGCCCCGCGGGCCTTGCGCCTCAGCCATACGGATCAGACCTTGATGCCGGCCTTCTCGGCATCTGCCATGAAGGCTGCCAGGCCTTTGTCTGTCAGCGGATGAGCGGCAAGCGACTTGATCACGTTCGGCGGCATGGTCGCGACATCTGCGCCAGCCAGCGCCGACTCCTTCACATGGTTCGCCGTCCGGATGGAGGCGGCCAGGATTTCAGTGTCGAACAGATAGTTGTCATAGATCTGGCGAATGTCGGAGATCAGCTCCATGCCGTCGAGATTGATGTCGTCGAGACGGCCGATGAAGGGGGAAATGAAGGTCGCGCCAGCCTTGGCTGCCAGCAGGGCCTGATTGGCAGAGAAGCAGAGCGTGACGTTCACCATCGTGCCTTCGCCGGTCAGCGTCTTGCAGGCTTTCAGCCCGTCCCAGGTCAGCGGCAGTTTCACCGCGACGTTTTCAGCAATCGCCGCCAGCTTGCGGCCTTCGCTGATCATGCCGTCATAATCCATGGCAACGACTTCGGCGCTGACCGGGCCTTCGACAAGGCTACAGATTTCCTTGATCACGTCGGTGAAGGGTTTGCCGGCTTTGGCCACAAGAGACGGGTTCGTGGTCACGCCGTCGATGAGACCCGTGGCGGCGAGCTCAGAAATGTCATCGATGTTCGCTGTATCTACAAAGAATTTCATCGGTCCAGTCCCTTTCAGGGGGTCAGATTAAACGGCCGGACGGCCAATGGATGTATAGGCAAAGCCCTTGGCGGCCATGTCATCCGGGGAATAGATGTTCCGCAGGTCGACCACGATATTGCTGTTCAGCCCGGCCTTGATCCGCTCAAGGTCCAGCGCGCGGAACTGGTCCCATTCGGTGACGATGACCAGGGCATCTGCGCCTTCTGCGGCTTCATAGGCATTCTTGGCGAACTCGATATCCTTGAGCAGGTGGCTGGCTTCGGTCATGGCCTCCGGATCGAACGCCTTGATCTTCGCACCGGCGGCCTGCAACGCCGGCAGGATGTCGAGGCTCGGCGCGTCGCGCATATCGTCTGTGTTCTGCTTGAAGGCGAGCCCGAGTACACCGATGGTCTTGCCGCTGACATCGCCCCCCATGGCCTCGATCACCTTGCCCGCCATCGCCTTCTTGCGGGCCGCATTGACCTCGACCACCGTGTCGACGATGCGCACCGGGCTGCCATAGTCGTTTGCGGTCTTGGTCAGGGCCAGTGTGTCTTTCGGGAAGCAGGAGCCGCCATAGCCGGGGCCGGCATTCAGGAATTTCGATCCGATCCGGCCATCGAGGCCGATCCCGCGGGAGACTTCCTGGACATTCGCGCCAACCTTTTCGCAAAGGTCCGCCATTTCGTTGATGAAGGTGATCTTCACAGCGAGGAAGGCATTGGCAGCGTATTTGATCAATTCGGACGTGCGGCGGGCCGTGAACAGGATCGGCGTCTCGTTCAGGAAGAGCGGACGGTAGAGTTCCTTCATCACCTGACGGGCGCGCTCGTCTTCGGTGCCGACCACGACGCGGTCCGGAATCTTGAAATCCTTGATGGCGGCGCCTTCGCGCAGGAATTCCGGATTGGACACGACCGCGAAATCACCGTCAGGCCGTGTCTTGCGGATGATTTCTTCCACCTCATCCCCGGTGCCGACCGGCACGGTGGACTTGGTGACGACAACGGTAAAGCCGTCCATCAGTTGGGCGATCTCTTCGGCCGCACCGTAGACATAGGAGAGGTCTGCATGGCCATCGCCGCGGCGGGACGGCGTTCCGACGGCGATAAAGACGGCATCGGCATCGCGAATGGCTTCAGCCGGATCGGTTGTGAAGAACAGGCGCTCTTCCTCGACATTCTTGGCGACCAGACTGTCGAGGCCGGGCTCATAGATCGGCATGACGCCGGCCTTCAGCTTCTCGATCTTGGAAGCGTCCTTGTCGACACAGGTGACGACATGGCCGAAATCCGCAAAGCAGGCGCCAGAAACCAGCCCCACATAGCCTGTGCCAATCATCGCAACGCGCATGGGGGTACCCTCGATTCTGCCAGTATAAACTGGGCGGAGGGGTGCGATTTTTGTGCCCCTAGGTCAAGAGGGCAAGGCTGCGTGTCCGGCAGTTTCAGCTGCCAGGATTCCGGATTGACTCCGGTGGTCCCCAAGGACTAGATCAAAACGTGAACAGCTGGAGGGACGCATGGCCAAATTGAAATTCTATACCAACCCGATGTCGCGTGGCCGGATCGTCCGCTGGATGCTGGAAGAAGTCGGCGCGCCCTATGAGGTGGAGTATCTCACCTATGACGGCACGATGAAGGCGCCGGAATACCTCTCCATCAATCCGATGGGCAAAGTGCCTGCAATCGTGCATGGCGACCAGGTGGTCACCGAATGCGCCGCCATCTGCGCTTATCTCGCAGACGCCTTCCCGGAGGCCGGGCTTGCCCCGCCGGTGGACCGCCGCGGGTCCTATTACCGCTGGCTTTTCTTCGCAGCCGGTCCGGTGGAATCGGCCGTCACCAACCGGGCGCTCGGCTTCACCGTAAATGACGACCAGAAGCGGATGGCCGGTTATGGCGCGTTCGACGACATGTACGCCACGCTGATCAAAACAGTCTCCGACGCAAGCCCGTATCTGTGCGGCGACCAGTTCACTGCCGCCGATGTCTATCTCGGCGCACAGGTCGGCTGGGGGCTGCAGTTCGGATCCATGCCGGCGCATGATGCCCTCGCCGCCTATTGGAGCCGCCTCGAATCCCGGCCCGCCTGGAAGCGCGCCGGAGACCTCGACGATGCGGCCGGTGCCGAAATGGGCATGCCGCCCGCTGGTAGTTGATTAGGGGCAGTTGATCAGCATTCGCTGATCAGATTTCCTGATTGTAGGCGCCGACTTCCGGGTGCTTGCCGAGGCGCGGTTTGATTTCCTTGTGGAAGAGGTCGCGCATGTCGTCCTCGCTGGCCATGGATTCGACCACAACGACGAGTTCCGGTTTATTTGAAGACGCCCGGATCAGCACCCAGGAGCCGTCCTCCAGCGTCACGCGGGCGCCGTTGACAGTATTCACATCGACCACTTTGCGGCCCAGGATCTCCGTGCCGTTCAGGCCTTCATATTCTTCGACCATCTTGTCGACGATGCCGTACTTGGTCTCGTCATCGCAGTGCGGCGACATGGTGAGCGAGGTCCAGGCCGTGCCCAGTTCGCCCTTCAGGTCCGCCATGGTCTTGCCGGGGTTCCGGTCCAGCATCTGAAGCACGGCCTTGGCCGCAACGAGGCCGCAGTCATAGCCAAGCCCGATCGGCGGGCGGAAGAAGAAGTGGCCGGATTTTTCGAAGCCTGCCAGAGCGCCGAGTTCATTGGTGCGGCGCTTGATGTAGGAATGTCCGGTCTTGTAGTAATCGACCGTGGCGCCGTTTTCCTTCAGCACAGGGTCGGTCTTGTAGAGGCCGGTCGATTTCACATCGACCACGAATTTCGCACCCGGATACTGTTTCGACAGGTCGCGGGCCAGCATCAGGCCGATCTTGTCGGCGAAGATTTCCTCACCCGTATTGTCGACCACGCCGCAGCGGTCGCCGTCCCCATCGAAGCCGAGCGCCACATCGGCGCCGTGCTCTTTCACGGCCGCTGCCATGGCGTGCAGCATTTCGGAATCTTCCGGGTTTGGATTGTATTTCGGGAAGGTCATGTCGAGATTGCAGTCCATCTCGATCACGTCTGCGCCCATCGCGCGCAGGGCATCCGGCGCAAAGGCGCCTGCCGTGCCATTGCCACAAGCCGCGATGACGCGCAGCGGACGGGAAAGTTTCACGCCGTCGGCAACTGAAGCGATGTATTTTTCGCGGATGCCTTCGATACGGTAATGCTTGCCGCCTTCGCGCTCGACAAAGGCACCGCCCATGACGATTTCCTTCAGGCGGCCCATTTCTTCCGGACCGAAGGTCAGTGGCTTGTTGGCGCCCATCTTCACGCCAGTCCAGCCGTTCTCGTTGTGGCTGGCGGTGACCATGGCGCAGCACGGCGCATCGAGTTCGAACTGGCTCCAGTAAACCATCGGCGACAGGGCCAGGCCGACATCCATCACTTCGCAACCGCCCTGTGTCAGGCCGAGGATCAGCGCGTTCTTGATCGGCTGGCTGATGGAGCGGAAATCGTGGCCGGTCACCACTTTCGGCTCGACGCCCAGCTCATGGAACAGCGTCGCCATGCCGAGGCCAAGCGCCTGAACACCCGTGAGGTTCAGCTCCGGGGCTTTTTCCTTGCCGATACCGTTGAACCACCAGCGCGCATCATATTCGCGAAAGCCTGTCGGTTTCACCAGTGGCAGCACTTCGAACTCGAATGTGTTCGGAGCGATGTCTGCGAGCGGTTTCGGCATCATGTCGTAAATCTCCACGGGGTTTCGTGTGCGTGTTGAACACTGTTGCACCAGTTTCCGCAACCAGATGCAGGTTTCACACCAGTTTCAGATCGTTAACGCCCACGCCGATGTGCGGCCAGAAAACCGGCCGTCCACCGCGCCAGACGGGCATGATCGCCCTCGATTTCAAGAGATTCGAGCGCCTGGTCCGTTAAGGTTTCGCCGATCCGTGGCCGGCGCAGGGAATAGAGCGCCGCCGAATACACGTCTTCAAACTCCGGATGGCACTGGAAGCTGAGCGCCGGGGCGTCCGGATAATAGAGCCCGGCATATGGCGTGAAATCGGAGGCCGCGATGACCTCCGCACCCGGCGGCAGGGCCACGACCTGATCCTGATGGCTTACGGCTGCCGAAATCGCGGGCGGGCAGGTTTCGCTGACAAATGCCGGGCAAGCCACCACATCATAGGTATGGCGGCCAACGCCCCAGCCCTTGTCAGACTTGATCACCTTGCCACCGAGCGCCTCGGCCAGGATCTGGTGGCCGAAACAGATGCCGACCTGCGGCACACCGGCCGCGGCGCCTGCCCGGATGAAATCGATCAGCAGGCCGATCCAGGCCTCGTCATCATAGACCCCGGCGGGTGAGCCGGTGATCAGCGCCGCCTCGACATGATCCGGGTCCGGCAAAGCTTCACCCTTTACCACCGAAACCGTGTCGAAATCATACGTCCCGACACCCGACATCATGTGGCGGAACATGGCCGGATAATCCTCGAAGTCTCCGCGGATCGGCTCCGGCACGAGGCCGGTTTCGATAATGGTCAGTTTCATGAGGCCCTACTCTGCTGCGACATCACTGTCGGTCTCATCCGGCTCAACAAGGAAGCCGCCGGACTGGCGCGCCCAGAGCTCGGAATAGAGCCCGCCCGCAGCCACAAGCTCGGCATGGCTCCCCTGCTCCACGATCTGCCCCTTGTCGAGCACGATCAGCCAGTCCATCGCGGCGATGGTCGACAGGCGGTGCGCGATGGCGATCACGGTCTTGCCTTCCATCAGTTCGAACAGCTTCTCCTGGATCACGGCCTCGACCTCGGAATCGAGCGCGGAGGTCGCCTCATCCAGAATCAGCACCGGCGCATCCTTCAGGAAAATGCGGGCAATTGCGATCCGCTGGCGCTGGCCGCCGGACAGTTTCACACCGCGCTCACCGACATGCGCATCGAGGCCGCGTCGGCCTTTGGAGTCTTCAAGCTCGTTGATGAAGTCCAGCGCCGCAGCTTTCCCGCACGCCGCCAGGATGTCCGCATCGCTTGCGCCCGGACGGCCATAGGCGATGTTTTCCCGTATGGAACGGTGCAGGAGCGATGTATCCTGCGTGACCACGCCGATCTGTGCCCGGAGCGAGTCCTGCGTCACGTGAGAGACGTCGTATCCGTCCAGCAGGACAGCGCCGCTTTCCGTTTCGTAGAAGCGCAACAGCAAATTCGTCAGCGTTGTCTTGCCTGCGCCGGACCGCCCGACAAGACCAATCTTCTCGCCCGGCCGGATGGACAGGGAAAAGTCCTCGATCACGCCCGACCCTTTGCCATAGTGAAACCCGACATTCCGGAACTCGATGGCGCCCAGCCCACGTGGCAGGTCTTCCGCATCCGGCGCATCGGAGACGGCCACCGGGCGGTTGAGCATCGTTTTCCCGTCGAAGACGACGCCGATATTCTCGAACAGGCCCGCCACCTCCCACATGATCCATTGCGACATGGACTTGATGCGCAGGGTCAGGCCGATGGCGGCGGCCACTGCCCCCGCGCCGATCAGATTGCCCATCCAGAGATAAATGCCGACCGCGCCGACCAGGAAGACCAGAAGCGAATTGTTGAGGTACACGACGAAGTTGAAGCCGGTGACATAGCGCATCTGCTGATACACCGTCTGCAGGAAGCCCTGCATACTGTCCTTCGCATAGGCCTCTTCATGCCCGGCATGGGCGAAGAGTTTCACCGTCTGGATATTGGTGTAGCTGTCGACGATACGCCCGGTCATGACGGAGCGCGCATCGGCCTGTTCCTCTGCCACCTTGCCGAGGCGCGGCACAAACCAGGCCATGACGAGGCAATAGAGACCGCCCCACAGAAGGAAGGGCAACATCAGACGCCAGTCGGAGGAAGCGACCAGCACAAGCGCCGAGACAAAATAGACGATCACGAAGACAAAGACGTCGAGAATCTTCATCACCGCTTCGCGCACGGCGAGCGCTGTCTGCATCACTTTGGTGGCAACACGGCCGGCAAACTCATTGCCGAAGAAATTCATCGACTGGCCGAGCATCTGCCGGTGCATGCGCCAGCGCGCGCTCATCGGTACATTGCCCATCAGACCCTGATAAACGATCAGCGCATGGATCAATGTGGCAAGCGGCAGCGCCACCAGAACCACGCCCGCCATCAGGGCAAGGCGCGTGCCTTCGCGCTGAAGGAAACCGTCACGGTCGGCCGAGGACAGCCAGTCGACAATCCCGCCAAGGAAGCCGAACAGCGTCACCTCCCCCACCGCAATGATGGCCGTCAGGACAGCCGTGCCGGCCAGCCATGGCACGGCATCGCGCACATAGTACCAGACGAAGGGCCAGAAGCCCTGCGGCGGCACATCCAGAGGCGAATCCGGAAACGGAGAGAGGCGGCGTTCAAAGAAGCGGAACATGGTCCGCCCATTTGGCGCGCCACTCAGCCGGGCACAAGCCCGGCCGGAACAATTTTAAAGACCTGTCGCAATCAGGGCGCAGTGGCTGTTTCCTGTGCGGATTCCGGCGCCATCTGCGCGTCGATCCAGTCATGGATCTGGTGGTCCAGCACATCCATTGGCACAGCACCCTGAGCCAGCACGGCATCATGGAAGGCCCGGATGTCGAACGCGTCGCCCAGGGCCTCTTCCGCCTGATGACGCAGGTCCAGGATTTTCAGTTCACCGATCTTGTAGGCCGTCGCCTGCCCCGGCCAGCCCATATAGCGGGTCACTTCATTCTTGATATTCAGCGGCGCGAGGGCGGAGTTCTCGTTGAAACAGGTCTCGGCCTCTTCCCGCGTCCAGCCATACCAGTGCAGGCCCGTATCGGCGACAAGCCGGCAGGCCCGCCACATCTCCATGGAAAGCCCGCCGAAGCGCTCATACGGCGTCTCATTAATACCCGCTTCCATCGCGAGGTGTTCGGCGTAAAGCCCCCAGCCTTCCCCAAACGCGGTGGCATAATATTGCTGGCGGAAGCGCGGCTGCCCTTCCATTTCCATGGCCAGCATGATCTGCAGATGGTGACCCGGCACGGCCTCGTGCGCAGAGAGCGCTGGCAGTTCATAGAGCGGGCGCTGGTCCAGCGCGTATGTGTTGACCAGATAGATGCCCGGCCGGTCCTCTTCCGGATCGCCCTCGACATAGCGGCCCGACGTGTAGCCCGGCGCGATCGCGGCAGGCACAGGCTCCACATCGTACCAATGCTCCGGCAGCTTGCCGAAATAGTCCGGCAGGATGGCGTCCAGCTTCGCGGCAATCTCTTTTGCCCGGCCCATCAGTTCCTCAGGCGTTTTCGCGTAAAAGCCCGGGTCGGTGCGCAGGAAGGTGAGGAAGTCCTTGAAATCTCCCTCGAAATGGATCTCTTCCAGAATGGCTTCCATTTCAGTGCGAATACGGGCGACTTCCGCCTCGCCCAGCGCGTGGATCTCTTCCGGGGAATAGCCGGCGCCGGCGGTATGCTGCTCAATCGCGGCGGCATAGACCTCCTTGCCGCCCGGCAGGTTGGCGATACCCGCCCCTTTCCGTGTATTCGGCGCATAGTCTTCCTCGATGAAGGCCAACGTTTTCCGGTAAGCAGAGATGGCATTGGCCACAGCCGTCAGCCCGTCCGTCTTCAGGCGGGAGGCAACGGCCGGGTCCATGTCCGATGGCAGGTTCAGGAACGGAACGTACAGGCCGCTCGCGCTCGGATCGTCACTGATCTGCTCGCGAATCTGGTCGGAGGACACTTTCAGCGGATCGGCGTGCGCGACCCAGCCGGTGGCCAGGCCCCGGCGCATGTTCTGGACGTTTTCGGCGAAATAGCGCGGCACATCGTTCAGGCGGGAAATCCAGGCGTCGCCTTCGGCCTCGGTCGTGATCTTTGTCTGCATGGCTGCAAAGATCGGTTCGGCCTGAAAGCCCCAGTCGCCGGTAAAGGGGATCCGTGCGGCATCATAACGGGCATCATCAATGTCCACCGCCAGAAGCCGCTCCAGAATGGCCTGGTCGGTGGCCCGGTCGGTTTCCAGCGCAGCGATCTCATCTCGCAGGGCCTCGGCCCTCGCGGCGCGCTCTGCCACGGCTTCGGGTGAAACTTCTCCCCAAGCCGAAGGAGCTTCCCCTGCGGCACGTGCAGCTTCCGCAGGGTTCGTGTCACGGACATACGCCTCATATTTGGCGATCAGCGCGTCCATCGGATCAGCAGATGCCGAAGGTGTGATCAGAAACAGGGCCACAACCCACAGAAATCGTTTCATATTGTCACTCCATGACGCGCCGTGCGTTGACAGGATCATAGAGACTCCTAGAACCGCAAGCCAAGCACTTGAGTGAAACTCTTACATCCATCGGAAGGTGTCCTTCGCATGTCAGGATCGTCCGGGGCTGATGCCCGCCCGCTGTCGCCACACCTCCAGGTCTGGCGCCCCCATGTCACCATGGCCGCTTCGATCACCCACCGCATCACCGGCGTTGCCCTCTATTTCGGCACCTTCCTGATCGCGGGCTGGATCATCGCCCTGGCCACCGGTGCCGAGTGTTACGACACCATCGAGGGGATCCTGTTCTCCTGGGTCGGCAGCGTGATTCTCTATCTCTGGGCCGTCGCGGTCCTGTTCCACCTCGTCAATGGCATCCGCCACCTTCTGTGGGATGGGCCGAACATCGGCTTCGACCCCGGCAAGGCCAGCGCCGTGTCCGTCTTCAACTACGCATTTGCCATTCTGGGCGCGGCCGCCATCTGGTTTGCCGCCGCCGGACTGTAGGAGGCAGAGACCCATGTCGAACAGCCAGTTCCTGACCCCGACCAAAGCCGCCCGCGGCCTCGGTTCCGCCAAATCCGGCACGCATCACCACATTGGCCAGCGCGTCTCGGCCATCGCCCTGATCTTCCTGGTGCCGTGGTTCCTGTTCTCGGTCATCAACGCCGTTCAGGGCGGTGAAGAGGCTGCGATCGAGTGGATCGCCCAGCCGCTGCCTGCAATCCTGCTGATCCTGACAGCCGGCGCGACCGTATACCATATGCGTCTCGGTATGCAGGTGGTCATCGAAGACTATATTGCGAAGACGGGGATGCGCTCGGCGCTGCTGATCCTGAACAGCTTCGCCTGTATCGCACTGTTTGCGGCCATCGCCCTTTCGGTCCTGAAACTGTGGATTGGCGCGGGCGCGTAAGCGGCCCCGCGGGAGAGTTAGAATATGAGCACTTATAACTGGATCGATCACACTTATGACGTCGTGGTTGTCGGCGCGGGCGGTTCCGGCCTGCGCGCAGCTCTCGGCGCGGCCCAGGCCGGGCTGAAAACGGCCTGTATCACCAAAGTCTTCCCGACCCGGTCGCACACCGTGGCCGCGCAGGGCGGGATCGCCGCCTCGCTCGGCAATATGGGCGAGGATAACTGGCGCTGGCACATGTACGACACCGTCAAAGGGTCTGACTGGCTGGGCGACCAGGACGCCATCGAATACCTGACACGCAACGCCCCGAAGGCCGTTTACGAGCTTGAGCACTGGGGCATGCCCTTCTCGCGGACCGAGGAAGGCAAGATCTACCAGCGCGCCTTTGGCGGCATGACCCGCGACTTCGGCGAAGGCCCCGTGCAGCGCACCTGTGCCGCCGCTGACCGGACCGGCCACGCCATGCTGCACACGCTTTACGGCCAGTGCGTGCGCGAGGAGACCGAGTTCTTCATCGAATACTTCGCCATGGACCTG